>NZ_CP130630.1:9819161-11083322 GCF_030551255.1 Streptomyces sp. NL15-2K
CGCGCTCAGTCAGGTTGAGTATCGGTTCGGCCGAAGCCGTCCGGCAGTGATCGAGTCATACCGCTGTACCGGGATCGATGGGACGGTTGTGCAGTGCCGTCCCGGGCGGGAGTCTGACTCGTGAGATCTATGACCGAAGTGTCCAGTCACGGACCTGTCGACTGCCGTTGCGGGATGCTGCCTGCCACCGAGCCACAGGGCGTGTCCCCATAGGGGCCTTGCCGACGATCAGGCGCCATCACAGTTCAGACCGCCCGAGCAGCCCGGTGCCATCCACTCAGCACGTCACCACGCGGGAGGCGAACCACCATGACGACCCGACAGAGCAGTACCTCCTCAAGCACGGATCCGCCGGTTCGGCGCGAGGTCGTCCTGGGCGTGGACACGCACGGCGAGGTGCATGTCGCCGCCGTGATCTCCTCACTCGGGAAGATCCTGGGAACGGAGCCCTTTCCCGCGACAGCGGCCGGCTACCGACAGTTGCTCGTCTGGGCCCGCAAGCGGGGTACGGTGCGCCGGGCCGGTGTGGAGGGCACCGGCACCTTCGGCGCGAGCCTGTCCCGCTACCTGCTGGCTCAGCAGATCCAGGTCTTCGAAGTGAACCGGCCCGACCGCTCGGCCCGCAGGCTGCTCGGGAAGTCGGACCCGCTCGACGCTCAGGCCGCCGCGCGAGCCGTGCTCAGTGGCCGCGCCCGGGCCCGGGCCAAATCCGGCGACGGTCCGGTGCACAGCGCCCGGATCTTCAAGCTCGCCAAGGACTCCGCGGTTAAGGCCCGCGCCCAGGCGATCAACCAGCTCAAAGCCGTCCTGGTCATCGCCGACCCCGCCCTCCGGGAACGGCTGTCGAGCCTGGGCAATGCCGAGCTGTTCCGCACCTGCGCGACCCTCGGCCCACCCGATGGTGGGGGAGACGAGGACGCGGTGGCCCAGGCCACCCACATGACGCTGCGCATGCTGGCCGAGCGTATCGAACAGCTCACCGGACAGATCAATGAGCTGAACGAACGCGTGACCCGGCTCGTCGAACACCACGCACCGCAACTGCTGACACAGGTGGGCATCGGTCCGGACAGCGCCGTCACTCTCCTGATCACCATGGGAGACAATCCCGAGCGGCTGAACACCGAGGCGTCCTTTGCTGCCCTTTGCGGAGTCAGCCCCATCGAGTACTCCTCTGGCCGTCGGAGCACGCGCCGGCTCAACCACGGCGGCGACCGTCGGGCCAACGCCGCCCTGCACCGCATCGTGTTCACCCGGCTGCGCCACGACCCCCGCACCCAGGCGTACTACGAACGCCGCACCCAGGAGGGCAAGACCCGACGGGAGATCATCCGATGCCTCAAGCGATACGCAGCCCGCGAGGTATTCAACCTGGTCAGACCGGTTTCAAGCACCCCCGCGTTATAGGGGCGTCGGTGATACGGCGAAGCCCCGTTGGGAACCATCCCGACGGGCTGCTGCGCTGAGCCGTGAGACGACGAAGCCCCACCGGAGCGTTCCGGTGGGGCTTCGTCGTGGCGTCGGTTGCGCTGGCGTGCACGATGCGGTCGGCGTCTCATGCGGTCCGTGTTCCTGCGATGCTCTCGGGGGCGCTCTAGATTTGCGATCGCACTCATCCATATCGCACCCATCCATAAGGGAATCCCTGAGACGACGCGGCCCCGCCAGGCAGCCTGGCGGGGCTCTGTCGTGTGGTGGGTTGATGCGGTGTGCCGTGTTCGAGCGGGCCCACTGGCACACCGACTGTCTGCGGATGTACGCCGTTTCGGCGGGGTGAGACCGCTCGACTGCCCACAGTCCGTGGGGCGTGGGCTCCTGGACTTCCAGTAGTGGCCACCCCCGATGCTGAGCTTGTGACGCACGCCGGACTTGATCGTAGGTACCAGACGTTCTGCATTCACGGGGCACAATAGTTCGCACGGGGTGGCTAGGGGAGTGGCTCTGGGGAGGGGCATCGTGAAGTTCAGAAAGCGAACGCTGGAAATGCTTGGCGACCTTATTTGCGGGAACCTCGGCGCTGCTGATCCTCAAGCTGATGCCGAGCCTGCTTACTTCCCGTATCGCTCGAGCATGTACATCACCGAGTTCTTCGCGGAACTCGACATGGGCTGGGAGCATGACGGTTCGACGCGGCACCGCTGGGTCGCGGGCGTGCTGGAACAATTGTTGGCGGAGCCGCACGAGGGGCCCGCGCACCCGTCGGAGTCCTTCTGCAGGGTGATCGACCACCTGATGAATCCTGCGGATGCCCTCAACGAAGGGCTCGACCGGCCCAATGCCCTGCGTTTGCTGAACAATGCGCTCGCCCGTGAGGGGTTCGAAGCCTTCTACGGGGAGGACAAGCACTGCTACCTTCGCCACATCGGAACGAACACTATCTCGGTGTTGGCCAAGAACCCGCATCGGCCCCTGAGCGTCGCCGAGATGCAGCGACGTACAGCACTTGCCGCGTTCTTGGACACGTGCAGTGAGGATGCGCTCATTGAGGAAGTACTGCTGCCACTGTTCCGGCAGCTGGGTTTTCACCGGATCACTGCGGCCGGGCACCGGGACAAGGCGCTGGAGTACGGCAAGGACATCTGGATGCGTTACACCCTGCCGACCCAGCACTTCCTGTACTTCGGCATTCAGGTGAAGCGCGGGAAACTGGACGCTACCGGAAAGTCCAGGGCGGGCAATGCCAACATCGCTGAGATTCACAATCAGGCCCTGATGATGCTGGCGCACGAGATCTTCGACCCCGAGACCAACCGGCGTGTCCTTGTCGACCATGCGTTCATCGTGGCTGGCGGGGAGATCACCAAGGCTGCACGTAACTGGCTGGGCAACGCGTTGGACGCGGCGAAGCGGAGTCAGATCATGTTCATGGATCGCGACGACATCCTGAACCAGTTCGTGGTGACCAACCTGCCGCTTCCCGTAGGTGTGTCGCTGCCAGGTGCAGTGCCGTCCGGCGGTACCATGGAAGCGCCATTCTGATGCGTTGATGCAGCTTCATCGCACCTGCCGGTTGGCCCTACTGCGGCGCTACGCGTAGGAGATCCACCAGACGGCGAAGAGGAAGAGCAGAACTGCCGAGTGCGGTGGGCAGCAGGGTGCCCAGGGCGTGGTACTCGTTGAGAGCGGACTTGACCGCCACCATTGCGGCGGCGACCGTCTCGCCGAGGACGATGAGGGTGAACAGGCCGTAGCGTGCGGCCAGCGCGGGCACCGTTGTACTCCTCGAGCACGCGGAGCAGGGCGCGGTGACGACATATGTCGTGCGGTCGATGCGCGGATGACGCACCATGAGGGGTGGCGTTGCCGTCCTTGAATCGGACATGGCTGAACCGCCCGCTCGACTCGGCGACGACCTCGATCGCGGAGTGATTTACTGACCGGCGTTCAAATCGTCCGGATGCATGGAGTTCTTGCTGAGGTTGCACCGGCGGTGCGCCGCACGCATGTTGCTCCGCACGTGGTGCCCGCCGAGGGCGAGCGGCATGTGGTGGTCCACGGTCGCGGCCTGCGGGTCGTAGCGGTCGACCTCCTTGGGTATCTCGCCGCCGCATAGCTCACAGTGCCAGTCTGCCGCTTCGATGATGTCGAGGGGGTCGACGTCTTCGAAGTGTGTTCCGGGCAGGGCCCGAGAGGCGGAGGTGAACCGGAAGCTATGGATGCGGGCCGCCGGCGTGCTGGTGACAAACGCGGGAACCACGCTCTTGGCCGTGGGCTGGCACATCTCGCTGCAGGAGTCGTTCTGGGACGCGGGATCGAGTTGCGCGCCGCAGCCCCGACAACGTCGATTGAACCAGGCCACCTGTGCGGTGTCAGCGAGATGCGTGTGCAGACGCCGCAAGAACGGAACGCTCACTGTTCTTCCTCCCCGTCTCGTCCCGTCGTGTGTCGGCCGCATTCGCAACTGCGGGCCCTCCGCATGCGGATGCCGAACTGGCTCGGGGGCGGGATCCTTATCGCCGCGTCGTCTATCCCGCCCAGCAACACGCAAGTATCGCCGAAGGCCAAGTTGAGCCGCTGCAGTGCGGTTTCGGCTGTTGCGTCGGTGACGGGCGGGATGAGGAGCACCATCCTCTTGCTCCGCACGCTGTGCGCGATCCCGTCCAGAGCCTGGCCGACTTGCTCCCGCACATGCTGCACGTAGTCCACCTCGCACATGAGCTGGGGTTTGCCACCGGGAAGCGCTGCCTGGATCTCCCGCGCGGCTGCGCGACCTGCCTCTCGCAGGTGCAGCGACTCGCGAGCGGCGCTGCAGGCATTGAGTACGTTTACGGCAATCCTGGTGGTGAGGCTCCGTGTTTCCTCGCGGGCTCTCGTCACGTACACGTCCACGAGATGAGCGGCACGGCTTTCCGGCCTACTACGCGTAGTCGCCGCAGCACGTCGCTCCAATGCCGTGGCTGCGAAACGCAGGCGTCTGCATTCCTCGGACGTGACAGCCGGGTCCTCCGCCGCGAACCGGGAGCAGAGAGCGGCCAAATGTGCGACGTTCAGGCCGGCCGCCCGCGCCGCCTCAGCCTCCAACTCGTCGACGAGTTCCCTCTCCGCTGAGGCGGACAACACCTTCGGCTCCGCCGACGCGACGGCTAAGTGCTCTGGCCCAGCCCACAGCGGCGCGGCCCATCGCTGTCTGTCTTGCGTGCGATGGACGAAGGACTCGATGTCGTAGGCGTGCTCGGCTGGTCCGGTGATCTCTTTCTCGGCGGCTGTGAGCAGCCCGGACTCCTCCGCCCTGCGTAGCCTCTCCCACTGCGCCTTCGTGGTCTTCATATGGGACATCGACAGGGCGACTGGCACGAGGCCGTGCAGCGACTGGTAGGGCAGTTGGTCGAAGATCGTCAGGCGCGCGCCGGCATGCGGGGTGGGCGTGCTGCGGCGGCTGATGCGGGAGACTTCCTGGGCCGTATGACGCAGAAAGGTCAGGGACACCCAAGCCGCCTCTTGCTCGCGGCTCAGGCCGGGTGTCCGGGGCATGGACCTCACCAGGCCGCTCAGCCGTTCAGCCTCGTGCAGCAAGTAGGCGAGGACGCCTGCCGGGCCCTGGCGGACCGGGGCGATGCGGAGCTTCAACCGGAAGTCGGCGTCGGTGCGCGCGAGGGCCGCGGTGAGTTCTTCCCGGAGTCGGCCGTCCGCAGTAGCAGCCTCGGTGCGGCCCACGTTCTCGGTTCCGGCCAGCAGGCGCACGGCATCGGCGAGCGCGGCGTATGGGGGCAGGCCGACGCCCCCGGTGATCGGTCTGTTCAACATCGCAGCGGGATCATGCCAGGTGTGGCGCCAACGGCGTGAACGGGGCCTTTCTCCGACCAGCCTGCGTAGTTGGTGGATGCAGTGATCAGCCGCCCCCGCATTCCCTGCTGATGTAGATCGCATGTAGATTGTGTCGCGCTCGACATGAGTGAGGTCAGTTCGTGAAGGCGTCAGGTTGTCGAGGGCCGGGGGAGTGGATTCGTGAAGTCCATTGTGCACATTGCGCTGAGTGGTGACACTCTCGCGATGTGTGACGCGCGGATAGAGCGTCGTGCGCCCCGGGCAGCCGAGCCCGAGCAGGCAACCTGCCAGGAATGCATCGACACCTACATCGAGGGATGGGCCGCGGTGCAACATGACGGCCCGCCGGGTGCCCCGCCCATGCCCAGCTACCCGCCGTCACGTCGCCCATCAGCCATGCGGTACGCGGCGTTGGGGGCCACTGCCGCACTGGCGGTAGCCGCACTCGGCTACTGGGCTCTCGCGGATCACGGTAGCGGCGAGAGCAGCAACATCGCCGTCACAGTGGTCGATTGCTCACAGACCCGGCTCTACGCTGCTAAGGATGGTGGGCCGATGCTGCCCGCCCGCGTGGCGCAGATCCAGTTCGTCAACAATGGGGACAGCGAGCAAGCTTTCTCGGCAGAGGTTGACGGCGTGACGCTGGAGGGCCAGGACGGCAATCGGGCGAGATACAGGCTCGCTCCCCACGACTCGAAGCTCATCAGCTTCCCCATGAACCCGACCAAGTACGGCAGCAGCGAGGGAGCGTGTTACGCGTTGAATGTTCGGGCGGCCTCATGAGCGCGAGGCTCGACGACTCTGCGTCTGGACGGCGCGGGCCCCGTCCCGACCGGCGCGGCGACCGGCCGGACAACCCTCGAACGGACACAACGCGGAACGCCATGCGGGAACCGCGACGGATTGAGCAGAAGTGGGGCTTCGGCATGGCCCCGATCAAGCCTGCCGTGCAGAAGGAGCGGGGCGAGGCTGCCCGCACCGTACTGAGCACCCTCGCGGAGGGACGTCACGCAGCCCTTGGTCGACTGGACGACCTGTCGACCGTGAAGGGGGTCTTCACTCGCACGTACAAGCAGGATCAGTGGGACTGGTTCACTGAGCTCTTTCAGCGCTGCCCCTCCAGAGTGAGCACGGCCGCAGAGATTGACGACATTCGATTCGGACTGCACCGGGACCTACGGAAAATCCGCCAGGACTTCAGTCGCGCGACGCCGCGCTCGACCGGTGCCCGTGCTGTGGACAGCGCCCGGTTGACGGCTTGCTGAGTTGGGGTGAGGTCGCGGCCCGGCGGGCGTCTGAGGGGTGTCGTCACCCACGGGCCGGCTCCCATGTAGGCGCGGTCGGCGAGGACGGGGGTGCCCTGCCGTTCGCAGATCCGGATGATCCGGTGAGCGCGGGCCGCAGTGAGATCGTGCGCGCGGGCGGGCAGCGCCGGCGAGATCCACAGCAGCCGCCCGACGGGGTCGGTCACCACCTGCACGTTCACCCCGTGTCGGCGGTGCTTGTGGGAGAAGTCGGCCCGGCTGTCGCCGACCCGGTCGCACTCCGCCAGAGTGCCGTCAAGCAGGACGTAGTCCGGATCCGCCTCGCGCAGGGCGCGCACCAGGCCGGGAGCTCGGTCGGCGAGCAGGTCGACGACGGCTGTCGTGTAAGCGTGGGCGGTGCCGACGGAGATGCCGAACCCGGCGGCGAGCTGGGCGAGGGTGTCGTGCCGGCGCAGGTACACCAGGCCGACCAGGGCACGCTGGTGCGGTGGGAGCTTGCAGCGGCGGTCACCCTCGCGGGTGACGATGAGCATGGTGACCCACTCGACCAAGGTGTGAGGCAGGTCGAGTGCTGCAGAATACGGAACCAACGCTGCTCCTGTGCCTGTGGGTTGAGACTTCGAACACCTCCCCCAACGGCACGGGAGCCTCGTGCGTTGCGGGCACCACTCCCGTCACCCGATCAGTGGCCCCGCTGAAAGAGCTCATTGAGTATGTGGCCCGTCGCACCGCCGAAGGCATGTCGAAGAAGGACATCATCCGCTGTCTGAAACGGTTCGTCGCCCGCGAGGTCTACAAACACCTCCCACACCCCGGCATCACAGCCGCGCAGCTCCAGCAGGCCGCTTGACGATCTATAGGAGCTTCAGTGAGGGGCGCCGAGAATCGCCGACCTTCGTCATTGCGGCCTCGACCATCGTAATCAGGACGCACCGCATAATATCCTGCCATCCTTGGTCGACCAGATATCGGAGATGTCCATCGCGACACGGGGTAACAGGGGGGCTATGGCTGAGGTGCCGTTGGCCGAGGCGATCACGGACCTGCGCAGGGAGCTACAGCAGGCGATGGCCGCAGGGGAGGGAGAACCACTCAAGTTCGAGCTGGACTCGGTGGTGCTCGAACTGGAGGTGGGTGTCGCCACCAAGGGAAACGCCGATGCCAAGGTGGGGCTGTGGAGCGTGCTGACCCTGGGGTCGTCCGCGGAGCACACTCGCGGGTCGCTGCACAAACTGACGCTGACGCTTTCGCCGAGGCTGGCTGACGCTCCGGACAAGAACGTCCTGGTGGGTGACCAGGTGGCAGAGGTGCCGTCAGTCGCGAGGCCGGACCGCTGGGCGCCAGGTCACTGACATGAAACGGCGTCACCGCGTTGTGGAGATACTCCCGCGCTCCGGGGAGACGATGCGCGTCGGTTCTGGTTACGCGATCGCGGATGACCTTGTCCTGACGGCCGGTCATGTGGTTGCGCCGGAAGGTGTCGCCGTTCGCTTGCTCGACGGGACGGTGGGCCATGCCGAGGTTGTCTGGCTGGGGGTAGGTGTCGGCGACGCAGCTGTGCTACGTGTTCCCGCTGCGCCGTGGCGAGGCCAGCCGGACAGCGGTGCCCTGCGCTGGGGGAAGGTCGCTGGCGAGGCGGCCGTGTCCTGCCGTGCGTGGGGCTTCCCCAAAGCGCAGGCGGCGGACGGTGCCCGGGACGTCGAGCTCATGGAGGGCACTGTCAACGCAAGCGGCGCCCTCCGGTCCGAACGGTATGACGTCAACATCAGCAGGCCCACCTTGCTGCCCTTGCAGGGTAACGATTCCGGCTGGAAGGGCATGTCCGGCGCAGCACTGTTCGGGCCCGGACTGCAGTTGCTCGGCGTGGTACTCGCGGACCCGAAGATGTACGGCAGCAGCAGGTTGCAGGCGTTGCCGGTCGCGCGTCTGTTGGCGGATGACGACTTCCGCGCGCTCGTCGGAGTGGGGCTGCACGATCTCGAAGCAGTGGTTGGCCGCGGCGAGGTCGCGTACCTGGATACCTATGTCCGTGCGGCGTATCTGCCACGCCGGGCCGACATGTCGGATCCTGAACTGCTCCAGGCGAAGTACGGCATCGTCCCGTTTCTCGGCCGGGAGACGGAACAGCAACAACTGCACGACTGGTGTGTCAGCGGAAACCGGTTCAGCGTCGCGGTGATCACCGGCGGCGGCGGCGCGGGCAAGACCAGGCTGGCGGCGGAGTTATGCCGGACGATGACCGAGGAGGGCTGGCAGGCCGGTTTCGCCGACGAGGACACGTTCGACGAGGCTGGCAGCCACATCGAACTCATCTGGCCGACCGTTCTCGTGATCGACTACCCAGACCGGATGACCGAAACGGTGGTCCGCCTGATCAACCGGCTCGGCCGTGCCCGCCGCGGCCCGAAGCTCCGCATCCTGCTGGTGGACCGGGCCCCTGGCGGTGTCACCGACCAGCTCACCTGGTGGCGCAAGCTGGACCGGGACACCGACCGGCTTGTCCACCGCAGCACCCGGCTATCAGTCCAGCTCGAAGCTGGCCGGCTGGATCTTGCCGACCGGCAGCGGCACGCGACCGCCGCGTGGACAAACTTCACCGATGGTACAAGGGAGATGCCCGAGCTCGATCTGACCCACGAAGGCTACGGCAACCCGCTGAGACTCCATATCGCCGTTCTGCAGGCGGCCCGAGGCGAGGTCCACCCGGATGCGGACACCGTCGTGGCGAGTTTTCTCGGACGGGAAGAGCGGCGCTGGGTGGACCGCCTGCCCAGGTACTTCATCGCCGATCTTACCGACGTGCGCGCCCACCAGGCCGTCGCCCTCGCCACCATCATCGCACCCGCTCAAGCCATGGCGGTCCACCTGCTCACCGCATTGCCGGGCCTGGCAGACCCTGTCGGGTTCGCCATCGAGCGCCGGACCAGGATCACCGAGTGGCTGGCCGAGCTGTTTCCCGGCGGGGACCGCATCGCCCCGCTCAGCCCCGACATTCTGGCCGAGGAACTGCTCGCCAGAACGCCCGCTCTCGACGTGCTCGTCCAAGGGATCCACGATCACGAGGCGTGTACGACTAACCACAAAGCAGCAATGCTGAGCGCCCTTCGCCTTGCCGTCAGCCGTGATGAGGTGCGCAAGGCATTGCGAAAGCTGCTCGTCGAACGGCTGCCCGCGCTCATCGAAGCCGCAGAACAGGACAGCTTCCTCGCCCAGCAGATTGACACGGTGATCCCGCTCTGCGTCGACGACGACCTGCGTGCCGCATCAGCCGCAGCACTGGGGAACCGGCGACATACGACCGACAAGAATCTCGCGCAGCTGTACAGCAGTCTCGCTAACCTCGCTGTGACGTGGCTCGGCACGCAGCCGCCGGACCTTCGACGCCCGGACATCCTCACCGATCTCGTTGCCTACCAAGCAGTTCTCGGGAAGGTCGCCAAGTCCGAGGCGGAACAGGCTTGGACGGACTACCAGTCGCTCAACGCGTCACCGGACCGGCTGGCGAAGGCGGCCTACAACCTCGGCACATGCCTCGGCCGGACCGGGGAACGGACACTCGCCCGCGACTGGCTGACCAAGGCGGTGCAGATCTACAGCACAACGGACGGCCATGCACAGGCAAGGATCCAGGCATGGACGAACCTCGCGGTCGCCAGGGCGGATCTCGGTGACCAACGCGACGCGCTGAAAGCATGCATTGCCGCGATCAAGGCGCACGGCGAGATCCCTGGTGACAACTACCTCTTGCTCCAGACCATCGAGCCGCTCGGATTCCCGGACAGGTCCCTCTTGCTCGAGACCATCGAGCCGCTCGAAATCCTGGTCAAGAGTCCGGCTGCCAGATCGGCCGACCGTAGACTCCTCGGCTCCACTCCGGACACCTACTACTTGCCCGCCGGAACGGACGAGACCTGGTGGCCGGTGGACAACTACCCGCTGGCCACGATCCCGCTGACTCGCCTGGTGGCGCGGCTCGTTCAGGGCCTGGCGGACCGCACTCCGGACAAGCTACGCAACGCCCTGATTCCGGTGCTGTTCGGCCGGTTCGCCAGGCAGCAGGCCAGATACGCTGCCATGAACTACTCGGCGTTCCTGCGCATGTTGTCACTGGAACTATTTAGACAGGACCTACCTGTCGAGGCGATCGGGCCATTGCGCGAAAGCGTCTTGCTACTGCAACGATTCGCCCCCACTGACCCCTACTTCCGCGAACGCATGGCCGAGAGCTTTGATCGGCTCGCGCTGTACAGCTGGAAGGCGGAGCGTTTCGACGACGCGAGCCAGTACACGATGGACGCGATTGCTGCATACCGCGACCTCGTCACGACCCACCCCGGTTCCATCGAGCCGATACTGGCCAGTCTCCACAACCGGCTCGCCGAGAACCTAATGGAGGTTCAGCGGATACCCGAGGCCATTGCGGCTCAGCACGAAGCCATCACGATCTACCGGCGGCTACCGCAACAGCGCGCGGATCTGGCCGAGAGCTGCCTGGATCTCGGTTCGCTGCTTGCCGTCCGAGGGGACGTAACCGAGGCGGCGAAACTGCTCGAGGAGGCGGCGGCGCTGTGCGCGGATCTCCGCGCGAATGACCCAGAGTTCGGCAAACAGCAATCGGACGCGCTCGCGCTCCTCGGTTCTCTTCCTGTGGGACCGGAGCAGAGGCTGAACGCCGCGGAGCTGGCCGTCGGGCTGAAGCGTGACTTAGCCGCGGCGGATCAGGCCCCGCTGATCGAGTACGTGGACGCGCTCGTCGCCTTCAGCGCCGCTTTGGGCGATGCCGGCCGGACCGAGGAAGCCCATAGGCGCGCGGTGCAAGCGGCCGGCCTGGCAAAGGAACTGCCCGAGGAACCCCTCCAGCGCGCTCTGGCGTTAGGAACGGCGTTGAGCCTGGTGGCGCAGTGGGGATTGGCGCTCGGCCGGTACGACGAAGCCGTCACAACCGCTCCTGAGGCAATGGAGGCCATCGCCTCAGTGCCGGACACGGAACCCCTCGCGCTGATGACCCGCGCGGACGTATTGTCCACATTGGCCGCATGCAGGATCGCGGATAGTCGCCCCGAGGAAGCGCTTTCGCTGGCTGGCGAGGCTGGCGACCTGTACGACGGTTTGATGCGGTCCGGCCACACATTTGCGGGGATCGAGCTGTCGTACGCCATGGCGTTGGTCAGTGTCGGCCAGAGTCACTTGCTGGCCGGGCGGCCTGTGGAGAGCCTTGAGGCTGCCGTGGCGGCACGCGAGGCAGTCGGACAGTTCCCTGTGGACTCACCGTTGGCCCAGCGGACGATAGCGGTGGCCCAACTGGTTGAAGGCGGCTGCCTGATGGCCATGAACCGTCCTGCTGAAGCGGTGGATCTGTTGACCGCTGTGGACGAATTGCTCAGCCAGTTCGGCGACGGGGATCGAGGCTCATACTTGTTGCGCGTCAACGCGATCACTTCCCGTGCCGGCGGCAACCTCGTTCTCGGACAGCCTGACCTGGCGTTCGAACTCACCGGCAGGGCCATGGACATGCTGGGCGACCTCGCCGACCACCAAGGCCGACGCGCTGAGGTCGCCCGGGCGTCGACCATCCAGGCCGCAGCCGCGATCCAGCTGGGCGACACGGAAAGAGCGTACGAAGCCAGTTCGGCAGCGCTCGACATCTATCAGGAGTCACCGCCGAGCACCCTGGCCGAACGCACCCTGCTCGCCATGGCGCTGCATTCGGCGGCCGCGTCCCACAACGCGCTCGGCAATCTCACCCAAGCGGTCGTGATGTACGAGGAGTCGATCACCGTCTACGGCGAGGTTGTGGAACACAACCCCGACGCACTCATCTCCATGGTCGGCGTCCTCGCGGACTACGGCATCCGTCTCTTCAGTCTCGGCGACATCGAAGCGGCGGCAGCGGCGACGGGCGAGGCCATTGACGGGATGAGGGCGTCCGGCATGTTGCAGCACGCCCCGGCTGTCGCGCTGTATGCGACTGTTCTGATCACTCACGCACAGTGCCTCATGCAACTCGGGGAGCCGCTCGGCGACATCGTCAATGAGGCCGTCAGGCTTCTGCGTGGCCTGCCCGAGTCCCGCATGCAACTGGCCCAGGCACTAGGTATTCAGGCGGTCAGCCGGAACATGGCGGGCGCTCCAGGCGTGATCGAGGCAGCAAATGAGAGCGTTCAGGTGTACCGGGAATTCGACGGCACACCAGGGGTTCCGACCACCATGGCCAGCCTCCTGGGCCTCCTCGGGCAGCACCTGGCCATCGCCGGGCGGTTTCCCGAGGCGGTGGACGCCTTACGCGAGTCAGGTGCCCGCTTCGCGGACGAGCCAGAGCCCCAGCTCCAACTGGTACTCGAACAAATCGATGTGGAACGGAACCTGACCATCAGCCTGGCCAGCCTCGGCGACTACCCCGAGGCGGTACAGCACGCGTCTGTCGCCCTCGACCTGATGCGCCCGCTCGCCGACGAGAATCCCCACCTGGTGCAGTTCATCGTCGAGATGCTGGAAGTGCGGGGTGACCTTCTCGCCGAGCTCGACCGGCACGACGAAGCCGCGCAGGCCATGGCAGAAGTCCGCCAATGGCAGAACTGAGTGCCCGTGTACAAACCGGTCGGCAGCGGCGGACAGGACGGTGCGTCGTGGCTCAGGCCCGGTTGGAGGACGTGCACGCCATCGGGACCGTGGGGCTCAAAGCCGGTACGAGAAGCGCAGCGCGCCGCCTTCCTCCCGGTAGCGTCCACGGGCGCGTTTTCCGTAGGGGTTGGGGAGCATGTGGATGTCCATCCGGCCCGGGGCAAGGGCGTGGGTGACCATGAGGAGGCGCCAGCGGTCGTTGCCCGCGTGTTGCTGCGCCGCGCGTACCTCGCTCTCTCCCAGCTCGAAGCGCCCGCCGTCGCCCTGGGTCGCCTTTACTTCGAACATGTAGGGCCGCCGGCCGGAGCCGATCCGGAAGTCGTAGCCGAGGCCGTCGTCGCCGGACGGGCCGGGGAAAGCCTTGCGGCGATTCGCCGACACCCAGCTGGTCTCGTCCATGCTGTCGGGGTAATGCGCGCACAGCCAGTGGTAGGCGTACCACTCTCCTAGGTATCCGATGGCCTCCCGTTGAGCCGTGGTCAGTCCGTTGTCCGCGCTGCCGCCATGTCGCCCGCCGCGCGTACGACCGGTGGGGGATGCCCGCCGGGCGCTGGCCAGTGTCTGGGGATCGGTGAAGCGGAGCGGTCCGGCGGTGACGCCCGGTACCGCGCCCTGTTCCAGGACTCGCTGGAGTTCGCGGGTCAGTGTGGTGAAGTCGCCGTCATACACGTCGAAGTCTCGGCCTCCGACGGAGATCGACCGCCGTCGACGCTCCTGCTCGCGGCGCGCGTGCTCGGCCGCGTTGCGTACCCGGTCCAGGTCGGCCTCGGTCAACCCGTGCCGGTCGAGATCTGCCGTCGGGGGCATCCCGGCGGGCCATTGGCCGAGGGCGGCCAGCCAGGCGACGACATCCACGGGGGCCAGCGGGCGGAAGTCCAGCGCCCCCGCCGCTTCCAGCCGTGCGGTGACATCGTCGGCGGGCTCGGCTCCGGCCAGTGCCGGTGGCAGCGGGTGCCGGGCGGCCTTGACCAGGACCGCGAGGTCGGCGGCCAAGTCGGTGACCGTACGGAGGTTCGCGCTGCGGACCTGGTCGAGGGCGGGCAGGCGGTCGCCCGCGCGGGGCGCCGGGCGGCCCAGTTCCCGTGTCAGCTCCTCCTCGATGTGCCTCTCCAGGCGCCCGGTGTCGGCCGTATCCAGGGTGCAGGCCCACGCCGCAGGTACGGTGATCCAGTCCAGGGTGCGCAGTGACGGCCAGTGCGGCATCGGGCGCCGCGCGTCGAAATTGTTTAGTGCCGCCCAGCGCAGCCGGTTCACGAGTTCCTTCCTGTGGAGGTCCAGGTGGGCGTGGAGTGCCTCTTCGTGCTCGTCCGCGTGGCTGATCGGCTCCATCGGCGGTGTCATGGCGCGCAGGGTGTCGTTCAGCTCGGCGAAGCCGATGCCCAGGCCGCGCCGCAGCTCGTCCGTGCTGCGGGCCGCACGGGCTTGGGCTATGAACTCGGATACGGAAAGCGGGAGTTGAGCGGCGTGCGTCTCAAGGTCGGCCTGGAGCTCCCGGGTGTCGCCCGGTGGCGGCAGGAGGAGAGCGTTCGCTGTCGTTGCGCCCAGTAGGTGGACGAGGAAGGGGCGGCAGCGCTCCAGAACCACGCCGATGGCCCCGTCGATACGCCGACTCGTCTCCTCGATCTGGTGGACGGTGACTTCCAGGGCATCGGCGAGCTCGTCCTGGCCGGGGTCGCGTAGGTTGGCGTGGCGGGCGGCGAGGACGTGGGTGGCCAGGCGGAGCCGGAAGCCGAACTCGCGCCTTTTCAACAACTCGGCCGTCGCCTCCACAATGCGGGTCGTCTCGGGCCAGCTCGGTTCGGACTCCGGGGCGAGGAGAAGGGGGTGCTTCGGATCGGGCAGCGGCAGCACTCCGCCGAGGCGGGCCGGCAAGATCACGGGCTGGCCGTCCAGCTCGATTTCCCACGAGCGGTAGCGGTGCAGATGCACGCTCATTACCGCAGATGTCAGCTCGCTCAGCTCCGCCTCGCTCGCCCGGGGGCCCTGCGCCAGGTGATCGGCAAGAACACCCACCGCCAGTGCGAGCCAGGGCATTTGATTGACCAGCGGCTCTCCCATGGTGACGGGGTCTACGTGCTCGCCGTCCACGGTCGCGGTGAACGTCACGTCGTCGGCGTGACGGACAGTCTCGGGACGGCCGGGTGCCAGCAGCCCGGCAGCCTTCGCCGAGACACCGGGTACGACGAGCAAGGGGCACGCCATCTCGCGCACCAGCAGTGCGGTCAGGCCATCCCGCTCGTCGCTGATGTAGAGCACGGTCTTCCCGTCATCCAGGGCGGACAACGGCATGCCGATCAGCCGTTCCCCGGACTCGACGAGCAGAGTGGTGCCTCTGGGCAGTGCAGGGCGTGGCTGCTGTATGAGGTGCTTCCAGGCGCGTTCGTTGGCGCGCTGCGCGGCAGGCCGGTGCTCGGCCCTCAGCGCGCCTTCCGCCGCGAGCTGCCCCAGAGCGGCAAGGGTGCGAGCACTATCGCGGGGGTCGTCCCAGGTCGGCAGCCGCATCTCTCGCAGCCGGTCACGGGCCTTGTCCCGCTCCAGCAGATGGCGCACTCGGTGGTCGACGGTTGGCGCATATGCGGGCTCCTCCTCCAGCCCAGGCGGGCAGTGCCACGCGTCGGCCGGCCGGACGAATCTGACGGCGCGGTCACGCCCCCGCACCGGAAGCCACGGCTGCTCCCTGACAAAGGCGGCGAGAGGGGTCAGGGCCCGTTCCCGGTCCGGGCTTCGGCTCCCAGCGCTGGTCCAGGTGCTGGTGAAGTGTTCCTCGCTCCAGTGCGCCAGTCCATGCAGAACCAGGCGCGCGTAGGCCAGCCGGGCGCTGTGGCCGAGCCGTTCGACGACGTCCTGACCGGGAAGCTGGTAGGCGGGGGAACCTCGGTAGGGTGTCCGAGGGTAAGAAGCATTGGACCACGTACGGTCGACGTGCGGCTCCCACTGCTCCTGCACCGTGGAGGACACCCTCGCCATGCGGACCAACTGCCAGGTGGTGAGCTCCTGACCGTCCGCCCAAGTCCGGGCATCCGGGGATGAAATCGGCACGAGTCCGTCGGCCACCCCTGACTCCGTCAGGAATGCCCGCCACTCGTCCGGGGTCTCGCCCCGCTTCACGAATTCATCCGGCGCGGCGATGAGATGTTCAGCGATCGCCTTGAGGCTCTTTGACACGTCTTGCCCAGCAGCGACCACGGTTGACAGGTCCTCGCCGATGGAGTCACGACCCCAGCCCTTGCCGAATACACCGTCGCTCGCCTTGATCAGCCTGCCGTCCACGGACGGTATGTACAGCCCCAGCGACGACACCGTCGTTCCGCCCAACGAGCGCCGCGGCTGCCACAGTCGGAAGACGAACCGCAGGGTCTGGAGCCGGAGTCGATGATCGGTGCTCGTACCGAGCGCTTGCCGGACGTGGTCCAGCAGGCCCTTCATGTCGAACGGCCGGACAAGCCCCGCTTCCTCGAGAAAAGTACGGGCGGGCAGCCTCCGCCCACGCTTGCTGTGGTCGTTCCAGACCAGCCCGGGATGCAGGGAGAAGAGCCGCTTGCCGAGCAGGGCGGGGATGGACGGCGCCTCTGCGAGGTTCATTTCCGCACGCACTGGTTGGAAGAATGCCTCACGCCAGGCGCCCCGACCGCTCGCCTTGCGCGGTGAACCAGCCCTCCTCGCAGGGTGGTTGGCGTGGCGCAGCGTTCCGTCTTCCGCGAGCAGTAGCTTCCTGCCGCGCAGGACGTGCCCGTCGTCTTGGAAGAGCACGGCCAGATCCTCGTACAGCTGGCTCCACTGGTCGGGGGCGGCGTCGGGACGGAGAGAGCGTGCGGCAGGGGTCGAAGGAGCGGGATGAGAAGTCGGACGGGGAAGGGTTGCGACGATCCGCTCCACATGCCCGGCGAGTGTCTCCCGGGCGGGCTCCAATGGGCATGCGAGCGATTTGCACGTTGTCGCCAGTCGATGCAGGCGTTCGCCACCGGCGTCCGGGTCCGCCACCACGACTCCTGCAGCGTGGGCGCGGTGTGCTGTGAGGACGGTCAGCTCTGGGTCCGGCCAGAGGATCGCGACCCGGGGCGAGGCCCAGGCCGCCTCCTGCTGGGCGTCATCGGTGGCGAGAACAGGCACGAGTGGTATGTCGGCGAGATCGTTGCCGTGTACTCGCCACGCTGCCGCGCGCAGCAGCTCGGCTGAGCCTTTGCCGCTCTCCCAACTCACGAGGTCCACGGCCAGCCGTCCCAATTCGGCCTGTGGCACAGCGCGCAGCATTGCCGCAGCCGCAAGGCAGGTCTCGGCGACGGCGTCGAACAGCAGCGTATTGAGGGGGTTTTCAGAGGGCAGGTCGGTGCGGTCGATCTTGGTGAAGAAGGGGGCGTTCACATGGCCGGGGAACGGCGCCGTCAGATCCTCGCCCATCGGCAAGAAAGTGTAGATCTGCCCCCGTCGCGGCCGGCGCACGGCGGGCAGCGGAACGGCGACCTCCACGGCGGCGGACGAGGCCCATTGCTGCCAGGTGTTGTCGAGGAGCCCGAGGCCCACGGCCTCCTCGAGCGCGCTGTTCAGGCGCTCCTTCTCTACGCTGCCCCGGGCCACGAGAAACGTTCCAGACGGCCCCAGATCCACGGTCGTGCAGGAGACAGGGAAACGGTCTCCCGCCCCGTCCGCCGTGGTGAATCGCTCCTCGGACCGGGTCAGTTCCCGCAGCTCATCTGCCTCGCCACCGGCGGCCCGTCGCTCCAGCGTCAGGCTCGCGAGTCGGTCGAGGAACAGCATCACCGGTGCCTTCGCCTCCGCGAGCTCGCGAAGCCGCAGCCGGACTTCGGCCTGGGCAGCCTCATTGAGCAGAGGCAGTCGCACGACAGTCACGTGCCCTTCGACGGCGAGCTCTCGACAGGTCGTCGGCACCTCGTCCAGCGGCAAGGGCACCTGGAGAGGCGGAAACTCAGCGGCCACCTCGTGGGCGCTGGGCTCGTCGCCCAAGAATGCCTCCACATCGCCCTTGTGCGCGAACCGGAAGCAGTACCCGTCCAGTTCAGGACCGTGCGGGCCATCAGGATCGGCGCTGTAGATCTCTGGCGCGTCGCTGATCAGCAGGACGCTTCGGAACCCGACGCCCTTGTTCCCGATCCCCTCCCCGACCGCCTTGGAGCTCTGCGCCAGCTCGCAGACCTTCTCGACGTTCCTCCACGTAAAGGGCGTGCCGCCATTGGCGACGTACAACGTCCCCCACTCGCCCTCTTCCTCATCCAGCAGCACATGCACCCGGCCGTCGCGACAGCCCCTCGGGTGTGCGTCATAGCCGTTCTGCAGCAGCTCGAAGAGCGAACGCCCGGCGTACTCCCGCGCACTCGTGTATGACACGGCATTCACCTGCCGAGCAAGCCGCCGCACCTGCGCCGACCGCGCCCCCTCCAATACGGATCGCCCGAACTCTCGTAGCTGCTCCGCACGGTCGATACCCGCCATGGGTCCCCTCTCACCTCAGCGTGGGAGGACGCTATCTCGTGCCACTGACATTCATAGGGCTGCGGGAAGCAACTCGGGACGCGTGACCTGGAGGCGCAGCCCCCCCCACGCAGGGTGTGCCGGCGCGGGCCCGGTCGTCCTTGGCACGGCGCGTGGCGCGGTCGGGATGCGGCGAAGGTCGGGCGCGCGGGCCTTGCCACCTCGCGTGAGTCCGAGCGGTCGCGGCGCCGCCCGCCGACAGCCGCCTGACCATTAGGCTCGGGCTTTCATGAAACGGGTTGTCCGACATGCGGTCAGGACGGCAGAAAGTGCGTCGTAGAGCTGCTGGGCGAGCTTGGCCTGATCGGAAGTGAGCTTAGCCGGCTCCAGGACCGGCCGGGGGCCCTCGCGGAGGCGAGCCCGTCGTTGGTGTTCGCCACGATCAGCTTGCGCCGGGGTCTGGCGAGCACGCACAACATCCCGAACATCGCCCGGCCTTCCATGGTGGAGGTGCCGGTGCCCTGCTCGATACCGTCCAGGACTTGCCAGCCTACTGGCTTGGCTGGACCCACGATCGGCATTCGACCACGCTCGCGCGGAAGCTGGTGGACGTATGCGGGCGGCGCTGCCCAGCCGTGCTGGAAGGCCGGGGGCCGGGCCAACGAGAGTGAGTCGGTGTCAGAGGCGTCGCCGATACTCGGATGGTTTATCGGGTGAGAGGGAGTCGGTGTGAAGGAGTTGCAGGATGGCATAACCCGCCTACTGCCTGACGTGGTCAAGGCGGAGATCGAACCAGAGAGCTGTCCGACCTGGATGCGGCGGCCAGGGCAGATCGAGTGCGCCGGCATGTGGGAGACGGTTGCGGCGATCTACGGCGCGCTCACCGGGCTGGTCCTGCCGGAACAGGCTCCTTCTCGTGAGCGGCGGAGCCTGGACGTCCTGCTGACCTACGAGAACGGGCAGCAGCAGATCCTGGAGGTTGACGAGAAGCAGCACTTCACCGCGGCCCGCGCTCTGACGCTTGAGTGCTACCCGACAGGCGTGAAGCTCGGCTTCGACGCTTCTCGATGGTTGGCCCGCTCGCAGGCTCTGACCGGGCGTGAACCCGGCGGCGGCTTCGGCAAGCCAAAGCCGCCGTTGTTCCCTGGCGAGGGCGGGCGCCATCGGCAACGCGCCTTCAGGGACGCGCTGGCGGATCTGCTGCCGCCTGTGCACGACTGGCTCCCGACCATCCGGATCAGCGATATGGAGGTCACCGCTATCACCGCCGCACCGGATCCGGTCTCGTCGCTCAGGACACTGCTTGGTGAACGCGGCGTATCGGTTGTATGTCTCGCCTCTGAGTGAGACGGCGTGGCGGCCCCCGTTCAATGGCAAGAGCGGAGCGTCTGGCCAGCTCATCTGCCGGCCGGGCGCACTGTTGCCGCCTGTAAGACGACGAAGCCCGCCGGAAGGCTCCGGCAGGGCGTCCGCGCGCGGCGGGCTACGACGGCGTGCAGTGTCCGGCGGGGGCACCGTTGTACTCCGGCTCTCCGCTTTCCAGGACGCGGAGCAAGGATGCGGTGACGACACGTGTCGTACGGCCGATGCGTAGCACGCGGCACGGGAACTCCCCGCGACGCACCAGGTCGTAACCCTTCGCCCGAGAGAACCCCAACGCCCTGGAGGCGTCTTCCACGCTCCCCGTTCCGTCCCAGGTGGCGCGGATGTGCGTGGGGCTGTAACGGGTGCCGTGCACCTCGTTGGCCTGTCCGTGCAATTCAGATTCTCCAGTCGTTAAGACGGTGCGGCTGTGGATCACGGTGCCGACCCGGAAGTTGATCAAAACAACAAGTGACGTAAGCAGAGTCACCCGCATTGCGCGCTGAGGCTTATGCCGATGAGCAGGCCCCGGTGCAGGTCGACTCCATCCCCGGTGCACTCGGGGATGCGATAGTCGACCCTCTACGGTGGGGGCGAGGCGGGGATGCTGCTACGCCCCCTGCGGGACCTTGAGCGCCACGGCACCTGTGCCGCAGGATCTCTCCAGCAGCGCAGAGCGCTGACACACGCGCGACGCTTTCAATTGACAGCCGTCGTGGCGATTCCTTTCGACGTAGGGGCAGGCAGTGGCGATGGACCATCAATGATCCGCGCGATCGCCGGTTTGGCTAACCGGCGATCCCGCGCTATGTTGCTCCGCTTCGAAGCTGTCTGGGCCGATATACGTCCACTCGTGTGGATCGACTGTTGCAGCCCGGGCCGTTTCCTGCTGCTCTCTCTCCAGCAGGAAACGCCTGTCCGGTTCGGCGCCGTAACTGCCCCGGCCTTCCGCTACTCCATCGGCAACGGCACCGACACCGACGTCTGGACCATCCTCTAGAAACCACCCACACCTCAAAACGGCGTAACGCAGGCGTACGTGTTGGCGGCGGCTTCCGCCCGTGCCACCGCATGGTCTCAGCTGGTATACCGTCCACCGACACAGCACTGGTCGTAAGGGAGTTGGGGGGCCTCTCGGTGATCGAACTGAAGATCCCGGAGATCTACTGGGACGACGACACGGCCGTGAGCCTGCTCGTCGAGTACTTCACCCGACGACGCTCAAGCGGTGACCTGTTCTATTCCGGCGCGCACTTCGAGCGCCTGGGCGGGGGCGGGGACGCCGAGCACGTCGCGGACCGCTTCGACAGCAACGACCTGGTGGCCATCACCACGCTCAGTGTCTCCCTCGAGCCGCACGGGGCGATGAACTTGCTGACCGACCCCGACGGGCACTGGATGCGCTTGCTGTCGCTCATCCCTCGTGACGCACGTTTGGAGAATCCTGGAAGCGATGCCTTCATGGAGGAGGGCGGACCCGCGTGGGAGTTGTGGGAACGCCTGGCCGGCAGCAAGCAGTACCTCAGCAAGCCCGACGGCAGCGGCCCGGTTGTCGCAGGCAAGTTGCTGGCCCGTAAGCGTCCTCACCTCATTCCCATCTACGACATCCGCATCAAGCAGCTGTTCGAGCGACCGAAGGCGGACCACTCCTTCTGGGCCGCGCTGGCTGCGGCCCTGCGGGCGGACAACGGCGCCTTTCGCGATCAGTTGGTCTGTCTCCGCAGCAAGGCGAGTATCGGTGAGGACATCGGTGTCCTGCGTGTGTTCGACGTCATCGCCTGGATGCATCAAGGCCGGCAGGATCAGGTCGCGACGAGCTGAGCTGTGAGGTGGAGCGTGGAGGGGAGCGCACGCGAGGTCGCCGAGGGCGACAGTCCGAACCGCTGTCCTCGAATTTGATGTGTTTCCGATGACGCACCACGTTGAGTGCGTGGCGATCCTTGAGCCTGCCGGAAAGGGCACCTGACCAGCTCTTTTGGGTGATGTGCGTTATGTGCGTTGTGGGCGCTACGGGCGATATCTTGACGCATGTTTGACGCATGCGGCGCACTTTTGACGCACGTCTGACGCACGTTCTGACGGGCTATCAGGCATGGCGGAGCCGCCTGCCAACCCGGCTTTGGGCGGGTTGGCAGGCGGCTCTGCTCTTTGAACCCGAGGACGGGTCAATTGCCCTGCCGCGCTTCGTGGGCGCCAGTTGTGGATGTCGCCGAGGCATCGCTTGCAGACCGCACAGGATGCTCCTCGTTGGACGGGTGCGGCGGTTTCACGGCCGAGGAATGGGCCGTTCGAGCAGCGGCCTTCTTGGCGGATGTCGGCAGCTTCGTAACAGATGTGTGGCCCGCCCGTTCATCGCTATGGCGGGAAGTGGACCCTTCACTGGTGCAACTTGATCGTCTCCTCAACATGACGTGTGATGCCGTCTGTGCCGGGGACCGTGACCTGTCAGGGGCGGCGGCAAAGCGGGGCGTGGCCGCCTTGCTTTCCTGAAATGGGCCGTCGAAGGTGATGTCACTTGAGGGAGCGAAGAACCGCGTGGGTTCTTAGCTTGTTCCTTAACATCGGGCCCGGCCGTGTGGTCACTCTTTGGAGTGATCGCAGGGTATGAGGGCGGCCTTCCTCGTGATCCTGAACTCTGCGACGAGATCGCGGAGTTCACCAGGAAGGTCGTGAGGATGAGTGTGCTGGCATCGGCCAGCGAGCGGAACGCGCTTGAGGAACTGTCACGCTTTCGGACGGCCTTCTACGGGTGCTTGTCCGCGCGAGCGGATGCGTTCTTCGAGCTCTCCGACGTGCTGCTGTGCGCAGACGGGCCGACGCGGACGCCGGTCGAGCTGTCCCTGCTCGCCGAGCACCAGCGCGGCTACGGCTCGTTGTACGGCGCTCTGAACCATGGTCGGCTCGACACGAACGTCCTGCGTGACCTGCTGGTTTCCTTGCCGCTTCCGCGGTTCGACGGGCGGATCGTGCTCACCGTGGACGTCTCGCCGTGGCTGCGCTCGGACGCCGCCTGCTCGCCGGAGCGGTTGTTCTGCCTGGTCCACGGCCGCAACGGCCGCTCATCGGACCACGTGGTGCCGGGCTGGCCGTACTCGTTCGTCGCCGCGCTCACCCCGGACCGCACGTCGTGGACGCAGGTCCTGGACGCGGTCCGGTTGGGGCCCGCCGACGACGCCGCGGCCGTCACCGCCGACCAGCTGCGGGCCGTGGTCGAGCGCCTGGTCGCGGCCGGTCAGTGGCAGTGCGGCGACCGGAACATCCTGGTCGTGATGGACGCGGGCTATGACGTGATGCGCCTGGCCTGGGTGCTGCGCGACCTTCCCGTCGAGCTGGTCGGGCGCCTGCGTTCGGATCGCGTCCTGCGGCTGCCGAAGCCGCCGCGCGTCTATGACCCAAGGGGCGGCCGGCCACCCAAGCACGGACCGGAGTTCCGCCTGGCGAAGCCGGAGACCTGGCCGGAGCCGGCGGCGGTGACCATGAACGACACGCCCCGCTACGGCACGGCCGAGGCCCGTGCCTGGGACCGGGTCCACCCCCGGCTCACCCACCGCTCGGCCTGGATCGACCTGGACGGCGAACTCCCCCTGGTCGAAGGCACGTTGATCCGGCTCAAGGTCGACCACCTGCCCGGCGACCGGGACGCGCCACCCATCTGGCTGTGGTCCTCCGCGACCGGTGCCAGCCCGGCCGACGTCGACTTCGTCTGGTCCTGCTACCTGCGCAGATTCGACCTGGAGCACACATTCCGCCTGTTCAAGCAGTCCCTGGGCTGGACCCGCCCCCGGCTGCGCGACCCGCAGGCGGCGGACCGGTGGACCTGGCTCGTCATCGCAGCCCACACTCAGCTCCGCCTCGCGCTCCCGCTGGCAGCCGACCGACGCAAGCCCTGGGAGAAGACCACCCGCACCGGCACCGCGCTCACCCCGACCCGCGTCCGGCGCGGGTTCAGGAACATCCGCCCTCACCTGGGCAGTCCGGCCCGTGCACCCAAACCCACCCGGCCGGGGCCAGGACGACCACCCGGCTCCAGGAACCGGCACTCCGCCACCCGCTACGACGTGGGCAAGACCGTCAAACGACCCGAAACACTCGTCGCTCTGCGTGACAGCCGATGTTAAGGAACAAGCTTAGAAGCTGTATCTCAACCGATCATGGAACGTGCAGATCGAACAGGGTTCCTGGTCGAGTGATCTTCCGACTGGACGCGCATGAAGACAGGGCCTCTCGGTAGCTCGGGGATGCGAATCTGACCGAGCGACGCCGGGAGGCCCTGTACGTGCCCGCGCCTGTCGGCTTCAACTCACCCGCCGTGTCGTGCGATTGCCTCGCGCCCAGGTTCGGGAATGCGACCGATCACCCGGACCGGGAACGCCGGTATCCCTCGGACATGACGGACGTGGAATGGGCAGTGGTGCGGGATGCGCTGGCGGTTCCGGGGGGCGCCCACAGCCGCCCCCCGGGTGCCAGCGCGGCACGACCGACCCCGCGACCGGGGCCTTCGCCACGTTCGCCGACACCGTGCCCGTCGCCTCGCCCGGGCCGTCAACTGGCACATCCGCCGCCTCGTCCGGAGCGGCCAGGGCCTCGGCGAGCTGCATCCGGGCGATCAAAACCGACGTTCCAACACTCCTTCTGCCTCGGCGAGTTGAGCAAGAACCCGTTCCGCTTCCGCCCGAAGCTCCTCGGCCCGCACACGGGCAGCCGCTTCCCGCTCCTCCAGCAGTCCCATCACCGATGTCACGACCAACTCCGCATCGCCGAGCCCGAACTGAACGCCCGAACCATTCCGCGACACCTCGGAACCATGCCTGAGCAGCGGAAACTCAACGTTCACATCCGGAAAGACAACGGCTTCTGAACGTGCTGCGGGCGCTGAGCCACGCGTAACCCCGTCGGGCCTACACGAACGGAGCGACGAATCCAGGTCAGATGTGTGATGATGCGCTTAGCCGATTTGCTGGAGTCAACGGGGGACTCATGGGGAAGCGTCTTTTCGCACTGTTCGGATGTGTGATCCTTGCGGTGACGGCCGTAGTGGGGCTGAGCGCGACCGGCCACGCCGACCATGACGGTTGGCCGCCCAATCCGCCACCGTCGGCTTCCAGTGAGTTTTCCTGGCACTGGAACGGCGATGACGCAGAGCCTTTGTGCAAGATCGAGGGAAGCATCAGCGAAGAGGTGATCGACGAGAAAGTCGTCGTGACGGGATCTTTTCTCGGCTGTGATGGAGAACGCGAAGAGGACGTCGAGGGCCTCAACGTCAGCGGGTTCCATCGCGATGGAGAGCGCGCCGAGTTCTACGGGAAAACGTGCTGGGATCCTTGTAGTTGGTCGGTGGAGATTCCCTATCGAGGAGCCGGCCGGTACTACGGAATCGTCACGTTCGACGACAACGGCTACCTCGCCAATCACGGGGTGGATCCGCACGTAAGCCTGTCGGCGTACGTGACAAACACTGGCTCGAAACCCACGCCGACGCCGACGCAGACCCCCCTGCCGGTGCCGACGCCGACGCCCACGCCGACGCCGACGCCGGAGAAGATTGCGACGACTACTGCGTACACCGGGCGAATACGGGTTGTTAACGGTAAGGACTTCCCTGTGGTCGCCGCGCTCAGAGATGTTGATGGCAGCCCGGTCTCAGGTCGGACGTTGAACTTCGCTCTGGGAAGCGGAAACACACGGCAGACGTGTACCGGAACCACCGACAGCCAAGGGGCTGCCCGGTGCGTGATCAACTCAGTTGACCAGCCCGTCTCGCCCAAGGCTGCCCTGACCGTCGCCTTCTCTGGGGATGGGCGGTACAAGCCCTCGAATACATCGCAGCAGCTACAACTACAAACCCCGACGACTCTGGAGTACCGCGGCCCGACGCATCTCGCCAACGGCGAACCCGTCAAGCTGGCGGCCAAACTGACCGATTTCCGTACCCGCCCCATTGCCGGGAAATCGGTACGCATGAACGTCGGCAGCGGCTCGGCCCAGCAGTCGTGCGTCGGCGTCACGAACACGCAAGGAACGGCGCGGTGCAACATCTCCTCAGCTGACCAGCCCTTGACGGACTCGGCCACCGTCCCTGCTCAGGCACGCTTCAGCGGCGACGACACCTACCTGGCGTCCGAGGACGCGGCCACACTGAAGTTGCAGTACTTCACCGGCCGGGCCTACGGGGCCTCCGCCAACGTCACGCTCCCGCTGCTGCTCGGGATTGACCTGCCAGCACAGCCCGACACCTCCGCAGTGCGGACGGCGCACTCGGGCACAACAGCACCCGGCTGCACGGCAACCCTGTCGACACCGTTGCTCACGTCCGAGTCGCTGTGTCCGAAAGTGACGACCACCCTCAATCCCGGTGTCATCACCTCCAGCAGCACCGTGGAATCCGTACGGGTCGGCTTGCCAGGGAGTCCCGTGATCGAGATTTCCGGGCTCACCGCGACGGCCACCAGCCGATGTGGCTCCACCAGCGGCAGCACCACTATGAAGCTCGTGATCGGCGGTAAGACTGTTTCCGTACCAACGGCGCCGAACAGCACCATCGGCCTACCTGGCGGCGGTCAACTCGTCATCAACGAACAACACGACGCCGAAGACGCCGACTACGGCATCGAGGTCACCGGGGCACGCCTGACCGGCATGGCGAACCTCGCAGACATCGTCCTGGCCTCAACCAGCAGCGCCGCGCACAACTGCCCATCCCGCTAGGGCCTTGTCCGGCGGGTCAGAAGCTGCTGTCGTTCCGATCTTGAGGGTTGTGCGTCGAACGGGAGTCTCGATCGGGTGATCGCAGTTGGCCGTGGGCATGAGAACAGGGCCTCTTGGTAGCTCGGGGTTGCGAAGCCAACCGAGATCCAGGAGACCCTGTTGCCGCAGTTGTACGTGCTCGCGCCGGTGGAGTTCAACTCGGCTGCACCCACGTGTGATTGTGTCGCTCACCGGTTCGGGAATGCGGCCGATCACCCGGAACGTGTTCGGCGGTATCCCTCGGACGTGACGGACACGGAGTGGGCCGTGGTCCGGCCGCTGCTGCCGGTGCCGGGCTGGATGCGCGGTCGGGGCGGTCGGCCGGAGGCGTACTGCCACCGGGCGATGCTCGATGCGATCCGGTATCTCGTGGACAACGGGATCAAGTGGCGGGGTGCGACACGAGGTCGCACTGATCAAGTGGCAGAAGATGGAAAGGAGTTGATGAAGCCCAGGCCAGTGTCCATGGCCTGTCCCCTGCGTCCACATGCGTCGCTGGTAATGGCGGGGTGTGAAGCTGGACGATCACGCTCAAGAGCGTCCCGGCCATCGGGATGCAACAAGCAAAGGGGAAGACTGGACGGGCGAGCGAGAGCGAATCTCCGGCTATGCCTCGTGATTGCATAAGCTGCGCGATGGTGACGCAAGCGGCAGCTTCAGGACTCGGCGTGGAAGAACGCCAGGTGACCCTCGTGGACTCGCCGGCGAGGGCAGGACACCACCGGTCCCGGGGTAGAGGAGGCGCCCACCCCAGTCGCATCTTGTCAGTGCGGAACGTGGAAACCCCGTCGGGGTCCGGGATAGCCCCGGTTGTCCGACCGTGAGGGAGGATCAATTCCCCGGCGGGAACAGGATGGCCCAAGAAGCAAATGCCGACAGGCCGAAAGGCCAGGGGAAAGCGGACGGCACCCGCCCCGTATAACCCGTCGGATACGGGTCCGAGTGACCCGGCCTGAAAGGGCGCCTACGTGGGCCGGGTGAGCCTTTGAAGAGATCTGGTGAAGAAACCGGAGCCGAAGGGCAAGTTGGACGCAGGGAGGGGCTGATGGCTCGGCAGGACAGTGAGTCTCACCGTTCTTCCCGTGCGAACGGACCGGAGGACGTGCGACTTGACTGGCACAGCATTGACTGGGCCGCGTGCGAGGACCATGTACGGCGACTGAGACGAAGAATCTTCAAGGCGACTCAGGAAGGCGACCTGAAGAAGGTTCGCAGCCTGCAAAAACTCATGTTGCGAAGCCACTCCAACACGCTGATCAGCGTCAAGAGGGTGACGCAGCAGAGCGCGGGACGCAAGACCGCGGGCATCGATGGGGAAACGGCGCTCACACCGAAGGAGCGGGGCCGCCTCGCGGTCCAAGTTCAACGGTTTGAGCATCCCTGGAAGGCTCGTCCGGTCAAGCGAGTGTTCATCCCGAAGGCCAACGGAAAGAAACGGCCTCTCGGAATCCCTGTGATCATCGACCGCGTACTTCAAGCCCGGGTGAAGAACGCATTAGAACCCGAGTGGGAAGCGCGTTTTGAGCCGAGGTCATACGGATTCCGTCCTGGTCGGGGTTGCCATGATGCGATCGAGGCCATCTACAACACGTTGGGGTCCAAAGGGGCCTCACGTTTGTGGGTGCTCGACGCAGACCTCGCGGCAGCCTTCGACCGGATCAACCACGCTCGGCTTCTGGAAGCCCTGGGCCTGTTCCCTGGTCGGACCATGATCAGGGCATGGCTGCGGGCTGGCGTGGTTGAAGAAGGCCGCTTGATGCGGACGGACGAAGGCACCCCTCAAGGAGGAGTGATCAGTCCGCTGCTGTTGAACGTTGCCTTGCATGGGATGGAGGCAGCGGCAGGGAGCCGTTATCGGTATGCCGGTCCGGGCAACAGAGGTACATATACGGCCCGGGATGCCCCTGTCCTCGTGCGGTACGCGGACGACTTTGTGGCCATGTGCCACAGTGAGGAAGAAGCGCACCGCGTTAAGGCCGAGCTGGCCAAGTGGCTGGAGCCGAGAGGGCTGAGATTCAATGAGGAGAAGACCCGCGTAGTCCATGTGACGCAAGGGTTTGACTTCCTCGGATTTGGGGTCTGCCGTTTCGGCAGCAAGTTGCTTATCAGGCCCAGTAAGGACGCTGTCGAGAGAGTCCGGGAGAGACTCAAGGCGGAGGTGAAGGCGCTCTACGGCGCCAACGCCGGAGGTGTCTTGAGAAAGCTCACGCCCATCATTCGGGGCTGGGCCGCCTATTACCGGACGGTGGTGTCGTCCAGAGTCTTCGCTGATCTGGATAACTACATGTGGGTGCTCACTTACAAGTGGGCCAAGCGTGCTCACCCGCTGAAGTCGAGGGACTGGATCGTCAAACGGTACTTCGGCCGGTTCGACAAGACCAGGCGAGACCGATGGGTATTCGGCGATCGCATCAGCGGCGCCCACCTCGTCAAGTTCTCCTGGACTAAAATCTTTCGGCACACCCTGATCAAGGGCGCGGCATCATTGGATGACCCGTCCCTGATCGAATACTGGGAGAACCGCCGCCGACGAAAGGCGCCTCCGCCTATGGACAAGACGAGTCTGTCCCTGGCATACCGGCAACGGGGGCTCTGCCCTCTGTGCCGTCAGGCGTTGATCGCCGGAGCCGAGTACGAGCCGGACAACCCACGTGAGTGGATTGACTGGTTCGCGGCCTCGAAGAAGATGCTGAATAAGCATCACTTCGAATACCGGCGTGACGGCGGGTCGGACGAGAGAAAGAACCTGCGTCTCGTTCACGCCGACTGTCATCGTCAGCTTCATGCTGCGGATGGCAGACGGTCCCGAAAGCAGAGCACTGTGACGCCCTTGGGGCTTGCTTGAGCCGGTTGCCTGGAAAGCGGGCATGGCCGGTTCTGAGGGGGCCGGGGCACAGCAATGTGTCCCGGCTACCCGACCGATGCCTGGGGATTTCCCGCCGTGGGACCGGGTCTATGCGTTCTTCCGCCGCTGGCGTGACCATGGCCTGGTCCGCGAGCTCCATGACCGGCTGCGCGGACAGGTCCGCGAGAAGCTGGGCCGGGACGCGGAGCCGACGGCCGGGGTGATCGACTCGCAGTCGGTCAAGGCAGATGCCGTCGTCGGATCGGACAGCCGCGGCTTCGACGGCGGCAAGCTGGTCAACGGGCGCAAGCGGCACGTCGTGGTCGACACCCTCGGCCTGCTGCTCGCGGTGATGGTCACGAGCGCGGACACCGGCGACCGCGCTGCCGCCCACACGCTGATTGGGCAGGTGGCCGGCGCGCATCACCGCCTCGCCCTCGTCTGGGCCGACGGCGGCTACACCGGCAGCCTCGTCGAGCACTGCCTGGCCGCGTTCGCCATGGTCCTGACGATCGTCAAACGCAGCGACGACATGCGTGGCTTCGTGGTACTTCCCAAGCGGTGGATCGTCGAGCGGTTCTTCGCCCATCTGATGCGAACCCGCCGCCTGGTCCGCGACTTAGAGCGCCTCACCACCAGCGCCGAGGCGATGGTCTACTGGTCAATGATCCTGCTCATGACCCGCCGCCTGGCAAGGCCACGCCCGGCCCGAGCGTGAACCGGCCCGGCTGCTGCTCGGCCAGCCAGCCGCGGGCCACCAACCGCTTCGCCTTCGACCGCAGCGCCTCCACCCGCGTCGGCACCACCTCCATGCCGAAGGCGGCGGCCATCTCCTGGCAGGTCGCCGGGTCCTGTCTGAGCCGGGCCCGGTCCGCGAGCAGTTGCAGGATGCGCTGGTAGTCCACCGACAGCACCGACCAGGCCAGCCCCTGGCGCCACACCGGTACCTGCGACTTCGGCTTCGCCGCTCCCGGCGTCGACGATGCCGTTTCGGCCTGCCCGTCGGCGGCTGGTGCTGTCCGGTCTGCCTGGTCGTGGCCATGGCCGGTCTCGTCCGCAGGGGTCAGCACCTCGTCGACCCGCGAGCGGGCGATGGCCCATTCCTTTCAGTCCCGCTCGGCCAGGGCCAGTTCGGCCTGGATGCGGTCGGCCTCCTCCCGCAGCTCGTCCACGCGACGGCGAGCGGCGAGCTCGCGCTGTTCCAGCAGCCCCACGACCGACGGCATCCACGACCTCCACAGGAGCGGCGACACGACAGGCCACCACTCCCACGGGATCGCCGGCCCTATGCCCGACCAGCGGAAACGCAGTCCTCAAGCCCGGAAAGACAACAGCTTCTAAGGCCATGCCGGCGAGGTCGTCTGTGGCATGGACCTGCAGAGACGATCGTCTGGAGCACCATGAACCGGATCTGGGCCGGCATCGATAGCGGCAAGACCCACCACCACTGCCTGGTACTCAACGAAAGCGGCGAAACGCTGCTGTCCCGTCGCGTCGCCAACGACGAGCCGGAGCTCCTCAAGCTCCTTGCCTCCGTACTCGCCCTCGGCGACCAGGCGACCTGGGCCGTGGACATGGCTGGCGGCGAACCCGCTCTTTTACTCGCCCTGCTCGTCAACCACGGGCAGGAAGTGCTCTACATACCCGGCCGCGTGGTCAACCGGGCCAGCGACGGCTACCGAGGCGAGGGCAAGACCGACGCCCGCGATGCGCTCGTCATCGCTGACCAGGCCCGGATCCGCCGCGATCTCCAGAAATTTAGGCCCAACGATGAGGCCACCATCGAACTCCGGCTCCTGACGAACCGCCGCACCGACCTCGTTCGCGACCGCACCCGGTCCATCAACCGGCTGCGCTCCGCCCTGACCGGCATATTCCCTTCGCTGGAACGCGCGCTCGTCCTGACCAGCGCCGGACCACTCGTCCTGCTGGCCGGCTATCAGACGCCGGCAGCCCTCCGGCGCGTCGGGACCGCGCGGCTCACCCGATGGCTGCGCACGCGTGGCGTCCGCAGCCCGGAGGAGCTTGCGAAGAAGGCCGTGGAGGCCGCAGAGCGGCAGCACACCTCCGTTCCCGGGGCCCGTATTTCAATTAGTGCTCGGCAGAGGGGGTGTTGGTGGGAGTCTGAGATATGACCTCGTGTCTGTCAGGCCGCGTTGCCGCTCGTGCTCTGCGGGCCAAGTTCGATCAGATCCTGCCGCACTTCGATGAGCGCCGCCGTCGGTTGTACCTGGCCAGTGAGGCGACGGCCCTCGGCCGTGGCGGGATCGTCCGGGTCGCCGCCGCCTCCGGCACCAGTACTGCAACCATCGCGCGAGGTATGGCCGAGTTGGCCGGTTGCTCCTCACCGACCCTGCGGGTGCGGGCTCCAGGTGCGGGCCGCAAGCGGCTGACAGACACCGACCCTGGTCTGCTGCCCGCGCTGGAGTCGCTGATCGAGCCGCACACCCGAGGCGACCCCGTCTCCCCGTTGCGGTGGACCACGCTGTCGTTACGGGCCCTGGCCTCGACCCTCACCACACAGGGCCACCCGGTCAGCGCTTCAACCGTCGGACACCTGCTGCACACCCTGGGCTACAGCCTGCAGGGAACCGCGAAGACAACAGAGGGCATCAGCCATCCGGACCGCGATGCCCAGTTCACCCACCTCAATGCCACCGCCGCCGCGTTCCTCAACGATGCCCAGCCGGTGATCAGCGTCGACACCAAGGCCAAGGAATGGCTCGGCAACCGGGACCGGCCCGGTCGCACCTGGCGGCCGGGCAAGAACGCGATCAAGGTGGACTGCCACACGTTCACCACCAACGACCAGCCCATGGCGATCCCCTACGGGATCTACGACATAGCCAACAACAGCGGATGGGTCAACGTCGGCACCGACCACGACACCGCCCAGTTCGCGGTGGAGTCCATCCGACGCTGGTGGCAAAACCGCGGACGGGCGGACCACCCGAATGCCACCCGGCTCCTGATCACCGCCGACTCCGGCGGCTCCAACGACCCCCGCCGCTGGACCTGGAAAAGCAACCTTGCCACCTTCGCACGAGAGAGCGGCCTGGAAATCACGGTCTGTCACCTACCGCCGGGGACATCGAAGTGGAACAAGATAGAGCACCGGATGTTCTGTCACATCACCGCGAACTGGCGGGGGCGGCCGCTGACCAGCTACCAGGTCGTCCTCGAGACCATCGCCGCCACAACCACCAGGACCGGCCTGACCATCGGGGCCGAACTGGACACAGGCAGCTACGACCTCGGCATCAGCGTCACACCCGCCGAGTTCCACGCCCTTCCGATCACACCCAACACCTTCCACGGTGACTGGAACTACACACTGTCTCCCGTTCCACGACGAGCGCCAGACGCGCCGGCCACGACACACCGGGCCGACCCGGCCCTGACCGCGATGCTCACCGACCCGGCCCTGACCGGCATGTCACGAACCGCCTTCGAGCATCTGGTGGCGGTCTCGGAACCTTTCTGGGACGCCTTGGCCGAGGCAGCATTCCAGCGACGCTTCCACCGCCCGCGCAGCTACCGCCACCCACAGACCAGCAGCGTGGACCACACCCACCGGCTCCTTGCAGCCATCCTCCGCCGCCGCAGAGCGGTGACCATGACGTTCCTGGCCCAACTACTGGGCGTCAACCGCACCAACCTGTCCATCCAGTACCAGGACGCAAAACGGCTCCTGGACCTGCACCGGATCCTCGTCACGCCGATACCCGGATCGCCCGCCCGCACATTGGAACAGCTACACGCCCGAACAACCCCCGCGGGAACCCGTCGCTGACAGTTATTGAAATACGGGCCCCCGGTGAGGGGGTGATCGCCCAGCTCGTCCGGACGCTCGCCCAGGAGGTCGAGACCCTGAACGACAAGGTCGCCGAGGTCGACCGGCTCATCGAGGCCAGGTTCCGCACGCACGAGCTCGCCGAGATCGTGGCCAGCATGCCCGGCATCGGTCCGCTCCTGGGTGCCGAGTTCCTCGCCGCGATCGGCAACGGCCTGGCGGACTTCACCAGTCCGGATGGGCTCGCGGCGTTCGCCGGTCTGGCTCCGGCACCGCACGATTCCGCGAAGCGGAACGGCAACCTGCACCGGCCGCGCCACTACCACCGGGGGCTCCAGCGCGTCTTCTACATGTCCGCCCTGACGAGCGTGCGCTACGACCCCAACTCCCGGGCGTTTTACGACCGCAAGCGCGCCGAGGGCAAACGCCATACCCAGGCCGTGATCGCCCTTGCCCGCCGCAGAGTCAACGTCCTGTGGGCCCTGATCCGGGACGGCCGCTTCTACGAAGTCGCTCCACCCAAGCCCACTGGCTAGTTCGGGCGATCATCAGACCGCCACAACCAGCGCAAGGCATCGGGGAGCAGGACACCACCGTGGTTGGGGCTGTGGCCGCCATCACCCAGGACAAGGCGGAAGTCGTAGCCGGCTTCTGCGAGCGCTGCCGCGACACGCAAGTTGTCAGCGAGCCAGTTCGCCTCGGGCTCGTTCCAGCGCAGGTCACGATGGCCCGCCTGCAGGAAAATCCGCAGCGGCTTGCGGGGAACGCGGGGAATGACTTCGGGGTATGGGTTGCCGTCCGGCATCTGCGCGAAGCTGGACAGGTACCCGATGACGCGGCGGAACTTGTCCGGGCGTAGCCACGCCGCGGTGAAGGCGCAGTTGCCGCCGCTGCTGCCACCGCAGATGCCCCACTGATCGGGGTCCTCGGCGATCGAGTAGTGCTTCCTGACTTCGGGGATGATCTCGTTCAGGAGGAAGCCGACATACGAATCGTCGTATGCGTCGTACTCGGTGTTGCGGTTCTTCGGATTCTCAGCGTCGGGGAAGATGCCAGGGTCGACGAACACGCCGATGGTGACCGGGATGTCCCCGTGGTGGACGAGGTTGTCCAGGACTATCGAGCCGCGGATCTCCCCTCCGGGGTCCAGGTACCACCATCCGTCCTGGAACACCATCAGCGACGCCGGCTCGGCGGGGTCGTACTGCGCGGGCGCATGGACCCAGAACTTCCGTGACGTGCCCGGGTAGATCGCGCTGTCGTTCCAGTCGAACTCGATCGTCTCTCCGACGGGCACGTCTGGCTGTCGAGCCGAGTCGGGGCCGTGGGCGTAGCGAACGTCGGACTGGTCAACCGGAATTGGCTGGTAGGGCACCTCGATCGTCACGCGGGCCAACATAGGAGAGATCGCGACCGTCTCAAAGGGGTTTACGACCCACCCCAGACGGCTTGACTTCTCCATTGGGAAGCCACTTGTGCAACAGATCCCTGGGCGGCTTCGTTAGCCCGCCTGCAGCTCTGCCACGATGCGCTTCGTCTCACTCTGGGCAAGGCCCCGCCGGGGGTCGTCCGGATAGGCATGGGGGCCGAGGATATTCGTGCAGAAGAACAGCGACATGAGCTTGCCGTCCCGGCTCTCCAAATCCTGGCTTCGCTCACGCCGTACACGCTCAGCCACTTCCGGGAAGGCGAGGGAGTTCCCCCATAGCCATGCCGCATCCAGGCCCCGGGGAGCCATCCCCCAGTCCTCCCAGTCGAACAAGCAGAACCGTGACGCAGTCACGTTCGCCCAGTTCAGGTCCGCGTGCGCCGGAGACCACTCCCTGATCGTCGTATCAGAGACCTCCCGGAACGTTGCTTTGATCGCCTCAGTGACTCCGACCTGAGTGATCGCAACGGTGTCCGGTGTCGCAATACGCGTTGTGTGGTGGGCGGTCAGGGCATCCAGCGAAGTGTTCAGCGCCTCCCACCACTCATCTGGAAGCGCCAACACGGAATTCGGATCCACCGGTTCTCCAGGCAGCAGCTCGGTCTCGTCGGCACGCCACATCGCCGCTCCTGCCGGGTCGCTCCACGACAGGCCCTGGAGCCAAGCAGGCTTCGCGATACCGTCCAGAAGTGCGGCACACTCCGTGCCGTTCCAGCCCTGCCCCGTGACCTTTTCGAGCGGGCGTCGCTCGATCCGCACCCAGGTGTTGCGGTCCGTCCGCGCACCAACCGTTCGGCGCTTCCGGACCACCGTCTCCGGGGCCACGCGCACGCCAAGAGCACGCTCCACGCGTACGAGGGCTTCATCGACTGGCTGAACGCGTAAATCGACAGGGGCGACTGTGGGTGATGGGGTTGTCATAAAGCTCCTTGCGTGCTGTTCCCTGACGCTAGCAAGAACGGGTCAAGTCCATGGAGGTGACCGTCACGGCTAACGTGGCCGCGGCGGCTGCTGAGCGCGAGTGTGCGCACCTTGTCGTCTACCCTGCCGCACTGTCCAGAGGTGCCAAGGAGCCAGCAGCATCCGAGCGATGGGCGGTCGACCATACTCAACCACGGGCGCCTGTCTTCCTGTCCTCTGAGGTGATCACCGCCGCAGCGTCAATGGGCCCGGGCAAGCCATTGTCCCAGGGCTGCGACGATGGAACACTTCGCCCACTCGGCAAACACTTGCTCCTGCTCGGCAGGGGGCAGCGCCGCGAGGGTCGCTGTGGCGCCCTCTGGAACGAAGATCGACCAAAGGTCCGACCAAGACCGTGGTCCATGGCCGCGATCCGGGGTAGCGGCGATGGAGCCCGGCTTCCGGGAGTCGTCCGCGAAGGTGTGGAGATCACCCTGCTCATCGACGTAGACGGCGGCACTCGCGAACCGGCATGCCCGGTTCTCCGTAAGGTCTGCGAGATGTGTAAGCCCAACCGATCCGAAGGCTTCGAGGGCTTGCTTGACCATGGGCCCCGGCCAGCCGCCGAACTCTTCGATGTAGAAGCCTGAGTCCTCGACAAAGAGTGGTCGCCTGACTGGCTGTTCTCTATCCGTTCGCATGGTCGGCCCGATTCGAACGGAGTGCTGGATCGGGTGAGTTGGCCGGTGCGGAGGCATGACAGAAGGGCCTCTTGGTAGCTCGCGGTTGTCGAGTCCAGCGAGGAGCAAGAGGCCCTGTTGTCGAAGTGTCGCGTGGTCGCGGTTGCCGGGTCCAGTCTGTCCACTCCTGGGTGTGACTGTCTCGCCCACAGGTTCGGGAACGCGGCCGACCGGCCGGAGCGCCGGCCCCGGTACGGCTCGGACATAAGCGATGCAGAGTGGGCACTCGTGCGGGACCTGCTGCCGGTGCCGGGATGGCTGGCGGGCCGGGGCGGGCGTCCGGAGGGCTACTGCCACCGGCAGATGATCGACGCGGTGCGCTACCGCAGCAGCAGCCGCGGCAGACGACCAGGGTGCACGGGCGGTTCGCGGCACTGACCACTGACCATTGCACCGGCCGGTTCACAGTGCCGTCCGTGAGGGCAGGCCGTAGGCCCGTATGCGGCCGTCGCGGTGGGCGGCGATCAGCAGGTGCGGTCCGGCCCAGGCCAGCGCGGCGACCGCCGAGTGGACGTCGTCCAGCGTGCGCACTGGCCGTAGTCGGTTGGCGGGCTGTCCGGCGGTGGCGTGCCACAGGGCTACGGTTCCGTCGTGGCCGCCGCTGGCGAGGTGTCCGGCGGGGCCCGGCCGCCAGGCGAGCGCGGTGATCGTCTCGTGGCAGCGCAGTTGGCGCGGGGCGGTGCCGGCGGGGCCCTTGCCGGAGAAGTCCCAGACCGTCAGGTCGGGGGCGCCGTCGGCGGCGAGCCAGCGGCCGGTGTCGTCGAAGGCGAGGCGGGAGACCTTCTCCGGGTAGCCGGACATGGTCAGTTCGCTGCCGTCGCGGGTGCGCCAGATGTGGATGGAGGCGTCCTGGTTGCCGCTGCAGATCCACTTCTCGGTCGGGGCGACGGCGAGCGCGAGGTGCGAGCCGATGTAGGGGTAGGTGACGACAGGCTGGGCAGTGTGGCGCTCGTGGCCGCGCACCGCCCCGTACGCGGCCACGGCCAGCCGCCGTCCCCGGCGCAGCCAGGCCAGGTCGGTGACGGTGGACGCGGCGGGCTCCGTTCGCCACAACTCGTCGCCGTCCGCGTCGAGTACGAGCGCCATGCGTCCGGAGGCGACCGCGACTCGCTCGTCGTTGGCCCAGGCTGCGGCGGAGGACCAGGCGCCGGATTCGCGTACGACGGTGCGGCCGTCCGAGCGCCGCCATAGCGCGTACCCCATCGGTCCGGTGACCGCCAAGTGACCGGCAGCTGGGGATAGTCGCACCTTCAGGGTGCCGCCGGGCAGGTCGAGTGCTCCTGTCTCGGCGCCCATGGCGGCATCGAGGACTCGTACCGTGCCCTCGGCCCCGGCGACGGCCACGAGGTCGCCGCGTGCGCTGAGCGCGACGGGTGCGTCGTCGATGGTGATCTCCCAGGCGAGGGTCAGTGCCTGGTCGGGGGCGGTGATGCTCACGCGGCGGCTCCCGCGGTGGCCAGGCAGTCGGCGAAGCCGCGCTCCAGTTCGTCGCGGTCGAGGTTGCGGCCGATGAAGACCAGCCGGTTGCGGCGGGGTTCGTCGGCCCGCCACGGGGCGCCCTCCTCGCCCATCAGCAGCATGTGGACGCCCTGGAAGACGTACTGCCTGCTGGAACCGGCGATGGCGAGGATGCCCTTGGAGCGGAAGATGTCGGCGCCCTTGGTGCGCAGCAGGGTGCCGAGCCAGGCGTTGAGGCGGCGGTCGTCGACCTCGCCGTCGAGTTCGATGCCGACGGAGGTGACGGTGGTGTCGTGCTGGTGCTCGGTCTCGGTGAGGAAGGACGGGTCGTCCTTGAGAACCCGGTCCAGGTCGAAGGCGCCGACGTCGAGGATCTGCTTCAGATCGACCTCGGCGTTGCGGGCGCGCAGGATCTGCACCGGGGCGTTGATCGCCTTCACCCGCGCCTCGACCTCGGCGAGGGTCGCCTCGTCGGCCAGGTCGGTCTTGTTGAGCACGATGCGGTCGGCGAAGGCGACCTGCTCGACGGCCTCGTTCTCCACGCCCTCGGGCTTGACCTCGTCCAGGTGCTGGAGGACGTGGGCGGCGTCGACGAGGGTGACGATGGCGTCCAGGCGCAGCTGGGCGGCGATCTCGTCGTCCATGAAGAAGGTCTGGGCGACGGGCGCGGGGTCGGCGAGGCCCGTGGTCTCGATGAGGATGTGGTCGAACTTCTCGCGGCGGCGCATCAGGGCGCCCAGGATGCGGATGAGGTCTCCTCGGACGGTGCAGCAGATGCAGCCGTTGTTCATCTCGAAGATCTCTTCCTCGGAGTCGAGGACGAGGGCGTCGTCGATGCCGATCTCGCCGAACTCGTTCTCGATCACGGCGATCCTGAGGCCGTGGTGTTCGGTGAGGATCCGGTTGAGCAGAGTGGTCTTGCCGGAGCCGAGGAAGCCGGTCAGGACGGTGACGGGTACTCGCTTGTCGACTTGTGCGCCCGCCGGCGTCGCTTCGGTGGTCGTCATCAGGGTCAGGCTCCTTCGGGTGTGGTGGTGAGCAGGGCGGCCTTGAGGTCGTCCTCGGTGATCTCGTCGGTGGGCTGGTGCAGGGTCCAGCGGCGGGGCGGTCCGTTCATGGGGAGCACGCCGACGACCGTCTCCAGGGGCGGGCAGCCCGGTTCGGTGCAGGTGAGCTGGCGAATCACGACGGCGGTGTCGTCGTCGAGGTCCAGCACAGCGCGCACGATCTCCTTCAGCTCGCGCAGGTGCGGGCTCGGTGCGGCGGGGTTTCCTGGCCCGAATCCCAGGGGCATGTCGGCACCTCTCCTCAATCGGTGGCGGGTTGGCAGTCGGCGCAGACGCCGGTGAGTTCGACGGTGTGCTCTACCGCGGCGAATCCGGAGTCGGAGGCGATCCGCCCGGCCCACTCCTCGACGACCTCGGAGTCCACTGGCCGACTGCTGCCGCAGGCGCGGCAGATGAGGTAGTGGCGGTGGCCGTCGCCTGGCCGCCACCGGTACAGCCGTTCACCGGCGCCAGCTTGGACGACGTCGACCGCGTCCGCGGCCTCCAGGTCCCGCAGTCCTCGGTACACGGTGGTCAGCCCGATCCGTGTGCCGTCGGTGGTCATGCGTGCGTGCAGATCCTGAGCGGAGACGAAGTCGCGGCAGTTCGCCAAGGCTTCCAGAAGGGCCGACCGCTGCCGGGTGGGCCGCTGTTGGGTCGTCGGGTCGCTCACACCAACCTCCTAGTGCCGTACCCGAATCAGATGAAAATGAAATCCATAACCATATGAACGTTAGCTCATGTATGGGTGGGTGCGCTAGTCAAAGTGGGTGCGCCCCGCTGATCAGGAGGTTCTCGTCGACCTGTTTCTCATGGGCGGCTGGTGGCAGGGCTTCCGTCAGCCGAGCAGTAGTAGGTGGCTAAGCGTGCGCTTCTCGGGCAGAGGGCCGGGGTGGATGAGGGTTGGTACGGAGTGGGAGTGCCGGTCGGGCCGCGTGGTCCTCAACGGTCCGCCCGCACGCGGAAATTGCATGACGAGGTCGAGCGTCTACTGCCGGCTCGGTGATTGGCATCTGCGCCTCGTTGTCGAGGCGCTCAGTCGCGCGGCCCACCGGGTGAGCGGGTAGGCATCGCAGAGCGACTCGGGGGTTCCGGGGCTGACGAGTGGCTTCAATGCTCCAAGTTGGCCATGTTTTCCGGCTTGAGTCGGCCCCCTGGCGGATGTAGGGGGAGCGTTTGGGTGTTCCAGTCTCGTCTGGCCCCACCTGGCCCTGGGAGGGGAACCGTCGCGGTAGGCCATCCAGTCGTCTGAGGATGCACGGGGAAACCGGTGGAACGTCCGTTGCTTCTGCTCGACGTGGACGGGGTGCTCAACCCGTTCGCTGCCCCGGCCTGCCAGGAGGGCAACCAGGTGAGCTGTTCGGCGATCAGTGCACCCGTGGTGGTCGGAGTCGAGGCGTCGTCGTTCATGGTGGACGTCGGTTGCGTTCATCAGGCGGTACGGCTGTGGAGCGGATGTGAGTGCGGTGAGGCCCTGAGCCCGGCCGAGGCCGCCGTTCGGCAGGTGGAGGCGGCGGACGTACTGCTCGTGCCGGCTCCCGCGGGCGGCGACGGCGAACAGGCGTCTGTCGCGGCCGCGTTGGCCTCCCAGCTCAACCCACGTGCCCGCCTCGTAACACCTCCGGACATCGACGGAGCCGGGCCCGAGCTGCCGGCCTCGCTCGTCCGGGCCGCGCCTCCTGACGCCGAGGGTGAGTGGAAGGCGCGACTTGAGCCGGTGACGGTTCCCGCTACGCGATACGGCGCCGGCCGAGGAGTGGAGACGGTGCTCTGGCGGTCCCGCCGCCCCCTGCACCCCGGGCGGCTGGCGGACGCGCTCCCCGTCGCGATGCGCGGTGTTGTCCGCGGCCGGGGCCACCTGCGGCTGTGCAGCCGTCCCGACTCCGTCGTGACCTGGCGTTCGGCCGGGGCCCACCTGGAGTTGAGGGAGGCGGACCGCTGGCTGGAGTCGGCGGACGCGCGCGCCTGGCAGGCCGTATCCCCGCAGCGGCGCGCCTTTGCCTCCTGGTTCTGGGACGACTACTACGGCGAACGCCGCAACGAGATCACCCTGACCGGAACCAGCCTCGACGGGCCGGCGATCCGCTCGGCACTGGACGCGGCCCTGCTCACCGATGCCGAGCTGTCACTGGGCCAGGAGGGCTGGACCACGGTCCCGGACCCGCTCCTTGGCAGTGCCGGTACCCGGTGACCGTGTGCGTCAGGGCAGGCGGACCAGGCTGAGCCGGTACTCCTCGACCTGAGGCAGATACTGCGCGGCGAGACCGCTCAGCATCTCCTGGGTGGCGGCCGGAAGTTCGTCGTACATCGGGGCGGGAAGGCTGCTGAGCGTGTGGGAGGCCAGTACCTGGGCTCCGGGCCGCCACTCGGCGAGCCCCGCCGGATCGGCGCAGGTCCACTGCATCCGGGCCTCCACCTTGCTGAGCGCGTCGTGCTGGTCCTGGGTGCCGACGATGCCGGGGCCGGCGGTGTCGAGGGCCAGCGTCGAGCCGGGGAAGTGCCTGGCCAGCAGGTCGATGACGTGGTGGACGTCCACCTCGGTGAGGAAGGGCAGCACGGCTTCCGCGGCGAAGAAGTACGGGCCGCCGGAGTCCGCGGCGACGGTCTTCGCCCACGCCTCGTCCGTGACCGACGCGGCGATCATCGTGCGGCGTGACGTGTCGGCGAAGAAGGCGCGGCGCAGCTCGATCACGTCGGGCAGATCGAGCTCGAACCAGCGGGCCCGGCCGTTGTCGGCGCGTTCATAGCGGGTGTTGAGGCCCGTGCCGATCTCCACCACGGTGCCGGCGGGATGGACGGCGAGGAAGTCGGTCACCCAGCGGTCGAACAAGCTGGTGCGCAGGACCGCACCGGTCAGGCTGGGTAGATCGTCGAAGCGGGCGAAGCCGTAGTCGATCGCCGCGACGATCTCCTCGGCGCGGGGGTCGGCGAGGATCGCGTCCTCCTTGCGGCTCTCCACCGCCCGGCCGTACAGCGGGATCAGAAGGGTTTCCTGGACCGTGCCCAGGTCTGCGCCGCGCTGCGTCATGACCGCCTCCCCAGCTCTCACGAGTGGGGGCGACATTAATGAAAATGGATCCGATTAACAAGAGATGCCCGGCGCCGTGGTGCGCGACGGCGCCGGGCTACTCCTGTGCGTGCCGGATGGCGTCCAGCACGATGTGGGCGACGTGGTCGTCGGTGAGGCAGTACTGGATCTCGCGAGCTTGCCGTCGAGTCGTCACGATGCGGGAGTTGCGCAGGACCCGAAGGTGCTGGGAGGCCAGCGGCTGGCTCACCCCGAGGGCGGCGACCAGTTCGTGGACGTACTTTCCGCCCTGGGACAGCTCGCGCACGATGCCGAGGCGCACGGGGGACGCCAGCGCCTTCAGTAGGTCACTGGCGGCCTGCAGGTCGCGTAGCGGCTCGTCCGTCAAGGCCGTCGAAGAGGGTGGAGTGGTCGTCACATGCGCACATTAGCATGTGGCAACGGTTTTCGGTTGCCGTTCCGTTTTGCCGAAGGTGCCCCGGTTCAGTGGTCGTCCCAGTGTCCGTCGTGGGCGGCGTGACGGTGGCCGTCGTGCACGTAGTCGACGTGGTCCTCGTGCGGTACGGCGACGTGGCCACAGCCCTCGCCGTGCTCGTGAGTGTGGCCCTCGTGGCTGGCGTGGCCGGTCTTCGCACACTCGTCGACGTGGTCCTCGTGGACGCGGTGGAGGTGGCCGTCGTGGGCGTAGTCGGTGTGGTCGCCGTGCGGGATGGCGACGTGGCCACAGCCCTCGCCGTGGGTGTGGGTGTGACTGTCGTGCGTGCGGTGTTCGGTGGCGGTGGTCATCTCGTGCTCCTGGTCGCGCTCTTGGGTTGCCTGTGGCTCGTGCTCCGCAGGCCGTGCGTGGCGACATTAACATATGGCGATCCATGCATGTGAAGTCCATGCGTTTCCGGGCGCGGAAAGCAGTCCCCCGTTGCCCGCGTGGCCGCGGCGGCCGGTGTGTCACGCAGGCCAAGGTCCAGGTGCTCCAGACACCGAACTCGTCGGCCCTGTCACGCTGTCGGTGTACAAGCCGGGGCCCGACCCCTTACGGATGGTGCAAGCAGCACGAGCCGAGAGTTGAGAAGCGGCCCGCAGCCCGAGGCGACCAAGCGGCAGGTCCGACCGTCTCCTGATGCCGGGACAAGCGAAACGTGCCTGGCCTGCAACCGCCGAGGCCTGTCTTCCGGAGGCCGCCGTCAAGGCGAACCTCGCCATAAGATCCGCCACCGAACGCCCTATGGCCGCAGAGGAGTTGACGGGACTCACTCCTCGCCTCTATCTTGAAAATCGTTTTCATTAAGTTGGTTGTGGCATGTGGTGCGCACAGGCGAGCGAGAGGCTGATCTCATGGCAGGTGGACTGACCCGTCGGCAAGCGCTGCGCGCAGGCGCTTGGGTGATGGCAACGGCCGGCGCCATGTCCGCCACTACCTCTTGTTCGTCCAGCGAGACCGCCTCATCGGCGAGGTCCTCAGGCCCGCCCAGACGAGGCGGCACGCTTCGCGCCGCATTCGTTGGCGGTGGCGCCGCCGAGACCCTCAACCCGTACCGCGGGTCGACTGCGCTCGACTTCTCACGCGCCAGGGCCTTGCACGCGTCCCTGGGCGACCTGGACCCCGGCGCACCGGAGGGTGTCCGCTACAACGTTCTCTCCGGGATCGACATCGCGCCGGACCTGTCCCGATACACCCTCCGGCTCCGGCCGGGGCTGACTTTCTCCGACGGCTCCAAGCTGACCGTACGCGACGTGATCTACTCGCTGGACTACGTGGCGCGCAACGCCACTACACCGACGTACAAGCTCTTCGCCGCGGACTTCGATCTCGACGCCGCTCGCGTGGAGAACGACCACACCCTGGTGTTGCCGACCTCTCGGCCCGTCACCGACGGACGCACCTTGCTCTGCTTCGGAACCAACCTTGTGTTCAAGGAGGGGACCAAGGAGTTCACCGCGAACATGCCGACTTCCGGGCCGTTCCGGCTCACCGAGTTCGAGGCAGGACGCGGCGCCACACTCGTCCGAAACGACAACTTCCGGGCCCCGGGCGGCAAAGGGCCGTATCTCGACGGCCTGGAGCTGCTGTCCATCTCCGACGCCGAGGCCCGGCTGAACGCCCTGCGCGGCAAACAGGCCGACTTCGTCCATCAGTTGTCTCCGGCGCAGGTGCGCACCTTGCAAGGAGACACCTCGATGAAGATCACCGAGTCGCGCCCGCCCTCGGTGACGGCGCTGACGTTCTCCCTCAACATGTCGGCGCTGCCGTTCAACGATCCGCGAGTGCGCAGGGCCTTCAAACTCGCCGTCGACCGGCAGCAGATCCTTGACACTGTCCTCTTCGGGCGGGGAACGCTCGGCAATGACCTCTTCTCGCAGGGCTTTCCCGATTACGACCGCACCATCGAGCAGCGGCCGCACGACCCCGACCAGGCAAGGTCACTGCTGCGCCAGGCCGGCGCGGAGAAGCTGTCCGTCACTTTGACCACCGGCCCGGAGTTGCCGGGGATGGTGGAGACCGCCACGTTGTACGCGGAGCAGCTCAAGAACATCGGTGTGACCGTGAAGCTCCGCGAACTGCCCGCGGGGCAGCTCTTCGCCGACCCGGCCGCTTACGCCAGGCTTCCCTTCGTCGGCAACTACGGGCCTCCGGCGCCGGCCTTGCTCTACTACCAGATCACCTCCGGCGCCGGGAACCCCTACGCCTTCGGCTGGAACCGGCCTGACATCGACCGCAAGGTGGTCGCCGCCAGGTCCACTCCTGGTGCCAAGGCCAACGCCCTGAACCATGAAATCCAGCGCACGCTGTGGGACGAGGGAAACGCCGTCATTCCGGTGTTCAAGCCGGACGTCAGCGCCCAAGTGCCCAACCTCATCGGTGTCGAGAAGGGTCTGTTCGAGCAGTTCCCGAGTTTCGCCGAGGCTTCGCTGCAATGACGGACACCGCCACGGGCTGGGGCCGGTTCGTCCTGCTCCGACTGCTGGGCACGTTGGTTGCTCTCCTCGCGCTCTCCGTGGTGATCTTCGCTGCCACCGAGATCCTTCCGGGCGACGCCGCCGGAGCGATCGCTGGGACCGGCGCGTCCGCGGAGCAGGTCGCGAAGGTCCGCACCGAGCTCGGTCTGGATCAACCGGCGGCCCAGCGATACGCGGAGTGGATCGCCGACGCGGCCTGCGGCGATCTGGGCACCGCCTACCTCGGGAGCCGGGACGTCAGCGACGTCCTGGCCGACCGCATACCCGCGAGCCTCCTGCTGGTCGGTCTGGTGTACCTGCTGGCCGTCCCATGTGGGGTGTTGCTCGGTGCGGCCGCCGGGTTCGGCTCGGTCGGCGGTCGGCGTGGTCGGTCGGCTGACCGCATGATCTCTGTCCTGCTGCTCGGTGCCATCGGGATGCCCGAGTTCCTCCTGGCCGGGCTCCTGCTGTCCCTTGTCGCCGTAGGCCTTGGTCTGGTCCCGGCGGTCTCCCTGGTGCCGCCCGGCACCAGCCCGCTCGACGTGCCGGAAACCCTGGTCCTCCCCGTGCTGACGCTGGCTGTGCTCGCCACCGCAGCCGTCGCCCGGCTGATCAGAGCCTCGGTGGCCGACGTGCTGGCCACCCCGTACATCGAGTCGGCGAGGCTCTCCGGAGTACGAGGATGGGCACTGGTCATCCGGCACGTGCTGCCCAATGCGCTCGCCCCGACCGTGCAGGCCCTCGCGGTGAGCACCGGTGGCATGATCGGCGGCACCGCCGTCGTGGAGTCGATCTTCCAGTATCCCGGCGTGGGCAGCACACTGCGGAGCGCGGTCGCGGCCCGGGATGTCCCGCTCGTGCAGGGCATCGCCCTCACCCTGTGCGCGATCACCCTGCTGGTTCTGCTCTTCGCGGACCTGGTGACCAGGCTGCTCACACCCGCCCAGCGCACGGCTTCCGCCGGAGCACCGTCATGACGGGCCGTCATGGCCGTCCGGTCCTGTGGCTCGCGGGGGCAGCCGCGACGGCCGTGGTCGCCCTCGCACTGCTGGGCCCTTTCCTGGCCGGTTCACACACGGCGTCGGTCGGCGTGCCCTTTCTGCCACCCGGTGGTGGGCACCTGCTGGGCACCGACGTCCTGGGCCGAGACGTGCTGAACCGGGTACTGGCCGGTGGCTGGATCGTCGTGGCGCTCGCGACCGGCGCGACCGTGCTGGCCACCACCTTGGGCCTCGTCCTCGGGGTGCTGTCCGCGCTGGCGCGGCGTCGCAGCGGTGAGCTGCTGTTCCGGGGGCTCGACGTGCTCGTGGTCATCCCCGCCGTTCTGCTGCTTCTCGTGCTCGCCACCGGCTTTCCCGGCAGCGACCTGGCCGTGCTGCTCGCGGTCGCTCTCACCACGGCCCCGCTCTCGGCACGGGTGGTGCGGGCAGCCGCCCAGCAGGTGGTCACCACCGGCTATGTCGAGGTCGCACTGTCCAGAGGGGACAGCAAGCTGACGGTGCTGGTCAGGGACATCCTGCCGAACATCCTTCGTCCCGTGCTCGCCGACACCGGCCTGCGCTTCGTCGCCGCGGTCTACCTGACCTCCACGGCCGGCTTTCTGGGGCTCGGCGCCGGGGCACCGGCAGCCAACTGGGGCCGAATGGTGGCGGAGAACCTCCCGGGCGCGTCACTGACGGTGTGGCCGCTCGTCGTACCGACCGTACTGCTCGTGGTGTTCACCGTCGCGGTCAACCTGCTCACCGACGAACTCGCCCACCGGATCGACAGGGGGGACACATGACCGACGCGGTCGCGGACATCGAGAACCTGTGCATCGGGCCGGAGAGCGGCGGGCCGGATGTCGTGGACTCGGTCCGGCTGAGTGTCGCCCGGGGTGAGGTGCTCGGCCTCGTCGGCGCCTCGGGCTCGGGCAAGACGACGGTCGCCCTCAGCCTGCTCGGTTATCTCAAGCCCGGGCTGACGCTCAGGTCCGGAACGGTCCGGGTCGCGGGCACCGACCCTTTTGTCACTCCCTCGCTGCGCGGGCGGTTCGTGTCCTACCTCGGTCAGGACCCGATCGCGGCGCTGAACCCGGCCCGCCGCATCGGTGGCCTGCTCGTCGAGACCACGCGCCGGCGCCTGCCCGGCCGGGAGGACGGAGATGTACGCCGCGACGTCCGCCGGCTTTTCGAGCGCATGGAACTGCCGACGGGCGACGACTTCCTCAAGCGCTACCCCCACCAGCTCTCCGGCGGCCAGGCCCAGCGGGTCGCGCTGGCCATCGCGCTGTGCGGCAGTCCCCGACTGCTGGTACTGGACGAACCGACCAGCATGCTGGACGCGGCCACGGCCCGCGACGTACAACGCCTGCTCGGCACTCTCCTCGCGGACGGAGAGACCGCCACCGTACTGGTCAGCCACAACCCGGGGCTGGTGTCCGCACTCGCCCACCGCGTCGCGGTGATGAGCAAGGGCACATTGGTGAGTACCGGCCCTGCGTCGGCCACAGCCGGCGTGCCGCATCGCCGGGCTCCCGTGACCGATGTCGAACGGCCGCCGCGGCTCGTCATGGAAGACGTATCCGCACGCCACGGCCGCACGACCGTGCTGGAACGAGTGTCCTTCGGCATTCCCGCAGGCGGTTGTCTCGCCCTGGTCGGGCCTTCCGGCAGTGGCAAGTCAACCACCGCTCGCTGCCTGATCGGCCTGCACCGCCCGTCCACCGGCACCATCCGTCTCGACGATCAACCACTGGCAGCGGACAACCGGAGACGGTCAGCTCAGCAGCGCCGTGCCATCCAGTTCGTCGCCCAGGACTCCGCGGGTGCACTCAACCCACGCGAAACGGTTCGCGCGGCGCTTCAGCGGCCGCTGCGTGGCGCACGACGGCTGGACAAGCAGACCGGCGACGCCGAAGTCACCGAGCTGCTGGCACGGGTGGGGCTGGCGGAGGACATCGCGAACCGGCGCCCTGGCCAACTCTCCGGCGGCGAACGTCAGCGGGTCAATCTGGCCAGAGCCCTCGCCGCCCGCCCCGAGATACTGGTCTGCGACGAGATCACCTCCGCGCTGGACACCTCCACCGCGGCCACTGTGATGGACCTGCTCGACACGCTGCGCCGCGAGCTCGACCTCTCCGTCCTGCTCATCACGCACGACGCGAACCTGGTCGCCGAACACGCCGACCGCGTGCTGGTCATGTCGGCAGGCCGGATCGTGGGGACCGGTGCTCCAGCTCCGACGACGTACGCAGGAACCTGACCACGATGTCCCGCGTGGTCGCGGGCTGTTCCAGGTGCGGTGAGTGACCACAACCCGCCAGCTCGGCGCGACTGATCGGCCCGTTGACCCCCCTCGCGATCGCGTCGAGCTGGCCGAGAGTGCCGTACTCGTCCTGTGTTCCCTGCACCAGGAGAACGGGACACGAGATGTCCTGCAAACGGTCTTCGATGTTCCAGTCGGCGAACTGCGGGGAGAGCCAGACCTCCGACCACGACCGGAAGACGGTGTCCGGGTCGTCGTGGAAGACCGCCAGCCTTTCAGCGAGTCCGCCGCTGCTGAACCGGCACCTGGCCCTGGCGATGCCCCCCAGGGTTTCGGGCTCGACGAAGACGTGCGGCGCGATCGCGACCACAGCGGCGGTGGGGAGCCTGCCGGCGGCAAGGAGAGCGATCGAGGCTCCGTCGCTGTGCCCGATCAGGATCGGCCGGCGCAGCGACAGCCGTGCCAGCACTTCGGGCAGTACGTGATCGGCTTCGTCGTGCAGGTAGCTCGTGGAGCGCGCGGTCGCGGGCGGTGCCGAGCCGCCGTGCCCGTGCCGTGAGTACACGAGAGCGGACCGTCTCGTCTCCTTGGCGACAACGTCCGGAAACCGCGACCACATCGCGGCGCAGCCGAGCCCCTCGTGGAGGAACACGAGCGGTTCGAGATCCGGGTCACCGTCGATCAGCCGGCATTCGACCTCGCCGCCGGTCAGGTCAAGGCGCAGCACGTCGCCTCACCAGTCCAGGTTGCGTGCGTCGAACACGTCGAAGCCGAGGGCCGCCTTTCCCACGTACGCCAGGCAGTCCGCGGATGTGGCGGGCATGACCGCGCAGAACTGGGCCTCCCGCGCGAGCCGTTGCAGCGGACTGCCCGCGTGCAGGGCGCGGGAGCCGCAGAGCCGTACCGCCTCGGCCGCGACCCTGGGCCCCAGCTCACCGACGCGGTACTTGGCCGCGTACACCGCCGTGTTGGCCTCCAGACTGCCTCGCTGTGCGTCCACGAGGCGGGCTGCCCCATGGACCAGCGCTCGCGTGGCCTCGATCTCGACGCACAGCCGGCCGATGTCCGCCTGCACCGTCGCCGAGCCGCGGCGGCGATCGTCCCCGGCGAGTGTGTCCAACACGAACCGCCGTACGGCTTCCGCTATCCCGAGGTATGCGCCCATGTACCCGGCGGTCATCCAGTGCGGCTCGCGTACGAGCTTGAACAGCGACATGCCTTCGACCCCGAGGAACAGCCGACCGCGCGGGACCTCGACGCCCGTCATCGTCATCGTCGCGGTTTCGGTGCCGCGCAACGCCGCACCGTCCCAGAACCGGCCGAATGACACCCCGGCGTCGTCGGCCGACACGACGAAGTGGGACACCTCGTCGTGCTCTTCGGAATCCTCGTGCCGCGCGGCCACGACGTAGTAGTCGGCGACTCCGGCGAGCGAGACGAAGGACTTCTCGCCGTCCAGCACGTAACCCGCATTCGTCTTCCGGTAACTCGTGCGGATCTCTCGCAACCTCGCACCGCTACCGGATTCGGAGACGGCAGAGGCGAACATCCGCCCGTGGTTGACGATCTCGGAGAACACCCACGCGCGGAACTCCTCCGCAGCGTCGGGCAAGGGCGTGTCCGCCGTCTCACAGAGGGAGCCGATGGCCACGTTGTGCATGTTGAAGCCCAACGCGATGGCGGCGTCGCCTGTGGCCAGCGTCTCCAGCACCCTGGTGTGTTCGAGGAAGGACGCGCCTTCACCCCCGTTCTTCGCGGGAATGAGCAGCCTGAGCAGTCCGGCCTCGCGCACCGCCTGGTAGCCCTCGTGTGCGCTCGCTGTGCCCCTGTCCACGTCGTCGGCCGTCGGCCGCAGCGTATCGGCGAGCGCGTCCACCCGTTCGAGCAGCGGTTCCGCTTCTGTCCTGGTGTACATGTCTCTCCTCGTCAGTTCTGTACCGGCAGCCCGAGCCCGCGTGCCACGGACACCCGCAGCAGGTCGTTGGGACCGGCGTAGGTGGAGGCGGCCATGGGGTCGGCCAGGTCGGCGGTGAGCCCGGATTCCTCGATGAACGCGCGCACGCCGCCGAGGGCCGCGGCGTGCCGGGTGAAGGACAGATAGTCCTCGGCGATGGAGATCTTGGTGAGCGCGGCGTCCACGGTGAGCTGGTTCGTACGCACGCCACGGTCGAGCCGTTCCGCCATCCCGTACAGGAGCCGGCGGCAGCGCAACAGCGCCAGGGCCATGTCCGATATCCGTCCGGCGACCAGGTGGCTGGCTCCCATGCGGCGGCCGAAGTGCTGCCGGGAGGTCGCCCAGGCGATGGTCCTGTCCAGCACCCGGCGCATGGGCCCGAGCGCGTAGGACAGCAGCAGACCCCGTTCCCAGGTCGTCGTGGCGGTCAGCAGGGCGAGCCCTGCGCCTTCCTCGCCGACCATGCTGTTCGCGGGAAGGCGCACCTCGTCGAAGTCCAGCGCCCCCATGGGGGCGTCGACGAGTGCCGTCTTGGGGAAGGGAGAGCTGCGGGAGACACCCGGTGCGGCGAGGTCGACCAGGAACGGGGAGAGGGCGAAAGGGTGGGCACCCGGCGAGGTACGGGCGAACACCAGCGCGATGTCGGCCACCGGGGCCGCCGTGACGTACGCCTTGCGTCCGGTCAGCACGAAGCCGCCGTCGTCGAGCCGGTCGGCGCGCGTTTCCATGGCCAGGGGGTCGCTCCCGCCGCCTTCCTCGGTGAGTGCGTGGCACAACAGCACCTCGCCGTTCGCGACCGCGCCCAGGTCGCTCCACGCCTGGCCGGACAGCACGTCACGCAGGGGGAACTGCAGGCCGAACCACTGTGAGGCCATGGCGTAGCACAGACCGGCCGGGGCGCCGGCTCGACCGATTCCTTCGATGGCGGTGACGGCCCGCGTCACGGGGCCGAGCTCACCGGTTTCCTGCTGGCCCGGAGGCTGTCGGTCGCCGAGGACACCGAGTCCGGCCACGGCTCGCCATTGGTCACGGAATCCGGATGTCTCCAGCTTCGCGACGACCGGGTCTGCTCGCAGTGCCATGTCGTCGACCGCGGCCTCGATGCTCGGGCTCTGTGCGAAGGTCGCGTTCATGCCGGTTCACCCTGACACTGCCCGGCACCGGCACGAATGTCGGCGATGGCGTTCCACAGCAACAAAGGCGTGCGGAAGTTGGCTGCCACCACGGAGTTTTGCGGGAACGTGATCCCCGTGCGCTGCTCGACCTGGGCCACGATGCGCATGATGGTCAGCGAATCCAGCAGCCCGGATACGAGCAAGGGCGTGTCGGCTGCGATCCCCTCCGAGGCGAGCCGGTCGGCGTCGTTCAGATTCTCCTCGATCAGGACGCAGAGGTCGTCGACTGTCTTCATGGCGTGACTCCTTGGCCGGTCAGCCGCGAGGCCAGGGCCTCGCGGTCGATCTTTCCTCGTCCGTTCTCCGGGAGCGCGTCCACGAGCTCGATGCGGTCGGGTAGCGCGCTCGCCTGGAGTACCGAGCCCACCGCACGGCGAACCTGGTCCGACGGCACTCCGTCCGTCACGACGAACAGCCAGATCTCGCCGTGGACGGAGACGTCGGGCCGCCAGACGGCGGCACAGGAACGCACACCGGGAATCTCGCGTACGACGCTTTCGATCTCAGGCAGCTCGATCCGGTGGCCTCGGCGCTTGATCTGATGGTCGCGGCGGCCCCGCAGGTAGAGCTTGCCGTCACTCCCGTACCTGGCCAGGTCGCCGGTGAGGTAGGCCGCAACCGTGGTGCCGTCACCGGAGACGACCGGCACGGTCTGCTCGTGCAGCTCGCCGTCCTGCAGATAACCGAGGAAGACCGAGGGCCCGGCAACCGCGATCTCACCTTCGGATCCGGCCCTTCCCTCGTCGTCCACGAGCTCGACGCGCGTGTCGCTGATCGGGCGGCCGATGGACAGACCGGCGGCGGCCGACCAGTCCCTCGGCAGCTTCTCGAAGGTGCACACGTTGGTTTCCGTCGGGCCGTAGAGGTTGTAGAAGGCGCGGTCGGCGAACACCTCGGTGTAGCGCTGCAGGCCGGCTTGCGGAAACGGCTCACCGGCGAAGGCGATGACGCGTAGATCGGGCGGTGGTTGTTCGGCGATGCCTCCCCGGTCGAGCAGGGCCATCCACAACGTCGGAACCGCGTAGAACAGTGAGATCCGTTCCTCGGCCAGCCACCGGACGGCATCGCGAGGGAACGACTTGTAGGGCTCGGGCATCAGGCACAGGCAGGCGCCGGCCATCGCGCTGCCGAAGATGTCGAAGGTGCTCAGGTCGAAGGTGAGGGCGGACTGCGAGCCGATGCGGTCGGTGGGCCCGGCACCGAACTCGCCAACCGCCCATTCCACGAAGTGCAGCACGTTCCGGTGCGACAGCAGCACTCCCTTGGGGGTGCCGGTGCTGCCGGAGGTGAACAGCAGGTACCCGCCTCCGGTGTCACGCGGTGGCCCGGCGTCGTTGAAGGCCAGCACCTGCAGCGTGGGCCCGAGCCGCACGACCCGTGGCCGTTGCGGGCCGAGCAGTGCGGTAGCCGCGTCGGTGCCCACCCGTGTGGACGTGACCAGCATGTCGAGCCCGGCGTTGCGTACGATGCGCGCCGTTCGCTCGGGCGGGTCGGTCACCTCCATCGGTGCGGCGACGGCGCCCACCCGAAGTGCCGCGTAGAGAACGGCGAGTGCGTCGAGTGACTTGGTCACGTACACGCCCACGCGATCGCCCGGCCGCACGCCGGCCTTCACGAGCCCATCGGCGAGGCCGTCGACCAGCCGGTCCAGACGGGCGTATCGGATGGTGCGGTCGCCGTCCACGACCGCGGGCCGGTCGGGATGGTCGACGGCCGCTGCGGCCAGCAGTTCGTCGAGACGCTGCACCTGTGGCGTCGCGCTCATTCGGCTGATCCGTCGAGCAGTCCCGCGAGCACCTTCTTGTCCATCTTCCCCACCGGCGTCAGCGGCATCTCGCTGAGCGTCCGCACCTCGTCGGGGGCTTTGTACGCGGCCAGTCCGCGGTCGGCGAGATAGGCGACGAGGTCCTTCCGGCTCGGCACGTCGGTGCCGTTCGGCACGATGAAGGCCACCGACCGCTCACCGAGAACCGGGTCGGGCGCGGGCAGCAGAGCAGCGGACCGGATGCCTGGATGGGCCTGCAGGTGCCCTTCGACCTCGGGGGCGGCGATCTTCATCCCGCCCCGGTTGATCTGGTCCTTGCTGCGGCCCACCACGATGACGTGGCCGGAGCCGAGGCGGCGCACCAGATCGCCGGTGCGGTAGAAGCCGTCGAGGAAGTTCCCGGCGTGCTCGGGCCCGCGGTAGTACCCCCGCAGTGTGTACGGCCCGTTGGTGAGCAGCTCCCCTACCTCTCCCTCCGGTACGTCGACGTCGTGGCCGTCCACGACACGGAGCTCGTCGGCCTCGGAGATGGGCCTGCCCTGCGTCGTACTGATGATCTCGGCCGGGTCGTCCAGCCGGGTCAGACACAGCAGGCCCTCAGCCATGCCGAACACCTGCTGGATGGTGCAGCCGAAACCGGCGATCATCTTCCTGGCCACGTCGTCGGAGAGCCGAGCGCTGCCGATCTGCAACACCCGCAGGCCGGAGAGGTCGGCCTCCGTGACACCGGCCTCGTCCAGCCAGACGGGAGCGAGCTGCGGGTTGATCGCCGTGATCGTCACGCCTTCTCGCTCGATCAGCTCGAAGCAGTAGCCGGGGTCGGGGGTGGCCGCCATCACGACGGTTCCGCCGACACTGAGCGCGCCGAGCACCCCGGGGCAGTTCATGGTGTAGTTGAACGCCACCGGCAGGGTCGCCATGTACACGGCGTTCTCGTCGAGGGCGCATACCTCGGCGGCGGCCCTGGCGTTGTACAGGTAATCGTCGTGGGTCCGTGGAATCAGCTTGGGCAGTCCGGTCGTGCCACCGGAGAGCAGCAGCAGCGCCAGGTCGCCCGCGTCGGCGGGGCTGGAGACCGGTGTGCCGGACGACGCCGAGGCCAGATCGTCGAAGGCGGTGAAGCCGCTCTCGCCAGGGTCGCCGACGACGATGACGTGTTCCAGCGCCTCGCCGGCCGCCCGGACCGTCTGGGCCAGTTGGCGGTAGTCGAACCGCGCGTGCACATCGGGGATGACGTATGCGGTGGCCCCGGAGAGCCGGGCGAGGTGGATCATCTCGCTGTGCCGGTGGCCCGGCTGAGCGTGCACCGGCACCGCGCCGAGCTTCATCAGTCCGAACCACAACACCAGGAACTCCACGCGGTTGGGCAGCTGGACCAGCACCCGGTCCCCGGCCCCGATCCCCAGGTCGCGCATACCGCGTGCCACCCGTTCGGCGCGCTCGGCGAGTTCGGCGTACGTGAGCCGCAGTCGATCGTCGACCACGGCGGTCCGGTCGCCGAACGTCTTCGTGAGCCGGTCGAGGAACTGGGGGTACGTCTCGCCCCGCCAGTAGCCCGCCGCGCGGTACGCGGCGGCATCCTCGGCCGGCCAGGCGACCATGTCGGCCGTCATGGCTGAACCTCCCTTGTCCGTTGTGTTTCACGCACCAGCACCGTCAGCCCGTGCTTCGGGCGCATGCCGATGAGACCTGCCGGCTCCGGGTCCTTGGACACCAGCCACAGCTCGGCGTGCCTGGCCACCTGGGCGAGCGCCGCCTTCACCACCACGGTGGCGAACGCTGAGCCGACGCACCGGTGCGGGCCGCCTCCGAAGGGCAGGAACTCGTGGGTCTCGGGCTTGCGGTATCCGGCCTCGGCGGGGTCCCACCGCCGCGGGTCGAAGCGCACCGCGTCCGGCCACAGATCGTCGAGCCGGTGGGTGTGGTACGGGCTGAAGACCAGCTTGGAGCCCACGGGAAAGCGTTCGCCGGCGAAGGACAGCTCGGTGGCGACCATCCGGGAGGCGACCACCGTCGCCGGATGCAGCCGCAGCGTCTCCGACACCACCCGGTCGAGATAGGTCATCCGGTTCAACGCCTCGGCCGTGATGGGCTCTTCGCCGGGCACCACCTCGGCGATCTCCGCGGTGATCGCGTCCCACACAGCGCGATCGGCCAGCGCGCAGTGCAGCGCCCAGGCGAAGGTCGCCGAGGTGGTCTCGGCGCCCGCTTCCAGAAGGCTGATCAACTGGTCGCAGATCTCGTCGTCGCTGAGCGCGGGAACGTCGTCCTCCCGGCCGGCCAGCAGCGTCGCCAGCACGTCCGGCTGCCCCGCCTGTGTCTCCTCGGCCCTGCGCCGCGCGATCTCCTGGACCACCCACTGCCGGACTGATTCGCGGGCCGCGACGGCACGTTTCCAGGACGGCAGGCCCAGACTCTGCACCCGGCGGACGAGGGAGCTGGTGTCGATGGCCTCATGAATCGTCTGCAGGTGCGCACGCAGCCCCTCGGCGCGCTCAAGGGCCCTCGCACCGAAGAGGCTTTCGACGGTGGCGTCACGCAGTGCGGCCCGGAAGTCGCCGTACACCTCGACGACGTCGCCCACCTGCCACGCGCCGGCCACCCGGTCGATGTGCCGCTGCACCGTCCCGATGTGGCCCGAGACCTTCCGTACGGTGAAGGCGGGCTGCACGAGCCGCCGCAGCCGCCGGTGCTGCTCCCCGTCGTTGACGAGCAGGGCGCCCGGCCCGGCCAGTGGTACGAGGCCGGCGAAGGCTCGCTGCCAGCTGAACTTGTCGGTGTTGTCAAGGATGAAGCGATTTGCCTCCGGTCCGAGCAGCAAAGCGAACCGGATGGGCCCGGCCCCGAGTCGGCACACCGGCCCATGTCGTTGGTAGAGCCGGTCCATGGCCGTGTACGGGTCCTTGGAGAACTCGCCGAGATCCCTCAGCGAGTCGAGCGTCCGTCGCACGGGCGCCGGAAGCGTGGCGGTGGTGGTCAACGGTGTGCTCCTCCGTCATCGAGCTGAGGGACATACGTCGATGGGCGCGGCCCGGGCCGTAGCTCGTCGAGGACGATGTCGATCACCGAGTCGCGCTGCTCGACCAGGTAAAAGTGATCGCCGGGGAAGGTGTGCAGGCGCATCCGACCCTCGGTGCACTCGGCCCAGTCCGCCGCCTGCGCCACGGTCAGCTCGGTGTCGTCCTCGCCCACCAGAGCCGTGATCGGGCACCGCAACGGCGCGGCCGTGGTCGGCCGGTAGGTCTCGATCAGGCGATAGTCGTTGCGCACCACCGGCAGCACGATCGCGGCGAGGTCGGGCTCCGCCATCAGTTCGGCGTTGGTCGGCTTGAGCCGGACCAGCTCGTCGACCACCGCCCGGTCGTCCCGGGTGTGCAGGATCCCGCCCCGGTGATGCCGGGGCGGCTGGCGCCCGGAGATGAACAGATGCTCCGGCTCCGCCAGCCCGAGCGCCCGCAGACGCAGGGCGACCTCATGCGCCACGGCACCACCCATGCTGTGCCCGAAGAAGGCGAACCGGCCGAGTGCCACAGTGGCGAGCGCGGCGACGATCTCCTCGACCAGCGTGTCCATCCGGTCGATGAACGGCTCACCCAGCCGGTCCTCCCTGCCCGGATACTGCACGGCGTGCAGTTCGACGGCCTGACCCGTGCGGTCCTGCCAGGCCCGGTAGGCGCTCGCAGCCCCGCCGGCATGAGGGAAGCAGATCAACTTGGCCGCCGCGGGCGGCCGTGGCCGGTAACAGCGCAGCCACCTACTGGGGGACGAGGTCATGTGTGGTGTCCTTCCTGCGCGGTCTCAGCCGTGAACAACTTCGGGAGGTCCATGGGCTCGGGCGTCGGCGGATGGATGAGCTCCGGCTGTCCGAGCCGGGCGGTGAGGTCGTGCCAGATGCCGGTGACGGTCAGCGCCCACTGGCCCGCCGCTGTCGACCGGCCCTTGTCGGCGATGTCGGCGCGCAGTTCGCCCAATGCCGTACGAACGGCGTCCGGCCAGACCGTGTCGAAGACGTGCCGGAAGGTGGGCCCGGTGCCCTCTCCGAGAGGTTCGGTTCCGGGCACTTCCAGCCGCTCGGTGCCGGGGCCTTCCATGATCAGGCGTCCGGTGTCGTCACGTTCGCTGTGCATGCGCGGGCTCCACAGCACCGGTCCGTGCGTGTCGGCGAGCGTGAGCACCCCGGCCTCGAAGGCGAGCGAGAGCCGGTGCAGCAGCAGGGCGTGGTTGTCCGCGTCAGCCGGGTGGATCTGGTTCTGTACGCGCAGGGACACCGGCGTCGCACCGATGACCCCGTGCAGGTGGGTGTACGGGCCCGGGTTGTGTGCGAGAGCCGCCAGTGCCGGCGGCGGGGCCGACGCTTCGGCGAAACGCCACGGCCGCAGGCTGCCGACCGCGCGTCCGATCACGTCGACCAGCGGGTAGAGGACCTGGACGCCGGCAACGGCGTCGACGAACAGGGGACGTTGCCGGCGGCGCAGGATCTCGGCAGCGGCAAGGAACCGCCGGATGGCGTCGACGTGCGGATAGAAGGCGTTCAGCCGGTACCGGACGCCGTGCTGCTGTGCGGTGCTCAGGCACGCGGCCAGCTCGTCGGGGTGCAGCAGGTGTTCCTGAAGGACGTGGATTCCCCTGGCCATCAGCCGCTGGGAGAGTTCGGCGCCCGATCCGCCTGCCACTCCCGCCCGTACGGCGACACAGGCGATGTCGATGTCATCGGGCAACTCGCCGGGGTCCTGGTAGCACGGCACGTCGTATGCCGCCGCGTACTGCTGCGACGCCGTGCTGCCCTTCGACAGCACACCGGCCAGTTCCACGGCCGGGTCGGCGTGCACCGCACGCAGGTAGACACGGCCGAACGAGGTGCCACAGACCACTACGCGTGGCTTTCCTGGGGTACTCACAGCATCCCTTCCTCGATGGGTCGGGTCTCCGGGTCGTGGTCGTGGACGTCAAGTACGGGCAGGGCACCGAGCTCACGCACTCCACGCAGGGTGGATTCCGGGTGGAGCACCTCGTCGGCGAAGTGCAGGCCGGGCGGTACGGCGCCGTCCAGCACCGCCCGTACGGCGAGTACGGCTGTGGCAGCGGTCAACCGGAAGCTGCTCGGGGTGCGCAGGACCGCGGTCCGCGCGGTGGGGCCGGTGACCACGGTGAAGGCCATGAGGTAGTACGGGTCCTGGCCCGCGCGGTCGACCTCGCCGGCCGCCGTGACCTCCTCGATGGCGGTGGCCAGTGCCGCCGGTTCCCGGGACACGCGTCCGCGCAGCCGACCCAGGCTCAGCCGGAGCTGGGTTCCGGTGAAGACGTTGTACCAATCGAGCGAGGCCAGTCCGGTCGAGCGCGCCAGGCGGACGGAGTCGGCGGTCAGGAACGGCATCGTCGTGACCCGTCCCGGGAAGTACGGGATCTCGGTGTCCTGGACCACCGGCAGTGCCCCGGTGACCCGGCGGCCGTCCCGCCAGGCGGCAAGAGCCTCGCCGTACCAGTGCGCGCCCTGCTCCGCCCCGTCCGCGCCGTCCACGGAGAGCACGAGGTCACCGGCTGAGGCGCGGCTGAACCGCTCGATGCCGCCGGCGTACACCACCAGTGCCGCACCGGCGAGCCGGCCACCGACGAGGAAGTGCGGCACCAGGTTGGCCAGCCCCGGCAGCATGCCTGCCGAGAGCACCGCCGTGCGGGAGCCCAAGGAGCCCACCACCGGGCCGGAGCCCGCGAGCAGGTGATACGCGGGGCCGTCCCCCGACACGTCGACGTAGTGGGCGCCCGCGGCGAGTGCGGCCCTGCCCACCCTGTCCAGCAACAGATAGGAGGGGCCCGCGCAGTTGAGCACCAGACGGGCGCCCGCGCAGAACCGGGCCACGGACGCGGGGTCACCGGCGTCCACCTGAACCGACTCGGCGCCCTTGGCCACGTCGTGCAACCGTCGTACGTCACGAGCGCCGACGCGCAAGTCTGCGATCCCGCTGGACCGCAGCATCCGCACAGCCGCCCGCCCGACGAGCCCAGTGGCGCCGAGCACCGCGACGGGGCCGGTCACCGCTTGACTCCGGTCAGCAGGGCACCGAGGCCCGGCGCGTTCGGGGCCGACACACAGCCGAAGTGGTCACCGGGGATGTCGTGCACGGTCAGCTCACCGACGCAGATACTCCGCCAGAACGCGCCGACATCGGCGCGGGTGCCCGGCAGCAGCGTGGAGGAGTCGCTGTTGCGCAGCAGCGTCACCGGCCCCAGATAGGGCTCGGGCCGGTGCCGCGAAACCGCGTGCATGCTCTGCCGGAACACCGCGTAGTAGCGCGTGAACTCCTCCAGGGAGTGATTGCCCGCGTTGTACGCACCACCGGCGGCCGAGGCGCGGTGAAGGGCGGCGAGCCGGTCCTCCTGCGAGCGCAGGGCCAGCGCCCGGAAGTGTGCGCCGACTTCGGCGAAGGAGCCGTCCAGGCCGGCCAGCGCGCCATCGGGTATCCGGTCCGGCGTCATGTCCAGGATCGAGCGCACGGCACCGCTGAAGGCATCCGGGTCCGCGGGCAGCCCGGCTGCTGCCAGGTCGGTGCCCATGGCCAGGGCGAACACGTACTCCACCATCAGCTCGTCGTCGACCGCGGGCGGGCGGTACGAGCTGATGACGGTCAGCTCTTCCACGCCGGCCCCCGCCTCGGTGAGCGTGCGGGCGATCTCGGTGGCCAGCAGACCGCCGACGCAGTAGCCGATGACCCGAAAGCGGTCGCCTGCGTCCAGCAGTTCCCGGGCGTAGTCGGCGGCGAGCCGGTCGATGACCGCATCCGGGGGCAGGGCCAGATACCGGTCGTAGTCGTCCACCTGCACACCGACCAGCGGGCCACGGTGCGCCGCCCGCAGGTGCGGCAGCAGCGGCTGGTACGGCTGGAGGGTTCCCGAACCACCGTGCACCAGCACCCAGGTCGCCGCGCCCTCGTCGGCGCCGTTCCCGGTGGCGTCGCTCAGCCGCAGGACGCCTGATCGGGCAGGCTTCGGACGGTCCTTCGTGTCCGTCGTGGAGCGCAGGTACGCGGCGAGGCCACGTACCGTCGCGTCCTGCAGCATGTGCCGCAAGAGTTCCTGCCACTCCAGTTCCGCCGCCTCCGGTTCGCGTTCGCGGAGGCGACCGACCATGCGGGACAGCAGCAGGGAGTCGCCGCCGAGGGAGTAGAAGTCCTGGCCACGACCAATGCGGTCGGAGCCGAGCATCTCTGCCCAGAGCGCGGCGATCCGCCGTTCCAGGTCATCGACGGGTTCCTCGATCTCCTCGGTGCGGGCACCGCCGTCGCGGTCGGGCGCCCAGGCGGCCAGTGTCGCCCTGTCCGTCTTGCCGTTCGCCGACCTCGGGAGCGCGTCCAGCAACTGGAGGTGCCCCGGTACCATGTAGGCGGGCAGCTGGTCGGCGAGATACTCGCCCAGTTCCGCGGTCGTGACCCCCACGTGATCGGTGTTGAACTGCGCCAGGAACACCCCCTGGCCCGACTTGGCGAGAGCATGGTCGGTCGGCGGCAGGCACAGCGGATCGCGCGCCCCGGCCTCGTGCAGCAGTCCCAGCCACTGGCTCCTGGTGAAGAACGCCTGATCGGTGTCCTTGCGCAGGTCGGTGAAGTGGGTCAGTTCGCTGAAGAACTCGAACTCCATTGACACCAGTAGCGGGTAGTTGTGCTGCTTCGTCGGTTCCAGGAAGACCAGCCAGCCGCCCGGCGCGAGAATCTCGCGCAGGCCCGCGAGGACCTCACCCGCGTTGCGCGAGTTGTGCAGCACGTTGGCGCACAGGATCACATCGGCGGTGTTGGGCAGCATGCCCTGGCTGCGGGCATCGGCGTTGATGTCGAACCTGCCGTACCGCACCCACGGGTAGTCGGCGAACTTGCCGCGTGCCTCGCTGAGAAAGAACTCGGAGATGTCCGTGAACAGGTAGTCCGGCTCGAACTCCGCGAGTGCGGGAATCAGGTCACTGCTGGTTCCGGCGATGCCGGCGCCCACCTCAAGGATGCGCAGCGGCCGCTCGGGCTGCCCGGCGGCGATGGCGCGGACAGCCGCGATCACCATCCGGTGCACGCTCCGGCCGACCAGGTTGTCCCGGTACACCGCGTGGGCCGCGCCGACCTCCCCGCCCGGAAAAAGCAGTTCGCGCACATCGAGGCGGCCGTCGAGGAGTTCGTCGAGGCGTCCACTGCAGGTGCGGATGTAGTCCAGGGTCGCCGCGCCGTAACCGACCCTGCTGTTCAGGTCGTCGATCCGCTGCCAGGCGGCCCGGATGTCCTCGGCCGTCGCGCCCACCAGCCCGCGGTAGCGTCCTGAGCCGGTATCCAGGCTGACTGCTCCGGCGTGGACGAGAGCGCTCATCCACCGGCGCAGCAAGCCGCTCTGCGCGGAGGAGACCCCGGTGGCCGCCGCGATCTCGTCGAGGTCGTGACCGGCGGACTCGGTGGCGAACAGCCCGTCGCCGCGCAGCCGTGCCGCGATCGACAGGACCGCCACCTCGTCCACGGCACGCATCAGGGCGACGAAGTCCTCGCCGTTGAGCTCCTCCTCGACCTTCGCGGAGGCGGTGCCGGCGGCGGTGATCACTTCGGTGTGCGCCGGTTCCGGTCCAGGTGCCCTCGTGGCCAGTTCGGCGAAGCCCACGAGGTGGCGGGCGTCGCGCTCACCGAGGACGAGCACCGCGGCGTCGGCGACCGCCGGATGCGACCGCATGGCGGCCTCGATCTCGCCCAGCTCGACGCGGTGCCCGCGCAGTTTGACCTGGGTGTCCTCACGGCCGAGGAATTCGATCGCCCCGTCGGGCAGGTACCTGCCCAGGTCACCGGTGCGGTAGAGGCGAGCCCCGGTGCGCGGATGGATGATGAATCGTTCCGCCGTACGCCGCTCGTCGCCGAGGTATCCCTTGGCGAGTCCACTGCCGCCGATGTACAGCCCGCCGGTCACGTGGTCGGGACAGTCCTCGAGGACGTCGTCGAGGACGTGGAACGTCTGGTTCTCCAGTGGGGTTCCGTACGGAATGCTGCGCCAGTGGGGCGGCACCTCCTCGATCGGGTGCCAGATCGACCAGATCGCGGCCTCCGTGGCGCCGCCGAGGCTGACCACGCGCATGCCGGGGTTCCGCTTCCGTACCCGGTCGGGAAGAGCGACCGGGATCCAGTCACCGGACAGCAACGCCAGCCGCACCGAAGCCGCATCGGCGGCGGGTTCGGAATCCAGGTAGTCCTGCAGCATCTGCAACTGAGCGGGGACGGAGTTCCACAGCGTGACGCGGTGGTCGCGGATCAGTTCGGCCCAGTGCGACGGATCCGCCGCCCGGCGCGGCTCGGGCAGCACGAGCGTGCCCCCGGCGGCCAGCACGCCGAAGATGTCCCACACCGACAGGTCGAAGCCCAGATTCGCGATGCCGAGCACACGGTCGGCAGGGGCGAGGGCGAAGCGCCGGTTGATGTCGTCGATGGTGTTGGCCGCCGCGCGGTGGCTGACCACGACGCCTTTCGGCTCCCCGGTGGAGCCGGAGGTGTAGATGACGTAGGCGGGGGCGTCGGGCTCGACCGACCCGGCCGCGTGCGGGCCACCGGATGCCGCCTCGTCCGCCGTGTCGACGGCGGCAGTGACGGTGACGGCTTGCACCGGCAGGTCCGATGCCGCCTCGGTCCCGTCCTGTACGAGCGCGACCCGGACGCCGGCGTCGGCAAGGATGCGGTCCCTGCGGGCGGCAGGCTGGCCGGCATCGATCGGGAGGTACACCCCGCCGGCGGCCAGCACACCCAGTACGGCGATGACCTGCTCGGGCCCCTTGTCCATCACCACCGCGACACGCTCGCCGGGAGCGCACCCCCCGGCCCGCAGCGTTTCCGCGAGCGCGGCCGCACGGGCGGTGAGCTCACCGAAGCTGAGCGCGTTGCCCGGGGCCAGCACGGCGGGAGCCGCCGGGTTCTCCGCGGCACGGGCGAACACCGGCTCGTGCAGCAACCGCTCGGTCCGCTCGACCACGGTGTCGTTGACCCGGTCGCGGCGCAGCCGTTGCGTTACCGGCAGCGCGACCGGACAGCGCTCGTTCCATGCCTCGTCGCTGGTGGCCAGGGCCCGCACGAGCCCGGCGAACGCGTCGAACGCGTCCTTGGCCACGCCGTCCGGCAGGACGCCCCGCCTCACGTCCCACCCGAGCATCAGACTGCCCGCGTGCTCGGTCACTTGGCAGTCGATCCACACCTGGGGCGTCTCGGTGAGACCACGCCGTATCCGGCCCCGCGGAGCCGGCGAAGCCATCTCGGTGCCCAGGCCGGCGGTGCTGGTGAACACCACCGGCATCAGGGCCGGAGACCCGGCCCTACGGGTCAGTTCCGCCAGGACTTCCACGCCGGTGAACAGCCGATGGTCGAGGTCCTCGAACAGCCGGGCGGAGATCGCCCGCACCCGCTCGGCGAAGCTGTCCTGCTCGTCCAGGTCGACCGCCAGGAGGTTGACCGAGGTGAAGTCACCGATCAGGGCGTCGACGTCGTCGTGCAGCGGCAGCCGGTTGAACAACGGCAGGTTGAGCGTGAACCGGCGGTGGCGGCTCCACCGGCCGATGACCTCCGCGTAGGCGGCCAGCGCGATCGCGGACACAGTGACGCCGTGGGCCTTCGCCCGCTGTCGCAGGCCGGTCAGCTCGGCGTCGGACAGCCACCGGTGCAGCCGGTCGAACCGCACGGGTCCGGCCGGTTCATCGCGCTCGGCCACCGGCAACGCCGGAGCCGGCGGCAGCTCGTCGATCCGGTCGAGCCAGTACTGCCGGTCACGCTGGTACCGAGGCCCGCTGCGCATCTGCTGCTCGGCGAGCACATAGTCCCGGAACGTGATCTCCGACTCCGTTCCAGGGCCCTGATCGCCATGGAGCAGACCGTCCAGTTCGGCGAGCAGTGCCTGCAGGCTCGCCGCGTCGACCACCATCAACTCGACCGCCATGTGCAGGATGGTGGCGTGCTCGGCACGCGTGATACGCAGAGCGAACAGCGGCCATTCGGCGGTGTCCCCGGCCTGTCCGGTCAGCTCACCGCGGCAGGCGTCCAGGTGGGCTTCGAGCCGCTGCTCCGTGGCGCCGCGCAGGTCGATGACGGGTATCCGATAGTGCGGGACCTCAGGGAGTACGCGCTGGTACCCGTCGCCGTGAACGACGGCGCGCAGCATGTCGTGGCGGCGGACCAGCGTGTTCCACGCGGCCTCGACCCGCTCCGGTGCGATGCCGGTGAACTCGACCTCCAGGTAGCTGGTACACGCGATACCGCCGTAGGCGAACGCACGGTGCCGGCCGAGCAGGTACGCCGACTGGACCGGCGTGAGGGGAAACGGATCGTGGCGCCCCGCCGGGTCCGGTCGCAGTCGCGGGAAGGCCGCGTCGCGCTCCAGCAGGCGCAGCACCTCCTCCTTGTTTTGGGCCAGCGTCGCGCGGCGCTCTTCCGTCAGTACGCCGCGGGGCGCGCGGAATCGCAGGTTGCCGTCGTCGGCCCACAGCCGGACGCCGAGGTTCTTCAGTTCGGTGACCAGGTCGGTGACGTTCACAGGCTGCCCTCTTCCAGGTCGGTGCCTACGCGCTGCTCGGTGATCGCCTCGGCGACGGCGTCGGCAAGGTGCGCGATGGTGGGGGTGGCGAAGAAGTCGCGGAGCGACAGGGAGACGCCGTAGATGCGGTCGACTCGTTGGATCAGTCGCGTCGCGCTGAGTGAGTCACCGCCGAGCGCGAAGAAGTTGTCGTGGCGCTGCGCCGGCGCGTGATCCAGCAACTCAGCCCACAGGGCGGCGAGTTCCCGTTCACGATCGGTGGCCGGCGGCTCGTCGGTGGGTTTCCCCTCAAGGGGCCCGACCCCGCTGATGAGGGCGGTGCGGTCGACCTTGCCGTTGGCCGTCAGCGGGAACTCCGTCACGGCGATGATCTCCGGGATCGCGTACGCCGGCAGGCGGTCGGCAAGGTGCCGGGGGAACGCGGCCAGGTCGCCGTCTCCGCTCGGCTGGACGAAGGCGACCAGCCGTTTGCCGCCACGCCCTTCCACCGCGACGGCCACGGCCCGTGCCACGCCGGGATGTGCCGATACGGCTGCCTCGATCTCGCCGAGTTCGATCCGGTGTCCCCGGACCTTGACCTGGTCGTCCTGCCTGCCCAGGAACTCCAGCGTGCCGTCCGGCCAGTAGCGCCCGAGGTCGCCGGTCCGGTACCAGCGGGTGCCGTCGTGCTCGACGAACCGGGCCGCGGTGAGCTCCGGGTCACCGCGATAGCCGCGTGCGGCGCCCGTTCCGCCGATCCACAGTTCGCCGGTGACCCAGTCGGGACGGTCACTCCCGGCCTCGTCCACCACGCGGAATCGCTGGTTGCGCAGGGGGAAGCCGTACGGAATCGAGGCCCACTCCGGGGCGACGGCCTCGACCTCGAATGCGTTGGACCAGATCGACGCCTCGGTCGCGCCGCCCAGTGCGACGAAGCGGCAGTTGCCGTCCTGCAGTTGCCGGCGCAGCCGGTCCGGCAGGTCCATGCCGACCCAGTCGCCCGAGGCCAGCGCGAGACGGAGGGAGCGGGGGAGGCCCCGGCCCGACTCCGCGACGGTGAGCAGCATGTCGAGCACGGCGGGCACGGTGTTCCATATGGTCACCTGGTGCTCGTGCAGCAGTTGCAGCCAGCGCTGCGGGTCGCGGCGGTCGTCCTCCTCGATGAGTACGACGCCCCCGCCGGCGCCCAGCAGCCCGAACACGTCGAACACGGACAGGTCGAAGTCGACGGCCGACACCGCGAGTACGCGGTCGTCCCGGTCGATGGCGTAGCGGCAGCGGAGATCGTCGAGTGTGTTCACCGCACTGCGGTGGGTGATCTCGACGCCCTTCGGCTCTCCGGTGGAACCCGAGGTGAACACGGTATAGGCGAGCCCGTCCGCGGACCCGCGGATCTCCCCGACCGGTGAGTGCCGCTCGGCATCGCGGATCCGCAGCAGGCGTACGCCGTCGGGCTCCGGCGTTTCGTCGTCGCCGAGCAACAGCCGGACGTCCGCGCGGGCAAGGATGCGCTGCCTGCGCAACGGTGGTTGGTCGACGGCGGCGGGTACGTAAGCGGCTCCGGCCGCCAGGATGCCGAGCAAGGCCGCCACTTGCGCCGGCCCCTTCGGCAGGCTCACCGCGACCGGGTCGCCCACGCGTACGCCGTGCTGGATGAGCATTCGGGCGATCCGGCGCGCCCAGTCGCCAAGGGGCCCGTAGCAGAGCCGTTGCCCGTCACCGAAGATCAGAGCCGTACGCTCCGGGTCGGCCGCAGCGACCTCGAAGAAGCCGCCGTGCAGCAGGCCGCCGCCGGGCGCGTCCTCCGGCTCGGCCCCACGCGTGTCATTGACCCGCTCGCGTACGGCCCGTTGCCCCTCGGGCAGCGACTCGGGCGCCGCGCGGGTCCAGTCACCGTCGGCCAGCCACACCAGCAGCTCGTGGTAGGCGTCCAGGATGGCGTCGACCACTCCGGACGGGAACAGCTCGTCGACCGAGTCCCAGCTCAGCAGCAGCCCGTCCGGCAGCTCGATGACCTGGTGGTCGAGCCATACCTGGGGGGTCTGCGAACGTGTGTGGTCGGGCCAGCGCACCGACTGCGCCAATGAGTCGTCGACTCCCAGCATGCTGGTGAACACCACAGGCACGGGTTCGGCGAGGGCGGCGTTCTCCCTGGCCAGCTCACGCAGCACCCGGACCGCGGACACCTCCTGGTGGTCGAGGTCGCGCCAGACCTGCTCCTGCAGCCGCCGCGCGCGATCGAGCCAGCTCTCACCCTCCTCCGGCCGGTCGGCGACCAGCAGCAGCGAGGTGAAGTCACCGACCACCCTGTTGATGTCCGGGTGCACGTCGCGCCGGTCGAACAGCGTCAGGTTCACGGTTAGGTCACGACGGGCGCTCCACGCGCCGAGAATCCGGGTGTAACAGGAGAGCAGGACCACGCTGGGGGTCAGCCCGTGCGCACGGGCCCGCGCGGTGATGGCCTGCCACGTCGCGCTGTCCAGGCGTCGTTCCCGCCGTACGAAGTGGGGCCGGCCGATCTCGCCCGGCTGCACCCGCAGCGGTAGCCGTGGGCCGGGCGGCAGGTCGGCCATGCGCCCGCGCCAGTAGGAAAGAACCCGCTCCAACGTTTCCGGTTCCGGCGTCGCACCGAGCACGTAGTCGCGGAAGGAGACACCGACTTCAGGCAGGTCGGCGTCGGGATCGCGGTACAGCCGGTCCCATTCCGCGAGCAGTGTCAGGATGCTCAGGCCGTCGGTGGCGATATTGTCGAACACCACGCAGAGGCGCGCCTTGTCCTCGCCGTACCTGACCACCCTGATGTCGAACAGCGGCCAGGTCGCGGAATCGATCGTGCCGTGGCACATCTGCTCGCGCACCCGCTCCAGGTCCGCTTCCGGTGAGTCACCGGCCTCGATGACCGGGATGCGGTACTGCGGTACCTTCGGCAGGATGCGCTGGGTGCCGTCGTGCTCGACCACCACGCGCAGCATCTCGTGCCGTGCCACCAGTTGGTTCCAGGCCCATTCGAGCAGCGCCAGGTCGAGCCCTTCCCGCTCGTACTCGACATAGAGCTGAGCGCCGATCCCGCCGAGCACGAAGTCCGGGGAACGGCCGAGCCAGTACGCCGCCTGGATGTCGGTGAGCGGGAACGGATCGTGGCGGTGCTCCTCGTCGGCGGCGAGTGCCGCCGTGGCACGAGCCGCGCCAGGGGTGATGGTCGCGGCGAACTCATGCAGCACCGGGTTGGTGAACAGGCGGGCGAGCTCCGCACCGGACAGCCCCTCGGCACGCAGCCTGGTCATCAGGCGGGTGGCGAGAATGCTGTCGCCACCGAGCGCGAAGAAACTGTCGGTCCTTCCGACCCGCTCCACTCCGAGCACTTCCTGCCACAGCCGCGCGACCGCTTGTTCGGCAGTGCCTGCGGGCTCCTGGAAACCACCCGCCGCATCGTCCGCTTCGGAAGGACCGGGCGCAGGATCGGGCAGCCGGCCGACGACCGGGTCCGCCTGGGCGCTACGGGCTTGCGCATGGGCACTGTCCCGCAGCGCGCGGTGTTCCTCGGTCAGCACCGGCGGCAGCGGCGCGGACCAGTCGACGTCGGCGAGGGACTCGACGAGGCGGACATAGCTGTCGAACATCGCGTCGGTGAGCCCCTCCGTGAAGAGGTCGTCCACGACGTCCCAGTCGATGGTGATCCCGCCACGGGATCGCGCCACCTTGTTGTCCAGCCACACCTGGGGCGTCTGCGTGACGCCGTACACCTGTGGCGGGAATCCGCCGGAGAGGTCGAGCGAGGCATCCTCTCCGATTCCCAGAACACTGGTGAAGACCACCGGGACAGCCGCGGACGCTGATCCCGAGCGCCTGGCCAGCTCGCGCAGCACCCACACCCCGGAGGCTTCCCGGTGGGAGAGATCCCGGCCCTGTTGCTCCTGCAGCCGGCGAGCGGCCGCGGCGAATGCCTCTCCCTCGCCACACCGGTGTCGTACGAGCAGGAGCGAGGCGAAGTCGCCGACGATCCTGTCGATGTCGGGATGCACGTCGCGCCGGTCGAACAGGGTCATGTTGACCGTCAGTTCCCGCTGGTCGCTCCACTCGCCGAGCACCTCGGCGTAGCACGCGAGGAGCACCACGCTGGGCGTGAGCCCGTGCGCGCGGGCGCTCTCGGAGAGCCTGGTCCATGTCCTGTCGTCGACGTAGTGATGCAGTCGGTGGAACACCGGCTTGCCGATCGCGGCGGGGTCCTTGACGAGTGGGAGCCGTGGCGCGGGGGGCAGCTGATCAATCGTTTGACGCCAGTAGGACTCGGCCTCGGCCAGCCGCTTCGGGTCCGGCCGGGCTTGGAGCACGTAGTCGCGGAAGGAGAGGACGAGTGTGGGGAGTTCCGCGTCGAGGTCGGCGTACAGCCGGTCCCACTCGGTGTAGAGCACCATGATGCTGCGCCCGTCCATCACGATGCTGTCCAGACCGACGCAGACCCGGGTGCGCTGCCGGCCCTCGCTGACGTAACGCGCCGCACGGATGTCGAACAGCGGCCAAGTTCCGGTGTCCACCAGATGGTGCGACGCCGACTGCCGCAACCGGTGCAGTGCCGCTTCCGGCCGGTGCCCCGCGTCGATGGTCCGGATGCGATAGCGCGGCACCTCGGGAAGGATGCGTTGCGTTCCCTCGGGTGTGATGACCGCCCGCAGCATCTCGTGCCTGGCGATCAGCCGGTTCCACGCCTCCTCCAGGCGGCCGAGGTCGACGTCGTCGCCGTCGAACTCGAGGTAGAAGTAGGAGCCGACGCCACCGAGCGGAATGCGCTCGTCACGTCCGATCCAGAAGGCCCGCTGAACATCGGTGAGCGGGAAGGGATCGTGCCGTTGGCCGAGGTCCGCACGCACGTGCACGGGTGCCTCGGCAGCACCTTGGGCGAGCGGTGCGGCGAAGTCACGCAGGACGGGTTTGGTGAACAGGTCGGCGAGTTCGGCGCCGTGCAGGCCGTCCTCGCGCAGCCGGCGCATCAACCGGGTGGCCAGCAGGCTGTCGCCGCCCAGTGCGAAGAAGTCGTCGCCACGTCCGACGCGGTCGACGCCCAGCAGTTCGCACCACAGCGAGGCGACGGCCTGCTCGATCGGGCCGGCCGGTGACTGGTACCCGTTGTCGGTGCGGTCGCTGCTCTCCTGCAGCACCTTGTTGATGGCTTTGCGGTCGACCTTGCCGTTGGGGGTGATCGGAAACGCGTCGAGGACCGTGATGTGCTCGGGCACCATATAGCCCGGCAGTCGGTCACCAAGCCAGGCACGCAGGGCGTCCGCGTCGGTTGGTGCGTGGGCCACCACGGCCGCCGCCAACTGCCGTGAGGCGGTCCGCACGACGGTGGCGACGGCCTTGTCCACGTGCGGATGGCCGGTCAGAACGGACTCGATCTCGCCGAGCTCGATCCGGTGCCCACGAATCTTGACCTGGTGATCGGTGCGGCCCAGGAACTCCAGTGTGCCGTCCGGCAGATAACGGGTGAGATCACCGGTGCGGTACCAGCGACGGCCGCCGTATTCGACGAACTTCTCCGCGGTGCGGTCAGGATCACCGCGGTAGCCGTGGGCAACCCCGGCTCCGCTGACCCACAGTTCGCCGGGAACCCAGTCCGGGCAGTCCCACCCTCTGCTGTCCACCACGCGGCAGGCCACGTTACGCAGCGGCACGCCGTACGGAACCGCGCGCCAGGCGGGGTCCACGGTGTCGACCTCGCACACGGTGGCGTGGATGGCCGCCTCGGTCATTCCGCCGAGGCCGGCGAACCGGCAGCCAGGGACGAGCGCCCGCAGCCGCGGCGGCAGGTCGACGGTCACCCAGTCGCCACCGAGCATCACCACCCGGAGGGTGTCTCCGAGGCCCGCTTCCTCTCCGGCGACCAGCAGCATGTCCAGCAGTGCCGGGACGGCGCTGAGTACGGTGACATCCCATCGACGGATGAGCTCGGCCCAGGCGGCGGCGTCCCTGCGCTGAGCCTCGTCCAGCACGACGACGCTGCCGCCGTAGCCGAGGAAGGCGAACAGGTCGTACGCCGAAAGGTCGAAGTCCAGCGCGGACAAGGCGATGGTGCGGTCGGCGGCGCCGATACCGAACTGGTCGTTCACCGCGTCAACGGTGTTGGCCACGGCCCGGTGCGGAACCTCAACACCCTTGGGCACTCCTGTCGAACCGGACGTGAAAATCACGTACATGACCGATTCTGGATCGACCGGCACCGGGGCCTGCACCGGCTCGCACCCGGCCGAATCCTCGACGAGCAACGGCTCCACGCCGGTCGGCCACTGCGGACGAGCCGCGTTCGCCTGGTCGGTGAGTACGAACTTGACCCCCGCCGTGCGGTACACCTCAGCGCGCCGGGCCGGCGGCACGTCCACTCCGGACGGCACGTACGAGGCTCCCGAGGCCAAGACGCCGAGGACGGCGACCACTTGGTCGGGGCCCTTGGGGAGGGTCACGCCGACGCTGTCGCCGGGCGTCACGCCCCGGCCCCGCAACAGCTGGGCAACGCGCAGTGCTCGTACGGACAGCTCGCCGTAGGACATAGAGCCGTCCTTGCCCCACAGCAACGCGGTCCGGTCCGGTGCGGACCGGGCGTGTGCGAAGAACCGCTCGTGGAGCAAACTGTGTTGGGTGGCGCCCTCGGTGTCGTTGACCCGCTCCCGCACGGTGCGCTGCTCGGCCGGCAGCATCGGAGGTACGGGCTCGGACCAACGGGCCGCGTCGTCGAGCAGCCCCTGGACCAGGTCGACGTAGGCGTTGAACATTGCGTCGAGCATCCCGGCCGGGAACACCGAGTCGCGCGCGTCCCAGTTGGCCAGGATTCCGCCGTTGAACTCGGTGACCTGGGCATCGAGCCAGACCTGCGGGCCCTGGGAGATGATCCAGCACGGCTCGCCGAAGCAGTGGCGCACGTCCGGGCTGAAGAGGTCCCCGAGGTCCAGCGCGCTGGTGTAGACGACCGGGGCGAGGACTCTGTCACCGCCGCCATGCCTGCTCAGGTCGCGCAGCACTTCGATGCCGGTGTACTCGGCGTGGCTGGAGGTCTCCCGCAGCCGGGCCTGTATTCGGCTCGCCCTCTCGGCGAAGGGCACGGCCTGCGACAGGTCGACGTCGAGCATGACCGAGCTGGAGAAGTCGCCGACGAGCTTGTCGACGTCCTCGTTCAGCGGCTCCCGGTCGAAGACCGGCAGGTTCAGCAGGAATCGGTCGGCCGAACTCCATGCGCCGACGGTTTCGGCGAACACGGTGGCGAGGGCGGTGGCCGGTGTCACACCGTGTTCCTTGGCCCGCTTCCGCAGCCGTTGGGTGTCCTCGGGGGAGAGCCAGTGGTGGCGCCGCGTGACCGTGGGACCGGTCGCCTCGTCGGAGTGGACCGGCAGGGTAGGTGCACCGGGCAGTTCGGCGAGCTGTTCGCGCCACCAGTCCCGGGCCTCGTTCCGCGTGTGCCGGCGGATCGTCGCGCGTTCGGCGAGGTAGCGAGGATAGCTGTAGTCGATGGGCGGCAGCGGTTCGTCCGGCCGCTCGTAGAGGTGGGCCAGATCGGCGAGGAGGTTGCGCAGGCTGAGGGCGTCCGCGGCGACCATGTCCAGGTTGACGTGCATCCGGGTGGCACCGTTGCCGAGCAAGGAGAGCTGGACGTCGAAGACCTCGCCGGCGGAGATGTCCATGACCCGGTGGGACAGCCGTGAACGGATCGCATCGAGCCGCGCTGCGGTTTCCTGGGCGGGACAGTCACGGAGGTCGTGCGTGGTCAGTCCGGGCCAGCTGGAACGCTCGTCGATGCGCTGGGTGCCGTCGGCGCCGATCCTGACCCGTAGCATGCCGTGGCGCTCCTGCAGGCGGCGCACCGCCTGCTCCAGTCGTCCAGGATCGAGCCCGCCGCCCCCTTCCCCGGCGGCCCCCGTACTGGTCTGGAACTCGGTGTAGAAGTGCGCGGCAACACCGCTGAGCTCCTGGCTCGGCGCCCGCCCGATCCAGAAGGCGTGCTGCATGGCGGCCAGCGGGAAGGGCGCCGATTCATCAACGTGCACCGGACGGGCGACGGCCGTCGCGGTGCCGTCACCGCGCCGCTGCTGTATGAGCGCCCACCATGCGGCCGGGGTGGGCTTGTCGGCCAGGTCGCCGTAACTGACCCGGACACCGTGCCGACGGAGTATGCCGGCCATCCGGATCACGAAGATCGAGTCCATGCCGAGCGCGAACAGGTCGACCTCGTCGGTGACTTCGTCGGACGGCAGGCCGGTCAGCTCGCAGATGCGCTGACGCACTTCCGAAACGTTGGTCATCCAGTCCGTGGTGTTGCCGTGGATCTTGTTCGAGCGTGGAAAGGCAAGCCGATCGGCCATCACGTCACTCCAGACACAAGGCGACAGCTAGAAGTGATAATCGTTTTCAGTTAACTGCTGGCGATGGTCGTGGTCAAGGGTGCAAAAGTGGCCAGGCGACTTAGGTGTTTCGCGGCTGCCTGCCTTTTGGATGGTTCTGCGGTGATTGGCATGCCTTGTTGTTGATCGACTCCAGAGGCGCTACGGGGGTGTGGATGAAGGCTGGGTAGCGTGCGGAGCCGCTCCCGCGAGGCTCGCCCGGCCAGCGCAGCAGCCAATCGGCCGGATGCTGGGCATTCGGAGACCTTGATGAAGCGGTAGGCCACGCCGCGCTCAAGGGGCGGTAGTCGTTCATCCCGCGTGCAGTCCGTCAGAGAAGAAGACGGCGGCCAGCTGGGCCGCTGCCGAGTCATAGATTCGGGGGCCTTTGGCGCCATCCCGCACGAGAGCCGCTCCCAGGCATTGTCGGGGGCGTCGCCGATGAGCTGGTCGATGCGCCAGCAGCCGGCTGCGGACAACGTTGCTCGGCGCGCAGAACGCCGCTTACTGGCTTCGTTCAGTTCCAGCAGCAGCGGTCGCCCATTGATTACGTCACCGTCAGGGCACCGCGCCCAAGCGGTCACGCCTTGATGCAGTACCGGTTCACGGCGCCGCGCCGGTCTCAGCCAGTGGGCATGGCGCGGCGCCGCAGAGGCAGCCCGAGCAGGCCGCTGTGGGGGGAGAGGACCAGGGAGATCAGGAAGACGACGGCGACGACGAGGGTGATGGTGCCGCCGGTGGCGAGGTCCCAGCGGGTTGACAGGGCGAGTCCGAGGGCGCAGGAGCCGGTCCCGAGGGCGACGGACAGCAGCACGGTCAGGCCGATGCGGTCCGTCCACAGGCGGGCGGTGGCGGCGGGGCCGACGATGAGGGCCATGGCAAGCATGACGCCGATGGCGGGCGCGGTGACGATGATGACGGCCTCGATGAGGACCAGTAGGAGGAGGTCGAGGGCGGTCACGGGGTATCCGGCGGCGCGTTGGCCGTCGGGGTCGAAGGCGCCGTACATGAGCTCTTTGTGGAGGGCGGCGAGTACCAGCAGGACCAGCGCGCCCACACCGGCCGTCACGGCGAGGTCGTGCCCGGTGACGGTGACGATGGAGCCGGTCATGAAGGATTCGAGGTCGCGGCTGAAGCCGTTGGAGGCGGACAACAGAGCCACACCGAGGGCGAAGCCGGCGGCCAGCACGATGCCGGTCGCGGTGGTCGCGCCCTGGTCGTGGCGGCGTGAGATGGCGAGAACGCACAGGCAGATCAGCACCCCCATGGCGGCGCCACCGAGGTAGATGTCGATGCCGGCCACGGCGGCGAGGACGACGCCGGGGAAGGTGGCGTGGGTCATGGCCATCGTGAAGAAGCCCATGCGGCGCAGCACGACATGCACGCCGATCGCGCCGCACACGGCGCCGACCAGCGCGGCCTCCAGCAGGGCGCGGTGGGTGTAGGAGTCGAGCCAGCTCATGCCCGTACCGCCTTGCGTGCGGCGAGCAGCAGGGCGTACGCGGCCGTCATCAGCAGAACGATCGCGGGCCCGGCGGCCAGTTGTACGTCGTGCCGGACCGACGCCTGGTAGCTCGCCGCCAGTCCGAGCCAGCCGCACAGCGCGCCGAAGACCGCGCCGATGGCGGCGATGACCGGGATGCGGTGCGAGAGCAGTCGGCCGAAGGCGGCGGGCACGATCATCAGCGCGATCACCAGGACGGTGCCCACGGCGCGGACCGCCGCCACCACGACCAGGGCGATCAGGATGTTCAGCGCGAGGTCGAGCAGCCAGGTGCGGTATCCCATGGCGCGGGCGGCCTCCGGGTCGAAGGCCCGCAGCGCGAAGTGCCGCCCCAGGAGCGCCAGCGCGACCAGGCAGGCGGCGACGAGCACGGCGCTCTGCACGATTTCGGCGCGGGTGACGGTGAGCACCTGTCCGAAGAGAAAGGCGTTCAGGTCGTGCCGGTAGTCGTGCTGCCGGGAGACCAGGACGACGCCGAGCCCGAAGAACGCGGTAAGGATGACGGTCAGTGCCGAGTCCTCGCTGATGCGCGGCGCGCGGGTGAGCAGCGTCAGCAGAGCGGCGGTGAGCAGTCCGGCGACCAGCGCGCCCCAGAAGACCCCGTCCGCGGCCCCGGCTGCGAACCCGACCACGACGCCAGGGAAGACGGTGTGCGTGAGCGCGTCGGCGACGTACGCGAGACGGCGTACGAGGACGAAGACGCCGACCGCGCCGCCCAGTACGCCCAGAATCAGCAACTCCACAAGGGCACGGGCCATGTACGGAACCTCGAAGGGGTCAGTGAGCGGAGAGCCCATCACATCCCTGCCACGATCGTGCTGCCGTCGACTTCGAGCACATGTGCGCCGTAGCAGCAGCGGAGGTTGTCGGCGGTCAGCGTCCGCTCCGGCGGGCCGAACCCGTACTGCCGCCCGTTGAGCAGACAGACCTGCCGGCACAGGGCGTGCGCGACCGACAGGTCATGGGTGGAGACGAGGACCGCGGCACCGCCCGCCAGCAGTTCGCGCAGCGCGCCGAGCAGTGCGTCGCGGCTGACCGCGTCGACGCCGTTGAACGGCTCGTCGAGGAGGAGTACGTCGGCCTGCTGGGCGATGGCGCGGGCCAGCAGGACGCGCTGGCGCTGGCCGCCGGAGAGGGTGCCGAAGCGGTCCCTCGCCCGGTCGGCGAGGCCGACCAGGTCCAGGGCGTCGCCGGCGATGGTCCGGTCGCGTTTCCCGGGGCGGCGCAGCCAGCCCGCCGCCCGGTAGCGGCCCATCAGCACCACCTGGCCGACGGTGACGGGGAATTCGGGGTCGAGGGTGTCGGCCTGCGGGACATAGGCGGTGCGGGAACGGGCGGCGGCCGGGCGCTGCCCGCGCACCGTGACGTTGCCGGAGGCGACGGTGACCAGGCCGAGCGTGGCCTTGATGAGGGTGGACTTGCCCGCGCCGTTGGGGCCGACGAGGGCGGTGGCCTGGCCGGCGGGGACCGTGCCGTGCACGTCCCGCAGCACGGTCGCGGAGCCGTAGGCCAGGGTGGCGTGGTCGAAGACGATCGCCGGGGGCGGACTTTCCTCGGTGCGCGGCTGGGGTACGACGGCGGTGGCGGTCACTTCAGGGCGTCCACGATCGTCTTGGTGTTGAACTCCATGCTTTTGAGGTAGGTGTCGCCCGCCGAACCCTTCGGTCCGAGCGAATCGCCGTACAGCGAGCCGTCGCCGGCGACCACCTTCACCCCGGACTGGCGGGCGATGGCCTGGGCGGTCTTGGGAGGCAGCGAGGTCTCGCCGAAGACGGCTTTGACCTTCTGCTTCTTGATCTTCTCGACCAGGCTGTCCAGCTGATTGCCGGACAGTTCGGCCTGGTCACTGAAGTCGGGGATGACCGAGCCGACATACGTCAGCTGGTAGCGGTCGATGTAGTACCCGAAGGCGTCGTGGTTGGTGACCAGCTTGCGGTCGTCGGCGGGCAGCGCGTTGATCTGGCCGGCGATGTCCTTGTCGAGGGCGTCCAGCTTGTCCGCGTACGCCGTGTAGTTGTCCGCGTAGTCCGCCTTGTGCGACGGGTCGGCCTCGATCAGGGCCTTTTCGATGGTCTCGCTCATGCTCTTGGCGTTGAGCGGGTTGTGCCAGATGTGCGGGTCATCGGCGGTCTTGCCGGTTTCGTGGTCCTCGCCCTGGCGCAGGGTGATGCCCGTGCTGGTGTCGACGGTCTCGCCGTCGAAGCCGGACGCCTCAACGGTCTTGGGCAGCCACTCGTCCTCCAGACCCACGCCGTTCTTCACCAGCAGCGCGGCTTCGCCGATCGCCTGGAGTGCGGCCGGGGTCGGCTCGTACTCGTGGGGCGAGGCGTTGGGCTTGACCAGCTGCGTGACAGTGACCCGGTCCCCGCCGATGTTGCGGACGAAGTCGGCGACTTGAGTGGTGGTGGCCACGACCTTGACCGTGCCACCGTCCTTGGCGTCGCCGCTGTCGGCGTCGGCGCTGGCGCCGCAGGCGGTGAGTGAAGCGGCGGTGACCGCTGCGAGGGCGGCGGCCGTGCTGAGGCGCGGGGAGTGACGCACGGAAGTTCTCCATCTAACATTCATGGAAATCATTTTCATTTAGCATCCAGCATGGATGAGGCGCCGGTCAACCGGGAGCGTCAGGGCGGGCAGGCTGTGGGAACTCTCGTGCGGCTCGGTCGGGCCATGGCCGCCGACTCGAACTGCCGCCGATGCGCGCCCGGGTGGCCGGCTGCCCGTCCGGCTCGGGCGACGACCGGCACCACCCCGCTCCTGTGGCTGCTGACTCAACGGATCCGCCGCGCCGAGGAGTTGCTGGATGTCGACGACGGCAGCGGTGATGTCATCGCGCCAGCTACGGCATGGGTGCCGCCGCGGCACTTCAAAACCGTACTATCGGCGTGCCCCGGACGCCTGCCACCGTATTCAAAGAGCCTCATCAGCAGTGATGGCGCCTGTCTTGTTGGCGCGAGGCGACGCCGAGTGGGTGGCCGCCGCCGATGCGGGTGCGGCCGCTCGCCCTCGTCAAGGTCGTGGCGGAGCAACTCGGCGAAGAACTGCGCGGCGGTGAACCGGTCCTCGGCGGGGTGGTCGAACAGCGGCCGGTAGGGGGCGGCCGGGTCGCGCAGGGGCGGTACCTCGTCGAACAAGAGCCTCTCGACAGGGCCCAAACGAGCCTGAGTGCCGACGGCCTTGTGTTTACGTTAGGCGCACCTCATAATGCTATTGAAAACGGCAATCATTTGCCTGCCAGCCGGTTGCCCTTTGGGATGCCCGTGTACTTGCACTGCGCAACCTTGGGACACGTCGCCACTGGTGTTCTCGAGTGACCTGCCAGACGCTCGCCCCATTCACCGCCGAGCAGGTCACCGATCGATCAGCGAACGCAGGAGGAGCACGCTCGTATGGCCGACCCCACCCCGCCGAATCCGATCGCTTCGCTGCTGCGTCCCGTGCGCGGCCGTCTCATGCTGGCAGCGGGCTTGCAGTGTCTGTCTTCAGCGCTCGTGCTCTCTCCGCTCATCACCAGCGGCGTCATCGCCCGGCAGCTTCTCGCCGACCCCACGGACCCGGGCATCTGGTCGACCTTGCTGATCGGGTCGCTCCTGCTCGGACTGGGCCTCGCTCTGAGAGGCGCTGCGGATCTGATCGCGCACCTCGCCGACAACACTCTGACGCTGATCCTGCGACGGCGTGTCGCGGCCAGGTTGCGTACCGCCCCGCTCGGCTGGTTCACCGACACCACGGCAGGTCAGGTGAAGCAGGGCATGCAGGACGACGTCGGTGCGCTGCATCATCTCGTCGCGCATTCCTACACAGAGATCGCGGGTGCCGTCGCGACGCCGATCGCCGCCTACGCGTACCTGTTCCTCATTGATTGGCGTCTGGCGTTGATCCTGGCGGTCCCGGTCCCGGTCTTCGTGCTGATCTACCGGCGCATGATGGCCGACAGCGGGAAGCAGATGGGCGAGTACGGCCGCGTCCTGGCCGGCATCAACAGTGCCGTGGTGGAGTTCGTCGACGGAATTCCGGTCGTGAAGACCTTCGGCCGGACCGGTCGTGCCCACGCCGCCTATCGCACCGCGGTCGAGCGTTTCACCACCTTCTTCCTCGGCTGGTCACGGCCGCTGATCGCGCCGGAGACCATCTCCAACCAGCTGATCGCCCCCATCGCCCTCCTGGTCCTGACACTTCTGTTCGGCACAGGGTTCGTCGCGGCGGGATGGATGGACGGGATCGACGTCTTGCCGTTCGCGCTGGTGGGCCTCGGCCTGGCCGGCCCGATCGGGGCGTTGACGTCGAACCTGCAAGCGCTGCAGATGGGACAGGCCGCAGCCGGCCGACTGAGCGCACTGTTCCAGATCGACCCGATCCCGGAACCGGACGCACCGGCGATCCCGTCCGGGACGCGGATCGAGCTCGACCACGTCCACTTCGGCTACGAGCGGGACCGCGAGGTGCTCCACGACATCACCGCCACCTTCGAACCCGGCAGCGTCACCGCGATCGTGGGCGCCTCCGGGTCGGGCAAGTCGACGCTTGCGCGGCTGATGCTCCGTTACGCCGACCCATCCGCCGGTCAGATCCGGCTCGGCGGCGTCTCCCTCGACCAGATCGCCTCAGAGGAGTTGTTCCGCACGGTCGGGTCCGTCTTTCAGGACGTCCGCCTGGTCCGGGCCGGCATCGCCGACAACATCGCCCTGGCCCGTCCGAACGCGACTCGCACCGACATCGAGCGAGCCGCTTCCGCGGCGAACATCCACGAACGCATCCTGCGCCTCCCGCGCGGTTACGACTCCGTCCACGGCGAAGACGCCATCCTCTCCGGAGGTGAAGCCCAACGCGTCAGCATCGCCCGGGCGTTCCTGCTCGACCCTGACGTGCTCATCCTCGACGAGGCCACCTCAGCAGCCGACGCCGAATCCGAGCACGCCATCCAAACCGCGCTGTCGGCCCTGGTGACCGAACGCTCCCGCACCGTCATCGTGATCGCCCACCGGCTCGACACCATCCGCGACGCGGACCAGATCCTCGTCCTGGAACAGGGCCGAATTGTCGAGCAGGGACACCACCACGACCTCCTCAACTCCGGCGGCGCCTACCACCGTCTCTGGCACGCGCAGCACCAGATGGAAGGACAGCCCGGATGATCCGCCGCCTCGCCCGCTACCTCGGTCCCGAACACGCTGCCCTCATCTACGGCTACCTCCGCTGGACCATCTGCTCCAGCCTCATCCAGGGCCTCACCCTCGCGTTCACCATCCCGGTCCTGCGCGCACTGCTGACCGGGAACACCAAGGAGGCCGCCGGCTGGCTGGCAGGCTTCGGCGCCGCCGCCGTCATCTCATGGTGGATCGAGTACACCGCAACCCTGAAGGGCTTCGACGCGGCGATCGAGTTGCTCACCACCCTGCGATACCGGGTCGGCGACCACGTCGCGACCTTGCCGCTGGGATGGTTCACGCCAACCAACACCAGCACCCTGGGACTCACGCTCAGCAAGGGCGTCATGGACATCCTCGCGCTCCCCGTACGCCAACTGACCGCCCTGATCAAGTCGATCGTGATTCCGCTGGTCCTCATCGTCGCCCTCGCGATCGTGGACCACCGGATCGGGCTGACCGCACTGGCCGCGGTGCCCGCGGTCGTGGCCCTGTACTGGTGGGCCGGCAGGCTCGGCCGCCGCGCCGACGCCGCCGTCAACCGGGCCACCGCCGACGCCAGCGACCGTATGGTCGAATTCGCACAGGCGCAGCCAGTGCTGCGCACCTTCGGAAGAGCGGGATCGGCCACCGACCGATTCGACCAGGCACTGCAAGAACAAGCCCGCACCGAGCGCCGCCAACTCTGGCTCGTCCTACCCCCCGTCATTCTCAACGGCATGGTCGTCCGGATCGCCCTGCTCGCCCTGCTGTCCACGGTGATCGCGTTCGCCGCCGGTGTCACCGACCCCCTCGCCCTCGCCACCTTGTTGGCGACCTTGCCGGTCATCAACCGCCTCGTCACCCCGCTCGGCGAGGTCGCCAGCCACGCCACCGTCATCCGCACCGCGGCCGCGCACATGGACGCCGTCGACGCCATCCTGGACGCCCAGCCTCTTCCAGAAACCGCCGTGCCCCGCCACCCGGCAGACGCGACTGTCGAGTTCGACAACGTCTCCTTCGCCTACGGCACCGGCGCTCCGGTGCTCAACGGCATCGACTTCACCGTCCCGCAAGGCACTACGACCGCGATCGTCGGGCCATCGGGCTCCGGCAAGAGCACACTCATCCGTCTCGCGGCCCGGTTCTTCGACCCGCAGGAGGGTGAGATCCGCATCGGGAAAGCTCCGCTCACCCTGATCGGCGCCGAGAACCTGCACCACATGGTCGCCCCGGTCTTCCAGGACAACTATCTCTTCTCCGGCAGCCTCGCCGACAACGTCCGCATCGCCCGCCCCGACGCCACCGACGCCGACCTCGACCAGGTCGCGCAGCGCGCCGGCCTGACCGACGTCATCACCGCCCTGCCAGAGGGGTGGCACAGCCAGGTCGGCGAAGGCGGCACACGTCTGTCAGGCGGGGAGAGGCAGCGCGTCGCCATCGCCCGCGCCTTCCTCAAAGACGCACCCATCCTGCTCCTCGACGAAGCCACCGGCTCCCTCGATGCGGAAAACCAGCAAGCGTTCGCCACCGCCATCGACACCCTCAGCCGGGAGAAGACGGTCATCGTCATCGCTCACCAGCTCTCCACCATCACCACAGCGGACGAAATACTCTTCCTCGAGGACGGACGCATCGTCGAACGCGGCACACACCAGGAACTTCTCACCATGAACCAGCGCTACGCAGCACACTGGCGAGCACTCAACGCCGCCCGCACCTGGCGACTCCTCGAACCATGACCATCCCCCGCCGTTCCAGCGGACGGCCACGAAAACTCACCAACGGCGACATCATCGACGCCGTCCTTGAGGAGGGGTTCGCCGGCATCACCGTTCCCGCCGTCGCACGCCGGCTCGGAGTCTCCACCATGACCCTCTACCGGTACGCACCCACGAGAGCCGATTTGCTCGCCCTCGCTTGGAACCACGTCATCACCACCACCAACTGGCCACCCCTCACCGGACCCTGGCGGCAGATCCTTCACACACACGCGACAGCGTTCTGGCACCTCCTCGCACAGTATCCGGGGGTCGTCACAGAACTCTCCCAAGCCCTCATGCCGACCGAGATGATGCACCGCATCGACGACGTCGCCGTCGCCCTCGTCGACCAGGGCTTCACCGCCGAGGACGCGGTCCTGTCCGTCGACCTCGTCATCGACCTCACCGTCGACCACCGCCGTGGCGTCGAGAACATCCACGGACTCGTCGACGCTCCAGCGACGCTGGATGCCATGGCACAACTCTGGGCCCCCAAGGACACCGATCCACCCAACAGGCGGGCGGTACGAGCCGCAATGGCCAACGCCATCACACTCACCCCGTTCGACTGGTTCACACAGAAGCTCGACCTCGCACTCAGAGGTATCGACGCCAGATTCCAAAGGTAGAGCCGGTTCCACCAGCCATTCGCGGCCCGACCCGCGGTCGAGCAGCGGCGATCGGCGACCCGTCCAGCCCCACCCGGGTCGCCCTCTAAGTCGTCTCAGGCATCGGCATCCTCGGTGGCGGCGTCATCCTCCGTGAGGGCACTTCCGCGCGCGGCCGGAACACCGCCGCGACTCTGTGGTGCTGGGCGGCCGTCGGTGTGCCGGCCGCTTCCGACCGGCTGGACCTGACCGTGCTCGGCGCGGCCACGGTCGTCGACATCCACCTGATACTGCAGCCCGCAGCCGCATGATCGGCCGGGCTCACAGGGCACCAACGACACCCCCGTCATGCTGCACACCAGCTGCGACAGCCCCGATGAGGCCCGCCTCCGAGCCCTGCTCATCCAGATGCTCAGCAGCACCGACCCTCAGCTGGCCGGTCTGCGCATCCGCCGCGCCCACGACACCACTACGGGCTGCCGTGGGGTGTGTCAATTTAACGGCCCTGTCTCACATTCGGTGGTGACGGAGCGTGCCGCTATCCGAGGAGGATGCGGTGGCGAGTAAGGGTGAAGCCTGATCGTCCGTGCATCTGGCGCGCGATCCGCTTGGTCTTGGTGTTGACGCCCTCGGTGGGGCCATTGCTGTACGGAAGCGTGAGCGCGGCGATCACGGCCTCGCGGTCCCGCTCCAGGCCCCGGGTGAAGGCGTGCAGATGAGGCAGATCGACTGCGCGGACCTGGACGATCCAGCGTGAGAGCCCGTGGGCATTTCCTGCGCAAGGCGTCAGGAGTTCGGCGAGGCCCCGACAGTGGCGGCCAGTTGGGTCAGCTCGGGGCAGGCTGCGGTGATCCGGGGCAGCAGATCGCGATGCTCGGCCTTGAGGCTGTCGGGCCTGGTGAGGATCATCCGGGCGAGCCGGCGCGGGGAGATGTGGGTGCGGTCAGCGTCTGCGCGGCCCGGGTTGATGTACTTGTGCAGGACGTTCAGGCAGCCCGTGAAGCCGAGGGGTACTTGGGGACGCGGAGCATCCGCTCGGGCCGGTCGGCTCGCGCGTAGCGTTTGACGGTGTTCAGGGCCAGTTGCAGGCGGCGGGCGCACTCGAGCAGGCCCACGCACTGGTCGAGCAGGCCGTGGACCTGGTGCCAGCGTTCCAGGATCGTCTGCGCGCAGGGCCCGTCGTACAGGGGCGTGTCCAGCACGGCGGCCCAGCAGGTGCTGTGTGCCTTCACCTAGCTCAGGGCGGCTTCGCACAGGTTGTGCCACAGGTGCCACCTTTTCGCGACCTGCACCGCGTCGGGCAGGGCGCGGGCGCTTCACATCCTTGCGCGGTGGGCCGGGCACACGAACGTGAAGACCACCAAGAAGTGGTACGTGAAGCCGGATGTCGAGGATCTTCGCGAAGCCGCCACTGCGGGGGATGGCCTGCATGGGGTTGCGACGGAGGGAGGGCCCGTCCGGCTACGGCACCGTTTCCTATCAGAGGACGACGCAACTCGTTCACCGTGTGGTGTTCAAGCTGCTGGTTGGGGAGATCCCGCAAGGCTTTCAGGTGAGTCACGCCGAGCCACGGGGATCCAACCACACTCGATGCTGCAACCCGCATTACCCCGGCAGGGCCCATTGTCGACACGCTCACGAGTGCACGCCGGAGAACACTTACCTGGATCCCCGAGGGGTCCGGCGGTGCCGGGCCTGTCGTCGCGAGAGGGACAAGAGCCGTTAGGTTGGGACCGGCCATGTGAGATCCCGTGAGAGATGAGAGGCTCAGACGGGTGAGCGAGACACCACCGAACACCCTGCAATACCGCTTTGACGGACCAGAAGACGCCCCGGTCCTGATCTTGGGTCCCTCCCTGGGTACCACATGGCACATGTGGGACAGGCAGGTCCCCGAGCTGGCCAAGCAGTGGCGCATCTTCCGGTTCGACCTGCCGGGGCACGGCGGCGCGCCCGCGTACCCGGCCGGCTCGGTCGGCGATCTCTCCGCGCGGCTGCTCGCCACGCTCGACAGCCTCGGCGTGCAGCGCTTCGGCTACGCCGGCTGCGCCCTCGGCGGCGCGGTCGGCATCGAGCTGGCCCTGCGCCACCCGGAGCGCCTCGCCTCGCTCGCGCTGATCGCCGCCTCGCCCCGCTTCGGCACGGCCGACGAGTTCCGGCAGCGGGGCGTGATAGTGCGGACGAACGGGCTCGACCCGATCGCCCGCACCTCCCCCGACCGCTGGTTCACGAGCGGGTTCGCCGCCGCGCAGCCGGCGATCACCGAGTGGGCGGTGCAGATGGTGCGCACCACCGACCCCGGCTGCTACATCGCGGCCTGCGAGGCGCTCGCCTCGTTCGACGTACGGGCCGAACTCGCCCGCGTCGGTGCCCCCACCCTCGTCCTCGTCGGCTCGGACGACCAGGTCACCGGCCCGGCAGAGGCCCGCACCCTGGTCGCGGGCATCCCGGACGCCCGGCTCGCCGTCGTCCCCGGCGCCTCCCACCTGGTCCCGGTCGAGCAGCCGGCCGCCGTGACCGACCTGCTGGTGAGACATTTCTCCACCGCCTGGCAGCCCGCCTTCGACTCCACCACCGGCCAGATGGCGGCCATAGGGGCGCCGCCGGTCAAGCCGGTCCTGTCCGCCGCACCGCCGCAGCCCGCGCCCCGCGCCGAGATCGCCCCGGCCGTGGAAGCGCAGGTCATGAGCCGCCCCGACCCGTACGACGCCGGGATCAAGGTCCGCCGCGAGGTACTCGGCGACGCGCATGTCGACCGGGCGCTGGCGCAGGCCGACGAGTTCTCGGGGGACTTCCAGGAGTTCATCACCCGCTACGCCTGGGGCGAGATCTGGGACCGGCCCGGCCTCGACCGGCGCTCGCGCAGCTGCGTCACCCTCACCGCACTGGTCGCGGGCGGCCACCTCGAGGAGCTCGCCTTCCACACCCGCGCCGCCCTGCGCAACGGCCTCACCCCCGCCGAGATCAAGGAGGTGCTGCTGCAGGCGGCGGTCTACTGCGGCGTACCGGCGGCCAACAGCGCGTTCAAGGTGGCCCAGCAGGTCATCCGCGAGGAGACCACCCCCACCGAGTGAGGAGACCACCCCCGCCGGTGAGCCCCGCCCCCGCCCCGGGGGCAGGATGGATCCATGAAGCTCACGAAGAAGTCGCATGCCTGCGTCCGTCTCGAAAAGGACGGGCAGACGCTCGTCCTCGACCCCGGCGGATTCAGCGAGGAGGACGCCGCGCTCGGCGCGGACGCGATCCTCGTCACACACGAGCACCCCGACCACTTCGACGAACTACGACTGCGCGCCGCCATGGAGAACAACCCGGCCGCGCGGATCTGGACCCTGAAGTCGGTCGCGGAGAAGATCTCGTCGGCCTTCCCCGGCCGCGTGCACACGGTCGGCCACGGCGACACCTTCACCGCCGCCGGCTTCGACGTCCAGGTCCACGGCGAACTGCACGCCGTCATCCACCCGGACATCCCGCGCATCACCAACGTCGGCTACCTCGTCGACGACGGCAGGGTCTTCCACCCCGGCGACGCCCTCACCGTCCCCGACCACGCCGTCGAGACCTTGATGCTCCCGGTTATGGCGCCCTGGAACAAGATCTCCGAGGTCATCGACTACGTCCGCGAGGTCGAGCCGCAGCGCGCGTACGACATCCACGACGCCCTGCTCACCGACCTCGCCCGCCCGGTCTACGACCGCCAGATCGGCGCCCTGGGCGGCTCGGAGCACCTCCGGCTGACGCCCGGGGACTCGGCACAGGTGTGACCGCACCCGGGCGGGCGGCGTTGTCGGACCCGCCCGGTAGGTTGTGAGGCATGCGCATCGCGACCTGGAACGTGAACTCGATCACCGCCCGCCTGCCGAGGCTCCTGGCCTGGCTGGAGAGCAGCGGCACGGACGTGCTGTGCCTCCAGGAGGCCAAGGTCGCCGAGGAGCAGTTCCCGCTCGACGAGCTGCGCGACCTGGGCTACGAGGCGGCGGTGCACGCCACCGGCCGGTGGAACGGCGTGGCGGTGCTCTCCCGCGTCGGCCTGAAGGAGGTCGTCAAGGGACTGCCCGGCGACCCCGGCTACGACGGCCTGCAGGAGCCCCGGGCCATCTCCGCGACCTGCGGCCCGGTCCGCGTCTGGTCGGTGTACGTGCCGAACGGCCGTGAGGTGGACCACCCCCACTACGCCTACAAACTCCAGTGGTTCGAGGCCCTGAAAGCCGCTATCGCGGGTGACGCGACAGGCAGCCGCCCGTTCGCCGTGATGGGCGACTACAACGTGGCCCCGACGGACGACGACGTGTACGACAGGTCCGCGTTCGAGGGCTCCACCCACGTCACCCCCGCCGAGCGGGCCGCCCTTGCGTCCCTGCGCGAGGCCGGTCTGTCGGACGTGGTCCCGCGGCCCCTGAAGTACGAGCACCCGTTCACGTACTGGGACTACCGCCAGCTCTGCTTCCCCAAGAACCGCGGCATGCGCATCGACCTGGTGTACGCCAACGAGCCGTTCACCAAGGCGGTCACCGACGCGTACGTCGACCGCGAGGAGCGCAAGGGCAAGGGTGCCTCCGACCACGCACCGGTCGTGGTGGACCTCGAGGTCTAGGGCGTTTCTGATGGCTCTTGGACGATGTCGCGGAGCCAGATGACGACGGCCGTGACGGTCAGGGTGCCGTGGCCTTGATGCCCCGTCGCCGCAGACAGGCGCGGTTGTCGCGGCTGGAGTACGCCTTGTCGCCGCGGACGCGATCGGGACGGCTGCGTGGCCGGCCGGGTCCGCGCCGCTGGATCCGTAAGCCGTCCAGTACGTGGATGAACATGGGGCTGTCGCCCCGCTGGCCCGGAGAGGTCTGCCAGGTCAGCGGGCGGGCCCGGTCGTCGGACAGCAGGTGGATCTCGCTGGTCGGTCCGCCCCGTGAGCGCCCCAGTGCCTCCCGTCCATCGGCCTCCACACGCGCACCGCCCCCTTTTGCGGGAAGTCGCGCGGCGGCCGGTGGCGGGCCCCGGCGGCGTGCTGATGTGCCCGGCAGGAGGTGGAGTCGATGTTCACCGCCCGCTCCTGTACGCGCTGCAGGTGCTCCTCCCGTCGCCAGGAGCTGGCGACGGGAGGAGCGAGAGCTGCAGAAGGTGGCGGCAGGGGTCGGCAGGGGGCGGCCCGGGCGGTGCGTGATGTTGCGTGGGCGGCGCCGGGTGGGCAAGTCGCGACTGGTCGAGCGGTTCGCGGAGCGCTCCGGGCCCCGTTCTTGTTCTACGCGGCGACCGGTGCGTCCCCCAGGGATGATCTGGCACGGCTGGCCCGGGACGCCCAGGCGTCGACGCTGCCGTTGGCGGGGCTGGTGGCCGCCGCGCGGCCGGAGAGCTGGGACGCCGCGTTCGATGTGCTGGCCGCGGCGCTGCCCGCCGATCGGGCGAGCGTGCTGGTCATCGACGAGGTGCCGTACTTGATGGATGCCGATGGCGCCTTTGAGGGGATGCTGCAACGGGCCTGGGACCGGGTGCTGGAGACCAAGCCGGTGCTGCTGGTCCTCATCGGCTCCGATCTGTCGATGATGGAGGCCCTGAACAGCTACGGACGCCCCTTCCACCAGCGCGGCCGGGAGATGGTGCTGGGACCGCTCAACCCCGCCGAGGTGGGGCGGATGCTCGGGCTGGAACCGGCGGAAGCCTTCGACGCCGCGCTGGTCACCGGCGGGCTGCCGCTGATCTGCGCGTAGTGGCCGCGAGGTGCGGGGTTGTGGGACTTCCTCGGTGAGGCGCTGAGCGACCCGGTCTCGGCCCTGCTGGTATCGGCCGAGCGTTCGCTGGCTGCCGAATTTCCCCCGCAGGCTCAGGCGCGTACGGTGCTGGCGGCTATCGGCAGTGGCGAGCGGACCTTCACCAACATCGCCCGTGCAGCCGGCGGAATCGCGGCCACGCCACTGCAGCGAGCGCTGGAGCTGCTCACGGACAAGCGGATCGTCGCTGCGGAGCTGCCCGTATCGCTGCGTCCGTCGAAGGACCGCCGCTACCGGGTGGCAGATCCCTACCTGCGGTTTTGGCTGCATCTGCTCGGCCCGTCCATGGAGGAGATCGAGCGGGGGCGGGGCGATCTGACCTTGGCGCGCATCCGGGAGAACTGGACCAGCTGGCGCGGCCGGGCCGTCGAGCCCCTTGTCCGCGAGGCCCTGGCACGGACACTGCCCGACGACCGGCTGCCCGCGGCCCCCGCAGTGGGTGGCTATTGGACCCGTACCAACGATGTCGAGATCGATATCGTCGGGGCGGATGGCAGGCGAGGCACGAGAGTTGGGGAGCGCGATCAGGCTGAACAGACGTTGGAGTTCGGCTTCAACGTCCAGCGGTAGGGGCGGTGCTGGGACGCACGAGGCCGTAGCGATCTGGATTGGCTGATTCTTCGCCCGTCTTTGCTTGTGACGATCCCGGTATCGGTCCCGGTTCACTCGGGCCGGCCGAGTTTCACGGTCGGGCAGTCGCGCTGATGTCGCTGAAACTCTCGCCCGGTCGCTGCGTCACAGTCGGCAGCCGCCGACGTAAGTGCGCTCAGATCCCGGTGCTGCCAGGCTGTTCGGTGCCCCGCCGCGCTTCGGCGAGCAGGACGCCCAACTGGCGCAGGACGTCCACCTGGGCGTCGTTGTAGATGTCCTGGACGGCCTGGCCGACGGTCTTCTTCGCGAACTTCTCGCCGCGCGGGGCGTCGGCGGGCAGGGTGCTCAGACCCGGGTGCTGCCGGTACAGCGAGTGCACGAAGGCGACCAGCCCTTCGGCGACGTCGGCGCGGGTCTGCTCGTCGGCGTCGGCGGGCAGCCGCTCGAACCTCTCACCGGCGCCATCCATTACGGGGTTCCTCATCAGGTCCGCATAGGCCGCCGTGCCCTTCGGGCCGAGCACCCTGCTCATCACGGTGACGAACGAGCGATCCGCGTCGGACATCGGGGTGTCGACCGCGGCCGCGGCGAACTCCGGAGGCAGGTCGGTCGGAACCGACGTCTTCAGGATGAACCCGAGTTCCATCCTGGCCCGCTGCAACCGTTCGATGGTGGCCGCCAGTTCGGCGTCGAGCGTGCGCAACGCCTCCTCCGGATGATCACCGGACCCGCCCATCTCGGCGATCTGGGACAGGGGGAACCCCAGGTCGACAAGGCGCTTGATGCGCAGCAGCCGCACGAGGTGGGCCACGCCGTACTGCTTGTAGCCATTGGCCCGGCGTTCCGGCTCGTCGAGCAGACCGACCTCGTGGTAGTGCCGTACCGCCCGCAGGCTGGTGCCCGCGAGCTCGGCGATCTCACGCGTGCTCCATGCCATGGCTTCGCACTCCGTTCGGCTCTTCGCGCGTCAGCGCACGGCCTCGACTCACTCCATTCGAAACCATGCCGTCGCGGCACGGTCAAGCGCCACCCCACCCCTCCGGAAGGGCTTGACTGTGCCGTGACGGCACGGTTTTTCGTGGTTCCCATCGCATCGACGGCACGGGTTCAGCGAAGACCGAGGAGACGCCATGACCGAGCACCACCGCACCGACACGGCCGGGCACCACCCCGCCGACAGGACACCGGCCGAGCCCGCCGCGCAGAGCGAAGCGCATCAGAAGCTGCTCGACCAACTCGGCGGTACGAAGGGGATGGTGTACTCGGCGATCCCGATCGCGGCGTTCGTCGCGGCGAATGCCGCTCTCGGGCTGCCGCTCGCGATCGGCATCGCACTCGCGGTGGCCCTGCTGATCACCGTGTGGCGGATGGCGCAGGGGGAGCCGTTCACCGCGGCGGCCGGCGGTGTCTTCGGCGTCGCGGCCGCCGGCGGCGTCGCGGCGTGGACCGGCTCGGCGGGTGGCTTCTTCCTGATCGGCATCTGGGCGAGCTTCGCGGGCGCGATGCTCCTGATCGTCACGTTGCTGGCCCGCAGGCCGGTGACCGGCCTGCTGTGGAACGCGCTGCACGGCAACAGGCACGCGTGGCGGGGCGACCGCCCCAGCCTGCTGGCGCACGACGTCGCCACCGCCACCCTGACCGTCCTGTTCGCAGCACGGTTCGGCGTGCAGCAGTGGCTCTACGAAAGCGATGCCACGGGCTGGCTGGCTCTCGCCAAGGTCGCTATGGGCATGCCCCTGCTCGCATTGGCTCTGCTGGTCGTCTTCTGGGCGTTCCGCCGGACGACCAAGCGGCTCGTAGAGCCGGCGACCCAGTGAGCCGGCGACCCAGTGAGCCGGCGAGCCGGTGGGCCGGGCGATGGCCCGGCATGACCGTGCCGCGACGGCACGGTGCCACCTCGCACCAGCAGAGCCCGTGCCAGCAGAACCCCTCGTTCCCGCCGAACTCAAGGTCGGCCACACGTCGTTTCCGGAGGAGACCATGAAGAAGATTCCCGTGCCCGCCGCGGCCACTGCGGCAGTCGCCGCGCTGGCGTTGGCCGGTGGGTCCGTCGGCGCTGCCGGCGCGGCACAGTCCGCTGCCCCCACGGTAGCCACCGCCGAGGACCCGGTGACGCACAAGGACAACGACCGTGTCCCCAAGGGCGCGGCGTGGACACAGCACTACTTCCCGTCCTCGGACGGCTCCGGCACCGAGCTGCACGCCGATGTCCTGCTGCCGGAGAAACTGCCCCAGGGCGAGAAAGTGCCGGTCATCCTCTCTGTCGGCGCCTACTTCGGCCACTCCGGAGAGCTCACGGACGAGAAGTGGCCGAAGACAGGCCCGTCCGATCGCTTCGAGGACCTCGTCGAGGGAGGCGACCTGTTCGACCGGGGCTACGCCCTGGTGCAGGTGGACCTGCGTGGCTTCGGCGGGTCCAACGGCTGCCTCGACTACATGGGCAAGGGCGAGCAGGCCGACGTCAAGGCGGCGATCGACTGGGCGGCGAAGCAGCCGTGGTCCACCGGCAAGGTCGGCATGTACGGCAAGTCGTACGACGCGACGACCGCCCTGGTCGGCAACAACCTGGACCCGGACGCGCTCAAGGCCGTCGTCGCCCAGGAACCCGTCTGGGACATGTACCGCCTGACCCGCTCCAACAGGGTGCCGAAACTGGGCGGGGTCCTCGCCCCCAACTCCTACAACGAGATAGCGCAGTTGCCGCCGCTGCCCGACGACCAGGAGCGCTACAAGAGGAACAGCCGGTACGAGCTGAAGCACCCCGAGTGCACCGCGTACGACACGGACAACAACCTCAAGGCCGACTCCGAGGATCCGTACTGGCAGCAGCGCGATCTGGCGAAGCAGGCCAAGGGCAGCGACACCCCGCTGTTCTTCACCCAGGGCTTCATCGAGTCGAACACCAAGCCGGAGGCGATGCAGGAGTACCTCGCGGGCCACCAGGGCACCGAGCGCGGTTGGCTCGGCCAGTGGGACCACGTACGCGGCAACGAGCGCACCGAGGACGGGCGTCTGCAGATGGGGCGGGCGGGCTGGTTCAAAGAGGTGATGTCCTTCTACGACCAGCACCTCAAGGGGATCGCTCCCACGACCGACTACCCGGCCTTCGCCGTCCAGGACAGCACCGGAGCCTGGCGTTCCCAGGACACCTGGCCCCTCTCGGGCCGGTCCGCCGACGTGGTGCTGCGCGACGGGTCCTACGTGGACCAGGGCGAGCCCGGCGGCTCGGCGAGCTTCCTCACGTGGTCCGAACCGGTCGAGCGCGACATCCGCATCACCGGGACCCCCCGGATCGAGATGGATACCAAAGGCAGCGGCAACGTCATGGTCAAGCTGTACGACGTCGCACCGGACGGCTCCGCCGTCATGTTCGACGAGCAGGTGGCGATCGTGGATGCCTCCGGCCACGTGGCCATGGACCTCAAGTCGACCGACTGGTGTCTGAAGGCCGGCCACTCCCTGGCCGTCGAGATCGGCACCGTCTATGACGGCGCGTGGATCGACACCCCGACCGGCGACCGCATCAAGGTGACGGACGCGCGCCTCGGCCTCTCCGTCGACGACCCCTCCGACGACCAGGCCACCGAAGGCAAGCGCTCGCCGTACCTCGATACCTACGTAAAGGCGTACACGAAGAAGAAGTTGGCGACGCAGCCCCCGTCGTTCACGGTCCCTTCGGCTCGTGACTGATACCCGGACGGCCCGGCGCGCACCAGGGACCGCGTGCTGCTCGGAAGTCACACGGGGACCCTCGTCAGCCTGAGGCATCCCGGCTCTTCGCGTCGGCGCGAAGACAGCCCGAGTTTGCCACCTGACCGAGGAACGTCAGCCGGGTGTCCGTGGCCATGTGCTTCTCGTAGGCCTCTTTGATTCCGGGCCACTTGGGGTGCCCGAAGTCGTCGAGTACGACGATGCCGCCGGGGGCGGAGTGGTCGCCGTCGATGATGATGACTCCGTAGGAACGGTCGGAGACCGGGGCGCGCACCTCGGCGTCCTCGGAGAAGCCCTGCTGGATGCGGGCCGCGGCTCCGGCCGTGCCCGCCAGGGCCAGATTGGTGCGCACCGCGGCCCCGCGCACGGGGGCGCCCGTCAGGTCGTCCCGCTCGGTGGTGCCGGGCTGGAGCTCTAGGCCGGCGAGCGGGCCGACGATCGTCAGGCTGGGGTCGCGGCCCGCGCGCTCCATCATCCGGATCAGGGCCGCGCCGAACATTCCGTACAGGGTGCCGATCTCCAGGATCTCGTCGTTCGGCGGGTCGAGCAGCGGTACGGCGGAGAGCTTGCCGCAGATGTTCATGGTGCCGCCCGCGATCCGGCCGACTCCGAGCGCCTCCAGGGCGATGAGCAACCGGAACGACTGGGCGATATTGCGCTCCGCGCCCGCGCTGTCCCCGGTCATCAGCGCCAACTCGTCGATGGCGCGCTTGAGATGGACCTCGGCGGGGAGTCGCGACACACCGCGCCCTGTTCCGTTGAACAGCAGCTCAAGAGGCCGCTGGCGCTGGCGCAGTGCCGTCAGCTCGCGCTGCAGTCCGCCGTCGGGGCCCGGTCGGCGATCGGACGCAGCGTGCGCCTGCCTGGCTTACTCAGGTCTGCGAGCCTGCGGATGTGGTGGACCTCCACCTTTTCTGTCGACCCGCACATCTCGCAGGCGACAGCCCCATGTTCATCCACGTACTGGACGGCTTACGGATCCAGCGGCGCGGACCCGGCCGGCCACGCAGCCGTCCCGATCGCGTCCGCGGCGACAAGGCGTACTCCAGCTGCGACAACCGCGCCTGTCTGCGGCGACGGGGCATCAAGGCCACCATCGCCCAGCCCGAAGACCAGTTGGCCAACCGCAGGCGCAAGGGCCAGTGCCGTCGAGCGATGCGTCAACAAGTGGAAGCAGTACCGCGCTGTCGCCACGCGGTACGACAAACGCGACTAGATCTTCAACGGCACCCTGACCGTCACGGCCGTCGCCATCTGGCTCCGAGACATCGTCCAAGAGCCATCAGAAACGCCCTAGCCCTGCAGCAACGCCAGGTCCACCGACTCCGCGAGCGCGGCCAGCCCCGCGTCCCCCGGATGCAGATGGTCCCCGCTGTCGTAGGCGGGCAGCATCCGCGCCGGATGCGCGGGGTCGCATACCACCCCGTCGAAGTCGAGCACGCCGTCGAACACGCCCGCGCTCCGGATCCACGCGTTGACCGCGACCCGCTCCGCGTCGACGGCGGTCGTGCACCGTGTCTCGCCCTCGCACGGCAGGACGGTCGCCGCCAGCATCCGCAGCCCGCGCGCGTGCCCCCGGTCCGCGAGTTCTCGCAGCCCGGCGATCACCTGCGCCGCCGTGGCACCCCACCGCACGTCGTTCACGCCCTCGAAGACGACAGCCGTACGCGCGGACGTCTGGGCGAGGACGTCCCGGTCGAACCGGTGCAGCGCGCTCACCCCGCCCGTGTCGGTGGACACCCCGTCGCCGGGATACCGGTCGGTGACCACACGGTTCGCGGAGATGCCCTGGTTGAGCACCCCATAGCGCGGGACCACATTCTGGTTCAGCAGCCGTGTGGCCAGCACATTGGGCCACCGCCGGTTCGCGTCCACCGTGGACTGGTCGCCGTCGGTGATCGAGTCCCCGAGCAGCACCACCGAGCCCGGCCCGCCGCCCACGTCCACCCCGGTCAGCAGCGGCCAGCTCGTCATCACCGAGGTGTACGCCGCCGGGGAGGCGTCCGCCGCGTGATCGCCCGGCTCGCTCACGTACGACCGCTGCAGCGCGAGCCGGTGCACGGGCGCGGCGGACACCGACAGGGGCAGGTGGAAGCTCACCAGCAGATTGGTGTCCGCCGGTACCGCGAAGCCCAGCGGATCACTGAACGCCTGTGTCCCCGCCGGGATCTCGACCCCCGCCGTACCCTGGAAGGTCAGCGGCACCGGCGCTCCCCGCGCCGCCGCGCCCCGCGCCTGCACCGCCACCGTGACGCTGCCGATCCGTACCGGCGCCGCCGCGAAGGTGTTGTCGAACCGCAGCCGCACCCGCGGCCCGCCCACCGACGTGTGCACCACGAGCCGTACCGTCCGGTCCGACCAGGGCCCCACAGCCGTATAACCGGACGTGGCCGCCGCCCAGCTCCCCGACCAGCCCGGCGCGGCGGCCCGCACCGACAGCGCGAAGACATGCAGGTCGGACGCGAGCGGCAGCCGTACGGAGACGACCTCGCGCCCCGGTACGAGCGGCACGGTCACGACGTACAGCCGTGCCTGCTCGGTGAGTTGGCCGCCGGGCGTGTTGATGTGCGGCAGCGCGAGCGCCTTGGTGGCGAGCGGGCCGGTGCGCCAGTCGGGGGCGGTCAGCCGGTACGAGGAGCGGCTGCCGTTCGCGTACGAGACCGTGCCCGTGGCGCCTACCGCGTCACCGCCCGTGCCCGCCACGAGGAAGGCGAGCGCGTCACCGCGCCCCCGCACGCGGACGTCCTGTCCGGCGGCCCGCACATTGTCCGGCTCGCCCGGTTGCCGCCCCGGCCAGGTGAGCCGGGCTCCCTGCACGGTGAGGGTGCGGCCCGGTGTCCAGCCGGCGGCCGTGAGGTCCCGCGCCGACAGGGAGGCGCCCGAGCCGTCGAAGTCCGCCTCGCCCGGGAGGGCGTCGTCGCTGACGGCCCTGTTGTCGAAGAGCCGCTCCAGGGGAGGAGGTTCCGCCCCTCGGCCGGGGGCTGCCGACGCCGAGCCTCCCGGGAGGAGGGCGGCGAACAGGGTGAGGGCGACCGCACCACCCCAGAAGCATCGGCGCACGGCCGACTCCTTCCGTTCACGACGGGACAGAGAGACGGGACGAAAGACGCTTCGTGAAGCTAAAGAGACATCGGTGAAGCGTCAACGAGCCATGCGTGAACATGGCGTGAAGTCGACCGGAATCGCGGGCCCGCGCGCCTGTGGTGCGCATGGCAGGGTGGATGACACGCTGGGTGTATGAAGATCCCTTTTCTGGGCGGCCGGCGGGAGAAGCCCGGCACCCCCGACCCCGAGGGCATCGCCGAACTCCTCTCCGAGTGCGAACTGCTGCGCTCGCAGGCGGCCCAGGAGGGTGTCCGACTCGACGACACGGCGGCCTCGCTGGAGGCCCTGGACCAGCTGGTGCCGCGCTGGCGGGACGACGCGGAGGTCCTGCCGTGGCTCGGCAACGACGCCGGGCTCTACCTCGGCACGGTCATCGTGCGGACCGTCCCCGGAGCCACCTGGGACCTGTGGCCGGACGGCCAGCCCGTCATCCGGCTCGCCTCCGGCCGTGAGTTCGACGTCGTGGCCTCGGGGCACGAGTGGGCCGCCAGCGGGGTGCCCGAGCTCTCACAGCTGTACGCCGAGGTCGCCGAAGTGTGAACCCGTGGTGCGTGTCGCGGCTCAGCCCGGATCTTCGCCCGGACAAGTTACGGCGATCACCAGAGCGGTGACCGCCGCCCCGCTCGGTGCCCGCAGTCGGAGATCACTGCTAGGGCCTGTGTCGAAAGTGGCGCCTGCCGGGCGGCGCCCGGCACGCTCCCCCACTGCCTCAAGGGCGTGGGAGGTGCCCCCACTCGCCGCACCGGGCGAAAAGCCCAAGTACATCCAGTACGAGGGCTTCCGCCCGGCACGCCGAGAGCACGCACCGGACGCCGCCCGGCCCGCCCTTCGGGCGGACGACGCCACTTCCGACACAGGCCCTAGCACAGCGGAATCGACACGTACGACGGGTCGATCGCCGGCGAGGAGAAGGTCAGCTGCGCGCCGGCCGGGTTGTGCTCGACGTAGAGAGGGTCGACGGTGTCGACCACCAGGGCCAGCCGGTGCCCTGCCGGGACGTCGTAGGCCGTGGAGAACAGCTCGAGGTCGACGTCGAACGGCTTCCCGGGTGTCCGCCCGTGGAAGGTGTACGGCGCGTTGCTGACCAGCTTGCCGAGGCCGAGCGGCCCCACGTCGTAGAGGTAGGCGACGAGGGTGCCGCTCTCCTTGGTCGGGGTGAGCGTGGTGTGCAGCTTCGCGGTGCCCCGCACCCGTTGGGCGGTGGCGTACTTCTCCGACTGCCATACGGCGGCCCAGCGGCGGGGGAGCAGGGGGATCGAGGCGATCGGGGGCAGCTGGGCCACCTGGTCGAGGATGCTGGAGAGGAAGACCACCCCGCCGTTGGCACCGGAGTCGACGTTCGCGCGGATCGTGGTGGTGCCCGCCAGGGCGATCTTCTTTCGGGTCGCGCCGACCGACTTCCAGTCCGGGTAGTCCTCGTAGCCGCCCGAGGAGCGGGACTTGAGCCGTACCGGCTGTTCGCGGTCGATGCCGTTGTTCTCGCCCTTGAGGTAGCGGTCGAACCAGCGCTCGGTGTCGGTCCACACGTCGTTGGGCAGGCCGAACAGTCCGGTGACCTCGGCGGTCGCGTGGTCGCCGGGGCGCATCTGAAGTCGCTTGGGGCCGGTCAGCTTCTCGTAGAAGTCCGTGTACTGGTTGGGCGGGAAGATCGTGTCGCCCCAGGCGTTGGCGAGCATGACGGCGGTGTCGTTGCTGTTGAGCCGGTCGACATAGGTCGCAGCGGAACGTTTCTTCCCCCAGGCGACGATCTCCGGTTCCTCGGCCAGATTGGAGGCGTAGAAGTCGTCGAAGATCTGCCGCAGTTCGGCGCTCTGGCGGCCGGTGACCAGGCCGGCGCCGTCCAGGAGCCCGGCGGCCTGGACATGCTGGGTGCGGCCGGAGTAGATCGAGTCGATCAGGTCGGCCCAGCCGCTGAGGGACGCGACCGCCTTCACCCGCTTGTCGTGCGCGGCGGCGAGCAGGCTGATGCCGGCGCCGTACGAGACGCCCGCCATGCCGATGTGCCGGGCGTCGGCCGGGGTGTTGGCGAGCGCCCAGTCGATGACCCTGGACGCGTCGGCTATGTCGGGTGGCCCCGCCACTTCTATCTCGCCGCCCGATTGCCAGAAGCCGCGCACGTTGTAACTGACCACGATGTAGCCGGAGTCGGCGAGCTTCTGGGCCTGGGCGAGGTACTCGACCTGGGGCAGACCCCAGCTCGTGGGCAGCACGAGCAGCGGGTAGCGGCGCGTGGTGTCGGCTCCGGCCGGCGTGACGACGTTCGCCTTGAGGACCGTGCCACCGTCGCCGGTGATGTCGACGAAGCGGATGCCGGTCGCCGCCTGGGCGGTGGGGGCGAGTCCGAGGGTGCCACCGGCGATCAGGGTCGCGGAGACGGCACCCACGGCGGTCGTACGCAGAGCCTTGCGATGGTGTCCCACTTGTCACTCCTCACTCGTGTAAGTGCAAAGTGACCCGACGGTAACCTCGGTCTCTTACCGTAGGTAATCCGTCGGTAAGTTACGTGGGAGTAACGATTGTTGGAATGTGCTGAAACCTAGGAGGCGCGGTGGGTATTGCGCGGAGCCGCCGGTGCCGGCAGCGGGGTCTGCGCCGCCCGGGTCACGTCCGCGACCAGTTCGACGACATCGGGGCCGTACGCCTGTGAGTTGACCACCTTCAGCAGCAGGGCGAAGGAGTTGTTGCCGTGCTTGCGGGTGAGCCGTTCGTGGTTGCGGGCGAGGTAGCGGGTCGCGGCCTGGTTGGTGATCGCGGTCTGGCCGCAGAAGAGGAAGACGGGGCGGGTGCCGTTGCTCTGGTCGACGGTGAGCCGGGCGAGGAGCGCGTACTCCGCTTTGCCGACCTCGACGCGGTAGCGCTCGGAGCCGATCTGGAAGGCGCCGCGGTCCGGGCTGGGTTCGGCGTCGACGTTCACGCGTACACCCGGGAGCAGGGAGGACAGGTGCGCCCCCATACGGCGATTCGACGCCGGCCCGCCCACACAGAACTCGGTGCGCTCGCCGAACCCCTGTCGTGCCACGTCGTGCGGGACGACCTGGGCGTGGGCGTTGCAGTCTTTGATCAGCGCGGCGAGTTCGAGCAGGGCGAACACGTCGTAGCGCATCACCGTCAGCTCGGGGCCGCCGGCGCCGCGGTTCACCACCAGCAGTGACTCGGCGTTGTCCGGCAGCCCGAAGAAGGCCTGCTTGCGGCGCAGTTTCCGCTTCCACAGGTAGGTCCGGGCGAGCCAGCCGAGCGCGGCGCTGATGCCGGCGGCCACCACGCCCAGGACGAGGTTGCGCACGTCGTCATTCATGGGCGCGCATGCTAGTACCCCGGCAGGCAACGTTCGCCCCGTCGCGACGCCCGGCACGCTCCCCCACTGCCTTAAAGGCGTGGGAGGTGCCCCCACTCGCCGCACCGGCCGAAAGCCCAAGTACGTCCGGTCCATCGACGGAGCCTTCCGGCCGGCACGCCGAGAGCACGCACCGGACGCCGCTCCTCAACGGGCAAACGCTGCCTGCCGGGGCACTGGCGGGCGAACGCAAACCCGTGTTCGACACGGGGCGCGCCGGGTGTTCGTGCGGTCCTGACGAGGGCATGGCGAGGGGATTAGGCTGCGCGCACGGTCTCTTCTGGAGGTGCGGATGCGTCGCCCTGTCGCGCGGAAGCTGTCGGTCCTGGCGGTGTCGGTCGCCGTGGTGTCGGTGGGAGCGGCCGCGCCACCCACCCCTCAAAGCTCCGCCGTTGAGAAATCGCCCCTGGCCGTCGGCTACGGCGGCGCGGTCGCCAGCGTCGACGCGGACGCCTCCGCCGCCGGCATCGAGGTGCTGAGGAAGGGCGGCAACGCCGTCGACGCGGCCGTCGCCACGGCCGCCGCGCTCGGCGTCACCGAGCCCTACTCCTCCGGCATCGGCGGAGGCGGCTACTTCGTCTACTACGACGCCAAGTCCCGCAAGGTGCACACGATCGACGGCCGCGAGACCGCGCCGCTGACCGCCGACGAGAACCTGTTCACGGAGAACGGCAAGCCGCTCGCCTTCGCCGACGCCGTCAGCAGCGGTCTCAGTGTCGGCACGCCGGGCACGCCGGCCACCTGGCGGACGGCGCTCGACAAGTGGGGCAGCAAGCGGCTCGGCAGCGTGCTGAAGCCGGCCGAGCGGATCGCCCGGGACGGATTCGTCGTCGACGACACGTTCCGCTCGCAGACCGCCGCCAACGAAACCCGGTTCCGGTACTTCCCGGACACCGCCGAGCTGTTCCTGCCGAACGGCGGGCTCCCCGTCGTCGGCTCCACCTTCAAGAACCCCGACCTCGCCCGCACCTACCGGGAGCTGGCCGAGAAGGGCGTCGGCGCCCTCTACCACGGCGAGTTGGGCGACGACATCGTCGACACCGTCAACGACCCGCCGGTGGATCCGAATTCGGGCTGGAACGCCCGCCCCGGCGAGCTGTCGGAGAAGGACCTCGCGGCCTACGGCGCCAAACTCCAGGCGCCCACCAGGACCTCGTACCGCGGCCTCGGCGTCTACTCCATCGCGCCCTCCTCCTCCGGCGGCACCTCCGTCGGCGAGGCCCTCAACATCCTGGAGAACACGGACCTTTCCAAGGCGAGCGAGGTCCAGTACCTGCACCGCTACATCGAGGCCAGCCGGATCGCGTTCGCGGACCGGGGGCGCTGGGTCGGAGACCCCGCCTTCGAGGACGTACCGACGAAACAGCTGCTGTCGCAGCAGTACGCCGACTCGCGGGCGTGCCTCATCAAGGACGACGCCGTACTCACCAGCCCCCTCGCGCCCGGCGACCCGCGCAACCCGGCGGCCTGCTCCACCGGCGGAACGGCGGCCCCGACGACGTACGAGGGCGAGAACACCACGCATCTGACGGCGGCCGACAAGTGGGGGAACGTCGTCGCCTACACGCTCACCATCGAGCAGACCGGCGGCAGCGGCATCACGGTCCCCGGCCGCGGGTTCATCCTCAACAACGAGTTGACGGACTTCTCCTTCGCCCCGGCCAACCCGGCCGTGCACGACCCGAACCTGCCGGGTCCGGGCAAGCGGCCGCGCTCGTCCATCTCGCCGACGATCGTGCTCGACCAGCACGACAAGCCGGTGGTGGCGCTGGGTTCGCCCGGTGGCGCGACCATCATCACGACCGTGCTGCAGACGCTGACCGGGTTCCTCGACCGGCGGCTGCCGCTGGTCGACGCGATCGCCGCGCCGCGCGCCAGCCAGCGCAACGTGGCCCAGACCGAGCTCGAACCCGGCCTGTACGGCAGCGAGGTGCGCAAGCAACTGGAGGCCATCGGGCACTCCTTCAAACAGAACCCGGAGATCGGCGCGACCACGGGCGTGCAACGCCTGCCCAACGGCAAGTGGCTGGCCGCCGCCGAGAAGGTACGGCGGGGCGGCGGCTCGGCGATGGTGGTGTATCCGGCGTCGTAGCGCTGCCGGGTGCGGTCACAACTCGGGGGCGGGCGGCAGATCTTCCGTACGGAACGTGAGCTGCCCGCCCTCGACGTCCACCGTCACCCGGCCGCCCTCCTCGATCCGGCCGTCCAGGAGCAGCCGGGACAGCTGGTTGTCGACCTCGCGCTGGATGGTGCGGCGCAGTGGCCGGGCGCCGTACTCGGGCTGGTAGCCGTGCTCGGCCAGCCAGTCGACGGCCGGGTCGGTGAAGTCGACCGAGATGCCCTGCGCGTGCAGCAGACGGCGGGTCTTCTCCAGCAGCAGGTTGGTGATCTGCCGCAACTGCTCGGCGGTGAGCTGGCGGAAGACGACGATCTCGTCGACGCGGTTGAGGAACTCGGGCCGGAAGTGCTCGCGCAGCGGCCGCAGGATCTGCTCGCGCCGCGCCTCCTCGTCCGCGTCGGCACCGCCCGCCCCGAAGCCGATGCCGGCACCGCGCCGGGTGATCGCCTCGGAGCCCAGGTTGCTGGTCATCACGATGACCGTGTTGGTGAAGTCCACCGTCCGGCCCTGCGCGTCGGTCAGCCGGCCGTCGTCGAGGACCTGGAGGAGGATGTTGAAGACGTCCGGGTGCGCCTTCTCCACCTCGTCGAGGAGAAGCAGCGAGTACGGGTGCCGGCGCACGACCTCGGTGAGCTGCCCGGCCTCCTCGTGGCCGACGTATCCGGGCGGGGCGCCGACCAGGCGGCTGACGGTGTGCCGCTCCTGGTACTCGCTCATGTCCAGGCGGACCATCCGCTCCTCGCTGCTGAACAGGGCCTCCGCGAGCGCCCGGGCCAGCTCGGTCTTGCCGACGCCGGTCGGGCCGAGGAACATGAAGCTGCCGATCGGCCGGTCGGGGCTCGCGAGCCCGGCCCGGGAGCGCAGCACCGCGTCGGCGACGACCCGGACCGCCTCGTCCTGACCGATGACCCGCTCGTGCAGATGCTCCTCCAGGCCGAGCAGGCGGTCCTTCTCCTCCTCGGTGAGGCTGCTGACCGGGATGCCCGTCTGCCGGGAGACGACCTCCGCGATCGCCTCGGCGGTGACCTCCAGGTCCATGCCCTCGTCGACTTCCTCGTCGCCGGTGGCCTCGACGATCCGCTTCTTCAACTCGCCGATGCGGTCGCGCAGCTGCGTGGCCTGCTCGTACTGCTCGTCCGCGACCGCCTGGTCCTTGTCCCGGGTCAGCTGCTCGACCTCGCGCTCCATGGTCCGTACGTCCGTGCCCTTGGTGCGGGCGCGCAGCCGGACCCGGGCGCCGGCCTGGTCGATCAGGTCGATGGCCTTGTCCGGCAGACGGCGGTCGGTGAGATAGCGGTCGGACATCTCGACGGCGGCCACCAGCGCCTCGTCGGCGTAACGGACCTGGTGGTGGGCCTCGTAGCGGTCGCTCAGCCCGCGCAGGATCTCGATCGTGTCCGCGACGGACGGTTCGGGCACCAGGATCGGCTGGAAGCGGCGGGCCAGCGCCGCGTCCTTCTCGATCCGGCGGAACTCCTCCAGCGTGGTCGCGCCCACGATGTGCAACTCGCCGCGTGCCAAGGCCGGCTTGAGGATGTTGCCGGCGTCCATGGCCCCGCCCTCGCCGCCGCCTCCGGCGCCGACGACGGTGTGCAACTCGTCGATGAAGACGATCAGTTGGTCGGAGTGGGCGCGGATCTCGCCCACGATGTTGTTGAGCCGCTCCTCGAAGTCGCCCCGGTAGCGGGTGCCCGCGACCACGCCGGTGAGGTCCAGGGCGACCACCCGTCGCCCGCTGAGCACGTCCGGCACGTCACCGTCGGCGATGCGCTGGGCGAGCCCTTCGACGATCGCCGTCTTGCCGACGCCCGCGTCTCCGATGAGCACCGGGTTGTTCTTGCCGCGCCGGGAGAGCACCTCGATGGTCTGTTCGATCTCCTCGTCCCGTCCGATCACCGGGTCGATACGGCCCTGGCGGGCCAGGTCGGTGAGATCGCGGCCGTACTTGTCCAGGGTGGGTGTGTCCGCGGTGCGCGGCCGTTCGCTGCGCGCCTGTGTGGTGTCCGGTGCCGCCTCGGGCGGCAGGCCGGAGGGTGCGAAGCGGGCCGAGTTGAGGATGTGCCCGGCCGCCGAGTCGGGGTTCGAGGCGAGCGCGCTGAGAACGTGCTCCGGGCCGATGTACCCGGCGCCGCGCGCCCGGGCCAGGTCGTGCGCGTCCAGCAGGGCGCGCTTGGCGGCCGGGGTCAGTGACAGCGAGGTCGGCGGCGGTGCCTCGCCCGGCGGGTGCTGGGCGGGGCCGGAGCGCTCGTCGATCTCCGTGGCCAGTGAGTCGGGATCCGCGCCGGCGCGGCTGAGTAGACTCCGGGTCGGCTCGGCGGACAGCGCGGCCCGCAACAGGTGCTGGGTGTCCAGATCCCGGCTGCCGTGCTCGGCGGCGTACTGGGCGGCGCCCCGCACCAGCTCCCGGGCGGGCTGGCTCAGCAGCCGTCCGATGTCGATCTGGCGGGGACCGGGGCGCGGTCCGCCGAAGAAGCGTGCGAGGAATTCTCCGAAGGGGTCGTAGCCCTCTGGGCCGGTGAAGCCGCTGGTCATGGCGTTCCCATCCGGCGTCCCTGCGCGGGCAGGGTCGCCCTCGCTGATCGACGTGCCGGAGTCGGGTAACCCGGGTGGAACCTGGTTACACCTGGGGCGCGCGTTCGTAGAACACCTTCGCACGATCGGTGGCCGGGGGCACCTCCAGAGAGCCGCCCGCGGCCCCGACAGCGGTACGGACCGGTCAGCGTGCCGTCAGGATGCGCGGTCCCGACTCCGTGATCGCCACGGTGTGCTCGGCGTGCGCCGCCCGGGAGCCGTCGTTCGTACGCAGGGTCCAGCCGTCCGGCGCCGCGTGGTAGCCGTCCGTGCCGCCGCCGATGACCATCGGTTCGATGGCGAGGACCATGCCGTGCCGCAGGGGGAGGCCACGCCCCGGCCGGCCCTCGTTCGGGACCGGCGGGTCCTCGTGCATACGGCGTCCGATGCCGTGGCCACCGAAGCCGTCCGGGATGCCGTACCCCGCCGCGCGGCACACCGAGCCGATCGCGTGCCCGATGTCGCCGATGCGGTTGCCCACCACCGCCGCCTCGATGCCCGCGGCGAGCGCCCGCTCGGCCGTCTCGATCAGGCGCAGGTCGGCCGCGCGGGCCCTGCCCACCACGAAGCTGATCGCCGAGTCGCCCGCCCAGCCGCCCAGCTCGGCGCCGCAGTCGATGGAGACCAGGTCGCCGTCGCGCAGCCGGTAACGCGTCGGGATGCCGTGCACGATCGCGTCGTTCACGGAGGCGCAGACGACGGCCGGGAAGGCCGTCGGTGCGAACGAGGGCCGGTAGCCGAGGAACGGCGAGCCCGCCCCCGCCTCACGCAGCACGTCGTGCGCCACCTCGTTCAGCTCCAGCAGGGAGACGCCCACGTCAGCGGCTTTTCGTACGGCCGTCAGGGCGCGGCCGACGACCTGGCCCGCCTCGTACATGGCGTCGATCGATGTGTCTGTCTTCAGCTCAACCATGCCAATTACTATACCGGTATTACAATGACGGCATGGTGCGCACCCCTCTCACCCCCGAAGAGCGCGAACGCGGCGAGCGGCTCGGCCGGCTGCTGCGTGAGGCCCGCGGCGGCCGCAGCATGACCGACGTCGCGGCGAGCGCCGGAATCTCCGCGGAGACCCTCCGGAAAATCGAGACGGGCCGCGCGCCGACGCCGGCGTTCTTCACGGTGGCGGCGCTGGCCCGGGCCCTCGGGCTGTCGATGGACGACTTGGCGGGGCGGTGCGTGCTGGTCGGGTTGTGAAGCAAGTGCGAAGGCCGCCGCACGTCACGTTTCGGCAGGCCGGGCGTACTATGCGTCCGGTCGGAAAACTTCCTGTAGCGCTCCTGTAACACGGCTGGTGTTGCCTTACGGACCGGAGTGCTCCGGTCTGGTGGGAGTTGGGCGATGACTCTGGATCAACTCCCCAGTCAAGTGCGGGAGTTCGCGAACTACCTGGACGGCCTGCTGGCACGCCTGGACCAAGGTGCCGGTTGGTGCGGGGTGTTCTGGCAGCGCGACCCGGACGGCATGCAGGCCTGCCTCGACGGGCGTGAGGTGCCGCCCTGGGACGTCGTGGAGGCGCTGCTGCAGGACCTGGCCGCGCAGTACGGCCCCGGTGGCGCCGGTCCGGAGGTCGAACGCGCCCGCGCCCTGCACGCCGCCGCGCTCGTCGCGTACGACGCCCGGCCCGGCGGGCGGGACGCCCTCGGTGACCGGTTCGACGTGATGCTCCGCGAGCAGCGGTACGCCGCCGAACGACAGGCGGAACTGGGCCGGCTGCTCGCCTCCGCCACCACCCAGGAGGCGGCCGACGCCATCCGCCTCGACCTCGCCTGGGCCCGCGACGACCACGAACGCGCGACCCGCCGCTGCGCCGAACTCCGGTCCCGCCTGGCAGAACTGGACCGACGCTCGACCGAGAACCAGGCACAGACGATCCGACGCGGGCAGGCCGGGGACGGGGCCGTGTTCCGCGTCGGGGGTGAAGGGGGCGAGGCGGGCCGGGGCGAAGCCGGGGCGCGCGGGGGCGGCTCTTATGGCGCGGGGTCGGGCGGGCGTGATGCGTACGGTGGGCGGCCGGACGCGCGCGAGTCGTATGGCGGGCAGGCCGGCGTGGGCGGGTCGCGTGGCGTGGGGTCGGGTGGGCGTGAGGGGTACGGCGGGCGGCCGGATACGCGTGATGCGTATGGCGGGCAGTCGGGCACGCGCGAGTCGCATGGCGTGGGGTCGGATGGGCGCGAGTCGTATGGCGGGCAGGCCGGCATGGGCGAGTCGCGTGGCCTGGGGTCGGGTGGGCGTGAGGGGTACGGCGGGCGGCCGGATACGCGTGATGCGTACGGCGGGCAGTCGGGCACGCGCGAGTCGCATGGCGTGGGGTCGGATGGGCGCGAGTCGTATGGCGGGCAGGCCGGCATGGGCGAGTCGCGTGGCCTGGGGTCGGGTGGGCGTGAGGGGTACGGCGGGCGACCGGACGCGCGTGATGCGTATGGCGGGCAGTCGAGCACGCGCGAGTCGCATGGCGTGGGGTCGGAGGGGCGTGAGGCGTACGGCGGGCAGTCGGACGCCCGCGACCTGTACGACAGGCTGCCGAACACGCGCGATACGCACGGTGCGGGGCCGCGCACGCACGAGTCGTACGCCGAGCAGACGGACACACGGGAGTCGTACGGCGAGCGAGCGGGCGGGTACGGCGGGCACGGCGGGTACGGACCCTCCGGCGCGCGAGCCGACACCGGCACCGCAGACCCCTCGTACGAGTCCGAGTTCCCCGACATACCGCAGCAGCGCGACGCGCGGTCCGCCGCCGAGGCGACCGCCCGGCGTGAGAGGGAGCGGGCCCGTGGCTGGGCCGCGGACACGCATGACACCCGCGCGGGCATGCGTGACCCCGGCCACGAGAACTCCGCCCGCCTGTCCGCTCCTGGCACAGCCGCCGACGAGGGGATGACCGGTCTGCACGGCGGACCTGGTGCCTACGGTCCCGCCCAGGCCACCAACCCGGAGCAGGATCCCCGCTTCCCCGCTCCGGCGGAGCAGGCGCCCGCCCCGCCCCAGCCGGCCCCCACCTCCAAGCAGCGCAAGCGGCGCCGTGGCAGTGCCCGCTTTGCCGGGATGGTCGAGGAGGAGGCCGCCCCCGTCGTCGTACCGCCGACTGCCGTGCCGGATCTGCCCACCGCGCCCGCCGCCACCCGCCGTACCCTCCGCGGGGCCCGGTTCGCCGGGGCCGACAAGTCGGGCGCGCGGCCGGAGCCGCAGGCCGAGCCGCTGGACACGGCGGACCGGCGGGAGACCGCCGAGACCGTGGAGCGGCTGGTACGGCTGCGTGGCGAGGGCCGCAGCGGTGAGGCGCACGCCCTGCTGGCCGAGATCGCGTACTGGCCCGCCGCCCGCTACCCGCTGCTCGCCGCCGAGATGCAGCGGGCCGGACTCGGCGCCGACTGGGCGACCCTGCTGTGGGAGGCCGCCTCGCTGCCCGCCGACCGGCTCGTCGCCGCCGCCGACGCGCTGGTCGAGGCCGGGCGCGGCACCGACGGGGAGCAGATCCTGCGGCAGGGCGTCGCGCGCCCCGCCGTCGAGATCGGGCAGGCGGTGCTCGCGCTGGCCGCCGACGGCCGCCGCCGCGAGATCCGCGCGCTCCTCGACGCCTACGTCCGCGTCCGCACCCCGGAGGAGGCCGCCCGCAGCGCCGATCCCGACCCGCAGACGCTGGTCCCGCTCCTGGTGGAGGCCGCCCAGGGTGTCTCGGACGAGCGCCACTGGGACCTGGTCCACGCCCTGCGGGTCGCCGGACACCCGGCCTGAGAGCCGGACGGGCCCCGGCCCGCCACTCCTCTCACCGGCCCGCGACATCCACCCGCATCACCGGCCCGTGACTTTCACCCACAGGAGGGTGAAACGTGATCGACTCCGCGGGTTAACGACGATGGTCTTGGCAAGCCTGCCGGGGAGGCTTACGTTCGTGCCTCTACGACCTGCGTCTACGGGCGTAGAGGCTCTGACGTCACCGTCGAAGGAGCAGCTCATGGCCAACGTCGTACGTGCCGCTCTGGTCCAGGCCACCTGGACCGGCGACACCGAGTCCATGGTGGCGAAACACGAGGAGCACGCCCGCGAGGCGGCCCGCCAGGGAGCGAAGATCATCGGCTTCCAGGAAGTCTTCAACAGCCCCTACTTCTGTCAGGTCCAGGACCCGGAGCACTACCGCTGGGCCGAGCCGGTGCCCGACGGGCCGACGACGCGTCGTATGCAAGCGCTCGCGCGCGAGACGGGCATGGTCGTCGTCGTCCCGGTGTTCGAGGTCGAGCAGTCGGGCTTCTACTACAACACCGCGGCCGTGATCGACGCCGACGGCACCGTCCTCGGCAAGTACCGCAAGCACCACATCCCACAGGTCAAGGGCTTCTGGGAGAAGTACTACTTCAAACCGGGCAACATCGGCTGGCCCGTCTTCGACACGGCCGTCGGCAAGGTCGGCGTCTACATCTGCTACGACCGCCACTTCCCGGAGGGCTGGCGCCAACTCGGCCTGAACGGCGCCCAGTTGGTCTACAACCCGTCCGCCACCCACCGCGGACTCTCCTCCCACCTCTGGCGGCTGGAACAACCCGCGGCGGCCGTCGCCAACGAGTACTTCGTCGCCGCGATCAACCGGGTGGGCGTCGAGGAGTACGGCGACAACGACTTCTACGGGACGTCGTACTTCGTCGACCCGCGCGGGCAGTTCGTGGGGGAGACCGCCGGCGACAAGGAAGAGGAACTCGTCATCCGCGACCTCGACTTCGACCTCATCGACGAAGTCCGTCAGCTGTGGGCGTTCTACCGCGACCGACGGCCCGACGCGTACGAAGGACTGGTGAAGCCGTGACCAAGGACCTGCTGGGACGACACCGGGCCGTCCTCCCCGACTGGCTCGCCCTCTACTACGAGGACCCGCTCGAGATCACCCACGGCGAGGGCCGGTACGTCTGGGACGCCGGGGGCAACAAGTACCTCGACTTCTTCGGCGGCATCCTCACCACGATGACCGCGCACGCACTGCCCGAGGTGACGAAGGCGGTGAGCGAGCAGGCCGGGCGGATCATCCATTCGTCCACGCTCTACCTCAACCGGCCGATGGTCGACCTCGCCGAACGCGTCGCCCAGTTGAGCGGCATCCCGGACGCCCGCGTCTTCTTCACCACCTCCGGCACCGAGGCCAACGACACCGCCCTGCTGCTCGCGACGACGTACCGGCGCAGCAACACGATCCTGGCGATGCGCAACAGCTACCACGGGCGCTCCTTCAGCGCGGTCGGCATCACCGGCAACCGCGGCTGGTCGCCGACCTCGCTGTCCCCGCTCCAGACGCTGTACGTCCACGGAGGCGTGCGGACGCGCGGACCGTACGCCACCTTGAGCGACGACGACTTCATCGCGGCCTGCGTCGACGATCTGAAGGACCTGCTCGGCCACACCCGCCCGCCCGCGGCCCTGATCGCCGAGCCCGTCCAGGGCGTCGGCGGCTTCACCTCACCGCCGGACGGACTGTATGCGGCATTCCGTGAGGTGCTGAACGCATACGGGATCCTGTGGATCGCCGACGAGGTGCAGACCGGCTGGGGCCGCACCGGCGACCACTTCTGGGGCTGGCAGGCCCACGGCCAGAACGGCCCTCCCGACATCCTCACCTTCGCCAAGGGCATCGGCAACGGGATGTCCATCGGGGGAGTCGTCGCCCGCGGCGAGATCATGAACTGCCTGGACGCCAACAGCATTTCGACGTTCGGCGGCACCCAGATCACCATGGCGGCGGGCCTCGCCAACCTCACGTACCTGCTGGAGCACGACCTCCAGGGCAACGCCCGGCGCGTCGGCGGACTGCTCATCGAGCGGTTGCGGGCGGTCGGGGCGCAGATTCCGGAGGTACGGGAGGTCCGCGGGCGCGGGCTGATGATCGGCATCGAGCTGGTGAAACCCGGGACCGACCAGGCCGACCCCGAGGCCGCGTCCGCCGTGCTCGAAGCGGCCCGCGCGGGCGGGCTGCTCATCGGCAAGGGCGGCGGCCACAACACCAGCGCCCTGCGCCTCGCCCCGCCCCTGTCCCTGACCGTCGCGGAGGCCGAGGAAGGCGCCGCGATCCTCGAAGACGCTCTGAGGAGCATCCACTAGTGCCCCGGCAGGCAACGTTTGCCCGTTGAGGAGCGGCGTCCGGTGCGTGCTCTCGGCGTGCCGGCCGGAAGCCCTCGTACTGGACGTACTTGGGCTTTCGGCCGGTGCGGCGAGTGGGGGCACCTCCCACGCCTTTAGGGCAGTGGGGGAGCGTGCCGGGCGTCGCGACGGGGCGAACGTTGCCTGTCGGGGCACTAGCACCATTCCGAGCAAGGGAAAGACCGCCATGACCACCACCTTGGAGACCTGGGAGCCCCTGGAGCCGATCCTGTCGGTCCGGCAGGTCCTCACACTGGAACGGGTCCTCGCCGGGGAACCCGAGGTGGTGGCCGGCGCGAGCCAGCTCGACCGGGCCGTGCGCTGGGTGCACGTCGCCGAGGCCGCCGACGTGGGCGTGATGCTCAGCGGCGGCGAGATGGTGCTCACCACCGGGGTGCTGCTCGCCGGCGACGAGAGCGCGCAGGCCGAGTACATCCAGTCCCTGCACCGCGCGGAGGCGGCGGCCGTCGTCCTGGGCCTGGGGCGGGCGTTTCCCGCCCCGCCGGACGTGATGCGCCGGGCGGCCGAGCGGTGCGGGCTGCCGATGGTCGTCCTCCACCGGCCCTTCCCCTTCGCCGAGCTGACCGAGGAGGTCCAGGCCCGCCTCGTCCGGCGGAAGTTCGCCGCCGTCAGCCTCTCCGAGTCCGTACGGACCGCGCTCACCGGACTCATCACCGGCGGCGCCCCGCTCCAGCGTCTGCTCGACGAGGTCGCCCAGCACAGCGCCTGCCCCGTCGTCGTCACCAACCTCGCCCACCGCGTCCTAGCCACGGCGGGGGAGCGGCCGGCCGTCGACGACGTGCTGCGCGACTGGGAACGCATCGCCCGCCAGGCCGGCGGCAGCGAGGGCGACGGCTGGATCCGAGCCGAGCTGACCGGACGCGGGGAGCGGTGGGGCCGGATCGTGCTGTGCGGCTACCGGGGCGACACCGCCACCGGGCGGCTGCTCGCCGACCGGGCCGCCGAGGCGCTCGTCCTGCACCGCATGCTCGGCGGCAACTCCGCGCACACCTGGGAGGAGCAGTCCGCGCAGAGCCTGCTGACCGACCTGGTCAGCGGGGTCGTACCGGCGCGGCAGCTGCTGCCCCGGGCGCGGGCGGCCGGACTGCCGGTCAACCGGCGCACCTTCGTCCCGCTGGTCATCCGCGACGGCGATCCGGCACAACTCGAGCGGGTGCTGCGCCTGGTGGGGCTGTCCGGGATCGTCGCCGAGCTCACCGACGGCGCCACCGCCGTGCTGCTGAGCCTGGCCCGGGACCAGGACGCCTCGGTGCTCGTGGCGAACTTCGCGGCCCGGGTGCGCTCGGAGGCCGCCCGGACGGTGGTGGCCGCCGCCGATCCCCGCATCGCCTGGGACGACGTCCCCGCCGGACTGCGCGAGGCCAAGCACGTCGCCGACGCCGTGGCCGACTCCTCGGCCGTCCTCGACCTGCCGGCCGTCGTACGCCTCAAGGACGTCCACCTGCGCGGCCTGATCCGGTTGCTGCGCGACGACCCGCACGTGCAGTCCTTCGCGGAGCGGGAGCTGGACGGGCTGTTGTGCGTGGCCGGCGAGGACCTGCTCGCCGTCCTGCGGACCTATCTCGCCACCGGCCGCAACAAGTCCCGCACCGCGCAACTCCACCACGTCTCCCGGCCCGCGCTCTACCGCCGGCTGGAAGCGATACAGGGCCGGCTCGGCGTCGACCTCGACGACTTCGAGCAGGCCGCCTCGGTGCACATCGCGCTCCTCGCGCACGACGCGCAACAGGGCTGAAACATGCGACGACCAGGGAAAACGGCGGTGAAACATGGGCCCACGACAGAGTGACACCGTGGCACGCCGCAGGCCCGCAGACGTGACACCGTGCAACTCAAACCGGCCTTCGGAGCTTTCTAAGCTCGCCGCACACCGAGCGACCGGAGGTCCCGATGAGCAGAGTGATCCGTGCCGCCCTCTTCCAGACCGCCTGGACCGGCGACAAGGAATCGATGATCCAGGTACACGAGCAGGCGGCCCGCGACGCGGCCGCGCAAGGTGCTCAGGTGCTGTGCTTCCAGGAGCTGTTCTACGGGCCCTACTTCTGCCAGGTCCAGGACAAGGCGTTCTACGAGTACGCCGAGCAGGTCCCGGACGGCCCCATCGTCAAACGGTTCCAGGCGCTCGCCAAGGAACTGGGCCTCGTCCTGATCCTGCCGATGTACGAGGAGGAGCAGCCCGGCGTCCTCTACAACACGGCCGCCGTGATCGACGCGGACGGCTCCTACCTCGGCAAGTACCGCAAGCACCACATCCCGCAGGTGCCCGGCTTCTGGGAGAAGTTCTACTTCCGCCCGGGCAACCTGGGCTGGCCGATCTTCGACACGGCCGTCGGGAGGATCGGCGTCTACATCTGCTACGACCGGCACTTCCCGGAGGGCTGGCGGGCGCTGGGCCTGGAGGGCGCCGAGATCGTCTTCAACCCCTCGGCCACCTCGCGCGGCCTGTCCGGCTACCTGTGGCAGCTGGAGCAGCCGGCCGCGGCCGTCGCCAACGAGTACTTCGTCGGCGCGATCAACCGGGTGGGCGTCGAGGAGTACGGCGACAACGACTTCTACGGGACGTCGTATTTCGTCGACCCCGAAGCCCAGTTCGTGGGCGAGGTGGCCTCCGACAAGGAGACCGAACTGGTCGTCCGCGACCTGGACCTGGCCAAGCTGCGCGAGGTCCGGGACCGCTGGCAGTTCTACCGGGACCGCCGTCCCGAGGCGTACGACCCGCTGACCGCTCCGTAGCCGACCGGAACGCCGCCGGTCCGGCGCACGGGGGGCCGGACCGGCGGCACGGACCGACCTGCACGACACCAGTGTTGACCACGGTAGGAGAGGGAGTATGAGCAGCCGTACCGTCATCCGTGGTGGTCTCGTCATCACCGCGTCCGACGAGATGCACGCCGACGTCCTGATCGAGGACGGCCGTATCGCCGCCCTCGCGGCGAGCGGCACCCCGGCCGCCGAGGCCTGGACGGCCGAGCGGACCATAGACGCCACCGGGAAGTACGTCATCCCGGGCGGGGTCGACGCCCACACCCACATGGAGCTGCCGTTCGGCGGCACCTTCGCCTCCGACACCTTCGAGACCGGCACCCGGGCCGCCGCCTGGGGCGGCACGACGACCATCGTCGACTTCGCCGTGCAGAGCGTCGGCCACACCCTGCGCGAGGGCCTGGACACCTGGCACGCCAAGGCGGAGGGCAACTGCGCGATCGACTACGCCTTCCACATGATCGTCTCCGACGTGAACCAGGAGACGCTCAAGGAGATGGACCTGCTGGTGGGGGAGGGCGTGACCTCCTTCAAGCAGTTCATGGCCTACCCGGGCGTCTTCTACAGCGACGACGGCCAGATCCTGCGCGCCATGCAGCGCTCCGCCGAGAACGGCGGCCTGATCATGATGCACGCCGAGAACGGCATCGCGATCGACGTCCTGGTCGAGCAGGCGCTGGCCCGGGGCGAGACCGATCCCCGCTATCACGGGGAGGTGCGCAAGGCCCTGCTGGAGGCCGAGGCCACCCACCGCGCCATCAAGCTCGCGCAGGTCGCCGGAGCGCCCCTGTACGTCGTGCACGTCTCGGCGATGGAGGCAGTCGCCGAGCTGGCCAAGGCACGCGACGAGGGGCTGAACGTCTTCGGGGAGACCTGCCCGCAGTACCTCTTCCTGTCGACGGACAACCTCGCCGAGCCGGACTTCGAGGGCTCCAAGTACGTGTGCTCGACGCCGCTCAGGCCGAAGGAGCACCAGGCCCACCTCTGGAGGGGCCTGCGCACCAACGACCTCCAGGTCGTCTCCACCGACCACTGCCCCTTCTGCTTCGTGGGCCAGAAGGAGCTCGGCCGGGGCGACTTCTCCAAGATCCCCAACGGCCTTCCGGGCGTCGAGAACCGCATGGACCTGCTCCACCAGGCCGTCGTCGACGGGCACATCTCCCGCCGCCGCTGGATCGAGATCGCCTGCGCCACCCCGGCCCGGATGTTCGGCATGTACCCGAAGAAGGGCACCATCGCCCCCGGCGCCGACGCGGACGTCGTCATCTACGCCCCGGACGCCGAGCAGACCGTCTCCGCCGAGACGCACCACATGAACGTCGACTACTCGGCGTACGAGGGCAAGCGCCTCACCGGCCGCGTCGAGACCGTCCTCTCGCGCGGCGAACTCGTGATCACCGAGCGGGAGTACACCGGGCACGCCGGACACGGCACGTACACCCCCCGCTCCACCTGTCAGTACCTGAACTAGGAGTGGCGCCCATGGACTTCGGACTCGTCCTGCAGACCGACCCGCCGGCCTCGCGGGTCATCAGCCTGATGAAGCGCGCCGAGCGCAACGGCTTCACCTACGGCTGGACCTTCGACTCCGCCGTGCTCTGGCAGGAGCCGTTCGTGATCTACAGCCAGATCCTGTCGAACACGTCCAAGCTGAAGGTCGGCCCGATGGTCACCAACCCGGGCACCCGCACCTGGGAGGTCACCGCCTCCACCTTCGCCACCCTCAACGACATGTTCGGCAACCGCACGGTCTGCGGCATCGGCCGCGGCGACTCCGCGATGCGGGTCGCGGGCCGCAAGCCGAACACGCTGGCCCGCATCAGCGAGGCCATGAAGGTCATTCGCGCGCTCGGGCGCGGTGACGAGGCCGACCTCGGCGGTACGGTGATCAAGTTCCCGTGGATCAAGGCGGGCGCCGAACTCCCCGTATGGATGGCGGCGTACGGCCCCAAGGCGCTGAAGATGACCGGCGAGGAGGCCGACGGGTTCATCCTCCAGCTCGCCGACCTCTACCTGACCGAGTACATGGTGAAGGCGGTCAAGGACGCGGCTGTCGCCGCCGGCCGTGACCCCTCCGAGGTGAAGATCTGCGTCGCCGCCCCCGCGTACGTCACCGCGGACGACTCGCCCGAGGCGCTCGCCCACGCGCGTGACCAGTGCCGTTGGTTCGGCGGGATGGTCGGCAACCACGTGGCCGACCTGGTGTCGAAGTACGGCGAGCACTCCGCCGCCGTACCCGACGAACTCACCGACTACATCAAGGCCCGCGAGGGCTACGACTACTCCCACCACGGACGCGCCGACAACCCGGACACCCAGTTCGTGCCGGACGAGATCGTCGACCGGTTCTGCTTGATCGGGCCGGTCGAGAAGCACATCGAGAAGCTGAACGCCCTGCGTGAGCTGGGCGTCGACCAGTTCGCCGTCTACGACATGCACGACGCCCAGGAAGCCGTCATCGACGCGTACGGGGCGCAGGTGATCCCGGCCGTCACCGGCTGACCCCAATCCGCCCACCGCTCATCTCCCCACCCCTCACCCCCCCACTCCTGTTCTCCCCTCCCTACCTCCCGGGAGGGGACCGGAGCCCGCACGGCCTTTCCGGACCACCCTTCATTGATTGGCCTGCCCATGACCGACACCGCTCCCACGGCCATACCGCCGTCCACTCAAGTCACCCTCGCCGACGGCCGGGTGGAACTAGCCCCCGGCGCGCCCGCCCCGAGCGGCCGCTACGCCAACGAGGATCTGCTGCCGGTCCCGGTGGAGAAGCGCACCTGGACCACGTACAACTTCTCCGCCCTGTGGGTCGGCATGGCCCACAACACCGCCTCCTGGACCCTGGCCTCCGGTCTGATCGCCGTCGGCATGGACTGGAAGCAGGCGGTGCTCACCATCGCCCTGGCCAATGTGATCGTGCTGGTCCCGATGCTGCTCACCGGGCACGCGGGACCGAAGTACGGCATCCCCTTCCCGGTCTTCGCCCGCGCCTCCTTCGGCATCCGCGGAGCCAACCTGCCCGCTGTCGTACGGGCGTTGGTGGCCTGCGGCTGGTTCGGCATCCAGACCTGGATCGGCGGCGAGGCGATCTACTTCCTCGCCGGGAAGCTCATCGGGAACGGCTGGACCGATGTCGGCAAGATCGGCGGCTACGCCTGGACGATGTGGCTGTCGTTCGCGATCTTCTGGGCGATCCAGGTCGCGATCATCTACCGGGGCATGGAGACGATCCGCCGCTTCGAGAACTGGGCGGCGCCCTTCGTGCTCGTCGGTGCCTTCGTCATGCTGTGGTGGATGAGCGACAAGGCCGGCGGCTTCGGCCCGCTGTTCGACCAGCCCTCCAAGCTGGGCTGGGGCGCCGACTTCTGGAAGCTGTTCTGGCCGTCCCTCATGGGAATGATCGGCTTCTGGTCCACTCTGTCCCTGAACATCCCGGACTTCACCCGGTACGGCAAGAGCCAGAAGGCCCAGACCTGGGGCCAGGCGCTGGGCCTGCCGACGACCATGACCCTCTTCGCCCTGCTGTCGGTGATGGTCACCTCCGGTTCGCAGGCGGTCTACGGCGAGACGATCTGGGACCCGGTACAGCTCGCCGCCAAGACGGACAACGTCGTGGGCCTGCTGTTCGCGCTGGTCACCGTGCTGGTGGCGACCCTGTCCGTGAACATCGCGGCCAACCTGGTCTCGCCGGCCTTCGACTTCTCGAACATCGCGCCTCGCAAGATCAGTTTCCGGGCCGGCGCGCTCGTCACCTGCGTGCTCGGCGTGCTGATCTTCCCGTGGAAGCTGTACTCCGACCCGCAGGGCTACATCTTCACCTGGCTGGGCCTGGTCGGCGGTCTGCTCGGTACGGTCGCAGGCATCCTCATCGCCGACTACTGGATCCTGCGCCGCGGCAAGCTCGACCTGACCGACCTGTACCGCACGGGCGGCCGCTACTGGTACGAAGGCGGCTGGAACTGGCGGGCCGTCGTCGCCTTCGTCGTCGGCGGTGTCCTCGCCATCGGCGGCGCCACCTTCAAGCCGCTGATCGACGGCAGGCCCATCCCCGCGCTGGAACCACTGGCCGACTACGGCTGGGCGGTGGGCCTGGGCACCTCGATGGTGCTCTACGTGCTGCTGATGCTGGCGCGCGGACGGGACCGTCTGGAGGCCTGAACCGCCCGCCGCACAACCGCTGTTGGAGGACGGTCAGCCCTGCTGCCCGTCCTCCAACGCGGCGACCGCCTCCTTGGCGGCCTTGATGGCCCCCTTGTTGATCTCGTCCGTGCTGGGCGCCTTCTTCGACTCGAAGTCGCTGCCGTTGTACGTGACGACCACCAACGCGTTGGACGCGCGCACCACCACCATGCCCTCGCGGGTCTGCTGCTTGTCCTCGGTGGTGAGGTTCACGACGGAGTACGCCGAGTCGCCGAGCCCGGGGACGTCCCCGCCGCCACTTTTCTCCGTGACGCTCTCCTTGTAGGACTTCTGCGCCACCTCGTCCGACTCGGTGATCTCGAAGGAGACGTCGAGCCAGCGGTAGTCGTACCCCTTGAGGGCGTTCCAGGAGCAGGTGCGGCGCACCTTGGAGTCCGTCGACTGGAGTTCCTTGCCGGCCGTCTTGGCCCCCGGCACGAGCGACGTGATCGTCTTCTTGGCCAGGCCGGCGCACGGCGCGGGAGCGGCGCCGTACGTCTTCGACGCCGCAGCCGTCGCCGGGGCGGAGGCGGACTGGGTCCCGGTCTGCCGCGCCTCGTCGTGGTTCTCCGCCGGTGTCGCGGCGAACGGGCCGGACGACAGGGCCCAGCCCGCCGCGGCGAGCACGACGACGGGCGACAGGCGCGCGGTGAGGGCGAGCGGCAAGGGAAGGGAACTAGAACGCACGGCGCACTTTTCGTGGGGGTGGGTGCGGAGGGGGCCCGCACTGCGGACGGGACGACAGTGTCACACGACTGCCTGTGGGGCGAAAGTGCCAACGCGTTCCGTGGCCGTGCGATCACTGTGTCCACCCGAGGGGGATCCTGTGCCGGTCAGGGATGGAAAGGGAGCCTTCTATACGGTCCACGGCGGCGAAGGCACCGTACGCGACGAGATGCACCAGACAGTGGTCGGTGTGCTCCGGCCGGCGCCATGCCGCCACGTCCTCGTCCGTGATGCGGTACGGCGCCAGGGCGGCCAGCAGCGCCAGGCGCGCACCCGGACGCTCCCGGCGGTCCGGGAACCCGCCCAGGGCGAGCGGCGGATGCTCTCCGTCCCAGTCCCGCAGCGTCCGCCGTACGAGGGCCTGGTCGTCGGCGTCGAGGAGGCCGGCGCCCGCCGTGGCCGCCGTGCGCAGCGCGTCGTACGCCGGGCCGACGGCCGTGCCGGCCGCCCACGCGGGCCCCTCGGCGGCGTCGTCGAGCAGGGCGAGGGACGCGCCGGGGCGGGCGGGGCGGCGTACCGTCCGCGCCAGCGAGCGGCCCACGAGACTGCGTATGGGCCTGAACCGCTGGGCGTTGCCCGGCAGGAGCCGCTCGGTGAGCAGGGCCGACACGATCCGGTTGATGAAGTGGAAGGAGAGCGCGGTGCCCAGATAGCCGGGGGTGTGCTCGGCCGGGAACGGCAACGGCTGCGCGGCCGGGCTCGGGACACGGGTCTGCTCCCCCCAGGCCAGCACGCGCGCGTGCGACTCGTTCTCCGGTCGCTCCCCGCGAGCCAGGCGTTCGGCGAGCGCGTGGTCGCCGGTGGCGTGCAGCAGCATGGTGTGCGCGTCGACGCAGAACGGGCACTTGTTGGCGAGCGACACCCCGAGCGCCGCCAGCTCCTTGCCGGTACGGCTGCCGGGCCCCGCGATCAACGACTCGCGCATCAGCGCCCAGGCGGGCGCGAGGAGCTCGGGGGCGGAGGAGAGGACGACGAAGGTGACCGGTTCGGCGATGCCGAAGTCGTGGGCGATCTGCTCGTACACCTCGGCGACGCGACCGGTGGCCGCCTTGGGCGGCAGGGGCTCGGTGTAGCGGAAGGCTGTGGACATGGACAGCAGCGTGCGCCTCGGGGACGCCCGCGGTCGTCGTACGGCCGAAGGCAGTCGGCACTGCTCCGGCGAGGCGGGCCGGAGCGGCTCACTACTGCCCAGGGAGTAGTCCGGGAGTTGTCCACAGGGCTGACGCCGCTGTCGGTGCGGCGGTTTACTGTGCGTGCATGAGCGGACACATGGCCGGCACAGTCACACGCAGGCGCCTCGCCGACGCGGCCCTCGCGGTCGTGGTCGGCGTCCTCGTCGTGACGACGGCCGCGTTCGACGGGGACACGAAGGCCGTCGACTACGTGCTGATGGTGCTCGGTTCAGCAGCCTTGGCCTTCTACCGCGGGGCTCCACTGGTGGTGCTGGCCGTGACCACGGCGACCGGCGCGGCGTACGTCCTGCACGCACACCCGGGCACGCTCGCGGCCCTCCCGGTCCTCGGCGCCGTTCACACGGCGTCCCGTGCGGGACACCGGGGTTGGGCGGCCGCGGCGAGCGGGCTCTTCCTGGCGGCGTACGTCGCGACCGGACCGACGGCCCAGGAGGTGGTCGAGAAGACCACGCTGCTCGCCGGCTGGTTCCTGTGCGCGGTGGTGACGGGCCTGGCCGACCGCAACTGGCAGGCGTATCTGCGGCAGACCGAACAGCGCGCCCTGGAGGCCGAGCGCACCCGGGAGGAGGCGGCGCTGCGCCGGGCGGGCGAGGAACGCCTGCGCATCGCACGGGAGTTGCACGACTCCCTCACCCACAGCATCTCCATCGTCAAGCTCCAGGCGGGCGTGGCCGTGCATCTCGCCCGCAAGCGGGGCGAGGAGGTGCCGCCCGCGCTGCTCGCCATCCAGGAGGCGGGCGGCGAGGCGATGCGCGAACTGCGGGCCACCTTGGAGGTGCTGCGCACCGACGAGCCGACCGGCACGCCCGCACAACTGGTGGAACGGGCGCGGGCGGCGGGCCTCGCGGTCGAGCTGACGGTGACGGGCGACGAGCGTCCCCTGCCGGAGACCGTCGACCGGGCGATGTACCGCATCGTCCAGGAGGCCTTGACGAACGCGGCACGGCACGCGGGCCCGGCGAAGGTGCACATCCAACTCGACTACGGCGAGGGCGGGTTGACGATACGCGTGGACGACGACGGAAGCGCCGCCCCGACCTGCCCGCCGACGCCCGGCAACGGCCTCACCGGCATGCGCGAACGCGTCACGGCCCTCGGCGGCACGCTGCACGCCGCCCCACGCGCCGAGGGCGGCTTCTCGGTCCGGGCCGAATTGCCCGGGGAGGCCGCAAGATGACCCGGGAGGCCGCAAGATGATCAGGGTGGCGCTCGTCGACGACCAGGCGCTGATGCGCGCCGGTTTCCGGGCCCTGCTCGACGCCGAGGACGGCATCGAGGTGGTCGGCGAGGCGGCGGACGGCGAACAGGGCCTGGAGCTGATCCGCGCCCAGCTGCCCGACATCGCGTTGATCGACGTGCAGATGCCGGTGATGACGGGCATCGAGACGACCCGCCGCATCGCCGCCGACCCGGCCCTGTCCGGCGTACGCGTCGTCATCCTCACCAACTACGGCTTCGACGAGTACGTCTTCGAGGCCCTGCGCGCGGGCGCGAGCGGCTTCCTGCTGAAGGACACCGAACCCGCGGACCTCCTCCAGGCCATCGAGGTCGTGGCCCGCGGGGAGGCCCTGCTCTCCCCGTCGGTCACCCGCACCCTGATCGGCGAGTTCGTCTCCCGGCCGCCCGACCGTGCCACGGCCCCCGGCCTGGAATGCCTCACCCGCCGCGAACGCGAGGTCGCCGCCCTGGCCGCCCGCGGCCTGACCAACGAGGAGATCGCCACGCACATGGTCATCAGCCCGTTCACGGCGAAGACCCACATCAGCCGGGCGATGACGAAGCTGGGGGCGCGGGATCGGGCGCAGTTGGTGGTGTTCGCGTACGAGTCGGGGCTGGTGACCGCGCGGGGCGGGGATCACCGGTTCGAGGGCACGGAGTTCTGACAGGCGCTGTTCTCACGGTGCTCCGGCCGGTGCGTACGGTCGCGCCGTCGCCCGGACCGCGGTCTCCCCTCCTTGGTCTCCATTCATCGGTGGTCATGCGGTCGTGCTGTCGTCCACGCGCTCGCCCTCCGCCTGGGACGGTTCGGTCCTGGGGACCTCTGCGTGCTGCTCCTCGGCGGCAAGCTCGGCCGGTTCATCACGCTCGCCCTCGGCCTGGGAGGGCGTGTGAGAGTACAGCCAGGGGTCGAATTCCGAGGCTTCGGTCTTCATGGCGGGCCTCCCTCGGTCGCTCAGCTCCCATGCTCCCCCTCGACCGCGGCCGCGGCCAGAGCCGGACGAAGCTGCCGCGCACCGCGTATCTGTTCTAGTAGATGTACATCAGGTAGGGTGGAGTTGTGCGGGTACTACTCGACCTCGACGCCGAGGTGCCGATCTACCAACAGATCCGGGACCAGGTGGTGGAAGCTATCGCGGCAGGCACGCTGGCGCCCGGTGCCGGGCTTCCGTCCACCAGGCAGCTGGCCGTCGATCTGGCGGTCAACTTCCATACCGTCAACAAGGCCTACGACCTGCTGCGCCGCGAGGGCATCATCCGCGTCAACCGCAAGAGCGGTGCGGCGGTCCGGCCGGACGTCAAACAGTCGTCCGACGAACTGCGGGTCGGCGTCGACTGGGAGGCGCGCATGCACACTCTTCTCGCCGAGCTCGATGTGCGAGGCATTTCCAAGGAGGAGGTGATGGCCTATGTCGAGGCGACCCTGGACGGTTTCCCCGGGAGGGGGGACGGAGGCTCCCACCGGTGACGTGACAAAAGTGAACAGGTGAACACCGTGCTGGTCAACGCAGCTGTCAATTTCGGAATTCTTGCCGCGCTGAGCGCGTTGCTGTACGCCGCCCCTGGGCCCCTCCTCAGCCCTCCCGCCGTGCCTTTCGGCGTCCGTGTACCACCGGACAAGGTGCACGCCCCCGCCATCGAGACGCAGCGCAGGCGCTACCGCGGTCCGCTCCTGGCCGTCGCGGCGCCCGTCACCGTACTGGCCTTGACCCTCGGCGCCGTATTCGACACCCCCACCGCCGGAGCCTTCGGCGCCTTACCGCTCTGCGCCGGCGCCGCCGTCCTGTGGGTACGGGCCCACCGCAGCATCGCCCGCGCCAAGGAGGAGGACGGGTGGTACGACCAGGCCCGCCAGGGCGCCGTCACGGACACCTCCCTGCGCACGGCCCCCGTCCGCTTCCCCTGGGTCTGGACGCTCCCCGCGGTCGTCGTGATCGCCGTCACGGTGGTGGTGGGCGCCGTCGTCTACCCCGACTTGCCCGACCGCATCGCCCTGCCGCGGCGCTCCGCCGGCGGCACCTTCTACCGCGAGTACACGACCAGCGTGTGGATCGCCTTCAGTCTCGTCCTCGGTCAGGTACTCATCACCCTTATCAGCGTCGGCACCGTCCACGGTCTGCTGCGCGCCCGCGCCGACCTCGACGTGGCCCGGCCCGCGACCAGCGTCGCCCGGCACCGTCGTTACCTCGCCGTCACCGCCCGCTCTCTGATGGGCATCACCGCTCTGCTGAATCTCATGCTGCTCGGCATGTCCGCGCTGATGTGGAGCGACACCCGCTCCACGCCCCTGATGCTCGTCGTCATCGGCGTGCCGCTCCTCGCGGCCCTCGCCGTCGTCACCTACCTGATCCTGCGCGTCGGGCCCTCCGGCAGCCGGTTGCCCGAGACCGCGGATGAGGAGAACACCGGCCTCGTCCCCCGCGACGACGACCGTTTCTGGCACGGTGCCGGCACGATCTACGTGAATGCCGATGACCCCGCGGTCCTGGTGCCCCGGCGGGTCGGCATCGGCTGGACCGTCAACGTCGGCAATCTGCGCTTCCTCGTCATCGCGGCCTCGGTCGTCGCTGTCGCGACGGGGCTGACCGTCGTACTGGCCGTCTCCTGACACCCGGGCCGCCCCGGGCCGCCCCGGGGCGGCCGGACATCCCGACGCCCGGGTGGATCAGCTCACGGGCCGGGCGCGTCCGCGGCCTCGGACTGGCTGCCCGGTGCGGCTCAGGCATGGTCCGGTCCCGTGCCCTGCCAGTCGCTCGTGCGTTGTGCGGGTGGCAGGGACATTCATCCTCCGCCGAAACACCTTCTGGCCGTTCCGGTCGGCTGTTTGACTACTCCGCGGAGCAGCGCCGTCACCCATGGGAGGGCATGTGACGCAGACAGCCGTACCGGGGCACGCCGCTCCCCTCGCGGTGCGCAGCGCGGCCTCGTACCTGCCGGACGCATCGGTGGATCTCGCCGCACTGCCGGAGCTCGCCGAGCTGGACGAGGACGCGGCGCGCACCTGCCGGAACCTGGGCATCGAGTCCGTACACGTCGATGACGGCTTGGACACGACGGGGCTCGCCGAGCGAGCCGCACGCGAGGCGCTGGCACGTGCGGGAGCGGACGCGCGGGACGTAGGCGCGCTGATCGTGGTGGAGCAGCGGGCGCCGCAGACCATGCTCAGCTCCGAGGTCACCCGGCTGCAGCGGCTGCTCGGCGCCGAAGGAGCCGTCGCGTTCTCCGTGGGCGGACTGGGCTGCGTGTCGATCACGCCCGCGCTGCTGGCGGCACGCGGGCTGCTGGCGGCCGACCCGGGCCTGGAGAACGTACTCGTCGCGCACGGCAGCAAGCCCGTCTCGAGCCACCGCTACCGTCACCCCGTGACCGTGAACGGGGACGGTGGGCAGGCTCTGCTGCTGTCCCGCACCGGTCCTGTGCGGGTGCTGGACATCCTCCAGGAGACCAACGGCGCGTACTGGGACCTCTTCCACGTCGACTACCGTGACCGGCCCCCGGCCCAGTGGCGCGAGGAGTGCACGGACCTGCCCACCTACTCCTTCCGCCTCGCCGTCGAGACCCGCAACCGCCTCGGCGCCCTGCTGCGCGAGCTGCTGGAGCGCAACGGGATGGCGCCGGGGGACGTACGTGGGTACGTCAGCCAGAACCTGTCGGCGGGCAGCCTCACCTTCATCGAGGAGTCCCTGGACATCGAACTCCTGGGCGTGTGCCGGGAGAACCTGCGGCGCTACGGGCACCTCGGGCCCAACGACATCTTCCTCAACCTCCACACGGCGCTGGAGCGCAAGGACTTCGGCGAGGGGGACCGTGCCGTAGTGATCAATGTGAGCCCTGTGGCGGCATGGAGCCTGCTGCTCGTCGAGATGAGGCCTCAGGAGGCCATGGCGTGACAGACACCACCGGCAACACCACTGACCGGATCACCGAAGAGGTCGTCGCGTTTCTCACCGCCGCCCTGCGCCGGCAGGTCGGTCCCGACGACGACTACTTCGCCCTGGGGCTCGCGGACTCGCTCTTCGCCCTGGAGTTGGTGACCTTCGTCGAGGACCGCTTCCGCCTCACTGTGGAGGTCGAGGACCTCGACCTGGACAGTTTCCGGACCGCGGCGCGCATCACGCGGTTCGTTCGGTGCAAGCAGGGGAGGCAAGGGCTGCCGGACAGCGGCCCGCAGGGTGACCCCAGGGACGCTTCGGCGGGCGGCCCGGCGGTCAGTGTCGGCCACGAGCTGCTCAAGGCCCGTGACGCACGCGCTTAGCGCGGCGCCGCCCCTGGTGCGGGCGGCGGCCCGGCTGGCGGCGGACGTACGGGACGAGGCGGCCGGGTGGGACCGGAGCGGTGTGCTCCCCGCCCAGGTGCGCGGGGCGGTCGCCGCCGCGGGACTGCTGGCGGCGGACCTGCCGCCGGAGTACGGCGGGACGGGCGCCACGCCGCCCGAGGTCGGCGAGGTGTGCGCGCACCTGGGCGGCGTGTGCAGCGCGCTGCGCGGCCTGGTGACCGTTCAGGGCATGGTCGCGGCGGCGTTGCTGCGCTGGGGCACGGCCGCGCAGCGTGCCGCGTGGCTGCCCCGGCTGGCGTCCGGCGAGGTGATCGCCGGTTTCGCCGCCACCGAGCAGGAGGCGGGCAGCGCCCTGGCGGACGTACGCACGCGCGTGGAGCAGCCGGAGGAGGGCGGCGACGTCGTCGTCACCGGCCACAAGAAGTGGGTGACGTGCGGGCAGGTGGCGCAGGTGTTCCTGCTCCTGGGGCAGTCCGGCGGGCGGCCCGTCACCGTGCTGGTCGAGGCGGACCGCGAGGGGGTCGCCAGGGAGCCGGTGAGCGGGCAGCTCGGCATGCGCGCCGCTCAGATCGCCCATGTGCGCTTCGACGCCGTCCGCGTCCCGCGCGGCAATCTCGTCGCGCCGCCGGGCATGGGGCTCTCCCACGTCGTGGGCACCGGGCTCGACCACGGGCGGTTCACCGTCGCGTGGGGATGCGTCGGCATGGCCGAGGCGTGCCTGGCCGACGCCGCCGCGCACGCCACCGTCCGCAGGCAGGGCGGAGTGCCGTTGAGCGACCACCAGTTGGTCCGCTCCCTGCTCGCGCGCGGCGCCGTGGCCGCGGCCGGGGCGCGCGCGCTCGCCCTGCGGGCCGCACAGGCCCGCGCCGAGGCGCCGCAGCGGGCTGTCCTCGAGACCGTCGTCGCCAAGTACGCGGCCGCCGATGCCGCCGCGTCCGTCAGCCGCGACGCCGTCCAGGTCCTCGGTTCGGTCGGCTGCGAAACCGACAGCAGAGCCGGGCGCCTCTTCCGGGACGCCAAGGTGATGGAGATCATCGAAGGAGCACAGCACGTGGCCGAACTCCACATCGCGGAACGCCTGTTACGCCAGTACGGCACGCCGCCGCCTGAGGTGACCCCGGACAGCCGGGACGGTGAGCGGGCATGACGGGGGCTCCGACGGGGCCCGCCGGGGCGGCGGGTTCCACCGGGTCCGCGCCGGGTCCGACCCAGTCGGCTGCGGGTTTCACCGGGCCGATGGCAGCTCCGGACGGGGCGGTGAAGGGGTCCGCTTCGGCGGCTGGTTCGACCGGGGCGGCGGCCGGGTCCGGCAGGTCGGTGAAAGGGGCGGCGCCGGTCGTCAAGTGTCTGGTGTGGGACCTCGACGACACGCTCTGGGGCGGCACCGTGCTGGAGGGGGACGACGTACGGCCCGTCGAGGCGGCGCTGCGTACCCTGCACGCACTGGACGTGCGGGGCATTCTGCACGCTGTGGCGAGCCGGGGTGACCACGCCACAGCCACCGCGCGTCTGGAGCGCCTCGGCCTGGCGGAGATGTTCACGGCGGTGGAGATCGGTTGGGGCGCCAAGTCCGCCTCCGTGCGCCGCGTCAGCGAGTCCCTCGGCATCGGCATCGACACCCTCGCGTTCGTCGACAACGACCCCGTCGAGCGCGCCGAGGTGGCCGCCGCCCACCCCACCGTGCGCTGCTACGGCGCCGAACGCATACCCGACCTGCCCGACCTGGCGGAGTTCCAGCCCTCGTACGTCACCGACGAGTCCCGCGCCCGCCGCGAGCTCTACCGCGCCGAGGCCCGTCGGCAGCAGGCGCGGGAGGTGCACGAGGGCGCGCCCGCCGAGTTTCTCGCCTCCCTGGGGCTCGAATTGACCGTGCGGCAGGCCACCGAGGACGATCTGGCCCGCGCCCACGAGCTGACGGTGCGCACCCACCAGCTCAACACCACGGGCCGCACCTACGGCATGGACGAGCTGCGCGCGCTGTGCGACTCCCCGCACCACCAGGTGCTGGTCGCCCAGCTGACCGACGTGTACGGCTCGTACGGCACCGTCGGACTGGCGCTGACCGAGCGCGGCGGCGGCCGGTGCGTGCTGCGGCTGCTGCTGTTGTCCTGCCGGGTGATGTCCCGGGGCATCGGCCCCGCCCTCATCGGTCACATCGTGCACCGCGCCCTCGCCGAAGGCCTGCGGCCCGTCGCCGAGTTCGTCCCCACCGACGTCAACCGCGTGATGCTGGTGAACCTCCGCTTCGCCGGCTTCGAGACGCTCGCCGAGGAGGCACAGGACAGCGGCATCCTCCTCGGTTTCCCGGCCGACCACGACCCGCCCCCGCTCCCCGCGCACGTACGTGTCGTCACCGCCGACTCCACCGCAACCCGGAGGACCAGTTGAGCAGCTCGCAGAGTGCACCCTTCGCCCGCACGGCCGTCATCGGCGTCGTCGGCGCGGGCACCATGGGCGTCGGAGTCGCGCAGAGCTTCGCCGAGGCCGGTCACCCCGTCACCGTCGTGGACCCCTCCGACGAGGCGCTCGGGGACGGTGAGTGCCGACTGCGCCAGGGCCTGCGCGCCGCCCGGCTGCTGCGCAGGCCCGCCCCGCCCGCGCCGATGGCCGAGGTCGCCGCGCGGGTGCGGTGGGAGCAGAAGCCCGCGCAGCTCGGGGACGCCGCCCTCGTGGTGGAGTGCGGGCCCGAGCGCATACCGGTCAAGGAGCAGATCCTCGCCGAGGTCGACCGTGTCTGCGGCGCCCACGCCGTGATCGCCTCCTGCACCTCTGCCATCCCGGTGGCGACCCTCGCCGCGGGCACCGGGCGACCCGACCGCGTGATCGGCACCCATTTCATGAACCCGGCCCACCTGAAGGACGCCGTCGAGGTGATCCGCGGCCCGCGGACGAGCGACGCGACCCTGGAGACGGTCGTCACGTTGCTGGAGGGCTGCGGGAAGCGGGCCCACGTGGTCGGCGACGCCCCGGGGTTCGTCTCCAACCGGGTGCTGATGCCGATGGTCAACGACGCGGCGGCCCGCGTCCAGGAGGGCACGGCCGACGCGGAGACCGTGGACACCATCTTCACGGACTGCTTCGGACACGCCATGGGCCCCCTGCGCACCGCCGACCTGATCGGCCTGGACACGGTGCTCGACTCCCTCCTCGTCCTGCGGGAGACCACCGGCGACGCCCGCTACGAGCCCTGCGCCCTGCTGCGCGACCTCGTCGCTCGGGGGCACCGCGGTCGCAAGAGCGGCCGTGGCTTCCACGTCTACGAAACGCGATGACCGCCATGCCCACCCCCGCCGTTCCCGACGTCCTGGCCCGGCTGCTCGTCAGCACCCGGAACAAGCCCGAGGCGACCGCGGTCGTGGTCGGTGAATCCGCCCTGACCTACCGCGAGTTCGACGCGGCGTCCGCGGCGCTCGCCGCGCGGCTCCGCGCCGCCGGGGTGTGCAGGGGGCAGACCGTGCTGCTGTACCTGCGGCAGAGCGTGCACACCGTGGTCGGTATGGCGGCCGCCCTGCGCCTGGGCGCCGCGTGGTGCGTGGTGGAACCGGGCCACCCGGTCGAGCGCATCGAGACGCTGCTCCACGACGTGGACTGCGCGGCGCTCGTCCTGGACGACACGCAGAGCCCGCAGGTCCCGGACAGCGCCCGCATCCACGACGCCGCACGCGCCCTCGCCGATGCCGCGCCCCGCCCGCTCGCCGTGCTGGAGGTCGGCGGCTCGCAGGGCTATGGGCCCGCGCCCGGCGCGGAGCCCGCCCCCGCCGTCGATGAGCCCGGCGACCTGCCCGCGTACATCATCACCACCTCGGGCTCGACGGGCGAGCCGAAGGGGATCGTCGTCAGCCGGGACAACCTCGCCCACATGGTGGCCGCTCGGCGCGATGAGCCGGGCCGCCCCACCTTCTCCACATGCCGGTTCACCTGGGACGGCTCCCTCCTGCTGCTCTTCCAGGCGCTGTGCACCGGCGGCACCGCCGTCCTGGCCGACCACCGTGCGATCCCCGACGCGTCCGCCTGCGCCGGACTCGTCCTGCGATGGCGCGTGGCACAGCTCGTGTCGCCCCCGTCGTTCTACCGTCTGATGCTTCCTCACCTGGCCGGCGCGGACGCGCACCTGAGGGAGGTGATCCTCGCCGGGGAGGCGTTCCCCGAGGCCCTGATCCCGCAGCACCGCGCCGTGCTGCCGGACACGCGGCTGCGCAACGAGTACGGGCCCACGGAGACCACGGTCACGGTGCTGGCGCACCCCGTGAGCGGCCCGTACGGGGGGAAAGTGCCCATCGGCACCCCCCTGGGGACGACCGCCGCCCATGTGCTGGACGAGCGGTTGCGGCCCGCGCCCGCCGGGCAGCTCGGCGAGCTGTACGTGGGCGGCGCCCAGGTCGCCCAGGGTTACACGGCCCGCCCCGGTGGCACCGCGCAGTACTTCGTCGCCGACCCGTTCTCCGCCGGGCCCGGCGCCCGCATGTACCGCACCGGTGACCTGGTGCGGGTCAACGAGGCGGGCGAGATCGAGTTTCACGGCAGGGCGGACGGCCAGCTCAAGGTGCGCGGGGTGCGCGTGGAGCGGCAAGCGGTCGAGGCAGTCCTGGAGTCCCATCCGGCGGTGCGCCAGGCCACCGTGCTCGGCGTCCCCGATGAGCACGGCGACACCGGACTCGTCGCCTTCTGGTCCCCGGCCGGTACGGCCGTGGCGCTGCCGGACACCCGCGAGCTGATCGAGCTGTGCGCAGCGCACCTCCACGACCAGGCCGTGCCGGAGACCTTCGTCACCGTCGGCGCGATGCCGCTCGCCGCCACCGGCAAGACCGACGAGGCGGCCCTGCTCGCCCTGCTGCCCGACGCCCCCGGCCGGCCCTCCGGCGGTGCGGGCAGCGGCTGGACCCCGCTCCAGAGCGTCGTCGCACGGCTGTGGACGCGGGTGCTGAAGCACGACCGGTTCGGCCTCAGGGACAGCTTCTTCTCCGTGGGCGGCAACTCGCGCCGCGTCGTCGAGCTGCACCTGGGCCTACAACGCGAGTGGCCGGGCGCGGTGCGTGTGGGACAGCTGTTCGACCTGGACACCGTGGAGGCCCAGGCGGCGGCGCTGGTCGCCGCACAGAGCCGGGTTCGGGCAGGTGGGAACGACGGACGACCAGGGGAGCGACAGTGACGCGTACGCACACAGTGGGGCACCCGATGGAGCCGACCGACGACGACATCGCCGTCGTCGGCATCGCAGTCCGCCTTCCCGGGGCAGACAGCTTGAAGGAGTTCCGCCGGAACCTCCTCGCCGGCATCGACAGCGTGGGTCCCATGCCCGCCGAGCGGGCCGCCGCGACCGGCCTGGACCCGGCGCAGCCGCATCTGCCCATGGGGCACCTGCAGGACATCCACACCTTCGACTACGCCCTCTTCGGGCTCTCGCGCCGCGAGGTCACCCTGATGGACCCGCAGCAGCGGCTCGCGCTGCTCCTCGCCCATCAGGCGTTGGAGGACGGCGGCTACGCGGCGGCGGAGCTGGGCGGGCAGCAGACCGCCGTCGTCTTCAGCGCCGCCGCCTCCACCTACCGTGCGGCGGCGCGGGAGCCGGGCGTCCTGAGCGCGCTGGGCAACCTGTCCTTCGGCGCGTCGGCGCGCGTCGCGCACGTCCTCGGGCTCACCGGGCCGACCTACGCGGTCGACTCCGGCTGCAACAGCTCCCTGCTCGCCGTCCACCACGCCTGCCGCGAACTGGCCTGCCAAGACGCGCAGTACGCGCTGGTCGGCGGCGTCAGCGTGCGCCCGGGAGGGCTTCCGGCCGGCGAGGCCGAGGCGATGTCGGAGCTGGTCTCCGGCAGCGGGCGCTGCCGGGCCTACGACGCGGCGGCCGACGGCGCGGCGCCCGGCGAGGGCGGGGCGGTCCTGCTGCTCACCACGGTGGGCAGGGCCCGTACCGACGGCGCCACGATCCACGCAGTGATCCGGGGCAGCGCCGTCCTGCACAATGGGCGTGCCGCGGCCACCATCAGCACGCCCAGCGCGGCGGCCCAAACCCGGGTGATCGGCAAGGCGTGGCAGGCCGCGGGCCTGGACCTGTCGTACGCCGGATACCTGGAGGGGCATGGCTCGGGCACGCCGTTGGGCGACGCCGTCGAACTGGAAGGCCTGGCCGCAGCCGTCGGGGCGCGGCACGCGCCGCTGCCCCTGGGCTCGGTGAAGTCCAACATCGGGCACCTTGACCACGCGGCGGGGATCGCCGGGCTGGTCAAGGCCATTCTCAGCGTGCACCACGGCGAGCTGTACCCCACCGTCCACTTCAGGGAGGCGACCGGCGGCGTCCGGCTCGCCGACCTCGGCCTGGAGGTGGTCACCAAGGCCAGGCCGTGGCAGGACGGGAACCGGGTCGCCGGAGTGAGCTCCTTCAGCCTCGGCGGCATCAACGCGCACTGCGTGGTCCAGCAGCCTCCAGCGCCCGTGCCCGTCGGCGTCCCGGCGACGGACGAGCCGCGTCTGGTCGCCGTGTCGGCGCGCAGCCGGGCCGCCCTGACCCGGCTGTGCGCCGCTCTCGGCAGCGCGCTGCGCGACAGCGAGGACGACATCACCGACGTCGCGTTCACGCTCAACCAGGGGCGCGGCCACTACGAGCACCGGGTCGCCGTCCGCGCCCGGGACACCGAGGAACTCGCCGTCCGGCTGGCCGCACAGGCCACCTGGCTGAGCGAGGAGCCCGCCCCGGAACACGCCGGGTTCGGGGAAACGGGCCCGGCGGGCGAAGCCCCGGCGGTCGTGCTGATCCTGTCGCCCGACCCCGACGAACAGGCCGGACAGGCTGAGGCGCGGGAGGAACTGCGGCGCTGCGGGGTGCGCGTCGACTGCGTGCTCGGCGGGCCCCCCGCGGGCGGTTCGGGTGACCTGGCGGCGCCGGTGGGTGAACTGCTCGCCGGAGGGCCCGTGGTCTTCGTCGGCCTGGGCCCGGACAGCGGCCTAGGTGAACTCGTGGCCCGGCATGCCGCCGCGGCGGGGGGACACGGCGCCGACATCGTCACGGTGTCCCCCCGTACGGGCGGACTGCTCGGCGCACTCGGCGCGCTCTACACCCGCGGAGTCGACCTGGACTGGCGGGCGGTGTCCGCACCGCCGCTGTCCCGGCAGGGGGAGCCTGCCCGCGCGCCGCGCCGACTGCGCCTTCCGGGGCACCCGGTGCTCGGCACGCGCTGCTGGGCGGACCCGCCCACGGAGCGGACCGAGCCGCCGGTGGCCGCGGCGGTCGTGCGGCAGGAGCCGGCACCGCCGGAAACCGCACCGCAGGACGCAGCACGGCGCCACCAGGAGCCGTCGCAATCGTCGTACCCGGCATCGCGGAGCGAGGAGCCGGGCACCGGCGAGGGGGCGGACGCCACCGCCTGGCTCTGCGCCACGCTGGACGAGCTGCTGCGGACCGAGACCCCGGTCGGCCCCGACGCGGACTACTTCGCGCTGGGCGGCAACTCGATCATCGCCCTTCAGCTGGTCGACCGGATCCAGGACCGCTACGGCTTCCGGCCCAGGCTGATCGACACCTACAGCCACCCCAGGGTCGGGGACCTCGCCACGCTGATCCGGGAGCGCGACGCACCCACCACCGCACCCGTCCCGCCGGTGGTGCCGCAGCAGAACCTGGTGGTGTCCTTCGGGCAGGAGCGCATGTGGTTCCATCACCAGCTCGACGAGGACACCACGCTCTACAACCTGCCCATGGTCAGCCATGTGCGCGGCAGCCTGGACGTCGACGCCATCCGCGGCATGTGGGAGGACCTGGCGCAGCGGCACGAGGTGCTGCGGTCCAACTTCTTGGAGGTGGACGGCGCTCCCGTCCTGCGGATCCGGCCCCGGCTGGGGGACTTCTTCCGGTTCGAGGACGTCTCCGGCACACCGGATCCCCACCAGGCCGCGCGGCAGCTGGTGCGCGAGGCCGCCGAGCACCGCTTCGATCTGGCGGACGACCCCCTCGTGCGGGTCCTGGCCGTCCGCATCGCACCGGAAGAGCACGTCCTCCAGGTGACCATGCACCACGCGGTCAACGACGGCGGATCGCCGAGGATCTTCGAGCGGGAGCTGCCGGAGCTGTACGCGGCCCGCCGCGCCGGCCGCGCCCCCCGGCTCGAACCGCTCCCGATCCAGTTCCGCGACTACGCCCAGTGGCAGCGCGATCTGGTCGCCTCCTCCGCACTCAACGGTGAACTGGAGTACTGGAAGCGGCAGTTGAGTGGTGTTGTGCCGCTGCGGATGCCGACCGACCACCCTCGTCCCACGCGCAGGAGCCACACCGGAGCCTTGTATCCGTTCACCGTCCCTGGCGACTTGGTGCGGGAGCTGCGGACGGTGGCGGTGCGCGAGTCGGCGACGCTGTTCGTGCTGCTGCTCGCCGCGTTCTACCTGCTGCTCGGTCGGCACAGCCGGCAGGACGACCTGGTCATCGGAGCGCCGACCACCGGGCGCACCCGGCCGGAGGTGCAGGGGCTCATCGGCTTCTTCAACAGCACCGTGGCGCTGCGGGCCGACCTGTCGGGCGACCCCGGGCTGTCCGCGTTCGTGCAGCGCGTGAAGACCGTCGTACTGGAGGGCCTCGAGCACCAGGAGGTGCCCTTCGACCGGGTGGTCAACGCCCTGGTGACCGACCGGGATCCGAGCAGGTCGCCGCTGTTCGACGTCTTCTACGTGCACCAGGAGCTGCCGCCGGTCCAGCAGGTGGACGGCGCCGCCGTCGGGTTCTTCGACGAGCGGCACACCAGGGAGAACCTGTTCGGCGGAATGCCCGCGGGCACCGCCAAGTTCGACCTGACGCTGGTGACCGAGGACCGGCAGGGCCAGGACGAGATGGTGTCGTGCCTGGAGTTCAGCACCGAACTGTTCACCGAGCGCACCGCCGCCTTCCTGACCGCCGAATACGTGGAGATCCTCCGCGAGATCGCCGCCGAGGGCAGCGGCGCCCTGCCCCTGTCGCACTTCCTCGACGCGCCCCTCACCCAGGAGCGGGAACCGGAACTTCCCGCGGCGCAGAAGACCGTCCCCGCCGTGTTCGAGGCCGTGGCCGCCGCCGCCCCCGGCAGCGTCGCCGTACGCGACCGGCACGGGCGGTTGACCTACGGCGAACTCGACACCCGCGCCGACCGGGTCGCGCGGCGGTTGGCCGCGCGAGGAGTGGGCCCCGAGGACGTCGTTGCCGTCGTCACACCCCGCACCGTGGACATGGCCGTCGCCGTCCTGGGCGTGCTGAAGTCCGGCGCCGCCTATCTGCCCGTCGACCCCGACTACCCGGCGGGCCGCGTCTCGTTCCTGCTCACCGACGCCCGGCCACGGGCCGTGGTGACGACGCGGGAGCTGGCCGGGAGCCTGCCGCCCGGTGTGCCCGAGACGCTGCTGCTGACCGCCGGAGATGAGGACGGCGGTGCTCTGCCGGTACCCACGGCACCCGGACCCGGCAACGCGGCCTACGTCATCTACACCTCGGGCTCCACCGGGCAGCCCAAGGGCGTGGTGGTTCCCCACCGCAACGTCCTCACCTTCGCCCGATGGGTTCAGCGGGAGCTCGGCGACGCCGCGTTCGACCGCGTGCTCAACGCGACCTCGCTCAGCTTCGACCCGTCGGTCCTGGAGCTGCTCGTCCCCCTGCTGACGGGCGGCAGCGTCGACATCGTCCGCAACCTGCTCTCGCTGCTGGACCAGGGCACCTGGGCCGGCAGCCTGATCAACGCCGTGCCGTCGGTCTACCGGCGCGTCACACAGGCGGAATGGGTCGACGAACGGGCCGAACACTACGTCTTCGGCGGGGAGCCTCTCACCGCCGACCTGGTGCGGCAGATCCGTCGACGCAAGCCGGGCGCCACCGTCCTGAACCTGTACGGGCCCACCGAGGCCACCGTCTACGCCACCGCGGGGCGGTGTGCCCCCAGCACGGAAGGCCGCCCGCCCATCGGCCCTCCCGCCCCGCATGCCCACTGCCGGGTGCTCGACCCGGAGCTGCGCCCCGTACCCCCGGGCGGCAAGGGCGAGCTCTACCTGGCGGGTGACGGCCTGGCGCGCGGCTACGTGCACCGGCCCGCGCCGACCGCCGAGCGCTTCGTCGCCGACCCGTTCGGTGAGCCGGGCACGCGCATGTACCGGACAGGCGATCTGGTGCGCTGGAACGCCGACGGGGAACTGGAGTTCGCGGGCCGCGCCGACAACCAGGTCAAGGTACGCGGACACCGGGTGGAGCCCGGTGAGATCGAAGCACGGCTGATCGCTCTGCCGGAGATCGCCGCAGCCTGCGTCGTGGCCACCGACGACGGGGAGGGCGACCACGTGCTGACGGCATACGTCGAGCCGGCGGCGGGAGCCACGCCCCACCCCGAGGCCGTACGGGAGGCGCTGGGCCGGGAGCTGCCGGCCCCGTTCGTGCCCGAGGCCGTCGAGGTCCTCGACGCGCTCCCGCTCACCCCCAGCGGCAAGAGCGACCGGCTCGCCCTGCGCGAGCGCGCTGCCGCGCGGACAGCCGGTGCCGACGCGCCGCCCGAGAGTCCGGTGGCCGACCTCACGCAGGTGATGTGCCAGGTCTTCGCCGACGTCCTGGGCCTGCCCGAAGCCGGGCCGGACGACAGCTTCTTCGCTCTCGGCGGCGACAGCATCCGTTCGATCAAGCTCGTCCGCAGAGCCCGGCGGGCCGGAGTGATGATCTCCCCCGAGGACGTCTTCGTCCACCAGACCCCCGCCGAACTCGCTGCGGCGGGCAGCCCGCGGCCCGCGCCCCGCCCGGCCCCGGAGCAGGTTCCCGCTCCGCCCCCGCCCGAGCCGGAGCCCGAACCCGAGCTCGTTCCCGTGCCCGTACGGCAAGCCGTCCCCGGAGCCCTGCTCCCCACTCCGCTCGATCCCCACGAGCGCGACTGGCTGGAGTCCGCCTACCCCGGCCACCTGGACGTCCTGCCACTGACCCCGCTTCAGGAGGGACTGCTCTTCCACCGCCAGTACGACCGGCACAGCGAGGACGTGTACGTCATGCTGATGTCGCTCGACATGACCGGCGCGCTGAACGTGTCCGCGCTGCGGCGTGCCGTGGTGGGCCTGTGCCGTCGTCGTACCAACCTGGTCGCGGGCTTCGTGCGGCTGCCCACCGGCCGTCTCGTGCAGGTCGTCCCACGGCGTGACCCGGAACTCGCCGAGATCGACCTCTCCCATCTGGCGCCGGAGGAGCAGCAGACGCAGTGCGCCCGGCTCGCCGCCCAGTCACGCGCCACCCGCTTCGACCCGGCCGACCCCCCGCTTCTGCGCTTCACCCTGCTGCGGCTGGGCGGCGAACGGTTCCAGCTCCAGGTGGTCAGCCACCACATCCTGCTGGACGGCTGGTCCAACCAACTGCTGCTGCCCGAGCTGTTCGCCCTCTACAACGGCGCCCAGGCGCTGCCCGAGTGCACGCCCTACCGCGACTACCTCGCTTGGCTCGGGCAGCAGGACCGTCCGTCAGCGCTGCGCGCCTGGCAGGACGCCCTCGCCGGGCCCGTGGAGCCCACGCTCCTCGCCCCGCCCGGCCATCGCGGCGGGCAGTGGCCCGGGCGGCGCACGTACCGGTTCGGCGAGCAGGAGACGGCGGAGATCGCCGCTGCCGCCGCCGCACTCCGTGTCACCGTCAACACGCTGATGCAGTGCTGCTGGGCACTGCTGCTCGCCGAGGAGACGGGCCGCAAGGACGTGGTCTTCGGCATCACGGTCTCCGGCCGCTCACCGGACCTGCCCGGCGTCGAGTCGGTCATGGGGTTCCTCATCAACACGCTGCCGATGCGGGTCACGCTCTCCCCGGGCGAGACCATCGCCGAGCTGCTGCGCCGGGCGCAGCGCGAACAGGCCCGGATGATGCCCCACAACCACGTGGGCCTCGGCGACATCCAGACCGCCGCCGGTACGGGCGAACTCTTCGACACCGCCATGGTGTTCGAGAACTTCCCCCAGCCGGGAGAGCAGACACGGTCGGCGCTGGAGGACGTGCGCGTCACCCGCGCGTTCAGCGAGTCGGCGGGACACTACCCGCTGGTCCTGATGGCCTTCCCGCACGAGACCACCCTTGACCTGAATCTGCTGCACCGCAGGGACCTGGTCGACGACGTGTCCGCCTCGCGGCTGCTGGACCGGCTGCTGTGGCTGATCCGCACCGCCGTCCGGGAGCCCGCCACCACGGTGGCGCGGCTGGACCTGCTGGACGACGCGGACCGCGCCCGCCTGGAGCGCTACCGCAGCAGCGACGAGCAGGTGCCGCCGGCCGTCGTCCCCGCCCTCGCCGAGGCGCAGGCGGCCCGCACCCCCGACGCGCCCGCGCTGTACGTGGCCGACGGCAGCGGCACTCGGCTCAGTCACGCCGAACTCGACTCCCGCGCCGGCAGGCTGGCGCGGGAACTGCTGGCGCGCGGTGCCGGCCCGGAGCGCCGGGTGGCCGTGTTGTTGCCGCGCTCCGTCGAGCTGATCACCGCGTTCCTCGCGGTGCTCAAGACCGGTGCGGCCATCGTCCCGCTGGACCCCCAGTACCCGCGGGACAGGCTGCGGCTGATCCTCGACGACGCGGCTCCCGGCCTGCTGGTGACCGACACCGAGCGGCAGCCGCACGCCCCGCCGGGTGCCGGGCTGCTCGTCGTGGACGACCCCGCCACCGCGGACCGCATCGCAGCCCGCCCGGACGGACCCGTACGAGACGAGGAGCGGCCGGCGCCGCTGCTGCCGGACCACGCGGCGTACGTCATCTACACCTCGGGCAGCACCGGCAGGCCGAAGGGCGTCGTGGTCCAGCACACCGGTGTGGCGGGCGTGGTGCACAGCGGCCTGCGCACGCTCGGTGTGGGTGAGGAGAGCAGGATCCTGCACCTCCTCTCCCCGGCCTTCGACGCCGGGGTGCTCGAGATCCTGGAGAGCTTCTGCTCCCCGGCGGCTCTCGTCCTCGCCCGCCCCGAGCGGCTGCGGCCGGGGCCGGCACTGGCCGAGCTGCTGCGTGAGGCGGAGATCACCACGGTGAGCCTGACCCCCTCCATCCTCACCGTGCTCGACCCCGAGAGCGTGCCCGCGCGGACCGTCATACGGTCCTGCGCCGAGGCGCTGCCGCCGGAGCTGGCGCGACGCTGGTCGAGTCGGCACCGCCTGCTCAATGTCTACGGGCCGACCGAGGCCACGGTCATGGCGACCGTCTCCGAGCCGCTGGACTCCGAGGCGGCGCCCATCGGCCGCCCCGTCGCCAATGCCACCGTGCACCTCCTCGACCATGTGCTGCGACCCGTCCCGCCGGGACGGACCGGGGAGGTCTACCTCTCCGGCCCCCTCGTGGCCCGCGGCTATCTGGGGCAGTCGGGACTGACGTCATGCCGCTTCCTGGCCGACCCGTTCGCGGCCGACGGGCGCAGGATGTACCGCACCGGGGACCTGGCCCGCTGGAACACCGACGGACAGCTGGAGTTCGTGGCGCGGGCCGACCGGCAGCTGAAGGTCCGGGGCTTCCGGCTGGAGCCCGGCGAGATCGAGTCGGAGCTGCTGCGGCACCAGGCCGTCGCCGAGGCGGCCGTGGTGGCACACCGGAACGGCGACGGCGGCACCCGGCTCGTCGCCTACGTCGTGCCCGAGCCCGGCATCGTGCAGGACCCGGACGCCGGGACCGATCGGGAGACGGAGGAGTCCCGGCTCGCCGAGCGGCGTGCCCTCGACGACAGCGGGTGCGGACCCGACCCGACCGGCGAGGCCTCGGCCGGCCCGTATGCCGGGGACACCACCGCAGCCCACGACGACGGGCCCGTCACGGCCGCGGAGCCGTACCCCTGGCGGGACGCCACCGTGGCGCGCCTGCGCGAGCTGAACCCGTGCCGGGTACTGGAGATCGGCGCGGGCAGAGGGCAGCTCCTGGCCGCCCTGGCGCCGGACTGCGAGAGGTACTGCGCCACCGAGATCTCCCCCGCCGTCGCCGCCCTGCGAGTCCGGCAGGCCGACTTCCCGCAGCTCGCCGACCGCGTCGACGTACGGCAGCAGGCCCCGCACGACTTCTCCGGCTTCCGCGCGGGCGAGTTCGACACCATCGTGCTCGACTCGGTGGTGCAGTACTTCCCGTCGGTCGACTACCTCCGGCGCGTGCTCACCGGAGCCCTCCGCCTGCTCGCCCCCGGCGGAGCGCTCTTCGTCGGAGGGGTGCGCGATGCGCTCCTGCTGCCGTGCCTGTACACCGCGGCCGAGTGCGGCGTGATGTCCCCGGCGACCCCCGTCTCGCTGGTGCGGTTCACCGCCGGGCGCAAGGCGCTGCTGGACCGGGAACTCGCCCTGGCGCCCGCGTTCTTCGGCACCCTGGAGGCCGGCGGCTGTGACATCCGACTGAGGTCCGCAGGCCCCGACGGTGGGCTGACCGGTCACCGCTACGACGTCGTGCTCCACAAGGAGGTCGGCGACGCCGTCTCCGTCGGCGGAGCCACCCGGCTCACCTGGGGCGCGGACGTGTCGGGGACCGACGAGCTGACCTCGCTGCTGCGCGGCGCCCCCGCCCCGCTGCCCCTGCGCGTGTGCGGGATCCCGGACGCACGGGTCGCCACCGAGCTCGCCCTGTGGCAGGCCGTCGAGGCCGCACCCGCCTCCACCACCGTCGGCCGGCTCACCGCCACCCCCGCACGCGGCGCAGTGACGCCCGAGAAGCTGACCGAGGCCGCCGCGGCGGCCGGCTACCGCGCCCTGGTGACGCCCACGGCTGATCCGGGCGCGTTCGACGCCGTTCTCGTCCCCCGCGGCGGGGGCGCGGACCCGGTGCGCTTCCGCGACGTGTGCGAGGCACCCGTCCCCGACGGCCCGCTGGCGCACGATCCGGCCGAGGCCTCCGCCAGGGCCCGGCTGCCCGCGGTCCTGCTGTCCTGGCTGCGCTCCGCGCTGCCCCCGCACGCCGTCCCGGCAGCCGTCACCGTCATACACCGGCTGCCCCGTACGCCGAACGGCAAGACAGACCTCTCCCGGCTGCCCGACCCGGGAGAACTCGCCGTCGGGCAGGGTCGAGCGCCTCGCACCATGCAGGAGATCCAGCTGTGCGAGCTGTTCGCCGAGACGCTCGGGTCGGCCGCCGTCGGAATCGACGACAACTTTTTCGATCTGGGAGGCCACTCCCTGCTCGCGGCCCAGCTGGCCCGCCGCATCGAGGAGGTCTGTGGCGGCGAGATCGACGCGTCGCTGGTGTTCGCGGCACCCACCGTCGCCCAGCTCGCCGAACGCCTCGGGCCGGACAAGGAGCACCTCGCCTTCGACACCCTGCTCCCGCTGCGTGCCGCGGGTAGCCGGCCGCCGCTGTACTGCGTTCACCCCGCCGGCGGTGTGGCCTGGATGTACGCGGCGTTCCTGCGCCACGTCAACCAGCAGCTGCCGCTGTACGCACTCCAGGCCCGAGGGCTCGACGGTCACGAGCGGTTGCCCGGCAGCATCGAGGAGATGGCTGCCGACTACGTCGCCGAGATCCGTGCCGTACAGCCCGAGGGTCCCTACCACCTGCTCGGATGGTCCTTCGGAGGCCTGGTCGCGCACGCGATGGCCACACAGCTCCAGGAACAGGGGGAGCGGGTCGGGCGTCTCATCCTGCTGGACTCGTACGTCGTGGCGGACCTGCCGTACGTGCCGCCGGCAGCGCAGGGCGAGCGGCAACGCGCCGTGCTGGGTGCGCTGCTCGACATCGCGGGCGTCCGGCCGGCCGGACTGCGCGACGAGGAACTCACCACGCGGCGGTTCCTGGAGATCGTGCGCCGACGCGAGAGCGTGCTCTCCGGCATGTCCGAGCGGCACCTGGTCGGCATAAGCCGCGTCTTCGAGAACAACGCCCGCCTGGCCGCCGTCCACCGCCCGGTGCCGTACCGGGGAGACGTGCTGTTCGTCGAGGCGGCGAAGGATACGACGGGTCTGGGCGAGGACTTCCCCGAGCTGGACCCTGCCGCCACGTTTCGGCCGTACGTCACGGGCGAGCTGCACATCCACCGCAGCGACTTCCTCCACCAGGACCTCGGCGACCGCGCGTCGCTCGTCTCCCTCGCCCACATCCTGGACGACGCGCCGCACTCCGCCGAGGGGGAGGACTGAGATGACCGGGCGACAGTGGCCACTGACGGCCGCACAGTCGGGCATCTGGTACGGCCATGAACTCGACCGCACCGGCTGGGCCTACGTCGGCGGCCAGTACGTGCACCTCCACGGCACCGTCGACGAGAACCGCTTCGAAACGGCCCTGCGCGCCGTCGTCGCGGGCAGCGAGTCCCTGCGGGTGCGCTTCGAACGGGCCGGTGGCGGCGCCGACGTACCCGAGGTCGTACAGATCGTGGAACGCCTGGACGACTGGCCGCTGCACCGCCGGGACTTCCGCGCGGCGGACGATCCGCTCGCGGACGCGCGGCAGTTCTTGGAGGAGGAGCACCGAACCGCCTGCGACCTGACGCGGGCGCCCTCCTTCGACCACTACCTGCTCCGGGTGGGGGACGAGGCGTATCTGTGGTGCCTGAAGATCCACCACATCCTCGCCGACGGCACGGCGGCGGCCGCCCTCGTGCGCCGCGTCGCTCGCACTTACACCGAGCTGTGCGCGGGCCGGGCACCGAGCGAGGAGGTGCCCGACCGGCTCGAAACGCTGCTGGTCCAGGACGCGGACTACCGTGCCTCGGACCGCTTCCGCCAGGACACTGCCTTCTGGGCCGGGCAACTCGCGGACATCGACAGCGCACCGCAGCTCGCCACAGGCCCCGTGTCCGGCGGTGCGGACAGCCATGTGCGGCGCAGCGCGCATCTGCCGGCGGAGCGGTGGCGGGCGGTCCAGGCCGCGGCGGCGCGGTTCGGCGAGCGCTGGCCCGCGCTGTTCGCCGCCGGGCTCGCCGTCGCCGTGCACGCCGACACCGGTGAGCGCGAGACCGTCCTGGGGCTGAGCGTGCCTGCCCGGGTCGGCCGCGCGGCGCGCCAGGCGTTCGGGACTTCGGCCAACATCGTGCCGCTGCGGGTGTCGGTCGATCCGGCGGCCACGGTGGCCGAGCTGGTGCACATGGCGGGGTCGCGCACCCTCACCGCACTGCGCCACCAGCGGTACCGCTACGAGGACATGCTCCGGGACCGCTCCGCCCTCCTGGGCGAGCGCCGGCTGACCGGGCCCGTGCTCAATGCCATGACCATGGACCAGGACCTGGACTTCGCCGGGGTCCGCGGCACCGTACACGAGGTCTCACCCGGCCGCAGCGACGGCTTCGCCGTCGGCGTCTACCACAACGGGGAGCCGGACCTCCGCGTCGACGTCGACGCCGCGGCCGGGCAGTGCGCGCCGGAGGCCGCGGCGGCCCAGCTGGACCGGCTCCTCGCCCTCGTCTCGGCCCTGTCCGAGGCCTCGCCGGACACCCCCGTGGGACGCCTGCGCACGGACACCGGCACCGGCACCGGCACACCAGTGCCGCGCTCATCGGGCCCCACGTGTACGGCAGGCGGGAGCTCGGGAGTGGGGGACCCGGCAAGCGTGGACGCGGGAGCCGAGGATCCGGGAGCCGAGGATCCGGGAGCCGCGGACCCGGAGGCCGCCGATCCACCGGCGGCCGCGGATTCGGGAGCCGCGGATCCGGAGGCCACCGATCCACCGGCGGCCGGGGATCCGTTAGCCGCAGATCCGGCAACCGCGACCCTCACCGGGCTCTTCGCCGCCCAGGTGGCCGCCCGCGCCGATGCCGTCGCCGTCGTGTCCGGCACCACCCGGCTCACCTATGCCGAACTGGACGCGCGTGCCGAGCGGATCGCGCGGCGGCTCGCCGGGGAGGGGGTCGGGCCCGGTGATCTGGTCGCCGTATCGCTGCCTCGGGCGGTCGGGCTGGTCGTCGGGCTGCTCGCGGTCCTCAAGGCCGGTGCGGCCTACGTACCGCTGGATCCCGACTACCCGGCCGACCAGCTGGAGCGCACTCTGGCCGACTCGGTGCCAAAGCTGGCGCTCACCGGCCCGGAGGGGGCCACGGCGCGCGCCGCCGCCCGGACGCACGGCGTGCCGGTGCTCCTGCTGGAACCGGACAGCGGCACGGAGTACGCCCCCGGCGACGGCACGGACAGATCCGCCGCCCCCGAAGCGGCACCGCGCGGACCCGGCGGCGGCAGTCCGGCGTACGTCATCTACACCTCGGGCTCGACGGGCACCCCCAAGGGCGTCGTCGTCACGCACCGGAACGTCACCCGGCTGTTCGTCGCCACCGCGGACCGGTTCACCTTCGGCCCCGACGACACCTGGACCCTCTTCCACTCCTACGCCTTCGACTTCTCCGTCTGGGAGTTGTGGGGCGCCCTGCTGCACGGCGGCCGACTGGTGATCGTCCCGCACGCCACGGCGCGCTCGCCCTTGGACTTCCTCGAACTGCTGGTCGCCGAGCGGGTCACGGTCCTCAACCAGACGCCGTCGGCGTTCAGCCAGCTGGCCGAGGCCGACGTGAACCGTCCCGACCTGGGCGACCGGCTCGCCCTGCGCTACGTCGTCTTCGGCGGAGAGGCCCTCGAACCCTGGCGCCTGACGTCCTGGTACGCCCGGCACACCGACGACGCGCCCCGCCTGGTCAACATGTACGGCATCACGGAGACCACCGTCCACGTCACCCACGCCCCCGTCGGCGCGGACGCGTCGGCCACCGCCGGGAGCGTCATCGGCCGTCCGCTGCCCGACCTGCGGGTGCGGGTGCTCGACGCCGCGTTGAGGCCCGTGCCCCCCGGCATCCCCGGCGAGATGTACGTCGCGGGTGGGGGCGTGTCCCTGGGCTACCTGAACCGTGCGGCGCTCACCGCCTCGAGGTTCGTCGCCGACCCGTCGGGGCCGCCCGGCAGCCGTATGTACCGCAGCGGCGACCTGGCCCGCCGGGCGACGGACGGCACTCTGGAATACCTCGGCCGCGCCGACCGGCAGGTGCAGGTCCGCGGCTTCCGCATCGAACCCGGCGAGATCGAGTCCGCGCTCACCGCGCTCCCCGGCGTGCGGGACGCGGCGGTGCTGCTGGTCGAACACGCCCCCGGCGACCGTCGCCTGACCGCGTATCTGGCCGCGGACGACACGGCCGCGCGGACGGCGCCCGAGCGGGTCGCGCGGCTGCTGCCCCCGCACATGGTGCCTGCCGCCTGGGTCATCGTCGACGCCCTCCCCCTGACCGCCAACGGCAAGCTCGACGAACGCGGGCTGCGCGCCCTGCGGCCCGAATCCGCCCGCAGTCGCGGCCGGGCACCCCGGGGCGAGCGGGAGACCACGCTGCGCCGGCTGTTCGGCGAGGTGCTCGGCTGCGGCGCCAAGGGCGTCGACTTGGAGCGGAGCTTCTTCTCCCTCGGCGGGGACTCGCTCCTCGCCGGGCGGCTGGCCGGGCGCGTCCGGGCCGAGATGTCCGTGGACGTGACCGTACGAGACCTGTTCGAGCACCCCACAGTCGCCGCCCTCGCCGCCCGGCTCGGCGGCACCGCGGCCACCGCCGGCACGCGTCCGGTGCCGGTGACGCGCCCGGCCCGCGTGCCTGCCTCCGCCACGCAGCGCAGCCTGTGGTTCCTGCACCGGCTGGAGCGGCACAGCACGGCGTACCACATCCCGTTGGCGTCCCGGATCCGCGGCGCCCTCGACACGGCGGCGCTGCGGGCGGCGGCGGAGGACGTCCAGCGGCGCCACGAGAGCCTGCGCACGGTCTTCCCGCACGCCGGTGAGGAGCCCTGGCAGCGCGTCCTGGCGGAGCCCGGCAGCCCGCTGCACGTGAGCGACACCGACGAGTCCGCCCTGCATGGCGCGCTCCAGGCCGCCGTACAGCGCCCGTTCGACCTGGAGACGGAGCCGCCCTGGCGGCTGACGCTGCTGCGGCTCGCCCCGCATGACCACGTCCTGCTGCTCGTCGTGCACCACATCGCCGCCGACGAGCACGCGCTCCGCCCGCTCACCCGCGACCTGGCCGCCGCCTACGCGGCTCGCACCCGGGGGCGGGCGCCCGCCTGGGCGCCGCTGCCCGTGCAGTACGCCGACTTCACGCTGTGGCAGCGCGGGCACCTCGGGGACGCCGACGACCCGGACAGCCGGCTCGCCGCTGAGCTGGCGCACTGGCGCGAGACGCTGGCCGGAGCGCCGCCCGAGCTGCGGCTGCCCGCCGACCGGGCGCGTCCCGGCACGGCGGCCCACCCCGGCGCGGCCGTCGACTTCGCCTGGGACCCCGCGCTGGGGCAGCGGCTGGCGGAGCTGGCCGCAGCGCGCGGAGCCACAGTGTTCATGGCGCTGCACGCCGCGGTGGCCTGTGTGCTCAGCCGCCTGGGCGCGGGCACCGACATCGTGGTGGGCACGGTCACCGCCGGGCGTGCGGACCCGGTGCTCGACGACCTGGTCGGGTTCTTCGCGCAGACGCTGGCGCTGCGCACCGACCTGTCGGGCAGCCCCGGCTTCGCCGCCGTCCTCGACCGGGTCCGCGCCACGGACCTCGCCGCCTTCGCCCACCAGCAGGCCCCGTTCGAACGCGTCGTGGAGGCGGCGGCACCCCTGCGCGAGCCCGGCCGCCACCCGCTCTTCCAGGTGATGCTCACGCTGCACACGGGCCCCGAGGCCCGGCTCACGCTTCCCGGGTCGGCCTGCACGGACGTAGAACTGCGGCGCACCACCGCGAAGTACCCCCTGCTGTTCGACATCACTGAGGAGCCGGACCAGGGCCTGCACGGCTGCCTGGAGTACAGCACGCTGATGTTCGAGCGGGAGACTGCCGAGCTGATCGTGGCTGCCCTGCGGCGGTTCCTGGAGAGCGCGCTCGCTGAGCCCGGCCACGCGTTCGACACGGTCGGCGGGCTGGACGCGGTCGAGGAGACGACCCTCCGCGCCACCGGGTTCGACGACGCCGGAGCGGCTGACGAAACGGATCCCGAGACGGCTTCCGAAACGGCTTCCGAAACGGATTCCGAGACGGACGGCTCACTGCGGGATGCGGCGGCGCTGGCCGCCGAGGAACTGCTGACGTCCCTGTACGTCTCCCTCCTGGGCGTCCCGCACGTCGGCCCCGACGACGGGTTCTTCCACCTCGGCGGCGACAGCATCCTCGCGGTCCAACTGGCCACCCGCGCACAGGCCGCGGGCGTGCTGATCAGCCCTGGGGACGTCTTCGCCCACCAGAGCCCGCGGGCCCTGGCGCGGGCCGTCGGCCGCCGGGAGCCGCCGCCCGCCGTCCCGGCACGCCATGCCGCCCCCGGGCCGCTCCCGGCCACCCCCGTGGTGGAGTGGCTCGCCTCGCTCGGCGGAACCGCCGACGGTTTCGCCCAGTCCGTCGTGTGCCCGCTGCCCGAGGACGCCACCGCCGCCACCCTGCGCGCGGCACTTCAGCAGGTCCTCGACCACCACGACGCCCTGAGGCTGCGCCGGACCAGCGCGGCCGGCGAGCCGTGGACCTTCGAGGTGCGACCGCCGGGCGCGGTGCGCGCCGCCGACTGCCTGCACCGCGTCGACCCGGCGCGCGAGGACGCCTCCGACGGCGCGGCGCTTCAGCGGCTGATCGACGAGGAGCGCCGCGCGGCCCGGCGGCGGCTGGACCCGGACCGTGGCGACCTGGTGCGGGCCGTTTGGCTGCGCGGCGGCACGCAGAACCTGCTCCTGCTGGTCGTGCACCACTTCGCCGTGGACGGCGTGTCCTGGCGGATCCTGCTGCCCGACCTGGCGCAGGCGCACGCCGCCGCCGCGGCGGGCCGGCGTACCCAACTGCCGCCCGTGCCCGTGCCGCTGCGCGCCTGGGCGCACGCCCTGCGCGCCGCCGAGTCCGCGCGGACGGAGGCCGATCTGGCCTGGTGGCAGGACGTGCTCGGGCGCCCCCGTGGCACTGTCGGCGCCCGCCCGCTCGACCCGGCGGGGGACATCGCGGCACGCGCCGGCCGGCTCACCACGACTCTGAGCGCCGCGCGGACGCGGCCGCTGCTGGCCGACGTACCGGCGGGATTCCGCGCGGGCGTGCCCGACGTGCTGCTGGCCGCGCTCTCCGTCGCGCTGCACCGCTGGAGCGGCAACCCCGGCGGCGAGCCCGTCCTCGTCGACGTCGAGGGGCACGGCAGGCGCACGGACCTCGACGGCCTCGCGGACCTGGACGTCTCCCGCACTGTCGGCTGGTTCACCGCGCTCCATCCCGTCCTGCTGGATGCCTCGGGCGGCGACACCGAGGTACTCGCACGCGCCGTCAAGCACACCAAGGAGCGACTGCGCACCGTCCCGCACGGGGGCATCAGCCACGGTCTGCTCCGCTCGGCCGGACGGCTGCCCGCCGCGCACGCGCCGCTGGCCTTCAACTACCTGGGCCGCTTCGACCACGAGGAGCGCGTGGCGTGGAGCCCCGTTCCCGGCTCGCTGCGCGGCGAGGCCGACCCCGCACAGCCCCTCGCCCACGTGCTGACCGTGGACGCCTTCGTGGAGCGGGGTCCCGACGGGCCGTTTCTGCGCACGGAATGGACCTGGCCCGGCGAGGTGCTCGACACCGTCACCGTCACCGAACTCGCCGACGCCTGGCAGGCCGCCCTCTGCTCGCTCGCGACTCTCGCGTCGGGGCAGCCGGGCCGCCCCCGGCCGGTCGCGGCCACGCCCTCGGACTTCCCGCTGGCGGCCGTGGACCAGGCGCGGATCGAGGCGCTGGAGGAGACGTACGGCGAACTGGCCGACCTGCTCCCGGCCTCACCCCTGCAACAGGGACTGCTCTTCCACACGCTCTACGACCACCCCTCCGGTACCGGGGACCCCTCCGGTACCGACGACCCCTCCGGTACCGACGACCCCTCCGGTACCGGGGACGCCTCGGGCCCCGGGGACGGCTCCGGCACGCACGAGTCCTACGGCACCGACAACGCGTCCGTCACCTCGGCCACCTCCGCCACCTCCGCCACCCACGCCCCCGGCTTCGACAGCGACCCGTACCTCGTCCAGCTCACCCTCGACCTCTCCGGCGCCGTGGACCCGCAGCGCCTGCACGCCGCGGCGCGGGAGCTGTTGCGGCGGCACCCGCACCTGGCCGGCGGGTTCGCCGCCGACAACGCGGAACACCCGCTGTACGTCGTCCCCGCCGACCCCCTGCTGCACTGGCGGACCGTCGACCTGACGCACCTGCCCGTCGCCCTCCGCGTCGACCGCGCGGCGGACGAGGCCCGCCGGGACCGGCGCCGGTTCGACCCGGCGCGCCCCCCGCTGCTGCGCTTCGCCCTCGTGCGCACCGGCACTCGCCGCTGGCGGCTCGTCTTCACCCATCACCATCTGCTGCTGGACGGCTGGTCCGTGCCGCTCCTGCTGCGCGAGCTGTTCACCCTCCACGACGGTGCGGAGCCGGAACCGGCGCCCGTTCACCGGGAGTACTCGCGCTGGCTCGCCGCCCAGGACACGGCCGCGGCCCGCGCGGCCTGGCGGGCCGAACTGGAGGGAGCCGAACCCACCAGGGTGAGCGGCACCGGCACGGACGGCCGGGACCACCGGCCCGAGGTGCACACCTTCGAGCTGCCCGCCGCTCTCGCGGCACGGCTCGAACGGCGCGCCGCACAGTGCGGTGTCACGCTCAGCACCCTGATGGAGACGGCCTGGGCGCTGCTGCTCGGCCACATGACGGGCCGGGACGACGTCGTCTTCGGCACCACCGTCGCGCAGCGCCCGCCCGAGCTCGAGGGCGCGCAGCGGCTCCTCGGACTGCTGATCAACACCGTCCCCACCCGGGCGCGGCTGCGGCCCAACGAACCGCTGTCCGGCCTCGCCGCGCGCATGCACGGCCGCCGGGCCGGACTGCTGGACCACCAGCACCTGGGCCTCACCGCCATCGAGGAGGCCGCGGGCGTCAGCGGGCTCTTCGACACAGCCGTGGTCTTCGAGAACTACCCGCTCGACGAGAGCTTGGTCAGCGAACCGGCCGCCGGAGTCCGGGTGGAGAGCACCGATGTGCACGACGGCACGCACTACCCGCTGACACTCGCGGTGCTGCCCCGCGGCGGCGGCATCGGCTGCCGCCTGTACGTACGACCGGACCGGCTGCTTTGGCCCGGTACCCCGGAGGACATCCGCGACCGGTTCCTGGCGGCGTGCACGGCGCTCGCCGCCGAGGAGATGCCGCGCACCGCACAGACTCTCCTTCAGCCCGTGTCCGAGCGCACGAGGGTGCTGCGCTGGGGCCGCGGCGCGGACGTGGAGACCGCCGGTTCGCTCGCCGCCGCCTTCGAGGCGGTGGCGGCCGTCGCGCCGTCCCGTACGGCCCTGCGCCTGGGCGCCGCCACCTGCACCTACGGCGACCTCAACGCCCGCGCCAACCGGCTCGCCCGCCACCTTTCGCGGCGCGGAATCCGGCCCGGCACCCCGGTGGGCGTGGCGCTCGGCCGCTCGCCCGACGTCGCCCTCGCCTTTTTGGCGCTGGCCAAGCTGGGCGCTGTCTGCGTCCCGCTGGACACCGGCTTCCCGGGGGAACGGGTGCGCTGGATCCGGGAGCACACCGGCACCAGGCTCGTCCTGGACGCACCCCGGCGGCTGGAACGGGCGGCGGCGGACGAGTCCGCGGAGAACCTCGGCCTGGCGCTGCCGGACCGCCTCACGGCGTGCGTTCTGTTCACCTCGGGCTCCACGGGCGAACCAAAAGGGGTGCGGCTGACCCACCGCAACATCCTGACGCTCGCCGCCGACCCGGCCTGGCAGGAGGAGGGCCACGAGCGCGTGCTGTTCCACTCCCCGCACTCCTGGGACGCCACGGGCTACGAGCTGTGGATGCCACTGCTCAACGGTCGCGAGGTCGTGGTGGCACCGCCAGGCGAACTCGGCGTGGAGGACTACGGCCGCGTGCTGGAGGAAGGCAGCGTCACCGCGGCCTTCCTCACCGCGGGCCTGCTCGACGTCGTCGCCGAGCACGACCCCGCCGTACTGAGCGGGCTGCGCCGCCTGTGCACCGGCGGCGACGTCGTCTCGCCCGCGGCCGTCACGCGCTTGCGTCGGCACGCACCCCGGCTGCGCGTGACGAACCTTTACGGTCCCGTCGAGAACACCACGTTCTCCCTGATCCACGACGTCCCTGCCGCGGGACCGGAAGAGGGGCCCCTGCCCGTCGGCACCCCCACCGCGGGCGTGCGCACCCTGGTGCTCGACCAGGCGCTGCGGCCCGTCCCGCCCGGTGTCCCCGGCGAGATCTACCTGGCGGGGGACGGGCTGGCCGAGGGCTACGACGCCGCACCCGCCCGCACCGCCGAGCGCTTCGTCGCGGACCCCTTCGGCGAGCCCGGCGCCCGTCTCTACCGCACGGGCGACCTGGGTCGCTGGGACCCGCACGGCAGACTCCACTTCCTCGGCCGCACCGACCGGCAGCTGAAGGTCAGCGGCTTCCGGATCGAACCCGGCGAGGTCGAGGCCGCGCTGTGCCGTGAACCGCAGGTGACCGGCGCCTGGGTGACCTCCCGCGGCGACGGCGCATCCGACAGGACCCTCGTCGGCTACGTGGCCACCAGCGGGCATGCGGACATGACGGAACTGCGCGACCGGCTGCTGGGCAGGCTGCCGCGCCGCCTCGTGCCCGCCGTACTGGTCCAGGTCGACGACCTCCCCCTGAATCACAACGGCAAGCTCGACCGCGCCGCGCTGCCCGCGCCCGTCGGCACCACCTCCCGTGGCGCGCGCACCCCACGCCAGCAGGTGCTCGCCGCCGCCTTCGCCGCCGTACTCGGCCTGCCGGGAGTCGGCACCGACGACGACCTCTTCGCCCTCGGTGGCAATTCCTTGACCGCCATCCGCCTCGCGGGACACCTCCGTACGGCACTGCGCAGGTCCGTGTCCGTGCGCGACGTGTTCGAGGCACCCACGGTGCGCATCCTGGACCAGCGGCTGGGCCTGCGCGGACCGCAGGACGGCGCCTCCAAGGCGCCGGACCCCGCCGGCCCGCCGCCGGAGCGCCCCACGCGACTGCCGCTCTCCCCGGCCCAGCAGCGCCTGTGGACCGCCAACTATTTGGGAGAGCACCGCCCGAACTACCTCTCCGTGCTCGCACTCGACCTCGAAGGAGAACTCGACCGGGCGGCGCTGCGGGCCGTCGTCGCCGACTTGACGGACCGTCATGAAATCCTCCGGACGCTCCTCCCGTACGGCGACGACGGCCCCGAACAGCACATCCTGCCGCCGGGCCACACCCCGCCCGACGTCAGCGACACCGACATCACGCCGGAGAACCTGGACGGCGTGCTGGCGGCCGAACTCGGCCGGGGCTTCGACCTGCTGACCCAACTCCCGCTGCGCGTACGGATTCTGCACACCGGGCCGAGCCGGCATGTGCTGCTCCTCGTCCTGCATCACGCGGCAGCCGACGGGCACTCGCTGCCGCCGCTGCTCGCCGACCTGCGGTACGCCTACGCGGCCCGGCTCGCTGGGCACCCGCCGCGCTGGGAGCGGCCGGCCCCGCAGTACGCCGACCACACGCTGCGGCTTCAGCGGCACAGGGGCGACGAGAACGATGCGGACAGCCTCGCCGCCCGGCAGGCGCGCTACTGGCACCGGGAACTCGCGGGCATGCCCGAACGCCTTCAGCTGCCCTCGGCCCGCCCGGACCCGCGTGCATTCCAGGGGCGGGCCGGCACGGTCCCCCTGACCATCGACCCGCAGACGCACCGCCGCGCCGAGAAAGCGGCCCGCGGTTGCGCGGCCAGCACCTACATGCTGCTGCACGCCGCGCTCGCCGCAGCCCTCACCAGCCTGGGCGCCGGGTACGACATCCCCGTCGGGGTCGCGCTGAGCGGACGCGACGAGGAGGGCATGGACGGCCTCATCGGCTGTGTGGTCAACACCGTGGTGCTGCGCACCGACACCTCGGGCGCCCCCACCGGACGCGAGCTCGTGGCCCGGGTGCGCGACCGCCTCCTGAAGGCCCACGCCCACCAGGAACACCCCTACGACAGGATCGTCGAGACACTCGCCCGGCACCGCGGAGGTGAAGGCCGCTCCCTGTACTCGGTGGCGGTCTCGTACATACGGGCCGAAGCCGCGACGCGGGACGAGCGCCACTGGCCGGGCGGCCTCACCGTCCGGCACCGTCCCGTCCCCGTCACGCACACCGACACCGAACTCCTGCTCCAACTGCGGGAGGAGCGCACCGCGGACAACGCCCCTGCCGGTATCGTCGGCGAACTGATCCACGCCCACGCCTACTGCGACCCCGCCACCGCCGTCCGCCTCGCCGCCGCCCTGCGGGAGAAGCTCACGGCGCTGTGCGCGGACCCCGACGCCCCACTTGTCCCCACCGGGCAGTGAGCACGGAAATTCACGCGAAAGGGATCGCGCCGCCCGGCAGAATTCTGTAGCTTTACGTGAAAGACGCGTGGTGTCGGGTGGCGTCTTTGCATGTGGTGATCGAGGTATGAGGTAGGGGTACAACTGTGTTGATGACGGGGAAGATTCTGCGTTTCGACGACGTCCGCGGTTACGGGTTCATCGTTCCTCATGAGGGCGCCGAGGACGTCTTCATGCACGCGAACGATCTGCTGGAGGAGAAGTACCTCTACCAAGCAGGTTGTGAGGTCGAGTTCTTCCTGGAGGAGGGGGACAAGGGTCCCAAGGCGTCCGAGGTCCGCCTGGTGCGCCGCTCTTCGCCGCCCACGCCGGTCCGGGCGGCACCGCCGGCCGAGACCTCCCGCCCGCAGTCGCCGGGCCCCGCGGAGGAGGCGGGCGGTGACGGGCTGTGCGACGTGCTGCAATCCGCCGAGCTCCGCGCCGAGTTGACCGAGGTCCTCGTCGACACCGACGGCAGTCTGACGGCTGATCAGATCAAGCGCATCCGGGCCCGCGTCCTGGACCTGGCGAAGCAGCACGGCTGGGTCGAAGGCTGAGGCCCCGCCCGCCGGCACCGGCGGGCCGTGCCTCCCTTCACGCGCCGCCTCGGCGCAGGCGTCTTCGCCTGCGCCGAGGCGGCGCCCGCGTCTTCGGGCTTTCCCGGGCCCTTTGCAGAGCACGCCGGACGGCAAAGGGGAAGGGGATTTGGTGCAGATCGAATCCCGCTGCTCTGCGGCGGTTCCACAGGTCTGGGAATTCCCCGGCATTTCATTGACATCAGAAACAGTGGTTCCTCGCGGCGTGTCTGGATACGGTGCCGTGGCGGAGGATGTGTGGTTGCCTCCGCGGCAGGCCGGGCGCGCCCGGCCTGCCTGGACACAGGCTGTCCCGCACGGTCGTGCGGGCTGCGCCTGAGCGAGCGGCGTAGGGGGAGAACGCGTGATCAGTGAAGCAGTGGCGGAAGCCGTGCACCGAGCCCGTAAGGCGCAAGCGGACGTGGCGTCCTGGACGCAGGCGCAGGCGGACGAGGCCGTGACGGCCGCGGGCTGGCACTGCTACCAGGAAGGGACCGCACGCCGGCTCGCCCGGCTCAGCTTCGAGGAGACCGGGCTCGGCAATGTCGAGGACCTCTTCACCCTCCAGCGCCGCCGTACCCTGGGCATCCTGCGCGACCTGCACGGCGTCAGAACCGTCGGCGTCGTCGACGAGCAGCCGGAGCTGGGTCTGGTCAGGATCGCCAAGCCGCTGGGTGTGATCGCGGTCGCCAGCCCGACCACCGCTCCGGCGCCCGGCATCATCTGCAACGCGTTGCCCATGCTGAAGACCCGCAACGCAGTAGTGTTCAGCCCCCACCCCCGCGCCCAGCGCGCGGCACGGGCCACCATCGAAGTCCTGCGGGCCGGCCTTGCCGAGGTCGGCGCCCCGCCGGACCTGGTGCAGTGCCTGCCCGCGGCGGGCCGTGAGGCGGGCCGGGAGCTGATGGCGGCGGCGGACTCCGTGGTCGCGATCGGCGGTGCGGGCACCGTCCGCCGCGCCTACCACAGCGGAACTCCCGCGATCGGCGCCGGAGTCGGCAACCCGACCGTGATCGTGGACGAGACCGCCGACCTCGCCGACGCCGTCAGCAAGATCCACACCGGAGCGGGGTTCAACAACGGCACCTCGTGCTCCTCGGAGAGCAACGTCCTGGTCCACGCCTCCGTCGCCGCCGACTTCGAGGCGGGACTGGTGCGGGCAGGCGCGCATGTGTGCGGCGAGGACGAGACGGCCCGTCTGACGGCACTGCTGTGGCCGGACGGCGCGACGCTCAACCGGATGATGATCGGCCGCCCCGTGGCAGAGATCGCCAGGGCCGCCGGCATCGCGCTGGACCAGCCCGAGAAGGTCTCCGTCCTCGTCGTGCGGTGCGCCGACCCCCGGCGCGACGACGTAGTGCTCCGTGAGAAGATCTCGCCGCTGCTGACCGTGGCCGCCTACGACGACTTCGACGAGGCGGTGCGGCTCGTCCAGGCCATCTCCGACCGCTGCGGTCGCGGCCACAGCTGTGCCGTGCACACCAGCAGCGTCCCGCGTGTCATGCGGCTCGCGGAGGCGGTCGCCAGCTGCCGTGTGGTGGTGAACCAGTCGACGATGACCAACACGGGGAGCTTCGACAGCGGCGTCCCCTTCACCACCACACTCTCCAGCGGCAGCTGGGGTGGGTCGAGCGTGTCCGGCAACGTCACCTGGCGCCACTTCCTCAACCACACCACCGTCTCCCGCCCCATCCCGTCACGCCTCCCGGACGAGGCGGTGATCTTCGGCGGCTACTGGCGGCACGGCCGGGAGCAGGAGGCCGTGACCGCCGCCGAACAGCGGGCCATGTGACGAGGACGGAGCGGAGAGCGGACCGTGCCGATCAGCAGAGTCAACGGAATCAACCTCAGTTTCGAGGACACGGGGCGCGGAGAGCCCGTGGTCATGGTGATGGGCTCGGGCTCCGGGGGTCGCGCGTGGCACCTGTACCAGGTGCCCGCCCTCGTGGCCGCCGGATACCGGGTCGTCACCTTCAACAGTCGCGGCATTCCGCCGACCGACCCGTGCGCGGACGGATTCACCATCGACGACCTCGTCGCGGATACCGCGGGACTCGTCGAGCATCTGGGCCTGGGACCGTGCCGTTTCGTGGGCACCTCGCTCGGCGCGCATATCACGCAGGAACTGTGCCTGGCCCGCCCCGAACTGGTCAGCGAAGCGGTGCTGATGGCGACGCGGGGGCGTACAGACGTCTTCCGCCGAGCGCACGGGCAGGCCGAGCGGGAATTCCACGACAGGGGCAACGAACTGCCACCCCGCTACGCCGCCACACTGCGCGCGATGCAGTACCTCTCGCCCGCGTCGCTCAACGAGGACAAGGAGATCCAGGACTGGCTGGACATCTTCGAGGTTGCCCCCGTGACACGGGCTCCGGGCTACCGAGCGCAGATGGACATCGACATCACGTCGAGCCGCCTGGACGCCTACCGGAGAATCCGGGCACGCTGTCTTGTCGTCGGTTTCGCGGACGACCTCATCCTCCCCCCGCACCTCAGCCGTGAGGTGGCGGACGCGATTCCCGGCGCCCGCTATACACAGATCAGCGACGCCGGGCACTACGGTTATCTGGAACGCCCTGACCAGGTCAACGCCGAACTGCTGGAATTCTTTTCCCAGCGCAGCTGACCGGCAGAGGCAGCCCCCAATCCCCGCTCCGTCCCTGAGGGTTTCGTCCCTCGATGAAATTGTTGCACCGGCCGAACAGGCCGGGCAACCCTTGTTGCACGGGCCGGAAGCGAGACACGGAACCCGAGAATGAGCGAAGGGAAAATTCATGGAAAACCCATTCGACGACGAGAACGGCTCCTTCTACGTTCTGGTCAACGACGAGAACCAGCATTCGCTCTGGCCTGTTTTCGCGGAGGTGCCGGCCGGGTGGAAGGTGGTCTTCGGTGAGGACAGCCGCAAGGCCTGCCTGGACTATGTCGAGGAGAACTGGACCGACATGCGGCCTGCCAGCCTCATCAAGGAAATGGAGGCGAACGAGGCCGCCCGAGCTGCCGAGGAGGTCGTGGCAAAGACGACCGGCCCGGCGGCCGGTGCCGCTGTCTGACCGGCTCACCTGACGGCCGTATCCCTCCGGCCGAAGGAGACCACCGCGGGTGCCTCGGAGGCCAGTTCCGAGGCACCCGCGCCTTGTCCTCAGAGCACGTCACGGCGCATTGGCACCAGCAAAGCGATGCAGACGGCCACGAGCGCATAACCGGCGAGCAGCAGGCCGCCGCCGACCGGCGAGAGCAGTGATATGGGGCTGGTGGAGGTCTGCTCGGCCAGCGCGTCCGCGACGTAGGTGAAGCCGGTCAGCGAGGCCGTGGCACCGCCCGGCAGCACCGGGTAGAGGGCGTTCACGCCGGGGATCGCCATGAGGATCATCTCCCCCATGTACAGGTAGCCGACGACCACGGCGAGCGCCACTATCTGATTGCGGATCAGCGCGCCCATGCCCACTCCGAGCAGTGTGTACACCGCCATCGCGACGGCCAGGCGCAGCAGGAGCAGAAGGACTTCGGAGGGCTCCATCCCCAGGGTCACCCCGCGGGCGGCCGCGGCGCCGAAGAAGCCCAGCCCCGCCGTGCCGGTCACGACCAGCCCGTAGAGCATGCCGGCGATGCCGTAGGTGACCAGCTTGGCGGCGAGCACCTGCCAGCGCCTCGGGGCGAAAACGAAGGTGAAGTTGGCCGTGCGGTGGCGGTACTCCGCTGTCACGGCCATCGTGCCGAGCGCGGCGGGGATGAACACCGTGTAACTGAGGAAGCCCAGCACCGAGCGGGCTCCCTCCTCGGTGTCCAACGCGGGCAGCGGCGGATCGAAGTTCTCCGGGCCCGCCAAGGTCAGCAGCCCGACCATCCCACCGCCGAACACGGTGGCGGCCAGCAGTGCCCCCAGCCACAGCCGGGTGGCCGTCAACCGGCGGAACTCCGCCTTGACCAGGTTCTTCATCGCAGGCTCCCCTCTTGCTCCGTGCGCTCTTGCTGCTCGGAGGTCAGTCGGAAGAACAGCTCTTCCAGGCCGGCGCTCTCCGTGACCAGCTCGTGCACGCGCAGTCCGGCCCCCATGGCCGAGTCCGCGACCTGCGAGGAGGTGAGTCCATGCACGCGCAGCCAGCCCTCCCGGGCGGGCTCTACGCGCGCCGCGTGCTCTCCCGCGCGCAGGGCAGCGGCGAGTGCCGCAGCGTCGGGCGAACGCACCAGTACCGCGGGCTGGGTGGCCTGCTCCAGGTCCGACAGCGGCCCGGACGCGACGAGCCGGCCGCGCCGGATCACCACCACGTCGTCCACGATCTGTTGGACCTCGCTGAGCACATGGCTGGAGACCAGGACGGTGCGCCCCTCGTCGGCAAGCGTGCGCAGGAAGCGGCGCAGCCAGGCGATGCCCTCCGGATCGAGTCCATTGCTCGGCTCGTCCAGCAGCAGCACCCGGGGGTCGCCCAGCAGCGCTGTCGCGAGGCTGAGCCGCTGCCTCATGCCCGTGGAGAACTCGCGGGTCGCGCGATCCGCGGCCTCCGCCAGCCCGAGCTGCTCGAGCAGCTCCTCCACGCGGGCGTCGGAGTAGCCGCCCATGGCGGCATAGATGCGTAGGTGGCCACGCGCCGACTGGTTGGGGTGGAAGGCGGAGGCGTCGAGGACGGCCCCGACGGTCTCGGAGGGCCTGCGCAGCTCCGCGTAGCGCCTGCCACCGATCGTCGCGCTGCCCGAGGTGGGGGCGACGAGACCGAGGATGATGCGCATCGTCGTGCTCTTCCCCGCTCCGTTGGGTCCGAGGAACCCCGTGACCACTCCGGGCTCCACCGAGAAGCTGAGCCCCTCCACCGCGGTGACCGTGCCGAACCGCTTCGTCAGGCCCGACACCTCGATCCGCTGCTGGGCACCTGTCACGCCCGCTGAGGTCACGCCGCACCCCCGGAGCCCTGCGCGATCCGCTGCGCCAGGTTCGCGGCGTCGTCGACCGAGACCACGATCTCGTCGAACTCGCCGCCGGAGGCCGCCTTGTCGAGCAGGATGTGCAGCCCCGGCTCGCTCCGTCGGGCTGCCACAAGTTGCCGCGGACCGACGAATATGCCCCAGGTCCCAATCTTCGTGAACGCGGACTGGTAGCCGTTGCGTGCGCCGCGGACCACCCGCAGCGGGCGCTCGACCGCGGTCACCCCGTGCACGGCGGCCAGTGGGACCGTCACCGAGTCTCTCCCCGTCCAGCGGCTCTCGCGCTCACTGAACTCGACCGTCAGCCGTGTTCCGGAAATCTTCACCGCCGCCATGGGTGATCCTCCTTGTTCTCCGGCGTCCAGCGGTCGGGAGCTGGTCGCGAGCATCTGTTCTAGTAGATGTATATCAGATAGGCTGCACTCGTGCACCTGATACTCGACCTCGACAGCGAGGCGCCGATCTACCAGCAGATCCGGGACCGGGTGGTGGAAGCCATCGCGGAGGGCCGGCTGGCGGCCGGCGCCTCGCTGCCCTCCACGCGGCAGTTGGCCGTGGACCTGGCCATCAACTTCCACACCGTGAACAAGGCCTACGACCTGCTGCGGCGCGAGGGGATCATCCGGATCAGCCGCAAGAGCGGCGCGGTGGTGCGCCCGGACGCGGGACAGGGGCCGGCCGAGCCACAGGCGGTCGCCGACTGGGAGCGCCGGGCGCGCACACTTCTCGCCGAGGCGGTGGTGCGCGGGGTTCCACGGGAAGAACTCGTCGACCGCATACGCGTCGCTCTGGACGGCTTCGGCGTCGGGCGAGGCGACACGTGAGGGAGCGAGGGGTGAAGGGAGGGTGGAGGAACCAGCCACGGATGCGTGGGCAACGACGTCCCGGGCCGTGCCCCTGCCGCGTACCGCTGGGCGGTGCCCGCCGTGACGGGCGGTGCGCGGCAGGAGGCGTCCGCGCGGGCAGGCGCGTGGGAGCGGCCCCGAGGGCCGCGGGTCAGCCCGGCTCGATGCGCTTGGGCCAGCAGCGGCCCAAGGACAGCGCCATGCCGAGCGGCGTGAGGGTGTGTATGGCGGATGTGCGGGTCCGTGTGGTTGAGATCAGGCCGGCGTTGCGCAGTACGGTCGCGTGCTGGCTGGCGGAGCCCGCGGAGATGCCGACGTGGTTGGCGAGCTCGGTCGTGGTGCGGCTCTCGGCAAGGGCCTGCAGCACGGCCGAGCGCGTACTTCCGACCAGCGAGGCCAGCGACTGTTTGGGTGGCGTGAAGGTCCACAGCGCCGTGGCCACCAGGGGGTTGGGCTCCGCCGGATAGACCAGCAGTGGCGGCTTGTCCGGCTCCTCCTCGTTGAGGAAGAGCCGCGGCGACCCGCTCAGGAAGAGGGAGGGAACCAGTACGATCCCGCTGCCCGACAGCTGTACGTCGCCGGACTGCCGGTTCAGGACGGTCAGCGCCGGTGAGCGCCATTTCATCTTGCGGTTGAGCGCCCCGAAGAGCTGGTGGAGTCCCCCCGTGAACATGAGGCGGCCGCAGGACTCGCGTTCGCTTTCGAGATAGCCGAGGATGCGGGGCCAGTAGGGCCGGATCGCGGCCTCCTGGAACTCACTGAGGGCCGTGGTGAGATGACGGAGCTGCGGGGTGGTCAGCGCCCGGGTGTTCAACTCGGCCTTGACCGTGTCCGTAGCGGAGATCCGGAGCGAGACGAGGCCGGGCGTGGTGGTGAGTGTCTCGGCCAGGTTGAGGAAGTGGGGCAGGCGTCGCGCGTACTCGGAACGGACGCTTCTGCGCCAGCCGGCGAACGCGTCGTTGGCGTTGTGCCGCAGGATGTTCAGAGCGAATAGCGACTCCGCTGTCGGGCCGAGCGTCTTCAGTAACCTGAAATTCCCCACGTCGTCGAACGTGAAATGTATTCGCTGTCCGCTCGGTTCTCTTTCGCTCGGTCTGCTGTGCTGTCCCTGTCCTCGGTGGGCCTGCCTGAGCATTCGTCCCCCATCTCATTCGGCTCTTGCCCGAGGCGCGTGAACCGCAAGATTCGAGCCCCCCGTGGCATCCTGCATGTTTCGATATGTGATCACGTGCGCTTCGTGAGTGCTGCGTGATCACGGTAAAGTTATGGTCAGTGTACGGCAAAGCCCTGCCGCCATCACGGGAATGTGGGCCGTTTAGGGTTCGAGTTGTCCAGGTAGTGGATTTTTGTCATGGATGTCCATTGAAAGAATGTTGTCGGTCTCACTGTACTGATGGGTTGTCAGATATACGGTATATCGACAGCGAGTTGACAGTTTGCTGTGGAACCCCGATTGACCTGCGGGTTTCTGAATCCGCTGAAGCGTATTGTTCCTCAGTTGCTCATGCGGGAGGCTGGCAGGGGCGAGGCGGTGTGCTCGTGACAGCGGGCGAAAGGTCCCGACCATTGCATGCGCGTCATTGAACTGTGGAACGTAGAGAGGATGCCGTGGAGGCAAGTCTTCTATCCGGGATTTTTCATCGGCTGGTGCAAAAACATCGTGTTCCTGGCGCGCAACTGACGTTGTACCGCAACGGAAAAATGGCCGAATGTGTGGTCGGTGTGGAATCATTGCGCACCGGCCGTCCCGTGACCACGGAATCCGCTTTCCCCTATGGCTCCATAACGAAGTTCTACACGGCGGCGCTTGCCATGCAGTTCGTTTCCGACGGCGATCTGGACCTCGACGAGCCGCTCGCCGACCTCGTACCGGAGCTGAAGCGAGCGGCCAACCGCACACTGGGCACGGCAACAGTCCGTCAGCTGCTCAGCCATACTGCCGGGCTGGCGGACAACATCGACTGTCCCGACATGCGCGGCGCCTCCTACCAGCGCTACGCAGCAGCCTGCGGCGAGGTGCCGAGCCTCTTCATGCCCGGCCTCGCCTTCTCCTACTCCAACGCGGGCTACTGCCTCATGGGCCGGGTCATCGAGTACGCATCCGGCATGGACTGGTGGACGGCGCTCGAAAGCTGCCTGCTCCACCCCTTGGGGGTGGAACCGGCCTTCCTGCACGACCCGCGCCCCGACACGGCCCACCGGCGCACCACCGACGGACACGCCGTACGCCTCGACGTGAGCGCCGCCCAGTCCGGCACGGCGAGCGGGAAAGCCGGCAGCGCAGACGCGGGAGGAGTCGAGGGCGTCGAGACGGTGGATCACCTGATCCCCCTGTCGACGGCCGCGGCCGGAGCCCTGGCGGGCAGCGCCACTGCCCTCGTCGCCGCCGCGCGCCTGCACCTCGACGACCGCGACGCCCTCGCGACCGAAGAACTCCCCGACCTGCCCGACATCCTGTCCAAGGACGCGGTGGAGGAGATGCGCGAATGCGTACCGGGGGCGGAGCCGTACGGCCTCGCGGACGGCTGGGGCCTCGGCCTGATGACGCATCGCGGTGCGGATGGCGCCATCTGGCTGGGACACGACGGTGCCGTCGGTGGATCCTCTTGCCACCTGCGCCTGCACCCCGCGAGCAATGTGGCCCTCGCGATGACCGCGAACGCCACGACCGGCCAGAAACTCTGGGACGACCTGCTCGCAGACCTGCGCGCGGAAGGCCTGGACATCGGGCACTACACGCTGCCGCACCCCGACACCCCGCGCGTCGAGGACCCCGCCGAGTACGTCGGTGAGTACGCCAACGGCGACCTGGTGCTGGTGGTCGTCGCCGACGCCTCGGGCCGGCTCTTTCTCACCCGCAAGGACTATTTCGACTCGCGGCTCGTGATCCACGAGGACGACCGCTTCGTCGCGAGCGACACGGAGGTCGACGCCGTTCCGGTCGTCGGCAGGTTCGTCCGCGGGCGCGCGGGCGGTCCCATCACGCTGCTCCAGTACGGCGGGCGTGCGCTGGCGCGCTGCTGAACCCTCGGCACCGCTCTGAACTTGCCCAGACCCCTGTCGCCGCGCGTGGCGACGTCCAAGCTGCAAGCTGCAAGGTGATCAGGAGTCACACGATGCATGAGGTCAGCGAGCCGAAGGGCGTGTCGGGTATCGGGACGGCGTCGGGGCGTTCGGTGGTGGAGGTGTTTGCGGAGCGGGTGGTGGAGTGTCCGGGTGCGGTGGCGGTGGTGTGTGGGGACACGTCGTTGACGTATGGGGAGTTGGGGGAGCGGGCGGATCGGTTGGCGTGTGCGTTGCGGGGTGCTGGTGTGGGTGCGGAGTCGCGGGTGGGGTTGTTGTTGGGGCGGTCGGTGGATGTGGTGGTGGCGATGTTGGGGGTGTTGAGGGCGGGGGCGGCGTATGTGCCGGTGAATGCGGGGTTTCCTGCGGAGCGGGTGCGGCAGGTGGTGGAGGACAGTGGCGCTCAGCTGATCGTGGCCGACGAGGAGCTGCGCGAGCTGGCGGGCGCGGCGGGTGTGCCGTTGGTGTCGGTGGACGCGGAGCCGGCGGGGGATGTGGTTCTGCCGTCGGGGGTGTCGGCGGGGTCGTTGGCGTATGTGATGTTTACGTCGGGGTCGACGGGTCGGGCGAAGGGTGTGGCGGTCACGCAGGGCGCCGTGGTCGCGTTGGCGGCCGACGAACGGTTCGGTTCCGGGGCGCATGGGCGGGTGTTGTTCCACTCGCCGCATTCGTTCGATGCGGCGACGTATGAGGTGTGGGTGCCGTTGTTGAACGGTGGGTGTGTGGTGGTGGCGGAGGGTGAGGTGAGTGTGCCGGTGGTGCGGGATGCGGTGGAGCGCCATGGCGTGACCGGGATGTTTGTGACGACGGCGTTGTTCGGGGTGTTGGTGGAGGAGGATCCGGAGTGTTTCCGGGGGTTGGGTGAGGTGTGGACGGGTGGGGAGGCGGCCTCTGATGTGGCTATGGCCGCGTTGCTGGGGCGGTGTCCGGAGACGGAGCTGGTTCATGTCTATGGGCCCACGGAGACGACGACGTTCGCGGTGTGCGGAGCCTTGTCGGCGGGGGATGTGGGTGAGGGGGCAGTGCCTCTGGGTGTGCCGATGGATGACACTCGCGCCTATGTCCTGGATGCGGGGCTGCGTCCGGTGGGTGCCGGTGTTGCGGGTGAGTTGTATCTGGGCGGGAACGGTCTGGCCCGCGGTTATTTCGGGCGGGCGGGTCTGACGGCGGAGCGGTTCGTGGCGGACCCCTTCACGCCGGGGCGGCGTCTGTACCGGTCGGGGGATGTGGTGCGGTGGCGGCCGGAGGGGCGGCTGGAGTTCCTGGGCCGTGGGGATGGCCAGGTGAAGATCCGTGGGTTCCGGATCGAGTTGGCGGAGGTCGAGGGGGTGTTGGGCCGCTGCGCGGGGGTGGGGCAGGTCACCGTTCTTGCCCGTGAGGACCGTCCTGGTGTCAAACGGCTGGTGGCGTACGTGGTCCCGGCTGCCGGCGGAGAGCCGGACGTGGAGGCGTGGCGGGCACACCTGGCCTCCGTCCTGCCGGAGTACATGGTGCCGTCGGCGTTCGTGACGCTCGACGCGCTGCCGCTCACGCCGAACGGCAAGGTCGACCGCCGCGCCCTGCCCGCCCCGCAGCTCCGGTCGGACAAGCCCCATGTCGCTCCCCGCACGGAGACGGAACGGCTGCTCTGCGACATCTGGTCCGAGGTTCTGGGAACAGACCGCGTCGGCGTCCACGACAACTTCCTCGACTTGGGCGGTGACTCGATCGCCGGCCTGAAGGTCGCCTCCAGGCTGCGCGCACACGCTGGGGTGGAGCTGTCCTCACGCACGGTGTTCGACGACCCCACAGTGGAAGCCCTCGCCCGCACAGTGGTGGACAGCCGGTCTGTGGGCCCCGAGCAGTCCCTCCTGCGGAGCACGAACGACGAAGCGCTGCCGCTGTCCTGCGCCCAGGAGCGGCTGTGGTTCCTGGACAACTTCACCCCCGGAGGAACCGAGTACAACACCGGGCTCGCTCTGCGCCTGACCGGAGAACTGGACGTCGCCGCGCTCCAGACCGCAGTGGACGGAGTGGTCGCGCGGCACGATGCCCTGCGGACCACGCTGGACTCTTCGGAGGGGGAGGGCCGGCAGACCGTACTACCGAGCCTGATCGTACCGGTGCGTCGTATCGATGTGTCGGCTGTGGAGCTCGCAGAGGGTGACGCGGCGCTCGACCGAGTCCTGCGTACCGAGCAGGCGACGCCCTTCGACCTGCGCAACGATCCGCTGATCCGCGTGCTGCTGGTCACGGTCTCCGCGGACGAACACGTCCTCGTGATCTCGGTGCACCACATCGTCACCGACGGCTGGTCCATGGGCATCATCGGCCGTGAGCTGGGCGAGCTCTATTCGGTGGCGGTACGAGGCAGAAGCGCGGAGCTGCCCGAACTGCCGGTGCGTTACGGCGACTACTCGGTGTGGCAGCGGGATCGCCTGCGCAGCGGTGAACTGGATGACCAGCTGGCGTACTGGCGGAAGCAGCTTGCGGGTGTGGAGGCGTTGGAGCTGCCGACGGACCGTCCGCGCCCGACCGTGCGCACGGGAGCGGGCGCGATGCACACCTTCCAGGTGCCCGCACAGCTGGCGGCGGATCTGGCCGAGACGGCACGCCGTCAGGGGGCCAGCCTGTTCATGGCCCTGATAGCGGTCACGCAGCTGCTGTTCTCGCGCTACACCGGGCAGTCCGACATCGCCGTCGGGACCGTGGTCTCGGGGCGGGAGCGGGCGGAGCTGGAGGAACTGGTCGGGTTCTTCGTCAACACGCTGGTGCTGCGCTCGCGCATCGACGAGTCGCGCACGTTCGGGGAGTTGCTGAGCGAGGTGCGGGACACGACCCTGGACGCCTTTGCCCACCAGGACGTTCCCTTCGACCGGGTGGTCGACGAGGTCGCCCCTGAGCGCGACACGAGCCGCACCCCCCTGTTCCAGGCCCTCGTGGTGCTCCAGAACTCCCTTGACCTCAATGGCGGATTCGGTGACCTCGACGCGGAGCGCGTTTGCGTACCGCGTGAGTCGTCGCGTTTCGATCTCACTCTGGAGTTCTGGGAGGACGAGGACGGGCTGACGGGAGAGGTGGAGTTCAGCACTGACTTGTTTGATCGGGTGTCGGTGGAGCGGTTGTGTGGGGATTGGTTGGTGTTGGCTGAGGGGTTGGTGTCGGGGGTTGGTGTGCCGGTGGGTGGGGTGTTGCTGGCCGGTGGTGGGGTGGAGCGGTGGGGTGTTGCTGGTGGTGTGTTCGGGGTGCGGTCGGTGGTGGAGTTGTTCCGGGAGCGGGTGGTGGAGCGTCCGGGTGCGGTGGCGGTGGTGTGTGGGGATGTGTCGTTGACGTATGGGGAGTTGGGTGAGCGGGTGGAGTGGTTGGCTGGGGTGTTGCGGGGTGCTGGTGTGGGTGTGGAGTCGCGGGTGGGTGTGTGTTTGTCGCGGTCGGTGGATGTGGTGGTGGCGGTGTTGGCGGTGTTGCGGGCGGGGGGTGCGTATGTGCCGTTGGATCCGGGGTATCCGGTGGAGCGGCTGGCGTTCATGGTGGCCGATTCCGGGGTGGGGCTTGTCCTGACCGAGGTGGCGCTGGCCGATCATGTGCCGGCGGTCGAGGGCGTGGGGCTGCTGCGGTTGGATGCGCTTCCCGAGGGGCCGGTGGGGGCGGTGGTGTGGGGGGAGCCTTCGGTGGAGTCGGCGGCGTATGTGATCTATACGTCGGGGTCGACGGGTCGGCCGAAGGGTGTGGTGGTCTCGCGTGGGGCGATGGCGTCGTTGGTGGAGTGGGCGTTGTCGTTGGGTGAGGAGATGTTTGAGCGGGTGTTCTTCTCCACGTCGCTGAACTTTGATGTGTCGGTGTTCGAGTTGTTCGGTGCGCTGGCGGCGGGTGGCACGGTGGATGTGGCGCGGGATGTGCTGGAGCTGGCGGAGCGTGAGGGGGGCTGGTCGGGGAGTCTGGTTTCGGCGGTGCCTTCGGCGTTGGCGGCGGTGCTGGCTGAGGACGCGCTTGAGGTCGGGGCTGGGCATGTGGTGCTGGCGGGGGAGGCCTTCCCGGTCAGTCTGGCGGAGCGGGTCGGGCGGGTCCTGCCGGGGGCGCGGGTGGCGAACATTTATGGGCCGACTGAGGCGACGGTGTATGCGGCGGGCTGGTTCGCGGAGGGGGAGGTGTTGCCGGCGGGTGCGGTGGTGCCGATCGGGGGGCCGGTGGCGGGGAAGGTGTTGCGGGTGCTGGATGCCCGGCTGCGGCCGGTCCCGGTGGGGGTGTGGGGGGAGTTGTATATCGGTGGTCAGGGTGTGGCGCGCGGCTATCACGGGCGTGCGGCACTGACCTCTGAGCGGTTTGTGGCGGATCCGTTCATGCCGGGGCGGCGGTTGTATCGGTCGGGGGATGTGGTGCGGTGGGGTGCGGGCGGGGTGCTGGAGTATGCCGGCCGTGGGGATGATCAGGTCAAGGTGCGCGGTTACCGCATCGAACTCGGCGAGATCGAGGCCGCTCTCACGAGCTGTCCGCAGGTTGGCCATGCGGCGGTTGTGGCGCGGGAGGATCAGCCGGGTGTGAAACGGCTGGTGGCCTACCTGGTCCCGGCACCGGGCGCGGCAGTGGCGGTGGATGGGGTCCGTGCCCGACTCGCCGAACGGCTTCCGGAGTACATGGTGCCGGCGGCGTTCGTGATTCTGGATGCGTTGCCGTTGAATGCGAACGGCAAGCTGGATCGCGGGGCGCTGCCGGCTCCGGAGCTGCCGGCAGGACACGACCACACCGCGCCGCGTACTGCGGTGGAGGAGGTCCTGGCGGCGGTGTGGCAGCAGGTGCTGGGGGTCGAACGGGTCGGTGTCCACGACAACTTCTTCGACCTGGGTGGGGATTCGATTCTCAGTCTCCAGGTGGTGGCCCGGGCCCGCCGTGCGGGACTCAGCCTGACGTCGCGTGATGTGTTTGCGCGGCCGACGGTGGCGGGGCTGGCGGTGGGTGTGGAGTCTGTGGACGCGGGCCGTGGGGTGCGTGCGGAGCAGGGGGTGGTGTCGGGTGAGGTGGCGGCGACGCCGGTGCGGGAGTGGTTCTTTGCCACGCATCCGGTGGCACCGGGGCACTTCAACATGTCGATGGGGTTCGAGACGGCTCCCGGCGTCGACGTCTTCGCCCTGCGCGCGGCGGTCGACGCCCTGCTGACCCACCACGACGCCCTGCGGAGCACGTTCCTTTCCGCCGCCGCCGCCGCCGCCGCCGCCGCCGACGACGACGACGACGCCGACGACGGCCGGATCGGACAGGTGGAACCCCACCAAGACGTGGACCAGGTGCTCACCGTCCACGACCTCGCCGACGCACCGGCCCCGGATGCCGTATGGCAAAGGCTCGGCCGTGAGGCCCAGGCAGGACTGGATCTCACCCAGGGGCCGCTCGTCCGGGTCCTCGTCGGTGTGGGACAGCCGGACGACAACGTCCGACTGCTCTTCATTGCGCACCACCTCGTGGTCGACGGTGTGTCTTTGCGGGTCCTGATGGAGGATCTGGAGGCGGCGTACAGGATGGCCGTGGCCGGGAGGCCGGTACGGCTGGGGGAGAAGAGCTCGTCGGTGCGGCAGTGGGCCGAGCGGCTCAGCCGGCATGTCGCCGAGGGCGGCTTCGACGACCAGGTCGAATACTGGCAGCCCGTCACCGAGGGCGCTGGCATGCCGCTGCCTAGAGACCACGGCAGCGAGGGACCCAACGCCGTCGGGACCGAGGCGAAGGTTTCGGTGTCGTTGAGTGCGGAGCAGACCGAGGCGCTCCTGCACCACGTACCCGGGGTGTACCGCACGCAGGTCAACGACATCCTCCTCACCGCCCTCGTGCGCACCTTGCGCACCTGGACCGGTCGCAATCGGGTCGTGGTGAACCTGGAGGGGCACGGCCGCGAGGAGCTGTTCGACGACCTCGATCTCACCCGCACGGTCGGCTGGTTCACCTCGATCTACCCGGTCGCCCTGGAGCTGCCCGGCGGCAACGGCGGTGCACTGGCCGGTGATTGGGCTGCGGAGATCAAGGCGGTCAAGGAGCAGTTGCGCGCGGTGCCGGACGGGGGCGTGGGCTACGGCGCGCTGCGCTACCTGAGCGCACCCGGCACCCCCGGCCACACCCTCGCCGAGGGACCGGTTCCCGAGGTTGGGTTCAACTACCTGGGACACTTCGGCGGTTCGGGCGGCGAGCGGAGCTGGTACCGGTCCCTCACGCTCAACCCGGGAGGCGAGCACTCCCCGGCCGAACAGCGAGCCCATGTCTTGGAGGTCGTCGGTGCCGTCCAGGACGGCGTGCTGACGTTCACCTGGGCGTACTCCACTTCCCTCCACGAGGAAGCGACCATCAGCGCGCTCGCCGGCTCCTTCGCCGGGGAACTCGCCGACTTCGTGGCCCACTGTGCCACCCCCGGTGCCGGCGGCTGCACGCCTTCGGACTTCCCGCTCCTCACCCTGACCCAGAGCGAGGTCGACGACCTCGTGGGCGGCGGGCACGAGATCGAGGACGTTTATCCGCTGACGTCGCTCCAGACCGGAATGCTCTTTCACACCGCCGGTGCCGCTCAGGACGACGCTACGTATCTCGAACAGTTCACGTTCGAGATGGACGGCGTCACCGATGTCGGACTGCTCGCCCGGGCGTGGCAGCACGTGGTGGAGTCGGCGGACGCGCTGCGTGTGTCCGTGCGCTGGGAAGGCGTCACGGAGCCCGTGCAGCTCGTGCACCGGTACGTCACGCTGCCCGTCGTGCATGAGGACTGGACCGACTGCAACGCGGACGAACAGGCCGGGCTGTTGCGGAGGTTGCTGTCCGAGGACCGTTCGCGCGGCCTGGACCTTGCCGCGGCCCCGCTGATGCGGGTGACCCTCGCGCGCGTCGCCGCAGGCCGGGTGCGTGTCGTGTGGACCTTCCACCATCTGCTGCTCGACGGCTGGAGCAGCGCGACGCTTCTGAACGAGGTCGGCGCGGTGTACGCGCGGCTGGCCGAGGGACGGACACCGCACCTCCCCGTGGAGCGCAGGCCGTTCCGTGATTATCTGCGGTGGCTCTCCGAGCGGGACCAGGTGGCAGGGCAGGCGTTCTGGCGCTCGCGGATGTCCGGGTTCGACGAGCCGGTGACGCTGCCGTACGACCGTACGCCGGGGCAAGCGCACCGCGCACAGTCCAGCCGGCGGCTGGCCGTGGAGCTGCCCGCCGGGGCGGGTGAGGCGCTGACCGCGTTCGCGCGGCGCGCGCGGGTGACCGTGAACACCCTGGTGCAGGGCGCCTGGGCGCTGGTGCTGTCGCAGTACGCGGGCGTGCGGGACGTGGTGTTCGGGGCGACGGTGTCCGGACGGCCCGCTGAACTGGGGGGCACGGAGGACATGGTGGGCTTGTTCATCAACACGCTCCCGGTACGCGTCGACGTCGACCCGCGTCTGCCGGTGCGGGAATGGCTGCGTCGGATCGGGGACCGCCAGCTGGAGGCACGGGAGTACGAGTACGTCGGACTCAGCGACGTCCCCACAGACCTGGCGTCCGGGACGCCGCCGTTCGACAGCCTGGTCGTCTTCGAGAACTACCCCGTGAACACTGGGGCGACAGACCGGCAGGCCGTGACTGTCCGGGCACTCGAAGCGGTCGAGACGACCAACTATCCGCTGACACTCGTCACCCGCACCGACGGCGGACTGCGCTTCGAGATCGGCTACGACCCCGACCTCTTTTCGGCGGACACCGCCCGGCGCCTTGCCGGCCGGTTCGCTCATGCGCTCCAGGTGCTGAGGGACGAGCCGGAACGGGCGCTGGGAGCACTGCCGTTGGTGAGCGGACACGAGCGGGTGACGGTGGTGGAGGAGTGGTCCGGCTCCGGCACAACGCTTGCCATGCCGGGGCGTTCGGTGGTGGAGGTGTTTGCGGAGCGGGTGGCGGAGTGTCCGGGTGCGGTGGCGGTGGTGTGTGGGGATGAGGTGTTGACCTACGGGGAGTTGGGGGAGCGGGCGGAGCGGTTGGCTGGGGTGTTGCGGGGTGCGGGGGTTGGGGTGGAGTCGCGGGTGGGGTTGTTGTTGGGGCGGTCGGTGGATGTGGTGGTGGCGATGTTGGGGGTGTTGAGGGCGGGGGCGGCGTATGTGCCGGTGAATGCGGGGTTTCCTGCGGAGCGGGTGCGGCAGGTGGTGGAGGACAGTGGCGCTCAGCTGATCGTGGCCGACGAGGAGCTGCGCGAGCTGGCGGGCGCGGCGGGTGTGCCGTTGGTGTCGGTGGACGCGGAGCCGGCGGGGGATGTGGTTCTGCCGTCGGGGGTGTCGGCGGGGTCGTTGGCGTATGTGATGTTTACGTCGGGGTCGACGGGTCGGGCGAAGGGCGTGGCGGTCACGCAGGGCGCCGTGGTCGCGCTGGCGGCCGACGAACGGTTCGGTTCCGGGGCGCATGGGCGGGTGTTGTTCCACTCGCCGCATTCGTTCGATGCGGCGACGTATGAGGTGTGGGTGCCGTTGTTGAACGGTGGGTGTGTGGTGGTGGCGGAGGGTGAGGTGAGTGTGCCGGTGGTGCGGGATGCGGTGGAGCGCCATGGCGTGACCGGGATGTTTGTGACGACGGCGTTGTTCGGGGTGTTGGTGGAGGAGGATCCGGAGTGTTTCCGGGGGTTGGGTGAGGTGTGGACGGGTGGGGAGGCGGCCTCTGATGTGGCTATGGCCGCGTTGCTGGGGCGGTGTCCGGAGACGGAGCTGGTTCATGTCTATGGGCCCACGGAGACGACGACGTTCGCGGTGTGCGGTGCACTGTCGGCGGGGGATGTGGGTGAGGGGGCAGTGCCTTTGGGCGTGCCGATGGATGACACTCGCGCCTATGTCCTGGATGCGGGGCTGCGTCCGGTGGGTGCCGGTGTTGCGGGTGAGTTGTATCTGGGCGGGAACGGTCTGGCCCGCGGTTATTTCGGGCGGGCGGGTCTGACGGCGGAGCGGTTCGTGGCGGACCCCTTCACGCCGGGGCGGCGTCTGTACCGGTCGGGGGATGTGGTGCGGTGGCGGCCGGAGGGGCGGCTGGAGTTCCTGGGCCGTGGGGATGGCCAGGTGAAGATCCGTGGTTTCCGGATCGAGTTGGCGGAGGTCGAGGGGGCGTTGGCCCGCTGCGCGGGGGTGGGGCAGGTCACCGTTCTCGCCCGCGAGGACCGTCCTGGTGTCAAACGGCTGGTGGCGTACGTGGTCCCGGACGACGCCTCGGTCGAGATGGACGCCGTACGGATCGAGCTCGCGCAGTCCCTGCCGGAGTACATGGTGCCGTCGGCGTTCGTGACGCTCGACGCGCTGCCGCTCACGCCGAACGGCAAGGTCGACCGCCGCGCCCTGCCCGCCCCGGTGTTCGACTCCGGGCAGGAGGAGTACGTCGCCCCACGCACGCCGGTCGAGGAGACTCTGGCCGGTATCTGGGCCGACATCCTGGGAGTGGACCGCGTCGGTGTCCACGACAACTTCTTCGAGTTGGGCGGGGACTCCATCACGAGCCTGAAGGCAGTCTCCCGCATCCGTACGGTCTCCGGCGCCGCCCTCTCACCCCGGGCCCTCTTCGACACCCCCACCGTGGCCGACCTGGCAGCCGCTGTGACGGCCGGGAGCCGGCAGAACGGCCATGACGACGCCATAACGCCGGCTCCGCGTGGCCACGGGGAGCTGCCCCTCTCCCCGGCGCAGGAGCGGCTGTGGTTCCTGGACGACTTCGCTCCCGGTGGTACCGAGTACAACGTGGTCAGCGCCTTCCGCCTGACCGGGCGGCTGGACGTGTCCGCGCTGCAGACCGCCGTGGACGCGCTCGTCGCCCGGCACGAGGCGCTGCGTACGACCTTCGGCTCGGTGGACGGGCGCGGCGTCCAGAATGTGCACGCCGCGCTGGAGGTTCCCGTCCGGGTCGTGGAGGCGGGCCCCGGCGGCGTCGACGCGGTGCTGGGCCGGGAGGTGGCTGCCCCCTTCACTCTGCGCACCGGTCCCCTCGTGCGCGTGCTCCTTGTCCGGGAGTCGGCGGTGGAGCATGTATTCGTGCTGTCGATGCATCACATCGTGACCGATGGCTGGTCTATGGGTGTGGTGATGCGGGAGTTGAGTGAGCTCTACGCGGCTGCGGTGCGGGGTGAGCGGGCCGTGCTGCCGGAGTTGCCGGTGCGGTACGGGGATTACGCGGTGTGGCAGCGTGAGCGGCTGGCGGGGGAGGCGCTTGAGGAGCAGTTGGCTTACTGGCGTGAGCAGTTGGCGGGTCTGGAGCCGCTGGAGCTGCCCACCGACCGTCCCCGCCCCGCCGTCCGTACCTCGGCCGGCGCCCTCCACACCTTCGACGTACCGGAAGAACTCACCCGTGAGTTGAGTGCGGTGGGGCGGTCCCGGCACGCCACGCTGTCGATGGCGCTGACCGCTGTGACCCAGTCGCTGCTCGCGGCGTACACCGGTCAGCCTGACGTCGCGGTAGGCACCGCTGTCGCGGGGCGCGAACGGGCGGAGTTGGAGGGACTGGTCGGCTTCTTCGTCAACACCCTCGTTCTGCGCGCGCACGTCGACGGCGCGATGACGTTCGAGGAGCATCTGGCGGCCGTACGGGAGACCACGCTGGAAGCGTTCGCTCACCAGAGCGTGCCGTTCAGCCGCCTCGTCGAAGACCTCGTCCCGGAGCGTGATCCGAGCAGGACGCCGCTCGTGCAGGTGGCGGTGACGCTGCAGAACGCTCCCGCGGACGCTCTCACACTGCCCGACGTTCGCGCAGCGGAGATGCTTCCGCCCGTCGAGTCCGCGCAGTTCGACCTGAACATCGAGTTCGAACCCCGCAACGAAGGCGGTCTGCGGGCCGTGATCTCCTACAGCACTGACCTCTTCGACGCCGCCACCGTCGCCCGACTCGCCCAGCGCTGGCTCGTGCTCGCGCGCTCGCTGGCAGCCGCTCCCGACCGGCCGCTGCGGGAGGGGGCACTGCTCACCGACGAAGAACTCACGAGCGTGCTCGACGAATGGTCGGGCGTGGTGGGTACGGCGTCGGGGCGTTCGATGGTGGAGGTGTTTGCGGAGCGGGTCGCGGCGGGCCCGGGTGCGGTGGCGGTGGTGTGTGGGGACACGTCGTTGACGTACGGGGAGTTGGGGGAGCGGGCGGATCGGTTGGCGTGTGCGTTGCGGGGTGCGGGGGTTGGGGTGGAGTCGCGGGTCGGGCTGCTGTTGGGCAGGTCGGTGGATGTGGTGGTGGCGATGTTGGGGGTGTTGAGGGCGGGGGCGGCGTATGTGCCGGTGAATGCCGGCTTCCCCGCGGAGCGGGTGCGGCAGGTGGTGGAGGACAGCGGCGCCCAGCTGATCGTGGCCGACGACGAGCTGCGCGAGTTGGCGGGCGCGGCGGGTGTGCCGTTGGTGTCGGTGGACGCGGAGCCGACGGCGGATGTGGTGCTGCCGTCGCGAGTGCCGCCAGGGTCGTTGGCGTATGTGATGTTCACGTCGGGGTCGACGGGTCGGGCGAAGGGTGTGGCGGTCACGCAGGGCGCCGTGGTCGCGCTGGCGGCCGACGAACGGTTCGGTTCCGGGGCGCATGGGCGGGTGTTGTTCCACTCGCCGCATTCGTTCGATGCGGCGACGTATGAGGTGTGGGTGCCGCTGCTGAACGGCGGGTGTGTGGTGGTGGCGGAGGGTGAGGTGAGTGTGCCGGTGGTGCGGGATGCGGTGGCGCGCCATGGCGTGACCGGGATGTTTGTGACGACGGCGTTGTTCGGGGTGTTGGTGGAGGAGGATCCGGAGTGTTTCCGGGGGTTGGGTGAGGTGTGGACGGGTGGGGAGGCGGCCTCTGATGTGGCTATGGCCGCGTTGCTGGGGCGGTGTCCGGAGACGGAGCTGGTTCATGTCTATGGGCCCACGGAGACGACGACGTTCGCGGTGTGCGGTGCACTGTCGGCGGGGGATGTGGGTGAGGGGGCAGTGCCTTTGGGCGTGCCGATGGATGACACTCGCGCCTATGTCCTGGATGCGGGGCTGCGTCCGGTGGGTGCCGGTGTTGCGGGTGAGTTGTATCTGGGCGGGAACGGTCTGGCCCGCGGTTATTTCGGGCGGGCGGGTCTGACGGCGGAGCGGTTCGTGGCGGACCCCTTCACGCCGGGGCGGCGTCTGTACCGGTCGGGGGATGTGGTGCGGTGGCGGCCGGAGGGGCGGCTGGAGTTCTTGGGCCGTGGGGATGGCCAGGTGAAGATCCGTGGTTTCCGGATCGAGTTGGCGGAGGTCGAGGGGGCGTTGGCCCGCTGTGCGGGGGTGGGGCAGGTCACCGTTCTCGCCCGTGAGGACCGTCCTGGTGTCAAGCGGCTGGTGGCGTACGTGGTCCCGGCTGCCGGCGGAGAGCCGGACGTGGAGGCGTGGCGGGCACACCTGGCCTCCGTCCTGCCGGAGTACATGGTGCCGTCGGCGTTCGTGACGCTCGACGCGCTGCCGCTCACGCCGAACGGCAAGGTCGACCGCCGCGCCCTGCCCGCCCCGGTGTTCGACTCCGGGCAGGAGGAGTACGTCGCGCCGCGCACCGACGTGGAGCGCACGCTCTGCGCCATCTGGGCCGAGATCCTGGACACCCGCCACGTCGGGATCCACGACAACTTCTTCACGCTCGGCGGTGACTCGATCCTCAGCATTCAGGTCGTCTCCCGCGCCCGCCGCGCCGGGCTCACCCTCTCCTCACGCGACGTGTTCATGCGGCAGACGGTCGCCGAGCTGGCCCCCGCCGTCGCCGCCGGCACGGTCACCGGCGGGCCCACCACGGAACAGGGCCGTGTGAGCGGTCCCCTCGCCCCCACGCCGATTCAGGAGTGGTTCTTCGGGACCCACCCCGTCGGACCGCACCACTTCGCCATGTCGATGGCGTACGAACTCCCCGCCGGCACGGACCTCGCCGCCCTCCGCACGGCGGTGGCGGCGCTGCTGGACCAGCACGACGCCCTGCGCAGCAGGTTTCCCCGCACCGCCGACGGCCGCTCGACGCCCGAGATCGGCGCGGGCGTCGACGTCGACGCGGTGTTCGCCGTCCACGATCTGACCCGCGCCGCCGATGCGGAGGCGCTGTGGCAGGAGCACGTGCGTGCCGCCCAGTCCGGAATGGACCTCGCGCACGGGCCGCTGGTCCGCGTCGTCGTCGGTGACCGCGGATCTGAGCGGTCCGCGTGGCTGCTGCTCGCCGTGCACCACCTCGTGGTCGACGGAGTCTCGTGGCGGGTCCTGCTGGAGGATCTGGAGGCGGCGTACGGGATGGCCGTGGCCGGGCGGCCGGTGCGGCTGGGGGAGAAGACGTCGTCGGTGCGGCAGTGGGCCGAGCGGCTCAACCGGCATGTCGCCGAGGGCGGCTTCGACGACCAGGCCGCCTACTGGCAGTCAGCCATCGAGGACGCCGTCACCACGCTGCCACGGGACCGGGCGGACGGCGACAACACCATGGCGGCCCAGGCGAGCGTCGACCTCTCGCTCGACGCGGACCTCACGCAGGCTCTCCTGCTGGAGGTCCCGACCGTCTACCGCACCCAGGTGAACGACGTCCTCCTCGCCGCCCTCGCGCGCACCCTGCGCACCTGGACCGGCCACAACCGGGTCGCGGTCAACCTTGAGGGCCACGGCCGCGAGGAGCTGTTCGACGACCTCGACCTCACCCGCACGGTCGGCTGGTTCACCGCGATCCACCCCATCGCACTCGCCCTCCCCGACGACGACGGCGACGACCGAGGCGCCGTACTGAAGTCCGTCAAGGAACAGCTGCGGGCCGCCCCCGGCAAGGGCCTTGGGTACGGCGCCCTGCGCCACCTCGCCGCCACCGGCACGGCAGGCGACGCGCTGCGCGCACTGCCCGAACCACAGATCAGCTTCAACTACCACGGCCGCTTCGACACCCCGGCCACCGACTCGGCCCAACCCGCCGGCACCGTCACCCCCGTCGGACTCCTGGGCGCCCCCCTCCCCGTCAGTGGCCAGGACCACTGCCAGGACGAACAGCGCTCCCACCTGATCGACGTGGTCGGCGTTGTCCGGGACGGCGTTCTGACGTTCACCTGGACGTACTCGGCGGAGCTGCACCGGGCGCAGACCATCGAGCGCCTCGCCCGGCACTTCCGCGACGAACTCGCCGGGTTCGTACGGCACTGCGCCCGGCCGGACGCCGGCGGCCGCACCCCCTCCGACTTCCCACTCGTCCCGCTCACCCAGGACGAAGTGGACCGCCTCGCGGGCGACGGCCGCGCAGTGGAGGACATCTACCCGCTGACCCCGCTCCAGGCCGGAATGCTCTTCCACACGCTCTCCGAACCGGAGGAGGCCGCATATCTGGAGCAGATCACCTTCGTACTCGACGGAGTCCCCGACACCGCACGGCTGGCCCGCACCTGGCAGCGCGCGCTGGACGCCTCCGACGCGCTGCGCGCGGCCGTCGTCTGGGAAGGCGTGGCACAGCCCGTACAGGTGGTGCACCGCGAGGCCGAACTCCCCGTCACCCTGCTCGACTGGCAGCACGCGGCGGGAGACGAGGCCGCCCAGTCCGCCCTGCTGGAGGACCTCCTCACCCGGGACCGTGCCCGGGGCATCGACCTGCGCAGCGCACCGCTCATGCGGCTTACCCTCGCCCGGCTGTCACCCGACAGCGTCCGCGTGGTGTGGACCTTCCACCACCTGCTGCTCGACGGCTGGAGCACAGCCGCACTCCTGTCCGACGTGATCGGCGGACACGCCGGCACGGACAGCGCCGCGCGCCGCGGACCGTTCCGCACCTACCTGCACTGGCTGGCCGCACAGGACCAGCAGGCCGGACGCGCCTACTGGCGCCGCGTGCTCGCCGGATACGACGAACCCCTCGCCCTGCCCTACGACCGCTCCCCGTCCCGCACCCACCGCGGCCAGTCCACCGGGCGTGTTCCCGTGCCACTGCCCGACGGCGTGGCGGCCCACGTGACCGCGTTCGCACGCCGACACCGCATCACCGCCAACGCCGTCGTGCAGGGAGCCTGGGCACTGCTCCTCTCGCGCTACGCGGGGGTGCGCGACGTCGTGTTCGGGACCACGGTCTCGGGCCGGCCCGCCGACATACCCGGCTGCGAGCGGATCCTCGGCCTGTTCATCAACACACTCCCCGCCCGTGTCGACGTCGACCCCACGGCGCGTGTGTCCCGGTGGCTCCAGGATCTCCAGCGGCAACAGGCCGAGGCGCGGCAGTACGAGTACGTCGCCCTCACCGACATCGCGTCCGGCCTGTCCAAGGGACAGGCGTTCTTCGACAGCCTCATCGTCTTCGAGAACTACCCCGTGGACAGTGCGCTGCTCGGCGGCGACGGGCCCGCCGTGCGGGACATCCGCGCCGTGGAGGCCACGAACTACGCCCTCACCCTGGTCGCCGCCCTCAGCGACGACCGGCTGGGCCTGACCCTCAGCTACGACCCGGAACTCTTCGACCCCGACACCGCCGAACGGCTCGCCGCGCAACTGTGCCACGGCCTCGACGCGCTCACCGCCCACCCGGCCGGGGACGAACCGCGGATCGGCGACCTCGACGTCCTCGGACAGGACGCACGGCACTCACTGCTCACCCAGGGAACCGGCCCCGGCCACCAGCCCCCGCGCCGGCCGCTCGCGACCCTGATCGAGGCACAGGCCGCCCGCACACCCCACGCCGTCGCCGTCGTCCACGGCGACACCGAACTCACCTACGCGGAACTGGACCGGCGCGCCGGCACCCTGGCACAGGAGCTGACCGCACGGGGCGCGGGGCCGGACACACCCGTCGCCGTCTGCCTCCCACGCACCGCGGAACTCCCCGTGGCGCTCCTGGCCGTACTCAAGACGGGCGCCGCCTACGTCCCCGTGGACGCGGCCCACCCCGCCGAGCGGATCAGCCACATCCTGCACGACAGCGGGGCCCGCCTGATCCTCACCGAGCAGGCCCACGCGAACACCCTGCCGCCCAGCCCCGCCACCCCCGTCGTCCTCGACGGAGCCGAATGGCAGCCCGCGTACCCCGCACCGCGCTCGAGCCTCCCGCTCGCCACCGGCGCCTACGTCATCTACACCTCGGGCTCGACCGGCCGCCCCAAGGGGGTGCTCGTACCGCAGTCAGCCGTGGTCAGCCACCTCACCTGGCTGAGCCGGGAGTACGGCTTCGACGCCGGCGACCGCGTCCTGGCCCGTACCTCCATCAGCTTCGACGCCGCACAGTGGGAACTGTGGGCGCCCCTGCTGTGCGGGGCCACGGTCTGCATCGCGGACACCGACGTGATCCTCGCGCCGGACCGGCTCGCGGCGCTCATCCGGCGGCACCGCGTGACAACGGTGCAACTCGTGCCATCACTCCTGGAGACCCTGGCGAACGCCGCGGGCGATCAGCGGGTACTCGCCGGAGTACGGCAGGTCTTCCTCGGCGGCGAGCCGCTGACCTCCCGCGTGGCCGAGCGCGCACGGCACCTCGGCGCCGAGTCGGTCGTCAACCTGTACGGGCCCACCGAGGCGACCATGCAGACGGTCACCCACCGGTACGCACCCGAGCCGCGGCACGGTAACGCCGTCCCCATCGGCACGCCCGTGGGCAGCACCCGCGTGTACGTCCTGGACCGGCTCCTGCGGCCCGTCCCCCGTGGAGCCACCGGGGAGCTCTACCTGGCGGGCGCGCAGCTCGCCCGCGGCTACGTCGGCCGGCCGGGACTCACCGCGACCCGGTTCGTGCCCGACCTGGCCGGCGCGGACGGCAGCCGCATGTACCGCACGGGCGACCTCGCCCGGTGGACGGCCGACGGAACCCTGGAGTACGCCGGGCGCACCGACGACCAGGTGAAGATCCGAGGCCACCGGATCGAGCCGGGGGAGATCGACGCGGTCCTCGCGCGGAACCGTGCCGTCGCCCAGTCCGCCACAGTGCTCTGCGACGCCGACCGGCCCGACGCCGCGAGGCTGGTGTCGTACGTCGTTCCCCGTCCCGGAGAGGCACTCGACACCACGGCACTGCGCGACCTCGCCGCGGCCGCTCTACCGGCGTACATGGTGCCCTCGGCACTGGTTGAACTGCCGGAACTGCCGACGACGACCAATGGCAAGCTCGACCGCCGGGCCCTGCCCGCACCGGAGACCGCCATCGGCGGAGGTGCGGAGTTCGTGGCGCCCCGCACCACCACGGAGGAACTGCTCGCCGGCATGTGGCAGGAGGTACTCGGAGCCGAACGCGTCAGCGTGACGGACGACTTCTTCCTGCTGGGCGGACATTCGATCGTGACGCTGCAAATCCTCTCCCGGATCCAGACCACGTTCGGGATCTCCCTCTCCGTGCGGGAGTTCCACGCCGCGCCCACCGTGGCCGGACTCGCGGACGCGGTCGAGGAGAAGGTCCTCCAGGAGATCGAGTCACTGCACGACGACGGCACCCACGCATGACGAACGAGAGGAATCCGGAAATCATGGCAGCGTCTGCGCCCTCAAACGGCAACGCCGGAACCACGGCCGACCGTGGCCTGCGTTCGGTGGTGGAGGTGTTTGCGGAGCGGGTGGTGGAGTGTCCGGGTGCGGTGGCGGTGGTGTGCGGGGACACGTCGTTGACGTATGGGGAGTTGGGGGAGCGGGCGGATCGGTTGGCGTGTGCGTTGCGGGGTGCGGGGGTTGGGGTGGAGTCGCGGGTCGGGCTGCTGTTGGGCAGGTCGGTCGATGTGGTGGTGGCGATGTTGGGGGTGTTGAGGGCGGGGGCGGCGTATGTGCCGGTGAATGCCGGCTTCCCCGCGGAGCGGGTGCGGCAGGTGGTGGAGGACAGCGGCGCCCAGCTGATCGTGGCTGACGACGAGCTGCGCGAGCTGGCGGGTGTGGCGGGTGTGCCGTTGGTGTCGGTGGATGCGGAGGCGGCGGGGGATGTGGTGTTGCCGTCGGGGGTGTCGGCGGGGTCGTTGGCGTATGTGATGTTCACGTCGGGTTCGACGGGTCGGGCGAAGGGTGTGGCGGTCACGCAGGGTGCGGTGGTGGCGTTGGCTGCGGACGGGCGGTTTGTGTCGGGGGCGCATGGGCGGGTGTTGTTCCATTCGCCGCATTCGTTCGATGCGGCGACGTATGAGGTGTGGGTGCCGTTGCTGAACGGCGGGTGTGTGGTGGTGGCGGAGGGTGAGTTGAGTGTGCCGGTGGTGCGGGAGGCGGTGGAGCGCTATGGCGTGACCGGGATGTGGGTGACGGCGGCGTTGTTCGGGGTGTTGGTGGAGGAGGATCCGGAGTGTTTCCGGGGCTTGGGTGAGGTGTGGACGGGCGGGGATGCGGTGCCGGCGGTGGCGGCGGCGCGGATGTTGCGGGCGTGTCCGTCGACGGTGCTGGTGAATGGGTACGGGCCGACGGAGGCGACGACGTTCGCGGTGTCCGGCCCGCTTGCCCACGACGAGACCGCTGTGGGAGTGGTGCCGCTGGGTGTGCCGATGGACGACACCCGCGCCTATGTTCTGGATGCGGGGCTGCGGCCGGTCGGGGTGGGTGTTGCGGGTGAGTTGTATCTGGGCGGGCACGGTCTGGCCCGCGGCTACTTCGGGCGAGCCGGCCTGACCGCCGAGCGGTTCGTCGCCGACCCCTTCACTACCGGCCGGCGCCTGTATCGCACGGGGGATGTGGTGCGGTGGCGGCCGGAGGGGCGGCTGGAGTTCCTGGGCCGTGGCGACGACCAGGTGAAGATCCGTGGGTTCCGTATCGAGTTGGGTGAGGTGGAAGCGGCCCTGGCCCGCTGTGCGGGGGTGGGGCTGGCCACGGTGGTGGCCCGTGAGGATCAGCCGGGTGTGAAGCGCCTGGTGGCGTACGTGGTGCCGGACGACGCCTCGGTCGAGATGGACGCCGTACGGACCGAGCTTGCGCAGTCCCTGCCGGAGTACATGGTGCCGTCGGCGTTCGTGACGCTCGACGCGCTGCCGCTCACGCCGAACGGCAAGGTCGACCGCCGCGCCCTGCCCGCCCCCGTCCTCGACTCGGGACAGGAGTACGTCGCCCCGCGCACCCCGGTCGAGGAGACCCTGGCCGGCATCTGGGCCGAGGTCCTGGGAACAGACCGCGTCGGCGTCCACGACAGCTTCTTCGACCTCGGCGGCGACTCCATCCTCAGCATCCGAGCCGCCTCCCGCATCCGCAAGGCGCTGTCCGCTCCGCTCTCCTGGCGCGACCTGTTCGACCATCCGACCGTCGCACAGCTCGCGACCGCCGCGGCGAATCAGAAAGTGTCCCGGCCCGTCCCGCCGATCCCGGTCGCCGACCGCACCGGGGCTCTGCCTCTCGCATCGGGACAGCAACGCCTCTGGTTCCTCAACGAGTTCACGCCGGGGAGCGTGGAGTACAACACGGGCGTGGCGCTCCGGCTCACCGGCCGGCTGGACGACGCGGCGCTGCGCGCGGCCGTGGACGCGCTGGTCGAGCGGCACGAGCCGCTGCGGACCACCTTCGACTCCGACGCGGGACGGGGCGTCCAGGTCGTACACGACGGCATGCACGTCCCCATCCGGCACGTCGACCTCTCCTCCTCTGCCTCCGCCGAGGACGAGACGGCGCGCGACGCGGCCCTCGCTCAGGTCCTGCGGGCCGAGCAGGCCAGGCCGTTCGACCTGCGTACCGGGCCGCTCGTCCGGGTGCTCGTGGTGCGCACGGCGCCGTCCGAGCACGTCCTGATGGTGGGCATGCACCACATCGTCACCGACGGCTGGTCGATCGGTGTGCTCGCCCGCGACCTCGGCGAGCTGTACTCGGCCTCTCTGCGCGGCACGCCCGCGCACCTGCCGGAGCTGCCCGTGCAGTACGCGGACTACGCGGTCTGGCAGAACCAGCGGATCGGCGGCGACGCGACGGCGGATCAGCTGGCGTTCTGGCGCGAGGAGCTCGCCGATCTGCCGGTGCTGGAGCTGCCGACCGACCGCCCGCGGCCCGCCGTGCGCACCTCCGCCGGCGCAGTGCACACCTTCGACGTCCCCGCGGACATCGTCGCGGGGCTGGCCGTCCTGGGGCGGCGCGAGCAGGCGAGCCTGTTCATGGCGCTCACCGCGGTGACGCAGCTGCTCCTGTCCCGGTACACGGGACAGCGGGACGTGGCGGTGGGCACCGTCACCTCGGGCCGGGAGAGGGAAGAGACCGAGCACATGCTCGGCTTCTTCGTGAACACCCTTGTGCTGCGCTCCCGGATCGACGAGAGCCGCACTTTCCGTGACCTGCTCGCCGTCGTGCGCGACAGCACACTCGGTGCCTTCGCCCACCAGGACGTGCCCTTCGACCGGCTGGTCGACGCACTCGCGCCGGAGCGCGACCCCAGCAGGACACCGCTCGTGCAGGCGGTCGTCGTCCTGCAGAACGCGCTCGGCGGGCTGGGGGACTTCGCCGGGGCGCACGCCGAGCGCGTCTTCGTTCCGCGCGACACCTCCCGCTTCGACGTGACCCTTGAATTCTGGGAGCACGACGACGGCCTGTCCGGCGAACTGGAGTACAACACTGATCTGTTCGAAGCCCGCACCATCGAGCAGCTGTGCCGCCACTGGGTCACGCTGGCCCGTGAGCTCGTCGACAGCCACTCCCTGCCGCTGTCCCGGATCGAGATGCTGTCCCAGGACGAGCGTTCCCGCACGACCTCCGAGTGGAGCTTGGGCGCGGAGGCCGAGGTGCCGGAGGCCACCTTGGCCGAGCTGCTGCGCGCATGGGTCGCCGAGCACCCGGACAGCGTGGCCGTGCTGGCGGACACCGTCTCGCTCACCTACGCCGAACTGGACGCCCGCGCCAACCGGCTGGCACGCGTGCTCGCGGCGCGCGGCGTGGCCCCCGAGTCACGCGTGGCGGTCGTCCTGCCGCGTTCGGTCGACTGGGTGGTCACGGTGCTGGCCGTGGTCAAGGCGGGTGGCGTGTACGTGCCCGTCGACCCCGCCCTGCCCGAGGAGCGGCTGGCGTACGTACTGCGCGACAGCGGCGCGGGTGTGGTGCTGACGCGCGGGGACCTGGTGGCCGGTCTCCCCCTGGGCAGCGCGCGAGCCGTCGTCGTGGACGACGCGGACGTCGTCGCCGAGACGACGCGGCAGCCCGCGGCGGATCCCCGCGTCGACGTGCCGCTGACCGCCGCCGCGTACGTCATCTACACCTCCGGGTCGACCGGGCGGCCCAAGGGCGTCGTTGTACCGCACCGAGGGCTGGCGGCCTTCGTCACCGCCCTGGTGCGGCGCTGCGCCGTGGACGGCACCGCGCGCGTACTCCAGCTGGCGTCTGCGAGTTTCGACGCGTCCGTGCTGGAACTGCTGATGGCCTTCGGCGGGGGCGGCGCCCTGGTCGTCCCCTCGGTCGAGGGCCCGCTTGTCGGGGACGATCTGCTGGGCGTGCTGCGCGCGGCGTCCGTCACGCACGCGCTGATACCGCCGACCGTGCTCGGCAGCATTCCCTCCGCGGACGTGCCGGACCTGCGCGTGCTGTTGTCCGGAGGGGAGGCGTGCGACGCCGCCCTGGTGGACCGCTGGGCGGGCGGGCGCACGATGGTGAACGCCTATGGCCCCACGGAGGTGACCGTCGTCGCGACCATGAGCGGCCGGCTTGCCCCTGGCGGCGGGGTGGCTCCGCCTATCGGGGGTCCCGCCGGCGCTTCCCGCGTGTACGTCCTCGACAACTTGCTGCGTCCCGTGCCGCCCGGAGTCCCCGGGGAGCTGTACGTCGCGGGCGCCGGGCTCGCCCGCGGCTACCAGGGACGCAGTGGCCTGACGGCGGAGCGGTTCGTCGCCGACCCCTTCGGCACAGGGGAGCGGCTGTACCGCACGGGCGACGTGGTGCGCCGACGCGCGGAAGGGCAGCTGGAGTTCGTCGGCCGCAGCGACGACCAGGTGAAGATCCGGGGGCTGCGCATCGAGCCGGGAGAGATCGAGGCCGTTCTGCGTGGGCACGACACGGTCGAGCGGGCCGCGGTCGTGGTACGGGAGGACCGCCCCGGCATCAAGCAGATCGTCGCCTATCTCGTACCGCGCGCGGGCCGGGAGATCCCGTCCCGGGACGAGCTGCGCCGCTTCGCGGTGGCCGAGCTGCCCGACTACATGGTGCCCTCGGCGTTCGTCGCGCTCCCGGAGCTGCCCGTCAACACCAGCGGGAAGATCGACCGCAGGGCGCTGCCCGCACCCCCGGCCGGCGGCGACGACGCTCACGTGGCGCCGCGGACGGGGACCGAGCAGGTCCTCTGTGACATCTGGGCCGAGGTGCTCGGCCTGCCGCGGGTCGGCGTCGACGACAACTTCTTCGCGCTGGGCGGGGACTCGATCCTGAGCATCCAGGTCGTGTCGCGGGCCCGCCGGGCGGGGCTGGGGATCACCTCCCGTGACGTGTTCCTGCGGCAGACGATCGCCGGCCTCGCCGCCGTCGCGGGCGAGGCCGACGCGGCCCGGCCCGCCGCCCCGCCGGCCGAGCAGGGCACTGTGTCCGGGCCGGTGGCGACCACCCCGATCCGCGAGTGGTACTTCGCCACCCACCCCGTCGCACCGGCGCACTTCAACATGGCCATGGAGTGCGAGCTCGCCCCCGGAACCCGGCCGGAGCTGCTGCGCACGGCCGTGGCCGCGGTCCTTGCCCGGCACGACGCGCTGCGCAGCGTCTTCACCCGCGCCGAGGACGGCTGGTCGGGGCGCATCCTGCCCGAGCTCGACCTCGACGCGGTCTTCACCGTGCACCCCCTGGCCGCATCGGCGGACGCCGAGGCGCACTGGCGCGAGCTGACCGCGCGGGCCCAGACCGGGCTCGACCTGGAGCGAGGCCCGCTCGTGCGCGTCCTGGCCGGGCACACCGGTCCGCAGGGCGCCGTACGGCTGCTGATCGTGGCGCACCACTTGGTGATGGACGGCGTGTCCTGGCGCATCCTGCTGGAGGACCTCGCCAACGCCTACGAGCAGCTGCGCACGGGCGCCCCCTGCGACCTGGGTGGCAAGACCACTTCGGTGCGGCAGTGGGCGGAGCGGCTCAACCGGCACGTCGAGGACGGCGGCTTCGCGGAGCAGGCGGCGTACTGGCGCGAGGCGACGGCCGGCGCGCCCACCACCGTGCCGCTCGACACGCCCGGCGGGGACAACACCGTGGCGTCCCAGGACACGGTGTCGGTCACGCTCGGCGCCGAACAGACGGAGGCGCTCCTGCACCACGTGCCGGGGGTGTACCGCACCCAGGTGAACGACATCCTCCTGACCGCCCTCGCGCGCACCCTGCGTGGCTGGACCGGGCGGGAGCGCACGGCGGTGCATCTGGAGGGGCACGGTCGCGAGGAGCTCTTCGACGACATCGACCTCACCCGCACCGTCGGATGGTTCACCTCCATGTACCCGGTCACCCTGCGGCTGCCCGAGGACGGCGACTGGGCGGCGACGGTGAAGTCGGTGAAGGAGCAGTTGCGGGCAGTACCCGACCGCGGAGTCGGCTACGGCGCGCTGCACCACCTGAGCCGGGACCCCGCCGTCGCGGAGCGCATGGGCGAGCCGCCGCGCCCCGAGGTGAGTTTCAACTACCTGGGGCAGTTCGACGGGATCGGCGGCGAGCACGGCTGGTACCGCCGGGCACGGCTGAACCCCGGCGGCGAGCACAGCCTCGCCGAACAGCGCCCCCACGTCCTCGATGTCGTGGGCGGCGTCCAGGACGGCCGTATGACCCTCAGCTGGTCGTACTCGCGGGGACTGCACCGCCCGGAGACCGTCCGGCGGCTCGCCGACGCGATGGTGGCCGAGCTGACCGGATTCCTGCGGCACTGCGCGGAGGACGGCGCCGGCGGCTGCACCCCCTCGGACTTCCCCCTGGTCGGCCTCGACCAGGGAGAAGTGGACCGGCTGGCCGGTGACGGCACCACCGTGGAGAGCATCTACCCGCTCACCGCGTTGCAGGCCGGCATGGTCTTCCACGCTCTGGCCGAACCCGCCTCCGCCGCCTACCGCGAGCAGTTCTCCTTCGCCGTGGACGGCGCGGACGACCCCGGCACCCTGGCGCGGGCCTGGCAGCGCGTCGTCGACCGGTCCGACAGCCTGCGGGTCGCCGTGGCCTGGCAAGGCGTACGTGAGCCCGTCCAGGTGGTGCACCGCAGGCCGCTGGTGCCTGTGCGCATGCTGGACTGGAGCGACCGCGGCCCCGGGGAACAGCAGGACGCGCTCCGGGAGCTGCTGGCGGCGGACCGCGCACAGGGCATCGACCTGGAGACGCCGCCGCTGATGCGGCTGACGCTCGTCCGGCTGGCCCCGCGGCGCGTGCACGTCGTATGGACCTTCCACCACCTGCTGCTGGACGGCTGGAGCACGGCGGCGCTGCTGTCCGACGTGCTGGCCGAGTACGCGGCGATGAGCGGTGGGGGTGCGGCGGCCCGCACGAGGACGCGGGGCCCGTTCCGCACGTACCTCGAATGGCTCGCCGAGCGTGATCACGCCACGGCCGTGGACTTCTGGCGCGCACGGATGGCGGGGTTCGCGCAGCCGCTGCGCCTGCCCTACGACCGGGTCACGGACCAGGCGCATCTGGGCCAGTCGACGGCGCACATCGCGCGCGTCACCTCGGACGATCTGTCCCGCCGGATCGACGACTTCGCCCGCACCCACCGGATCACCGTCAACGCGGTTGTGCAGGGGGCGTGGGCCCTGCTGCTGTCGCACTACTGCGGCGCCCGTGATGTCGTCTTCGGATCCACCGTGTCCGGCCGCCCTGACGACCTGCCCGGCGCCGAGGACATTCTGGGCCTGTTCATCAACAGCTTGCCCGTGCGGGTGGACGTGGACCGGGACCGGCCCGTCGCCCAGTGGCTGCGCGGCCTCCAGGAGCGACAGGCGCAGTCGCGTCAGCACGAGCACATCGCGCTCAGCGACATCGAGACGGACCTGCCCGCCGGCACCGCCCTCTTCGACAGCCTGCTGGTCTTCGAGAACTATCCCGTCAGCGCAGGCGCCGCCGAGCAGTACGGCGTCTCCCTCCGCGACATCCACGTCACCGAAGCGACCAACTACCCGCTGACCCTGACCGCGTACTCGGGTGACCGGGTGAGCTTCGACCTCGGTTACGACCCGGACCTGTTCGACACCCGCACGGCCGAGGGCATCGCGGCCCACCTCGAGCACCTGCTCGCCACGCTCACCGACCATGCGGACACAGCGCTGGGTATGTTGCCGCTGGTGCCGGAGCAGGAGCTGCGTCGGCTGGAGGCCGCGTCGGTGGGGGAGAGCACGGCACCACGGCACTCGGTCGTGGAACTGTTCCGGGAACGGGTCGTGGCGCGCCCGGATGCGGTGGCGGTGGTGTGCGGGGATGTGTCGCTGACCTACCGCGAGCTGGGCGAGCGGGTGGAGCGGCTGGCGGGCGTGCTGCGGGGTGCCGGTGTCGGGGTGGAGTCGCGGGTGGGCGTGTGTATGGCCCGGTCGGCGGATGGGGTGGTGGCGGTCCTGGCCGTACTGCGGGCCGGCGGCGCCTACGTACCGCTGGACCCTGAGTACCCTGCGGAGCGGCTGGCGTTCATGGTGGCCGACTCCGGAGTGCGCATCGTCCTGACCGAGTCGACGCTGGCCGACCGCGTGCCGGTGGTGGAGAACGTGCACCTGCTGCGGGTCGACGCACTCCCGACGGAGCCCGTGGAGTCGGCGGCGTTCGAGGAACCGCCCTTGGAGTCGGCGGCGTACACCATTTACACCTCCGGGTCGACAGGCCGCCCCAAGGGCGTGGTGATCTCCCATGCGGCGCTGTCCTCGCTGCTGGACTGGGCGCTGTCGCTGGGTGAGGACATGTTCGCGCGAGTGTTCTTCTCCACCTCGCTGAACTTTGACGTGTCGGTGTTCGAGTTCTTCGGCACGCTGGTGGCCGGCGGCACGCTGGAGGTGGCGCGGGACGTGCTGGAGCTGGCCGAGCGGGAGGAGGGCTGGTCCGGCAGCCTCATCTCGGCGGTGCCCTCCGCGCTCGCCGCGGTGGTGGCCGAGGACGGACTGAACGTCACGGCCGGGCACGTGCTGATGTGCGGCGAGGCCTTCCCCACCAGCCTGGCGGAGCGGATCGGGCAGGTGCTGCCCGGTGCGCGGGTGGCCAACATCTACGGTCCGACCGAGGCCACCGTGTACGCGACGGGCTGGTTCGCGGACCAGGAGAAGCCGCCCGCCGGTGCGGTGGTGCCGATCGGGCGGCCGCTGTCCGGCAGGACCGTGCGGTTGCTGGACGCCCGGCTGCGCCCGGTGCCGGTGGGGGTGTGGGCCGAGCTCTACCTCGGCGGGCCGGCCGTGGCCCGCGGCTATCACGGACGGTCCGCGCTGACGTCCGAGCGGTTCGTCGCCGACCCGTTCACCCCGGGGCAGCGCCTGTACCGCACGGGGGATGTGGTGCGGTGGCGGCCGGACGGGGTGCTGGAGTACGCCGGTCGCGGTGACGACCAGGTCAAGGTGCGCGGCCACCGCATCGAACTCGGTGAGATCGAGGCCGCGCTGACCCGCTGCCCGGGCGTCGGGCAGGCGGCGGTCGCCGCCCGTGAGGACCAGCCCGGCGCGAAGCGGCTGGTGGCCTACCTCGTGCCGGAGCCGGGCGCCGGGCCGACGGTGGACGCGGTCCGCGCCCAACTCGCCGGACAGCTCCCGGAGTACATGGTCCCGGCCGCGTTCGTGGTGCTGGAGGAACTGCCGCTGACCGCGAACCGCAAGCTGGACCGCAAGGCACTGCCCGCGCCCGCGGCCCGGAACGAGGAGACACCCGCCGTCGCTCCGCGCACCGCGGCCGAGGAGACGCTGGCCGCCATCTGGGCGGAGGTGCTCGGCGTCCCGCGGCCCTCGGTCCACGACAACTTCTTCGACCTCGGCGGCGACTCCATCTCCAGTCTCAAGGTCGTCTCCCGCATCCGCACCGCGCTGGGCGCCGCCCTCTCCCCGCGCGTGCTGTTCGACGAGCCCACGGTGGCCCGTCTGGCGGCTGTGCTCACCACGGGCGAGGACGACACCCCGGACAGCGCACCCCTCGTGCCCGTCGCCCGAGACGGCGCGCTGCCGCTGTCGTTCGCGCAGGAACGCCTGTGGTTCCTGGACGACTTCGCCCCGGACTCCGTCGAGTACAACCTGATGACCACCCTGCGCTTGACCGGCGCACTGGACGTCGCGGCACTCCGGGCCGCGGTGAACGGCCTGGTCGCGCGGCACGAGGCGCTGCGCACGACCTTCGACTCGTACGACGGCCAGGGCGTTCAGGTCGTGCATGAGATGTTGGATGTCCCCGTACGCCTCGTGGAGCCGGCGCCCGATCATGTGGAGCAGGCGCTGCGCCGTGAGGCGACGACTCCGTTCGACCTGCGGACCGGTCCGCTGATGCGGGTGCTGCTCGTACGGACTACACCCACAGAGCACATCCTTGCCCTGTCGTTGCATCACATCGTCACCGATGGCTGGTCGATGGGGGTGGTGACGCGTGAGCTGAGCGCGTTGTACGCGGCGGCGGTGCGGGGTGAGGAGGCAGTGCTGCCGGGGCTGCCGGTGCAGTACGGGGACTATGCGGTGTGGCAGCGGGAGCGGCTGGCCGGGGATGCGCTTGAGGAGCAGTTGGCTTACTGGCGTGAGCAGTTGGCGGGTCTGGAGCCGCTGGAGCTGCCCACCGACCGTCCGCGTCCGGCGGTGCGGTCGTCGGCGGGGTCGACGTGGGTGTTCGAGGTGCCGGCCGAGGTGGCCGGGGATCTGGTGCGGGTGGGGCGGTCCGGCGGGGCGAGCTTGTTCATGGTGTTGACGGCCCTGACGCAGCTGCTGCTGTCGCGTTACAGCGGGCAGCGGGATGTGGCCCTGGGTACGGCGGTCTCCGGCCGGGAGCGGGCGGAGTTGGAGGGGCTGGTCGGTTTCTTCGTCAATACGCTCGTGTTGCGTTCGCGGATCGACGAGTCGCGTTCGTTCGGTGAGCTGCTGGAGGAGGTGAAGGAGACCGTCCTTGACGCGTTCGCGCACCAGGACGTGCCGTTCAGCCGTCTGATCGAGGAGCTGGCGCCGGAGCGGGACACCAGCCGTACCCCGCTGGTGCAGGCCATGATCGTGCTCCAGAACACCCCCGACACCACCTTCGACCTCCCCGGCCTCTCCTCCCGCGAGTTCGTGCCGCCCCGCGACACCACCCAGTTCGACCTCCACATGGAGTACCAGGAGCGGCCCGACGGCTCCCTGGAGGCGGTGGTCGTGCACAGCGAGCTGTTCGACCACTCCACCATCGAGCAGCTCACCGCCCACTGGCTCACCCTCGCGCGCCGGATCACCAAGGCGCCCTCCGCACCGCTGCGGGAGATCGAGCTGCTCAGCGACGAGGAGCGCGGCCGGGTCCTCACCACCTGGAACGACACGGGCGACACCGGGTCCCCCGCCCCCTCGCTCGTCGCCATGTTCGAAGAACAGGCCCGAAGCCGCCCCACCACGCCCGCCGTCACCTTCCAAGGCGAGACCCTCTCGTACGGCGAACTCGACGCGCGGGCCGGGAAACTGGCGTCCTTCCTCGCGGCGCGGGGCGTCGGCACCGAGTCGCGCGTGGGCCTCGTCCTGCCGCGGTCGACCGAACTCGTCGTCGCCGTGCTGGCGGTGCTGAAGGCCGGCGCCGCCTATGTGCCGGTGGACCCGAACTCCCCGGCGGAACGCCTGCGGTACGTGCTCACCGACAGCGGCGCCCAGACCGTGCTCACCTACCGGGAGTCGGCCCGGCACCTGCCTCCGCAGGTGCGCGACCGCAGCGTCGTGCTCGACGACCCGGAGACGGCCCACGCCGTGGACCAGGCAGCGGAACCGGCAGCCTCCGGGCCGGCGCCGCGCACCGTGCCCGCCGAGTCCGCGGCGTACGTCATCTACACCTCGGGCTCCACCGGCCGCCCCAAGGGCACCGTCCTGACGCACGGCAACGTCACCCGGCTGCTGGCCGCCACCCAGGGCGAGTTCAGGTTCGGCCCCGACGACGTGTGGACGCTCTTCCACTCCTGCGCGTTCGACTTCTCCGTGTGGGAACTGTGGGGCGCGGTGGTCTACGGCGGTCGGCTCGTGGTGGTCCCCCAGGACGTCGCCCGCTCGCCCGCCGACTTCGCGCGGCTCCTCGCCGCCGAGGGCGTCACCGTGCTCAATCAGACGCCGTCGGCCTTCTACCGGCTCTCCGAGGAACTGGAGCAGGCCCCCGGGCTGCGCGAACGGCTCGCGCTGCGCACCGTCGTCTTCGGCGGCGAGGCGCTCGACTGGCGGCGGATCCGCGGCTGGGTGGAGCGCTCGGGATCCGGCGGCCCCGTCATGGTGAACATGTACGGCATCACCGAGACCACGGTGCACGTCACGAGCCAGCCCGCCGAACCCGTCTTCGCCGACGCCGGTGCGGGCAGCGTCATCGGAACCGCGCTCCCGCACCTGCGCGCCTACGTCCTGGACGCCGCGCTGCGGCCGGTGCCGCCCGGCGGCTCCGGCGAGCTGTACATCAGCGGCGGCGGGCTCGCCCGCGGCTACCTCGACCGGGCCGGCCTCAGCTCCCTCCGGTTCGTCGCCAGCCCGTTCGGCAGCGAAGGAGAGCGGATGTACCGCACCGGGGATGTCGCACGCTGGAACCGGACGGGAAAGCTCGAATACCTCGGCCGCGCCGACGACCAGGTGAAGATCCGCGGCTTCCGCATCGAGCCGGGCGAGGTCGAGACGCTGGTGGCGCAGGACGCCCGCGTGGCCCAGGGAGCCGTGGTCGTCCGGGAGGACCAGCCGGGCGACAAGCGGCTGGTCGCCTACGTGGTGCCCGCCGACCGCACGGCCTTCGACGAGTCCGCGCTGCGCGAGGCCGTTCGGGCGAAGCTGCCCGACTACATGGTGCCCTCCGCGTTCGTCGCCCTGGACCAGCTGCCGCTCACCACCAACGGCAAACTCGACCGCAGGGCCCTCCCCGCGCCCGAATACGGCGACCGGGAGTCCTACGTCGCGCCGCGCACCGCCACGGAGGAGGCCATGGCGGAGATCTGGGCCGACGTCCTCGGCCTGGAAAGGGTCGGCGTCGAGGACGACTTCTTTAGTCTGGGTGGAAACTCGGTCCTCAGTCTCCGGGTGGTTGGTAGGGTCCGAAGCGTGTTCGACATCAATCCATCGGCACGCATTGTGTTCGACCACCCGACGGTCGCGCGGCTCGCTCTCCACATCGAGGACGTGATCCTCGAGGAGATCGAAATGTCGATGGCAGACGACGAAATCCAATAGCGGCCTTTTCCCGAGCAACGAGCGTGTGCGCGCCGCAAGGCGACGGGGAGTTTCCCCTTCCTACGGCGTGCGCCTGTTTTCCCCTGCCCTTTTCGCCATGCCCTTTCCTAGTCTCTGAGGAGCTTTCATGGACGCGGAGCCGTCGCGCGCGAGCCGGATCAGTTCACTGCCGGAGCACGTGCAGCAAAGGCTCCGCAACCGGCTCGCGGGCCGCGTCCGGCGCAGGACCATCGAGCCGGCCCACCGCGACGGCGTCCTGCCGCTGTCCTTCGCACAGCAACGCCTGTGGTTCCTTGAGGAGTTCCACCCTCGCGGCACCGGGAACAACTCCGGGGTGAGCCTCCGGCTGACCGGCGAACTCGACGCCGACGCGCTGCGGTCCGCGCTGGAGGCCCTCGTCACCCGGCACGAGTCCCTGAGGACGACGTTCGACACGGTCGACGGCGTCGGCCGCCAGATCGTGCACCCCTCCCTGGAGCTGCCCTTCGAGCTGATCGACCTCTCCGGCACCCCCGAGGACACGCGCACCGCGGAAGGCGAACGCCTGCTCACCGCGCGCATGGCCGAGCCCTACGACCTGCGGACCGGACCCCTGGTGGGCGCCCTGCTCGTGCGGCTCTCCGGCGACGAGCACCTCTTCCTGCTGTCGATGCACCACATCGTCACCGACGGCGCGTCCGTGGAGGTCGTCCTGCGCGAACTGCAGGCCCTCTACGCGGCCGCCCGGCAGGGTGACGTCACCGCCGCCGCGGTGCCCGAACTGCCCGTGCAATACCCGGACTTCGCCGTCTGGCAGCGCGAACGGCTCACCGGGGACGCGCTGGCCGGACACGTGGCGTACTGGCGGGACAAGCTCGACGGCCTCCAGCCGCTGGAGCTGCCCACCGACAGGCCCCGTCCCGCGGTGCGCACGGGAGCCGGAGCGGCCCACACGTTCGAGCTGCCGGCCGACGTCACCGCCGCGCTGCGCGAGCTGAGCCGCACCCATGGCGCCAGCCTGTTCGTCGTCCTGACCGCCCTGGTCCAACTGCTCACGGCCCGTTACAGCAACCAGGACGACATCGCCGTCGGCACCGCCGTTCCCGGGCGGGACCGGGCCGAACTGGAAGACCTCGTCGGATTCTTCATCAACATCCTCGCTTTGCGATCGCACGTCGACGAGAACGTCCCGTTCTCCCGCTTCCTCGCGGACGTCCGGGAAACCGTCCTGGAGGCATTGGACCACCAGGACGTTCCTTTCGAACGCCTGGTGGAACTCCTCGCACCCGAACGCGACACGAGCCGCACACCGCTCGTGCAGTCACTCGTCGTTCTGCAGAACACCCCCGCGGAATCCCTGAATTTCGCTCATCTCCGCGCCGAACGCCTGCCCCTCAACCGTGCCGCGGCCCAGTACGACATCAGCTGGGAGTTCACCGAGGAGGCGGACACCCTCGCCTGCGCCGTCGAGTACAGCACCGACCTGTTCGACGCCCACACCGCCGCCCAGCTCGCCCGCCACTTCGTCACCCTGGCCCGCGCCGCCGGCAGCGACCCGGAGCGCCCCCTCCACGACGTACCGCTGCTCGACGACGACGAGCGGCACCGCCTACTGACCGAGGCCAACGCGACCGCCCGCCCCGACCTGCCCGCGCGCTCCACCATCACCGGCGTCTTCGCCGCCCAGGCCGCCCGTACCCCCGAGGCCACCGCCCTCGTGGCAGGCGGCACCGCGCTGACCTACCGCGAGCTGGACGAACGCTCCAGCCGGCTCGCGCACCACCTGGCCGAGCTGGGCGTACGGCAGGAGGACCGCGTCGCCGTCTGCCTGTCGCGCACCGCCGACCTCGTCGTGGCCTTGCTGGCCGTGCTCAAGGCGGGAGCCGCCTACCTGCCGGCGGACCCCACCCTCCCCGGGGAACGCATCGGCTACATGCTGTCCGACAGCGGCGTGCGCGTCGCCGTCACCGAGGACGCCCACACCAGCCTGTTCACCGGCAGCGACGTGACCACCCTGGTGGCGGTGGACACACAGCGCGCCGCCATCTCCCGCCGCCCCGCCCAGGCACCGCCCGTCGCCCTGTCCCCCGACAGCGCGGCCTACGTCATCTACACCTCCGGCTCCACCGGACGGCCCAAGGGCGTGGTCGGACTGCACGGCGGCCTGGTCAGCCGCTGGGCGTGGTTCGCCGACACCTATCCGCAGTGGAGCTCCTCCGTCGTGTGCGCCAAGAGCGCCGTCAGCTTCCTCGACAGCGCGACCGAGATCTTCGGCACCCTGCTGCACGGCGGCACCGTCGTCCTCGCCGACGACGAGACCGCCAAGGACCCCGCGGCCCTCGTCAGGCTGGTCACGGAGCACCGCGTGGAGCGCATGACACTGGTGCCCAGCCTGCTGTCCGTCATCCTCGACGAGGCCGACCCGCGCGACGTGGGCTCCTGCACCTGCTGGATCAGCAGCGGCGAGCCGCTCACCCGCGCCCTCGCCGACCGCTTCCGGCAACGGCTACCGCACGCCACCCTGCTCAACCTCTACGGCTCCTCCGAGGTCAGCGCCGACAGCCTCGCCTGGCAGGCCGACGGCGGCGACATCCGCGCCGGCACGCCCATCTGGAACAACCAGGCGTACGTCCTGGACCGCCGTCTGCGCCCCGTCCCGGCCGGCGTCCCCGGGGAGCTGTACATCGCGGGCACCGGCCTGGCCCGCGGCTACGCCGGCCGCCCCGCACTGACCGCGGAGCGCTTCGTCCCCAGCCCCTTCACGCCCTCCGAACGTCTCTTCCGCACCGGCGACCTGGCCCGCTGGACCGCCGACGGCACCCTCGAACTCCTCGGCCGCGCCGACGACCAGGTGAAGGTGCGCGGCTTTCGCATCGAACCCGGCGAGGTCGAGGCGGCCCTGCGCGCCCACCCCGCCGTCTCCGAGAGCGCCGTCGCGGCCCGCGAGGACCCGAACGGCTCCGCCCGGCTCGTCGGATACGTCGTCCCGGCACCCGACCAGGACGCACCGGACGCCCCCGCGCTGCGCGCCCACGTACGCGACACGTTGCCCTCCTACATGGTGCCCTCGGCGTTCGTCACCATGGACCGGCTGCCGCTCACCACCAGCGGCAAGCTCGACCGCCGCGCGCTGCCCGCACCCCAGTGGCACGAGACCGCCGACTACGTCGCGCCGCGCACCGCCACCGAGGAGGCGCTGGCCGCGATCTGGACGGAGGTGCTGGGCGCCGAACGCATAGGCGCCGAGGACGACTTCTTCGACCTCGGCGGCCATTCGCTGCTCGCCACCCGTGTCATCAGCCGCATCCGCACCGCGCTCGGCGCCGAACTCTCCCTGCGCGTCCTGTTCGAAGCCCCCCGGCTGGCCGACGTGGCGGCAGCCGTGGACCGCACCACCGGCACGCCCGCTACCGACAGCGCACCCCTCGTGCGCGTCGCCCGAGACGGCGCGCTGCCGCTGTCGTTCGCGCAGGAACGCCTGTGGTTCCTGGACGACTTCGCCCCCGGCGCCGGTGAGTACAACGTGTTCGCGACCCTGCGCTTGACCGGCGCGCTGGACGTCGCGGCACTCCGGGCCGCGGTGAACGGCCTGGTCGCCCGGCACGAGGCGCTGCGCACGACCTTCGACTCGTACGACGGCCAGGGCGTTCAGGTCGTGCATGAGATGTTGGATGTCCCCGTACGCCTCGTGGAGCCGGCGCCCGATCATGTGGAGGAGGCGCTGCGCCGTGAGGCGATGACTCCGTTCGACCTGCGGACCGGTCCGCTGATGCGGGTGCTGGTGGTGCGGGAGTCGGTCTCGGAGCACGTGCTGGTGCTGTCGTTGCATCACATCGTCACCGATGGCTGGTCGATGGGGGTGGTGACGCGTGAGCTGAGCGCGTTGTATGCGGCTGCGGTGCGGGGTGAGGAGGCAGTGCTGCCGGGGCTGCCGGTGCAGTACGGGGACTATGCGGTGTGGCAGCGGGAGCGGTTGGCCGGGGATGCGTTGGAGGGACAACTCGGGTACTGGCGGGGTCAGTTGGCGGGGTTGGAGCCGTTGGAGCTGCCGACGGACCGTCCGCGTCCGGCGGTGCGGTCGTCGGCGGGGTCGACGTGGGTGTTCGAGGTGCCGGCCGAGGTGGCCGGGGACCTGGTGCGGGTGGGGCGGTCCGGCGGGGCGAGCTTGTTCATGGTGTTGACGGCCCTGACGCAGCTGCTGCTGTCGCGTTACAGCGGGCAGCGGGATGTGGCCGTGGGTACGGCGGTCTCCGGCCGGGAGCGGGCGGAGTTGGAGGGGCTGGTCGGTTTCTTCGTCAATACGCTCGTGCTGCGTTCGCGGATCGACGAGTCGCGCTCGTTCGGTGAGCTGCTGGAGGAGGTGAAGGAGACCGTCCTTGACGCGTTCGCGCACCAGGACGTGCCGTTCAGCCGTCTGATCGAGGAGCTGGCGCCGGAGCGGGACACCAGCCGTACCCCGCTGGTGCAGGCCATGATCGTGCTCCAGAACACCCCCGACACCACCTTCGACCTCCCCGGCCTGCACGCGCGGGAACTGCCCACCACCCGGGACGCCTCCCAGTTCGACCTCGCCCTCAGCTTCTACGAGCGCCCCGAGGGCGGACTCCTCGCCGCCGTCGAATACGACACCGACGTGTTCGACGAGTCGACCATCAAGCAGCTCACCGGACACTGGCTCACCCTGGCCGAGGCGGTCACCGCCGCACCGGGCCAGCGCCTCACCGACACCGCGCTGCTGTCGGAGACCGAGACACGGCAACTCCTCGCCGAGTGGAACGACACCACCTGCGAGCACGACCCGAAGTCGATCCCCGAGCTGTTCGCCGAGCGGGTCGCCGCCGACCCCGACGCACTCGCCGTGGTCAGCGACGAGGACCTGCTCACCTACCGCGAGCTGGACGAACGCACCGACCGCCTCGCCCGCCTCCTCGTCCGCAGCGGCGTCGCCGTCGAGTCCCGCGTCGGCCTGGTACTGCCCCGCAGCGTCGACCTGATCGTCGCGGTCCTCGCCGTACTGAAGGCCGGAGGAATCTACGTACCCGTCGACCCCTCCTACCCGCTGGACCGCATCGAGTACGTCCTCGGCGATTGCCGCGCCGACGTGGTCCTCACCTGGCGGGAACTTGCCCGGGAGCTGCCGGTCGAGCCGGGCGTGCAGGTCCTCGTCCTCGACGACCCCGCCACCGCGGCCCTCCTCCGGGAGCACTCACCCGCGCACCTCACCGTCCCGGTCAGCGCCGCCAACGGCGCCTACATCATCTACACCTCCGGCTCCACAGGCCGCCCCAAAGGCGTGGTCGTCACCCACGCCGGAGTCGCCAGCCTGTCCCTGACCCAGCGAGAACGCCTCGGCGTCGACAGGACGAGCCGCGTGCTCCAGTTCGCCTCACCGGGCTTCGACGCCGCCTGGTGGGAACTGTGCATGGCCCTGCTGACCGGTGCGGCACTCGTGGTCGACCCGGAGGACACGGCCGGCGGCGAGCGCGGCGGCCGCCTGAGCGAGGTCACCGCCCTGAGGGAGGTGACCCACGTGACGCTCCCCCCGGCGCTGGTGGCGACCCTCGACGAGGACGCCGTCGCCCCCGACGTGACCATGGTTGTCGCCGGTGAGGCCTGCGCCCCCGAGGTGGTCGACCGCTGGTCGCGCGGACGCCGTTTCGTCAACGCGTACGGCCCCACCGAGACCACCGTCTGCGCGACGATGAGCGCCCCCCTCGAGCCCGGCTCCGGAGTGCCGCCCATCGGCTCACCCGTCGCCAACACCCGCGCCTACGTGCTTGACGAGGCGCTCAGGCCCGTCCCCGCCGGCGTCGCGGGAGAGCTCTACATCGCGGGCCTCAGCCTGGCCCGCGGCTACCTGGAGCGGCCGGGACTCACCGCCGGCCGCTTCGTCGCCAACCCCTACGACCTCGGCACCCGCCTCTACCGCACCGGCGACGTGGTGCGCCGGCGCAAGGACGGGCAGCTGGAGTTCGTCGGCCGCGCCGACGACCAGGTGAAGGTGCGCGGCTTCCGCATCGAGCCCGGCGAGGTCGAGGCCGTGCTCACCGCGCACGAGAGCGTCGCGCAGGCCCACGCCACCGTCCACCAGGACGCCTCCGGCGTCCGGCGGCTCGTCGCTTACACCGTGCCCACGGGAGCGGACACCGGCACTGGCGGACTCCTCGATGCCGGCGAACTCCTCGCCCATGCGCGCGCGGCACTGCCCGACTACATGGTGCCCTCCGCCGTCGTCCAGCTGGCCGCCCTCCCCCTGAATACCAACGGAAAGATCGACCGCAAGGCGCTGCCGGAACCCGAGTTCGGCACCAGCAGCACCTACGTGGCACCGCGCACCACGGTGGAGGAGACCCTGGCCGGCATCTGGGCCACCGTGCTGGGAACCGACCGGGTGGGCGCCGAGGACAACTTCTTCGACCTCGGCGGCGACTCCATTCTCAGCCTGCAGGTCGTTTCCCGCGCCCGCCGCGCCGGCCTCGACCTCTCCTCCCGCGACATCTTCGCCCGCCAGACCGTCGCCGCACTCGCCGAGCACCTCGCCACCGCACCTGGACGGCAGGACGCCGACGGCGCCACCCGCACCGCGGACCAGAGCACCGTCACGGGCCGTGTCACCGCCACCCCCATCCGCCACTGGTTCTTCGACACCCACACCACGGCGCCCGAGCACTTCAACATGGCTATGGCGCTCGAACTGCCCGCCGGCACCGATCTGAGCGCGCTGCGCCACGCCGTGGAGGCCCTCCTCCGCCACCACGACGCACTGCGCCTGACGTTCCCCCGCACCGACACCGCCGGCGCCGTCGGCCCCGAAGGCGGCGGCTGGACAGGGCACATCCGCGAAAGCCTCGACACCGACAGCGTTCTCACCGTCCACGACCTGAGCCGCCCCGGCCAGAACTGGGAACGGCTGTGCGAGGATGCCCAGACCGGATTCCGGCTCCAGGACGGACCGCTGGTGCGAGTCCTGGTCGGCGACCACGGCCCCGCACACCCCATACAGGCCCTGATCGTGGCCCACCACCTGCTGGTCGACGGCGTGACCTGGCGCATCCTCCTGGAAGACCTCCAGCACGCCTACGAGCAGGCCGCCGCGGGCACGTCCGTCGACCTCGGCTCCAAGACCACGTCCGTACATCAGTGGGCCGACCGCCTAGCCGTCCACACGGCGGCAGGAGGCTTCGACGACCAGCTGCCCTACTGGCGATCCGTCACCGACGGCGCCCGCACGGACCTCCCCCTCGACACGCCCGGCGGCGACAACAGCGTCGCCGCGCAACGGTCCGTCTTCCTGTCCCTGACCCCGGAGAGCACCGACATCCTGCTCACGCGCGCACCGGCCGCCTACCGCACCCAGGTCAACGAGGTGCTCCTGACCGCGCTCGCCCGCACCCTGCGCACCTGGACCGGCGATGACCGGGTGGCGGTGCACCTGGAGGGCCACGGCCGCGAGGAGCTCTTCGACGACCTCGACCTCACCCGCACGGCAGGCTGGTTCACCTCTCTCTACCCCATGGCTCTGGAACTCCCCACGCAGGGAGACTGGGCAGCCGCGGTGAAGTCCGTGAAGGAGCAGCTGCGCGCGGTGCCGGACCGGGGCGTGGGCTACGGCGCGCTGCGCTACCTCAGTACTCCCGAGGGCCCCGGCCGGGTACTGGACGATGCCCCGGAGCCGCAGATCACCTTCAACTACCTCGGACGGATAGACATGGCCGCCGGTGGCGACGCCGCCTGGTACCTGTCCACCACCCTCAACCCCGGCGGCGAACACAGCCCCCGAGCACAGCGCACCCACGTCCTGGACATCACCGCAGGCGTCCACGAGGGCAGCCTCGTCTTTTCCTGGGCCTATTCCGCTGGTTTGCATGACGAGGCGACGGTGCGGGGGTTGGCCGAGGATTTCGTGGCTGAGTTGGTGGCGTTTGCGGAGCATTGTTCTGGGGTGGGTGTCGGGGGTTGTTCTCCGTCGGATTTCCCGTTGGTTTCGTTGTCTCAGGAGCAGGTTGATGCGTTGGCGGGGGACGGGCGGGATGTGGAGGATGTTTATCCGCTGACTCCGCTGCAGGCGGGGATGGTATTTCATGCCTTGGCGGAGCCGGGTTCGGGTGCATATGTGGAGCAGTTGGCCTTTGTGGTTGAGGGTGTGCGGGATGGCGGTTTGTTGGGTCGGGCGTGGCAGCGGGTGGTGGGGCGTTCGGATGCGTTGCGGGTGTCGGTGGTGTGGGAGGGGTTGGGTGAGCCGGTGCAGGTGGTGCACCGTGAGGTGAGGGTGCCGGTGGTGGCGTTGGACTGGTCTGATGTGGATGGGGTGGTGCAGGAGGAGCGGTTGCGGGTGTTTTTGGCGGAGGACCGGGCTAGGGGATTCGAGTTGGGTGCGGCGCCGCTGATGCGGGTGGCTGTGGTGCGGTTGTCGGATTCTGCGGTGCGGGTGGTGTGGACGTTCCATCATCTGTTGATGGACGGCTGGAGCAGCGCGGCATTCCTGTCGGATGTACTGGCGGAATACGCGGCGTTGAGCGGGGAGGGAACAGGAGGTCGGGAGCCGGTTGTGCGGGGCGATTTCCGGAATTATGTGGAGTGGTTGGGCCGGCAGGATCAGGTGGCGGGTCGGGAGTTCTGGCGTGGGGTGTTGGCGGGGTTCGGGGAGCCGGTGGGGTTGCCGTTCGACCGGGTTCCTGAGGGGGCGTATCAGGGGCAGTCGGGTGAGCGGGTTGTGGTGTCGCTGTCGGGTGAGGTGTGGGAGGGGGTGCGGGCGTTTGCGCGGCGGTATCGGGTGACGCCGAGTGTGGTGGTGGAAGGTGCCTGGGCGTTGGTGTTGTCGCAGTGTGCGGGCGTGCGGGATGTGGTGTTCGGGGCGACGGTGTCCGGGCGGCCCGCTGATCTGGCGGGGGCGGAGGACATGGTCGGGTTGTTCATCAACACGCTCCCGGTGCGTGTGGATGTGGCTCCGGGGCAGTCGGTGGGGGAGTGGCTGCAGCGTCTTCAGCGGGAGCAGGTCGAGGCGCGGCAGTACGAGTATGTGGCGTTGTCGGACATCGAGACGGATCTGCCGGCGGGCGTCAGCCTCTTCGACAGCCTTGTGGTGTTCGAGAACTACCCAGTGGATGCCGAAGCGGCCGCCCGTGGCGGGGTGGAGCTGCGGGACGTCCAGGTGGTGGAGGCGACGACTTACGCGCTGACTCTGGTGGCGGGGGAGAGCGCCGACAGCCTGGACATGGCGCTTGCTTACGATCCCGCGTTGTTCGACGCGGCGACGGTGGAGCGTCTGGCGGCGCGGCTGAAGCGGGCGGTTGTGGGGTTGACGAGCGAGGGCGGGGTTGCGCTCGGTGCGGTGGATCTGCTGGACGAGGCCGAGTCGGCGTTGGTGGTGGACGAATGGTCGGGCGCGGATGTGGTGGCGCCGGGGCGTTCGGTGGTGGAGGTGTTTGCCGAGCGGGTGGCGGAGTGTCCGGGTGCGGTGGCGGTGGTGTGCGGGGATGAGGTGTTGACCTACGGGGAGTTGGGGGAGCGGGCGGAGCGGTTTGCTCATGTGCTGCGGGATGAGGGGGTGGGAGTCGAGTCGCGGGTGGCGCTGTTGCTCGGGCGGTCGGTGGACGCGCTGGTGGCGATGCTGGGCGTGCTGAAGGCGGAAGCGGCGTATGTGCCGGTGAACGCCGCGTTCCCGGCTGAGCGGGTGCGGGAGGTGGTGGAGGACAGCGGTGCATGTCTGGTGGTGACGCACGGGTCGTTGGAGTACCTGGCGCGGGATGCGGGTGTGCCGTTGATGTCGGTGGACGCGGAGTCGGGTGCCGAGGCCGGTCCGCTGTTGCCGGTTGCGGCTTCGGCGGATGCGTTGGCGTATGTGATGTTCACGTCCGGTTCGACGGGTCGGGCGAAGGGTGTGGCGGTCACGCAGGGTGCGGTGGTGGCGCTGGCGGCCGATGAGCGGTTCCGGTCGGGGGCGCATGGGCGGGTGTTGTTCCACTCGCCGCATTCGTTTGATGCGGCGACGTATGAGGTGTGGGTGCCGTTGCTGAACGGCGGGTGTGTGGTGGTGGCGCAGCAGGAGCTGAGTGTGCCGGTGGTGCGGGAGGCGGTGGAGCGCTATGGCGTGACCGGGATGTGGGTGACGGCGGCGCTGTTCGGGGTCCTGGTGGAGGAGGACCCGGAGTGTTTCCGGGGCTTGGGTGAGGTGTGGACGGGCGGGGATGCGGTGCCGGCGGTGGCGGCGGCGCGGATGTTGCAGGCGTGTCGGGGGACGGTGCTGGTCAACGGGTACGGGCCGACGGAGACGACCACGTTCGCGGTGTCCGGCCCGCTTGCCCACGACGAGACCGCCGCGGGCGTGGTGCCCCTGGGCGTCCGGATGGACGACACCCGCACGTACGTGCTCGATGGCGGGCTGCGGCCGGCCGGAATCGGTGTTGCGGGTGAGTTGTATCTGGGCGGGCACGGCTTGGCGCGGGGCTATGCCGGGCAGGCCGGCCTGACGGCGGAGCGGTTCGTGGCGGATCCGTTCGTGCCGGGTCAACGCCTGTACCGAACCGGGGATGTGGTGCGCTGGCGGCCGGACGGCCGGCTGGAGTTCCTGGGGCGTGGTGACGACCAGGTCAAGATTCGCGGGTTCCGTGTTGAGTTGGGTGAGGTGGAAGCGGCCCTGGCTCGGTGTGCGGGCGTAGGGGTCGCCACGGTGGTGGCCCGTGAGGACCAGCCGGGTGTGAAGCGCCTGGTGGCGTACGTGACCCCGGCGGAGGGCGGGGAACTGGTCCTGGAGGCGGTGCGTGCGCATCTGGCCTCTGTTCTGCCGGAGTACATGGTGCCGTCGGTGTTCGTGGTGCTGGAGGCGCTGCCGCTGACGGCGAACGGCAAGGTCGACCGCCGCGCCCTGCCTGTGCCCGAGTTCGACTCGGGGCAGGAGTACGTCGCCCCGCGCACGCCGGTCGAGGAGAGGCTGGCCGGCATCTGGGCCGAGGTGCTGAGTGCAGAGCGGGTCGGTATCCACGACAACTTCTTCGAGCTGGGCGGGGACTCCATCACGAGCCTGAAGGTGGCCTCCCGCGTCCGTGTGGCCTTCAGCACGGATCTCTCGCCGCGTGCTCTCTTCGACGCCCCGACCATTGCCGATCTCGCAGCGGTCGTGAGGCAGGAGAGCGGTGCGAACGGTGCTGAGGCCGGGCCTGTCCCAGTGAGTCGGGATGGTGAGGTGCTGCCGTTGTCGTTCGCGCAGGAGCGGCTGTGGTTCCTGGACGACTTCGCGCCCGGCAGCACGGAGTACAACATCTCGGCGGGCTTGCGGTTGAGTGGTGACCTCAATGTCGCGGCGTTGCAGGCGGCAGTGGACGGTCTGGTCGCGCGGCACGAGGTGTTGCGGACGACGTTCGATTCGGTGGAGGGGCGTGGGGTGCAGCGGGTGCATCCTACGTTGGAGGTGCCGGTGCGTGTCGTGACACCGGTTGCCGGTGAAGCCGAGGAGACACTGCGCCGTGAGGCGACGACTCCGTTCGACCTGCGGACCGGTCCGCTGATGCGGGTGCTGGTGGTGCGGGAGTCGGTCTCGGAGCAGGTGCTGGTGCTGTCGATGCATCACATCGTCACCGATGGCTGGTCGATGGGGGTGGTGACGCGTGAGCTGAGCGCGTTGTATGCGGCTGCGGTGCGGGGTGAGGAGGTCGTGCTGCCGGGGCTGCCGGTGCAGTACGGGGACTATGCGGTGTGGCAGCGGGAGCGGCTGGCCGGGGATGCGCTGGAGGGACAACTCGGCTACTGGCGGGAGCAGTTGGCGGGGTTGGAGCCGTTGGAGCTGCCGACGGACCGTCCGCGTCCGACGGTGCGCACGGGAGCGGGTGCGATGCACGTGTTCTCGGTACCGCCGGAGTTGGTGTCGCGGTTGGGAGAGGCGGGCCGGGAGGTCGGCGCGAGTTTGTTCATGGCGCTGACGGCGGTGTCGCAGTTGCTGTTCTCCCGCTACAGCGGACAGCGGGATGTGGCGGTGGCGACGGCGGTCTCCGGGCGGGAGCGGGCGGAGCTGGAGGAACTGGTCGGGTTCTTCGTCAACACGCTGGTGCTGCGCTCGCGCATCGACGAGTCCCGCACGTTCGGTGAACTGCTGGAGGAAGTGAAGGGCACTGTTCTGGATGCGTTCGCGCATCAGGACGTGCCGTTCAGCCGTCTGATCGAGGAGTTGGCGCCGGAGCGGGACACCAGCCGCACGCCGCTCGTTCAGGCGATGGTGACCTTGCAGAACACGCCCAGTGCGTCCTTCGAGCTGCCCGGACTGTGCGTGGTCGACCACGATGTGCCGCGGGAGTCGGCCCAGTTCGACATGACCTTGCAGTTCCAGGAGGACGGTCAGGGCGGGCTGGTCGCTGCGGTCGGCTTCAGCACTGACTTGTTTGATCGGGTGTCGGTGGAGCGGTTGTGTGGGGATTGGTTGGTGTTGGCTGAGGGGTTGGTGTCGGGGGTTGGTGTGCCGGTGGGTGGGGTGTTGCTGGCCGGTGGTGGGGTGGAGCGGTGGGGTGTTGCGGGTGGTGTGTTCGGGGTGCGGTCGGTGGTGGAGTTGTTCCGGGAGCGGGTGGTGGAGCGTCCGGGTGCGGTGGCGGTGGTGTGTGGGGATGTGTCGTTGACGTATGGGGAGTTGGGTGAGCGGGTGGAGTGGTTGGCTGGGGTGTTGCGGGGTGCTGGTGTGGGTGTGGAGTCGCGGGTGGGTGTGTGTTTGTCGCGGTCGGTGGATGTGGTGGTGGCGGTGTTGGCGGTGTTGCGGGCGGGGGGTGCGTATGTGCCGTTGGATCCGGGGTATCCGGTGGAGCGGCTGGCGTTCATGGTGGCCGATTCCGGGGTGGGGCTTGTCCTGGCCGATCATGTGCCGGCGGTTGAGGGCGTGGGGCTGCTGCGGTTGGATGCGCTTCCCGAGGGGCCGGTGGGGGCGGTGGTGTGGGGGGAGCCGTCGGTGGAGTCGGCGGCGTATGTGATCTATACGTCGGGGTCGACGGGTCGGCCGAAGGGTGTGGTGGTCTCGCGTGGGGCGATGGCGTCGTTGGTGGAGTGGGCGTTGTCGTTGGGTGAGGAGATGTTTGAGCGGGTGTTCTTCTCCACGTCGCTGAACTTTGATGTGTCGGTGTTCGAGTTGTTCGGTGCGCTGGCGGCGGGTGGCACGGTGGATGTGGCGCGGGATGTGCTGGAGCTGGCGGAGCGTGAGGGGGGCTGGTCGGGGAGTCTGGTTTCGGCGGTGCCTTCCGCGCTGGCGGCGGTGCTGGCTGAGGACGCGCTTGAGGTCAGGGCTGGGCATGTGGTGCTGGCGGGGGAGGCCTTCCCGGCCAGCTTGGCGGAGCGGATCGGGCGGGTTCTGCCGGGGGCGCGGGTGGCGAACATTTATGGGCCGACTGAGGCGACGGTGTATGCGGCGGGCTGGTTCGCGGAGGGGGAGGTGTTGCCGGCGGGTGCGGTGGTGCCGATCGGGGGGCCGGTGGCGGGGAAGGTGTTGCGGGTGCTGGATGCCCGGCTGCGGCCGGTCCCGGTGGGGGTGTGGGGGGAGTTGTATATCGGTGGTCAGGGTGTGGCGCGCGGCTATCACGGCCGTGCGGCACTGACCTCTGAGCGGTTTGTGGCGGATCCGTTCATGCCGGGGCGGCGGTTGTATCGGTCGGGGGATGTGGTGCGGTGGGGTGCGGACGGGGTGCTGGAGTATGCCGGCCGTGGGGATGATCAGGTCAAGGTGCGCGGTTACCGCATCGAACTCGGCGAGATCGAGGCCGCTCTCACGAGCTGTCCGCAGGTTGGCCATGCGGCGGTTGTGGCGCGGGAGGATCAGCCGGGTGTGAAACGGCTGGTGGCCTACCTGGTCCCGGCACCGGGCGCGGCAGTGGCGGTGGACGCGGTCCGTGCCCGACTCGCCGAACAGCTTCCGGAGTACATGGTCCCGGCGGCGTTCGTGATTCTGGATGCGTTGCCGTTGAACGCGAACGGCAAGCTGGATCGCGGGGCGCTGCCCGCCCCCGAGCTGCCGGCCGGACAGGGCCGCACCGCGCCGCGCACCCCGGTGGAGGAGGTCCTGGCGGCGGTCTGGCAGCAGGTGCTGGGTGTCGACCGGGTCGGCGTCCACGACAACTTCTTCGACCTGGGTGGGGATTCGATTCTCAGTCTCCAGGTGGTGGCCCGGGCTCGCCGCGATGGTTTGAGTCTGACGTCGCGTGATGTGTTTGCGCGGCCGACGGTGGCGGGGCTGGCGGTGGGTGTGGAGTCTGTGGACGCGGGCCGTGGGGTGCGTGCGGAGCAGGGGGTGGTGTCGGGTGAGGTGGCGGCGACGCCGGTGCGGGAGTGGTTCTTTGCCACGCATCCGGTGGCACCGGGGCACTTCAACATGTCGATGGGGTTCGAGGCGGCTCCCGGCATCGACGTGTCCGCCCTGCGCGCGGCGGTCGACGCCCTGCTGACCCACCACGACGCCCTGCGCATGGTGTTCCCCCGGCGGCACTCGGGCTGGAGTTCCGAGCTGCAGCCCAGCGTCGATGTCCGCGACGTGCTTCAGGTGCACGATCTGTCGGACAGCGTGGACGCCGAGACGCGTTGGCATGAGCTTGTCGTTGCGGCGCAGTCCGGACTGGATCTCGCCCAAGGGCCGCTGGTGCGCGTACTCCTCGGGCAGCGGGGTTCCGGCCGCGCCGCGTGGTTGTTCGTCACGGCGCACCACTTGGTGATGGACGGCGTCTCGTGGCGGGTGCTGTGGGAGGACCTGGAGGCGGCGTACGGGATGGCCGTTGCCGGACGTCCGGTGCAGCTGGGGGAGAAGAGCTCGTCCGTGCGGCAGTGGGCCGAGCGGATCCACCGGCATGTCGCCGAGGGCGGGTTCGACGACCAGGTCGAGTACTGGCGATCCGCCACCGAGGGCGCGGTCGTCGACCTGCCCGTGGATCGCTCGGGCGGTGACAACACCGTTGCTACTCAGCGGCTTGTTTCGGTGTCGTTGAGTGCGGAGCAGACCGAGGCGCTGTTGCTGCGGGTGCCGGCGGTGTACCGCACCCAGGTCAACGAGGTGCTGCTGACTGCCTTCGCGCGCATCCTGCGCACCTGGACGGGGCGTGACCGGGTGGCGGTGAACCTGGAGGGCCACGGTCGCGAGGAGCTCTTCGACGACATCGACCTCATCCGCACGGTCGGCTGGTTCACCGCGATTCACCCGGTGGCCCTGGAGCTGCCCGGCAGCAACGGCAATGCCTCCGGCGGCGATTGGGCCGCAGATGTCAAGGCGGTCAAGGAGCACTTGCGTGCGGTGCCGGACCGCGGCGTGGGCTACGGCGCGCTGCGCTACCTGAGCGCACCCGGAACCCCCGGACACACCCTGGCCGGCAGTCCCCAGCCGCAGATCAGCTTCAACTACCACGGCCAGTTCAACGTGGGCGGCGAGAGCACCGGAAACACCGGTCTGCTCCGCGGCCCCCTCGGCATCGAGGGACAGGAACACGCACCGGACGAGATACGCACCCACCTGATCGACGTCGTGGGCGCCGTCCAGGATGGTCAGCTCACCTTCTCCTGGGCGTACTCGGCTGATTTGCATGATGAAGAGACGGTGCGGGGATTGGCGGAGGGTTTTGCCGCCGAGTTGGTGTCGTTTGCGGAGCATTGTGCCGTGGAGGGTGTGGGGGGTTGTTCTCCGTCGGATTTCCCGTTGGTTTCGTTGTCTCAAGAGCAGGTGGATCTGCTGGCTGGGGACGGGCGGGGTGTCGAGGACGTGTATCCGCTGACTCCGTTGCAGGCGGGGATGGTGTTCCATGCGTTGGCGGAGCCGGGTTCGGGTGCATATGCGGAGCAATTGGCGTTTGTTGTTGAGGGTGTGCGGGACGTTGGCTTGTTGGGGCAGGCGTGGCAGCGGGTGGCGCGGCGTCTGGATGCGTTGCGAGTGTCGGTGGTGTGGGAGGGAGTGGGCGAGCCGGTGCAGGTGGTGCATCGCGAGGTCACGGTGCCGGTGGTTGAGTTGGACTGGTCGGGTGTGGATGAGGTGGGGCAGGAGGAGCAACTGCGGGAATTCCTACGGGAGGACCGGGGCCGGGGTATTGAGCTGGGCGTTCCGCCGTTGATGCGGGTGGCTGTGGTTCGGGTCTCGGATTCTGTGGTGCGGGTGGTGTGGACGTTCCATCATCTGTTGATGGACGGCTGGAGCAGTGCGGCATTCCTGTCGGATGTACTGGCGGAATACGCGGTGTTGAGCGGGGGTGGAACGCGGGGTCGGGAGCTCGTTGTTCGGGGCGCTTTCCGTGACTATGTGGAGTGGTTGGGCCGGCAGGATCAGGTGGCTGGTCGGGAGTTCTGGCGTGGGGTGCTGGCGGGGTTCGAGGAACCGGTGGGGTTGCCGTATGACCGGGTTCCCGAGCGCTCGCATCGGGGGCAGTCGAGTGAGCGTGTGGTGTTGTCGTTGTCGGGTGGGGTGTGGGAGGGGGTGCGGGCGTTTGCGCGGCGCCTTCGGGTGACCACGAATGTGGTCGTGGAGGGCGCGTGGGCGTTGGTGCTGTCGCAGTGGGCGGGTGTGCGGGATGTGGTGTTCGGGGCGACGGTGTCGGGGCGGCCCGCTGATTTGGCGGGGGTGGAGAAGATGGTGGGGTTGTTCATCAACACGCTTCCGGTGCGTGTGGATGTGACTCCGGGGCAGTCAGTGGGTGCGTGGTTGCAGCGTCTTCAGCGGGAGCAGGTCGAGGCGCGGCAGTACGAGTACGTGGCGTTGTCCGAGATCGAGACCGACCTGCCGGCGGGTGTCGGCATGTTCGACAGCCTGGTCGTGTTCGAGAACTACCCCGTGGACACGGAGGCCGCTGCGCTGAACGAGCTGTCGGTGCGCGGGTTCGAGGCGGTCGAGGCGACCAACTACGCCCTCACCCTTGTGGCGGGGGAGAGCGGCGACAGCCTCGATATGGCGCTTGCCTACGACCCTGCCCTGTTCGACGCGGTGACGGTGGAGCGTCTGGCTGGGCGCCTGGAACGGGCTGTTGCGGGTCTGGCTGGTGATGAGGAGGTTGCGCTCGGCGCGGTGGAGATGCTGGGTGAGGGCGAGCGGGCGTTGGTGGTGGACGAGTGGTCGGGCGTCGTGGGTACGGCGTCGGGGCGTTCGGTGGTGGAGGTGTTTGCGGAGCGGGTGGTGGAGTGTCCGGGTGCGGTGGCGGTGGTGTGTGGGGACACGTCGTTGACCTATCGGGAGTTGGGGGAGCGGGCGGATCGGTTGGCGTGTGCGTTGCGGGCTGCTGGTGTGGGTGCGGAGTCGCGGGTCGGACTGCTGCTGGGGCGGTCGGTGGATGTGGTGGTGGCGATGCTGGCGGTGCTGAAGGCGGGGGCGGCGTACGTCCCGGTGAATTCCGGCTTCCCCGCGGAGCGGGTGCGGCAGGTGGTGGAGGACAGTGGCGCCCAGCTGATCGTGGCCGACGACGAGCTGCGCGAGCTCGGACTAGTGGCGGGTGTGCCGTTGGTGTCGGTGGACGCGGAGCCGACGGCGGATGTGGTGTTGCCATCGCGAGTGCCGCCAGGGTCGTTGGCGTATGTGATGTTCACGTCGGGGTCGACGGGGCGGGCCAAGGGCGTGGCGGTCACGCAGGGCGCCGTGGTCGCGCTGGCGGCCGACGAACGGTTCGGCTCCGGGGCGCATGGGCGGGTGTTGTTCCACTCGCCGCATTCGTTCGATGCGGCGACGTATGAGGTGTGGGTGCCGTTGCTGAACGGCGGGTGTGTGGTGGTGGCGGAGGGTGAGCTGAGTGTGCCGGTGGTGCGGGAGGCGGTGGAGCGCTATGGCGTGACCGGGATGTGGGTGACGGCGGCGTTGTTCGGGGTGCTGGTGGAGGAGGATCCGGAGTGTTTCCGGGGGTTGGGTGAGGTGTGGACGGGCGGGGATGCGGTGCCGGCGGTGGCGGCGGCGCGGATGTTGCGGGCGTGTCCGTCGACGGTGTTGGTGAATGGGTATGGTCCGACGGAGGCGACGACGTTCGCGGTGTCCGGCCCCCTGGCACACGAGGAGGTCGTCGCAGGATCGGTGCCGCTGGGTGTGCCGATGGACGACACCCGCGCCTATGTTCTGGACGCGGGGCTGCGGCCGGTCGGGGTCGGTGTTGCGGGTGAGTTGTATCTGGGCGGGCACGGTCTGGCCCGCGGCTACTTCGGGCGAGCCGGCCTGACCGCCGAGCGGTTCGTCGCCGACCCCTTCACACCCGGCCGGCGCCTGTACCGGTCGGGGGATGTGGTGCGGTGGCGGCCGGAGGGGCGGCTGGAGTTCCTCGGCCGTGGGGACGACCAGGTGAAGATCCGTGGTTTCCGGATCGAGCCGGCCGAGGTGGAAGCCGCCCTGGCCCGCTGCGCAGGGGTGGGGCTGGCCACGGTGGTGGCCCGTGAGGACCAGCCGGGTGTGAAGCGCCTGGCGGCGTATGTGGTGCCGGACGACGCCTCGGTCGAGATGGACGCTGTACGGGCCGAGCTTGCGCGGTCGTTGCCGGAGTACATGGTGCCGTCGGTGTTCGTGGTGCTGGAGGCGCTGCCGCTGACGGCGAACGGCAAGGTCGACCGCCGCGCCCTGCCCGTGCCCGAGTTCGACTCGGGGCAGGAGTACGTCGCGCCCCGTACGCCGGTCGAGGAGAGGCTGGCCGGCATCTGGGCCGAGGTGCTGGGCATCGAGCGTGTCGGTATCCGGGACAGCTTCTTCGACCTGGGTGGGGACTCCATCACGAGCCTGAAGGTGGCCTCCCGCATCCGTGTGGCGTTAGGCGTGGGGCTTTCGCCGCGTGCCCTTTTCGACGCCCCGACCGTTGCCGATCTCGCCGTTGTTGTGGGGCAGGAGAGCGGGTCGGTCGGTGCTGAGGCCGGGCTTGTTCCGGTGCGGCGGGACGGTGGGGCGTTGCCGTTGTCGTTCGCGCAGGAGCGGCTGTGGTTCCTGGACGACTTCGCGCCCGGCAGCACGGAGTACAACATCTCGGCGGGCTTGCGGTTGAGTGGTGACCTCAATGTCGCGGCGTTGCAGGCGGCGGTGGACGGTCTGGTCGCGCGGCACGAGGTGTTGCGGACGACGTTCGATTCGGTGGAGGGGCGTGGGGTGCAGCGGGTGCATCCTGCGTTGGAGGTGCCGGTGCGTGTCGTGACACCGGTTGCCGACGAGGTCCGAGAGACCCTGCAGCATGAGGCCACGATCCCCTTTGATCTGCGGACCGGTCCGCTGATGCGGGTGCTGCTCGTACGGACTACACCCACAGAGCACATCCTTGTCCTGTCGATGCACCACATCGTCACCGATGGCTGGTCGATGGGGGTGGTGACGCGTGAGCTGAGCGCGTTGTACGCGGCGGCGGTGCGGGGTGAGGAGGTCGTGCTGCCGGGGCTGCCGGTGCAGTACGGGGACTATGCGGTGTGGCAGCGGGAGCGGCTGGCCGGGGATGCGTTGGAGGGACAACTCGGCTACTGGCGGGGGCAGTTGGCGGGGTTGGAGCCGTTGGAGCTGCCGACGGACCGTCCGCGTCCGACGGTGCGCACGGGAGCGGGTGCGATGCACGTGTTCTCGGTACCGCCGGAGTTGGTGTCGCGGTTGGGGGAGGCGGGCCGGGAGGTCGGCGCGAGTTTGTTCATGGCGCTGACGGCGGTGACGCAGTTGCTGTTCTCCCGCTACAGCGGACAGCGGGATGTGGCGGTGGCGACGGCAGTCTCCGGGCGGGAGCGGGCGGAGCTGGAGGAACTGGTCGGGTTCTTCGTCAACACGCTGGTGCTGCGCTCGCGCATCGACGAGTCCCGCACGTTCGGTGAACTGCTGAGCGAGGTGCGGGACACGACCCTGGACGCCTTCACGCACCAAGACGTCCCCTTCAGCCGTCTGATCGAGGAGTTGGCGCCGGAGCGGGACACCAGCCGCACGCCGCTCGTCCAGGCGATGGTGACCTTGCAGAACACGCCCAGTGCGTCCTTTGAGCTGCCTGGTCTCACCGTTACAGCCGGTGATATCCCAAGGGAGTCGACCCAGTTCGATATCAGCCTCCAGTTCCAGGAGGACGGCCAGGACGGGCTCGTCGTAGCGACTGAGTTCAGCACTGATTTGTTTGATCGGGTGTCGGTGGAGCGGTTGTGTGGGGATTGGTTGGTGTTGGCTGAGGGGTTGGTGTCGGGGGTTGGTGTGCCGGTGGGTGGGGTGTCGCTGGCCGGTGGTGGGGTGGAGCGGTGGGGTGTTGCGGGTGGTGTCTTCGGGGTGCGGTCGGTGGTGGAGTTGTTCCGGGAGCGGGTGGTGGAGCGTCCGGGTGCGGTGGCGGTGGTGTGCGGGGATGTGTCGTTGACGTATGGGGAGTTGGGTGAGCGGGTGGAGTGGTTGGCTGGGGTGTTGCGGGGTGCGGGTGTGGGTGTGGAGTCGCGGGTGGGTGTGTGTTTGTCGCGGTCGGTGGATGTGGTGGTGGCGGTGTTGGCGGTGTTGCGGGCGGGGGGTGCGTATGTGCCGTTGGATCCGGGGTATCCGGTGGAGCGGCTGGCGTTCATGGTGGCCGATTCCGGGGTGGGGCTCGTCCTGACTGATCATGTGCCGGCGGTCGAGGGTGTGGAGCTGCTGCGGTTGGATGCGCTTCCCGAGGGGCCGGTGGGGGCGGTGGTGTTCGGGGAGCCGTCGGCGCATGCTGCGGCGTATGTCATCTACACGTCGGGGTCGACGGGTCGGCCGAAGGGTGTGGTGGTCTCGCGTGGGGCGATGGCGTCGTTGGTGGAGTGGGCGTTGTCGTTGGGTGAGGAGATGTTTGAGCGGGTGTTCTTCTCCACGTCGCTGAACTTTGATGTGTCGGTGTTCGAGTTGTTCGGTGCGCTGGCGGCGGGTGGCACGGTGGATGTGGCGCGGGATGTGCTGGAGCTGGCCGAGCGTGAGGGGGGCTGGTCGGGGAGTCTGGTTTCGGCGGTGCCTTCCGCGTTGGCGGCGGTGCTGGCCGAGGACGCGCTTGAGGTCAGGGCCGGGCATGTGGTGCTGGCCGGGGAGGCCTTCCCGGCCAGCTTGGCGGAGCGGGTCGGGCGGGTTCTGCCGGGGGCGCGGGTGGCGAACATCTACGGGCCGACTGAGGCCACCGTCTACGCGGCGGGTTGGTTCGCGGAGGGGGAGGTGTTGCCGGCGGGTGCGGTGGTGCCGATCGGGGGGCCGGTGGCGGGGAAGGTGTTGCGGGTGCTGGATGCCCGGCTGCGGCCGGTGCCGGTGGGGGTGTGGGGGGAGTTGTATATCGGTGGGCAGGGTGTGGCCCGCGGCTATCACGGGCGTGCGGCACTGACCTCTGAGCGGTTTGTGGCGGATCCGTTCATGCCGGGGCGGCGGTTGTATCGGTCGGGGGATGTCGTGCGGTGGGGTGCGGGCGGGGTGCTGGAGTACGCCGGCCGTGGGGATGATCAGGTCAAGGTGCGTGGTTACCGTATCGAGTTGGGTGAGATCGAGGCGGCTCTGGCCCGGTGTGTGGGGGTGGGGCAGGCGGCGGTGGTGGCGCGGGAGGATCAGCCGGGTGTGAAACGGCTGGTGGCCTACCTGGTCCCGGCACCGGGTGGCGTGGTGGCGGTGGATGGGGTCCGTGCCCGACTCGCCGAACGGCTCCCGGAGTACATGGTCCCGGCGGCGTTCGTGGTCCTGGAGGAACTGCCGTTGAATGCGAACGGCAAGCTGGATCGCGGGGCGTTGCCGGCTCCGGAGCTGCCGGCAGGACAGGGCCGCACCGCACCGCGTACTGCGGTGGAGGAGGTCCTGGCGGCGGTCTGGCAGCAGGTGCTGGGTGTCGACCGGGTCGGTGTCCACGACAACTTCTTCGACCTGGGTGGGGATTCCATTCTCAGTCTCCAGGTGGTGGCCCGGGCCCGCCGTGCGGGACTCAGCCTGACCTCCCGAGACCTCTTCATGCGACCCACCATCGCCGCCCTGGCTGCGGAAGTGACCGTCGCGGAGACGAGCGAGGACACGGGAGACGCACACGAGGATGTGGTCTGCGGGCCCGTTGCGACGACCCCGGTCCGCGAGTGGTACTTCCGATCGCACCCGGTGGCACCCGAGCACTTCAACATGTCGATGTCGTTCGCCCTGCCGGACGGCACGGACTTGGGAGCGCTGCGGACCGCCCTCACAGCCGTGCTGCAGCACCATGACGCGTTGCGGAGCACGTTCTCCCGTACGGCTTCGGGAGACTGGGTCGGAGAGATCGCGCCGAGTACCGACGTGGATCAGGTGCTCACCGTCCACGACCTCTCTGCGGCCTCCGACGCGGATGCTGCCTGGGACGAACTGGTGGTCGGCGCACAGTCCGGGCTCGACCTCGGCCGTGGGCCGCTGCTGCGTGCCGTGGTCGGCAAGAGGGGGAGCGACGGTCGCGACCGGTTGCTGCTGACCGCGCATCACCTGGTGATCGACGGGGTGTCGTGGCGGATCCTGCTGTCCGACCTCGCCACCGCGTACGAGCAGGCGCTGGCCGCCTCTCCGGTCGACCTCGACCCGAAGAGCACTTCCGTACGGCAGTGGGCGCAGCGGCTCCACCAGTATGTCGCCGACGGTGGCTTCGACAACCAGGTCTCCTACTGGCAGTCGGTGCTTGCCGGGGCGGAGACGCGGCTGCCGATGGACCTGCCGGGCGTGAACACCGTGGCCGCTCAGTCCGCGGTGTCCGTCTCGCTCAGCGAGGAGGACACGCAGACTCTGCTCTACCGCGTTCCCGGCATGTACCGCACGCAGATCAACGACGTCCTGCTGGCCGCGCTCACGCGCGTGCTGGAACGGTGGACGGGGCGCAGCCGGGTGGCGGTGAACCTGGAGGGGCACGGCCGCGAGGAGCTGTTCGACGACCTCGATCTCACCCGCACGGTCGGCTGGTTCACCTCGATCTACCCGGTCGCCCTGGAACTGCCCGAGGACCACGGGTGGGCCGCGACGGTGAGGTCGGTGAAGCGGCAGCTGCGCGCGGTGCCGGACCGGGGCGTGGGCTACGGCGCACTGCGCTACCTCAGCGCTCCCGAGGGCCCCGGCCGGGTGCTTGCCGACGACCCGGAACCGCAGATCAGCTTCAACTACCTCGGACAGGCCGTCGGCGGATCAGCCGACGCCGAAAGCGGCCTGCTGAGCACCCGGACCCGCACCGACGGCCAGGACCACAGCCCACAGCAGGAACGCAACCACCTGATCGATGTCGTCGCCGCTGTGGACGAGGGCCGCCTGCACGTCACCTGGTACTACTCCACCGCGATCCACCGTGCGGCGTCCGTGGAGGCGCTGGCTCAGGACTATGTGGCCACCCTGCGGAGCGTGATGCGGCGGTAGGGGAACCACACCCCCGCCCCCGCACCACCGCGCCCGCACCGCACGACAGTGCGTCGGCGGCCCGAATGCCGTGAGGAGAGGAATTGAGTACGCAGTCGTCCCGGGAGAGCCGGATCAGCTCTCTGCCGGAGCACATGCAGGAACTGCTCCGACAGCGCCTTACGGGCCGGGCGCCGAAGAACACGGGCATCCCCCGGGCCTCCCGCGAGGGCGACATCCCCGCCTCCTTCGCCCAGCAGCGGCTCTGGTTCATCGACGAGTTCCAGCCGGGTGGTGTCGAGTACAACACCGGGCTGGCCCTCCGGATCACGGGACCGCTCGACGCGGATGCCCTGCGGCAGGCCGTGGCGGACGTGGTCCGGCGGCACGAGTCGCTCCGCACGACCTTCGGCGAGGTGGACGGGCGTGCCATCCAGATCGTGCACGACTCGATGGAAGTGCCCGTCGTGCACGTCGACCTGTCGTCCGCCACGGAAACCGTGGGTGAGGACGACGTCGTGGACGGGCACACGGCCGCACCGGCCCGCACCGCCGACGAGCTCCTCCGGGAGCGTCTGCTGGAGCCCTTCGATCTGCGCACCGGACCGCTCTTCCGCGTACTCCTGGCGCGCCTCGGCCCGCAGGAGCACATCCTTCTGCTGTCGATGCACCACATCGTCAGCGACGGCTGGTCCCTCGGCGTCCTCACGCGCGAGGTCGGCGCCGCCTACACGGCCGCGCTGAACGGCGAGCGGGCCGAACTGCCGCTGCTGCCCGTGCAGTACGCCGACTACGCGGTATGGCAGCGGGAACGGGTGAGGGACGGCGCCCAGGACGACGAGCAGCTGGAGTTCTGGCGGAACAAGCTGGCCGGCGTGGAGGTGCTGGAGCTGCCGACGGACCGTCCGCGTCCGGCGGTACGGAGTTCGGCGGGAGCACTGCACAGGTTCGAGGTGCCGCACGATGTCGTCTCCGCCCTGCGGGAGCTGGGGCGCGCCCGGGACGCGAGCCTCTTCGTGGAACTCACCGCCCTCACGCAGATGCTGCTCGCGTACTACAGCGGCCAGGATGACATCGCGCTCGGCACGGTCACATCGGGGCGTGAACGGCCGGAGCTGGAAGGCCTGATCGGCTTCTTCGTCAACACCCTGGTGCTGCGCGGCCGGGTGGACAGGTCACTCGGCTTCGACGAGTTCCTCGCCTCGGTCCGCGCCACCGTCCTGGAGGCGTTCGACCACCGGGATGTGCCCTTCGACCGCGTGGTCGAGGCAGTCGCACCGGAACGGGACCCGAGCCGGATGCCCCTGGTACAGGCCGTGCTGGTGCTCCAGAACGCCCCGGCTCCGGAGATCGTCCTGCCCGGCGCCCGTGTGGAACCGGTGGACGTGACGCGCGACGCACTCCCCTTCGACCTCACGTTCGAATTCAGTGAGCAGGGCGAAGGGCTCGTCGGAGCGATCGAGTACAACACCGACCTCTTCGACGCCGCAACAGCGGAACGGATGGCCGCGCACTGGCTCAACCTGGCACGTGAGGCCGTGACGGCACCCTCGCAGCGTCTGGCGGACATATCCGCACTGGGTGAGGGTGAGCGGGCGTTGGTGGTGGATGAGTGGTCGGGCGTCGTGGGTACGGCGTCGGGGCGTTCGGTGGTGGAGGTGTTTGCGGAGCGGGTTGTGGAGTGTCCGGGTGCGGTGGCGGTGGTGTGCGGGGACACGTCGTTGACGTATGGGGAGTTGGGGGAGCGGGCGGATCGGTTGGCGTGTGCGTTGCGGGGTGCGGGGGTTGGGGTGGAGTCGCGGGTCGGGCTGCTGTTGGGCAGGTCGGTCGATGTGGTGGTGGCGATGTTGGGGGTGCTGAAGGCGGGGGCGGCGTATGTGCCGGTGAATGCCGGCTTCCCCGCGGAGCGGGTGCGGCAGGTGGTGGAGGACAGCGGCGCCCAGCTGATCGTGGCTGACGACGAGCTGCGCGAGCTGGCGGGTGTGGCGGGTGTGCCGTTGGTGTCGGTGGATGCGGAGGCGGCGGGGGATGTGGTGTTGCCGTCGGGGGTGTCGGCGGGGTCGTTGGCGTATGTGATGTTCACGTCGGGTTCGACGGGTCGGGCGAAGGGTGTGGCGGTCACGCAGGGTGCGGTGGTGGCGTTGGCTGCGGACGGGCGGTTTGGGTCGGGGGCGCATGGGCGGGTGTTGTTCCATTCGCCGCATTCGTTTGATGCGGCGACGTATGAGGTGTGGGTGCCGTTGTTGAACGGCGGGTGTGTGGTGGTGGCGGAGGGTGAGCTGAGTGTGCCGGTGGTGCGGGAGGCGGTGGAGCGCTATGGCGTGACCGGGATGTGGGTGACGGCGGCGTTGTTCGGGGTGTTGGTGGAGGAGGATCCGGAGTGTTTCCGGGGGTTGGGTGAGGTGTGGACGGGCGGGGATGCGGTGCCGGCGGTGGCGGCGGCGCGGATGTTGCGGGCGTGTCCGTCGACGTTGCTGGTGAATGGGTACGGTCCGACGGAGACGACCACGTTCGCGGTGTCCGGCCCGCTTGCCCACGACGAGACCGCCGTGGGAGTGGTGCCGCTGGGTGTGCCGATGGACGACACCCGCGCCTATGTTCTGGATGCGGGGCTGCGGCCGGTCGGGGTGGGTGTTGCGGGTGAGTTGTATCTGGGCGGGCACGGTCTGGCCCGTGGCTATCACGGCCGACCGGGCCTGACCGCGGAGCGGTTCGTCGCCGACCCCTTCACCCCCGGCCGGCGCCTGTATCGCACGGGGGATGTGGTGCGGTGGCGGCCGGATGCCCGGCTGGAGTTCCTGGGGCGGGGCGACGACCAGGTCAAGATCCGCGGTTTCCGGATCGAGCCGGCCGAGGTGGAAGCCGCCCTGGCCCGCTGTGCGGGGGTGGGGCAGGTCACCGTTCTCGCCCGCGAGGACCAGCCGGGTGTGAAGCGCCTGGCGGCGTATGTGGTGCCGGACGACGCCTCGGTCGAGATGGACGCCGTACGGACCGAACTAGCGCAGTCCCTGCCGGAGTACATGGTGCCATCGGCGTTCGTGACGCTCGACGCGCTGCCGCTCACGCCGAACGGCAAGGTCGACCGCCGCGCCCTGCCCGCCCCCGTCCTGGACTCGGGACAGGAGTACGTCGCCCCGCGCACGCCGGTCGAGGAGAGGCTGGCCGGCATCTGGGCCGACATCCTGGGAGTGGACCGCGTCGGTGTCCACGACAGCTTCTTCGACCTCGGCGGTGACTCCATCCTCAGCCTGAAGGTGGTCTCCCGCATCCGTGCCGGGTTCGGGCTCGGACTGTCTCCTCGGGTGATCTTCGACCACCCCACCGTCTCCGCTTTGGCAGTACGGCTCCCGCAGCAGGACGGCCCACCGGCCGCCGCCGATGCCACCGGCCCTGTCCCGGTCTCGCGTGACGGCGGACCGCTGCCGCTCTCCTTCGCGCAGGAGCGGCTGTGGTTCCTGGACGACTTCGCTCCCGGTGGCGCCGAGTACAACGTGGTCAGCGCCTTCCGCCTGACCGGGCGGCTGGACGTGTCCGCGCTACAGACCGCCGTGGACGCGCTCGTCGCCCGGCACGAGGCGCTGCGCACGACCTTCGGCTCGGTGGACGGGCACGGCGTCCAGAACGTGCACGCCGTACAGCATGTTCCCGTCCGACTGGCCGAGCTGGACGGGGAGTCGCTGGAAGAGGCGCTGAGGCGCGAGCAGGCTCAGCCCTTCACTCTGCGCACCGGTCCCCTCGTGCGCGTGCTCCTTGTCCGGGAGTCGGCGGTGGAGCATGTGTTCGTGCTGTCGATGCATCACATCGTGACCGATGGCTGGTCGATGGGTGTGGTGATGCGGGAGTTGAGTGAGCTCTACGCGGCTGCGGTGCGGGGTGAGCGGGCCGTGCTGCCGGAGTTGCCGGTGCGGTACGGGGATTACGCGGTGTGGCAGCGTGAGCGGCTGGCGGGGGAGGCGCTTGAGGAGCAGTTGGCTTACTGGCGTGAGCAGTTGGCGGGTCTGGAGCCGCTGGAGCTGCCCACCGACCGTCCCCGCCCCGCCGTCCGTACCTCGGCCGGCGCCCTCCACACCTTCACGATCCCCGACCCCCTGACCGCGCGGCTGCGTGAGGTCAGCAACCGGTACGGCGTCAGCCTGTTCATGACGCTCACCGCCATCACCCAGCTCCTGCTGTCCCGCTACGCCCACACGCGCGACGTCGCGGTCGGCACCGCCGTCTCAGGGCGTGAGCGCGCGGAGCTGGAAGGACTGGTCGGCTTCTTCGTCAACACCCTCGTCCTGCGCTCCCGGATCGACGAGTCCCGCACCTTCAGCGAGCTCTTGACGGACGTCAGGTCCACCGTCCTGGACGCCTTCGCCCACCAGGACGTGCCGTTCAGCCGCCTGGTCGAGGACCTCGTCCCCGAACGCGACACCAGCCGCACCCCGCTCGTGCAGGCCATGGTGAGCCTCCAGAACACCCCGGAGGCCCCCCTCGCGCTGCCCGGCCTGCGGTCCGCTCCCGTCACCGTTCCCCGCGAGGCCGCGCAGTTCGATCTCACCGTGGGCTTCCGGGACGACGCCGACGGGCTCCACGCGGGCGCCGAGTACAGCACCGACCTGTTCGACGCCGCCACCGTCGCCCGCCTCACGGCCCACTGGGTGGCGCTGGCCGAGTCGCTGACCACCGCACCGGACGCCCCCCTGCACACGACCGGCCTGCTCACCGCGGACGAGCGCGCGGCGCTCCTGCACGAGGTAGGCGACACGGCGGCCGAGGTATCCGCGCTCTCCGTACCGGCGCTGTTCGCCCGCCGGGTGGCCATGGCGCCCGACGCCCCCGCCGTGCTCCACGGGCCGCGCACCCTGTCGTACGGCGAACTCGACGCGCGGGCGAACCGCCTTGCCCGCTACCTGGTGAGCGAGGCGGGCGTCACGCCCGGAACCCGGGTCGCGCTGCTGCTGCCCCGGTCCGCCGACCAGGTCTGCGCGGTGCTCGGCGTGCTCAAGGCGGGTGCCACCTATGTGCCCGTCGACCCCTCGTACCCCGCCGACCGCATCGCCTACATGCTGGCCGACAGCGCCGCGCCCGTTGTCGTCACCCGGGGCGACCAGGTCTCGGCACTGCCGGCCGGCACCGCCGTACGCAGGCTCCTCCTCGACACCCCAGAGATGGCCCGCGCCCTCGCCGCCCAGGACCCGAGCGAGCCCGCCGTGCCTGTGCCGGCGGCCGCAGGCGCGTATGTCATCTACACTTCCGGCTCCACGGGACGGCCCAAGGGGGTCACCGTCACCCACGCGGGCATGGCCGCTCTCCTGGCCTCGCAGACCGAGCGGCTGGGCGTCGGCCCCGCCTCGCGGGTGCTGCAGTTCGCCTCCCCGGGCTTCGACGCGTCTTGGTGGGAGCTGTGCATGGCTCTGCTGTCCGGCGCGGCGCTGGTCGTCGACGACGCGGAGGACGAGTGGGGGGACCGGCTGGGGCGTGTGGTGGCCGAGGCCGGTGTCACCCACGCCACGCTGCCGCCCGCCCTCGTCGCGGCACTGGACGAGAAGGACCTGCCGCCCGTGCTGATCGTGGCCGGGGAGGCCTGCGCGCCGGAGGTGGTCGAGCGCTGCGCACCGGGTCGGCGGATGATCAACGCCTACGGTCCCACCGAGACGACGGTGTGCGCCACCATGAGCGCGCCCCTCCCACCGGGCGCCGGAATTCCCCCCATCGGCACACCCGTCACCGACACCAGGGTGTATGTCCTGGACAGCTGGCTGCGTCCGGTGCCCGTCGGAGTGGCGGGCGAACTCTACGTCGCCGGGCACGCGCTCGCCCGTGGCTATCTGAACCGCCCCGCCCTCACCGCCACCCGCTTCGTCGCCGACCCCTTCGGCGGCGGGGAGCGGCTGTACCGCACGGGCGACCTGGTGCGCAGGCGCGTGGACGGACAGTTGGAGTTCGTCGGCCGCGGCGACGACCAGGTGAAGGTGCGCGGCTTCCGGGTCGAGCCGCGGGAGATCGAGTCCGTCCTCGCCCTGCACGAAGCGGTGGGCCAGGCCGTCGTCCTCGCCCGCAAGGATCAGCAGGGGCAAGCGGGGCAAGCGGGGCAGGCGGGGCAGGCGGAGCAGCCGGGCCGGCCGGAATCCACTCGGCTTGTCGCTTACGTGGTCCCCGCGGAGCCCGCAAACCCGGACGGCACGGATAGTCCGGGCGGCCCGGGCGGCCCGGGCGGCCCGGGCGGCCAGGACGCCGCCGTCCTCGACACCGCCGCGCTCCGCCGGCACGCCGCGACCGTGCTGCCGGAGTACATGGTCCCCTCGGCGTTCGTAGTGCTCGACGCGATCCCGCTGAACGCCAACGGCAAGGTCGACAAGGCCGCGCTGCCCGCCCCCGCGGGCCCCGGCGCCGACGGAGGCGCGGGCTACGTGGCACCCCGCACCGAGGCCGAACGGGTGCTCGCGGACATCTGGTCCAAGGTGCTGGGAGCCGAGCGCGTCGGGGTGGAGGACAACTTCTTCGACCTGGGCGGCGACTCGATCCTCAGCATCCAGGTCGTCTCCCGGGCGCGCCGCGCCGGGATGGACCTCTCCTCCCGGGATGTGTTCCTCCGGCAGACCGTCGCCGCCCTCGCGGGAACGGCCGCGGGCCGGGACGGGTCGGGAGCGGCAGGCCGTGTCGAGGTGCTCGCCGAACAGGGCACGGTGCACGGCCCGGTGGCCGCCACGCCGATCCGCGACTGGTTCTTCGCCACCCACCCCGTGGCGCCGGACCACTTCACCATGTCGATGTCCTTCGAACTCGCCGAGGACCTCGACCCCGTGGCGCTGCGCACCGCCGTGGCGGCGGTCCTGGCCCAGCACGACGCGCTACGCACGGTGTTCCCCGACAGCGGCACCCCGCACATCCAGGCGGAGACGGACGTGGACCGTGTCCTGACCGTGCACGACCTGACCGGCGCGGCCGACGCCGGGGGACTGGAGGCCGCATGGCGTGCGGTGACCGCGCACGTCCAGGCCACCTTCCGGCTCGACCGGGGACCGCTGCTGCGTGTCGTGGCCTGGCTGCCGGGCGGCGGAGCCCGGCCGCGCGTCCTGTTCACCGCGCACCACCTCGTGGTGGACGGCGTATCGTGGCGCATCCTTCTGGAGGACGTGGCCACCGCCTACGCGCAGGCGGTGGCGGGCCGCGACGTGGACCTCGGCGCCAAGACGACATCGGTACGCCAGTGGGCGGACCGCCTCACCGCCCACACCGCCGACGGCGGCTTCGACGACGAGGCCGCCTACTGGGCGTCGGCACTGGAAGGCGCGCACACCCGGCTGCCTGTGGATCTGCCCGACGGCGGTAACACCGTCGTCGAACAGGACACCGTGACCACCTCCTTGAGCGCCGAGGACACCGCGTCCCTCCTGCACCGCGTCCCCGGGGTCTACCGCACCCGCGCCGACGAGGTCCTGCTGGCAGCACTCGCCCGGGTCCTGCACACCTGGACCGGCCGGAACCGCGTCGCGGTCCACCTGGAAAGCCACGGCCGCGAGGAACTCTTCGACGACCTCGATCTCACCCGCACGGTCGGCTGGTTCACCTCCCTCTACCCGGTCGCCCTCGACCTGCCCGACAAGGGCACATGGGGCGACGCGGTCACGGCCGTCAAGGAACAGCTGCGCGCCGTACCGCACCGAGGTGTCGGCTATGGCGCACTGCGCCACCTCAGCGCCGCGGGCACGGCCGGTGACGCGCTGCGCGCACTGCCCGAACCGCAGATCAGCTTCAACTACCACGGCCAGTTCGAGGTCACCGGCGCGGCGGAACCCGGCAGCCTCTACCGCGCCGAACTCCCCGTGGCGGGCGCCGACCACAGCGAGCGCGAACAGCGCAGCCACCTGCTCGACGTCACCGGCGGCATCCAGGACGGCCGGCTGACCTTCGCCTGGTCGTACGCGAAGGGGAAGCACCGCCGGGAGACCGTCGTGGAACTCGCGCGGCGCTTCGCCGCGGAGCTGACGGCGTTCGTCGCCCACTGCGCCGAACCCCGTGTCGGCCGCTGCAGCCCCTCGGACTTCCCGCTGGTCGGCCTCACCCAAGAGGAAGTCGACCGCCTGGCGGGTGACGGCAGCGCGGTGGAGGACATCTATCCGCTCACCCCGCTCCAGGAGGGCATGCTCTTCCACACCCTGGCCGAGGCCACCGGCGCCGAACCGGCAGGCGGGACGGAACCCGGCGAGGCAGCACCTGCGGCGCCCCCGCAGACGGCCTATCTTGAGCAGTTCACCTGCGTACTCGACGGCATGGATGACCTGGACGCGCTCGCCGCGGCCTGGCAGCGGGCCGTCGACCGCACCGACGCCCTGCGCGTCTCGGTGGCGTGGGAGGACGTGTCACGCCCGGTGCAGATCGTGCACCGCGACGTGCGGCTGCCCGTCGAGACGTACGACTGGAGCGACTGCCCGGAGGACGAGCGCGCGGCCCGTGTTGCGGTACTGCTGGAGCGGGAGCGCCGACGCGGCATCGACCTGTCGACTGCTCCGCTGCAACGGGTCCACCTCGCCCGACTCCCGGGACGGAGCGTCCAGATCGTGTGGACCTTCCACCATCTGCTGCTCGACGGATGGAGCAGCGCCGCCCTGCTGTCCGACATCGTCGCTGACTGCACGGCCCCCACACAGTCCATCGGCCGGGCGGCCCCGGATATCCGCCGCGGGGACTTCCGCGACTACCTGCGATGGCTGGGGGACCGCGACCATGCCGAGGGCCGCGCGTACTGGCGCGACCGCCTCGCCGGTTTCACCGAGCCGGTCCCGTTCCCGTACGACCATCGCGCCGAGTGGACCCACCGCAGCCGGTCCACGGAGCGGCTCACCGTGCCGCTCTCCCCGGAGGTCGCGGCCAGGGCCACGGAGTTCGCCCGCCGGCACCGGATCACCGTCAACACACTGGTGCAGGGCGCATGGTCGATGCTGCTGTCGTCCCACTCCGGTACGCGCGACGTGGTCTTCGGCGCCACCGTCTCCGGACGACCGGTGGAACTGGCGGGCGCCGAGGACATCCTCGGCCTGTTCATCAACACGCTGCCCGTACGCGTGGGCATCGACCACGGCCGGCCAGTGGCCGATTGGCTGCGTACCCTCCACGCCACACAGACCGAGGCACGCGCGTACGAGTACGTGGCCCTGTCGGACATCGAGACGGAACTGCCCCCGGACGCCCCGCTGTTCGACAGCCTGGTGGTGTTCGAGAACTACCCCGTGGACGCGGCGGCGGCCGAACGACACGGCGTCACGCTGCACAGTGTGCAGGCGGTCGAGTCCACCAACTTCGCTCTCACCCTCATCGCGGGCGGCACCGACCAGCTCAGCATGACCCTCGCCTACGACCCCGCCCTGTTCCTGCCGGCGACGGCACAGCGGCTCACCGACCACCTCGCCCGGACACTCGGCGCGCTGATCGAGTCACCGGAGCGAGTACTGGGAGCGCTGCCCCTGGTGAGCGAGGGTGAGCGGGCGTTGGTGGTGGAGGAGTGGTCGGGCGTGTCGGGTATCGGGACGGCGTCGGGGCGTTCGGTGGTGGAGGTGTTTGCGGAGCGGGTGGTGGAGTGTCCGGGTGCGGTGGCGGTGGTGTGTGGGGATGAGGTGTTGACCTACGGGGAGTTGGGGGAGCGGGCGGAGCGGTTGGCTGGGGTGCTGGTGGGGCGTGGGGTTGGTGTGGAGTCGCGGGTGGGGTTGTTGTTGGGGCGGTCGGTGGATGTGGTGGTGGCGATGTTGGGGGTGTTGAGGGCGGGGGCGGCGTACGTGCCGGTGAATGCGGGGTTTCCGGCGGAGCAGATCCGGCAGGTGGTGGAGGACAGTGGCGCGTGTCTGATCGTGGCCGACGAGGAGCTGCGGGGCCTCGGGGAAGGAGCCGGTGTTCCGGTCGTCGGGATGGCCACGGAGCCGGATGCGGATGTGGTTCTGCCGTCGGGGGTGCCGCCAGGGGCGTTGGCGTATGTGATGTTCACGTCGGGGTCGACGGGGCGGGCCAAGGGCGTGGCGGTCACGCAGGGCGCCGTGGTCGCGCTGGCGGCCGACGAACGGTTCGGCTCCGGGGCGCATGGGCGGGTGTTGTTCCACTCGCCGCATTCGTTCGATGCGGCGACGTATGAGGTGTGGGTGCCGCTGCTGAACGGCGGGTGTGTGGTGGTGGCGGAGGGTGAGGTGAGTGTGCCGGTGGTGCGGGAGGCGGTGGAGCGCTATGGCGTGACCGGGATGTGGGTGACGGCGGCGTTGTTCGGGGTGCTGGTGGAGGAGGATCCGGAGTGTTTCCGGGGGTTGGGTGAGGTGTGGACGGGCGGGGATGCGGTGCCGGCGGTGGCGGCGGCGCGGATGTTGCGGGCGTGTCCGTCGACGGTGTTGGTGAATGGGTATGGTCCGACGGAGGCGACGACGTTCGCGGTGTCCGGCCCCCTGGCACACGAGGAGGTCGTCGCAGGATCGGTGCCGCTGGGTGTGCCGATGGACGACACCCGCGCCTATGTTCTGGACGCGGGGCTGCGGCCGGTCGGGGTGGGTGTTGCGGGTGAGTTGTATCTGGGCGGGCACGGTCTGGCCCGTGGCTATCACGGCCGACCGGGCCTGACGGCGGAGCGGTTCGTGGCGGATCCGTTCGTGCCGGGGCAGCGTCTGTACCGGTCGGGGGATGTGGTGCGGTGGCGGCCGGAGGGGCGGCTGGAGTTCCTGGGCCGTGGGGACGACCAGGTGAAGATCCGTGGTTTCCGGATCGAGCCGGCCGAGGTCGAAGCCGCCCTGGCCCGCTGTGCGGGGGTGGGGCAGGTCACCGTTCTCGCCCGCGAGGACCAGCCGGGCGTCAAGCGCCTGGCGGCGTATGTGGTGCCGGACGACGCCTCGGTCGAGATGGACGCCGTACGGGCCGAGCTTGCGCGGTCGTTGCCGGAGTACATGGTGCCGTCGGTGTTCGTGGTGCTGGAGGCGCTGCCGCTGACGGCGAACGGCAAGGTCGACCGCCGCGCCCTGCCCGTGCCCGAGTTCGACTCGGGGCAGGAGTACGTCGCGCCCCGTACGCCGGTCGAGGAGAGGCTGGCCGGCATCTGGGCCGAGGTGCTGGGCATCGAGCGTGTCGGTATCCGGGACAGCTTCTTCGACCTGGGCGGCGACTCCATCCTCAGCATCCAGGTCGTCTCCCGCGCCCGCCGCGCCGGGCTCGCCCTCTCCTCCCGGGACGTGTTCGTGGGACAGACGGTCGAAGGGCTGGCCGCGGAACTCGACGCCGTACGGGAAACCGCAGACCCGGCTGCGAGCACCGGCGGATCCGCCGCCGGGCCGCTTGAGCCGACCCCCGTCGGGGAGTGGTTCTTCGCGACCCACCCGGTCGCGCCGCAGCACTTCGCCATGACGATGTCCTTCGTCCTCGTCCCCGACGCCGACGAGGGCGCGCTCCGCGACGCCGTCTCCGTGGTCCTGGCGCGGCACGACATCCTCCGGGCGACTTTCTCCCCCATCGAGGACAAGCCCGGATCCGAGGGCACGCCCCATGACTCCGCCGCCGGTGCCCGGTGGGCCGGGCGGATCGAGGAGACCGTTGCCACGGACCAGGTCTTCACCGCGTACGACCTCGACGGCACGGACGATCCGCGCGCGGCCTGGGATGTGGTGGTGCGGGAGGCACAGCAGCGGTTTCGGCTGGAGCGCGGGCCGCTGGTGCGGGTCCTGTACGGACGGCGCCCGGACGGCATGCCGCCCTGGCTCACCGTCACCGCGCACCACCTCGTCATCGACGGGGTGTCCTGGCGCATCCTCCTGGAGGACCTGGAGGACGCCTATGCGCAGGCGCGCTCCGGGGCGCCGTCCGCACCCCGCCTCGCCACGACGTCGGTGCGCCAGTGGGCCGCGCGGCTGAACGCGCACGTCGCGCGGGGCGGTTTCGACGACCAGGTCGACTACTGGCGTGCCGTCACCGCGGGCGTTGACACCCGGCTGCCGGTCGACAGGCAGGACGGTGCCAACACCGGGGCGGAGCTGGACATGATCGCCGTCACGCTCACACCGGAGCAGACGCAGGCACTGCTGTACCGAGTGCCCGGCAGATTCCGCAGCCAGATCAACGACGTACTGCTCGCCGCGCTGGCCCGGGTGCTGGCGGAGTGGACGGGCCGGGACCGCACGGTGGTGAACCTCGAAGGGCACGGCCGCGCCGAGCTGTTCGAGGACGTCGACCTGTCCGGTACGGTCGGCTGGTTCACCTCGATCCATCCCATCGCCCTCGAACGGCCGCGTGCCGAGGGCTGGGCGCAGGCGGTCAGGGCGGTGAAGCGGCTGCTGCGCGCGGTGCCGGATCAGGGCGTCGGCTACGGGGCGCTGCGATACCTCGCCGCGCCGGGCACCGCGGGGCATACCCTCGCGGACCTCCCGGAGCCGCAGATCAGCTTCAACTATCTCGGCCGCTTCGACCTGGTGGGCGATGACCGGAGCACGGCCCGGGAGCGGGCCCTGTTCGCCTCGGAGCTCGACATCGTCGGCCAGGACTACAGCCCGCAGGAGCGCCGCCCTCATCTGATCGACGTCGGGGGCGTCGTGCAGGACGGGCGGCTGACGCTGACGTGGGCGTACTCCTCGCAGCTGTACGAGCGGGAGACGGTGGAGCGGCTGGCGCACTCCATGGCCGCGGCGCTGGCCGAGATAGCGGGCTTCCCGGCGGTCCGTGACGAGACATCAGGCGAAAGGGGAACGGCATGAGCAGCCTGGCCGACCACGTCTTCCACTCCTGGTCCGCTCCGGTTCAGCCGGAGATCGTGAGTGCGCGGGGCGTCCACTTCACCGACCGCGACGGACAGCGGTATCTGGACCTCGCCTCCCAGTTCGTCTTCACCAATCTCGGGCACCAGCACCCGAAGGTGGTGGCCGCCGTCATCGAACAGGCACAGCGGCTGTGCACCGTGGCGCCCCCGTTCGAGAACCGCACGCGGTCGGAGGCGGCACGGCTCATCGCCGAACGGGCGCCGGGAGACCTGAACCGGGTCTTCTTCACGAACGGCGGTGCGGACGCCGTCGAGAACGCCGTACGGATGGCGAAGATCCACACGGGGCGCCCGAAGATCCTCGGCGCCTACCGCTCGTACCACGGCAACACCTCCACCGCCATCCAGCTGACCGGGGATCCCCGGCGCTGGGCGAACGAGATCTCGGCCCCGGGTGTGGTCCACTTCTTCGGGCCGTTCCGCTACCGGTCGGAATTCGGGGCGCAGACGGAGGCGGAGGAGTGCGAACGGGCGCTGCGGCACCTCGAATCCGTCGTCGCCATGGAGGGGCCGCACACCATCGCGGCGATCGTGCTCGAAACGGTGCCTGGCACCGCCGGGGTGCTGGTCCCGCCCGACGGCTATCTCGCCGGCGTGCGTGCCCTGTGCGACCGGCACGGCATCCTCTTCGTCGCCGACGAGGTGATGACGGGATTCGGCCGGACGGGGGAGTGGCTGGCCGTGGACCGCTGGAACGTCACACCCGACCTCATCACCTTCGCCAAGGGTGTCAACTCCGGGTACGTCCCGCTCGGCGGCGTGATCGTCTCCGACCGTGTCGCCGAGACGTTCGCGGACCGGCCCTTCCCCGGGGGCCTCACGTACTCCGGGCACCCGCTGGCGTGCGCCGCCGCGGTGGCGGCACTCACGGCGATGGCGGAGGAGGGCGTTGTCGAGCACGCCCGTCGCCTCGGCGCCGAAGTCATCGGGCCCGGGCTGCGGGAACTGGCCGTCCGTCACCCGGTTATCGGCGAGGTACGCGGACTGGGCGTCTTCTGGGCCCTCGAACTCGTCCGGGACCGCGCCACCCGCGAACCCCTGGTCCCCTACAACGCGAGCGGCCTCGCGGCCGCCCCGATGGCGCGGATCGCCGCGGCGTGCCGCAGGCGCGGTCTGTGGCCCTTCATCGCGATGAACCGCATCCACGTGGCTCCCCCGTGCACGATCACCGATGCCGAGGCGAAGGAGGCGCTGTCCCTGCTCGACGACGTGCTCGCAGAGGCCTCGACGTGGTGAACCGGGGGCACCGCACCTTGTGCTGGACGAGCAGCGAGAGCACGAGCGCGCCGCGCACGGTGCGGCCGACGAGAGTGCGCAGTACCGGCCACAGCTGAAGCGACGCCCGCGGCGGTCGTCGGGGCGATATTGCAGCCAGGCAGCGCCTCGGTAGTCTGCTGCCTGATCGAGGCGACCGGAGCCGGGCTCGAACTCCCCAGATCCTCCCCGGAACGGTCTGGAGTACTGATGGGGCCGGCTGACGCACGCGAAAACCGAGGTGAGGGATGCAGTTCACCACCCGACCCACGCTTCAAGGATCCTTCGGCATGGTGTCCTCCACGCACTGGCTGGCCTCGCAGTCGGCGATGGCTGTGCTGGAGGGTGGCGGGAACGCGTACGACGCGGCCGTGGCGGGGGCGTTCGTGCTGCATGTCGTCGAGCCGCATCTCAACGGACCCGCCGGTGAGGTGCCGATCCTGCTCGCCCCGGCGGGCGGTGAGGTGCGGGTGCTGTGCGGGCAGGGAGTCGCGCCGGGCGGGGCGACGACCGCGCACTACAGGGGACTCGGTTTGGATCTCGTACCCGGTACGGGGCCCCTCGCCGCCGCCGTGCCCGGCGCGTTCGACGCCTGGATGCTGCTGCTGCGGGACCACGGCACCAAGTCCCTCGCCGAGGTCCTGGCGTACGCCATCGGCTACGCCGAACACGGGCACGCGCCCGTGGAGAACGTCGGCGCGACCGTCGAGACCGTACGGGAGCTGTTCGAGACGGAGTGGACCTCGTCGGCGGAGGTGTACCTGCCGGACGGAAAGGCTCCGCGGCCCGGCGCCCTGTTGCGCAACCCCGCCCTCGCCGCCACCTGGAAGCGGCTGCTCGCCGAGACCGCGGGCGCGGGGGACAGGGAGGCGCAGATCGAGGCCGCGCGACAGGTGTGGCGCACCGGGTTCATCGCCGAGGCTCTCGTACGGCAGGCGCGGCGGCCCACCATGGACACCAGCGGCGAGCACCACACCGGCACGCTGACGGCCGCCGACCTCGCCGGCTGGTCCGCGACCTACGAGGCGCCGGCGACGTACGACTGGAACGGCTGGACCGTGTGCAAGGCCGGACCGTGGAGCCAGGGCCCGGTGCTTCTCCAGCAGCTCGCGCTGCTCCCGCCCGACCTGCCCCGCTACGGGTCCGCCGACTACGTCCACCTGCTCATCGAAGGCTGCAAGCTCGCCATGGCCGACCGGGAGGCCTGGTACGGGGACGCGGCGGAGGTGCCGCTCGGCGAGCTGCTGTCGGAGCGGTACAACGCCGGGCGGCGGGAGCTCGTCGGCGACAAGGCCTCGTACGACCTGCGGCCCGGAAGCCCCGGCGGGCGCGCCCCGCGGCTGCCCACCGTCGCCCAGCACCCCACGTCGCCCCTGCCGGGCGCCGGTGAGCCCACCGTCGCGAAGTACCCGGCGTCTCCCGTGCCGGGCGAGCCCGACGTGGCCGCCGACGGCCGCACCCGCGGCGACACCTGCCACCTCGACGTCGTCGACCGCTGGGGCAACATGGTCGCCGCCACCCCCAGCGGCGGCTGGCTGCAGTCCAACCCCGTCGTGCCCGAGCTGGGCTTCCCGCTGGGCACCCGGTTGCAGATGACCTGGCTGGAGGAGGGCCTGCCGAACACCCTCACCCCGGGCCGTCGCCCCCGCACCACGCTCACGCCCTCGATCGCGCTGCGCGACGGCGTGCCGGTCATGGCCTTCGGCACGCCCGGCGGGGACCAGCAGGACCAGTGGCAGCTGCACTTCTTCCTCGCCGTGGCCCTGCGCTCCCCGGTGCGCGGCAGCCTCGACCTCCAGGGCGCGATCGATGCCCCGAACTGGCACAACGACAGCTTCCCCGGCTCCTTCTACCCGCGCGGCATGCGACCGGGCAGCGTCACCGTGGAGGCCCGCACGGACCCGGGCGTCGTCGAGGAGCTGCGGCGGCGCGGTCACGACGTCACCGTCGGTGACCCGTGGTCGGAGGGGCGGCTCTGCGCGGTCGCGCGGGACCCGGAGACGGGGATCCTGTCGGCGGCCGCGAATCCACGGGGCATGCAGGGCTATGCGGTGGGCCGCTGACCCGGGCCGACCCTCGGCCACCAATGCGGATTTCAGGTCCCGGTGTTCATGGTGATTCCACCCGCTGTACCCCGGCCAGGTAGGGATTGTCAGTGGCGCGTGCTCTCATGGAGCCATGATCGAAGACATGGAAACCATCGACGAGTTTCTCGCCCGGCACGCGGCCGACGTGGCGGAAGCGGTGCGCAAGGCGGCCGCGGCCGAGATCATGCCGCGCTATCGCCGGCTCGCCGCGCACGAGGTCGACGAGAAGAGCGGCCCGCACGACCTGGTGACGGACGCCGACCGCAAGGCGGAGCAGTACCTGACCGAGGCGCTCGGCGCCCTCCTGCCCGGCTCCGTCGTGGTCGGCGAGGAGGCGGTGCACGCCAACCCGGCGACCTATGAGGCGATACAGGGCGACGCCCCGGTCTGGATCGTCGATCCCGTGGACGGCACACGACAGTTCGTGCACGGCGACCCCGGATTCTGCACGCTGGTCGCGCTTGCACAGAGCGGAACCCTGCTCGCCTCATGGACGTACGCGCCCGTGCGCGACCAAATGGCCACGGCCGTGCGCGGCCGGGGCGCCTTCCTCGACGGCGAGCGGCTCTTCGCCGGTGTCCCGGAACCCGGCCGTGACCTGCGCGTGGCCACGTCCCACCCCGACTACACGACCGAGGAAGAGAAGCGGGCGCTGCTCGGCCTGTGGACCGATGGCGTGGCACCGCGCTCGTGCGGTTCGGCCGGCCTCGAATATCTCGCCGTCGCCCGGGGCGAGTCGGACGCCACGGCCTTCTCGTGGGAAGCCGCCTGGGATCACGCCGCGGGCCTGCTCCTGGTCGAGGAGGCGGGCGGCACCCACACGACCCGCGCCGGCGAGCCGTTCCGCATCACGGGCCACAACGTCCTCCCCTTCACCGCGGCCCGGGACGCGGCCACGGCCCGCCGAGTGGTGGGGCTGCTGGGAGGGGCGTAGCCCGGGTGCGGTCGGGCTGCTCAGGGCGTCGTGGCCCCGGGTGGTGCCCCGCGGCCCGAGGCTGTCAGTCCTCCGTCATATCCTGACCTCACTGGCCATCGGCTGACGAAGGGGTCCGAAGGTGCCGTCGATGCTCGATGCGGTCGTGGTGGGTGCGGGGCCGAACGGGCTGACCGCTGCCGTGGAGCTGGCCCGCCGCGGCTTCTCCGTGGCCGTCTTCGAGGCCCGTGACACCGTCGGCGGAGGAGCCCGCACCGAGGAGCTCACCCTCCCCGGCTTCCACCACGACCCGTGCTCCGCGGCCCACCCGCTGGGCATCAACTCCCCGGCGTTCCGCGCCCTGCCCCTGGAGCGGTACGGCCTCGAGTGGCTGCACGCCGAGCTGCCCATGGCGCACCCCTTCACCGACGGCACCGCCGCCGTGCTGTCCCGGTCGGTCGGCGAGACGGCCGCCTCCTTCGGACCGCGGGACGCGGGCACGTACCGCAGACTGGTCGAGCCCTTCCTGCACCAGTGGGACACCCTGATCCGCGACTTCATGTCCCTGCCGTGCACCGCGCTGCCCCGCGACCCGGTCACCCTGGCCCGCTTCGGCCTGGTCGGCCTGCCCCCGTCCACCTGGCTGCTGCGCCGCTTCCGCGACGAGCGGGCGAAGGCCCTGTTCGCCGGCCTCGTCGCGCACGTCATGGCCCCGCTCGGCGGCCTCGCCACCGGCGCCATCGGCCTGGTCTTCGCCCTCGCCGCGCACGCCCGCGGCTGGCCCGTGGCCCGCGGCGGCTCCCAGTCCATCTCCGACGCGCTCACCGCCTACCTGAAGGACCTCGGCGGCACCGTCCACACCGACTACGAGGTCAAGCGCCTCGACGACCTGCCGCCCGCGCGCGCGTACGTCTTCGACACCTCCCCCACCGCCCTCGCCCGCATCGCCGGCTTCGGCCGCTCCTACGAGGGCTACCGGTACGGCCCCGGCGTCTTCAAGATCGACTACGCGTTGGACGGCCCCGTGCCGTGGACCGCGCAGGAGGCGCACAGGACCACCACCGTGCAGATCGGCGCCGACAGCGCCGAGATCGGCACCGCCCTGCGCGCGGCGTCCCGCGAGGGCCGCGCGCCGGAACGGCCGTTCATGATCACCGTTCAGCCCAGCGTCGTCGATCCCACCCGGGCCCCGGCGGGCAAGCAGGTCTTCTGGGCGTACGGCCACGTCCCCAGCGGCTGGACCGGAGACCTCACCGACGCCATGGAACGCCAACTGGAGCGCTTCGCCCCGGGCTTCCGCGACCGCGTCCTCGCCCGCGCGACCGCCGGCCCGCCCGAACTCGCCGCCCGCAACGCCAACTACGTCGGCGGCGACATCGGCACCGGCGCGTTCTCCGGGCTCCAGGTCATGCTGCGCCCCAGACTGTCCCTGTCCCCGTACGGCACCCCGCACCCGGCCGTCTTCATCTGCTCCTCGGCCACCCCGCCGGGACCCGGCGTGCACGGGATGTCGGGACACAACGCGGCGAAGGCCGTCTGGAGGAGGCTGCGACAGACATGACCACCCTCACCCTCGTCCAGGGCGACATCACCCGGCAGACCGTCGACGCGATCGTCAACGCGGCCAACTCCTCCCTGCTCGGCGGCGGAGGAGTCGACGGCGCCATCCACCGCCGAGGCGGCCCGGCGATCCTGGAGGACTGCCGCAAGCTCCGCGCCTCCCATTACGGCAAGGGCCTGCGTACGGGCCAGGCGGTCGCGACGACGGCCGGCGAGCTGGACGCGCGCTGGGTGATCCACACGGTGGGGCCGCGTTTCAGCCAGGACGAGGACCGTTCGGAGCTGCTGGCGTCCTGCTACCGGGAGTCGCTGCGGGTCGCCGACGAACTCGGCGCCCGCACGGTCGCCTTCCCGGCCGTCTCCGCGGGCATCTACGGCTGGCCGATCGAGGACGCCGCCCGGATCGCCGTGGAGACGGTGCGGGCGACGGAGACGGCGGTCGAGGAGATCCGGTTCGTCCTCTTCGACGAGCGGGCGTACGCGGCGTTCGCCGAACAACTTCCCTGACGGCCCGTGCGGGCCGGTGGCCAGGCGCGAGCGTGCCGGTGTCCGGACCAGGACGCCGCCACGCTCGACCCTCCTTCGCACGGTTACCCCCGATCGTCTTCCTGCTCTGGCTTGGCAGACCCGTGAGCCACACTGTCGCGCCGGGACAGCACCTGTGGATCGGGCCCGTGCGCGGCCCGGTAGGTGGTCCAGGCGAGGGTGAGCACGGCCGGCACGGCAGCCGGCAACAGCAACTCCGACGGCGGCACCGCGTACTCGATCAGGGCCAGCAGGTACGGGGCGCCGAAGCCGAGGTAGGCGAATGCCTGGAAGATGGCCGTCAGCCTGCCCAGGTTCTCGGTGCTCGCCAGGCGCTGCACCTCCATCAGGCCGCACACCAGGCAGCAGCCGTAGCCCGCGCCGAGCACCAGCGCGGCGATGGCGATCAGCCACCAGTGCGCGTCCGCCGCGGCCACCGCGCCGAGCACCAGTCCGCCCACCGCGATACCCAGTGCGGTGGTGATCAGCCGAGGCTTGTCCGGGTGGTTGACCCGACGCGCCAGCGGTTGCACCAGGATGCCCGCGACCATGGTCAGCATGGTCACGATCGCACTGAACATCAGTGCGTTGTCACCGAGCCGGTCCAGCACCAGGCCGGGCAGGTAGGTCAGCGCGATCGCGGACGTGCCGAACACCCAGGGGGCCGGCGGCACGACGACGGTCCAGAACCGGCGGCTGCTCGCTTCGGTCAACCGGAGGCGGGACCAGAGGGGGGCGTCCTCGTCGGCCCGGTGGGTCTCCGGCGTGCGCAGCACCAACGGTACGGCCGCCAAGGTGAGCGCCACATGCGGAATGTAGGAGCTGACGACCGGGCTCGGTGCCGCCCGCGCCAGCAGACCTGCGATCAGCGGGCCCACCGCGAAGCCCGTGGTCACGCCCATCGTCGCGCGTCGGGCGCCGGTGTGCTCGTCCTGACCGGACCCGCTCACGGTGAGTTCCTTGATCCACGCGGTGCCCGAGCTGAACGCCGCTCCGCTGGCGGCACCGGCGACGAGCCGCCCCACGAACAGCCAGCCCAGCCCCGATCCGGCCGGCATGAGCAGCACGCTGGCGAGCGCCGAGACGATCAGCGCGGGCACCAGCACCCGACGGCGGCCGTACCGGTCGGAGAACGGGCCTCCGAGCAGCAGCCCGGGGATCAGCCCGACCGCGTAGAGGGCGTAGGTCGCCTCCACCGTCGTCGTCGAGGCGCCCAGTTCCGAGCGGTACATCAACATCAGCGGCGCGACCTGGTTCGCCCCCAGCCCACGGCCGCGACACCCAGAGCGATCGCCAGCCAGGCACGGCCGCCGGCATCGGGAAGCCGGGCGTCGCGGGCTTCACGGTACGTATGCGATGTCGGGTAGGTCATGACTACGACACTGCCGGTGGCCAACTACCTCCTCAAGTGGCCGAAACGCCATCGTGCGTACAATTTGTGCCATGACCTCTGTAGCAGTGGCCGTCGCCGACGGGATGCCTCTGTTCGAGCTGGCCATTCCCTGCACGATCTTCGGGCCCGGCAACCCGGAGGCCGTCGGGGCCGGCTACGAGCTGGCCATCTGTGCGGCTCCCGGGGCGAATGTCGGGGGATGGCTGCGTTCCCAGACACCGCACACGCTGGACGACCTGGTGGAGGCCGACACCGTGATCGTCCCCGCCTGCGACGAAGCCATGGACCGGCCGCCCGCCGACCTGGCCGAAGCCGTGCGTGCGGCACACGAACGGGGCGCGCGGGTCGCGTCCATCTGCACCGGGGCGTTCGTGCTGGCCGCCGCGGGGCTGCTCGACGGACGCCGCGCCACCACCCACTGGATGTACGCCCGAAGGCTGGCCGACCGCTACCCGGAGGTCGAGGTGGACGCCGGTGTGTTGTACGTCGACGAGGGCGACGTGCTCACCTCGGCCGGACAGGCGGCGGGGATCGACCTCTGTCTGCACATGGTCCGCGACGACCATGGCGTGACCATGGCCAATACGCTGGCACGGCGGCTCGTCGTGGCTCCGCACCGCGCGGGCGGCCAGGCCCAGTTCATCGCCGGCCCACTGCCGGACGCCGGCGGCCCGGGCACCGATGGCGACCAGTACGCTCTGTCCGCCCTGCTCGACCGGACGAGGGAACGTCTCGACGAGCCGGTCACCGTCGCCGAGCTGGCTCGCCGGGCGAACATGAGCCTGCGTCATTTCAGCCGCCGGTTCATCGCGGTCACCGGCACCAGCCCCCTGCAGTGGCTGCTCACCCAGCGCATCCGTCGCGCACAGGAGCTGCTCGAAACGACCGACAGCAGTATCGAGCAGATCGCCGAACAGGTCGGAATGGGCACGGCTACCACCTTGCGCCGAAACTTCAACCGCATCGTCGGCATTTCGCCGACCGCTTATCGGCGCGAGTTCACCGAGTCCCGTGGCCTGCGGGTCGCTCCCGATCGGCCGGCCGCGAGAGAAATCCCAGGAGCGACCTGACTGCGCGCTCCAGCTGAGTCAGCCTCGTCTCCCATGGGAGCGCGAGACCTGAAAATGTCGTCCCATCAGGATCACACAAAGTCCGACAGGATCATTGCTTCCGCTTTACTCGGGTCCTAAGGTGACCCTGGCTCAGCAGTTGACCCCGTCACCAGCAGTTGTGATCTGACTCGCCAGCAACTCCCGTACTGAACCGGTGGATTGAGCCACCACCGGCACCAACGGCCCTGCCGGAGAACGAGTTCGGTTTGTCAACAGTATCGGACAAGATCTGACGCGTCGTCGAGCCGTGCAGTGCCCTGTCGAACCGAGGAAGGCCACGGTCATGCCGCACCCGCACGTGTCACCCGCCGACCGCCCCGCCGGCCCTGAACGGCCGGTCGTCAGCCGCCGCCGTCTGCTGGAGGGCGGAGCCGCCGTCCTCGGTGCGCTCGCCCTGTCGGCGTCACCCGTCGCGGCGCACGCGGCCGGCCGGCGTGCAGCGGCGGCGGACGGCTCGCCCGAGTGGAACGGCAACATCGCCGTCTTCCGGCTGGGAACCGAGCCCCCGCACACCACCCTCATGCCGTACCAGGACGTCAGACAGGCCCTGGCCGGCGACCGCACGCGCTCCCCGTACCGGCTGACCCTCGACGGCAAATGGAAGTTCGCCTACGCCGACCGCCCCGACGACCGCGACACCGACTTCTACCGCCCAGATCTCGACGACTCCGGCTGGGACACCATTCCCGTCCCCTCCGCCTGGCAGCTGCACGGCTACGACTTCCCGATCTACGTCAACATCACCTACCCCTGGTGGGGCCCCAACGGCCGGGGCGAGGACGCGCAGCCACCGGCCGCCCCGACCCGCTACAACCCCGTCGGCCAGTACCGGCGTACCTTCACCGTCCCGAGGAACTGGTCGGGACGGCGGACGTTCCTGCACTTCGAGGGCGTCAAGTCCGCCCACTACGTGTGGATCAACGGGGAACTGGTCGGATACCACGAGGACTCCTACGACCCCGCCGAGTACGACATCACCCCGCACCTCAAGCCGGGCACCAACCAGATCGCGGTGGAGGTCTACCGCTACTCGGACGGCGACTGGATGGAGGACCAGGACATGATCCGGCTGAGCGGGATCTTCCGCTCGGTCTACCTGTACTCCACCCCGGCCGTGCACGTGCGCGACTTCAGACTGGACACCCCGCTCAGCGACGACTACACGGCCGCCGAGCTGAAGGTCACCGCGCAGGTGCGCGACTACGGAGGCGGCGACGGTGGACGGTATACGGTCGACGCGATGCTGTATGACGCCGACGGGCACCCGGTCTGGTCCCGGCCGCTCCAGCAGACCGCCGACCTGGGCTCCGTACCGGCCGGCGAGGATGTGACCGTACAGGCGTCCCGAGCCGTGCCCGCGCCGAGGCTCTGGTCGGCCGAGGACCCGTACCTCTACACCGCCGTCCTGAGGCTGCGCGACCCGGCGGGCAAGGTGGTCGAGACCCTCTCGCACCGGGTCGGCCTGCGCGAGTTCGCGCTCAAGGACGGCCTGATGCGCATCAACGGCAAACCGGTCTCCTTCCGGGGCACCAACCGGCACGAGATGCACCCCGTGCACGGCTCGGCGCTCACCCGCGCGGACATGGTCCAGGACATCGAGATCATCAAGCGCCTGAACATCAACAGCGTCCGCACCTCGCACTACCCCAACAACCCGCAGTGGCTGGAACTCGCCGACGAGTACGGCCTGTACCTCGTGGACGAGACCAACCTCGAAACCCACGGCATCCGCGGCGAGTACCCCGGCAACCACGCCGAATGGACCGAGGCGTGCGTGGCCCGCGCCCAGAACATGGTCCACCGCGACAAGAACCACGCCTCGGTGGTCATCTGGTCGCTGGGCAACGAGGCCGGCGGCGGCAGCACCTTCAACGCCATGTACGACTGGATCCGCTCCTACGACCCCACCCGCGTCATCCAGTACGAGGGCGACGACCGCCCGGGGATGAGCGACATCCGCTCGGAGATGTACGACAGCCCCTCCCGCGTCGAGGCCCGCGCCAAGGACACGAACGACACCCGGCCGTACGTGATGATCGAGTACTCCCACGCGATGGGGAACTCCAGCGGCAACTTCAAGAAGTACTGGGACATCGTCCGCCGCTACGACGTGCTCCAGGGCGGCTGGATCTGGGACTTCGTCGACCAGGCCCTGAGCTGGCCCACCCCCACCCGCAAGCTGCTCACCGAGACCGGGCCCGGCCGGCTGGACGGTGAGATCATCGCGCCCGGCGGCACCTTCGACCGCGACAAGGGCGTGTCCGGCGGCACCCTCTTCGCCCGCGACGCGCGCCTCGACATCACCGGCTCCCTCACCCTGGAAGCCTGGGTCACCCCGCACGTGACCGGCTACCACCAGCCGATCCTCGCCAAGGGCGACACCCAGTACGCCCTGAAGCAGGCCAACAAGACCCTGGAATTCTTCATCCACGGCGGCGGCCAGTGGATCACCGCGAGTTGGGCGCTGCCGGGCGACTGGACCGGCAGCGAGCACCACATCGCGGGCGTCTTCGACGCGGACGCGGGCACGCTGACCCTCTACGTCGACGGCTCGGCACGGGCCACCCGGACCACCACCCAGCGCCCCGGCAACAACACCGCCTCCCTCGCGCTGGCCACCGACGTCGACAACCCGACCCGGGAGTTCAGCGGCACCATCCGGCGGGCGCGCGTGTACGCCCGCGCGCTGAGCGCCGCCGAGCTGGCCTCCGGCAGCCGTGGCCCCGGCGACGAAGGTGTGCGGTTCTGGTTCGACGCCGGCACTGTCGGGTTCAGCGAGAAGCGGCCCCGCGACAAGGAGTTCTTCGCCTACGGCGGTGACTGGGGCGACAACCCCAACGACGGGGCCTTCGCCGGGGACGGCATCGTCACCCCCGACCGCGGCCACACCGGCAAGGCCGCCGAAGTCAAACAGATCTACCAGGCGATCAACGCCACCCGGGCCCCGGGCGGACCCGGCGCGGTCACCCTCACCAACGAGTACCTGTTCACCAACCTCCGCGAGTTCGACGGCCGTTGGTCCCTGGTCGCCGACGGCAAGGTCGTCCAGCGCGGCAGGCTGACCCGCGACCAGCTGGACGTCGCCCCGCTGAGCAGCAAGGACATCACGGTGCCGGTGAAGCTGCCGGAGAACCCCAAGCCCGGCTCGGAGTACTTCCTGAACCTGTCCTTCACCACCAAGGAGCCCACGAAGTGGGCGAGGGCCGGCTTCGAGGTGGCCAAGCAGCAACTCGCCCTCGACGCGGGCAGCCCGGCCGTGCCGCCCGTACCACTGGAGAGCGTCCCGGCGCTGCGCCACGACGATGCCGAGGCCGCCGTCACGGTGAAGGGCAAGGGCTTCTCGGTCACCGTCGACAAGAGCAGCGGCACCATCACGTCGTACGAGGCCGGAGGCGTCCGCCTGATCACCTCGGGACCCGTGCCGAACTTCTGGAGGGCGCCGACCGACAACGACCGGGGCAACGGCCACCACACCCGCAACCAGACCTGGCGCGACGCCGGCGCGCTGCGCAAGGTGACGGACGTGAGCGTGCGCGCCCTGCGCGACAAGGCCGTCGAGATCAAGGTCAGCGGCACACTGCCGACCACCACCGAGTCGACGTACACCACCACGTACACGGTCTTCGGCAACGGCGAGATCAAGGTCGACAACACCTTGCACCCGGGCGCGGCGAACCTGCCGTACATCCCGGAGGTCGGCACCCTGCTGTTCCTGCCGCGCCGCCTGGACCGCCTGCACTACTACGGGCGCGGGCCGGAGGAGAACATGTGGGACCGCAACAACGGCACCGACGTGGGCCTGTACTCCGGCACCGTCTCCGGGCAGTGGACCTCCTACCTCCGCCCGCAGGAGAACGGCAACAAGACCGACGTCCGCTGGGCCGCCCTCACGGACGGCAGCGGGCGCGGCCTGCTCGCCTGCGGTGAGCCTCTGATCGAGGTCAGCGCCTCGCACTTCACCCCGGAAGACCTGTCGGTGGGGGCCCGCCACGACTACCAGCTCACCCCCCGGGACGCGGTCGTACTGCGGCTCAACCACCGGCAGATGGGCGTCGGCGGCGACGACAGCTGGGGCGCGCACACCCACGACGAGTACAAGCTCTTCGCCAACCGCGACTACTCGTACACCTACCGGCTTCGGCCCCTCACGGACGTCGACCAGGCGATGGCGGTGTCGCGGCGGCCCACGGGGACGGACTTCACCGGGTAACGCACCGCGTACGGCTCCGGCAGGGCGCGGCGCACGCCCTGCCGGACCGGGTTTCCCGTGCGTGCGCTGTGCCGGTCCTGGTCGGCCTCAACGGACTACGGTTGCCGCGCGACTCCGCGCGACTCCGCGCGACTCCGCGCGACTCCGCGCGACTCCGCGCGACTCCGCGTGGCGATCCGGCGGGGTCCAGGACACGGGAGGTTGATGTCGGATTCTCGCCAGCCCCGGTCCGGCCCGTGCCCGATGCTGGACGCATGCAGATGGGGATGCACACCGACACCGAGCGCTGCGTGCGCGCCGTCCAGTCCAAGGACGCCCGCTTCGACGGCTGGTTCTTCACGGCTGTCCTGACCACCCGCATCTACTGCCGGCCCAGCTGCCCGGTGGTTCCGCCCAAGCCCGAGAACATGACCTTCTACCCGAGCGCGGCGGCTTGCCAGCAGGCCGGCTTCCGGGCCTGCAAGCGCTGCCGGCCCGACACCAGCCCGGGCTCCCCGGAGTGGAACCAGCGCGCCGACCTCGTGGCCCGCGCCATGCGGCTGATCGCCGACGGCGTCGTGGACCGCGAGGGCGTGCCCGGACTCGCCGCCCGGCTCGGCTACAGCCCCCGGCAGATCGAACGCCAGCTGCTCGCCGAACTGGGCGCGGGCCCCCTCGCCCTCGCCCGCGCCCAGCGCGCCCAGACGGCCAGGCTCCTCATCGAGACGACCCCGCTCACGATGGCGGAGATCGCCTTCGCCGCCGGTTTCTCCTCGATCCGCACCTTCAACGACACAGTGCGCGAGGTCTTCGCCCTCTCACCCAGCGACCTGCGCGCCCGGGTACCGAAGAAGACCTCCCCGGCCGGCCCGGTCGGCCCGGCCACCCCGGGCGCCCTCACCCTCCGCCTCCCGTTCCGCGCCCCCCTCAACCCCGACAACCTCTTCGGCCACCTCGCGGCGACCGCCGTCCCGGGCGTGGAGGAGTGGCGTGACGGCGCCTACCGGCGCACGCTCCGACTGCCGTACGGCCACGGCATCGTGGCCCTCGCCCCGCGCCCCGACCACATCGCCTGCCGCCTCACCCTCAGCGACCTGCGCGACCTGACCGTCGCCATCAGCCGCTGCCGCCGTCTGCTCGACCTGGACGCCGACCCGGTCGCGGTCGACGACCAACTGCGTACGGATCCGCTCCTCGCGCCCCTGGTCGACAAGGCGCCCGGCCGACGCGTGCCGCGCACGGTCGACGAGGCGGAGTTCGCCGTACGGGCCGTACTCGGCCAGCAGGTTTCCACAGCGGCGGCCCGCACCCACGCGGCCCGCCTGGTCACCGCGCACGGCGAACCGGTGGACGACCCCGAGGGCGGCCTCACCCACCTCTTCCCGGCCCCCGAGGCGCTCGCCGCCCTCGACCCCCAGTCACTCGCGATGCCCCGCACCCGCCGTACCACCTTCACCACACTGATACGCGAACTCACCGACGGTGCACTCAACTTGGGCGTGGAGAGCGACTGGTCGCAGACCCGAGCCCGGCTCCTCGCCCTCCCCGGCTTCGGCCCCTGGACGGTTGACGTCATCGCGATGCGCGCCCTCGGCGACCCCGACGCCTTCCTCCCGACCGACCTCGGAATCCGCCGCGCCGCCCAGGAATTGGGCCTGCCGTCGACCCCGGCGGCGCTCACGGCCCGCGCGGCGGCCTGGCGGCCCTGGCGGGCGTACGCCGTCCAGTACCTGTGGGCGACCGACAGTCACCCGATCAACTTCCTTCCCGTATAAGGACGTAGGCACAGCAGATGAAGCAGCACACCGTGATCGACAGCCCCTACGGCCCCCTCACTCTCGTCGCCGACGACGGCGTCCTGTGCGGCCTCTACATGACCGACCAACGCCACCGCCCACCGGAGGAGACCTTCGGCCCCCGCGACGACCTGCCGGCCTTCGGCGAAGCGGCCGACCAGCTCAAGGCGTACTTCGCGGGCGAGTCGAAGGAGTTCACCCTGGAACTCCGCCTCACCGGCACGCCCTTCCAGCGCACCGTGTGGGAACAACTGCGCCGAATCCCCTACGGCGAGACCCGCACGTACGGCCAACTGGCCGACGCCCTCGGCAAAGCCGGCGCCTCCCGGGCCGTCGGCCTGGCCAACGGCAGGAACCCGATCGGCATCATCGTCCCCTGCCACCGCGTCGTCGGCGCCGACGGAAGCCTCACGGGCTACGGCGGCGGCCTGAACCGCAAGCAGCGACTGCTGGACTTCGAGCGGGGTGAGAGCGTAGAGGCCCTCTTCTAGGAGGCCCTCTTCCAGTCAGTCAGGGCGCTTTCTGGTCACTCAAGGTGCGCAGCAGCTTCGGCAGTGCCGTGCCGATCGGCTCCCGTATCACCTCGTCGGCCCGGTCGTCGTACGGTGTCGGCTCGGCGTTGACGATGATCAGCCGTGCCTCATGGTCGGCGGCGACCCCCGCAAGCCCGGCGGCCGGCTGCACCTGAAGACTCGTCCCGACCGCGACGAACACCTGGCACGCCTTGCTGATCGCCACCGCCTCACCCAGCACCACCGGATCGAGCCGTTCGCCGAACATCACCGTGGCCGACTTCAGGATCCCGCCGCACTCCAGGCACGGCGGATCCTCCTCACCGGCATCTACCCGGGCGAGCGCGTCCTCCATGGGACCGCGCGCATGGCACTTCGTGCAGACGACGCTGCGTGCGGTGCCGTGCAGTTCGAGCACCTTGCGGGCGGGCATCCCGGCGAGCTGGTGCAGCCCGTCCACGTTCTGCGTGATCACCCGCACCGGCACCCCGGACCGCTCCAGCTCGGCCACGGCCCGGTGCGCGGCGTTCGGCTCGGCCCGGAGGGTGCGGTTCTTGCGGCGCATCTGCCAGGACCGCCGCCGGATCTCCGGATCACCCATGTAGTACTCGTACGTCACGAGCTTCTCGGCCCCCGGATCCCGCCGCCACAGACCGTTCGGCCCGCGGTAGTCCGGGATTCCGGAGTCGGTCGAGATACCGGCGCCGCTCAGGATGGCGACGAGGGGCTTGGTCATGTCACCGAGGGTAGGACGGGCGGTCCGGGGGCGGCGAACGATATCCGTCGTGGAAGTCATGGACGTCGAGGGCTGTCTCATGCCGTCGGCGGTGGACGGTGGACAATCGCCGGACGCTCGTAGCCCGCAGCCCATAGCCCGCAGCCTGTAGACAGTGTGCAGTCCGCAGTCGCAAGTACACAGTCCGCAGTCGCCAGTCCGGGGTCCGCAGTCGGCAACCGGCACCGGGCACCGGGCGTCACGGTGTCAGCCGACCCGCTGCCCGTTCTCCAGCTCCGCCGTCCCCGAGCCCTCGGCGAGGACGTCCAGCGCGGCCAGCACACGGTGGCCCGTGGCGCCCGGCAGGTATCGGGTGAGTTCCTCGCGGGGCACGAGCCGCCAGGACAGCAGCTCCTCCTCCTGGAGCCGGATCGCCTTGAGGTCGTCCTCGCCGAGGACCCCGCCGTCGTACAGATACGCCACCAGCGGCGGCCGGGCCGTCCCGTGCACCCAGTCCACCGCGAGCAGCCGGCCGAGCTCGCGGTCCAGGCCGATCTCCTCGGCGGTCTCGCGGCGCGCGCCCTGGCGCGGGGTCTCGCCGTCGTCGGACTCGATCGTGCCGCCGGGAAGCGCCCAGCCCTCACGGTAGTTGGGCTCGACCAGCAGTACCCGGCCCCTCGCGTCGCGGAAGAGGGCGGCCGCACCGGCGAGGACCCGAGGGAGACCGGCGATGTACGTGGCGAAGTCTGGAGTGGTGGTCATTCAGGAAAGGGTAACGGCGACACGGCGGCCGGCCCGCGGTGTCGGGGTCAGGCCTCCGGGAACGGATCGTCGCCGAGCAGCCGCCGGGTGGCGAGCGTGTCCTCGTGATCCGCTCCGAGCACGCGCACACGCTGGAGGTACAGACTCCGCGCCATCTCCATCCCCTCGTTCTCCTGGCCCGATCCGAGCAGTGCGATGGCGAGCTCGTGGGCACTCGCCAGCGTGCTGGGATGGTCGCCCCCAAGAGCCTGGGCCCGGCCCCGATGAGCGGTACGCGCTTTCCGCAGGGCCTCGTCGTAGCGGTCGAGGGCGATCAGCGTGACGGCCAGGTTGTGGTAGGCCAGCAACGTGGCGGGATGCTGCTCCCCGACGGAGGACCGCCAGCCCTCGAGCACGGCGCTGTACACCGCGTACGCCTCGTCGCGGCGGTCGAGCCGGTTCAGCGTGTACGCCCGTTGCTGGTGCGTGTTCAGTGTGTCCGGATGCTCCGGGCCCAGCGTCGTCGTGCGCCGCGACGCCGTGTACTCGAAGGTGGAGAGGGCTTCCGTGAACCTCTTCGACTTCAAGTACAAGGCGCCCATCTCGTAGTGACTGGAGAGGGTGCCGGGGTGGTTGGCGCCGAGCAGGTCGCGCTGTTCGGCGGCGATGGCCTGCAGCGCGGTGAGCGCCTCCTGCACGAGTCCCGACCGCCCCATGAAGACAGCGTGGCGCTGCTCGTCCGTCAGCTTCGCGGCCGGGTCGACACGCGGCGCCGTCAGCAGCCGGCGGAAGCCGACGCCGGTCTGGGGGGAGCCGCCGTAGGTGAGGGAGCCCGCGCCGTCGTCGCCGAGGACGATCCGGTAGTCGAGTTCGGTCGCGGGGTCGGCCGTGCCCTCCAGCACAAGGAGGTGGACACCGAGCTCGGGCCGCAGGGCACGCCGCCAGGCGGCCATCGTCTCGGCGTCCCGCGCCTCGGTGACCACGACCACCGGGCCGAGCGGCGGAGAGGGCAGGATCGTGGCGCGGGTCTGGTCGAGCAGGATCGAACGGCGGTGCAACTCTCCGCCAAGTGCCTCGTCCACGTCCCTGGTGTCCGGCTGGAGGACGACTTGGCGCAGTGTTCTGGCGGCCGCGGGTTCCAGATACAGGCGGGCATCCCCGACGAGTACGAACCGGATCTCGTCCGGCGCGTAAAGGCGGCGGGCCATGCCGTTCACAATGGTGTAGAGCAGGGCGGCCCGTGCGGCGAACGGCCCCTGGACGCTGCCGTGCGGGCCCATCTCGGCGAAGTCGAGGACCACCTTCCGGTCGTCGTCGCCGACACCGACCGGAACGGAACGGCGGACGACCGGCTCCCGGCCTGGCCGGAGCCCGAAGTCCCGCAGGAACAGGGCGAGATGCTCTGCCGAGGGGCGGTCCGCGAGGACCGGACCGCAGCAGAGTTGCAGCACCGCGCGCAGCCCGGGCGCCAACCCGGGACCGGCCGCCGCCAGCAGGAGTGATGCCAGCACCCCGACATCGTCGTGGCGGTCTTCGGAACGCCGGTCGACGCCCCATCCGGTCATGCAGACCTCGTCGCTGAACGGCAGGATCCGCTGCGCGGTGAGATTGCCGTGCACGATGCCCCTGGCGTGCGCGTGGGCGAGTACGTCCGCCGCGTGACGGCCGATGCCGAGGAAGCTCCCCTCCGGAAGCGGACCCCACCGATCCACCCGGTGGGCGAGACTCGGGACCGGGTAAGGGGGATCGCCGTTCTCCATGAGCAGGTTCGTCGCCGTCCAGGCGAGACCCACGTCCAGCAGGGCGGGCGCGCCCCTGCCCTTCAACGCGCGCAGCGTCTCGGCCTCCCGTTCCATGGACGCCTGGTCCGTGAACCGGATCGCCGCCGTTCGCCCCTTGTCGTCCCGCCCCAGGAACACCCCCTCGTCCGCCCGGGCCCGCTCGTGGCGGGCGAACAACCGCCAGCCACCCGCGGTCCGGGGGTCGCCCTCGCCGAGCGACAGCCACGGCGAATCGGGCGCGTCGACGAACTCGGGCAGCGTCTCCTCCGCCGCCTCGTCCGCGGCCGGTTGCTCCGGCACAGCAGGCGCGCGGGCGGGGCCCCGGGCGGACGCGGTCACCACGTCCGCCGGCACACCCAGCCGCCGCAGCAGACGCCGGTCGATCCAGCCGAACGCCTCCGACCCGGGGGCGGCCTGGTCCATGCCGTCCGGATCCGCCAGCCAGGCGGGAAAGTCGGGGGAGCGGCCGACCAGCCGGACCAACCGGTCGGCGACGGCCCGGCCGGACTTGAGGAGCTCGACGGCGGGAGCCGTCCCGAGCAGGATGCCGCGGGCCTCCTCGCAGAAGTCGTACCGACGATGCTGCGGGAGCAGCGGGCCCGGCTCCTCGCCGGTGCGGCGCATCAGCCCGCCGAGGAACACCTCCGCGAGGTGGCCCGTGTCGAACCGCGGGCCGAGCACCTGCTGCACGAGCCGCATGACCGGGACGGACACCGGAGCCATCGCTGCCAGATGCGCGGCCAGCCGGTAGGCCTCGGGGGAAGCCGTCTCCCGGAACCGCAGGACGGCCTGCGGGGCCCTGGCCGGCGTATCGGGGAGACCGGCGGCGGACGAGGCGGCGAGCAGGGGCAGCACCTCGCTCGTCCCCGGAGACGCCACCAGCGCCGCAAACGCGCCCAGCGCCTCCGGATCGGGCGCGAGGACGGGCACCGGGACACCGTCGAACGCCGCCAGCTCCGTCGGCAGTACCGGGTCCGCCACCTCCCATTCGAGGTTCGCCGCACCGCGCCGCCGCGTGGTGACACGCCAGCGCGCTGCCCGTAGGCCTGACCCCTCCCACAACTGCCGGGGCAGGACGTGCAGTATGGCCGTCGGGCCGTACCGCCCCCACTGCCCGAGCTGCTCCCGCATCCGGCCGTCGCGCCAGGCCCCGCCCGCGCCGTCGCTGACGACGAGAAGGAGCGTCCGGCCCGTCGTGTCCGTCACCGTGGAGGGAGGCAAGGGGGCGGCCCCGGCCAGGAACGGGCGGCGGGCGAGCCGCGGGGCGTGCGGGCCGCGTGTGTCCAGGCCCAGGACGCGTACGGTGCGGAACGCGCCGCTGCGTTCCAGCAGGCTTTTGACCTCGGTCGCGAGGCGCTGCCACAGGAGCATCGAGGTGCCGTCGTCCACCAGGAGCGTGACGTCCAGCCAGCGGGCCTGCGTCGGCCGCAGCACGGCGTCCGTCAGGCCGGTCTCCGCGGTCGCCTCGGCGGTGGCCGTCTCGTCCAGCTCCGAGTCACGCGGGTCACGGACGCGCAGCTTCAACGGACGTAGGGAGCGGCCCAGTTGAAGTTGACCGAAACGCGACGCCCGCGGCGCCGGTGCACGGAGGGGACGCACGGGCGCGGTCGGGCGCGACGACGGCCGGTCGGCGTCCGCGTGCAGGGCGAGATGCGGCTGCGCCGCCGGCAGGGGAGCAGGTTCGTCACCGTCCGCCGGAGGCGGCGTGGCGCCTGCGCCGGGCGGATCCTTGCGCGGCGCGAACCAGTCGGTCGCCGGGGCCGGTGAAGCGGGGGCGGCGGTGTCGTCCGGGGTGCCGGACTCGGGTTCCGGGTCCGAACCCGGGCCGCTCACCCCGCCGACCGCCCGTGCCAGCGGCGCAGACACGTCCGCGGGCATGCGTCTCGCCAGCCACAGCGTGTCCAGCAACTCGTCGGGGGTCAGCTCCACACCGCTCTCGGTGAGGATCGTGGCCACCCGCCCAAGGGCCTGAGCGCGTGCCGTGGGCGATCCATGGGGAGACGGCGGATCCCGGTCCGGCTCTCCGCCACTCTCCCCGCTCCGCCCGGATCCGGTCCGCACGTTCACTACACCGTTCCGCCGAGCCGGTGCAGTACGGCTTCCAGCAGCCCCCCGGGGGAAAGGTCGACGCCACCCTTCCGCAGGAAGACCGCGTTGAGCAGTTGGTCGGTGGCCAGCTCTCCAGAGGCGCGGCGGTCGAGGAACGTGTCCAGCAGTTCGTCCACGTCGGCGAGGTCCGCGTCCTCGAGATGGGCTCGCACGATGTCACGCAGCCGGTTCCCGTCCGGCTCCGCGATCTCCAGGCGCACACAGCGACGCAGGAACGCGGGTGGGAACTCACGTTCGCCGTTGCTCGTGATCACGACCACGGGGAACTCCGAACAGCGCACCCGGCCCCGCACGACCGGCACCCGCGCCTCGGGATCCGCGGTCAGCACCTCGACCCGGTCCTGCTCCTCGGGCAGCCGGGCCAGTTCGGGAATCTCGAACTCACCGTCCTCGAAGACCGCCAGCAGGTCGTTGGGCAGATCCACGTCCCCCTTGTCGAGCTCGTCGACAAGCAGGACCCGCGGGCGCTCGGACGGGACGAGGGCGGTGCCGAGCGGGCCGAGACGGACGTATGAGCCGATGTCCGGCCCTTGTCCGTGCGGCGGCTCCTCGCAGGCCTGCTCCCGGCGCAGATTGGATTCGCGCAGCCGCCCGATGGCGTCGTACCGGTACAGCGCGTCCTGCAGTGTGGAGCGGCTGTTGACCGGCCAGCTCAGCACCCTGCCGAGGGACAGCTCGTGGGCGACGGCGTGGGCGAGGGAGGACTTGCCCGTGCCCGGATGGCCGGTGACGAGCAGCGGTCGGCGCAGCAGGAGAGCCGCGTTGACCACATCGGCCTCCGCGGGCCCGATCAGATACGGCAGCGGCTTCGAGGGCTCGGAACCGCTCGGCGCGGAGGTGAACCGCCGCCAGGGCGGAGCCTCGGGGAACGTGACCTGCCGGGACTGCCCGTCGCCCCGGAAGAGCCGCCAGCCGTCGGCCCCCGGCCCGCTCGGTGGACTGCCGGGGTAGTGGGGTGCCGTCATCGGCTGAGCGCTCCTTCGTCCGGGTCGGTCAACTGCAGTTCGGGATCCTCGTGGGCCAGGCCGTCCCAGGTGTGGTCCTCCCACACGAGGGAGGGCCGAGCCGCATGAGCGGACGGTGCCATCAGAGTCTGGCCCCGGTACCGGTGCACGCGGCCGGGCAGCTCGTGCAGTGGCCCGGTCGGCGCGAGGGGGGCGAGGCGCGCGGCGTGGTCGTGACCGAGTGCCTCGCGGTCCCACAGCACCACCGGGACACCCAGGGCGAGGCACAGGTCGAGCAGCTGATCGCGCAGTTCGGGCGGACCGTGCAGCACCACCTGGTTGGCGTCGAGGTGAGTGGACCTCAGCAGAGCGGCCACTTCCCGGCTGTCCACGTGCTCCCTGCCGATGGCCAGAGGCCGCCCCCTCCCGTCGCCCCACCGGCGCTGCCGCTCCGCATCACGCATCGGCACCCGGCGGCTCATCTCCGGGCAGCGCAGGGTCAGTTGGAAGGCGACACCGAGGGGCAGGCTCGGCTCGAAATCGTTGGGCCGGCCCGTCTCCCACTCGTCGACCGGCAGATGGAGTCCGGCGCGGTCCACTTCGATGTCCACCGCGGGAGGCTGTGAACTGGTGTCGTGCTGGAGGCGTTCGGCCCCGTCGCGGATCACGGTGGCGACCTGTTCGGCTGTGAGAGGCGCATCGCCGGCGGTGGTGTCCATACGGTGCCGGGAGCCGTCCGGCCGCTGCTGCCACAGCCGGCACCGGAAACATCCGGGCGCGGCGGGGCCGTACGCGGCGAGCCGGGCCAGCAGCCTGGTCCGCGGAGCCGTCCGCAGCCCGGCCCACTGCCGGGCGTCCGCGCGCCGCTGGTTACGCGCCACCGGGTGCACCCCCAGCCGGCCGCAGACCCGGTTGCTCCAGTCCTGCAGTGCCTGCCGCTGAGTGTCGGGCAATCCGGCGGCTATGAACTCGACGACGTGGACCAGGGAGGGAACGCGGGGCGTGTCCTCCGGCCCTGGATCTCCCTCCTGGCAGCCCTCCAGTCCGGTGATCACCTCGTTCACCGCCTCGGGCCGCAGCACGGGCTCGCACAGGGCGGCGGGCGGCTGCGTGAACCGCAGTGCCTCCTGCGCCGCACGGGCGGGCAGGGTGTTGTCCCAGGCCGTCACGTCACGCAGCCGCTCCTCCAGGAACGCGTACTCGCCGTGCGACAGCAGTCCGGCCGCCTCGATGACCCGGCCGAGGGCGAGCAGTGTGTTCAGCCGGCCCGGCCGCCTTCCGTCGGGGCCGGTGACCAGGGACTCGCTGAGCGTCGGCAGTGCGCGCTCCGTGGTGAGCAGTTCGGCGGCCAGCTCTTCCACCGTCGGCGCGCTGCCGTCCTGCGGCGGGTCGAGTTTCAGCTCCTGCGCGAGGTGCCGTGCGGGCTCCACCCGTGCGGCCGGAGCGGGCAGCAACTCTCTCAGTACGGCGACGAGACCGGCGCCGACCGGGTCGTGCGCGGGAACCGTACGCACCGTGCGGCAGGTCGTGACGACGGCCCGGGCCCCTACGCGGTCCAGCTCGGCGCGCACCGTCTGCCAGGGCAGCGCCCAGGCCCGCCGCACCGTGTGTCCGGCCGCCACGGCACCGCCCGGCGGTTCCAGCCGGCCCACCACCAGGCCGACCGCCGTGCGGCACGACGGGGTCCACAGCGGACCCCCGCTGAACCCCGGACCGATCGCGGCGCCCGACAACTCGCCGTCCAGATAGCCGACTTCCTGGTCGAGCAGTTTCATCTCGACGTCCGCGAACGTGACCGGATCACCGCAGCCGTGCCACGCCCGCAGGGTCTGCCGCTGGGTCATGTCCGCCCAGACGACGGGCGGCGCCCACTCCGGCGCGGGCTCGGCCAGCCGTAGCACGCACAGGTCGCCGTGCCACACCGCGGTGCCGCTCCTGGGCGGCACCCATACCTCGACCCGTGCCCGGCTCCGCGACGCGCCGCGGGCGAAGACGACGTCGAGATCCCCGTCCGCGGGCCGCCCGGTGCTGAGCTGCGGCAGCCCGAGGGCCTCGTTGACCACATGCGCGCAGGTCAGTACCCGGTCCGAGGTGAGCAGAGCGGCGGCTCCGGCCGCCGTGCCACCGTCGGGGGCGTGGACGGAGACCACCGGCGGCGGGCCGGCGGACCGTTGGAACCAGCTCACCTACGCTCCGTGCGAATCTCGCCGCCAGGTCGCCGACACCGTCATCGTGGCCTTGCCCTTGGCGCTCACGATGCCGAGTTTCAGATCCTTGCCCACCTCGACACCGAACTCGACCGTGAAGGACTCGGGCGGCTGCTGCGCCCCCGACACCGCCGCATGGACCTCGTCCAGGAGCGGGCCCAGCGGGCGCAGTGTCGCACGCAGCCCCTCGACGGCGAGAGCGGCGACCCGGCCCCCGCCGACGGCGACGGCGCTCGGCGCGCCGAACTCCGCAGGCAGTCCCGGGGCCGGCGGTGCTTCGCCGACATCGGCGACCGCCACGCGGACGGCCGCTCCGGCCAGATCGAGTTCCAGGTACTCCGGCATGACGTCATTGTGCCGATCAAGGCTCCGTGGCGAGGCGGTTTGCGACGGATTCCCGTCGACAAGTGAGAGGAGCCGCCGCTCCGACCCGCCGCTCCGACCCGCTGCAAGTCAGGTGTACCAGGTCAGTAGGCTGAGCTGACTCCTCCCCGCACTGGCCTGGTCGCCGCCGACGGTGTCTCGGATCCACAGCGGTCGACTGTATGCAATATGCTGGACTGTGTATGCGGCTCACCGTCGACCTGCGGATTCCGTCGCACTGCGGAACGCCTCTGTCTCCACCAGCCGGAGCGTCCGCTCCGCCAGCTCGCTGATGCGCACCCCGTCGAAGCCGAACACCGCGCTGCGCACCGTGTCCTCCAGCGGTTCCTTCCACTGTGCCGGGATGGCGTCCGCGCCGGTCAGTACGCCGACCACCGAGCCCGCGGTCGCCCCGTTGGAGTCGGTGTCCAGGCCGCCGCGGACGGTGAGGGTGATGGTGCGGGTGAAGTCGCCGTCGCCGTAGAGGAGGCCGGCGGTCAGCACGGCGACGTTCGGGATGGTGTGGATCCAACCGAGCCGGGCGGTCTCCTCGTCGACGGTGGTGAGCGTGTCCTCCCAGGTCATCCGGGTGTCGTGGAGGGAGACGACCCGGCGTACGGTACGGGCGAGGCGGCTGCTCGCCGGGACGACCGCGAGCGCCTGGTCGACGGCGTGCCGCACGGTCGACGCCGTGAACGCCGCCGAGACCAGCGCCGCCGCCCACATCGCCCCGTACACGCTAAAACCCCGTTCTTGGGCTACTCCGAAAGGGGGCCTTAACCTCGGATCTTGAACACGTCTATGCGGCTTGGGCCAGGGTAGTTGCTGCTGGTTGCAAGTCGTTCTCGTAGGCGATCGGAGATCGCTGACCAAGGCGGGAGTGCTGGCGTCGGGTGTTGTATCGGGTCAGCCAGCGGAAGGCGTCGAGTCGCGCCTCGTGCTCGTTCGACCAGCTTTTGCGACCCTTGTCCTTGGCGGAGATCAAGAACTGGCCCGCCACCGTCAGCGTCACCCGCTGCGCCCTGGCGCTCGGGTAGGCAAGACCGCGTTGTACGACCAGATCAAGCGCGGGGAGCTGCCCGTCCGGACCATCCGCGTCGGGGCGCCGTAGGGCCGTGGTGACCGCCTCCCTAGTCCGCCTGCTGGAGACCGGAAGCCCCGACCCCCAGCCGACCCCGCCCGCTCCGGCCTCCGCGCTCGTGGCGGCCGGACATGGCGACTCTGGCCTCCCGGCACCACCTGACCGCCGACGGCGGCGGCGGGGTGGAGAGCAGCACGCACCCGGACAGCGGCGAACGTGTCTGGACGTGCTCCGCCTGCCCCGCACGAGGCAGCGGCGAAGACGCGGCACGTGCCCACGCGGCGCAGTGCCGTGGCTACAGCACCCGCCAGGGCGGCCGCAAAGCCCAACGCTGCGGGCCCTGGTTACGATCCCCCGATGGAATGGTGGAAAACGATCGCGCCCCTGGTCGGCGTCGTTCTGGGAAGTCTCGGCACACTGCTCGGACAGAAGTTGTCCGACACCCGCACCCTCCGACGTGATCGGCTGCTTGCTCAAGAAGAAGCGAAGATCCGTCTGGCCGCAGAGCGGGCGACTCTCCAGCGGGAATCAATCATGGAGATACAGCACGCGCTTGAAGGCAGCATGGCAGCGAACGAGCTGCCGCCCGGGGTCAGGATGAGTGAGCAATTCCGGGCAGCGGCAACGGAATCCGCATTGCACCTCCGTGCCCACATTGCGCGACTCGAAGACCGCGAACTGGCCGCCAGTGTGTTGGTGTGGCTGCAGCCACACCGAAGCGCGGCAGCAGCCCGGACGGCGCTCGACGCCCTTCAGGACCGCCTGAGCCGCCATCTCCGAGGGCTCTACGCGGATCGGTAGGCAGTACCACTGCCACGATCAGACAAGCAACAAGCGCCCGTAGGCGGTGAGTACTTCGCGCACCTCGGGCACGTCCTCCGTGCGCTCAGAGGAGAGGTCCCCGGATGCGTCGATGACGTTCCTGGCCTCTTCGGCGGCCTGCTCGGGCTCGTTCGCGTCGGGGGCCACCGCGAGCCACGACCGGTGCGGGGCGACCTCCCGGGCGTGCGTGGCGCCGTAGCATCCCAGCACGTCCTGGAGCAGCGGCACCGCGCGGAGAGCGGCCGGTGCAACTCCGTGGAAACGCGGGCGTCCATGACCTCCAGCTCCTCGCGGTTCACCCAGTACGCCCACGAGGACGCCGGAGGGCCGTCTGTGGCGTCCAGGGCGGCGTGCAGCCCGAAACGGCGTGCGTGCGCGTCGGCGTCGTGGACTTCTCCCGGGTGCCTCCGGTGCGAAGAGAGCCGGACCCGGAGCGCGAGAGCGGACGTGGCGTCGCGCTCGTGGAACAGCTCGCGGAGGACTGGGGAACCGATCCGCTGCCGTGGGGGAAAATGTGACCGGTCCGACGATACTGGCATCCGGCTATAGCCGGATGTCGCGGGTCCAGGCTTTGGAGCTGCCCGGCGAACTGGTCTTGCATGCAGCGGCGTAGCACCGCCAGACCCAGGCGTTCTTCCAGCGTCGGATTTCGATCTCTGCTCCCTTACACCGCCCGCACTTCGGGGGCCGGGCGAAAGTCTCCGCGTGTTCGTGTGCGAGTAGTTTGCGGGCGAAGTAGCCGCCGTGCATCGTTAGCATGACTTCGCGTGTGTTGCTTTGTGAGAGTGCGTTGAGGCTGCCGAGCATGACGGTGTGTTCGTCGATCACTGCGATTTTCTGGTGCATGACATGGATGGGGACAACGGTCTGGGCGACGGTGCGCAGGTCTGCGATGAGTGCCTGACTGGTCTCTCTTCTTTGGAGTTGGTCGGTGTCGTCTCGGATGAACACGGTGATGCGTACGCCGCGGTCGGCCGCTGCTTTCAGTTCAGGGAGCAAGGCGCGGATCCGGTTGGCCACCCATGGTGCCCAGAGCCACAGGGATTGTTTTGCCTGTCGGATCTCGGTGGTGAAGGTGATGTAGAAGTCGCGTTCGTCGTCGATGTCGGTCACTTCGACGTGCCGGCTGAGGACTTCGGCGAGGGCGATGCCGAACTCCCCGCGATGGGCCGGTGGCGTGTGTGGCGGGGTGATGAGGTGTTTGGCAGGCAGTACCCGGACACCGTGGGTGCCGACCAGGGCGTCGAGTTCAGCCAGGGCTGTTCCCGGCCTGGCCCCGCTGACGCGTTGCCCGCTGGCGATGACGTAGAGGCGGGTTCTGACGCGGGTGACGGCGACGTTGAACAGGCGCACGCCGTTGCGTCTCCACTCGTCAGCGCCGGGCTGGCGGTGGGCGAGAGCCATCCACAGTTCGCGGCTGTCCGCGTTGCCTTCCACGGTGTCGAAGATGACGACGTCGAACTCCCGGCCCTGAAACCTGTGTGCCGTTCCAACTTCGGCCAGCGGACGGCCACCGGAGCCTTCGACATCTCGTAGTGCTTCCAAGGTGGCTTCGGCCTGGACCCCGTACGGGGTGACGATTCCTGCTTCTTCGCCCTGCTCGCGGTGCAGTTCCACCAGAGCCCGCGCGAGGAGAGAGCCGGCCGGCCACCAGCCTTTCCGGCTGCCGGTCAAGTGGGCTCGGGCCAGCTCGTGCAGGCCGTCGGTGTCGATCAGCACGATCTCGGGATCGCTGTCGGGCCGCTCCGCAAGCGTCTGGGAGCCGCCGCGCAGCATTCCCCCGTAGGCGAGACCGTTGGCCAGTTTCATCAGGGCTGGGCCGAAGCGATGCTGTTCGGTCAAGGTGACGCAGGCCGGGTGTGCCTGGGCATCCGCGGGTTCGAAGATGCCGCAGTGCTGAAAGACGTCGGGGAGCAGCCAGTTTTTGATGTCGTCGCGTTCCTGCTCCTTGAGCCCGCTCGGGATGACTGGGCCGAGCTGCATGAAATCGCCGAGCAGGACGGCAGCTCTACTGGCTTTGCCGGTGGCCAGGAGCACCTCGGGCAGAGCGGCTGCACCGGCCTCATCGACCAAGACCACGTCGTAAGGGCCTTCGAAAACTGCCCGGTTGGAACGGAACCGGGCCAGTGTGGTGGCGACCAGCTTGGCGCTCTTGATGATCTCGCCCTGGGCGTTGCGGGCCAGCCGCTCGTATTCCTCCTGGGTGTTCTGGTACTGCTGCTCCAGCTGCGGCTTACGGGCGCTTTCGGCGGCCACAAGTGGACGGAGGCGTTCGGCCCGGTCGTGCAGGGTCGGCCAGTCCTTCTTCGCGGCCTGTTCGGTCAGCGTCTGGGCCTGTTGCGCTGCGACAGCCGCCGCAGTGGCCTGGTTCTTTTCCTGCTCGGCCGAGGTACACAGTCTGTGTGCCCGCTCTGTTGCCGCCCGTGTGGCGTGGGCCTCTCTGTCGAGGTGCCGGATCTGTTCCCGGCTGAGCGGGACGGAGTCGGACAGCTCCGTGATTTTGGCATCGAGTGCAGAGATCCGGGCGGCGGCGGTATGGTGCGCGTCCACGGACTGCTGACGCGCTGCCTCCGCCTGCTCTTCGGCGTCAGCCAGTTGCTCCTGGAGCGCGACCAGCTTCTCGCGCGCACGCCAGCGGGCCACCGACCCTTTCGCCTCCCACTGCTTCACCTGATTCCGCAGGGGTCGGCACTCCTCAGCGGCCAGCAACGCATCAGCTGCTCGGTGTTCTGCAGCCTGCCGGACCCTGGCCGACTCGTCGCAGAGCCGGTCCACCTCGCGCCATACCTCGCGCGAGGGCTCTGCTGCGGCAGCCCGGTCCGACGCCACCTTCGCCGCCTCCGCAGTTTCGGCCATGTCGCGAGCGGCCTGCGCGTACCGGTCGTCGGCCGCGTCGCTGCGGGCCAGTGCGGAGGCCAGGTCCTGACCGGGCGTGCGCAGCAGTTGCAGTGCAGCGAAGTATCCGGCCGCGTCGAACCCGGCGAGTGCAGCGTCCATGGCGGCAAGTTGACCGGCGCGGTCGCGGATGTCGACCAGTTCAGCTTCCACGGCGCTACGGCGCTGAGCCGTCTGCGCTAATCGGGTTCGGAGCATGAGCGGCAGCGACACCGAAGGGTCTTCCGCCACCTCTTTAAGATGCGGCGGGCCCACACGGACGATCTCACCCGGACTGTGGCGCTTCTCCCGCACCACCCCGAGCAGGGCGTTATCCACAGCGACATTGGTCGCAGAGACCAGCAGCACCCGCTCGCCCCGCGCGATCAGGTCACCGATGGCGCGTTTGAGGACCGTGGTCTTACCGGTCCCCGGCGGCCCCCACACCAGATGAACCCCTTCACCCAGGCACGCCCGGTAGGCGTCTGCCTGGGCCGGGTGGAATCCAGGAGGGTCCGGCTCCGCTCCCGGAGCCCCGCCGATACTGCGGGCTGCCAGGGCCGCGGCCAGCGGGTGTTCGCCCAGTTGGGCGATGCCGTCGCGCAGGGCCTCGATGAGGAAGGTGGGCGGCTGCTTCAGCATCCACAGGTGGGCGTCGGTGATGTCGGCGAACTCGGCCACACGCAAGGTGAGCAGGGACCCGTTCTGCACCGTCTCGGAGACGCTGAAGCCGTCCTTCTCGATGGCCCTGTCGTGGGGCCCGGCCAGCCGCAGGCTGTCCAACTGGTCCGGCCCGATGTCAGTGCCGCGCAAGTCCACCGCGTACTGGCCGGATTCACCGGTCCGGGCCGCTCGCCCGATCCGCTGCCAGCGCGCTCTTCTCCCTGCGCCTCCTTCCAAGGCGATCCATTCGCCGAGTGCCGCCGTGATCTCCTCACGCCACCCCACGTACCGTCCCCCAGCCCTGCCCCGCTTCGGACTGGCAGACCTACCCAGTCACACGGTGCAACATGCCGGGCTTGGTTGGTGACCAACCGGTGGCGCGGCGCTTGTCAGTACTCGGGCCGAGAGGATCAGACGACCTACGTGACGTAAAGCCAAGAAGCGCAGATCTTAATTGTCCGCGAGCTCCAAGTCGCCCACCGTGTACTCAACGACGAGCGGGCTCGCCACTACGCACCGAGAAGTGGCATAGGTGTGAGGGATGAGCCCAGTGACCCGCGCATACCCGGTCATCACAGCGGAAGTGTCGATGCTGTCGTCCGCGTCATCCAGTGCGTGCAGCAGCTCCTGCACGTCTTGGCCATGCAGGCGTGCTGCTGTCGGGCGTGAGATCTGATCGGTCGCCATTGTGTCACGGTGCCTGATGAGTGCGTCGACGACCTGCCCGGCCCTTGCGATGAAAGCGCTGCCCAAGCTGGAGGCCGAGTTCATCGCGTCCGGCGCGAGTCCTTCGATCGGCATCGCATTCCAGCCGCGTAGATGCTGGACCGACCCATGCATCAACAGACGGCAGCGCCCGTCGGTGCCACCTTCACGTGCCGGCTCTACGAACAGGACGAGATTCTGGTGGGTGTCGCTGAACGTCACGCAGCGAAGCGGCGCTTCGAATTGCACCCACTGGCCAGGTCGTAGCTGAGGCTCCGTGTACCAGTCTGCAAGAAGCGCAACGTGCTTGTGCACCTCACGTAGGTGCCGCAGTTGACTTTGCTCGCTATCCACAGCTGGCGTGTCCATGTCGACGCCGCCTAAAGGCGTGGTCAGGCGAAGCGCACCCATGCGCGCGGCACGCCGCGGCTCAGGGACGAACTGTCGCAGTTTGCTGTCCGACAAGTAGACGATCTCGCGCAAGGGACACCCCGTTCGGTGAGCTGGCGATGACAGGAGCCATCCTGCCAGCGCCCACTGACAGTGGCCGACGCCGCACGATCGCTCTGCCTATTCCTCCAGCTGACAGCGGCGTGTGCGAGCTGGCCCGATAATGAGCAGGCATGCACCTTACGCCGCGATGTCTGGGGGGACGTCATGGAAGATCGGCTTGAGACGGGTTCGGAACTGCATCGACTCAACGAGGAAGTTGAGGACATAGGTAAAGGTCAGACCCGTCATGAGGGGAGACTGGGAGACTTCGAGGATGAGCTTCTCGGTGTTCGAGCTGACGTCGTCAGGCTCGGCAGCGAGGTCTCGGAAGTGCGTCAGGAGATCGAAGGACTGGAGGGTACGGTCTCCGGCACTCGCCAGATGCTCGACACATTTATTGAACAGTACGGCCGTGACAGAGAAGTGGCGAAAGCCCAGGCCGAACTGTCCCGCTTGACGACCCAGTGGCATGCGGACTTCGGACAGCGCAAGCAGACCCGTGCCCTGGCGCGCGGGTTGGTTCATACCCTCACCGCCCATGCTGTCTACAGGACTGTGGTCAGCTCAGCTGCGGTGCGTGCCTGTACCGAAGAGCGGATGCTCCTCGAACCGACATACTGGCTGGCTCCGGCTGCGATGGCGGTCGCAGCGAAGTTCCGCGATGAAGGTGAGCGCGGCGAGAGTGCGCAGGCGCATGCACGCATGCTGGATGCTGCCAAGGCCGACCTCTTCTTCTCGCTGACGTGCTCGCGCTTCGGAGACGAGACGCAAGCGGCTGCATGGATGGACATGTACCTCCAGTCACTCGACCCTCAGGAACTCGGCCAGGACTTCTTCGTCGTCCTGGATGCCATTGCGAGCAAGGAACTGGGCGACGAGGCGCTTGGGTATGCCCAGCGGGCGATGGCGGGATGGAACCGGAGCATCCTCCAGTTCCCCGGTGAGAAACATGCGTTCGCTGACGTGCGTGGTGGTGAGCAGTGGAAGACTCGTCTGGAGAACTTGCGGCGGCGGATGGCCAAGAAGCAATACTCGGCGCTGCGTAGAACGAGCGGAAACCAGTGGGACGGACTTCGCCTTGGGTGGGAACTCGCGACCGTGCCCGACCAGACCCTGGCTTATCTCGTGCACATGTTCCCTGACGGACCCGACGGAGTCGACTGGCCCATCAAGGATGGCCGCTACGTGGATAGGGCCCTGGAACGCCTGATCAACCAGCTTGAACCCGACGAAGCAGACTTGCGGGCGAAGATGCGGCGACTGGAGCAAGTCATCGCGCATGACGGAGACCTTGAAGCCGTCGGGCAGGCGCACGAGTCGCCCTTCAGCCCCGATGCCGATCCCGTGACGTTCATGACGCTCCTTGATCAGGCAGTCTTCGAACCGGATGAAGCCCGGCTCGGCCCGCCGGCTCGCCGCATGGCCCTTCGCGCCATTTGGCCAACCCTGGAAAACGCCGCCAACCGGATCGTCGCAGAGTCCCGGCAGCATCTTCCCCAGAGCATCACGCTGAGTATTGCGGACTGGTCCTGCACTGTTTCGACGGACCCGGAGCTGTTTCTAGATCCGGACCCGCTCCTTCGTGACCTTGCCGCGCACATTACGCGGCAGACACAGGTCCAGTCAGAGGCGGTCGTGCGGAGATGGCCACGCGTCTGCGGTGCGCTAGCGATGGGAGGAGTCAGCGGGTTGTTGGTGGTGCCGTTTGTTGACGAAACGTGGCGAGGGTTCTTCACGCTCCTCGCCATCGGCATGGTCGCGTGGGGTGTATGGGAAATCTGCGGTGTTCCGCGCCGAAGGAAGCAGGTACACGAGCAGGGTGACCGGTTGCGCAACGACTCCGTCGCGACCTTGGCCAAGGCGCTCGCCCAAGGCAAGGACTTCTTCGAGGAATGGCACGAGGCCATGGAAGGACTGTCAGACCTCACCTCTTGGGGAGGGCATCCCAACTCCAACTGACCACCGGATCACACGACCCTACCGAGGGCACAGAAAAGGAACATGAGTGGACGCCTCCAAGCTGATCGGCGGCCGTTACAGGCCGAAGGAACGGCTCGGCAGCGGCGCCATGAGTGAGGTATGGACAGCCGAAGACCTCAATCTGGGCCGGACCGTGGCTCTCAAGATCCTTGCGGGGCGACGTATGGCCCAGCGCGGAGCCCGCACAGAGTTTGCTCAGCCGACAGCACGAGGGGTCAGACGCGAGGGCTTGGCCATGGCGAGGGCCATGCATGCAAACATCGCACACATCTATGACGCCGGTGAACACGACGGCGAGCTCTACATTGCTATGGAGTACGTCAAGGGACAATCACTTGCCGAACACCTGAAGACGGGGCCACCCCTACCCCTTGAACGAACCGTACGGTGGACGCGTCAGATCTGCGAAGGCCTCAGCGCAGCGCACACTGCGCAAGTGATCCACCAGGACATCAAGCCCGGCAACATCATGATCACGCTTCAGGGCGACGTGAAGATCGTGGACTTCGGACTGGCCCTTCTCGCCGACCTCACTCAGTCCCGCACCAGTGCCGGCACCCCGCTCTACATGGCACCAGAGCGGTGGGATGGAGAGCCCGGCAGCCGACGCAGCGACCTGTACTCCACAGGGTGCGTCCTGTACGAGATGCTGACAGGGCGTCCACCCTTCGGCACCTCTGATGACGACCCCATGACCGTGGGCAGGATGCATCAGGACGATGCGCCGGCACCTCCGAGTGCCCATCGTCCCGGCGTGCCCGCTCAGCTGGACTCCATCGTCGGGACACTGCTGGCCAAGGACCCGGCGCAGCGCCCGCAGAGCGCAGAAGCGGTTGCCCACGCTGTGAGCAAAACGCAGCGTGTGCTGGATACTGCAGCCGCGAACGACGAGATCGGACGAGCAGACCCGCCTGATACGCGTGACCGCGATGCTGGCTTCTCCGAGCGTATCCGCGACCTGGACCGCTACATCTTTGATCTGGAGCTCCGGTATGGAGCGAGCGCACCGTTGGTGATCGAAGCACGCGGAGAGCACGCCGAACTCACAGGCCGGTCAGGCGATACCCGAGGAGCAGCCGCCCTGTACGACCGGCTCGGCCATGACTGTCAAAACTTCTTCGGACCTTACGACGTGCGGGCACTCAATGCGTTCGAGGGCGTCGCACGGTGGATTGCGAGATCGGGCGCACGCTACGAGCCCTAAAGATCGTGTACAGCCCGCTCAGGGGTCAGCGGTTTGTCTCTTCGTCACGCTCACCGGTCGGATGGCCAGAACAGTGTCGTCCTGGTGGATGCTGACCGGGCCACCCCAGTCGCTGTCCCAGCCGGTGCGGGGCAATGACGACCTGCGGCTGTGTGTTTGCGCGCGCCACTGCGATACCTGAGGCCTCTGGGTGTCGCCTCTTCCCGCCAGGTACTCGAAGAGGTCTTCCTGGACGCCGGAGAAAGCCTCCACGTGAGTTCCGTTGAGACGGAATATGTGGTCTGTTCTCTGGCCTGCTGCTCCCGTGGCAGTCGCTCGTCCGGCACTGGCGACCGCCCGGCTTCCGCCGGCAGCGTGCAGGACATCGGGCCACACTCTGCTCGGTGACGAGTTCGCCGGAACGCCCCAGTGAGCGTCAGGGAAGTCACAGGGGTCGTCTGGGCGGCAGGGCGATTGTCTGCAGGCTGGTTCCGCGCGGCCTGTGCGGGCCGGTGCAGACTACCTCGACGGCGTCTTGGGCGACTGACGCGTTCCTGAAGTGTGGCTGCTGCTGGTGCGTCGGTTACAGGCGCTTCGCTGTGCGGTCGCGCAGCAGCAGCCACTGACTCGCGTCGGCGCCGCCTGAGCGCGCAGCCGGTCCATGCAGCAGCACGACGTAAGCCGTCCTCTCCGCCTTGCCCGGGGCGGCATACTGGCCTGGCGCCTCCGGGGTCGGGAATGACCTCGTCATGCCTTTCCAGGCCTTGTCCGCGTTCGGAGTGCTGAGCATCGGCCCTCCCGGGCTCAATAAGGTCAAGCAGTGAAGTACACACACACGGACCGCCACGCGCCGTTCATCGACCGGCACGTCCGCGACGGTCCGCCAGCGATAGCCGTGTACGCGTTCCGACGAGGCCCCGCACACCGGGCCAAACCGCGGTGTCCAGCGAAGTCCGTGCCCGCACCAAGATCCGCTCACCTTCGTTGGCCACATCCACGATGACCAGCGGGGACAGACCCGAGAAGACCGCCTGCACAAACTCGTTGACATCCATCACGCGAATGTCAACGACCTATCACGACGCTCCGTCACCACCGAATGCGAGACAGGGCTGAATTCGTGATAGTCCCAGCCGCTATCTCGACTCCAGACCGCCGCTGCGGAGTGGATGGTTCGCTGTGACCAAATAGCCGCCTGCGCACAGAACCCGGCGTACAGCCCGACTCGTCTGCCGCTCCTTACTTTCGCAGGTCAGAGGCCCTGTTTCCCCGCTGAACAAACTGATCGGGTCGAATCCGGGTCGAATTCGGCTCGGCGTATTGTCGCCCCTGTCCACTGCCAATGCGGCAGATCCGGATATTCCGGGCACTGATCGTGGTCCGACGCCAGTCTGTAGTGGACATTCAGGTGTCGGATGCATTCGGAAGTACATGTACGAGGTGTCTTCTTGTCGACCCGCTCTGGTTGCACTCGAGCACCGATGGCCGCCCGGCGGCGTGCCATGCCCGTTCCGGGTCGGATCGGCGACAGGGCTCGCGCGGCAGGTCGAGGTAGCCCTCGTCTTCAGCGGAATCTGGAAGTGATCACCGGCGAGGCATCGTCTTTGCGCGCGGCCATGAAGCGCTCGCCAGCGTCGACTGGTGAGCGGTGGAACCGATGAGCCGCTGAAGGCACGCCACTGTCTCCGACCGGAAGCCGTGGCCGAGCTCGGGCGTGAGCCCGTGGTAGTGGCGGAAGTTGTAGATGAGCGGGCTCCACACACCGGGGTCGATGTGGTGCGTGCCGGGTACGACGATGCGCTCGTCGGCGTGGACCCGGACCACCTCGCACTCGACGGACAGGAACCGGCTCTTGCCGCCCGGGGTCAAGGCGATGGACCTCGCCTCCAGTTGGAGGGGGCACTCGGCGATCCGAGGCGGCCGTACGAGGTGAGAGGAGCGCGGGGTCAGCCCAGTGGCGGCGAACTTGTCGCGCTCGTACCGGTACACCGCCCGCTTGCTCTCCGGCACGGGATCGGCGCCGGTGAGCGGCGCCAGGCTCTCCACCCGCTCCCACAGATCGGGTGAGGCGAGGTTGATCACCACATCCGGTCGCTCGGCCAGGTTGCGCACCGTCTGGCTATCGCTGCCCAGGCCCAGGACGACATGCTGCCCCAGTGCCCAGGCGGACGAGATGGGAGCGAGGTTGAAGGTCCCGTCCGCGTTTTCCGTGGTGAGCAGGACCACCGGCGCGGCCTGCGTGGACCTCGTGCTCGCGGGTGGCGAGGGTGTCAGGAGGGGCTGGAGCGTCACGCGTCCACCGCCTGCGGATCGCGCCAGGTGGGGGGCGGCCGCGCGGGCATCCGGCCGCCCATGACGTGGGTCATCGCCCAGTACACGCGCGAGGCCGAGGAGGCGGAACGGCGCTCGTGGTCCCGCACGAGCCGCCGGTGCAATAGGCGTTCGACACAAGCGCGACCACCGCACTGATCAGCGCCCGCACGTCCATCGCCGGCCGTGTTTGCGACCCGGCACTCTCCCTGCGGCGTCCGGCGTGTCGTGACCGCGGGACCCCGGAGGCCGCATGGGCACGCTGGGTGTCCAGCACCACCGGGACGGGAAGGTCAGGGCACGATGGGCAGGAAAGCGCAGGAGCCGAATCGGCCGCCGGTGCGGATGGTGTGGGTGCCGGCGTTCCGGGTGGGCAGTTCGCTCGTGTCGGGGCCGGCCTGGCCCGTCCGCGGGGGCGTCAGCGGTCCCGCGAAGTGGCCTGCGATTTCGAGGACGAGGGTTTCTCCGGGGTGGATGAGCATGCCGGTCGGCCACAGACCGAGATCGAGCTGTACGGGGATCCCCGGTTCGACGAGGTCCTCGCGTTCGTGGGAGAGGTACGGCTCCAGCGTCGTCGACCTTTCCGCGTCGAGGGCCCGGTGGGAGGCGCGGATCCGGCCGAGCGGGCCCGCGTAGGCGAGCGCGGACGGGAGCTTGCCGTCCTGTTCGAGCGACCGCACGAACTCCTCCAGCGCGGGGAACATGAAGTGGCGGAGCGGCCTTCCGTCGGCATCGGTTTTGTAGACGGCGGCGAACAGATCCAAGTCGTTGCCTTCGCTCGTCTCGATCCAGAGCCGGACGTTGAGCGGTCCGAGCAGTTCCGTCTCCTGCTCCGCGGTGTACCGGAACGTCGCGGACGCCGTGGGGTCGGTTGCCGCGTAGGAGACGGACGACTCCGTGGTCGGCTCGTCCTTCGCCAGGCGGCCGCTCGCCGCGTCGAGGTAGAGCGTGGTCGGTGTCGGACACACGGGCGGCCAGGTGTCCGCGGTCCGGTGGACGTCGTCCTTTCCTCCCGGATCCAGCACGGCGTACCGGACGCGTGGGGTGGACTCCCAGCCGTTGTCCTCGTCCTTGAGATAGCGGTCGAAGAACAGCCTGAGGTCGTCGACGTTCTCCGCAGTGGCGATGTCGACCCACTCCTGGGTGTTGTGAAGCCGCAGCCACTTCCGCTCCGACGCCAGGTCCTGGAACGCCCGGAGTGTGCTGCGGGCGTGGATCGGGTTGGACCAACTCGCCACCACATAAGCGGGGATGTCCACGACGGACAGGTCGGCCCGCTTGTCGGCCCAATACGCGTTGTCGACGGGATGGCGGCGCAGCATCTCGGTGAGGTCCTCGAACCGGCCGGTGCCGTGCAGGAAGGCGATGATGTCCCCGTCGTGGAACGCCGTGTCGGGGATGCCGCCGCGCCCGACGACGTCACGGAAGACGTCGGTCAGTCCTTCCCACGGCGCGATCGCCGTCAGATGCGGCGGCCGTAGGGCGGCGGCGGCCCACTGCACCATGGCGAGCTGGGAGTTGCCCGCCATCGCGACCTTGCCCGTCGACCATTGCTGGGCGGCGATCCACTCCACCGTGTCGTACACGTCGCGGCCGGAGGCGCTGCCCTGGAAGGGCATGTCGCCTTCGGAGCGAGCGGGGCGCCGAACACGTCCGCGTGGTGGGCGGCGGAGGCGGCGTGATCGTGCCCGAGGAGATCACCCGGCTCCGCGGAATCGGCGTGACCACATTCTCCCCCGAAGACGGCCAGCGTATGGGCCTGGCCGGCATGGTGAACTCGGTGGTGAAGGACTGCGACTTCGATCTGTGGGCGGGCAAGCCGGCCGACGCCGCCACCGTGCTCGCCGGCGACCGGTTCGCGATCGGCCGTGCCATCACAGGTGCGGAACTCGGCAAGCTGCCCGCGGAATTCCTGGAGCAGGTGCAGGCGGCGGCCGCGGCACGCGCCACGCCTGTGCTGGGTATCACCGGCACCGGTGGGTCTGGGAAGTCCTCGCTGACCGATGAACTGGTGCGCCGCTTCCGCCTCGACCAGCAGGACAAGCTGCGGATCGCGGTGATCGCGGTCGACCCGACCCGGCGCAGAGGCGGTGGTGCGCTGCTCGGTGACCGGATCCGGATGAACTCCCTCGACGGGAACCGGGTGTTCTTCCGGAGCCTGGCCACGCGTGGCAGCCGTGAGCTGCCCGAGCATCTGTCGGACGTCATCGACGTTGTGAAGGCCGCCGGGTTCGATCTGGTGATCGTGGAGACGCCGGGTATCGGGCAGGGCGACGCGGCGATCGTGCCGTTCGTCGACACCTCGCTGTATGTGATGACGGCGGAGTTCGGCGCCTGTTGGGTGCCAAAAGTCCCGCACATGCGTTGAGCTGGGCGTTCGCCAGACTGTCGTGATCTTCGTCAGGCTGTGTCGCGGTACTTGTGGATGAGTCCGCTGAGGACGTCGTGGCGCTGGATGTGTTGGGCGGGGAAGGGGATGACGTCCGGATCGTCGGCTGGTGCGCGAAGGTGCAGGGCCCGGTGCGGCCTTCCGGAGTTGTAGTGCTCGGCGTATTCGGCGAGGACACTCCGTGCGTGTTGCTCGTTGTAGATCAGCATCCGGTCGGTGCACTCGGCCCGCACGCTGCGGATGAACCTCTCCACGTGGGCGTTCATCCGCGGTGTCTGTCGCGCTCTTCAGGATCTCGATGCCGTCGGCGGTGAAGACGGCGTCGAACGCCTGGGTGTAGCGGCTGTCGCGGTCGCGTAGCAGGTAGCGGAAGCGGGCGGCGCGGTCTGCGAGGTTGGCGAGGAGGTTCCTCGAGAGCTGGGTGGCCCAGGCTGCGGTCGGGTGGGCGGTGACGCCGAGGATGTGCACGGTGCGGGTGCCGACCTCCATGACCACGAAGGCGTACAGCCTGGTCAGCGCGGCGGTGTCCACGTGGAAGAAGTCGGCGGCGAGCAGGCCGGAGGCCTGGGCGCGTACGAACTCGCGCCAGGTCGGGGCGCCGCGGCTTCGTCTGGGTGCGGGGCCGAGGCCGGCGCTGCGCAGGATGCGTCGGACGGTGGAGGCGCCGACGCGGTGGCTCAGGCGCCGCAGCTCGCCCTGGCTACGGGTTGAGCCCGAGGTCGGGTTCTCGCGGGCCAGGCGCAGGATCAGGGCGGTGAGTTCCTCGGAGATCGGCGGGCGGCCGGTCCGTGCGGGTTTCTGCTTCCACTTCCAGCGCAGTAGTCGCCGGTGCCAGGTGAGCAGGGTGCCGGGTGTGAACAGGCGGTGTCGGCGCAGCCGGGAGGGTAGGTGCCGGGCGAGGGCGGCGAGCACTGCGCGGTCCGGCCAGGTGAGGTGTGGCCGGACGCCGAGCTGGCGGCGCAGCACCGCGTTCTCGTGGCGCAGCGCGAGCAGCTCGGCGTCCTTGGTCCGCTGCGAGCGGGAGAGCAGCAGGAACAGTGCGAGGAGTCGGAGGAAGACCAGGTAGAGCATGCGCAGTGCCATGGGGTCCGAGCTTGCCGTGATCGCCCGGAGTCGCAAAGTGCCTGGTCAGATACTGTACGTCACTTCTGGAACCCTACAGGGCTCGGTGTCGTGATCGAGTTATGCGTGCGCCGCTTCCGCTGCGAGAACACTGCCTGCACGGCGGTGACGTTCGCCGAACAGATCGTGGGACTGACGACCCCGCACAGTCGGCAGACCCCGCTATTGCGCGGGCTGCTGACGCGGATCGGACTGGCCCTGGCCGGCCGGGCAGGAGCCCGCCTGGCCTCCGCGGTCGGCATCACCGTGGGCAAGGACATGCTGCTGCGGCTGGTCAGAGCCCTGCCCGAACCGGAGGTCGGCGAGGTGGAGGTCCTCGGCGTTGACACTTCGCCTTCCGCAAGGGCCGTCACTACGGCACGGTGCTGATCGACATGGCCAATCACCGTCCACTGCATCTCTACGAGGGGCGCGAGGGTGAAGACCTCGCCGCATGGCTCCGCGACCACCCCGAGGTAAAGGTGATCTGCCGGGACCGGTCCAGCGGTTACGCGGAGGGCGCACGCATCGGAGCGCCGCAGGCCGAGCAGGTCGCTGATCGCTACCATCTGTGGGCTAATCTCGGACAGGCGGTCGAGAAGACAGTGAACGGTCATCGCTCCCGTCTGGCCGAACCGCCTTCGGAACCCGCAGACACCCCCGACGAACCGCAGGTAGTCCAGCTGCCGACAGAGCTGAAGATCGTGACTCGGCTCCGTGAACAACATGCTGCCGCCCACGAGTTGTGGCAGCAGGGGATGTCGAAGGCGGGGATCGGGCGGAAACTCGGACTGCACCAGGCCACCGTCCGCAAACTGGTTAACGCCCCCTCCGCGGACGACGTCGTCGCCAAAAGCCTGCAGCGGGCGCTTGTCGTCGACCCGTATGTCGGCTACCTGCACCGGCGCTGGAACGAGGGCGTCAGAAACGCCACCCAGCTCTACCACGAGATTCAGGAACAGGGCTATCCCGGAGGCGAGTTGGCCGTCCAACGTCATCTGCGGCAGTACCGCACCGGGCGCGGGCACGCACCCGATCCGGGGCCGAAGCCTCCGTCGGTCCGCGAGGTCACCTCATGGATCATGACTCACCCCGAACACCTGCGGGACGAGGACGCCGGCAAGCTTCACCGGCTGCGTGAACGCGATCCCGAGCTGGACCGGCTCACTCTTCACGTCAGGAAGTTCGCCGTCATGATGACCGCACGCCACGGCGACCGCCTCGAGGACTGGATCACCGAGGTCGAACGAGACTCCCTCGCCCCACTCGCGGGCTTCGCCCGCAACCTCCGCCGCGACTTCGACGCCGTCCGCAACGGACTGTCCCTTCCCCATAGTTCCGGCGCCGTCGAAGGCAACATCAACCGACTGAAGATGCTGAAACGGCAGATGTTCGGCCGGGCCAGCCTCGATCTCCTTCGCAAACGCGTCCTGCTCGCGCGATGAGTCCAGCCCGTCCGGATCACAAGATCGTCGACAGAACCAAGATCAGGGAAGGGCAGGTCGCGAACCGTCCGGTCTACGTCGTGATGGCGGTGACCGTGGACGGCACCCGCGACATCCTCGGTATCTGGGCCGGCGACGGCGGCGAGGGCGCCAAGTACTGGCTGCACGTGTTCACCGAGCTGAAGAACCGCGGCCTGGACGACGCGCTCATGCTGGTCTGTGACGGGCTCAAGGGACTTCCCGAGGCCGTGGAGACCGTCTGGCCTCGCACAATTGTCCAGACGTGCGTGGTTCACCTGCTGCGGAACTCGTTCCGTTACGCCGCCCGTCAGGACTGGGACAAGGTCGCCAAGGCTCTCAAGCCCGTCTACACCGCGCCCAGCGAGGACGCGGCCACCGAGCGGTTCCTGGAGTTCCAGGAAGCGTGGGGCCGGAGTATCCGGCGATCGTGAAGCTGTGGTCCGACGCCTGGGCCGAGTTCGTGCCCTTCCTCTCCTTCGACGTCGAGATCCGCAAGGTCATCTGCAGCACAAACGCGATCGAGAGCGTCAACGCCCGCATCCGCAAGGCCGTCCGCGCCCGCGGGCACTTCCCCAACGAGACCGCCGCCCTCAAGTGCATCTACATGGCACTGATGAGCCTGGACCCGACCGGGAAGGGCCGCAAGCGGTGGACCATGCGCTGGAAGGCACCCCTGAACGCGTTCCAGATCGCCTTCGAGGGCCGCCTGACCCCGAGCAACAACTGACACCTCAACAACCAAGATCAGCCGTTAAGTTGACACACCCGACGAACGGGACGGTGGGGTGCCAGGTCTGCCATCTGGCGTGAGGTTGTCGTTGCTGAAGGGGCGTTCGCGCCCGGTCATCTCGGTGAGCTGACCTGGATCGTTCCGTTCGAGATGGTCGATGAGGCACTGTTCTGGGCCGGCGGGGTGCAGGCACGGGTGCGGGATCTGCCGTCCCGGGTCGTGGTGTATCTGCTGCTGGCGGGGTGTCTGTTCCCGGGGCTGGGGTGGCGGCAGGTGTGGCAGCGGCTGGTCGCGGGGCTGGAGGGGATCCCGGTTGCCTCTCCCACCGGCGGTGCGTTGTTGCAGGCCCGCAGGCGGGTGGGGGCGGCGCCGCTTAAGTGGCTGCTCGATCTGCTGCGCGGCCCGGCCGCGGGCATCGGCACTCCCGGCGTGTGGTGGCGGGGGCTGCTGGTCTGCGCGGTCGACGGCACGCTGACGGCGGTGCCCGACAGCGAAGCGAATCTGAGCGTGTTCACCAAGCACCGCTGCAACAACGGCGGCGCCGGGTATCCGGCGCTGCGGCTACTGGTCCTGGTCTCCTGCGGCACCCGCACCCTGATGGACGCGGTGTTCGGGCCGACCAGCGACGGTGAGACGGTCGACGCCCCGCGCCTGCTGCACAGCCTGCGCGAGGGCGTGATCGTCCTGCTGGACCGCAACTTCACCGCCCAGGCGCTCGTGGCCGCCGTCACCTCGACCGGCGCGCAGGTGCTGGGCCGGGTGAAGAACAGCCGCCGCCTGCCCTGCCTGCGCCGCCTTCCCGACGGCTCCTTCCTGCCGATGTGCGGCACGGTCCCCGTCCGCGTCATCGACTGCGAGATCACCCATCCCACCGCCACGGGCCGCAGCATCACCAGCTACCGCCTGATCACCACCCTGACCGGCCACCACACCCACCCGGCCGCCGACCTGATCACGCTCTACCACCAGCGGTGGGAGATCGAGACCGCCTGCCTGGAGATCAAGTCCACCTGAACACCGCCCGCGACCTGGTTATCCAGGCCGCGGGCGTCATCGCCGACACCGCCATCGACCTCGTCGGCACCATCGGCCGCCGTGTCCTGGCCGGCCTCATGCCCGACCGGCGCATCCGAACCCGGCCCCGCGTCGTCAAACGCGCGATCTCCAAGTACAACGCCAAAGGCACCGTCGACCGGACCAGCTACAAGGCCACCATCAGCATCAACATCCTGATCACCCCAGACCCTTGACGGTCGGGCCAAGACGCTGACTACACGGCATTGGTTCCAGCCCAGGAGACCCATCGGCGGACCGAGTCGGTGCGTGCCGCGGCGGTCACGCGGACCCGGCGTCGAGTCTGCGGGGGCGGAGCAGGATGCGGCGGAGGTCGCAGAGTTCGATGTCGAAGTTCTCGGTCGTGGTGCGCAGCCGGGAGAACATCGTGTCCGGGCCGGTGACCCAGAGCCGGTCGACGCCCAGCTCGCGCAGTGACCGGACGGTGTCGGCCCAGCGGATCGGGCGGACGAAACCGTCGAGCAGGCCCGCCCGCAGCTCCTGCGGGTCGGTCAGCACCGCGCCGTCCTGGTACGAGACGATCGGAAGCCGGGGCGCCGACAGGGCGTAGCCGGCGTACACCTGCTCCATCTGTGCGCGGATGCCGATGAACGCGGGCGCGTGCGCGGGCGGGCGCATGGTGTAGAGCGAGTACCCGCCGGCCTCGCTGATCGCCGCCTTGAAGCCGTCCAGCTCCGCCTCGCGCAGCGTCACCATGTGGAAGTCGGCGTCCAGCCGGCCGGAGATGTCGTGCCACTCCAGTCCGGCCAGCAGCGCGTCCAGGCGCTCCGCGGGCACCCGGACGAACGAGTGGGTGACGACGTCGCGATGCTCGGTGGCGAAGTAGCGCCGCTCGACCCGGGCGATCTCGTCCACCAGCCGGACCGTGTCGGCGAAGGGCAGCGCGCCGGTGTAGGCCAGCGCGGCGCGCTCCCCGAAGCTCGGGCCGACGACGTACTTCGGGGCGGCGCCGAGCCGCTGCTCGGCCCACTCGGCCAGCGCCAGGCACGCGACGAGCACCGCGATCTGCACCGGCTCGGCGTAGTCGTCGGGCGGCGCGTCGGCCAGCGCGTCGGCGAGGTGGTAGCCGAGCGCGTCGTTGGCCTCGGCGAGCCGTCGGCGTGCGAACGGATGGATCATCAGGAACGTGCCGAGTTCCGTGCGGCGGACGGGCGAGAGCGCCGGGAAGACGATCGCGGCGGTCACAGGGACAGCTCGGCCGGCGCCCAGGCGAGCGGCTTGTCGACGATCGACCGGGCCGCCTGCTCCTCCAGCGCCTTCCGGTCGGGTTTGCCGTTGCGGTTGAGCGGCAGGCGGTCCATGACGATGACCCGGTTTGGCTGCTCGTAGGCCGGCAGTACGGCGCAGATCTTCTCCCGCCAGGACGCCACGTCCCCACCGGCCTCGTCCTCGACGAAGAACACCAGCGAGCTGCCGCGCCGGTCGTCCGGGACCGCGATCACCTTCGCCGAACAGCCGGCCTCCGCCATCCGTGCCTCGATCCGCTCGGGGTAGAGCGTGTAGCCCATCCGGTGCACGGCCAGCTTGCGACCGATGACGAACAGGTTGCCGTGAGCGTCCATCCGGCCGAAGTCGCCGGTACGCCGCCAGCCCTGCTCGGCCGGGGCCAGGTTCCCGTCCGGGTCGAGGTAGCCCTCCATGAGGTCCGGCGAGTCGACCTCGATCTCGCCGATCTCGTCCGGGCCGACCACCGCGCCCGCCTCGTCGACGATCCGTACGCCCATTCCCTCGACCGGCCGACCGGTGGCCACGGGGTTGTCCTCGGTCGCGAAGGAGATGTTGCCCAGCTCCGTGCTGCCGTAACTGTCCAGCAGGGGCTTGCCGCACAGGTCGACGTACCGGTCGACCAGGGTGGGGCCCAGCGGGGCGGCCCCGCTGCAGAACAGCCGCACGCTGCGCAGGTCGGCCAGCGGGTCGGCACGCCGGGTGACCAGGTTCCAGATGCTGCGGTACGTCGCGGGGGTCGCGTCGAGCACGGTGGCGCCGGTGTGTCTCGCCAGGCGCAGCGCCCGGTCGGGCCGGCGGTACGGAGCGACCACCAGGGAACACCGCACCAGCCAGGCGATGAGCACCATGGACAGCCCGTACTGGTGGGAGAAAGGCAGCAGGGGCATCAGTACGTCGTCCGGGCGGTGCCCGATCTGGGTGGCATTGCGCTCCAGGTTCTTCAGGAACCGCGCGCCGGTCTTCACCACCCCTTTCGGGGTGCCGGTCGATCCGGACGACCACATGATCAGCCCGTCCGGGAGCCCGCGCCAGACATCCAGGTCCAGCGGGCCGGCCGGCACGGGTGAGGGCCGGGACGCCGCGGCGGCCAGCAGCTGGTAGACGTGGGCGGTCTCGCCCTCGGTCGGCGGGGTCGCGTCGTCGTCCACGATCGACAGCGCGGCCCGGGTCAGCCGGTGGATGCGGGTGGTCTCCTCGGCCTTGTCCTGGTGGTCGACGAGCACGATGGACGCGCCGGCGTGGGCGAGGCCGAGGAGCACCGTGACCCAGGCGGTCGAGTTGTCCGCCTTGAACAGCACACGGGTGCCCGGGTGGACTCCCAGGTCGGCCAGGACCTCGGCGACGCCGACGGCCGACCGCTCCAGTTCGGCCAGGGGCTGGGCGGAGTCGGGTGCGAACACAGTGGCGCTCATCGCCGGATGCCGTCCTTTCACGGGAGTGCGAGCGTCAGTCAGGTCAGCGGGAACTTCAGCTGGCCGGAGGCGATCGGGTTGACGTAGTCCGGGCTGACCATGCCCGCCTTCTTCATCGCCAGGCCGGTCAGGCCCTCGAAGATGGCCCGGCGGGCGTTCATCGTGGTCGAGTAGCCGGGGTCCAGGTGCGGTGCGATCTCCACCACGTCCATCCCGATGACGTTGGTCTCCGCGCAGATCCGCCGGAATGCCGGGAACAGCTCGCGCGGGGTCAGTCCGCCCGGCTCCGGCGTGCCGGTGCCGGGGGCGAAAGCGGGGTCGAGGACGTCGATGTCGAGCGACAGGTAGACGAACTCGGGCCCGTCGAGGATCTCCTCGACGACCTTGTCGAGCACCGCGGGGAAGCCCAGCCGGTCGATCTCCACCATGAAGTGGGTCCGCAGGCCGTTACGGCGCATCCAGTTGAACAGCGAGTCGTCGGGACCGGTCGGCGTGCGCAGCCCCACCTGCACGAAGTTCCTGCCCGGGATCCGCCTCTCCTCGATCAGCCGCCAGATCGGGGTGCCGTGGGTGACCCGGTGGCCGAAGATGTGCTCGTGGCAGTCCGGGTGGGCGTCGAAGTGGACCACGCCCACCTTGTCCGGTCCGTACATGTCGGCCAGCGCGCCGACGCTTGCGATCATCAGCGAGTGGTCGCCGCCCAGGATCACCGGCACGGCCCCGGTCTCCGCGACCTCGCGGACGGTCGCGGCGATGGACGGCAGCGACTTCTCGACGCTGAAGATGTCGACCGCCGCGTCCCCGTAGTCGACCACCTTGAGCTGGTCGAAGGGGCTTACCCGGGTGCTGGGGTTGATCATGAGTTCGGGAGTGTTGAACAGGTAGCGCTCGTCGGAGCGCAGCGCCCGCGGGCCGTAGGCGGCGCCCCGGTGGCCGGACGAGGAGTCCAGCGGCACACCGAACACCGCGACGTCGACGCCCCCGGCACGCAGGTCCTCCTGGTCGAGGCAGACCGGAACCCCCATGAAGGTCGGGATGCCGCTGTAGGCCGCCTGAAGGAAGTTGCGCCGCAGGTCGATCGGTCCGGGCTCGCGGGACGGGGCCTGAGAGCGGTCGATCGGTATTCGCCAAACCTCTTCGGCCTCGTTTTCCGTCACGCTGCTTCCTTACTGTAAAAACGCAATGCGAGAACTGCCCGACGCGGAATGGCACGCTACTGAACAGCGATTCGCTGGCGAACCCCAGCGGATCCCCTACTCCCTCCAGCCGTAGGGGGGGTGAAAGATCAACCGGCTTCACCCCATTGGGATCTAAAGGGTGGGCAAATTATCCCCCCCCTCCCCTGGGTGAGGGGGTAGTATTGCTGACTGTCTGTCACCGTCGGACAACCTGTCGGCTGTCGACGAAAGTTGAGTGACTCTCAGGTCTCAGTAGCAATTGCGGCGAGTTCGTGTGTGACTGCGTCGACTTCGGGGTCAATGGGTGAAATTTCCCGCGCGCTGTAGCTGAACAGTGAAAGGGTGCTGTTCACGGCGCGATTCTTCTGCATTCATTCTCTGCTCATCCTATGACTGGCATACTTTCACCGCTGTGGGTGCAGTCACAGGTAAGTCTATTTTCTTTCGTAATGGCAAAGCCTTTTACGCACCCCAATTGGGCGGGCCCCACGTCGCGTCACCCCATGGCGCGTTATCTCGTTCACAGGAGCACGTATGGGACGGCAGGAGCAGATCGCCGGCTGCACGACCGCGCTCGCGGAGTGCCAAGCCGGAAGCGGCCGACTACTGACGATTACCGGCCCGCTGGCCAGCGGGAAGACCACACTGCTGTGTACGTTCGCCGAGCAAGCCGCCGCAGCGGGGTTCCACGTGCTGCGGGGCACCGGCGCCCGGACCGAGCGGGACTTGCCGCTCGGCCTGGTGAACCAGTTCTGCGACGACCTTCCGTTCACGATCGACCAGGCCGTCAAGGTCAAGCTGGTCCACGCGGTGCACGGCTCCTCCACACTCCACGGCCTGGGATCGATGGTCCACGGCTGGCTGCTGGAGAGTATGCTGCACGACGCGTCCGCCGCCCTGATGACCGCCGGCGAGCGGACGCCGGTCCTCATCGCGGTCGACGACCTGCACCACGCCGACTCCCTCTCCATGTACTGCCTGCTCTACCTGGCCCGGCGCATCCGCACCGCACGGATCCTGGTGGCGGTCACCGGCAGCGACCTGGTGCAGCCGACCGATCCGCGGCTGTACGCCGAGCTGATGGAACTGGCGTCCGGCAACGAACTCACCCTGCCGCTGTTCTCCCGTGACGAAGTCCGCGAACTGCTCGCCGAAGCCCTGGGCGAGCAGCCGGCAGGCACGCTGGTGGACGCCTGCATGCGGGCGTCCGGGGGCAACCCGCTGCTGACCCGGGAGCTGATCGCGGACCTGGGGAACACCGGTGGGCCGCCCGGCCTGGACCGGGACGGGCACGTCCTGCTCGGCCGCGCCTACACCTCCGCGATCCGCCGATGTGTGGAGAGAGTCGACCCGGTGATAAGACGGGTCCTGGAGGCTGGCGCACTGTTCGACAAAGGCCCGCCCGCCGGCCCGCTCACACTCGCCCGACTGGCCGAGGTCGACACCGCGGCGGCCAGCCGGGCGTTGTCCGGTCTGCAGAGCGCCGGCCTGGTCAGCGACGGCTGGATTCCGCACCCGCGGGCCCGCCAGACCGTGCTCGACCAGCTGCCCTCCTCGGCCCTGACCGACCTGCACGTGCGGGCGGCCCGGCTGCTCTACGAGGAAGGCTCGGCACCGCTTCCGGTCGCCCTGCATCTCCTCGCTGCCGGGCGGACACCGGACTGGGCGGGCCCGGTACTCGATGCCGCGGCCGAGGGGCTGCTCGCCACCGGGGACAGCGAGCTGGCCGTCCGTGTGCTGCGGCTGGCGCACGATGGTGCCGCGGATGACGCGGAGCGGGTCGCGTTCAAGGTCGCGTTGCTCCGGGCGGAGTGGCGCACCTCCCCTGCCTGGGCCGGACACCGGCTGGGGCAACTCGTGGCCGCCGCGCGGGGCGGTCGGCTGAGCGTGACCGCGCTCGTGACCACCGCGCACTGCCTCCTCTGGCTGGGGCGTACGGCCGAGGCCGTCGAGGTGATCGACGGGCTCGCGGCGCTGGACGCCGACGAGAAGGAGAGCGCCGAGATCCGGTTTCTCACCGTGTGGGCCCGGTTCAGCCACCCCGGCCTGCTCGGTGAGGAGCCGGTGGACCCCCGGGCGCCCCGCCGCCGCGCCGAGGGGGCAGCCAGCGTGTGGGACGCCCTGGCGTACGCCTTGGAGACCACGATGGTCAAGGGGCCCAACAGCGCGGCCGTGGTCACGGCCGAGCAGGCCCTGCCGCGCTTTCCGCTGCGCAGCGGTGCGATGGCCGCGTTCGCCGCGGCGCTGACCATCCTCATCTGCGCCGACCACCTCGAGACCGCGGCCCTGTGGGCCGACCGCATGCTGGCCAAGTTCGGCGAGCGCGGCGCGCGGTCCTGGCAGGGCGTGCTCACGGCGATACGCGCCGACATCGCGTACCGCTCCGGCCAAGTGGCCGACGCGCAGTGCTACGCGGAGGCCGCGCTCGGGATGATGTCCCGCGACAGCTGGGCGACCGTACTCGGCGTTCCGCTGGGCACCGTGGTGCTGGCGTACACCACGCGCGGCCAGCTGGCCGAGGCTCGCCGGGAGCTCGATCAGCCGGTGCCGGAGTCGATGTTCCAGACGGTCTGGGGCCTGTACTACCTGCGGGCGCGCGGCAGCTACTACCTGGCGACCGGCCGTGCGGAGGCCGCTTTGAACGACTTCTCCACGTGCGGCGACCTGATGGCCTGCTGGAACCTCGACCTGCCCGCACTCGTCCCCTGGCGCATCCACGCGGCCCACGCCCATGTGGCGCTCGGTCAGCCCGAGCACGCCCGCGCGCTGGCCGAGTCCCAGCTCACGCAGCTGGGACCGGAGCCGAACCGGACCAAGGCGGCCGCGCTGCGCGTGCTGGCCGCGGTCGCCCCGCTCGCGCAGCGTCCCACGCTGCTGCGCGAGGCCGCCGAGATACTCCGCGCCTGCGGAGACCGCCTGGAGCTGGCCCATACGCTGGCCGACCTGAGCCAGGCGCAGCGCTCGCTCGGCGACCTGCACCGGGCCCGGATCACCCTTCGGCGGGCCTGCGACCTGGCCACCGAATGCCAGGCCGACGCGCTGCGTCGCAGGCTGCTCCCGGAAGTCGACGACGAGGTGCTGGACGCGGCCGACGAGATGGTCACGGAGGCTTTCAACTCGCTCAGCGACGCCGAGCGGAGAGTTGCCGCGCTGGCCGCCCAGGGCAGCACCAACCGGCAGATCGCCAACAAGCTGTTCGTCACGGTGAGCACCGTCGAGCAGCACCTGACCAAGGTCTACCGCAAGCTCAACGTGACCCGGCGGACCGACCTCCTGGCCAAGCTCGGGTCGCGGGTCGTCAACGTCGCGTGAATGCCTACGGCGGGTGAGCACAAGCCTGGCCGAGCGCCCGGCGGAGCGTCCCTGGCGGGGTGCTCCGCCGGCGCCGCTCGTGCGGGTGGGCCGGTGGCACCTCGGAGTGGAGACCGTCGTAGCGGGCGACAGGGTGCGACACACGGACCCGTGTCGGCCGATCCGCCGTGTACGGACAGGCCCGTGCAAGCCGATCCGGGAAGTGCGCGCAGGCTCGTACCGGGCGACCGAGGCCCGGGCCTGTCCGGCCCGGTCGGCGGTCCGGACGCCGGGCCGCATCAGCGGACGTACTGCGGGTGGACCCGGAATCAGACCGGCCGCCGCTCGGAGCACGCCCACCACGCCTCCGTCCTCTCGGGGGCGCCCGCGAGCCTGGTCCGCCCGGTGCCGGATCACTCCGGTCGAACCGGCCGCCGAGCGGGCACGGGGCACAGAGGTACTCCGCGCGGGCGCGGTGCGGATCGCTGATCGTCCACAGCCCAGGGGCCCACGGCCGCAGGCTATGCGGGGCTCTCACCAGGCCCAACCCCTACCGGACCCCGGCAGGGGCGGTGTCCGTCGTTCGACGGACAGCTGTCGGTCCGACGACCGTCGCGGTCCACGGGCCCGGCGGCCGAGGCTGGAACCGTGACAGATGCGGTGCGAGTACACGGCCTGTGCAAGAACTACCACGGGGCTCCCGCAGTCGACGGTGTCGACTTGGACGTCGCCCATGGCGAGATCTTCGCGCTGCTGGGCCCCAACGGAGCCGGCAAGACCACGACCGTCGAGATACTGGAGGGCTTCCGCAAACGCGACGCCGGTGACGTCCGGGTTCTCGGTGAGGACCCACAGCGGGCGCCCCGGAGCTGGCGGTACGGCATCGGCCTGGTGTTGCAGAACGCCTCGGACATGGCCGACATGACCGTCGTGGAGACCGTGCGGCATTTCGCGGTCTACTACCCCGACCCCCGCCCGGTCGACGAGGTGATCGACATGGTTGGCCTGACCGAGAAGGCCGGCAAGAAGGTACGGACGCTCTCCGGCGGCCAGCGGCGCCGGGTCGACGTCGCGATCGGCGTGGTCGGGCGGCCCCGGCTGCTGTTTCTGGACGAGCCGACGACCGGGTTCGACCCGGAGGCCCGCCGCCAGTTCTGGGCGCTGATCCGTCGGCTCTCGGAACAGGACGCAACCACGATCCTGCTGACCACCCACTATCTGGACGAAGCCGAAGCACTGGCGCACAGGGTGGGCGTGATTTCCGCCGGACGCATCCTCGCCGTCGACACCCCGGCCGACCTGGGCGGCCGCGCGTCGGCCGAGGCCACGGTGCGCTGGGTCGAGGACGGCGAGCCCCGACAACTGCGCACCTCGGACCCCACCTCGGCCACGCTCGAGCTGGCCACCCGGTTCGGCGGCCCGATCCCCGGGCTGACCATCTCCCGGCCGTCCCTGGAAGACGTCTACCTCGACATGATCGGAAGCCCGAGATGACCACGGTGACCAGCGAAGCCCCGGCATCGACCCCGCGCGCGGTGAGGGAGCCGCCGGTCTGGCGCCTGTGCCTGGCCCGCGCCGGGGTCGAGCTGCGCCAGTTCTTCCGCGAGCGCACCGCCGTGGTCTTCACCTTCGCGCTGCCGGTCGTGCTGCTGATCATGCTGGGTTCGATCTTCGACAAGCAGATCAGCGAATCCGGCATCCCGGCCAGCCAGTTGCTGGTCGCCGGCATGATCGCCAGCGGGATCGGCTCGACCTGCTTCGTCAACCTCGCCACCAGCATCACCAGCGACCGGGAGGACGGCACCCTCAAGCGGCTGCGGGGCGTTCCGATGCCGCCGATCGCCTACTTCGTCGGGAAGGTCATCCTGGTCCTGGTGACCGCGGTGGCCGAGGTGGCGGTCATCCTCGCCGTCGGCGCGATCTTCTACGACCTGCCGCTGCCCACCGACGCCGATCGCTGGGCGACCTTCGCCTGGGTCTTCCTGGTGGGGGTGACCGGGTGCGCGCTGCTGGGCACCGCGATGAGCAGCGTCCCGCGATCAGTGCGCGGCGCGGCCCCCATCGTCAACCTGCCGTACCTCGTCCTGCAGTTCGTGTCGGGCATCTACATCGTGCCGATCACCACACTTCCCGGGGGGTTGCAGCAACTCGGCGCCGTGTTCCCGCTGAAGTGGATGGCACAGGGCTTCCGTTCGGTGTTCCTCCCCGACTCGGCGGCGGACATGGAAGTGGCCGGTACGTGGGAACACGGCCGCGTCGCGCTGATCCTGGCGGCATGGTGCCTCGCCGGCCTGGTCCTGTGCCTGACGACGTTCCGCTGGCAGGGACGTAAGGACGGCTGAGCCGTTCCCGCCCGCAGAGCACACCGACCGCACCACCGCTGTCATGGCGGCGATGCGGTCGGCGTGCTCTGCGGGCCGGGACGAACCCAGGTCGTCAGCCGGCCGTGGCTTCCAGCGGCTCGCGGGTCCGGGCGGGCGCTGAGCGGGTGGAGCGGTGCTCGATCAGGCGCAGGAGGGGAGGTGCCATCAACGTGGTGACCAGGGCCATCAGCACCATCACGGTGAACATCGTGGAGCTGATGATGCCGAGCTGGAGGCCGATGGAGAGGACCACCAGCTCGGTGAGGCCGCGGGTGTTCATCAGGACCCCGAGGGTGAGGGCGTCCGACCACCGTTCGCCGACGGCGCGGGCGGTCAGCGCGGTGCCGCCGAGCTTCCCGACGGTGGCGACGGCGATGACCAGGACGACGACGCCCCAGACACCGGCCGTGCGCAATCCCTCCACATGCGTCGAGAGACCGGTCATGACGAAGAACACGGGCAGCAGGACATGCGTCACGACCAGGTCGAGCCGCTCGTGCAGCGAGCGCTGCCACTGAGCCCGCCGCGGCATCACGGCACCCGCCATGAACCCGCCGAAGATGACGTGGATGCCCGCCCGGTCGGCGAACCAGGCCGCGAGCAGCGCGATCACCAGGGCCAGCCAGATCGGGACATCGGTGAGCCGGGCGAGCAGCGGCCGGACCACACCAAGCATGGCGACCACGTAGACGACCGCCAGGAGCAGCGTCCGCAGCCCGTCGCCCGCGCCGGTGGCACGGCTGAGCGAGATGACGAACGCCAGCAGGCACCAGGCCACGACGTCGTTGACGGCGGCCGACACCAGGCTCAGCGTGCCGATCCTGGTGCCGGCCAGCCCGGACTCCTGCAGCAGCCGGGCCAGGACGGGAAACGCGGTGATCGCCATCGCGGCGCCGAAGAACAGGCAGAAGACGAGTTTGTCCTCCCCGTCCCCGTAGGTGGGGTGGAGGACCAGGGCGAGTACGACGGCCAGCCCGAGCGGCACGACGATCGACGCCACCGCGACGGACGCGAGCCGCCTGCCGTGCCCGCGCAGCCGCCCGAAGTCCAGCTCCAGCCCGATCATGAACATGAACAGGACCAGGCCGACCTGGGCCAGCACGCCGAGGGCGGTGACGACGGACGCCGGGAACAGGTACGTACTGGCCGAAGGCGCGAGCAGGCCCAGCAGGCTCGGCCCGAGCAGGATGCCGGCGATGATCTCGCCGATGACCCTCGGCTGGCCGATCCGGCTGACGAGGCTTCCGACCGTCCAGGCGGCGAGCATGATGACGCCGAGCGCGAGCAGGGTCCAGACCTTGGGGTCGACGGTGTCCATGGTGTGGCCTTCCGTCAGGCCCGGGCCGGCTGGGCGGAGGGAACCCAGTCGTCGTCGACGATGCCGGCCGCGCGGTCCTCCTCGTAGATGTCGACCAGGCGCATCAGGTCGCTGTCCTTCCGCCACCGCTCGACCTGGTCGCGCATCGGCTCGTTGTCCTCCTCGACGGCGCCCTCGTCGAGGATCGCCTTGATCAGCTGGCCGGAGATCCGCTCGACCAGGCGCACGTTCTCGGCGAACTTCGCCTCGAACTCCTCGTCGTTCAACTCCGCCACCAGGCCGATGTGGGCCTGCTTCATGAACTCGTAGTCGTAGAAGCTGGCGAACGAGTCCCTGAGCTCCGACCGGTCCACGGCGTCCCACTCGCGGAAGAACCGCTGGACGTGGTTCATCGCGGCCTGGAAGCGGGCCAGGCCCCAGACGAGCTGCGGATGGTCGGCCAGGCGGCGGATCTTGTCGTGGAAGTAGAGCGGCGCCGGGACGGCCCAGTAGACGGCCGTGTCCCAGACGACCTTGGACTGCATCACCCGGGCGTTGCCCATCAGCGGGTACTGGTGGGTGTAGATGTCGAACCAGCCCTCGCCGATGGTGAGGTACATCTGGTTGTGGATCGCCGCCAGTTCGGTGATGTCCTCGCCGGCCAGGTCACGGCTGACGAGGTCGGTGATGAGACCGTTGCTGATCGAGATCATGTCGAAGCCGGGCGAGTAGAATGGGTCGAGGAAGAGCCCGGCCTCGCCCGTCAGGGCCCAGCGTTCGGCGGAGTACACCTGCTCGACGCTGTACGGGTAGTTCCGCAGCACCTTGAAGTCCTGCAGCTTGTCCTTGTGTTCCTCGACGACCCGGGCGCACTGCGGCTCGTGTTCGCGCAGCCAGTCCAGCGCCCGCTCGAAGCGGTTCATCGTGTCGAACGGGTGCACGTCGGGGTCGGCGACGATACCGATGCTGATCGAGTCGGAGGCCAGCCGGATCAGCCAGACCCAGTAGCCGCGGCCCATCAGGTGGTTGGTGGACAGCTCGCGGTGGCCCGAACGGATACGGCCCTGCCACGCCGGGTCGTCGGACCAGTCGTTGATGTCGATCGGCTCGGCGAGCCGGAACCAGACCGCGCCGGCCCGGTGCTCGGACTCCTTGGTCAGTCCGAGCTTGCGCTTGAGCAGCGAGGACCGGCCGGAGGCGTCCAGCGCCCAGCGCGCCTCGACCTCCTGCGTCCCGCCGTCCAGGCACTCGATCGCGAGGCGGTGCCGCTGCCCGGGCCTCAGGTCTACGTCCTTCACCTTGCCGTAGACGAAGGTGACGCCGCGCTCGGCCAGGTCGGCGGCGAGGTGGTTCTCCAGCCGCCCGCGGTCCAGCTGGAAGCTGCTGACCTCGTGCGGTGGCAGAACCGAGTGGCCGACCTCCGCCCGGCGGGTGATGTCTTCGTTGCCCTCGGCGCTGAAGAACATCCGGATGCCGAACTTGTCGAGCTGGTGCTCCGTCAGGTGCTCGGTCAGACCCAGGACGTCCCGCAGGTAGCGGCCACCGATCTCGACCGTCGACTCACCCACCTTGTGGGCCGCTTCGGGAACCGGGTGCCGCTGACGCTCGACCACCAGGATGCTGATGTCCTCACACGCCTGCTTGAGTTGCAGGGCCAGCGTCAGGCCGGCCGCCCCGCCACCCATGATGGCGGCGTCGTACTGGTGGACCTGCGGCGGATTCGGCTGCGGGTGACCGCCGGCCTCGACGGCGTCCTGAGACATGGTCGTCCCCTTCATCGTGCCAATGTCATTGGAGTAAGTGCTGTGGGCCCCGCCGCGACGCCCACCCACCGGACGCCGCCAGCCGGAGCGCTAGGGGGTGTTTTGACCCCCTAGGCCGCCTGTGAGCCGAAGAACTCGGCGGACCTCGTGGCGAGCATCGTGTCGCCGGTGACCTTGAGCCGGCCGGTCATGAACGCGCGCATCGCGTCCTGCCGGCCCTGGGCGATCGCGATCCACGTCTCGGTGTCGGTGGTGAAGGTGGTGTCGGGTTCCTCGACACCACCGGGGACCAGCCGTCCTTCGCCGTCCACGATCGCGAAGGCCCACACTCCGGGGTCCGCGTCCGTGATGTTCCACTGGAGGGTCTTGGTCAGCCCCGCCGCGGCGGACGAGTTGAAGCGAGCCGGAAGGGCCTCGAAGAACTGGTGCACGTCCATGGCCCGACGTCCCTTCTGTTGCTCGTCGACTCGGGCTGGCGGACGGCCTTCCCGGGAAACCGGTCCGACCGTCACCGCTACCGCTGGAAACTAGCCGCCGCGCGCGGTGGTTCAGAGCCCCTACGTTGCCCCTACGCCCCCTGCCCCGCGCCGTACGCCGCCGTCCAGGGACCGCGCCCCCGGAAAAGGGCGACTCGGGCCCGTCCGGCACCGCAGCCTGCCCCGGAGCCACCCCGCGCGATACCGACCGGGCCGACGAAGATCAATCAGATATGGCAGAAAAGAGGTGAATTGGACTGAATTGCTCCTAGGGGTGTGGTAGGAGCTGCGGCGAAAAGCGCAGGTGGATAGCCTCCCCGCACCTGTTCCTTTTTGCCGAATGGTGGGCGTCAGATGATGAGTTCGTCCAAGGAATCCGGAGCTTCTGTGCCGACCGGCGACGGAGCAGGCACCGCGGCAGGGGCGGAGCTGCGGCGGCGCCTAGCAGACCTGTCGGCACCGGAAGGGCAGCACCTGCTCACCGGCCTGGTGACCGAACTCGCCGCGGCCGCGCTGCGCCGCCCCGCCGACGAACCGGTCGCGGCCGACGGCACGTTCTTCGAGACCGGCTTCGACTCGCTGACCGCGGTGGAACTGCACAGCCGGCTCACCGCCGCCACCGGTCTGGCGCTCCCGGTGACGCTGGCCTTCGACCACCCGACGCCGGCCGCGCTCGCCCGCCACCTCTACGCCGAACTGCTCGACCTCGCCCCGGAACGGGTCGACGTCGACGCCGCCACCAGTCACGTCGACGAGCCGATCGCGATCGTAGGCATGGCCTGCCGCTTCCCCGGCGGCGCCCGGTCGGCCGAGGGGCTCTGGCGCCTCGTGGAGTCCGAGGCCGACGCGGTCGGGGAGTTCCCGACCGACCGGGGCTGGGACCTCGACGCGCTCTACTCGACCGACCCCGACCAGTCGGGCACCAGCTACACCCGGCACGGCGGATTCCTCTACGACGCGGCCGAGTTCGACGCCGACTTCTTCGGGATCAACCCGCGCGAAGCCCTGGCCATGGACGCCCAGCAGCGCCTCGTCCTGGAAACCTCCTGGGAGGCGCTGGAGCGGGCCGGCATCCCGCCGGAGACGCTGCGTGAGCAGCGCGTCGGCGTCTTCGTCGGCGCGGAGACCCAGGAGTACGGGCCCCGGCTGCAGGACGCCGACAGCCTGGAGGGCTACCTCATCACCGGCAACGCGGCGAGCGTCGCCTCCGGCCGCGTCTCGTACACCCTCGGCCTGCAGGGCCCCGCCCTCACCGTCGACACGGCCTGCTCGTCCTCGCTGGTCGCGCTGCACCTGGCCGCGCAGGCGCTGCGGCAGGGCGAGTGCTCCATGGCGCTGGCAGGTGGCGCCGCGGTGATGGCCAGCCCGGCGTCCTTCGTGGCGTTCTCCCGGCAGCGCGGGCTTGCCGCCGACGGCCGCTGCAAGCCGTTCGCGGCCGCCGCCGACGGCACGGCCTGGGCCGAAGGCGTCGGCATGCTGCTGGTCGAGCGGCTCTCCTCGGCGCAGGCCGCCGGCCGGCCCGTCCTCGCCGTGATCCGTGGCTCCGCCGTCAACCAGGACGGCGCGTCCAACGGCCTGACCGCACCGAACGGCCCGTCGCAGCAGCGCGTGATCCAGCAGGCCCTCGCCAACGCGCGCCTGGAAGCGGCGGACGTCGACGCCGTAGAGGCGCACGGCACCGGCACCACGCTCGGCGACCCCATCGAGGCCCAGGCCCTGCTCTCCACCTACGGCCGCGATCGCACCGGCGCCCCGCTCTGGATCGGCTCACTGAAGTCGAACATCGGCCACGCCCAGGCCGCGGCCGGAGTCGGCGGCGTCATCAAGATGGTGCAGGCCCTCCACCACGGCACGCTCCCGAAGACCCTGCACGTGGACGAGCCCACGCCGCACGTCGACTGGAGCACGGGCACCGTACGGCTGCTCACCGAGGCCCAGCCGTGGCCCGAGACCGACCGGCCGCGGCGGGTGGCGGTCTCCTCGTTCGGCATGAGCGGCACCAACGCCCACCTCATCCTCGAAGCCCCGCAGACCCAGGAAGCGGCGCCCACCGCGGCACGTCCAGAGCCGGGCGCGCGGACAGCCGGCGTGTTCGCGCTCCCCGTATCCGGACGTACACCGGAGGCACTCGCCGGACAGGCGGCGAACCTGCTGGCCCGGCTGGACGAGCCCGACACCGACCTGGCGGACCTCGGCTTCTCCCTGGCCACCACGCGCACCCACTTCGCCCACCGCGCCGTTGTACTCGGAGCCGACCGCGAACAGGTGGAGCAGGGCCTCGCCGCGCTCGCCGCCGGTGACCCCTCCGCGCAGGCCGTCACCGGAACCACGGTCCCCGGCCGGACCGCCTTCCTGTTCACCGGCCAGGGCTCACAGCGACTGGCGATGGGCCGCGAACTGCACGCAACCCAGCCCGTGTTCGCCGCCGCCTTCGACGAAGCGGCCTGGTACCTCGACCTGCAACTCGGCCGACCGCTCGCCGAGGCCCTGGCCGACGAGGAACTGCTCAACCGCACTGAGTACGCACAGCCGGCGATCTTCGCGGTGGAAGTGGCCCTGCTCGCACTGGTACGGCACTGGGGGCTTACCCCCGACGTCCTTGTCGGCCACTCGATCGGCGAGATCGCGGCCGCCCACGCCGCCGGAGTGCTGTCGCTGCCGGACGCAGCTGCCCTGGTCGGCGCACGCGGCCGGTTGATGCAGGCGTTGCCGTCCGGTGGGGCGATGTTGGCGGTGGGTGCGTCGGAGGCGGAGGTGCGGGAGGCGTTCTCGGATGTCGACCTCGCGGCGGTGAACGGGCCTGCTGCGGTGGTGGTTTCAGGGGCCGAGAGTGAGGTCGTGCGGGTGGTGGCGGGGGCGGCCGAGCGGGGCTGGAAGTCCTCCCGGCTGCGGACGAGTCACGCTTTCCACTCGCGGCTGATGGAGCCCATGCTCGACGAGTTCCGCCGCGTGCTGCGCTTCCTGACCTTCCGCGAACCGAAACTGCCGGTCGTATCGACGGTGACCGGCCGGCCGGTGGAGTCGGGGCAGTGGTCGGATCCGGAGTACTGGGTCGAGCAGGTACGCCGGCCGGTGCGATTCGCTGACGCGCTCGGTTCACTGGAGGGCGTCGGCCGATTCGTGGAGTTGGGGCCGGACGCCGTACTGACCGCACTGATCCGGCAGGCGGCCCCCGACGCGGTCTGCGTGCCGCTGCTGCGGCGCGACCGCGACGAAGCGGCCACCGCCGCCGCCGCACTGGCCGCACTCCATGTCCACGGCGCGGCGGTGAACTGGCCGGCCCTCTTCCCTCACGCCCGCGTGGTGGATCTGCCGACCTACGCCTTCCAGCGACAGCGCTTCTGGCTGGAGAACGCTCCGGCGCGCTCCGGCGCCACCGACCCGGGCGACGCGAGCTTCTGGGCCGCGGTCGACCGCGGTGACCTGCCCGCGCTCGCCGCGGAGTTGGGGGTCGGCACCGAGGCCGTGGCCGGCGTGCTGCCGGCGCTGACGACCTGGCGGGCCCGGGGCCGGGAGCGCTCCCTGATCGACGGCTGGCGCTACCGGGTCACGTGGCGACCGGCGACCGACCCCGGAAAGGCCGGCCTCACCGGGACGTGGGCGCTGGTGGGCGAGGACGTCCACAGCCTCGGCGACATGCTGTCGGGCCAAGGGGCGTCGGTCGTACGGATGTCCGACGCGGCGGCGACGGCGGAACGGGACCTTGCCGGTGTGGTGGCGTCCCCGGCGTCGGTGGAGGACGCGCTGGCGCTGGTTCAGGGGTTGGTGGAGGTGGGGTGCCGGGCTCGGTTGTGGTTGGTGACGCGGGGTGCGGTGGTTTCGGGGCGTGCTGATGGTGTGGTGGATGTCGGTCAGGCTGCGTTGTGGGGTTTTGGCCGGGTGGTGGGGTTGGAGTATCCGGAGTTGTGGGGTGGGTTGCTGGATCTGCCGTCGGTGGTTGATGGGCGTGCGGCGGTGCGGGTCGGGGCGGTGCTGGCGGGGGCGTTGGGGGCGGAGGATCAGGTCGCTGTACGCGGTGGTGGTGTTCTGGTGCGGCGTCTGGTGCGTGCTCCGGCTTCGCGGGGTGAGGTGTGGCGGCCGCGTGGGACGGTGTTGATCACTGGGGGTACGGGTGGTCTGGGTGCTGAGGTGGCCCGTTGGGCTGCGGCCAGTGGTGCTGAGCGGTTGGTGTTGGTGTCGCGGCGTGGTGTGGGGGCGCCGGGGGCTGGTGAGTTGCTGGCCGAGCTGCCGTGCGCGGAGGTTCATGCGTGTGACATGGCGGACCGGGCGGCTGTGGAAGCTTTGCTGGCCGCGGTGGGTGGGGTCGACGCGGTGGTGCACGCGGCCGGCGTCGGCGAGGACGCGGCCCTGGCCGAAGCCGACGCGGCGCATTTGCGCCGTGTGATCTCCGGCAAGGTTGATGGGGCTCTGCTTCTGGACGAGTTGGTCGGTGACGTGGATGCCTTTGTGGTGTTCTCGTCGATCTCGGGAGTGTGGGGCAGCCGCGGCCAGGCCGCCTACGCCGCCGCGAACGCCGCCCTGGACGCTTTCGTCGAACGCCGCCGCGCGGTCGGCCGGCCCGGCACTGCGATCGCCTGGGGTCCGTGGGCGCGAGTCGGGATGGCCGCCGACCAGGGCGAGACCGAACTCCTGCGGCGCCAGGGCCTTCTCCCGCTGCCGCCTGCCCAGGCGGTGGCTGCGCTTGCTGGTGTGGTGGGTGGTGGGGAGGGTGTGCTGGCGGTTGCGGATGTTCGGTGGTCGGAGTTTGTTTCCTTGTTTGCTGTGGTGGGTGCGCGTCCGTTGTTCGAGGAGGTGGCAGAGGCTGGGGTGCCGGTTGTTGGGGGGGCGGTGTTTTCGGTTTTGGGGCAGCGGTTGGCTGGTTTGGGGGTGGGGGAGCGGGAGCGGTTTGTGGGGGATTTGGTGCGGGCGCAGGTGGCTGGGGTGTTGGGTCATGGGTCGGTGGAGGCAGTGGTGCCGGGGCGGGCGTTCAAGGAGTTGGGTTTTGATTCGTTGACGGCGGTGGAGTTGCGGAATCGGTTGCAGGCGGTGACTGGTTTGGTGTTGTCGGCGACGCTGGTTTTTGATTATCCGAGTGTGGAGCGGTTGGCTGGTTTTCTTGTTGGGGAGTTGAGTGGTTCGGTTGAGGTGGTGGCGGGGGTGGATGGTGTTGCGGGGGGTGTTGTTGCTGGTGGTGATGATCCGGTTGTGATTGTGGGTATGGGCTGTCGTTTTCCGGGGGGTGTGGATTCGCCGGATGGGTTGTGGGGTTTGGTGGTTTCTGGTTCGGATGCGGTGGGTGGTTTTCCGGTGGATCGGGGTTGGGATTTGGAGGGGTTGTATCACCCGGATCCGGATCATGCGGGGACGTCGTATGTGCGGGAGGGGGGTTTTCTGTATGACGTGGCGGAGTTCGATGCGGGATTGTTCGGGATTTCGCCGCGTGAGGCGTTGGCGATGGATCCGCAGCAGCGGTTGTTGTTGGAGACGTCGTGGGAGGCGTTCGAGCGGGCGGGGATAGATCCCCTGTCGTTGCGGGGCGAGCAGGTCGGCGTATTCGCGGGCTCCAACGGGCAGGACTACGCCGCCCAGCGGTACGACGTCCCCACCGACCTCGAGGGATACCTGGGCACCGGGACCGCCGGCAGCGTTGTCTCCGGGCGGATCTCGTACACCTTCGGGCTGGAGGGCCCGGCCGTCACGGTGGATACGGCGTGTTCGTCGTCGTTGGTGGCGTTGCACCTGGCGGTGCAGGCGTTGCGCGCCGGTGAGTGCTCGATGGCCCTGGTCGGCGGAGTCACCGTCATGGCCACCCCGGACGCGTTCCTGGACTTCTCCCGCCAGCGGGGGCTTGCCGCCGACGGCCGGTGCAAGCCGTTCGCGGCGGCGGCCGATGGGACGGGCTGGTCCGAGGGCGCGGGGATGCTGTTGGTGGAGCGGTTGTCGTCGGCGCGGGCTGGGGGGCGTCGGGTGTTGGCGGTGGTGCGGGGTACGGCGGTCAACCAGGACGGGGCGTCGAATGGGTTGACGGCGCCGAATGGTCCGTCGCAGCAGCGGGTGATTCGTGCGGCGTTGGCGTCTGCGGGGCTGGCCCCGCAGGATGTGGATGCGGTGGAGGCGCATGGTACGGGGACGACGCTGGGTGATCCGATCGAGGCGCAGGCGTTGTTGGCGACTTATGGTCAGGAGCGGTCGGGGGAGCGGCCGTTGTGGCTGGGGTCGGTGAAGTCGAACATCGGTCACACCCAGGCGGCTGCGGGTGTGGCGGGGATCATCAAGATGGTCTTGGCGATGCGGCATGGGGTGTTGCCTGCGACGTTGCATGTGGATGAGGTGTCGCCGCATGTGGATTGGTCTGCGGGTCGTGTGGAGTTGTTGAGGTCGGCGCGGGCGTGGGAGGTGGGGGAGCGTCCGCGGCGGGCGGGTGTCTCGTCGTTCGGCATGAGCGGCACGAATGCGCACGCGATTTTGGAAGAGCCGCCGGTGGTGGAGCCGGTCGTGGCGGCGACGACGGGTGTGCGGTTGCCGGTGGTTCCGGTGGTGTTGTCGGGCGCGAGCGAGGCGGCGCTGCGGGCGCAGGCAGGGCGGCTGCGTGCGGTGGCGGACGCGGATTTGCTCGGTGTGGGGTTCGCGTCGGTGCGTCGTGGAGGGTTGGCGCATCGGGCGGTGGTGTTGGCGGGTGATGGGCAGGCGTTGGCGGCTGGGCTGGATGGGGTGGCCTCAGGTATCGGAGGCGGGGCTGGGGCTGTATGTGGGGTGGCTGGGGCTGGTCGGGTCGGGTTCCTGTTTGCGGGTCAGGGGTCGCAGCGGGTGGCGATGGGCCGGGGTCTGTATGAGGTGTTCCCGGTGTTCGCGGATGCGTTTGATGAGGTGGCGTTGTATGTGGACGCGCATCTGGACCGGCCGTTGGCGGAGGTGTTGTCGGATGAGGGGTTGATCGACCAGACGGGGTATGCGCAGCCGGCGATCTTCGCGGTTGAGGTGGCGTTGCATGCGTTGTTGGTGCATTGGGGTGTGGTGCCGGATGTGATGGTTGGGCATTCGGTCGGTGAGATTGCGGCGGCGTATGGGGCGGGTGTGTTGTCGCTGGCGGATGCGGCGGCGTTGGTGGTGGCGCGGGGGCGGTTGATGCAGGCGTTGCCGTCCGGTGGGGCGATGTTGGCGGTGGGTGCTTCGGAGGCGGAGGTGCGGGAGGCGTTCTCGGATGTCGACCTCGCGGCGGTGAACGGGCCTGCTGCGGTGGTGGTTTCAGGGGCCGAGAGCGAGGTCGTGCGGGCGGCGGCGGGGGCGGCCGAGCGGGGCTGGAAGTCCTCCCGGCTGCGGACGAGTCACGCTTTCCACTCGCGGCTGATGGAGCCGATGCTCGATGAGTTCCGGGCGGTGGTGGAGGGACTGAGTTTTGCCGAGCCGTCGGTCGCGGTGGTGTCGACGGTGACGGGGCGGCCGGTGGAGTCGGGGCAGTGGTCGGATCCGGGTTACTGGGTGGAGCAGGTTCGTCGGCCCGTGCGGTTTGCTGACGCGCTTGGTTCGCTGGAGGGCATCGGGCGGTTTGTCGAGTTGGGCCCGGACGGTGTGCTGTCCGCGCTGGTGCAGGATTCGCAGGCGGTGGCGGTGCCGTTGCTGCGCCGGGAGCGGGACGAGGTCACGACGGCGCTGACTGCTCTGGCCACCCTGCACGTTCATGGCGTAGCGGTCGACTGGGCGGCCGTGTACGCAGGAACCGGCGCCCAGCCGGTGACTCTGCCGACCTATGCGTTCCAGCGTGAGCGGTTCTGGCTGGAGACGCGGGCGACGGAGTCCGCCGCCGACCCGGTCGACGCCGAGTTCTGGGCGTCGGTGGAGCAGGGTGACCTGCATGGCCTGGCCGCGCAGCTCGGTGTGCCGACCGAGTCGCTGGAAAACCTGCTGCCCGCGCTCGCGTCCTGGCGGGCTGGTGGCCGCGAGCGATCGCTGATCGACGGCTGGCGCTACCGGATCACCTGGAAGCCCACCGACCTGCCGAACGCCGAGTTGACCGGACGATGGGTCCTGGTCGGTGACGACCACTTCGGGCTGAGCGCGGTGCTCAGCGGGCTCGGCGCGTCGGTGACCCAGGTCCCAGCCGGTACCCGGGCGGAGCTGGCTGCCCGACTCGCGGGGATCGACGCCTCCGGTGTGGTGGCGTCCCCGGCGTCGGTGGAGGACGCGCTGGCGCTGGTTCAGGGGTTGGTGGAGGTGGGGTGCCGGGCTCGGTTGTGGTTGGTGACGCGGGGTGCGGTGGTTTCGGGGCGTGCTGATGGTGTGGTGGATGTCGGTCAGGCTGCGTTGTGGGGTTTTGGCCGGGTGGTGGGGTTGGAGTATCCGGAGTTGTGGGGTGGGTTGCTGGATCTGCCGTCGGTGGTTGATGGGCGTGCGGCGGTGCGGGTCGGGGCGGTGCTGGCGGGGGCGTTGGGGGCGGAGGATCAGGTCGCTGTACGCGGTGGTGGTGTTCTGGTGCGGCGTCTGGTGCATGCTCCGGCTTCGCGGGGTGAGGTGTGGCGGCCGTGTGGCACGGTGTTGATCACTGGGGGTACGGGTGGTCTGGGTGCTGAGGTGGCCCGCTGGGCTGCGGCCAGTGGTGCTGAGCGGTTGGTGCTGGTTTCGCGGCGTGGTGTGGGGGCGCCGGGGGCTGGTGAGTTGCTGGCCGAGCTGCCGTGCGCGGAGGTTCATGCGTGTGACATGGCGGACCGGGCGGCTGTGGAAGCTTTGCTGGCCGCGGTGGGTGGGGTCGACGCGGTGGTGCACGCGGCCGGCGTCGGCGAGGACGCGGCCCTGGCCGAAGCCGACGCGGCGCATTTGCGCCGTGTGATCTCCGGCAAGGTTGATGGGGCTCTGCTTCTGGACGAGTTGGTCGGTGACGTGGATGCCTTTGTGGTGTTCTCGTCGATTTCGGGTGTGTGGGGGAGTGCGGAGCAGGCGGCTTATGGGGCTGCGAATGCCGCGTTGGATGCTTTGGTCGCGCGGCGTCGTGCACTGGGGTTGTCGGGTACGGCTGTGGCGTGGGGGCCGTGGGCTGAGGTCGGCATGGCCGCCGACAGCGCGGTCGCGACCAAGTTGCGGCGCCGCGGTCTGGTGCCGCTGGACCCCCAGCGGGCGGTGGCTGCGCTTGCTGGTGTGGTGGGTGGTGGGGAGGGTGTGCTGGCGGTTGCGGATGTTCGGTGGTCGGAGTTTGTTTCCTTGTTTGCTGTGGTGGGTGCGCGTCCGTTGTTCGAGGAGGTGGCAGAGGCTGGGGTGCCGGTTGTTGGGGGGGCGGTGTTTTCGGTTTTGGGGCAGCGGTTGGCTGGTTTGGGGGTGGGGGAGCGGGAGCGGTTTGTGGGGGATTTGGTGCGGGCGCAGGTGGCTGGGGTGTTGGGTCATGGGTCGGTGGAGGCAGTGGTGCCGGGGCGGGCGTTCAAGGAGTTGGGTTTTGATTCGTTGACGGCGGTGGAGTTGCGGAATCGGTTGCAGGCGGTGACTGGTTTGGTGTTGTCGGCGACGCTGGTTTTTGATTATCCGAGTGTGGAGCGGTTGGCTGGTTTTCTTGTTGGGGAGTTGAGTGGTTCGGTTGAGGTGGTGGCGGGGGTGGATGGTGTTGCGGGGGGTGTTGTTGCTGGTGGTGATGATCCGGTTGTGATTGTGGGTATGGGCTGTCGTTTTCCGGGGGGTGTGGATTCGCCGGATGGGTTGTGGGGTTTGGTGGTTTCTGGTTCGGATGCGGTGGGTGGTTTTCCGGTGGATCGGGGTTGGGATTTGGAGGGGTTGTATCACCCGGATCCGGATCATGCGGGGACGTCGTATGTGCGGGAGGGGGGTTTTCTGTATGACGTGGCGGAGTTCGATGCGGGATTGTTCGGGATTTCGCCGCGTGAGGCGTTGGCGATGGATCCGCAGCAGCGGTTGTTGTTGGAGACGTCATGGGAGGCGTTCGAGCGGGCGGGGATAGATCCGCTGTCGTTGCGGGGCGAGCAGGTCGGCGTATTCGCCGGCACGAACAGCCTTGATTACGCCAGCCGCGCCGACGGACTCCCGGAGGGGCTGGAAGGGCATCTCCTGACCGGGACCGCCGGCAGCGTTGTCTCCGGGCGGATCTCGTACACCTTCGGGCTGGAGGGTCCGGCGGTGACGGTGGATACGGCGTGTTCGTCGTCGTTGGTGGCGTTGCATCTGGCGGTGCAGGCACTGCGGTCGGGTGAGTGCTCGATGGCCCTGGTCGGCGGTGTGGCCGTGATGTCGGGGCCGGAGACCTTCGTTCAGTTCTCCCGCCAGCGGGGGCTTGCCGCCGACGGCCGGTGCAAGCCGTTCGCGGCGGCGGCCGATGGGACGGGCTGGTCCGAGGGCGCGGGGATGCTGTTGGTGGAGCGGTTGTCGTCGGCGCGGGCGGCGGGGCGTCGGGTGTTGGCGGTGGTGCGGGGTACGGCGGTGAATCAGGATGGTGCGTCGAATGGGTTGACGGCGCCGAATGGTCCGTCGCAGCAGCGGGTGATTCGTGCGGCGTTGGCGTCTGCGGGGCTGGCCCCGCAGGATGTGGATGCGGTGGAGGCGCACGGCACCGGTACCACGCTGGGTGACCCGATCGAGGCGCAGGCACTCCTGGCAACCTACGGCCAGGATCGCTCGGGGAACCGGCCGTTGTGGCTGGGGTCGGTGAAGTCGAACATCGGTCACACCCAGGCGGCTGCGGGTGTGGCGGGGATCATCAAGATGGTCTTGGCGATGCGGCATGGGGTGTTGCCTGCGACGTTGCATGTGGATGAGGTGTCGCCGCATGTGGATTGGTCTGCGGGTCGTGTGGAGTTGTTGAGGTCGGCGCGGGCGTGGGAGGTGGGGGAGCGTCCGCGGCGGGCGGGTGTCTCGGCGTTCGGCATGAGCGGTACGAATGCGCACGTCATCCTTGAGGAGCCGCCGGCCGAGGAGGTGGTGGCCGGTCCGGCACGGTTGCCGGTGGTTCCGGTGGTGTTGTCGGGGGCGAGTGAGGAGGCGTTGCGGGCGCAGGCAGGGCGGTTCCGTTCTGTCGTGGGTGGTGATCTGTGGGCGTGGGGTGCGGCTGCCGCGCGGCGGCCGGCGTTGGCGCATCGGGCAGTGGTGTTGGCATCTGATGTGGACGTGTTGGCGGTTGGTCTTGATGCGGTGGCCTCCGGGAGTGGTGGTCTGGTCGGGGTGGCTGGGTCTGGTCGGGTCGGGTTCCTGTTTGCGGGTCAGGGGTCGCAGCGGGTGGGGATGGGCCGGGGTCTGTATGAGGTGTTCCCGGTGTTCGCGGATGCGTTTGATGAGGTGGCGTTGTATGTGGACGCGCATCTGGACCGGCCGTTGGCGGAGGTGCTCTGCGATGAGGGGTTGATCGACCAGACGGGGTATGCGCAGCCTGCGATCTTCGCGGTGGAGGTGGCGTTGCATGCGTTGTTGGTGCATTGGGGTGTGGTGCCGGATGTGATGGTTGGGCATTCGGTCGGTGAGATTGCGGCGGCGTATGGGGCGGGTGTGTTGTCGCTGGCGGATGCGGCGGCGTTGGTCGTGGCGCGGGGGCGGTTGATGCAGGCGTTGCCGTCCGGTGGGGCGATGTTGGCGGTGGGTGCTTCGGAGGCGGAGGTGCGGGAGGCGTTCCCGGACCTGGATATCGCGGCGGTGAACGGCCCGGCTGCGGTGGTGGTGTCGGGGCTTGAGGCGGATGTGGAGCGGGCCGTTGCGGTGGCGGGTGAGCGGGGGTGGAAGGCGAGCCGGTTGCGCACCAGTCATGCCTTCCACTCGCGTCTGATGGAGCCGATGCTCGCGGAGTTCCGCGCGGTCGTGGAGACGCTGAGTTTTGCTGAGCCGATGCTCCCGGCGGTCTCTACGGTGACCGGTCGCCCTGTCGAGCCCGGGCAGTGGTCGGATCCGGGTTACTGGGTGGAGCAGGTCCGCCAGCCGGTCCGGTTTGCTGACGCGCTCGATTCTCTCGACGGCATGGGCAGGTTTGTGGAGCTGGGCCCGGACGGTGTGCTGTCCGCGTTGGTGCAGGATCCGGAAGCGGTGGCGGTGTCGTTGCTGCGCCGGGAGCGGGATGAGGCCACTACCGCGCTGACCGCTCTGGCCACCCTGCACGTCCACGGCGTAACGGTCGATTGGACGCAGTTGTTCGCCGGGGTTGAACCGGTCGAGTTGCCGACGTACGCGTTCCAGCGCCAGCGGTACTGGCCGGATGAGGTACCTGTCGGCCGGGCTTCGGAGTCGGATCGCGAAGACGCCGATTTCTGGAGCACCGTTGAACGCGGCGACTTGCCGGCGTTGGCCGAGCAACTGGGAGTCGCGACCACTGCGCTCGAGGGTTTGATACCGGCGTTGGCGTCTTGGCGGGCGCGGGGTCGGGAGCGTTCGTTGGTCGACGGCTGGCGGTACCGGGTCGACTGGGAGCCGGCGACCGCTCCGGCCGAGGCCCGGCTCGCCGGCGTGTGGGCTGTTATTGGTGAGGACGTCTACGGCGTCGGCGAGGTGCTGGCGGGGCTGGGTGCGTCGGTGCTGTCGGTGACCGGCCGGGAGCAGTTGGAGGGGCTCGACGTCGCAGGCCTCGTCGCATCGCCGACATCTCTGGCTGATGCGCTCGGGTTGGTTCAGGCATTGGTGGAGGTGGGGTGCCGGGCTCGGTTGTGGTTGGTGACGCGGGGTGCGGTGGCCACGGGCCGGGCGGATGGCGCGGTGGATGTACGGCAGGCACAACTCTGGGGCTTTGGGCGTGCGGTGGGGTTGGAGCATCCGGAGTTGTGGGGTGGGTTGCTGGATCTGCCGGCTGAGTTGGACCAGCGGGCTGCGGTGCGGGTCGGGGCGGTGCTGGCCGGGGGGCTGGGGGCGGAGGATCAGGTCGCTGTACGCGGTGGTGGGGTTCTGGTGCGGCGCCTCGCGCACGCGCCGTCCGGCGCTGTAACGGTGTGGCGGCCGCGTGGGACGGTGTTGATCACTGGTGGGACGGGTGGTCTGGGGGCTGAGGTGGCCCGTTGGGCTGCGGTCAACGGTGCTGAGCGGTTGGTGCTGGTGTCACGGCGTGGGCCGGAGGCGCCGGATGTTGACGAGTTGCTTGCCGAGTTGCCGCATGCGGAGGTGCATGCGTGTGACATGGCTGACCGGGTGGCTGTGGAGGCTTTGCTGGCTGCGGTGGGTGAGGTCGATGCGGTGGTGCATGCGGCCGGTGTGGGTGAGGATGTCGCGTTGCGGGATGCGGACCAGGCGCATTTGGAGCGTGTGGTGCGTGGCAAGGTTGATGGGGCTTTGCATCTGGATGAGTTGGTGGGTGACGTGGATGCCTTTGTGGTGTTCTCGTCGATTTCGGGTGTGTGGGGCAGTGGTGAGCAGGCGGCTTATGGGGCTGCGAATGCGGCGTTGGATGCTTTGGTTGCGCGGCGTCGTGCGGTGGGGTTGTCGGGTACGGCTGTGGCGTGGGGTCCGTGGGCTGAGGTCGGCATGGCTGCTGACAGTGCGGTGGCCAGTCAGTTGCGGCGTCGTGGACTGACTCCGATGGCTCCGGGTCGTGCGTTGGCGGCGTTGGCGGTGGCTGTTGGTTGCGGGGATGAGGCGCTTACGGTCGCGGACGTACGGTGGGCGGAGTTCCTGCCGCTGTTCACCGCCACCCGCGAGCGCCCGCTGTTCGCCCGGCTTGCCCCTGCCGCGGCCGACTCCACACAGCCGGAAACCGGTCTTGCCGGTCGGTTGGCGCCGCTGTCTGGGGTGGAGCGGCGGCGGAGTGTGCTGGAGTTGGTGCGGGTTGAGGTTGCCGCGGTGCTGGGGCATGCTTCCGCCGAGGTGGTGGAGCCGGGGCGGGCGTTCAAGGATTTGGGTTTTGATTCGTTGACGGCGGTGGAGTTGCGGAATCGGTTGCGGGCGGTGACTGGTTTGGCTCTGCCGGCGACGCTGGTTTTCGATCATCCGAGTGCGGGTCGGCTTGCTGAGTTTTTGCTGAGTGAGGTGGTCGGTGGGGAGGTTGTTTCGGCGGGTGTGGGTGGTTCGGTTGTTTCGGTGGATGATGACCCGGTTGTGATTGTTGGGATGGGGGTGCGTTTGCCGGGTGGGGTGGAGACGCCTGAGGAGTACTGGGACCTAGTCGCTTCTGGCCGGGACGGTATCGGGGCGTTTCCGGCGGATCGTGGTTGGGATTTGGAGGCGCTTTATCATCCGGATCCGGAGCATGTGGGGACGTTTTATGCCCGTGAGGGTGGGTTCCTTTATGGTGCGGGTGATTTTGATGCGGGGTTGTTCGGGATTTCGCCGCGTGAGGCGTTGGCGATGGATCCGCAGCAGCGGTTGTTGTTGGAGATGTCGTGGGAGGCGTTGGAGCGGGGTGGGGTTGATCCGCTGGGTTTGCGGGGTGAGCCGGTGGGTGTGTTTGTCGGGGCCTCGTTCATGGGGTATGGGAACGGGCCGGGGGAGTCGGCCGATGGTGTTGAGGGCTATCTGCTGACGGGGACGGCGTCGTCGGTGTTGTCGGGGCGGGTGTCGTACTCGTTCGGGCTGGAGGGTCCGGCGGTGACGGTGGATACGGCGTGTTCGTCGTCGTTGGTGGCGTTGCATCTGGCGGTGCAGGCGTTGCGGGCGGGTGAGTGTTCGATGGCGCTGGTCGGCGGTGTCACCGTGATGCCGAACGCGGATGTGTTCGTGGAGTTCTCCCGGCAGCGGGGGCTTTCCCCGGACGGGCGGTGCAAGTCCTTCGGGGCGGCGGCCGATGGGACGGGCTGGTCCGAGGGCGCGGGGATGCTGTTGGTGGAGCGGTTGTCGTCGGCGCGGGCTGGGGGGCGTCGGGTGTTGGCGGTGGTGCGGGGTACGGCGGTGAATCAGGACGGGGCGTCGAACGGGCTGACGGCGCCGAACGGCCCGTCGCAACAGCGGGTCATCCGGGCCGCGCTCGCCAACGCCGGCCTGACCTCCCAGGACGTCGACGCGGTTGAGGCGCATGGTACGGGGACGACGCTGGGTGATCCGATCGAGGCGCAGGCGTTGTTGGCGACTTATGGTCAAGGGCGGTCGGGGGAGCGGCCGTTGTGGCTGGGGTCGGTGAAGTCGAATATCGGTCATACTCAGGCGGCTGCGGGTGTGGCCGGCATTGTGAAGATGGTCTTGGCGATGCGGCATGGGGTGTTGCCTGCGACGTTGCATGTGGATGAGGTGTCGCCGCATGTGGATTGGTCTGCGGGTCGTGTGGAGTTGTTGAGGTCGGCGCGGGCGTGGGAGGTGGGGGAGCGTCCGCGGCGGGCGGGTGTCTCGGCGTTCGGGGTCTCGGGCACGAACGCGCACGTCATCATCGAGGAGCCGCCGGTGGTGGAGCCGGTCGTGGCGGCGACGCCGGGTGTGCGGTTGCCGGTGGTTCCGGTGCTGTTGTCCGGAGCCGACGAGGCGGCGCTGCGCGCCCAGGCGCAGCGGCTGCTTGATTACCCCGGCGCGGACACGGCTCACTTGGCGGCGCTGGGTGTGGCCTCGATCCGGCGTGCCGCGCTGCCCCATCGGGCCGTCGTGCTCGCTGGGGACTGGGAGACGCTGGTCTACGGAGTGCGTGGCGTTGCCGTCGGGGCTGCGACCCTGCGTGGGACCGTGAGTGTGAGCGGGGTCGGGTTCCTGTTTGCGGGTCAGGGGTCGCAGCGGGTGGGGATGGGCCGGGGTCTGTATGAGGTGTTCCCGGTGTTCGCGGATGCGTTTGATGAGGTGGCGTTGTATGTGGACGCGCATCTGGACCGGCCGTTGGTGGAGGTGTTGTCGGATGAGGGGTTGATCGACCAGACGGGGTATGCGCAGCCGGCGATCTTCGCGGTGGAGGTGGCGTTGCATGCGCTGCTCTCGCACTGGGGTGTGCGCGCCGATGTGCTGGTGGGTCACTCGATTGGAGAGATCACGGCTGCGTACGTGGCCGGGGTTCTCAGCATTGCGGACGCGGCGGCGCTGGTCGTGGCGCGGGGGCGGTTGATGCAGGCGTTGCCGGCGGGCGGCGCGATGCTGGCGGTGGGTGCTTCGGAGGCGGAGGTGCGGGAGGCGTTCCCGGAGATCGACCTCGCGGCGGTGAACGGCCCGGCTGCGGTGGTGGTGTCGGGGCTTGTAGCAGAAGTGGAGCAGGTCGCCTCGCTGGCCGGTGAGCGGGGCTGGAAGACGAGCCGGCTGCGCACCAGTCACGCGTTCCACTCGCGTCTGATGGAGCCGATGCTCGCGGAGTTCCGCACGGTCGTGGAGACGCTGAGTTTTGCTGAGCCGATGCTCCCGGCGGTCTCTACGGTGACCGGCCGTCCTGTCGAGCCCGGGCAGTGGTCGGATCCGGGTTACTGGGTGGAGCAGGTCCGCCAGCCGGTCCGATTCGCTGACGCGCTCGATTCTCTCGACGGCATCGGCAGGTTTGTGGAGCTGGGCCCGGACGGTGTGCTGTCCGCCCTGGTCCAGGATCCGGAAGCGGTGGCCGTCCCCGTGCTGCGCCGGGAGCGGGATGAGGCCACTACCGCGCTGACCGCCCTGGCCACGCTGCACGTCCACGGGGTGGAGGTGGACTGGGCGCAGTTGTTCACTGGGGTGGAGCCGGTGGAGTTGCCCACGTATGCGTTCCAGCGTCAGCGGTATTGGCTGGAGTCGCGTCTGGAGAGGGCCGGTGTGGTCGATCCTGTGGATGCGGGGTTCTGGGAGACGGTTGCTCGGGGTGATCTGGCCGGGCTTGCCGCGGAGTTGGGTGTGGAGCCGAGTTCTCCGTTGGAGAGTGTGCTGCCGGCGTTGTCGTCGTGGCGGGCGCGGGGGCGGGAGCGTTCGCGGTTGGATGGCTGGCGTTACCACGTCAGTTGGAAGCCGGTTACCGACCTGGCCGAGCAGGCGCTTCGTGGCACCTGGGCGCTCATCGGCGACGACGGGTCTGGGACGAGCGATGCGTTGGGGCTCGCCGATGCTCTAACAGGGATCGGTGCCGAGGTCGTGGCTGTGCCCCTCGGTGACCGCGCCGAACTGGCCGTGCGTCTGCGCGAGCTGGAGTCCGCCGGGATCCTTGTGCACCCCACTGTTGCTCTCGCGGACGTACTGGCCGTGGTCCAAGCGCTGGCGGACGTCGAGAGCAGCGCGCCGCTGTGGCTGGTGACCCGGGGTGCGGTGTCCGTGGGACGGGCGGACGGTGCGCCGGATGTCGTACAGGCAGCGAAGTGGGGCCTGGGCCGCGTCGTCGGCCTCGAACACCCGGCCCGCTGGGGCGGCCTGCTCGATCTGCCGGAAACCCTCGACGGCCGGGCGGTCGCGCGGCTTGGGGCGGTGCTGGCAGGCGCTCTTGGCGCGGAGGATCAAGTGGCCATCCGTAGCGGTGGTGCCCTGGTCCGGCGGCTGGCAGCGGCCCCGGTCGTCGGCGGTGACACCTGGTGTCCGCGCGGCACCGTGCTGATCGGCGGTGGCACCGGAGGGCTCGGCACCCAGCTCGCGCGGTGGGCGGCCGCGAACGGGGCGGAGCGGCTGGTACTGGTCAGCCGACGTGGCCCCGATGCGCCCGGCGCGGCCACGCTGCTCGCCGAACTTCCTGACGCCGAAGCACACGCCTGCGATCTGTCCGATCGTGCTGCCGTCGAGGCTCTGCTCGCACGCATAGGTGCGGTCGACGCGGTCGTGCACGCCGCCGGCGTGGCTGAGGACGCCGAACTGATCGACGCCGACGCCGCGCACCTGAACCGGGTGCTGTCCGGCAAGGTGGACGGCGCCCTGCACCTGGACGCGCTGGTCGGCGACGTGGACGCGTTCGTGGTGTTCTCGTCGGTCGCCGGTGTTTGGGGCAGCGCTGAGCAGGCCGCCTACGCGGCGGCGAACGCGGCGTTGGACGCCGTGGTCGCCGGGCGCCGCGCCCGCGGCTTGTCCGGTACCGCAGTTGCCTGGGGGCCGTGGGCCGAGGTCGGCATGGCGGCCGAGGCCGAGGTAGCCGACCGGCTGCGGCGTCGGGGCCTCGCCCCGATGAGCCCGGCGCATGCGCTGACTGCGCTGGCGTTGGCTGTCGGGTCCGGGGACGAGGCGCTCACCGTTGCCGACGTACGGTGGGCGGACTTCCTGCCGGCTTATACCGCCATGCGGGCCCGGCCGTTCTTCGCGGACCTCCCGGACGCCCAGGCACTTGACACCCCGGCACCGCACGGCGGTTCCGTGGAGTCCGCATTCGCGCAGCGACTGGCTGGCATGACCGCTGCCGATCGGGAGCAGTTTGTCGCCGAGTTGGTGCGGGGGCAGGTGGCTGGGGTGTTGGGTCATGGGTCGGTGGAGGCGGTGGTGCCGGGGCGGGCGTTCAAGGATTTGGGTTTTGATTCGTTGACGGCGGTGGAGTTGCGGAATCGGTTGCGGGCGGTGACTGGTTTGGCTCTGCCGGCGACGCTGGTTTTCGATCATCCGAGTGCGGGTCGGCTTGCTGAGTTTTTGCTGAGTGAGGTGGTCGGTGGGGAGGTTGTTTCGGCGGGTGTGGGTGGTTCGGTTGTTTCGGTGGATGATGACCCGGTTGTGATTGTTGGGATGGGGGTGCGTTTGCCGGGTGGGGTGGAGACGCCTGAGGAGTACTGGGACCTAGTCGCTTCTGGCCGGGACGGTATCGGGGCGTTTCCGGCGGATCGTGGTTGGGATTTGGAGGCGCTTTATCATCCGGATCCGGAGCATGTGGGGACGTTTTATGCCCGTGAGGGTGGGTTCCTTTATGGTGCGGGTGATTTTGATGCGGGGTTGTTCGGGATTTCGCCGCGTGAGGCGTTGGCGATGGATCCGCAGCAGCGGTTGTTGTTGGAGATGTCGTGGGAGGCGTTGGAGCGGGGTGGGGTTGATCCGCTGGGTTTGCGGGGTGAGCCGGTGGGTGTGTTTGTCGGGGCCTCGTTCATGGGGTATGGGAACGGGCCGGGGGAGTCGGCCGATGGTGTTGAGGGCTATCTGCTGACGGGGACGGCGTCGTCGGTGTTGTCGGGGCGGGTGTCGTACTCGTTCGGGCTGGAGGGTCCGGCGGTGACGGTGGATACGGCGTGTTCGTCGTCGTTGGTGGCGTTGCATCTGGCGGTGCAGGCGTTGCGGGCGGGTGAGTGTTCGATGGCGCTGGTCGGCGGTGTCACCGTGATGCCGAACGCGGATGTGTTCGTGGAGTTCTCCCGGCAGCGGGGGCTTTCCCCGGACGGGCGGTGCAAGTCCTTCGGGGCGGCGGCCGATGGGACGGGCTGGTCCGAGGGCGCTGGCATGCTGTTGATCGAGCGGTTGTCCGATGCCCGGCGGTTGGGGCATGAGGTTCTTGCCGTCGTGCGGGGTACGGCGGTGAATCAGGATGGTGCGTCGAATGGGTTGACGGCGCCGAATGGTCCGTCGCAGCAGCGGGTGATTCGTGCGGCGTTGGCGTCTGCGGGGCTGGCCCCGCAGGATGTGGATGCGGTGGAGGCGCACGGCACCGGTACCACGCTGGGTGACCCGATCGAGGCGCAGGCACTCCTGGCAACCTACGGCCAGGATCGCTCGGGGAACCGGCCGTTGTGGCTGGGGTCGGTGAAGTCGAATATCGGTCATACCCAGGCGGCTGCGGGTGTGGCGGGGATCATCAAGATGGTCTTGGCGATGCGGCATGGGGTGTTGCCTGCGACGTTGCATGTGGATGAGGTGTCGCCGCATGTGGATTGGTCTGCGGGTCGTGTGGAGTTGTTGAGGTCGGCGCGGGCGTGGGAGGTGGGGGAGCGTCCGCGGCGGGCGGGTGTCTCGGCGTTCGGGGTCTCGGGCACGAACGCGCACGTCATCATCGAGGAGCCGCCGGTGGTGGAGCCTGTGGCCGGTCCGGCACCGTTGCCGGTGGTTCCGGTGGTGTTGTCGGGGGCGAGTGAGGAGGCGTTGCGGGCGCAGGCAGGGCGGTTCCGTTCTGTCGTGGGTGGTGATCTGTGGGCGTGGGGTGCGGCTGCCGCGCGGCGGCCGGCGTTGGCGCATCGGGCAGTGGTGTTGGCATCTGATGTGGACGTGTTGGCGGTTGGTCTTGATGCGGTGGCCTCCGGGAGTGGTGGTCTGGTCGGGGTGGCTGGGGCTGGTCGGGTCGGGTTCCTGTTTGCGGGTCAGGGGTCGCAGCGGGTGGGGATGGGCCGGGGTCTGTATGAGGTGTTCCCGGTGTTCGCGGATGCGTTTGATGAGGTGGCGTTGTATGTGGACGCGCATCTGGACCGGCCGTTGGTGGAGGTGTTGTCGGATGAGGGGTTGATCGACCAGACGGGGTATGCGCAGCCGGCGATCTTCGCGGTGGAGGTGGCGTTGCATGCGCTGCTCTCGCACTGGGGTGTGCGCGCCGATGTGCTGGTGGGTCACTCGATTGGAGAGATCACGGCTGCGTACGTGGCCGGGGTTCTCAGCATTGCGGACGCGGCGGCGCTGGTCGTGGCGCGGGGGCGGTTGATGCAGGCGTTGCCGGCGGGCGGCGCGATGCTGGCGGTGGGTGCTTCGGAGGCGGAGGTGCGGGAGGCGTTCCCGGAGATCGACCTCGCGGCGGTGAACGGCCCGGCTGCGGTGGTGGTGTCGGGGCTTGAGGCGGATGTGGAGCGGGCCGTTGCGGTGGCGGGTGAGCGGGGCTGGAAGACGAGCCGGTTGCGCACCAGTCACGCGTTCCACTCGCGTCTGATGGAGCCGATGCTCGCGGAGTTCCGCACGGTCGTGGAGACACTCACCTTCGCCGAGCCGACGCTCCCAGCTGTCTCCACGGTCACCGGCCGCCCTGTCGAGCCCGGTCAGTGGTCGGATCCGGGTTACTGGGTGGAGCAGGTCCGCCAGCCGGTCCGATTCGCCGACGCGCTCGATTCCCTCGACGGCATCGGCAGGTTTGTGGAGCTGGGCCCGGACGGTGTGCTGTCCGCCCTGGTCCAGGATCCGGAGGCGGTGGCCGTCCCCGTGCTGCGCCGGGAGCGGGATGAGGCCACCACCGCGCTGACCGCCCTGGCCACCCTGCACGTCCACGGCGCAGCGGCCGACTGGAAGGCCGTATACGCCGGAATCAGGGCCCGGCCGGTGACCCTGCCGACGTACCCGTTCCAGCGTCAGCGGTTCTGGCTGGAGACACGGCCGGAGAAAGGCGCCGTCGACCCGGTCGACGCGGGGTTCTGGTCCGCGGTCGACCGCGCCGACCTGCCCGCGCTCGCCGCGGAGCTGGGGGTCGAGACCGACGCCGTGGCGGGCGTGTTGCCGGCGCTGGCGTCGTGGCGGGCCCGGGGCCGGGAGCGGGCCCAGACCAACGGCTGGCGTTACCGCGTCACCTGGAAGCCGGTCACCGACCCCGGCCCGGCTCCGCTCGACGGCACCTGGTTGCTGCTCGGCGAGGACACCGCCACCCTGGCCGAGGCCCTGACCAGCCACGGCGCGACCATGTTGCGACTGGAGAACGGGGAGCGGGCCGAACTGGCCGACCAGTTGCGGGCGCTCGACACACCGATCACCGGCGTGCTAGCGCTGGCCGGGCCGCTCTCCGGGACGCTGGCTGTCGTTCAAGCGCTCGGTGACGCCGATGTCGTAGCGCCGCTGTGGCTGCTCACTCGCGGCGCGGTCACGGCCGGCGCCGCCGACCCGTTCGTTCACCCGCTTCAGATGGAGACCTGGGGCTTCGGACGGGTCGTCGGGCTGGAGCACCCCGACCGTTGGGGTGGTCTGATCGATCTCCCTGAGCGGCTCGACGCACGTGCGACCGCGCGTCTGGCCGCCGTGCTCGCCGGTCGGCTGGACGACGAGACCGAGATCGCCGTTCGCGGCGCCGGTCTGCTGGTCCGCCGTCTGACGTCGGCGCCGCAACGTTCCGGGAGTAGTTGGGAACCGCGTGGGACGGTCCTGGTCACCGGCGGCACGGGCGGCCTCGGTCGGCAGGTCGCCCGGTGGGCCGCCGAGCACGGTGCCGACCGCGTCGTGCTCGTCGGTCGGCGAGGGGCCGCGGCGGACGGCATCCGTGATCTGGTGGCGGAGTTCGACAAGGTCGAGGCGTACGCCTGCGACCTGACTGACCGTGACGCGGTCGCGACGCTGGTGCGGGAGTTCGACGACGTACCCGACCTGGCGATCGTGCACGCCGCCGGGGTGCTGGACGACGGCGTGATCGCGGCCCTCGACCCGGCCCGGCTCGACGCGGTGATGGCGAGCAAGGCCCGCGCGGCCTGGCAACTGCACGAACTCACCGCGCACCGGCCGCTCTCGGCGTTCGTGCTGTTCTCCTCGACCGCCGGCGTGTTCGGCAACCCGGGACAAGCCAACTACGCCGCCGCCAACGCCTCGCTCGACGCGCTCGCCGAGCACCGCGCGGCCCTGGGACTGCCCGCGACCTCGATCGCCTGGGGACCCTGGGCCGACGCCGGCATGATGGCCGGCCACGCGGGGTCGGCACAGTTCCGGCGTACCGGTTTCTCGCTGCTGCCCCCGGAGCCGGCGCTGGCCACCCTCGCGGCGGCGGTGGGCAGCGGCGAACCGACGGTGGTCGTCGCGGACGTGCGCTGGGAGCGTTTCGCCGCCGAGCTCGGAGCGGTCCGGTCGGCGTCGGTCCTGGCCGACCTGCCCGAGCTGCGTGCGTCGGGCCGGGAGGTGACGGTGACCGGTCGGCTGCCGCTGGCCGTGCGGCTGGCGGACCTTCCGCCCGCCGAGGCGCGCCGCACCGTCCTGACCGAGGTCCGCGACCAGGCCGCAGCCGTGCTCGGGCATGGATCCGCCGACGTGGTGACGGCCGACCGCTCGTTCCAGGAACTTGGATTCGACTCGCTGACCGCGATGGAGCTGCGGAACCGGCTGGCCGCGGCCACCGGGCTCGTCCTGCCCACGACGCTGATCTTCGACTACCCGGACGCCGAGCGGCTGACCACGTTCCTACTCGACCAGCTCGTCCGCCCCCTGTCCGAGGAGGCGCCGGCCGCTCTGGCCGCGTCGGCCACCGACGATCCGATCGTCATCGTCGGGCTGGCCTGTCGCTTCCCGGGCGGTGCCGACACTCCCGAGGCATTCTGGGACCTCCTGGCCTCCGGCACCGATGCGATGGGCGGCTTCCCCACCGATCGAGGCTGGGACCTGGACGCGCTCTACCACCCGGATCCCGGCCACCCCGGAACCACGTACACCAGCGAAGGCGGCTTCGTGTCCGCCGCACCCGAGTTCGATGCGGGGTTGTTCGGGATTTCGCCGCGTGAGGCGTTGGCAATGGATCCGCAGCAGCGGTTGTTGTTGGAGACGTCGTGGGAGGCGTTCGAGCGGGCGGGGATAGATCCGCTGTCGTTGCGGGGCGAGCAGGTCGGCGTGTTCGCCGGCACGAACGGCCAGGACTACGTTGCGCTGCTCGACGACGGGTTCGAGGACGTCGCGGGCTCTGCCGGGCATATCGGCACCGGCAACGCGGCGAGTGTGCTGTCCGGACGGGTCTCGTACACCTTCGGGCTGGAGGGTCCGGCGGTGACGGTGGATACGGCGTGTTCGTCGTCGTTGGTGGCGTTGCATCTGGCGGTGCAGGCACTGCGGTCGGGTGAGTGTTCGATGGCGCTGGTCGGCGGAGTCACCGTGATGACGACCCCGACAGCCTTCCTGGACTTCAGCCGCCAGCGCGGCTTGGCCGCCGACGGGCGGTGCAAGTCGTTCGCCGCCGACGCGGACGGCACCGCCTGGGGCGAGGGAGCCGGCGTGTTCGTGGTGGAGCGGTTGTCGTCGGCGCGGGCTGGGGGGCGTCGGGTGTTGGCGGTGGTGCGGGGTACGGCGGTGAATCAGGATGGTGCGTCGAATGGGTTGACGGCGCCGAATGGTCCGTCGCAGCAGCGGGTGATTCGTGCGGCGTTGGCGTCTGCGGGGCTGGCCCCGCAGGATGTGGATGCGGTGGAGGCGCATGGTACGGGGACGACGCTGGGTGATCCGATCGAGGCGCAGGCGTTGTTGGCGACTTATGGTCAAGGGCGGTCGGAGGAGCGGCCGTTGTGGCTGGGATCGGTGAAGTCGAACATCGGCCACACCCAGGCTGCTGCGGGCGCGGCCGGTGTACTGAAGATGGTGCTCGCGCTGCGGCACGAGACTCTGCCCGCGACGTTGCATGTGGACGAGGCGTCGCCGCATGTCGACTGGGTCTCCGGCGCAGTGTCACTGCTGACCGAGGCGCGGCCCTGGGCGAGCATTGGCCAGCCGCGTCGAGCCGGTGTGTCCTCATTTGGGATCAGCGGTACGAATGCGCACGTCATCCTTGAGGAGCCGCCGGCCGAGGAGGTGGTGGCCGGTCCGGCACGGTTGCCGGTGGTTCCGGTGGTGTTGTCGGGGGCGAGTGAGGAGGCGTTGCGGGCGCAGGCAGGGCGGTTCCGTTCTGTCGTGGGTGGTGATCTGTGGGCGTGGGGTGCGGCTGCCGCGCGGCGGCCGGCGTTGGCGCATCGGGCAGTGGTGTTGGCATCTGATGTGGACGTGTTGGCGGTTGGTCTTGATGCGGTGGCCTCCGGGAGTGGTGGTCTGGTCGGGGTGGCTGGGTCTGGTCGGGTCGGGTTCCTGTTTGCGGGTCAGGGGTCGCAGCGGGTGGGGATGGGCCGGGGTCTGTATGAGGTGTTCCCGGTGTTCGCGGATGCGTTTGATGAGGTGGCGTTGTATGTGGACGCGCATCTGGACCGGCCGTTGGCGGAGGTGCTCTGCGATGAGGGGTTGATCGACCAGACGGGGTATGCGCAGCCGGCGATCTTCGCGGTTGAGGTGGCGTTGCATGCGTTGTTGGTGCATTGGGGTGTGGTGCCGGATGTGATGGTTGGGCATTCGGTCGGTGAGATTGCGGCGGCGTATGGGGCGGGTGTGTTGTCGCTGGCGGATGCGGCGGCGTTGGTCGTGGCGCGGGGGCGGTTGATGCAGGCGTTGCCGTCCGGTGGGGCGATGTTGGCGGTGGGTGCTTCGGAGGCGGAGGTGCGGGAGGCGTTCCCGGAGATCGACCTCGCGGCGGTGAACGGCCCGGCTGCGGTGGTGGTGTCGGGGCTTGTAGCAGAAGTGGAGCAGGTCGCCTCGCTGGCCGGTGAGCGGGGCTGGAAGACGAGCCGGCTGCGCACCAGTCACGCGTTCCACTCGCGTCTGATGGAGCCGATGCTCGCGGAGTTCCGCACGGTCGTGGAGACGCTGAGTTTTGCTGAGCCGATGCTCCCGGCGGTCTCTACGGTGACCGGCCGTCCTGTCGAGCCCGGGCAGTGGTCGGATCCGGGTTACTGGGTGGAGCAGGTCCGCCAGCCGGTCCGATTCGCTGACGCGCTCGATTCTCTCGACGGCATCGGCAGGTTTGTGGAGCTGGGCCCGGACGGTGTGCTGTCCGCCCTGGTCCAGGATCCGGAAGCGGTGGCCGTCCCCGTGCTGCGCCGGGAGCGGGATGAGGCCACTACCGCGCTGACCGCTCTGGCCACCCTGCACGTCCACGGCGTAACGGTCGATTGGACGCAGTTGTTCGGCCAGGCCCGGAATGCTGATCTGCCGACGTACGCGTTCCAGCGAGAGCGGTTCTGGCCTGCCAAGAGGGCCACGCCCAGCGGCGACCGAGACCAGGACGGGTTCTGGGCGGCGGTCGAGAAGGGTGACGTCGGCACCTTGGCCGACCGACTCGGCGTGGAAGCCACCGCGCTGGCGAGCCTGGTCCCGGCGCTGGCCGCGTGGCACGCGCGGGGCCGGGAGCGATCGCTGCTCGACGGATGGCGCTACCGCGTCACTTGGAAGCCCGCCAACGCGGCCCCGGCACGGCTCACCGGGAACTGGGTGCTGGTCGGCGACGACAACTTTGGCCTCGCCGAGGTGCTTGCTGAACTCGGCGCGGACGTCACGGCAGTGCCGGCGGGCTCCCGCGCAGACCTGACGGCTCGGCTGGCGGGACTGGAAGCGGCCGGTGTTGTCTCGGTGCTCGGTTCGGTCGGTGAGACGCTGTCCCTGGTCCAGGCGTTGGTGGAGGTGGGGTGCCGGGCTCCGTTGTGGTTGGCAACGCGGGGTGCGGTGGTTGCGGGTCGTGCTGATGGTGTGGTGGATGTCCATCAGGCTGAATTGTGGGGCTTTGGGCGTGCGGTGGGGTTGGAGTATCCGGAGTTGTGGGGTGGTCTGCTGGATCTGCCTGGGGTGATCGATGGCCGGGCTGCGGGCCGGGTCGGGGCGGTGCTGGCGGGGGCGTTGGGGGCGGAGGATCAGGTCGCTGTACGCGGTGGTGGTGTTCTGGTGCGGCGTCTGGTGCATGCTCCGGCTTCGCGGGGTGAGGTGTGGCGGCCGTGTGGCACGGTGTTGATCACTGGGGGTACGGGTGGTCTGGGTGCTGAGGTGGCCCGCTGGGTGGCGGTCAATGGTGCTGAGCGGTTGGTGCTGGTTTCGCGGCGGGGTCTGGAGTCGCCCGGGGCGGCAGGGCTGCTTGCCGAGTTGCCGCATGCGGAGGTGCATGCGTGTGACATGGCTGACCGGGTGGCTGTGGAGGCTTTGCTGGCTGCGGTGGGTGAGGTCGATGCGGTGGTGCATGCGGCCGGTGTGGGTGAGGATGTCGCGTTGCGGGATGCGGACCAGGCGCATTTGGAGCGTGTGGTGCGTGGCAAGGTTGATGGGGCTTTGCATCTGGATGAGTTGGTGGGTGACGTGGATGCCTTTGTGGTGTTCTCGTCGATTTCGGGTGTGTGGGGCAGTGGTGAGCAGGCGGCTTATGGGGCTGCGAATGCGGCGTTGGATGCTTTGGTTGCGCGGCGTCGTGCGGTGGGGTTGTCGGGTACGGCTGTGGCGTGGGGTCCATGGGCTGAGGTCGGCATGGCTGCTGACAGTGCGGTGGCCAGTCAGTTGCGGCGTCGTGGACTGACTCCGATGGCTCCGGGTCGTGCGTTGGCGGCGTTGGCGGTGGCTGTTGGTTGCGGGGATGAGGCGCTTACGGTCGCGGACGTACGGTGGGCGGAGTTCTTGCCGTTGTTCACGGCGAGCCGGGCCAGGCCGCTTTTCGATGAGTTGCCGGAGGCGGCTGTGTTGGCTGTCGTGCCGGAGGTGGATTCCGGCTTGGCCGGTCGGTTGGCGCCGCTGTCTGGGGTGGAGCGGCGGCGGAGTGTGCTGGAGTTGGTGCGGGTTGAGGTTGCCGCGGTGTTGGGGCATGCCTCGGCGGAGGTGGTGGAGCCGGGGCGGGCGTTCAAGGATTTGGGTTTTGATTCGTTGACGGCGGTGGAGTTGCGGAATCGGTTGCGGGCCGCGACCGGGCTGGCGCTGCCGGCGACGCTGGCGTTCGACTATCCGAGCGCCGAACGGCTGGCCGGGTTCTTGCTCGAGGAGGTCGTCGGTGTGGACGCCCCGGAGCAGGTGGCCAAGGTCACGGCGGTGACCACCGAGGACCCGATCGTCATCGTGGGCATGGGCCTGCGTCTGCCTGGCGGGGTGGAGACGCCCGAGGAGTACTGGGACCTGGTCGCTTCCGGCCGGGACGGGATCGGGACCTTCCCGACGGACCGCGGCTGGGACCTGGAAGCCCTCTATCACCCCGACCCGGACCACGCGGGCACCTCGTATACCCGGCACGGCGGATTCCTCTATGGCGCGGCCGAGTTCGACGCCGAGTTGTTCGGGATTTCGCCGCGTGAGGCGTTGGCGATGGATCCGCAGCAGCGGTTGTTGTTGGAGACCTCGTGGGAGGCGTTGGAGCGGGGTGGGGTTGATCCGCTGGGTTTGCGGGGTGAGCCGGTGGGTGTGTTTGTCGGGGCCTCGTTCATGGGGTATGGGAACGGGCCGGGGGAGTCGGCCGATGGTGTTGAGGGCTATCTGCTGACGGGGACGGCGTCGTCGGTGTTGTCGGGGCGGGTGTCGTACTCGTTCGGGCTGGAGGGTCCGGCGGTGACGGTGGATACGGCGTGTTCGTCGTCGTTGGTGGCGTTGCATGTCGCCGTGCAGGCGTTGCGGGCGGGTGAGTGTTCGATGGCGCTGGTCGGCGGTGTCACCGTGATGCCGAACGCGGATGTGTTCGTGGAGTTCTCCCGGCAGCGGGGGCTTTCCCCGGACGGGCGGTGCAAGTCCTTCGGGGCGGCGGCCGATGGGACGGGCTGGTCCGAGGGCGCTGGCATGCTGTTGGTGGAGCGGTTGTCGTCGGCGCGGGCTGGGGGGCGTCGGGTGTTGGCGGTGGTGCGGGGTACGGCGGTGAATCAGGATGGTGCGTCGAATGGGTTGACGGCGCCGAATGGTCCGTCGCAGCAGCGGGTGATTCGTGCGGCGTTGGCGTCTGCGGGGCTGGCCCCGCAGGATGTGGATGCGGTGGAGGCGCACGGCACCGGTACCACGCTGGGTGACCCGATCGAGGCGCAGGCACTCCTGGCAACCTACGGCCAGGATCGCTCGGGGAACCGGCCGTTGTGGCTGGGGTCGGTGAAGTCGAATATCGGTCATACCCAGGCGGCTGCGGGTGTGGCCGGCATTGTGAAGATGGTCTTGGCGATGCGGCATGGGGTGTTGCCTGCGACGTTGCATGTGGATGAGGTGTCGCCGCATGTGGATTGGTCTGCGGGTCGTGTGGAGTTGTTGAGGTCGGCGCGGGCGTGGGAGGTGGGGGAGCGTCCGCGGCGGGCGGGTGTCTCGGCGTTCGGGGTCTCGGGCACGAACGCGCACGTCATCATCGAGGAGCCGCCGGTGGTGGAGCCGGTCGTGGCGGCGACGACGGGTGTGCGGTTGCCGGTGGTTCCGGTGGTGTTGTCGGGGGCGAGTGAGGAGGCGCTGCGCGCCCAGGCGCAGCGGCTGTGTGCGGTGGCGGACACAGATCTGCTTGGCGTCGGGCTTGAGTCGGTCCGTCGTGGGGCGTTGGCGCATCGGGCAGTGGTGTTGGCATCTGATGTGGACGTGTTGGCGGTTGGTCTTGATGCGGTGGCCTCCGGGAGTGGTGGTCTGGTCGGGGTGGCTGGGGCTGGTCGGGTCGGGTTCCTGTTTGCGGGTCAGGGGTCGCAGCGGGTGGGGATGGGCCGGGGTCTGTATGAGGTGTTCCCGGTGTTCGCGGATGCGTTTGATGAGGTGGCGTTGTATGTGGACGCGCATCTGGACCGGCCGTTGGTGGAGGTGTTGTCGGATGAGGGGTTGATCGACCAGACGGGGTATGCGCAGCCGGCGATCTTCGCGGTGGAGGTGGCGTTGCATGCGCTGCTCTCGCACTGGGGTGTGCGCGCCGATGTGCTGGTGGGTCACTCGATTGGAGAGATCACGGCTGCGTACGTGGCCGGGGTTCTCAGCATTGCGGACGCGGCGGCGCTGGTCGTGGCGCGGGGGCGGTTGATGCAGGCGTTGCCGGCGGGCGGCGCGATGCTGGCGGTGGGTGCTTCGGAGGCGGAGGTGCGGGAGGCGTTCCCGGAGATCGACCTCGCGGCGGTGAACGGCCCGGCTGCGGTGGTGGTGTCGGGGCTTGTAGCAGAAGTGGAGCAGGTCGCCTCGCTGGCCGGTGAGCGGGGCTGGAAGACGAGCCGGCTGCGCACCAGTCACGCGTTCCACTCGCGTCTGATGGAGCCGATGCTCGCGGAGTTCCGCACGGTCGTGGAGACGCTGAGTTTTGCTGAGCCGATGCTCCCGGCGGTCTCTACGGTGACCGGCCGTCCTGTCGAGCCCGGGCAGTGGTCGGATCCGGGTTACTGGGTGGAGCAGGTCCGCCAGCCGGTCCGATTCGCTGACGCGCTCGATTCTCTCGACGGCATCGGCAGGTTTGTGGAGCTGGGCCCGGACGGTGTGCTGTCCGCCCTGGTCCAGGATCCGGAAGCGGTGGCCGTCCCCGTGCTGCGCCGGGAGCGGGATGAGGCCACTACCGCGCTGACCGCCCTGGCCACGCTGCACGTCCACGGGGTGGAGGTGGACTGGGCGCAGTTGTTCACTGGGGTGGAGCCGGTGGAGTTGCCCACGTATGCGTTCCAGCGTCAGCGGTATTGGCTGGAGTCGCGTCTGGAGAGGGCCGGTGTGGTCGATCCTGTGGATGCGGGGTTCTGGGAGACGGTTGCTCGGGGTGATCTGGCCGGGCTTGCCGCGGAGTTGGGTGTGGAGCCGAGTTCTCCGTTGGAGAGTGTGCTGCCGGCGTTGTCGTCGTGGCGGGCGCGGGGGCGGGAGCGTTCGCGGTTGGATGGCTGGCGTTACCACGTCAGTTGGAAGCCGGTTACCGACCTGGCCGAGCAGGCGCTTCGTGGCACCTGGGCGCTCATCGGCGACGACTCGGTCGGACTCGCCACGGCCCTGACCAGCCAGGGTGCTCATGTCCTGACAATCGGAACGGCCGAGCGACCTGTGCTGGCGGAGCGGCTGCGGGCACTGGACGGTCCGGTCGCCGGCGTGGTGAGCCTTGCCGCGCTTGAGGACGCGCCGCTGCTCGACTCCCTCGCCGTCGTCCAGGCTTACCTGGACGCTGAGTTGGCCGCACCGCTTTGGCTGGTCACCCAGGGCGCGGTGTCCGTAGGCCGCGCGGCCGCGCCGACCAGCCCGATCCAGGCACAGCTCTGGGGCTTTGGGCGTGCGGTGGGGTTGGAGCATCCGGAGTTGTGGGGTGGGTTGCTGGATCTGCCGGCTGAGTTGGACCAGCGTGCGGTGGTGCGGGTCGGGGCGGTGCTGGCGGGGGCGTTGGGGGCGGAGGATCAGGTCGCTGTACGCGGTGGTGGTGTTCTGGTGCGGCGTCTGGTGCATGCTCCGGCTTCGCGGGGTGAGGTGTGGCGGCCGTGTGGCACGGTGTTGATCACTGGGGGTACGGGTGGTCTGGGTGCTGAGGTGGCCCGCTGGGTGGCGGTCAATGGTGCTGAGCGGTTGGTGCTGGTTTCGCGGCGGGGTCTGGAGTCGCCCGGGGCGGCAGGGCTGCTTGCCGAGTTGCCGCATGCGGAGGTGCATGCGTGTGACATGGCTGACCGGGTGGCTGTGGAGGCTTTGCTGGCTGCGGTGGGTGAGGTCGATGCGGTGGTGCATGCGGCCGGTGTGGGTGAGGATGTCGCGTTGCGGGATGCGGACCAGGCGCATTTGGAGCGTGTGGTGCGTGGCAAGGTTGATGGGGCTTTGCATCTGGATGAGTTGGTGGGTGACGTGGATGCCTTTGTGGTGTTCTCGTCGATTTCGGGTGTGTGGGGCAGTGGTGAGCAGGCGGCTTATGGGGCTGCGAATGCGGCGTTGGATGCTTTGGTTGCGCGGCGTCGTGCGGTGGGGTTGTCGGGTACGGCTGTGGCGTGGGGTCCGTGGGCTGAGGTCGGCATGGCTGCTGACAGTGCGGTGGCCAGTCAGTTGCGGCGTCGTGGACTGACTCCGATGGCTCCGGGTCGTGCGTTGGCGGCGTTGGCGGTGGCTGTTGGTTGCGGGGATGAGGCGCTTACGGTCGCGGACGTACGGTGGGCGGAGTTCTTGCCGTTGTTCACGGCGAGCCGGGCCAGGCCGCTTTTCGATGAGTTGCCGGAGGCGGCTGTGTTGGCTGTCGTGCCGGAGGTGGATTCCGGCTTGGCCGGTCGGTTGGCGCCGCTGTCTGGGGTGGAGCGGCGGCGGAGTGTGCTGGAGTTGGTGCGGGTTGAGGTTGCCGCGGTGTTGGGGCATGCCTCGGCGGAGGTGGTGGAGCCGGGGCGGGCGTTCAAGGATTTGGGTTTTGATTCGTTGACGGCGGTGGAGTTGCGGAATCGGTTGCGGGCGGTGACTGGTTTGGCTCTGCCGGCGACGCTGGTTTTCGATCATCCGAGTGCGGGTCGGCTTGCTGAGTTTTTGCTGAGTGAGGTGGTCGGTGGGGAGGTTGTTTCGGCGGGTGTGGGTGGTTCGGTTGTTTCGGTGGATGATGACCCGGTTGTGATTGTTGGGATGGGGGTGCGTTTGCCGGGTGGGGTGGAGACGCCTGAGGAGTACTGGGACCTAGTCGCTTCTGGCCGGGACGGTATCGGGGCGTTTCCGGCGGATCGTGGTTGGGATTTGGAGGGGCTTTATCATCCGGATCCGGAGCATGTGGGGACGTTTTATGCCCGGCACGGCGGATTCCTCTATGGCGCGGCCGAGTTCGACGCCGAGTTGTTCGGGATTTCGCCGCGTGAGGCGTTGGCGATGGATCCGCAGCAGCGGTTGTTGTTGGAGACCTCGTGGGAGGCGTTGGAGCGGGGTGGGGTTGATCCGCTGGGTTTGCGGGGTGAGCCGGTGGGTGTGTTTGTCGGGGCCTCGTTCATGGGGTATGGGAACGGGCCGGGGGAGTCGGCCGATGGTGTTGAGGGCTATCTGCTGACGGGGACGGCGTCGTCGGTGTTGTCGGGGCGGGTGTCGTACTCGTTCGGGCTGGAGGGTCCGGCGGTGACGGTGGATACGGCGTGTTCGTCGTCGTTGGTGGCGTTGCATGTCGCCGTGCAGGCGTTGCGGGCGGGTGAGTGTTCGATGGCGCTGGTCGGCGGTGTCACCGTGATGCCGAACGCGGATGTGTTCGTGGAGTTCTCCCGGCAGCGGGGGCTTTCCCCGGACGGGCGGTGCAAGTCCTTCGGGGCGGCGGCCGATGGGACGGGCTGGTCCGAGGGCGCTGGCATGCTGTTGATCGAGCGGTTGTCCGATGCCCGGCGGTTGGGGCATGAGGTTCTTGCCGTCGTGCGGGGTACGGCGGTGAATCAGGATGGTGCGTCGAATGGGTTGACGGCGCCGAATGGTCCGTCGCAGCAGCGGGTGATTCGTGCGGCGTTGGCGTCTGCGGGGCTGGCCCCGCAGGATGTGGATGCGGTGGAGGCGCACGGCACCGGTACCACGCTGGGTGACCCGATCGAGGCGCAGGCACTCCTGGCAACCTACGGCCAGGATCGCTCGGGGAACCGGCCGTTGTGGCTGGGGTCGGTGAAGTCGAATATCGGTCATACCCAGGCGGCTGCGGGTGTGGCCGGCATTGTGAAGATGGTCTTGGCGATGCGGCATGGGGTGTTGCCTGCGACGTTGCATGTGGATGAGGTGTCGCCGCATGTGGATTGGTCTGCGGGTCGTGTGGAGTTGTTGAGGTCGGCGCGGGCGTGGGAGGTGGGGGAGCGTCCGCGGCGGGCGGGTGTCTCGGCGTTCGGGGTCTCGGGCACGAACGCGCACGTCATCATCGAGGAGCCGCCGGTGGTGGAGCCTGTGGCCGGTCCGGCACCGTTGCCGGTGGTTCCGGTGGTGTTGTCGGGGGCGAGTGAGGAGGCGTTGCGGGCGCAGGCAGGGCGGTTCCGTTCTGTCGTGGGTGGTGATCTGTGGGCGTGGGGTGCGGCTGCCGCGCGGCGGCCGGCGTTGGCGCATCGGGCAGTGGTGTTGGCATCTGATGTGGACGTGTTGGCGGTTGGTCTTGATGCGGTGGCCTCCGGGAGTGGTGGTCTGGTCGGGGTGGCTGGGGCTGGTCGGGTCGGGTTCCTGTTTGCGGGTCAGGGGTCGCAGCGGGTGGGGATGGGCCGGGGTCTGTATGAGGTGTTCCCGGTGTTCGCGGATGCGTTTGATGAGGTGGCGTTGTATGTGGACGCGCATCTGGACCGGCCGTTGGCGGAGGTGCTCTGCGATGAGGGGTTGATCGACCAGACCGGGTGGGCGCAGCCTGCGATCTTCGCGGTGGAGGTGGCGCTGCTGGCGTTGGTGCGGTCCTGGGGTGTGGAGCCTGACGTCGTCGCGGGCCACTCGATCGGCGAGATCACGGCTGCCTACGCGGCTGGGGTCCTGAGCCTTGCGGATGCGGTGGCGCTGGTCGCGGCTCGGGGCCGGTTGATGCAGGCGTTGCCGTCCGGTGGGGCGATGATGGCGGTGGGTGCCTCGGAGGCGGAGGTGCGGGAGGCGTTCCCGGACATCGACATCGCGGCGGTGAACGGCCCGGCTGCGGTGGTCGTGTCGGGGCTTGAAGCAGAAGTCGAGCAGGTCGCCTCACTGGCCGGTGAGCGGGGCTGGAAGACCAACCGGTTGCGTACGAGCCACGCGTTCCACTCGCGTCTGATGGAGCCGATGCTCGCCGAGTTCCGCACGGTCGCAGAGACACTCACCTTCGCCGAGCCGACGCTCCCAGCTGTCTCCACGGTCACCGGCCGCCCTGTCGAGCCCGGCCAGTGGTCGGATCCGGGTTACTGGGTGGAGCAGGTCCGCCAGCCGGTCCGATTCGCCGACGCGCTCGATTCCCTCGACGGCATCGGCAGGTTCCTGGAGCTGGGCCCGGACGGCGTCCTGTCGGCCCTGGTCCACGACCCGCAAGCGGTGGCCGTCCCGATGCTGCGCCGCGACCGCGACGAGGCCACTACCGCGCTGACTGCTCTGGCCACCCTGCACGTCCACGGCGCAACGGCCGACTGGACGCAACTGTTCACCGGGGCGGAGGCGGCCGAACTGCCCACCTACGCGTTCCAGCGCCGCCGGTACTGGCTGGAACCCCGGCCGGAGAAGACCGGTGCCGCCGTCGATCCCGTCGAGGCGAGCTTCTGGAACCGTATCGAGCAGGGCGACCTGCCGGGCCTGTCCACGCAACTCGGCGTCGCGGAGACCGCCCTCGAAGGCGTCCTCCCGGCACTCGCCAGCTGGCGGGCGCAGGGTCGCGAGCGCTCCACGCTGGACGGCTGGCGCTACCAGGTCACCTGGGAGAGAGTCCCGGAGCCTGGAGCCGCGCGCCTGTCGGGCACCTGGGTGCTGGTCGGCGACGCCCCGCTCTCCGCCGTACTGGAGCCTCACGGCGCCACGGTCGTCGCAGTGCCGTCGGGACCGAGGGCGGAGCTGGCCGCCCGCCTGAATGGCCTGGACGTCACAGGCGTCGTAGCGGCCCCGGAGTCCTTGGAAGAAGCGCTGGAGCTGGTCCAGGCGATGACCGACACAGCGAGCGGCGCCCTGTTGTGGTTGGTGACGCGGGGTGCGGTGGCCACGGGCCGGGCGGATGGCGCGGTGGATGTACGGCAGGCACAGCTCTGGGGCTTTGGGCGTGCGGTGGGGTTGGAGTATCCGGAGTTGTGGGGTGGTCTGCTGGATCTGCCTGGGGTGATCGATGGCCGGGCTGCGGGCCGGGTCGGGGCGGTGCTGGCGGGGGCGTTGGGGGCGGAGGATCAGGTCGCTGTACGCGGTGGTGGTGTTCTGGTGCGGCGTCTGGTGCATGCTCCGGCTTCGCGGGGTGAGGTGTGGCGGCCGTGTGGCACGGTGTTGATCACTGGGGGTACGGGTGGTCTGGGTGCTGAGGTGGCCCGCTGGGTGGCGGTCAATGGTGCTGAGCGGTTGGTGCTGGTTTCGCGGCGGGGTCTGGAGTCGCCCGGGGCGGCAGGGCTGCTTGCCGAGTTGCCGCATGCGGAGGTGCATGCGTGTGACATGGCTGACCGGGTGGCTGTGGAGGCTTTGCTGGCTGCGGTGGGTGAGGTCGATGCGGTGGTGCATGCGGCCGGTGTGGGTGAGGATGTCGCGTTGCGGGATGCGGACCAGGCGCATTTGGAGCGTGTGGTGCGTGGCAAGGTTGATGGGGCTTTGCATCTGGATGAGTTGGTGGGTGACGTGGATGCCTTTGTGGTGTTCTCGTCGATTTCGGGTGTGTGGGGCAGTGGTGAGCAGGCGGCTTATGGGGCTGCGAATGCGGCGTTGGATGCTTTGGTTGCGCGGCGTCGTGCGGTGGGGTTGTCGGGTACGGCTGTGGCGTGGGGTCCGTGGGCTGAGGTCGGCATGGCTGCTGACAGTGCGGTGGCCAGTCAGTTGCGGCGTCGTGGACTGACTCCGATGGCTCCGGGTCGTGCGTTGGCGGCGTTGGCGGTGGCTGTTGGTTGCGGGGATGAGGCGCTTACGGTCGCGGACGTACGGTGGGCGGAGTTCTTGCCGTTGTTCACGGCGAGCCGGGCCAGGCCGCTTTTCGATGAGTTGCCGGAGGCGGCTGTGTTGGCTGTCGTGCCGGAGGTGGATTCCGGCTTGGCCGGTCGGTTGGCGCCGCTGTCTGGGGTGGAGCGGCGGCGGAGTGTGCTGGAGTTGGTGCGGGTTGAGGTTGCCGCGGTGTTGGGGCATGCCTCGGCGGAGGTGGTGGAGCCGGGGCGGGCGTTCAAGGATTTGGGTTTTGATTCGTTGACGGCGGTGGAGTTGCGGAATCGGTTGCGGGCCGCGACCGGGCTGGCGCTGCCGGCGACGCTGGCGTTCGACTATCCGAGCGCCGAACGGCTGGCCGGGTTCTTGCTCGAGGAGGTCGTCGGTGTGGACGCCCCGGAGCAGGTGGCCAAGGTCACGGCGGTGACCACCGAGGACCCGATCGTCATCGTGGGCATGGGCCTGCGTCTGCCTGGCGGGGTGGAGACGCCCGAGGAGTACTGGGACCTGGTCGCTTCCGGCCGGGACGGGATCGGGACCTTCCCGACGGACCGCGGCTGGGACCTGGAAGCCCTCTATCACCCCGACCCGGACCACGCGGGCACCTCGTATACCCGGCACGGCGGATTCCTCTATGGCGCGGCCGAGTTCGACGCCGAGTTGTTCGGGATTTCGCCGCGTGAGGCGTTGGCGATGGATCCGCAGCAGCGGTTGTTGTTGGAGACCTCGTGGGAGGCGTTCGAGGCGGCCAAGGTCAATCCGCTCGCCCTGCGCGGCGAGCCGGTCGGCGTGTTCGTCGGCGCCTCGTTCATGGGGTACGGGAACGGACCGGGCGAGTCCGTGGACGGTCTTGAGGGATACATGCTCACCGGTACCGCCTCGTCGGTGATGTCCGGTCGGGTCGCCTACACCTTCGGCCTGGAGGGGCCGACGGTCACCGTCGACACGGCGTGTTCGTCGTCGCTGGTCGCGTTGCATCTCGCCGCGCAGGCATTGCGGGCGGGTGAGTGCTCGATGGCGCTGGTCGGCGGCGTCACCGTGATGCCGAACGCGGATGTGTTCGTGGAGTTCTCCCGGCAGCGGGGGCTTTCCCCGGACGGCCGGTGCAAGTCCTTCGCGGCGGCGGCCGACGGCACCGGCTGGTCCGAGGGCGCCGGCATGCTGCTGATCGAGCGGCTGTCCGATGCCCGGCGGCTCGGTCACGAGATTCTCGCCGTCGTGCGGGGTACGGCAGTCAACCAGGACGGGGCGTCGAACGGGCTGACGGCGCCGAACGGCCCGTCGCAACAGCGGGTCATCCGGGCCGCGCTAGCCAACGCCGGCCTGACCTCCCAGGACGTCGACGCGGTTGAGGCCCACGGCACCGGTACCACGCTGGGTGACCCGATCGAGGCGCAGGCACTCCTGGCAACCTACGGCCAGGATCGCTCGGAGAACCGGCCGCTGTGGCTTGGCTCGGTGAAGTCGAACATCGGACACACTCAGGCCGCGGCAGGCGTGGCCGGCATCGCGAAGATGGTCCTGGCTCTGCGACACGAACTGCTGCCCGGGACGCTGCACGTCGACGAGGCTTCCCCGCATGTCGACTGGACTGTGGGGGCGGTCTCGCTGCTGACGGAGGCACAGCCGTGGCCGGCCGGGACCCGGCCGCGCCGCGCGGGCGTGTCCGCCTTCGGCGTCAGCGGGACGAACGCCCACGTGGTCCTCGAAGAAGCGCCCGCACCGGAGGACCCGGCAGCCGTCTCGGCGTTGCCGGTCGTGCCGGTGCCGCTCGCCGGACACACCGAGGAGGCCCTGCGGGCGCAGGCGCAGCGGCTTCGGACCGTCGCCGACCAGGATCTCCGCGCGCTCGCCGCGGCGGCGATCCGGCGCCCGGCCCTGGCCCACCGGGCGGTCGTACTCGCGGCCGACCGGGATGCGCTCCTCAGCGGCTTGGACGCGATCGCGTCAGGGACCGGCGGCCTGACCGGGGTGGCACGCCCCGGTCGAGTCGGATTCCTCTTCTCCGGTCAGGGGTCGCAGCGGGTGGCGATGGGCCAGGGCCTGTATGCGGCGTTCCCTGTGTTCGCGGACGCGTTCGACGAGGTGGCGTCCCATGTGGACGCGCATCTGGACCAGCCGCTGATGGACGTGCTCTCCGACGAGGGGCTGATCGGCCAGACGGGGTACGCCCAGCCGGCGATCTTCGCGGTGGAGGTGGCGTTGCATGCGCTGCTCTCGCACTGGGGCGTGGTGCCGGACGTTGTCGCGGGCCACTCGATCGGCGAGATCGCCGCTGCCTACGCCGCCGGGGTCTTGAGCCTTGCGGACGCGGCGGCGCTGGTCGTGGCCCGGGGACGGTTGATGCAGGCGTTGCCGGCGGGCGGCGCGATGCTGGCGGTCGGCGCCTCCGAGGCGGAGGTGCGGGAGGCGTTCGCGGACATCGACATCGCGGCGGTGAACGCGCCGCAGTCAGTTGTGGTGTCCGGAGCCGAGATCGACATCGAACAGATCGCAGCCGTCGCGCGGGAGCGGGGCTGGAAGATCAACCAGCTGCGCACCAGTCACGCGTTCCACTCGCGTCTGATGGAGCCGATGCTCGCGGAGTTCCGCACGGTCGTGGAGACACTCACCTTCGGCGAGCCGACGCTCCCAGCTGTCTCCACGGTCACCGGTCGCCCCGTCGAGCCCGGTCAGTGGTCGGATCCGGGTTACTGGGTGGAGCAGGTCCGTCAGCCGGTCCGATTCGCCGACGCCCTTGATTCCCTGGACAGCCTGCACGGCCTGGACGGCATCAGCCGGTTCCTGGAACTGGGCCCGGACGGCGTCCTGTCGGCCCTGGTCCACGACCCGCAAGCGGTGGCCGTCCCGATGCTGCGCCGCGACCGCGACGAGGCCACCACCGCGCTGACCGCTCTGGCCACCCTGCACGTCCACGGCGCAACGGCCGACTGGACCGCGCTGCACCAGGGCGTCCGGCCGGTGACGCTGCCGACGTACGCCTTCCAGCGCCGGCGGTACTGGATCACGCCGGCCCGCAGTGCCGGAGACCTGAGCGCGGCCGGGCTCGCGGCCGCCGACCACCCCCTGCTCGCCGCGGTCGTGCCGCTGGTCGACGGAGACGGAGTGGTGCTCACCGGCCGGCTCTCGCAGCGCACCCAGCCCTGGCTCGCCGACCACGTCGTCACCGGCGCGGCGCTGCTGCCGGGGACCGCGCTGCTGGAGCTCGCGATGCAGGCCGCCCACCAGGTCGGCTGCGACATCGTCGAGGAGCTGACGCTGCACGCGCCGCTCGTCGTCCCGGAGCGCACCGCGATCCAGCTCCAGGTGACGGTGGACGGCCCCGACGAGCGGGGCCACCGGGCCTTGCGGATCCACTCCCGTGACGAGAGCGGCGGCGACTGGCAGCACCACGGCACCGGCAGCCTCGCGCCGACCGGCGCGGCAGTCGGACCGGTCATGGGCTCCTGGCCGCCCGTGGATGCCACGCCGGTGCCGCTCGACGGCTTCTACGCCGGACTCCGGGACCTCGGCCTGGACTACGGACCGGCGTTCCAGGCCCTGCAGGCGGTCTGGCGGCATGGCGACGACCTGTTCGCCGAGGTGGTCCTCGACGACGACCGGCAGCGGGAGGCATCCCGATTCGGCGCGCATCCCGCTCTGGTCGACGCGGCGCTGCACGCGCTGAGCCTGGCAGGCGACGGCGACGGCGACGGCGACGGCGGTGACGGGGCGGCCCGGCTGCCGTTCAGCTGGTCGGACGTGACCCTGTATGCCACCGGCGCGGACCGGCTGCGGGTCCGGCTCAGCCCGGCCGGCAACGACGCCGTGCGGCTCGAGGCGTTCACCGCGGAGGGACAAGTCGTACTCACGGTCGGGTCGCTGGTGCTGCGGCCGGTTCCCTCCACCAGGCCCGGCGCGACCGACCTGTTCGCGCTCGGATGGGAGCGGGTGCCGATGCCCTCCGCGCCGACCGCTTCGCCGGCGGCGGCCGGCTGGGCGGTGCTCGGCGAGCCGCTGCCGGAACTGCCCGGCGTGCCCGCGCGGGACACCCTCGGCGCTCCGGTCGTGCTCTTGGCCGTCGGCGGTGTCGGGGCCGAAGAGGTCGGTGTCGCGGCCGAGGAGGTCGCCGAGGCGACGCACACCGAGACGCGCCGGGTGCTGGAGATCCTGCAGCACTCGCTTGCCACCGACTCCCGCTTGGTGGTGCTGACCCGGAACGCGGTCCTGCCGGAACGCGGCGGTGTCGACCTCGTCGGCGCGGCCGTCTGGGGGCTGATCCGCACCGCCCAGCAGGAGAACCCCGACCGGTTCCTGCTGGTCGACCTCGACGACGATGCCGCGTCCTGGTCGGCTCTGCCGGCCGCGCCGGCCTCCGGCGAGCCCCAGCTGGCGATCCGTGGAGGCATGCTGTTCGCGCCACGGCTGGAGCGCACCTCGGCAGGCACCGAAGCGGCCGATCCGGCGTCCGGGCAGTTCGGCGCGGGCACCGCGCTGATCACCGGTGGGTCTGGCGCGCTCGCCGGCCAGGTGGCGCGGCATCTCGTCGCCTCCCACGGAGTCGACCGGCTGGTCCTGGTCAGCCGCACCGGCGGCGGGCAGGCGCTCGCCGAGGAACTCCGCGCGGAGGGCGCCAAGGTCACGCTCGCGGCGGCCGACGTGGCCGACCGGGCCGCGCTGGCGGCCGTGCTCGCCGAGATCCCCGCGGAGCATCCGCTGACCGCTGTCGTGCACACCGCCGGCGTCCTGGCCGACGGGATCATCGAGCGGATGACGCCCGGTCAGCTCGACCGCGTACTGCGCCCCAAGGCGGACGGCGCGCTGCACCTGCACGAGCTGACCCGCGACCTGGACCTGTCGGCGTTCGTGCTGTTCTCGTCCGCGTCGGCGGCCTTCGGCACGCCGGGCCAGGGGAACTACGCGGCGGCCAACGCGTTCCTCGACGCGCTCGCCCAGCACCGCCGGGCGCTCGGCCTGCCGGGACAGGCGCTGGCCTGGGGGCCGTGGGCCGACGGCGGCATGGCCGGTGACCTGGAGGAGACCGACCGGCAGCGGATGGCCAGGGCAGGCGTGCTGCCGTTCGACGCCGAGTCCGGGCTCGCGGCGTTCGACGCGGCCGTGGCCGCGCCGGCGACGCCGGTCGTGGCGATCCGGCTCGACCTGGCGGCCGTACGGGAGGCCGGGGAGATTCCGCCGCTGCTGCGCGGCCTGGTCCGGCGGCCCAAGGCCAGGGCCGTTGCTCCCGTGGCGGCGGTGCCGGTCACCCAGCGGCTGGCGGCGCTGCCGCGGGAAGGCCAACTCGGGCTGCTGCTGGACCTGGTGCACAGCCACGCGGTGACCGTGCTGGGCCACGCGGACGACCAGTCGATCGAGCCCACTCGCGGCTTCCTCGACCTGGGCTTCGACTCGCTCACCGCGGTCGAGCTGCGCAACGGCCTGGCCGCGGCGACCGGCCTGCGCCTGCCCGCGACGGTAATCTTCGACCACCCGACCCCCGGTGACCTGGCCGAGCACCTCCGCGAGCAGCTTGCCCCGGCGGCTCCGCCTATGCCCGCTCTCGCCGAGCTCGACCGGTTCGAGGCCGCGCTGACCACCGACGGGCTCGACCCGGCGGTCCGCGACCAGATCGCCGGCCGGCTCCATAAGCTGCTCGCGGGCTGGCAGTCGGCCGAGGCCGACACGGTCGCCGACCAGTTGGACGATGCCAGCGACGAGGAGATGTTCGCCTTCATCGACAACGAGCTGGGTCTGTAGCCGAGAGAGTCGCCAGAACCGACAGTCAGAGCCGACAACGGCACTAAGGGAGTCGTAGGGGTAGGGAGTCCCGCCCGTCGCTCCTAGTGTCCGGGACGGTGCCGCCGGTCCGCGGCGCCTGCCCCACCCCGCGATCCCGGTGACCACCGGAGTGAGGTGACGCGCTGGTGTCGTCGAGTGAGCAGAAACTCCGGGACTACCTGAAGCGGGTGACCGCCGACCTCCACCAGACCCGCAAACGGCTGGCGGAGGCCGAGGCCGCGACGCCCGAGCCGGTCGCCGTCGTCGGCATGGCCTGCCGCTACCCCGGCGGGGTCACCACCCCGGACGAGCTGTGGAACCTCGTCGCCGAGGGCCGGGACGGCATGGGGCTGTTCCCGACCGACCGAGGCTGGGACGTCGACGGGCTCTACCACCCGGACCCCGACCACCCCGGCACGTCGTACGCCCGCGAGGGCGGGTTTCTCTACGACGCCGCCGACTTCGACCCGGACCTGTTCGGCATCTCGCCGCGGGAAGCGCTCGCCATGGACCCGCAGCAGCGACTGCTGATGGAGACGGCGTGGGAGGCGCTGGAGCGTGCCGGGATCGGCCCGCTCGGCCTGCGCGGCAGCCGCACCGGCGTCTACGTCGGGCTGATGTACCACGACTACGCCGCGCGCCTGCTCGATGTGCCGGACGAGGTCGAGGCGTATCTCGGGACCGGCAACTCCGGCAGCGTCGCCTCCGGGCGGATCGCCTACACGCTCGGGCTGGAGGGGCCGGCGCTGACCGTGGACACAGCGTGTTCCTCGTCGCTGGTCGCGCTGCACCTTGCGGCCCGCGCGCTGCAGGCGGGGGAGTGCGACCTGGCGCTGGCCGGCGGGGCCGCGGTGATGGCCACTCCGGACACGTTCATCGGGTTCTCCCGGCAGCGCGGTCTTGCCGCCGACGGCCGCTGCAAGTCGTTCGCGGCGGCGGCCGACGGCACCGGCTGGGCCGAGGGCGCCGGAATGCTGCTGGTCGAGCGGCTGTCCGACGCGCAACGCGCCGGGCACCCGGTCCTGGCGGTGGTCCGGGGTACGGCGGTGAACCAGGACGGCGCGTCCAGCGGGCTGACGGCGCCGAACGGCCCGGCGCAGCAGCGGGTCATCCGGGCCGCCCTGGCGAACGCCGGCCTGACCCCGCAGGAAGTGGACGCCGTAGAGGCGCACGGCACCGGCACCACCCTCGGCGACCCCATCGAGGCGCAGGCGCTCCTGGCAACCTACGGGCAGGACCGTTCCGGCGAGCCCCTTTGGCTGGGGTCGGTCAAGTCGAACCTCGGGCACACCCAGGCGGCGGCCGGCGCGGCCGGGATCATCAAGATGGTCCTGGCCATGCGGCACGGCGTGCTGCCCAGGACGCTGCACGTCGACCGGCCGACGCCCAAGGTCGACTGGGCGGCCGGGAACGTCGAGCTGCTCACCTCGGCGCGGCCGTGGCCGGGGCTCCAGCGTCCGCGCCGGGCGGCGGTGTCGTCGTTCGGGATCAGCGGGACCAACGCGCACGTCATCGTGGAGGAACCCCCGGCCGCTGCGGTGACCTCCGCTTCGGTGCCCGGTCGGACGGCCCCGCTGGTGGTCACCGGGCCGGATGCCGACGCCCTGCGCCGGCAGGCCGGGCGGCTCGGCCGGTACCTGCGGGAGCACCCGACCGAGTCCCTGGCCGATGTGGCCTGGTCGACCACGCTGCGGGCCGCGCTGCCGCACCGGGCCGTGTTCCTCAGGCAGCGCACCGGCAGCGGCGACGGCGGCACGGAGCAGGCCGCCGACGCCCTGACCGCCTGGGCCGCCGAGGGCCGGGGCGAGGGCGTGGTCGAGGGGGTCGCGGCGCGCGGGAAGCAGGCGTTCCTCTTCACCGGGCAGGGCTCGCAACGGTCAGCCATGGGAGCGGAACTCGCCGCAGAGTTCCCGGTGTTCGCGGACGCGCTGGCCACGGTCGCCGCCGCGCTCGACCCGCACCTGGACCGGCCGCTGGCCGCCGTGCTCGACGACGATGACCTCGTCCACCGGACCGAGTACGCCCAGCCGGCGATCTTCGCTGTCGAGGTGGCGCTGCACGCCCTGCTCTCGCACTGGGGCGTACGAGCCGACGTCCTGGTCGGCCACTCGATCGGGGAGATCGCGGCGGCGCACCTGGCCGGGGTGCTCTCGCTCGCGGACGCGGCCCGACTCGTCACCGCCCGAGGCCGCCTCATGCAGGCCCTTCCCGCCGGTGGCGCGATGCTCGCGGTAGGCGCCACGGAGGCCGAGACGAGAGCGGCGTTCGGCGAACTGGAGATCGACATCGCTGCGGTGAACGGCCCGGCGGCGGTCGTGGTCGCAGGAGAGGCGGACGCGGTGGAGCGGGCGGCGGCGCTCGCGGACGGGCGGGGCTGGAAGACCAGCCGCCTGCGGACCGGCCACGCCTTCCACTCGCGTCTGATGGAGCCGATGCTCGCCGAGTTCCGGGCAGTCGTGGAGACGTTGAGTCTCGCCGAGCCGACGATCCCGGCCGTCTCCACGGTCACCGGTCGCCCTGTCCAGCCCGGCCAGTGGAGCGACCCCGAGTACTGGGTCGAGCAGATCCGTCGGCCGGTCCGGTTCGCCGACGCGGTCGGCGCGCTGGACGGGGTCGGCAGGTTCGTGGAACTCGGACCGGACGCCGTCCTCACCGCGCTGACCCGGCAGCTGCGGCCGGACGCCGTGAGCGTGCCGACGCTGCGCGGGACCCGGGAGGAGCCCACCACCGCGCTCACCGCACTGGCCGCCCTGTTCGCCCAAGGATCCCCGGTCGAGTGGACCGCGGTGCTCCCGGGCGCGCACCGCGTCGACCTCCCGACGTACGCCTTCCACCGGCGGCGGTTCTGGCTGGACGCGCTGCCCACGGAACGGCCTGGCACCGAGCGATGGCGGTACCGCGTCGAGTGGCGGCCGGCCGCCGAACCGCCCGCGACGCCCCTGACCGGTACCTGGCTCGTGCTGGGCGAGGACGACGGCGCTTTCGCCGGGGCCCTGCGGGACGCCGGCGCCGAGGTGGTCAGCGAGCCGGGACCGGCCCTCGACGGCGTGCTGGCCGCGGTGTCGACCCCGGCCGCGGCCCTCGCGATCACCCGGCTCGGCCTGACGGCACCGCACTGGTTCCTCACCACACGCGCGGTGTCCACCGGGCCGGACGACCCGGCGCCCGACCTCGACCCGGCGGCGGTCTGGGGACTGGCCCGGGTCTTCGGCCTGGAGGAACCCGACCGCTGGGGCGGGCTGGTCGACCTGCCCGAACGGTTCGACGCGACGGTGGCGGCCCGGCTCGTCGCCGTACTGGCCGGCGGGCTCGGTACCGAGGACCAGATCGCCCTCCGCGCGGCCGGCCCGAAGCTGCGGAGGCTGGTCCCCGCCCCCGTACCGGCCGGCGCCCTGCGCTGGCGTCCGGATGGAACCGTGCTCATCACCGGTGGCACCGGCGGCCTGGGCGCCGAAGTCGCCCGGTGGGCCGCGGCGCAGGGCGTACGGCGGCTGGTGCTGGTCTCCCGCCGGGGTGCCGCCGCCCCCGGTGCGCGAGAACTGCTCGCCGAACTGCCCGTGGCGGAGGCGCACGCCTGCGACCTGTCCGACCGGTCGGCGGTCGAGGCACTGCTCGCCGATGTCGGCGATGTGCACGCCGTCGTGCACGCGGCCGGTGTCAGCCAGGACGTGCCGCTGGCCGACGAGGACGCTGAGCACCTGCGTGCCGTGGCGGCCGGCAAGGTGGACGGCGCGGTCCACCTCGACGAGCTGCTGCCGGACGTACCGCTGATCGTCTTCTCCTCGATCGCCGGTGTCTGGGGCAGCGCGGAACAGGCCGCCTACGCGGCGGCGAACGCCGCCGTCGCATCGCTCATCGCGCGGCGCCGGGCGCAGGGCAGACCCGGGACGGCGATCGCCTGGGGGCCCTGGGCCCGGATCGGCATGGCGGCCGACGACCGGATCGCGGACCGGCTGCGGCGGCGCGGGCTCACGCCCATGGCGCCGGCCGGGGCGCTGGACGCCCTCGGCGTCGCGGTCGGCGTGGACGACGTGCTGGTGACCGTGGCCGACGTGGACTGGGCGCGGTTCGCTGCGGTGTTCTCCACCGCGCGCTCCCGGCCGCTGCTCACCGATCTGTTCCCGGACGGGCGACCCGACACGCCACGCGACCGGCCGGCGGCATGGGACGAACTGGCCGCACGGCTGGTCGACGCCGACCCGGCCGAACGGGACCGGATCCTGCTGCGTCTGGTCCGGGACGAGGTGGCCGCCGTGCTCGGGCACGCGTCGGGAACCGCGGTGGCGCCCGGCCGCGCGTTCAGCGAACTCGGCTTCGACTCCCTCACCGCCGTACAGCTCCACGACCGGTTGACCGCCGCCACCGGGCTGCCGCTCTCACCCACGCTCGTCTTCGACCACCCGAACGCCGAGCAACTCGCAGGGCATCTGAAGGAGACGCTCGTACCCGCCGAGGAGGCAGTGGACCTGCCCGACGCCGAGATCCGCGCGGCGCTGGCCGCGATCCCTCTCGCCCGGCTGCGGGAGTCCGGGCTGCTGCCCCGGCTGCTCCGGCTGGCACCGACCGAGCCCGGACGGCCGCGGCCGGACGCCGCCGAACCCACTGGCGACCTCGACGCGATGGACGTCGACGACTTGATGAAGCTCGCGCTGGGCGGCACCGCCCCGGACGGGGGCTGACGAGCGCGCTCGCGGAACCCGACAACCGGTACTCCTGACGCCTCGTCCGCCCGATGCGGCGACGGCCGGTGCACCTGACGCCCAGTCCGCCTGACGCCGTGCCGACCGGCCACCTGATCCCCTGCCCGCCCGACGCCGCCGAACCGCTAGGGCGCCCCTGCGCCTGCGCCCCACACCGTCGCCGGCTACGCACCAGCCCTCGAACCCCCGACGTCGGCAGTCCCGACGACCCCTGACCCGGCCCGACGAGCGGAGAGAACCATGACCCAGCCGGACGAGCAGCTGATCAAGGCCCTGCGCAGCGCGCTGAAGCAGACCGATCGGATCCGCCGCCAGCACCGGGAAGCGGAGGAGCAGGCCACCGAGCCGATGGCGATCGTCGGCATGGCCTGCCGCTACCCCGGCGGAGTGCACGGCCCGGAGGACCTGTGGCGCCTGGTCGCCGAGGGCAGGGACGCCATCGGGGACTTCCCGGCCGACCGCGGCTGGGACCTCATCACGCTGTTCAGCGACGACCCCGACGCGTCCGGAACCTCCTTCGCCCGCGCGGGCGGGTTCCTCCACGACGTCGCGGACTTCGACGCGTCCCTGTTCGGCATCAGCCCGCGCGAGGCCCGCGCGATGGACCCCCAGCAGCGGCTGCTGCTGGAGTGCGCCTGGGAGGCGTTCGAACGGGCCGGACTGGACCCGCTGGGCCAGCGCGGCGCCCGCACCGGCGTCTTCACCGGCAGCAACGACCAGGACTACCTCGGTCTGCTCGGCGACCACCCCGGTGAGCTGGAAGGTCACCTCGGCACCGGGAACGCCTCCAGCGTCCTGTCCGGCCGGCCGGCGTACACCTTCGGCCTGGAGGGCCCGGCGGTCACGGTGGACACCGCGTGCTCCTCGTCGCTGGTCGCGCTGCACCTGGCGGCGCAGGCACTGCGGGCCGGCGAGTGCGATCAGGCGCTCGTCGCCGGCGTGCTGGTGATGTCGACGCCGGGGACGTTCCTGGAGTTCTCCCGGCAGCGCGGCCTGGCCGCCGACGGCCGCTGCAAGTCGTTCGCGGCCGCCGCCGACGGCACCGGCTGGGGGGAGGGCGCCGGGGTGCTGCTCGTCGAGCGGCTGTCGGCGGCGCGGGCGGCCGGGAGGCCGGTGCTGGCCGTGGTCCGCGGCTCGGCCGTGAACCAGGACGGCGCCTCCAACGGTCTGACCGCGCCCAACGGCCGGTCCCAGCGGCGGGTCATCCGGGCGGCGCTGTCGAACGCAGGGCTGGCGCCCGAGGAGATCGACGCCGTGGAGGCGCACGGCACCGGCACCGAGCTGGGCGACCCGATCGAGGCCCAGGCGGTGCTGGCCACCTACGGCCAGGACCGCGACCGGCCGCTGTGGCTGGGCTCGCTCAAGTCGAACATCGGGCACACCCAGGCCGCCGCGGGCGTCGGCGGCATCATCAAGATGGTCATGGCCATGCGGCACGGGCTGCTCCCCAGGACCCTCCACGTCGACGAGCCCACCCCGAAGGTGAGCTGGGCCTCCGGCGCCGTAGAACTGCTCACCGAGGCCCGGCCCTGGCCGGAGGCGGACCGTCCGCGCCGGGCAGCCGTCTCGTCGTTCGGGATGAGCGGCACGAACGCCCACGTGATCCTCGAACAGGGCGATCCGGCCGAGGAACCCGCGCCGCCGGCCGACGCCGGGCAGCCGGTCCCGTTGCTGCTCTCCGCAGTCGGCCGGGACGGGCTGCGCGCCCAGGCCGCTGCCGTACGGGAGTTCGCGGCGGGCGGAGCGTCGCTGCGGGAGGTCGGTGCGACGCTGGCCGGGCGGGCCACGCTGCCTGACCGGGCGGTGGCGTGGGACCTCGACAGCCTGGAGACGGTCGAGTCCGGGCTCGTGGGCGGCACCGCCGTCGACACCTCCGACGTGGTCTTCGTCTACCCGGGACAGGGCGGCCAGTGGCTGAACATGGCGGCCGGACTGCTGGACCATCCCGCGTTCGCCGATCGCCTCCGGGAATGCGACGCGGCGCTGCGGCCGCACGTCGACTTCTCGGTGGAGGCCGTCCTGCGGGGCACGGACGACTGGCTGGCCCGCGTGGAGATCGTGCAGCCCGTGCTGTGGGCCGTGGGCGTGGCCCTCACCGCGTGGTGGGAGTCGTATGGACTGACCCCGGCGGCGGTGGTCGGTCACTCGCAGGGCGAGGCCGTCGCCGCCGTGGTGGCCGGCGCGCTCTCCGTCGAGGACGGCGCACGGGTGGTCGCGACCCGGTCCCGGGCGCTGGCCGACCTCGGCGACACGGGCGCGATGGCCCTGGTGAGCGCTTCCGCGGCCGACGTCGAGCGCTGGCTGGCCCCGGCCCGGGACCCGGGCCGACCCGGCTGGGACGACCTCGTCGTGGCCGTGGTCAACGGTTCCGCGCAGGTCGTCGTGGCCGGCGACCGGACGCGGCTGGAGGCGTTCGTCCCGTGGTGCGAGGAGCGGGGCGTGCGGGCCCGGATCGTCGAGATCGGATACGCCTCCCACTCGCCCCACGTCGAGCAGGTGCGGGACGCCATCCTCGACGGCCTGACCGACGTACGCAGCCGGGCACCGCGCATCCCCTGGTACTCCACGGTCACCGGCGAGCAGATCACCGGCCCGCTGGACGGCGCCTACTGGTGGGCCAACCTGCGCGAGCAGGTGCGGCTCGCACCGGTCGTCCAGGGCCTCGCCGACGCGGGACACCAGCTGTTCGCCGAGGTCTCCGGCCACCCCGTGCTCACCGTGGCACTGGAGCAGTGCGCCCCGGACGCCGGGGTCTTCGGGACGCTCCGCCGCGGCGACGACGGCCCGGCCGGGCAGATCCGCGTCCTCGGCGAGGCCTGGGTACGCGGCGCCCGCATCGACTGGTCGCCGTGGTTCACTCACGCACGCCGGCTCCCCGACCTGCCGACCTACGCCTTCCAGCGCCGCCGCTACTGGCCGACGCCCGAGGAACAGCGGCGCGACCAGGGCGGCGACCCGGAGTTCTGGACCGCCGTCCAGGCCGGCGCCCAGTCCCTCGCCGACGAACTCGGCCTGGCCCCCGACATCGTCGAGCCGGTGGTCGACGGTCTGGCGTCCTGGCGGGAACGGCGGAGACTGACCACCACGATCGACAGCTGGCGGTACGCGGTCCGCTGGACCCCGCTCCCGAAGCCCGCACCGGCGCGACCGGAGGGCCGGTGGCTGCTCGTCCGGCCCGACGGCGTGGACACGCCGGACCTGGCCGGCCTCTTCCCCGACCCCGAGGTGCTGGTCGTGGACGCCGCCACCGACCGGGCCGCACTGGCCGCCGCCCTGCCCACAGGGCAGTACACCGGGGTCGTGTCGCTGCTGGCCCTCGACGAGCGGCCGATGCCGGACCATCCCCTGGTCTCCCGCGCGGTCGCCGGTTCCCTGACGCTGATCCAGGCCCTCGGCGACGCCGGGATCGACGCCCCGACCTGGCTCCTCACCCGGGGCGCGGCCGGCGTCGACGGCGCCCCGCGCAGCCTCGCCCAGGCCCAGGCCTGGGGCCTGGGCCAGATCGCGGGGCTGGAGATGCCCCACCGCTGGGGCGGCCTGATCGACCTGCCCGAGGCGCCGGACGCCCGCGTCGGGGACACCCTGACCGCCGTCCTCGCCGGTGCCCTCGGCGACGAGGACCAGGTGGCCATCCGCGCGAGCGGGCTGTGGGCCCGCCGCATCACGCCCGCCCCTCCCCGCAGGGGCGGGGCGGGCTGGCGGCCCCGGGGCACCGTCCTGATCACCGGCGGCACCGGCGCGCTCGGCTCCCGGGTGGCGCGCTGGGCCGCCGCGAACGGCGCCGAACGCCTCGTACTGACCAGTCGGCGCGGCCCCGACACCCCCGGGGCCACGCAGCTCACCGACGAACTGGCCGAGACCGGCGTCGCGATCGAGATCGTCGCCTGCGACCTGACCGACCGGGCCGCCGTCGAGGCACTGCTCGCCGATGTCGGCACGGTCGACGCCGTCGTGCACGCCGCCGGCGTCGGCGCCAACGTGTCCTTCGACCGGACCGACGTCGCGCTGGTGGAGCGCCTGCTCGCCGGGAAGGTCGCCGGTGCCGTGCACCTGGACGCCCTGGTCGGCGACGTGGACGCGTTCGTCACCTTCTCCTCGATGTCCGGTGTCTGGGGCAGCCATTCGCACGCCGCCTACGCGGCCGCCAACGCCGCCCTGGACGCGCTCGCCGAGCAGCGCCGGGCCCGCGGCGGCACGATGACCGCTATCGCCTGGGGCTCGTGGGCCGAGGCCGGCATGGCCGCGGCCGAGGTCGGGGCCGACCTGCGTCGGCGCGGCATCGTCCAGATGCCACCGAAGCTCGCGATCGAGGCGCTGCGCCGCGCCGTCGCCCAGGACGACACGACGATCTGCGTGGCCGACATCGACTGGCCGCGCTTCACCGAACTCTTCACCGCCGAGCGCCCCCGGCCGCTGATCGGCGACATACCCGCCGCCCGGGACACGCTCGCCCAGGCCGCGGAGCCCGCCGGAGACGGCGCCGGTCTCGCCGCCCGCCTCGCCGGCCTGTCCGCCGCCGAGCAGGAGCGGGTCGTCCTCGAATTCGTCCGGGCCGGCGCCGCCGCCGTACTCGGCCACGCCTCCAGCGACGACATCGCGCCCCACCGCTCCTTCCGCGACCTCGGCTTCGACTCGCTCACCGCGGTGGACCTGCGCAACCGGCTGCGGGCCGAGACCGGGCTCCCGCTGCAGGCCACACTCGTCTTCGACCACCCCAACGCCGCCGCGCTCGCCGCGCACCTGCTCTCCCGGGTCGGCGCGGCCCCCGTCCCCGCCGCCACCGTGACCGTCACCGCGAGCACGGCCGCGCACGACGAGCCGCTGGCCATCACCGCGATGAGCTGCCGCTTCCCCGGCGGCGTCGGCTCCTCGGACGACCTGTGGCGACTGCTGGCCGACGGCGTCGACGCGATGTCACCGTTCCCCACCGACCGTGGCTGGTACCTCGGAGACCTGTTCAACTCCGACTCGGCCGTCCGCGGCACCACCTACACCAGCGAGGGCGGCTTTCTCGGCGACGTCGCCGGCTTCGACGCCCGGCTGTTCGGGATCACACCGCGCGAGGCCGTCGCCATGGACCCGCAGCAGCGGCTGCTGCTGGAGTGCGCGTGGGAGGCGTTCGAGCGGGCCGGCCTGGATCCGCTCGGCCTGCGCGGCACTCGCACCGGCATGTTCGCCGGTACCAATGGCTCGGACTACCTGTGGTCGATGGGCGTCTTCCCCACCGCGCTCGAGGGCCACCTCGGCACCGGCAACGCGGGCAGCGTCCTGTCCGGCCGGATCTCGTACACCTTCGGCCTCGAAGGCCCCGCGATGACCGTCGACACCGGGTGCTCCTCGTCGCTGGTCGCGCTGCACCTGGCCGTGCAGGCGCTGCGCAACGGAGAGTGCGACCTGGCGCTGGTCGGCGGGGTCACGATCATGTCGACGCCCGGCCCCTTCGTCGAGTTCAGCCGGAAGGGCGGCCTCGCCGTCGACGGACGGTGCAAGTCCTTCGCCGCCGCGGCCGACGGCACCGGCTGGTCGGAAGGCGTGGGCGTGGTGCTGGTCGAGCGCCTGTCCGATGCCCGGCGACTCGGCCACCCGGTCCTCGCGGTGGTGCGGGGCAGCGCGGTGAACCAGGACGGTGCCTCCAACGGCCTCACCGCGCCGAGCGGCCCATCCCAGCAGAAGGTCATCCGTCAGGCGCTTGCCGACGCCCGGCTCGACCCCGCCGACATCGACGCCGTCGAGGCGCACGGCACCGGCACCACGCTCGGCGACCCGATAGAGGCCAACGCGCTGCTGGCCACCTACGGCACCGGCCGCACCGGCGAGCCGCTCTGGCTCGGGTCGGTCAAGTCGAACATCGGGCACACCCAGGCAGCGGCCGGCGTGGCCGGGCTGATGAAGATGGTCCTGGCGCTGCGGCACGGCGCGCTGCCCAGGACACTCCACGTCGATGAGCCCTCCCCGCACGTGGACTGGGCGCTCGGCGGCGTCGAACTGCTCACCGAGGCCCGGCCCTGGCCGGAGAGCGGGCGACCGCGCCGCGCCGGGGTGTCGGCGTTCGGAGTCAGCGGTACGAACGTGCATGTCATTCTCGAACAGGCGCCGGAGGCGCCTGAAAGGGCCCTGGACGCGCCGCCCGAGCGGGAACCGGCGCCAGGCCGCCCCGTGCCGCTGCTGCTCTCCGGCGCCGACACCGGCGCCGTACGGACCCAGGCCGCGGCGCTGCGGGACTTCGTCGCCGACGGCGCCTCCCTGCTCGACGTCGGGGCCACGCTGGCCACCCGGGCCGGGCTGGCCGAACGCGCGATGGCCTGGGACCTCGACGGCCTGGACGCGGCCGCGAACGGACTGGCACCGCTGTCCGCTTCGGTCCTGGGCACCGATGTGGTGTTCGTCTACGCGGGTCAGGGTGGGCAGTGGTTGGGGATGGCGGTGGGGCTGCTGGATTCGCTGGCGTTCGCGGAGCGGTTGCGGGAGTGCGACGCGGCGCTGTGGCCGCACGTCGGATTCTCCGTGGAGGCCGTCCTGCGCGGGAGGGACGAGTGGCTGACGCGGGTGGAGGTGGTGCAGCCGGTGTTGTGGGCGGTGGGGGTGGCGCTGACGGCGTGGTGGGCTTCGTACGGGGTTGTCCCCGCGGCGGTGGTGGGGCATTCGCAGGGGGAAGTGGTGGCCGCGGTCGTGGCGGGGGCGTTGTCGGTGCGGGACGGCGCCCGTGTGGTGGCGGCCCGCTCGCAGGCGCTGGTGGATCTGGACGGGAGTGGGGGGATGGCGTCGGTCGGCGCGGCTGCTGACGAGGTGGCGGGGTGGTTGGCCGGGCCGGAGTGGGCGGGGCTGGTGGTGGCTGCGGTGAATTCTCCGTCGCAGGTGGTGGTGGCGGGGGAGCGGTCCTTGCTGGAGGCGTTCGTGCCGTGGTGTGAGGAGCGCGGTGTGCGGGCGCGGCTGGTGGAGGTGGGGTACGCGTCGCACTCGTCGCAGGTGGAGCCGGTACGAGAGGCGGTTCTGGCCGCGCTGGCGGGCGTCGAGGGCGTGGTGCCGGTGATTCCGTGGTATTCGACGGTGACGGGTGAGCGGGTTACCGAGCCTGTGGACGCGGGGTACTGGTGGTCGAATCTGCGGGAGCAGGTGCGGTTCGCGCCGGTGGTGGAGGGGCTGGCTGCCGAGGGTGGGTTCCGGTTGTTCGCGGAGGTGTCGGGGCATCCGGTGCTGGCGTTGGCGTTGGAGCAGTCTGCCCCGGATGCGGGGGTGTGGGGGACGTTGCGGCGGGGCGAGGACGGTCCGGCCGCGCAGGTCCGGGCCCTGGGCGAGGCGTGGGTCCGGGGCGTCGACGTCGACTGGCGGAGCTGGCTCGAAGGGGGCCGCTGGCTGCCCGACCTGCCCACCTACCCCTTCCAGCACCGCCGGTACTGGCTCTCGCCGAGCGACGCGGGCGAGCCCATCCCCACCCCGGGCGCGGGACTGCGCCACACCCTCGGCTGGGCCCCGGTGCCGCTCGGCGGCGGTGCCCGGCTCACCGGCCGCTGGCTGATTGTCACGCCCACCGGCGCCGAGCCGGTCGTCCGGGCTGTGACGGAGCAACTGGCGTCGGCCGGAGCGGAGGTGGTGACCGCCGGCCCCGGCGAAGCCCCGCCGGACGACCTCGCCGGCGTCGTGTCGCTGCTGGCGCTCGACGAGCGTCCGCACCCCGACCACCCGGGCGTACCCCGTGGCCTGGCGGACACCGTCACCCTGCTGCAGGCGTTGGACGGCGTGGTCGCTCCGCTGTGGATCGTCACCAACGGCGCGGTGGAGGCCGGTACCGACCCGGTACGCAGCCCCGCGCAGGCCCAGGTCTGGGGCCTCGGCCGGGTGGCGGCACTCGAACACCCCGAGCGGTGGGGCGGCCTGGTCGATCTGCTGGCCACCGGCACGGACGGGCTCGCGGCGGTGCTCGCTGACGCGGACGGGGTCCCTGTGGTGCTTCCTGAGACAGACGGGCTCGCGGCGGTGCTCGCCGAGGCGGACGGGCTCGCCGCAGTGCTCGCAGGCGCCGCCGGAGAGGACCAGATAGCGCTCCGCGACGGGCAGGCCTGGGCGCGGCGCCTGCGGCCCACGCCCCCCGCGTCGGCCGGCGGCGGCTGGTGTCCGCGCGGCACCGTGCTGATCACCGGCGGCACCGGCGCGCTGGGCGGGCACGTCGCCCGCTGGGCCGCCCGCAACGGCGCGACCGGCGTGGTTCTGGCCGGCCGCCGGGGCCAGGACGCCCCCGGCTCCGACACGCTACGAGCCGAGCTGGCCGACATCGGCGTACATGTGACCGTCGTCGCCTGCGACCTCACCGACCGGGACCAGGTGACCTCCCTCGTCGCCGGACTCCCTGCCGACCTCACTGCGGTCGTGCACGCGGCTGGCGTCGCCCAGGAGACCCCCCTCGCCGACCTGACGCCGGCCGAGATCGCGGCGGTGACGGGCGCCCGCGTCACCGGAGCGCTCCTCCTGGACGAGCTCCTGGCCGACGCCGAGCTGGACGCCTTCGTCGTCTTCTCGTCCGTCGCCGGAGTGTGGGGCACCGCGCGCCACCCCGCCTACGCGGCCGCCGACGCCTTCCTCGACGCGTTCGCCGGCCGGCGCCGCGCCCTGGGGCGGCCCGCCACGGCCATCGCCTGGTCGCCGTGGGCGGGCGGTGGGATCGCCGAGACGGCGGCAGCGGACGGTTCGCTGCTCCGGGTCGGCATACGGCCCCTGGACCCAGGCCGGGCCGTGGAGGAACTGGCCACCGCGCTTCCGTCGCTGGTCGTCGCGGACGTCGACTGGGCCCGGTTCCTGCCCGCGTTCGGCCTGGCCCGGCCCAGCCGCCTGTTCACCGAACTGGAAGCCACCGCCGCCCGTGGCGCGGACCAGGCCGAGGAGAGCGACGCCACCGCCGCGCTGCGCGACCGTCTGGTCACCCTGTCCGCCGAGGAGGCCGACCGCGAGCTCGTGGACCTGCTGCGGGGCCACATCGCGGCCGTGCTCGGCATTCCCAGTACCGAGAACATCCCGGCGAGCCGCGCGTTCAAGGAAATCGGCTTCGACTCGGTCACGGCCGTCGAGTTGCGCAATCGGGTGAATATGTCGACCGGATTGCGGTGCCCCGCGACGCTGGTCTTCGACCACCCCACCCCCGCCGCACTCGCGACACATCTGCGTATTCAAATGGTCCCGAACAATTCTCGTTCGGTACTCGAAGAACTCGAAGAGATAGAGCGGCGGCTCGCCGACTCCACCCCGGACGCGCTCACCGGCGCCAAACTGCGGATCAAACTCCGCTCGCTGCTGTCCGCGCTGGAAGCGGGGGGCGCCCAGGCGCCCGAGCCGCTGTCGGAGTCCCCGGCCGGGGACTCCGACGACGAGCTGCTGAAGTTCATAGATTCCCAGCTGGGACGGCCTGATCAGCCCCTTCCGTAGGGGAGCGCTAGGGGTTCCGGGCGGCGATCCGGGGTCCTAGCCTCAGCCCCGGGCTGCCTCGCAGAGACATCCGGAAACATCCAACCCCCAGGGACAGTCTTCGATCGGACGTCGGTGAATTCGGCGTGCGCTCGGTTATCCGCAGAGGTGGAGCTGAATGGCGACTGAGGAAACCCTCCGTGACTACCTCAAGTGGGTGACCGCGGACCTGACCCAGACCCGTCGGCGCCTCACCGAGCTGGAATCCGCCGAGCAGGAGCCGATCGCCATCGTCGCGATGGCGTGCCGGTACCCCGGCGGTGTCGCCTCCCCCGACGACCTCTGGCACCTGGTCACCGATGGCGTGGACGCGACCTCGGCGTTCCCCGCCGACCGGGGCTGGGAGACCTGGTACGAGCCGGGCTCGGCCGGGACGGACGTCCACACCGGTGGCTTCCTCCACGACGCCGGCGACTTCGACCCGGTGTTCTTCGGGATCAGCCCGCGCGAGGCGCTGGCCATGGACCCGCAGCAGCGAGTCCTGCTCGAAGTGGCCTGGGAGACCTTGGAGCGGGCCCGGATCGACCCCGCGACGTTGCGCGGCACGCAAGGCGGCGTCTTCGTCGGCGGCAGCTACCTCGGGTACGGCTCCTACGTCGAGGACCTGCCCGACGGCGTTCTCGGCCACCTGCTCACCGGCACCGCCCCCGCAGTGCTCTCCGGTCGGCTCGCCTACACGTTCGGCCTGGAGGGCCCGGCGGTCACCATCGACACCGCCTGCTCCTCCTCGCTGGTCGCGTTGCACATGGCCTGCCGAGCCCTGCGCAGCAGGGAGTGCTCGATCGCCCTCACCGGCGGTGTGGCTGTCATGTCCACCCCGGACTCGTTCGGGGAGTTCAGCAAGCAGGGCGGCCTGGCCGCAGACGGGCGGTGCAAGTCGTTCGCGGACACGGCCGACGGCACCGGCTGGTCCGAGGGCGTCGGCCTGCTGCTGATCGAGCGCCTCTCGGACGCTCAGCGCCTCGGCCACCCGATCCTGGCCGTCCTGCGGGGCAGCGCCGTCAACCAGGACGGCGCCTCCAACGGCCTCACCGCCCCGAACGGCGGCGCCCAGCAGCGCGCCATCCTGCAGGCCCTGGCGTCGGCCGGTCTGTCCCCGGCCGATGTGGACGCGGTGGAGGCGCACGGGACGGGGACCCGCCTGGGTGATCCGATCGAGGCGCAGGCGTTGCTGGCGACGTACGGTCAGGGCCGGTCGGAGGACCGGCCGTTGTGGCTGGGGTCGGTGAAGTCGAACATCGGGCATGCTCAGGCGGCGGCGGGTGTGGCGGGGATCATCAAGATGGTGCAGGCGATGCGGCATGGGGTGTTGCCGCGGACGTTGCATGTGGATGCGCCGTCGTCGCAGGTGGATTGGTCGGCGGGTGCGGTGGAGTTGTTGACGCGGGCGCGGTCGTGGCCGGAGGTGGGTCGGCCGCGGCGGGCGGCGGTGTCGTCGTTCGGGATCAGTGGGACGAACGCGCATGTGATCGTGGAGGAGGCTCCGGCTGCCGCGGAGGTCTCCGGTGAGCCGGTGGTGGTGTTGCCGGTGGTGCCGTTGGTGGTGAGTGCGCGTTGCGAGGGGTCGTTGGAGGCGCAGATTCAGCGGGTGCGTGGGGTGGAGGCGGCGCGGCTGGATGTGGGTGCGGCGTTGACGTCGCGGGCGGTGCTGGAGCGGCGGGCGGTGCTGCTGGGCGGCACCGTGATCCAGGGGGTGTCGGTTGAGGGGCGGCTGGCGGTGGTGTTCACCGGTCAGGGGTCGCAGCGGGTGGGGATGGGCCGGGAGTTGTATGAGACGTTCCCGGTGTTCGCGGCGGTGTTCGACGAGGTGTGTGCGGCTCTGGATCTTTCGCTGCACGAGCTGGATGAAGCGTCCTTGGATCAGACTGGGTGTGCCCAGCCGGCCATCTTCGCGGTGGAGGTGGCGTTGCTGGCGTTGGTGCGGTCCTGGGGCGTGACCCCGGACGTCGTCGCGGGCCACTCGATCGGCGAGATCACGGCTGCCTACGCGGCTGGGGTCCTGAGCCTTGCGGATGCGGTGGCGCTGGTGGCGGCTCGGGGCCGGTTGATGCAGGCGTTGCCGTCCGGTGGGGCGATGATGGCGGTGGGTGCCTCGGAGGCGGAGGTGCGGGAGGCGTTCCCGGACATCGACATCGCGGCGGTGAACGGCCCGGCCGCGGTGGTGGTGTCGGGGCTTGAGGCGGACGTGGAGCAGGTCGCCTCACTGGCCGGTGAGCGAGGATGGAAGACCAACCGGTTGCGTACGAGCCACGCGTTCCACTCCCGTTTGATGGAGCCGATGCTCGCCGAGTTCCGCACGGTCGTGGAGACACTCACCTTCGCCGAGCCGACACTCCCAGCTGTCTCCACGGTTACCGGCCGCCCCGTCGAACCCGGCCAGTGGTCGGACCCCGACTACTGGGTCGACCAGGTCCGCCAACCGGTCCGTTTCGCCGACGCGGCGATGTCCTTGGACGCGGACCGGGTGCTGGAGTTGGGGCCGGAGGGTGTGCTGGCCGCGTTGGCGGGTGCGGTGTGCCCGGACGCGGTGGCGGTGGCGGGATTGCGCCGCGACCGGGAGGAGTGCGCGGCGCTGCTCACCGCCCTGGGCGAACTGTTTGTCCGGGGCCAGCGTGTGGACTGGGCGGTGGTGTTCGAGGGCACCGGTGCCCGCCCGGTCGACCTGCCCACGTATCCCTTCTCCCACCAGCGCTACTGGCTTCGCCCCACACCCCGCGAAGCTGTCACCTCGACGGGCACGGACGCCGACTTCTGGGCCGCGGTCGACTCCGCCGACCTCAGCGCGGTCGCAGGCGAACTGCGCATCGACGCCGAGGCCCACGGGGAGACGCTCGGCGCCCTGGTCCCGGCGCTCTCCTCCTGGCGCCGCCGCACACAGCGCCGCGACCAGTCCGACGGCTGGCGTTACCAGGAGACCTGGACGGGGTTGCCCGACCCGACCACGCGTGCGCTCACCGGCACCTGGATGGTGGTCGCCCCCGGCGACACGTACGGCGTCGACGAGATCCTCACCCGGGCCGGCGCCGACGTCGTGACGCTTCCCGCGGCCGACCGGGCCACACTCGCCGCCCGGCTCCGCGAGCAGGGCGAGATCGCCGGGGTCGTCTCGCTCCTCGCGCTGGGCGACGGCGCGGACGAGGCGGGTGTCCCGGCGGCGCTGTCCGGAACGCTCGCGCTCGCCCAGGCTGTCGAGGACGCCGCCGTCACCGGTCCGCTGTGGATCCTCACCCGGGGAGCCGTCGCCACCGGGCCCGGCGACCAGGTCGCCGGCGTGGAGCAGGCCGAGACATGGGGCCTGGGCCGGGTGGCCGGCCTGGAGTATCCGGACCGCTGGGGCGGCCTCCTCGACCTGCCCGAGACGCTCGACGTGCGCGCCGCCGACCGGCTCGTCGCGGTCCTCGCGGGCGGCCTCGACGCCGAGGACCAAGTCGCGGTCCGCCCTTCCGGTCTGCTCGTCCGCAGGCTGGAGCACGCGCCCGCCGGACCCGACGAGGGCTGGCAGCCGCGCGGCACCGTCCTCGTCACCGGCGGCACCGGAGCGCTCGGCGGCCATATCGCCCGCTGGGCCGCCGCCCAGGGCGCCGCGCACCTCGTCCTGGCAAGCCGGCGCGGGCCGGATGCGCCCGGCGCGCACGACCTGGCCGACGAGATCCGCGCCACGGGTGCCCGCGTCACGGTCGTCGCCATGGACCTGGCCGACCGAGGAGCTGTCGCGGCCCTCCTCGGCCAGGCCACCACCGACCCCGAGGCCCCGCTGACCGCGGTCGTGCACGCGGCCGGCGTCTCGCACAGCGCGCCGCTGGCCGACCTAGACGCCGCCGACCTCGCGTCGGTGCTCGCGGGCAAGACCGCGGGCGCCCTGCACCTCGACGAGCTCCTCGGCGACACGGACCTGGACGCGTTCGTGCTGTTCTCCTCGATCGCCGCCACCTGGGGCAGCGGCTGGGGCGGCGCCTACGCGGCCGCGAACGCCGGCCTCGACGCCCTGGCCCAGCGGCGGCGCGCTCGCGGCCTGGCCGGCACGTCGCTGGCCTGGGGCCCGTGGGCCGAGGCGGGCATGGCCACCGAGGGCGACACCGGCACGGCGCTGAGCCGACGCGGCCTCGCCCCGATCTCCCCCAACCTCGCCATCGACGTCCTGCGGCGTGCTGCCCAAGGATCCTCGCCGCTCCTCACCGTCGCCGACGTGGACTGGGCGACCTTCGTCGAGACGTTCGCCGCGGCCCGCCGCCGGCCGCTGCTGGAGGACCTGCCGGAGGTCGCCGCCCTGGCCGCCGACGAGCCGATCGTCGAGACCGGCTGGCGCTCCCGGCTGGCCGCCCTTCCCCCGGCGCAGCGTGAGACCGCGCTGGTCGACCTGGTCCGGGGCCACGCCGCACGCGTCCTGGGCTACCCGTCCGCCGAGGCGATCGCGGTCAAGCGGCCGTTCCGCGAACTCGGCTTCGACTCGCTCACCGCGGTCGAACTGCGCAACGCGCTGGCCACCGAGACCGGGCTGCGCCTGTCCCCGACGCTCGCATTCGACTACCCGACGCCGCTGGAACTCGCCCACCACCTGCGGGAGCAGGTCTTCGACTCCGAGGCCGCCGAGGCCGCCCCGCCGGTCACCGGCACGGCGCCCGCGCCCGCCGACGAGGACCCGATCGTGCTCACCGCGATGGCCTGCCGCTTCCCGGGCGGCGTCAGCAACCCCGACGAACTGTGGGGCCTGGTCGCCGGGGAGGCCGACGCGATCGGCCTGTTCCCGGCGAACCGCGGCTGGGACGTCGACGCGCTCTACGACCCCGACGCCGCCGACGGGAACGGCACCACGTACACCGTCAACGGCGGATTCGTCGAGGACGCCGACCGGTTCGACCCGAGCCTGTTCGGGATCAGTCCGCGCGAGGCCCTCGCCATGGACCCGCAGCAGCGGCTCCTGCTGGAAACCGCGTGGGAGACGTTCGAACGGGCCGGCATCGACCCGCTGTCGCTGCGCGGCCGACAGGCCGGCGTCTTCGTCGGCACCACCTACCAGGGATACAGCTCCCTGCTGGAGGAGAGCCCCGACGACCTGAGCGGGTACCTCGGCATCGGCAGCGCCGGCAGCGTCGCCTCCGGGCGGATCGCCTACACCTTCGGCCTCGAGGGGCCCGCCGTCACCATCGACACCGCCTGCTCGTCCTCGCTGGTCGCCCTCCACCTCGCCGCGCAGGCACTCCGCCAGGGCGAGTGCGGCATGGCGCTGGTCGGCGGTGTCACGATCATGGCGACGCCGGGCACGTTCACCGAGTTCTCCAAGCAGCGCGGGCTGGCCGCCGACGGCCGGTGCAAGCCCTTCGCGGCGGCGGCCGACGGTACCGGCTGGGCCGAGGGCGTCGGCATGCTTCTGGTCGAGCGGCTGTCCGCGGCCCGGTCGGCCGGGCGCCCCGTGCTGGCCGTCGTACGGGGCTCGGCGGTGAACCAGGACGGTGCTTCCAACGGGCTGACGGCGCCGAACGGCCCGTCGCAGCAGCGGGTCATCCGGGCCGCCCTGGCCAACGCGGGCCTGACGCCGGGCGAGGTGGACGCGGTCGAGGCGCACGGCACCGGCACCACCCTCGGCGACCCCATCGAGGCGCAGGCGCTGCTGGCCACCTACGGGCAGGACCGTTCCGGAGAGCCACTCTGGCTCGGGTCGGTCAAGTCCAACCTCGGCCACTCCCAGTCCGCCGCCGGCGCGGCCGGCGTCATCAAGATGGTCCTCGCGATGCGGCACGGGCTGCTGCCCAGGACGCTGCACGTCGACGCGCCCACGCCCCAGGCCGACTGGGACTCCGGCGCCGTACAACTGCTGACCGAGGCCCGGCCCTGGCCCGCCGGAGACCGGCCGCGCCGGGCGGGCGTGTCCGCGTTCGGGGTCAGCGGCACCAACGCCCACGTCATCCTGGAGGAGCCATCGGCCGCCGACGGGGAAGAGCCGCGACCGCGCGGCCGCGGCGCGCTGCCCGTGCTGCCGTTCGTCGTCTCCGCCGCCACCGAGGCCGGCCTGGACGCACAGACCGAGCGCCTCCGCGACTGGCTCGACGCGCATCCGGACGTCGATGTCGTGGACCTGGCCCGGACCACCGCGGGTCGGGCCGCGCTCGTACATCGGGCGGTCCACCTGGCGCCGAACCGGGCGCAGCTGCTCCGCGCGCTCAAGCGGCGGGACGCCGTGGCGCGCGGCGAGACCGGCGGGGGCCGCCTCGCCCTGCTCTTCACCGGCCAGGGCGCGCAACGCCTGGCGATGGGCGAGCAGCTCTACGCCGCGTACCCGGTGTTCGCGGCCGCGTTCGACGAGGTGTGCGAGCAGATCGACCCGCTGCTGGAGCAGCCGCTGCGGCTGGTCGTCTTCGCCGACCCGGACGCGCTCGACCGGACCGCCTACGCCCAGCCCGCACTGTTCGCGATCGAGGTGGCGCTGCTGGCTCTGCTCCGGCACTGGGGAGTGACGCCCGACTTCGTCGCCGGGCACTCGATCGGTGAGATCACCGCCGCCCACGCCGCCGGTGTCCTGTCCCTGGCCGACGCCGCCGCGCTGGTGGCGGCGCGGGGCCGGCTGATGCAGGCGCTGCCGCCGGGTGGCGCGATGCTCGCGGTCGGCGCGTCTGAGACCGATGTCGTTCGGGCGTGCCCGGACGTGGACCTCGCCGCGGTGAACGGGCCGCACGCCGTCGTGGTCTCCGGGGCGGCCGACGCCGTCACGCGGGTCGCCGAGCTGGCCGCGGAGCGGGGCTGGAAGACGAACCGGCTGCGGACGAGCCACGCGTTCCACTCCCGCCTGATGGAGCCGATGCTCGCCGAGTTCCGCGCGGTCGTCGACCGGATCGCCTTCACCGCGCCGCAAATGGCCGCAGTCTCCACCGTGGAGCCCGGCGAGCCACTGCGCTGGACCGAGCCGGAGTACTGGGCCGAGCAGGTCCGCCGCCCGGTCCGGTTCGCCGACGCGGTGAGCGAGCTGACCGCCCAGGGCGTCACCCGGTTCCTGGAAGTCGGCCCGGACGGCGTGCTGACCGCGCTGGTCGGCGCAGTCGAGCCGGACACGCTCGCCGTGCCGACGCTGCGCCGGGACCGGGACGAGGTCGGCACGCTGATCAATGGCGTGGCGACGCTGTTCACCCGGGGCACGGAGGTCGACTGGACGGCCGTCCTCGACGGCGCCGGCACACCGCTGCCCGACCTGCCGACCTACGCCTTCCAGCGGCAGCGCTACTGGCCGCAGGCCGGCACCGGCGCCGACGGCACCGACCCGGCGAGCCTCGGGCTGGGCCCGGCCGAGCACTCGCTGCTCGGCGCCGCGGTCCCGCTGGCCGACGGCGACGGCGCCGTACTCACCGGCCGCCTCACGCTCCGCGCCCAGCCCTGGCTGGCCGACCACACGATCCTGGGCACCGTCCTGGTGCCGGGGACCGCGCTGCTCGACCTCGCCCTCGCCGCCGGAGCCGTGGTCGGCGCCCCGACGGTCGAGGAACTGGTGCTCCAACAGCCGCTGCCGATCGGCGCCCCGGGCGGCGTCGCCGTACAGATCGGCGTCGGCGCCCCGGACGAGACCGGCCGCCGCCCCCTCACCGTCCACTCCCGCCCGGGCGAGCCCACGACCGAGGACCCCTGGACCGTCCACGCCACCGGCTTCCTCAGCACCGCTCAGCCGGCCGCAGAGGCGTTCGCCTGGCCACCGCCCGGCGCGGCCCGCCTGGCCACGGACGACCTCTACGACCGGCTGGCAGCGGCGGGCTACGCGTACGGGCCGGTCTTCCAGGGCCTGCGCGAGGTCTGGCGGCAGGGCGACGACCTCCACGACGACCTCTACGTGGAAGCGGAACTGCCCGCCGATCCCGACCGGTTCGCCGTCCATCCCGCACTGCTCGACGCGGTCCTGCACGGTCTGAGCACGGGCCAGGACGGCGACGGCGCCACCCGGCTGCCGTTCGCCTTCACCGGCGTCACCGTCCACGCCGAAGGAGCCGGGCTGCTGCGGGCCAGGCTCCGCCTGGACGGCGAGAGCGTCCGCCTCGACGCGGTCGACGCCGCAGGCGAACCGGTGGCCACCGTCGAAGGCATCGCCTTCCGCCAGGTCACCGCCGACGAGACCAGTGCCGGCCCGTCCGAGACGGCCCGCTCGCTGTTCGCCGTGGAGTGGACACCGCAGGACCTGACCCCGGAGGCGGAAGGCCCGGCCGAGATCGCGCTCGGCGAGCCGCTGCCGACGACAACCACGGCGGTGCTCGCCGTCGACGCGACCGCGCCGGGCTCCGCCCGGGACCGGACCGCCGCGCTGCTCACCCTGCTCCAGACCTGGCTCGCCGACCCTGACTGGGCCGATTCCCGACTGGCCGTACGGACGTTCGGCGCGGTCGGCCAGGACGTCACCGACCCGGACGGCGCGGCGCTGTGGGGCCTGGCGCGGTCGGCCCAGTCCGAACACCCCGGCCGGATCCACCTGATCGACGCCGCCGAGGCCGCGCTCCACCCGGTGCCGCAGGCGCTGGTGCGCGACGGCACGGTGACCGTGCCGCGCCTGGCCCGGCTGCACGCCCCGGGCACGCCGGAGTTCGGCGACGGCGTCGCTGTGGTCACCGGCGCCACCGGCACCCTCGGTGGCCTCGTCGCCCGGCACCTGGTGCAGGCCCACGGCGTCCGGAGGCTGCTCCTGCTCTCCCGCTCCGGCGGGAGCCTCGACATCGACGGCGCCGAGGTGCGCGCGCTCGCGTGCGACCTGTCCGACGCCGACGCGGTCGCCGCCGCGCTACGCGACGAACCGGTCACCACGGTCGTGCACGCCGCCGGCGTCATCGACGACGGCCTGCTCACCGACCTGACCCCCGAACGGCTCGACGCGGTCTTCCGCGCCAAGGTCGACGCGGCCCGCAACCTCGCCGCCGCGACGCGGGACAAGCCCCTCAGCGCGTTCGTCCTGTACTCCTCGGCCTCGGGGCTGTTCGGCAACGCCGGCCAGGCCAACTACGCCGCCGCCAATGCCTTTCTCGACGCCTACGCCGCCCAGCTGCGGGCCGAGGGGATCCCCGCGACCTCGCTGGCCTGGGGGCTGTGGGACGTCGGCCTGGGCGCCGCGCTCGCCGAAACCGACCGCCGACGACTCGCCCGGAGCGGATTCGGCGCGCTGGACTCAACGGCCGGCCTCGCGCTTTTCGACGCCGCGCTGGCCGCAGGCCGCCCGGCCGCCGTCCCGATCCGGCTCGACCTGGCCGCGCTCCGCGCCGTCGAGGAGCCTGCCGAACTGCTGCACGGTCTGATCCGGACACCCGCACGCCGGCGCGCCGCCGCGGCCGGGACCAGAGGCTCCGCGCTGGCCCGGCACATCACCGGCCTGGACGAGGCCGACCGGGTCCCGGCGGCGCTGACCCTGGTCCGCACCCACGCGGCCGCGGTGCTCGGCTACCCTGGCCCGGACTCGATCCCGGCCGGCCGTGCCTTCCGCGAACTGGGCTTCGACTCGCTCACCGCGGTCGAGCTGCGCAACCGGCTCGCCACCGAGACCGGCCTGCGCCTGCCCGCGACGCTGATCTTCGACCACCCGAACCCCACCGCCGTGGCCGAGCACCTCGCCACCGAGCTGTCCGGCGCGGCCCCCGCTCCGGTAGCGGTCCCGGCCGTCGCCGCGCCGGCCGACGACGACCCGGTAGTGATCGTCGGCATGGCCTGCCGCTACCCCGGCGGAGTCACCACCCCCGACGAGCTGTGGGACCTCGTCGCCGCCGGTCGCGACGGCATCGGGCTCTTCCCCACCAACCGCGGCTGGGACGTCGAGGCCCTCTACCACCCCGACCCCGACCACCCCGGCACGTCGTACGCCCGCGAGGGCGGATTCCTCTACGACGCCGCCGACTTCGACCCGGGACTGTTCGGGATCAGTCCGCGCGAGGGCATGGCGATGGACCCGCAGCACCGGCTGCTGCTCGAATCCTCGTGGGAGACCCTGGAACGCGGCGGCGTCGACCCGCTGGGCCTGCGCGGCTCCCGCACCGGCGTCTTCGTCGGCCTGATGTACCACGACTACCTCGGCCGGCTCACCACCGTGCCGGAGGACATCGAGGGCTTCCTCGGCACCGGCAACTCCGGCAGCGTCGCCTCCGGCCGGATCGCGTACACCTTCGGCCTGGAGGGCCCGGCCGTCACCGTCGACACCGCCTGCTCCTCGTCGCTGGTCGCGCTGCACCTCGCCGCCCAGGCCGTGCGGTCGGGCGAGTGCGACCTGGCGCTCGCCGGCGGCGTGACGGTGATGGCGAGCCCCGGCACGTTCACCGGCTTCTCCCGGCAGCGCGGTCTTGCCGCCGACGGCCGCTGCAAGTCGTTCGCGGCGGCGGCCGACGGCACCGGCTGGTCCGAGGGCGTCGGCCTGCTGCTGGTCGAGCGGCTCTCGGACGCGCGGCGCCTCGGCCACCCCGTCCTGGCCGTGGTGCGGGGCAGCGCGGTGAACCAGGACGGGGCCTCCAACGGGCTCACCGCGCCCAACGGTCCGTCCCAGCAGCGGGTCATCCGGGCCGCGCTGGCGAACGCCGGCCTGACGCCGGGCGAGGTGGACGTGGTCGAGGCGCACGGCACCGGCACCACCCTCGGCGACCCCATCGAGGCGCAGGCGCTCCTGGCCACCTACGGCCAGGACCGTTCCGGAGAGCCGCTCTGGCTCGGGTCGGTCAAGTCCAACCTCGGCCACACCCAGGCCGCGGCCGGCGCGGCCGGGATCATCAAGATGGTCCAGGCCATGCGGCACGGCGTCCTGCCCCAGACCCTCCACGTCGACGCGCCCACCCCCCAGGTGGACTGGGCCGCCGGAAACGTCGAACTGCTCACCTCGCCCCAGCCCTGGGCGGCGGGGGAGCGACCGCGCCGGGCCGGGATCTCCTCGTTCGGGATCAGCGGCACCAACGCGCACGTCATCCTCGAGGAGCCGCCGACCACCGAGGTCACCCCGGGCCCGGCGGTGAACCGTACGGTGCCGCTGGTGATGTCCGCCAACGACGCGGCGGCGCTGGCCGAGCAGGTCGAGCGGATACGCACCGTGCTCCGCGACCGGCCGGACCTGAGCCCCGCGGCCGTCGGACACGCGCTGACCAGGCGAGTCACCCTGCCGCACCGCGCGGTACTGCTCAGCCCCGGCTCCGCGGAACCGGTCGCGACCGGCCGCGCCGCCGAAGGGCGGCTGGCGATGGTGTTCACCGGGCAGGGCGCCCAGCGCGTCGGCATGGGCCGCGAACTCTACGCGGCATTCCCGGCGTACGCGACGGCCTTCGACGAGGCGGCGGCCGCACTCGGCCTCCCGCTGCACGAGGCGCTGGACGACCCGTCCCGGCTGGACCAGACCGGCTGGGCACAGCCCGCCATCTTCGCCGTCGAGGTCGCGCTGCTGGCCCTGCTGCGTAACTGGCGGGTCAAGCCGGACGTGGTGGCCGGTCACTCCGTCGGCGAGATCACCGCCGCCCACGCCGCCGGCGTCCTGAGCCTGGCGGACGCCGCCACCCTGGTCGCGGCCCGTGGTCGGCTCATGCAGGCCCTGCCCACAGGCGGCGCGATGCTCGCGGTCGGCGCCGCCGAGGCCGAGGTCCGCGCACTGCTGACCGCCGGGAACGACACCGGGGAAGAGCCCGCCGCCGACATCGCGGCGGTGAACGGGCCGAGCGCGGTCGTGGTGTCGGGAACCGAGGCGGACATCGACCGGGTCGCCGCGCTGGCCGCCGAGCGCGGCTGGAAGACGAACCGGCTGCGGACCAGCCACGCCTTCCACTCCCACCTGATGGAACCGATGCTCGCGCAGTACGCCGACGTCGCGCGGGGACTGACCTTCCGCGAACCCCGGCCGGCCGCGATCTCCACCGTCGAGCCCGGCGAACCGCTGCGCTGGACCGACCCGGAGTACTGGGTCGAGCAGGTCCGTCGGCCGGTCCGGTTCGCCGACGCGATGGCGCTGCTGGACGCGGACCGGGTCCTCGAAATCGGCCCCGACGGCGTACTCACCACGCTCGTCCAGGACGCCCGGCCCGAACTCACCGCGGCGGCCACCCTGCGCCGCGGCCGCGACGAGGTCGAGACCCTGCTCACGGCGCTGGCCCAGGTCCAGGTCGCCGGACAGGAAGTCGACTGGGCCGCGACCTTCGGCACCGGTCCCGCACCCGTCCTCGACCTGCCCACCTACCCGTTCCAGCACCAGCGGCTCTGGATCGACCTGACCGACCCGGCAGGCGACCTCGCCGGCGCGGGCCTGCACGACGCCGAGCACGCCCTGCTGGGCGCCGCCGTCACGCTCCCGGACAGCGACGGCCTGCTCTTCACCGGGCGGCTGACCGCCGGATCACCGGCTTGGCTGGCCGACCACACGGTCTTCGGCACGGTGGTCGTCCCCGGCGCCGCTCTCGTCGACATCGCCCTGGCCGCGGGAACCCGATCAGGCGCCCCCGTCCTCGACGAACTGCTCCTCCAGGAACCGCTCGCACTGCCCGCCACCGGCGGGATCGCCCTGCGTGTCACGGTCGGCGCCCCCGACGAGGACGGACGCCGGGCCCTGGCCGTCTACGCGCAACCCGACGGCATCGAGGGCTGGACCACCCACGCCACCGGGTTCCTCGCCACCGACACCGGAACACCGCAGCCGCTCCCCGAGCCGCCGCCGGGCGGCGAAACGGTGCGGCTCGACGGCCTCTACGAGCGCCTGGCCGACGCGGGCCTGAGCTACGGCCCGACCTTCCAAGGCCTGGTCGGCGCCACACACCACGGCGACCAGGTGGTCGCCGAAGTACGGCTGGACGACATGGACCCCGACGGGTACGGCGTCCACCCGGCCCTCCTCGACGCGGCCCTGCACGCGATCGGCGCGGCCGGACTCTTCGACGAGGCAACCCGGCTGCCGTTCGCGGTCACCGGGGCCCGACTGCACGCCGTGGGCGCCGGCACGATCCGCGTCCACCTCACCCGGGTCGGCGACAGCGCGGTCCGCCTGGCCGCCCTGGACAGCTCCGGCACCCCCGTGCTCACCATCGACGAACTGGCCTTTCGCCCGGTCACCGCGGAACAGATCAGCGCCGTCCCGGCGGGCCTCCGGCCGCTGTTCGGCCTGGACTGGATACGGCAGGACGTCACGCCCACCGAGGAGCCCCGCACCGCGATCGCGCTCGGCGAGCCACTGCCGACCACGACCGCCGAGGTACTGGTAGTGGACGCGACCGCGCCGGGCCCCGCCCGGGACCGGACCGCCGCGCTGCTCACCCTGCTCCAGACCTGGCTCGCCGACCCCGACTGGGCCGATTCCCGGCTGGTCGTACGCACATCCGGCGCCGCCGGCGACGAGGTCACCGACCCGGACGGGGCCGCGCTGTGGGGCCTCGCCCGAGTGGCCCAGTCCGAGCACCCCGACCGCATCCACCTCCTGGACGCACCCGAGGACACGGCGTTCCCGCTGCCGCAGGCGCTGGTCCGCGACGGCGTCGTACGGGCGCCGCGCCTCGTACGGCTCGAGGCCTCGCGGACGGCCGACCTCGGCGACGGAACCGTGGTCGTCACCGGCGCCACCGGGACGCTCGGCAGGCTCGTCGCCCGGCACGTGGTGCAGGCCCACGGCGTCCGGAGGCTGCTCCTGCTCTCCCGCTCCGGCGCGAGCCTCGACATCGACGGCGCTGACGTGCGCGCGCTCGCGTGCGACCTGTCCGACGCCGACGCGGTCGCCGCCGCGCTGCGCGACGAGCCGGTCACCGCAGTGATCCACGCCGCTGGTGTCCTCGACGACGGCACCCTCGAAGCGCTGACCCCGGAGCGCCTGGACACGGTCTTCCGCGCCAAGGTCGACGCCGCCCGCAACCTCGCCGCCGCGACGCGGGACAAGCCCCTCAGCGCCTTCGTGCTCTACTCCTCGGCCTCGGGACTTCTCGGCAACGCCGGCCAGGCCAACTACGCCGCCGCCAACACCTTCCTCGATGCCTACGCCACCCACCTGCGCGCCCAGGGAATCCCGGCGACCTCGCTGGCCTGGGGCCTGTGGGACGCCGGCATGGGCAGCTCGCTCACCGACGCCGACCGCACCCGGCTCGCCCGCACCGGCTTCGGCGCCCTCGCACCCGCCGACGGCCTCGCCGCCTTCGACGCCGCCCTCGCCGCCGACCGGCCGCTGGCGGTGCCGATCGCCCTCGACCTCGCCGCGCTGCGGGCCGCCGCGAGCGACGGCACGGTCCCCGAACTCCTGCGTGGCCTGGTCACCGTGGTACGCCGGGCCACCGACACCGCCCCCACCCAGGCGCTCGCGGCCCGGCTCGCCCCGCTGAGCGAGGCCGAACGCGAACGGACCCTGCTCGCTCTGGTCCGGGCCCGCACCGCCGCCATCCTCGGCTACGCCACCCCGACCGACGTCGAACCCACCCGCGGCTTCCTCGAACTCGGCTTCGACTCGCTGACCGCGGTGCAGCTGCGCAACCAGCTGCACGCCGAAATGGGGCTGCGCCTCCCGGCGACCCTGCTGTTCGACCACCCGTCGCCGACCGCGCTCGCCCGGCACCTCACCGAACTGCTCCGCCCCGACCGGGCGCCCGAGGTCAGCCCCGTCGACACCCTCTTCACCGAGATCGCCAACCTCGAAGCCCGGCTCAAGGCCGCCACCCTCGACGACGGGCACCAGATCGCGATCAGACAGCGGCTGCGCACGCTCGCCGCCTGGGCCGCGCCCGAGGACGGCGCCGCCACCGACGACCTCCAGTCGGCGACAGCCGAAGAGATCTTCGACCTTCTCGACAACCTCGGCAACCAGTGAGCCGGCCCAGATCCGAAGGCGGTTCTCCATGACCTCCGCACACGAACCCGTCGGGACCGAGGAGAAGTACCTCGCCTATCTCAAACGGGCGACCGCGGACCTGCGCGCCGCCCGCCGCCGGGCAGAGGAGTTGGAGCACCGCGGCAGCGAGCCCCTGGCGATCATCGCGATGAGCTGCCGCTACCCCGGCGGGGTCGACAGCCCAGAGGACCTGTGGCGCCTGGTCGCCTCCGGCTCCGACGCGATCGGCGCTCCTCCCACCGACCGCGGTTGGGACCTCGAGGGCCTCTACGACCACGAGTCCGGCGAAATCGACCCGCAGGCCCGCATCGAGGGTGGCTTTCTGCATGACGCCGAGGGCTTCGACCCGGCCCTGTTCGGGATCAGCCCGCGCGAGGCGCTGGCCATGGACCCGCAGCAGCGGCTGCTGCTGGAGACGACCTGGGAGACCTTCGAACGCGCCGGCCTCGACCCCACCGCGGTGCCGTTCCCCCGCACCGGCGTGTTCGCCGGCGTCATGTACCACGACTACGGCACACGCCCGCTGGACCTGCCCGACGGCGTCGCAGGCTACCTGGGCAACGGCAACTCCGGCAGCGTCGCCTCGGGGCGCATCGCGTACACGTTCGGCCTGGAGGGCCCGGCGATCACGGTCGACACCGCCTGCTCCTCGTCCCTGGTCGCCCTCCACCTGGCCGCCCAGGCCCTGCGCTCCGGCGAGTGCGACCTGGCGCTGGCCGGCGGTGTCACCGTCATGGCCACGCCGACCACGTTCGTCGAGTTCAGCCGCCAGGGCGGCCTGGCCGCAGACGGGCGGTGCAAGTCGTTCGCGGACACGGCCGACGGCACCGGCTGGGGCGAAGGCGTCGGCATGCTCCTGTTGGAACGCCTCTCCGACGCCCAACGGCACGGCCACCCCATCCTCGCCGTCGTCCGCGGCATAGCGGTCAACCAGGACGGCGCCTCAAGCGGACTGACCGCTCCCAACGGCCCGTCACAACAGCGGGTGATCCGAGCGGCCCTGGCGTCGGCCGGTCTGTCCCCGGCCGATGTGGACGCGGTGGAGGCGCACGGGACGGGGACCCGCCTGGGTGATCCGATCGAGGCGCAGGCGTTGCTGGCGACGTACGGTCAGGGCCGGTCGGAGGACCGGCCGTTGTGGCTGGGGTCGGTGAAGTCGAACATCGGGCATGCTCAGGCGGCGGCGGGTGTGGCGGGGATCATCAAGATGGTGCAGGCGATGCGGCATGGGGTGTTGCCGCGGACGTTGCATGTGGATGCGCCGTCGTCGCAGGTGGATTGGTCGGCGGGTGCGGTGGAGTTGTTGACGCGGGCGCGGTCGTGGCCGGAGGTGGGTCGGCCGCGGCGGGCGGCGGTGTCGTCGTTCGGGATCAGTGGGACGAACGCGCATGTGATCGTGGAGGAGGCTCCGGCTGCCGCGGAGGTCTCCGGTGAGCCGGTGGTGGTGTTGCCGGTGGTGCCGTTGGTGGTGAGTGCGCGTTGCGAGGGGTCGTTGGAGGCGCAGATTCAGCGGGTGCGTGGGGTGGAGGCGGCGCGGCTGGATGTGGGTGCGGCGTTGACGTCGCGGGCGGTGCTGGAGCGGCGGGCGGTGCTGCTGGGCGGCACCGTGATCCAGGGGGTGTCGGTTGAGGGGCGGCTGGCGGTGGTGTTCACCGGTCAGGGGTCGCAGCGGGTGGGGATGGGCCGGGAGTTGTATGAGACGTTCCCGGTGTTCGCGGCGGTGTTCGACGAGGTGTGTGCGGTTCTGGATCTTCCGCTGTTTGAGTTGGACGCGGCCTCCTTGGACCAGACCGGGTGGGCGCAGCCGGCGATCTTCGCGGTGGAGGTGGCGTTGCTGGCGTTGGTGCGGTCGTGGGGTGTGGAGCCGGATGTCGTCGCGGGCCACTCGATCGGCGAGATCACGGCTGCCTACGCGGCTGGGGTTCTGAGCCTTGCGGATGCGGTGGCGCTGGTCGTGGCCCGGGGCCGCCTGATGCAGGCGTTGCCGGCGGGCGGGGCGATGCTGGCGGTCGGCGCCTGCGAGGAGGAGGTGCGGGAGGCGTTTCCGGGCATCGACGTGGCGGCGGTGAACGGCCCGGCTGCGGTGGTGGTGTCGGGGCTTGAGGCGGACGTGGAGCGGGTCGCCGCCTTGGCGGGTGCGCGGGGCTGGAAGACGAACCGGCTGCGGACCAGCCACGCCTTCCACTCCCGGTTGATGGAGCCGATGCTCGCGGAGTTCCGGGCCGTGGTGGAGAGGTTGAGTTTCGCCGAGCCGTCGATTGCGGCGGTCTCCACGGTGACCGGGCGGCCGGTTGAGGCCGGCCAGTGGTCGGACCCGGGCTACTGGGTCGACCAGGTCCGCCAACCGGTCCGTTTCGCCGACGCGGCGATGTCCTTGGACGCGGACCGGGTGCTGGAGTTGGGGCCGGAGGGTGTGCTGGCCGCGTTGGCGGGTGCGGTGTGCCCGGACGCGGTGGCGGTGGCGGGATTGCGCCGCGACCGGGAGGAGTGCGCGGCGCTGCTCACCGCCCTGGGCGAACTGTTTGTCCGGGGCCAGCGTGTGGACTGGGCGGTGGTGTTCGAGGGCACCGGTGCCCGCCCGGTCGACCTGCCCACGTATCCCTTCTCCCACCAGCACTACTGGCTCGACACCGCCACCGACACCGGCGACGTCACCGCAGCGGGACTGCATGCGTCCGACCACCCGCTGCTCGGCGCCGCGATGGTGCTGGCCGACGGCGACGGCACCCTGCTCACAGGCCGGCTGTCCGCGGGCGCGCCCGGCTGGCTCGCCGACCACCGGGTCTTCGACACCGTGCTCGTCCCCGGAACCGCGCTGCTCGACCTCGTGCTGGCCGCCGGGCGCCGCGTGGGCGCGGACGGTGTCGAGGAGTTGATCCTCCGCGAGCCGCTGGTGATCCCGCCCCAGGGCGGCGTCCGGTTGCAGGTGCGGGTCGGACCGGCGGACGACGCGGACCGCCGCGCGGTCACCGTCTACGCCCAGCCCGAGGACGGCGACAGCGACGCCTGGACCACCCATGCCGAGGGCATGCTCGCCCCGGCCATGGAGACCGACCCAGACCTGAGCCTGGTCGCCTGGCCCCCGAGCGATGCCGAAGAGATCGCGATCGACGGTCTGTACGACGCGCTCGCTGACGCCGGCTTGTCCTACGGACCGGCGTTCCGGGGACTGCGACGAGCCTGGCGGGCCGGTGACACGGTGTTCGCCGAGGTCTCCGTCGACCAGACAACCGACGGATTCTGCGTGCATCCGGCGCTCTTCGACGCGGCACTGCACGGGATCGGCGCTGGGGACCTGCTTCCGGGCGGGGAGGTACGGCTGCCGTTCTCCTTCTCCGGCGCACGGGTCACCGGCGTCGGCGCCGGGGAGCTGCGCATACGCCTCTCCCGGGGCGAAAGCGCCGACTCGGTGCGCCTGCTCCTCGCGGACGGAGCCGGGTTCCCGGTCGCCGAGGTGGACACGCTCCAGCTGCGTCCGGTGCCGGCCGCCCAGCTGTCGGAGGGCGTGGCGGACCGCCTGCTGTTCGGCGTGGAGTGGGTGCCGGAGGCGGGCCTGTCGGTCGCTGAGGTGCCGGTCGTGATCGCGCTGGGTGATCCCTTGCCGGATACGGCTGTTCCGGTGCTGGCGGTGGATGCCACGGCGCCGGGTGCCGCGCGGGATCGGGCGGCTGTTCTGCTGAGGCTGGTGCAGGAGTGGCTGGCGGATGCGGCGTGGGTTGGTTCGCGGTTGGTGGTGCGGACGTTCGGGGCGGTGGGGGAGGAGGTCTCCGATCCGGACGGTGCCGCTTTGTGGGGTTTGGTGCGGTCGGCGCAGGCGGAGCATCCGGACCGGTTCTGTCTGCTGGACGGTCCCGAGGACGGGTTCTGCCCGGTTGCGCAGGCGGTGGTGCGTGCGGGTGTTGTGCGGGTGCCGCGGCTGGTGCGGGTGCGCGCGTCGTCGGGACAGGTGGATCTGGGCGACGGTGTGGTGGTGGTCACGGGTGCGAATGGGACGTTGGGGCGGTTGCTTGCCCGGCATGTGGTGGAGGAGTACGGGGTCCGTGAGCTGCTGTTGCTGTCCCGGTCCGGTGGTGGGGTGGTGGAGTTGGAGGGGGCGGTGGTGCGTTCGGTGGCGTGCGATGTCTCCGATGGCGCCGCCGTCACCGAGGTCCTGCGTGATGAACCGGTCACGGCGGTCATCCATGCCGCTGGTGTTCTCGATGACGGCACGCTGGAGTCGCTGACTCCGGAGCGCCTGGACACGGTCTTCCGGGCCAAGGTCGACGCCGCCCGCAACCTCATCGAGGCAACGCGGGGCAAGCGGCTCAGTGCGTTGGTGCTGTATTCGTCGGCGGCGGGGTTGTTCGGGAATGCCGGGCAGGGCAATTACGCCGCTGCGAACGCGTTCCTGGATGCGTATGCGGTGTGGTTGCGGGAGGAGGGCGTTCCTGCGACTTCGCTGGCTTGGGGGTTGTGGGACGCGGGCATGGGGAATGCGCTCACCGATGCCGACCGGGAGCGGATGCGGCGTGGCGGTGTCCTGCCGCTCACCGCTGAGCAGGGGCTCGCCGCCTTCGACGCCGCGCTCGGCGCCGGCCGGCCGCACGTCGCACCGCTGGCCCTCGACCTGGCCGCGCTCCGCGAAGCAACCGGCGCACCGGCACTGCTGCGCGGCCTGGTTCGCGCCCCCGCCCGCTCGACCGCCGACACCGCGCTCGGTCGACGGCTGGCCGACCTGCCCGCCGAACAGCGCGACGCGGCTGTGCTCGGACTGGTCCGCGCCCAGGTGGCGGACGTGCTCGGCTACGGCCGGGCCGAGGATGTCGAGCCCGAACGGGCCTTCAGCGACCTGGGCTTCGACTCGCTCAGCGCGGTGGAGCTGCGCAACCGGCTGGCGACGGTCACCGGACTGCGGCTGACCTCCACGCTGGTCTTCGACTACCCGAACGCCCTGGTGCTGGCCGGCCAGATCGGCGCCGAACTGGCCGGCGCGGCTCCCGCGACAGCCGCGCCGATGCTCACCGCCCGCGCCGACGAGCCGATCGCGATCGTCGGTATGGCGTGTCGTTATCCGGGTGGTGTCAGCAGTCCGGATGAGTTGTGGGAGTTGGTGGCGGGTGGCCGGGACGGTGTCGGGTTCTTCCCGGAGGACCGCGGCTGGGATGTGGAGAGCCTGTATCACCCTGACCCGGATCATCCTGGTACGTCGTATGCCCGGGAGGGTGGGTTCCTGTATGGCGCCGGGGATTTCGATCCGGCGGTGTTCGGGATCTCGCCGCGTGAGGCGCTGGCGATGGACCCGCAGCACCGGCTACTACTGGAGTCCTCCTGGGAGGCCTTCGAACGTGCCGGCGTAGACCCCCGGACCCTGCGCGGATCCCGGACAGGCGTGTTCGTCGGCATCATGTACGGCGACTACGCGACTGTCCTGGAGCAGGCCGAGGCGCAGGTCGAGGGCTTCATGGGTACGGGCGGGAGCATTGCGTCGGGGCGGGTGTCGTACTCGTTCGGGCTGGAGGGTCCGGCGGTGACGGTGGATACGGCGTGTTCGTCGTCGTTGGTGGCGTTGCATCTGGCGGTGCAGGCGATACGCAGTGGGGAGTGTGAGGCGGCGCTGGCCGGTGGTGTGACCGTGATGGCCACTCCGAATACCTTCATCGGGTTCTCGCGGCAGCGGGGGCTGGCGGCGGATGGGCGGTGCAAGTCGTTCGCCGAGGGCGCCGACGGCACCGGCTGGGCCGAGGGCGTCGGCATGCTGCTGGTGGAGCGGCTGTCGGATGCGCGGCGGCTCGGGCATCCGGTGTTGGGGGTGGTGCGGGGCTCGGCGGTGAATCAGGACGGGGCTTCCAACGGGCTGACCGCGCCGAACGGTCCCTCCCAGCAGCGGGTGATCAGGGCCGCGCTCGCCAGCGCCGACCTGACCCCCCAGGACGTCGACGCGGTGGAGGCGCACGGGACCGGGACGCGGCTGGGTGATCCGATCGAGGCGCAGGCGTTGCTGGCCACCTACGGGCAGCGCCGGAGCGAGCCGCTCTGGCTGGGGTCGATCAAGTCGAACATCGGACACGCCCAGGCCGCGGCCGGGGTGGCGGGGATCATCAAGATGGTCCAGGCGATGCGGCACGGGCTTCTGCCCCGTACCCTGCACGCGGACGCTCCGACCTCGCAGGTGGACTGGTCGGCCGGTGCGGTTGAACTGCTCACCGAGGCCCGGCCGTGGCCGGAGGCGGGTCGGCCGCGGCGGGCGGCGGTGTCGTCGTTCGGGATCAGCGGCACCAACGCCCACGTCATCCTCGAAGCCGTACCGGTCACCGCACAGGAGGAAGTACCGCCCCCGGCGCTGCCTGCCGTACCGGTGGTGCTCTCGGCCGCGACCGAGCGGGCCCTCGTCGGGCAGGCCCAGCGACTCCGCGAATACCTGATGGCCCATTCGGACGCCTCGGTGGCCGATGTCGCCTGGTCGCTCGCCCACCGGACGCCGTTGTCCCGGCGCGCGGCGGTGCTGGCCGCCGATCGCGACCAACTGCTCACCGCGCTCGCTGCTCCCCTCCCGGCGGCAGAGGTTCGGCCCGGATCGCTGGCGGTGGTGTTCACCGGTCAGGGGTCGCAGCGGGTAGGGATGGGCCGGGAGTTGTATGAGACGTTCCCGGTGTTCGCGGCGGCTTTCGACGAGGTGTGTGCGGTTCTGGATCTTCCGCTGCACGGGCTGGACGCGGTGTCGCTGGACGAGACCGGGTGGGCGCAGCCTGCGATCTTCGCGGTGGAAGTGGCGTTGCTGGCGTTGGTGCGGTCCTGGGGTGTGAGTCCGGATGTGGTGGCGGGGCATTCGGTCGGGGAGGTTACGGCGGCGTATGCGGCGGGTGTGCTGTCGTTGCGGGATGCGGCGGAGCTGGTTGCCGCGCGGGGGCGGTTGATGCAGGCGTTGCCGGCGGGTGGGGCGATGTTGGCGGTCGGGGCCTCCGAGGCGGAGGTGCGGGATGTGTTCGCGGACGTCGACGTGGCGGCGGTGAACGGCCCGGCTGCGGTGGTGGTGTCGGGGCTTGAGGGGGATGTGGAGCGGGTCGCTGCGTTGGCGGGTGAACGGGGCTGGAAGACGACCCGGCTGCGCACCAGTCACGCCTTCCACTCCCGGTTGATGGAGCCGATGCTCGCCGAATTCGCCGAGATCGTCCGTGGCGTCGGCTTCACCAAGCCGACGATCCCGGCGATCTCTACGGTGACCGGCGCGGCCGTGCCCCCCGGGCAGTGGACCGACCCGGACTACTGGGTGCGGCAGGTCCGCGAGCCGGTCCGGTTCGCCGACGCCGCTCAAGCCCTGAACACCGCCGCCGTGCTCGAACTGGGCCCGGACACCGTCCTCACCACTCTTATCCAGGACGCTAACCCCGACGTTACGGCGGTGGCCGCCCTGCGCCGGGATCGGCACGAGGCCACCACCCTGCTCACCGCACTCGCCGAACTGCACTCGACCAGCCTCACGATCGACTGGACAGCGGTCCTCGGCGGCGGTGCACGCCTCGACCTGCCGAGCTATGCCTTCGACCACCACAACTTCTGGCCTCGCCGCCGGACCTCGCACGTCACCGACGCCGCCGGCCTCGGCCTGACCGAGACTGATCACCCGCTGCTCGGCGCGGCGATCGCGCTCCCGGACGCGGCCGGGAGTGTGCTCACCGGCCGGCTGTCGGTCGCCACCCATCCCTGGCTGGCCGACCACACGATCTTCGGCAGCACGGTCGTCCCCGGCACCGCCCTGGTCGAGATGGCACTCGCCGCCGGCACCCGGATCGGGGCACCGGTCCTGGACGAACTGCTGCTCCGAACACCGCTGACGCTGTCGACGCCCGGCGGCGCGCAGATCCGGACCACGCTGAGCCCACCGGACGGCGACGGACGCCACCAGGTCGCCATCCACGCCCGGCCCGACGACGAAGCCCCCTGGACGCTGCACGCGACCGGCTCTCTCTCCCCGGAGGACGCCGCTGCCGTCGCCGAGGACGCCGACTTGGTGGTGTGGCCGCCGGTGGGTGTGGAGGAGGTTGGTCTGGATGGGGTGTATGAGGGGTTGGCGGATGCGGGTTTGTCGTATGGGCCGGCGTTTCGGGGGCTGCGGCGTGTTTGGCGGGCTGGCGGGGTGGTGTTCGCCGAGGTGGCGGTCGCTGAGTCGGTTGAGGGTTTTGGTGTGCATCCGGCGTTGTTTGATGCCGCGTTGCATGCGTTGGGTGTGGGTGGTTTGTTGTCGGCGGTTGGTGGTGTGCGATTGCCATTCGTGTTTTCGGGTGTGCGGGTGCTGGGTTCGGCGACCGGCGTGTTGCGGGTTCGGCTGACCGCTGGGAAATCAGCCGATTCGGTGCGGTTGTTGCTCGCTGATGAGGGGGGGTTGCCGGTTGCCGAGGTGGATGGGCTGGTTTTGCGTGGGGTGTCGGCCGGGCAGTTGGGGGCGGGCCTCGCCGATCGGCTGCTGTATGAGGTGGAGTGGGTGGCGCGGGGGGTGACGGCCTCGGCGGAGGTGCCGGTCGTGATCGCGCTGGGTGATCCCTTGCCGGATACGGCTGTTCCGGTGCTGGTGGTGGATGCCACGGCGGCGGGTGGCGCGCGGGGTCGGGCGGCTGCTCTGCTGACGCTGGTGCAGGAGTGGTTGGCGGATGCGGCGTGGGTTGGTTCGCGGTTGGTGGTGCGGACGTTCGGGGCGGCCGGTGAGGAGATCACCGATCCTGACGGTGCCGCTTTGTGGGGTTTGGTGCGGTCGGCGCAGGCGGAGCATCCGGAGCGGATTCATCTCCTGGACGCGGTCGAGGAGTTGGTTCTTCCGTTGCCGCAGGCGGTGGTGCGTGACGGTGTCGTGCGGGTGCCGCGTCTGGTGCGGGTTCAGGTGCCGTCGGCCCGGGTGGATCTGGGTGATGGTGTCGTGGTGGTCACTGGTGCGACGGGCGTGCTGGGGCGGCTGGTTGCCCAGCATGTGGTGCGGGTGCATGGCGTGCGGGAGCTGTTGTTGCTGTCCCGGTCGGGTGGGGTGGTGGAGTTGGATGGTGCGGTGGTGCGTTCGGTGGCTTGTGATGTCTCGGATGCGGCCGCTGTCGTCGAGGTCCTGGGTGATGAGCCGGTGACGGCGGTGATCCACGCAGCCGGTGTTCTCGACGACGGCACCCTCGAATCGCTGACTGCGGGGCGCCTGGACACGGTCTTCCGGGCCAAGGTCGACGCGGCCCGTAACCTCGTTGCCGCGACGCGGGGCAAGCCGCTTCGCGCGTTCGTGCTGTATTCGTCGGCGGCGGGGTTGTTCGGGAATGCGGGGCAGGGCAATTACGCTGCGGCGAACGCGTTCCTGGACGCCTATGCCACTGGCTTGCGGGCTGAGGGGATTCCGGCGACTTCGCTGGCCTGGGGCCTGTGGGAGGCCGGTATGGGTGATGTGCTCACCGACGCCGACCGGGACCGCATGCGCCGCGGCGGCATCCTGCCCCTCACCCGGGAGCAGGGACTGGCCGCCTTCGACGCCGCCCTCGGCACCGCACGACCACACCTCGCGCCGCTGGGCGTGGACATCGCGGCGCTCCGTACGGCCGACTTCGTACCGCCGCTGCTGGCCGGTCTCGTCCCCGGGCGTGCCGCGGTCACGCAGGGCAGCCCGTTGGCCCAACGGCTGGCCGCGCTCCCGGAGCACGAGCGGACTCGGGCCTTGCTCGCGCTGGTCAGTGCTCAGGTCACCGCCGTACTCGGGTACGCGTCACCGGACCAGCTCGACCCCGACCGCGCGTTCGGCGAGATGGGCTTCGACTCGCTCACCGCGGTGGAGTTGCGCAACCGCCTGTCCTCCGCGACCGGACTGCGCCTGCCCTCCACACTGATCTTCGACCACCCGAACGTCACGGTGCTGGCCGCTTTCCTCGGCGAGCAGCTCTCCCCCACGCAGCAGCGGACCGCCACGCTCGCACAGCACACCAGGGTGGCCGACGACCCGGTGGCGATCGTCGGCATGGCCTGCCGCTACCCGGGCGGCGTCACCTCCCCCGACGAGCTGTGGGAGCTGGTGGCAGACGGCCGGGACGGTGTCGGGTACTTCCCCGAGGACCGAGGCTGGGACCTCGAGAACCTCTACCACCCGGATCCCGACCACCCCGGCACCTCGTACACCCGGGAGGGCGGTTTCCTCCGGGACGCCGCTCAGTTCGACCCGGGGTTGTTCGGGATCTCGCCCCGCGAGGCGCTGGCGATGGACCCGCAGCAACGGCTGTTGCTCGAATCCTCCTGGGAGGCGTTCGAACGCGCCGGGATCGACCCGCTGGGGCTGCGCGGCCATCGGATCGGCATGTTCGCCGGCGTGATGTACCACGACTACGGCTCGCAGACCGCCGAGGTGCCGCCCGGCGTCGAGGGTTTCCTCAGCACGGGCAGCTCCGGCAGCGTCGCGTCGGGGCGGGTGTCGTACACGTTCGGGCTGGAGGGTCCGGCGGTGACGGTGGATACGGCGTGTTCGTCGTCGTTGGTGGCGTTGCACCTGGCCGTTCAAGCGATACGCAACGGGGAGTGTGAGGCTGCGCTGGCCGGCGGGGTGACCGTGATGGCCACCCCGAACACTTTCATCGGGTTCTCGCGGCAGCGGGGGCTGGCGGCGGATGGGCGGTGCAAGTCGTTCGCCGAGGGCGCCGACGGCACCGGCTGGGCCGAGGGCGTCGGCATGCTGCTGGTGGAGCGGCTGTCGGATGCGCGGCGGCTCGGGCACCCGGTCCTGGCGGTGGTGCGCGGCAGTGCCGTGAACCAGGACGGGGCCTCCAACGGGCTGACCGCGCCGAACGGCCCCTCCCAGCAGCGGGTGATCCGCGCCGCGCTCGAGTCCGCCGGCCTGTCCGTCGACGACGTGGACGCGGTGGAGGCGCACGGGACCGGGACCGGGCTGGGTGATCCGATCGAGGCGCAGGCGTTGCTGGCGACGTACGGTCAGGATCGTTCTGGGGAGCCGTTGTGGCTGGGGGCGATCAAGTCGAACATCGGTCACGCCCAGGCTGCCGCTGGTGTGGCGGGGATCATCAAGATGGTGCAGGCGATGCGGCACGGGCTTCTGCCGCGGACGCTGCATGTGGACGCACCCACCTCGCAGGTGGACTGGTCTGAGGGTGCGGTGGAGTTGCTGACGGAGGCGCGGTCGTGGCCGGAGGCGGGTCGGCCGCGGCGGGCGGCGGTGTCGTCTTTCGGGATCAGCGGCACCAACGCTCACGTCATCCTCGAAGCCCCGACGGACGAGCCCACTCCGGTGGCCGTCGCCGCGCCGCCCGTCGTCCCTGTGGTGCTCACCGCGGCGGAGCCGGACGCGCTGCGGGAGGCCGCCGAGCGTCTCCGGCGGGACATCCCGGCCGACGCGGCTCTGGACCAGGTCGGCCGGGCCCTGGCTACCCGCGCGCGTCTGCGGCACCGGGCAGTCCTCCTCGCGAGCGACCGCACCGGGCTGGACACCGGGCTGGCGGCGGTGGCTGCCGGAACCCACCCGTTGGCCGGTGCGGCCGGGCCGGGTCGCTTGGCGGTGGTGTTCACTGGTCAGGGGTCGCAGCGGGTGGGGATGGGCCGGGAGTTGTATGAGACGTTCCCGGTGTTCGCGGCGGCTTTCGATGAGGTGTGTGCGGCTCTGGATCTTCCGCTGCTTGAGTTGGACGCGGCCTCCTTGGACCAGACTGGGTGGGCGCAGCCTGCGATCTTCGCGGTGGAGGTGGCGCTGCTGGCGTTGGTGCGGTCCTGGGGTGTGGAGCCTGACGTCGTCGCGGGCCACTCGATCGGCGAGATCACGGCTGCCTACGCGGCTGGGGTCCTGAGCCTTGCGGATGCGGCGACGCTGGTCGCGGCTCGGGGCCGGTTGATGCAGGCGTTGCCGACGGGCGGCGCGATGCTGGCGGTCGGTGCCTCGGAGGCGCAGGTACGGAGGGCCTTCTCGAACCTGGACATCGCGGCGGTCAACGGGGCGCACGCGGTCGTCGTCTCCGGCGTCGAGGCCGACGTCGAGCGCATGGCGGTGCTGGCGAAGGACCGCGGTTGGAAGACGAACCGACTCCGGACGAGTCACGCGTTCCATTCGCGGTTGATGGAGCCGATGCTGGCGGAGTTCCGCGCCGTGGTGGAGAGCCTGACGTTCAACGAACCCACTCTGGCCGCGCAGTCCACGGTGACCGGCGCGGCGGTGGTGCCGGGCCAGTGGACCGACCGGGATTACTGGGTGCGGCAGGTCCGCGAGCCGGTTCGGTTCGCCGATGTCGCGGCCGCTCTGGGCGCCGAGCGCGTACTCGAACTCGGTCCGGACGGCCTACTCACCGCGTTGATCGGCGAGGCGAGCCCGGACGCGGTCACTGTGGCCGCGCTGCGCCGGGACCGGGACGAGGCCATGACGCTGCTCACCGCCGTGTCCGAGCTCTTCGTTCACGGGCAGCGCGTCGAATGGCGGGCGGTGCTCGGTGACGGTGCCCGTGCCGAACTGCCCACCTACCCGTTCCAGCACCAGCGGTACTGGCTGGCCCCCACGCCGCCGACCGGCGACGTGACCGCGGCAGGCCTCGACACCTCCGACCACCCGCTCCTCCCGGCCGCGGCCGAACTCCCTGACTCCGGCGGTCTGTTGCTCACCGGAACCCTCTCCACCGCAAGCCAGCCCTGGCTCACCGACCACCGCGTCCACGAAACGCTCGTCGTCCCGGGCACCGCGTTGGTCGAGCTGGCACTCGCGGCGGGCGCCCGGGCCGGCACCCCGGCGGTGGAGGAACTGGTACTGCGTGAACCGCTGATGCTTCCCGCCGAGGCCCCCGTCCGACTGAGAGTCCTGGTCGACGCGCCGGACGACACCGGCAGGCGCGCACTGACCGTCTACTCCCGCCCCGACGACGAGCCCACCGCATGGACCACCAACGCCAGCGGCCTGCTGACCACCGAACCCGAATCCAGCGACGACACCACGGACTTGGTGGTGTGGCCGCCGGTGGGTGGGGAGGAACTCGGACTGGACGGCGTGTACGAGGCGTTCGCGGATGCGGGCCTGTCCTACGGACCGGCCTTCCAGGGCCTGCGGCGGCTCTGGCGGCGGGGCGAAGAGGTGTTCGCCGAGGTCGGTATCGAGGACTCGGTCGGCGGCTACGGAGTGCATCCGGCGCTGTTCGACGCGGCGTTGCACGCGATCGGCGCGGGCGGTGCGCTCCCGGCCGAGGGCGGTGTCCGCTTGCCGTTCGGCTTCACCGGAGTGCGGGTCGTGGGGTCGGCAGGGAGCAGTCTGCGGGTCGGGATCGCCCCCGCGCCGGGTACCGACACGGTCCGGGTCACGCTGGCCGACTCGGCGGGTGGCCCGGTGGCCGAGGTGCAGGGTCTGGCCCTGCGGCCGGTCGCGCCGGCCAGGCTCGGTGGCCTCGCCGATCGGCTGCTGTATGAGGTGGAGTGGGTGGCGCGGGGGGTGACGGCCTCGGCGGAGGTGCCGGTCGTGATCGCGCTGGGTGATCCCTTGCCGGATACGGCTGTTCCGGTGCTGGTGGTGGATGCCACGGCGGCGGGTGGTGCGCGGGGTCGGGCGGCTGCTCTGCTGACGCTGGTGCAGGAGTGGTTGGCGGATGCGGCGTGGGTTGGTTCGCGGTTGGTGGTGCGGACGTTCGGGGCGGCCGGTGAGGAGATCACCGATCCTGACGGTGCCGCTTTGTGGGGTTTGGTGCGGTCGGCGCAGGCGGAGCATCCGGAGCGGATTCATCTCCTGGACGCGGTCGAGGAGTTGGTTCTTCCGTTGCCGCAGGCGGTGGTGCGTGACGGTGTCGTGCGGGTGCCGCGTCTGGTGCGGGTTCAGGTGCCGTCGGCCCGGGTGGATCTGGGTGATGGTGTCGTGGTGGTCACTGGTGCGACGGGCGTGCTGGGGCGGCTGGTTGCCCAGCATGTGGTGCGGGTGCATGGCGTGCGGGAGCTGTTGTTGCTGTCCCGGTCGGGTGGGGTGGTGGAGTTGGATGGTGCGGTGGTGCGTTCGGTGGCTTGTGATGTCTCGGATGCGGCCGCTGTCGTCGAGGTCCTGGGTGATGAGCCGGTGACGGCGGTGATCCACGCAGCCGGTGTTCTCGACGACGGCACCCTCGAATCGCTGACTGCGGGGCGCCTGGACACGGTCTTCCGGGCCAAGGTCGACGCGGCCCGTAACCTCGTTGCCGCGACGCGGGGCAAGCCGCTTCGCGCGTTCGTGCTGTATTCGTCGGCGGCGGGGTTGTTCGGGAATGCGGGGCAGGGCAATTACGCTGCGGCGAACGCGTTCCTGGACGCCTATGCCACTGGCTTGCGGGCTGAGGGGATTCCGGCGACTTCGCTGGCCTGGGGCCTGTGGGAGGCCGGTATGGGTGATGTGCTCACCGACGCCGACCGGGACCGCATGCGCCGCGGCGGCATCCTGCCCCTCACCCGGGAGCAGGGACTGGCCGCCTTCGACGCCGCCCTCGGCACCGCACGACCACACCTCGCGCCGCTGGCCCTCGACCTGCCCGCACTGCGCAACGCGACCGCCGTATCGCCGCTCCTGGAGGGCTTCGCGCCGAAGCGTGCCCACGCCCGTGCCACGAGCGCCCTCGGGCGGCGGCTGGAGGCCCTGCCGCAGGCGGAACGCGATCACGCCGTGCTCGGCCTCGTGCGAATGCAGGTCGCAGAAGTGCTGGGGTATCAGTCCGCCGACCGGGTGGCGGTCGGTCACCCCTTCAGTGAACTGGGCTTCGACTCGCTTACCGCGGTGGAGTTGCGCAACCGCCTGTCCTCCGCGACCGGACTGCGCCTGCCCTCCACGCTGGTCTTCGACTACCCGACAGTAGAGGCATTGGCCGCCTTCGTCGCCGGGGAACTGGTCGGCCGGAGCGCCGCCACAGCGGTCGCCACCGCCACGGTCGACTCCGACGAACCGATCGCGATCGTCGGCATGGCCTGCCGCTACCCCGGTGGCGTCAGCAGCCCGGACGAACTCTGGGACATGGTCGCGAACGGTCGGGACGGGATCGTGCCCTTCCCCGACGACCGGGGCTGGGACCTCCACGCGTTGTACGACCCGGACCCGAGCAACCCCGGCACCTCCTACACCCGACACGGCGGATTCCTGCCTGACGCCGGAAATTTCGACCCGCGTCTGTTCGGGATCTCGCCGCGTGAGGCACTGGCGATGGACCCGCAGCACCGGCTGCTCCTGGAGACCTCTTGGGAGGCGTTCGAACGCGCCGGCGTCGACCCCACCGCGGTCACCGGAACACGGACCGGCGTGTTCGTCGGCGTGATGTACAACGACTATGGCCTGGTGCTCGACCAGTCCACTGAGAGCGCCGAGGGCTTCCTCGGCACGAGTGGGAGTGTCGCGTCGGGGCGGGTGTCGTACTCGTTCGGGCTGGAGGGTCCGGCGGTGACGGTGGATACGGCGTGTTCGTCGTCGTTGGTGGCGTTGCATCTGGCGGTGCAGGCGATACGCAGTGGGGAGTGTGAGGCGGCGCTGGCCGGTGGTGTGACCGTGATGGCCACTCCGAATACCTTCATCGGGTTCTCGCGGCAGCGGGGGCTGGCGGCGGATGGGCGGTGCAAGTCGTTCGCCGAGGGCGCCGACGGCACCGGCTGGGCCGAGGGCGTCGGCATGCTGCTGGTGGAGCGGCTGTCGGATGCGCGGCGGCTCGGGCATCCGGTGTTGGGGGTGGTGCGGGGCTCGGCGGTGAATCAGGACGGGGCTTCCAACGGGCTGACCGCGCCGAACGGCCCGTCGCAGCAGCGGGTGATCCGTCAGGCGTTGGCGAATGCGGGTGTGTCCGCAGCCGAGGTCGACGCGGTGGAGGCGCACGGGACCGGGACGCGGCTGGGTGATCCGATCGAGGCGCAGGCGTTGCTGGCGACGTATGGCCAGGATCGTTCCGGGGAGCCGTTGTGGCTGGGTTCGGTGAAGTCGAACATCGGGCATGCTCAGGCGGCGGCGGGTGTGGCGGGGATCATCAAGATGGTGCAGGCGATGCGGCACGGGTCGCTGCCGCGGACGTTGCATGTGGATGCGCCGTCGTCGCAGGTGGACTGGTCTGCGGGTGCGGTGGAGTTGCTGACGCGGGCGCGGTCGTGGCCGGAGGTGGGTCGGCCGCGGCGGGCGGCGGTGTCGTCTTTCGGGATCAGTGGCACCAACGCCCACGTCATCCTCGAAGCCGCACCCGAACCGACCACTACCCCGACAGAACCGGCGCCCACCCTACCGCTCACCCCGATCGTGCTCAGCGCGGCCGACCCGGACGCCCTGCACGTTCTGGCAGGCCGACTCGCCGAAAGGGATGACCTGCCCCTGGGCCGGCTCGCGGCAGCCCTGACCACCCGAGCGGCGCTGCCGCAGCGCGCCGTGGTCTTGGCCGAGGACCGCGAAACGCCGCAGGAGTCGCTGAGCGCCTTCACTGATCGGGCCATCACCGGGACGGTCGTCGAAGGGCGTCTGGCAGTGGTGTTCACCGGTCAGGGGTCGCAGCGGGTGGGGATGGGCCGGGAGTTGTATGAGACGTTCCCGGTGTTCGCGGCGGCTTTCGACGAGGTGTGTGCGGCTCTGGATCTTTCGCTGCACGAGCTGGATGAAGCGTCCTTGGATCAGACTGGGTGTGCCCAGCCGGCCATCTTCGCGGTGGAGGTCGCTCTCCTGGCGCTCGTGCGGTCCTGGGGCGTGACCCCGGACATCGTCGCGGGCCACTCGATCGGCGAGATCACGGCTGCCTACGCGGCTGGGGTCCTGAGCCTTGCGGATGCGGTGGCGCTGGTGGCGGCTCGGGGCCGGTTGATGCAGGCGTTGCCGTCCGGTGGGGCGATGATGGCGGTGGGTGCCTCGGAGGCGGAGGTGCGGGAGGCGTTCCCGGACATCGACATCGCGGCGGTGAACGGCCCGGCCGCGGTGGTGGTGTCGGGGCTTGAGGCGGACGTGGAGCAGGTCGCCTCACTGGCCGGTGAGCGAGGATGGAAGACCAACCGGTTGCGTACGAGCCACGCGTTCCACTCCCGTTTGATGGAGCCGATGCTCGCCGAGTTCCGCACGGTCGTGGAGACACTCACCTTCGCCGAGCCGACGCTCCCAGCTGTCTCCACGGTGACCGGCCGCCCCGTCGAACCCGGCCAGTGGTCGGACCCCGACTACTGGGTCGACCAGGCGCGCCAACCGGTCCGATTCGCCGACGCGGTCACAGCTCTCGACGCCGCCCGTGTGCTCGAACTCGGCCCCGACGCCGTACTCACCGCACTGATCCAGGACAGCCGCCCCGAACTGACCACGGTCACGGCACTGCGCCGGGACCGCCCCGAGACACACACCCTGCTCCGGGCGGTCGCCGAGTTGTACGTTCACGGCCAACCCGTCGACTGGACCGCGCTGGTCGGCCGGGCCGTCGTAGACCTGCCGACCTACCCGTTCCAGCACCGGCGGTTCTGGCCCCGGCCCCGGAACGGCGTCGGCGGGGACGTCACGGCCCTCGGCCTGACCGGCACCGGCCACCCGATCCTCGGCGCGGCGGCCGAAGTGCCCGGTTCCGGCGTGGTGCTGTTCACCGGCTCGCTGTCCGCGGCGACCCACCCCTGGGCGGTCGACCACACCGTTTACGGTCGTACGGTCGTGCCGGGTGCCGCGCTGGTCGAGATGGCCCTGACGGTCGGCTCCCAGGTGGGCACCCCGGTGCTGGAAGAGCTGCTGCTGCATGCCCCGCTCGTCCTGCCGGACCGGGAAACCGTGCAGGTCCGGGTCACGGTCGGCGCGCTGGACGACGCGAATCGCCGGCCCATGAGCGTGCACTCCCGGACCGGGGCCGAGGCGCCCTGGACCGAGCACGCCACGGGCCTGTTGTCCGAGGACACCGGCGCCGAGCCGACGACCGTCACCGTCCCGGCCGAGGCCGAGGAACTCGACCTCGCCGACTTCTATCCGGCGATGGACGCGGCGGGCTTGCGATACGGGCCGGCGTTCCAAGGCCTGCGCCGGGTCTGGCGCGCCGGGAACGACGTGTTCGCCGAGGTCGAGATCGCCGAATCGTCCGCTGGTTTCGCGCTCCACCCTGCGCTGCTGGACAGCGCGCTGCACGCCATCGCCGCCGGTGGCCTGCTCAGGGACGGGGACGCCCACCTGCCGTTCGCGTTCTCCGATGTGCGGCTGGTGGCCGGGGGCGCGACCGCCCTGCTCGTACGGCTCAGCTCGAACGGGTCCGGCGGCGTGCGGCTGGCGATCGCAGACCGCACCGGGCTGCCGGTGGCCCAGATCGAACGGGCCGCGCTGCGGCCGGTCGCCGCGGAACCGGTCACCGACGCGCCCGCGCTCTACACCGTGGACTGGCAGCCCTCGCCCACGGTGATCACCGGTGGGGAAGCTGCCGGGTGGCATCACCTGCGGCTGGGTGAACCGCTGCCGACGCTGCCCAGCGCGCCCTCGGTCGTCGTGCTCGACGCCACCGCGTCGCCGACGGCAGGACCGGCCGCCGTCCGGCAGGCGCTCGAGGCCGCCCTCCGCACGCTCCAGGACTGGGTCACCGACCCGGTCTGGGACAGCAGCCACCTTGTGGTGCTGACCTCGGGAGCGGTGGCCACGAGCACCGCCGACCCCGTGCCCGGGCTGACCCATGCCCCTCTCTGGGGCCTGGTCCGCACCGCCCAAACCGAGAACCCCGGCCGGTTCACCCTGATCGACACAGGCACAGGCACAGACCCCGGAAGCCGGCTTCTCCCAGGCGTCGTAGAGGCCGGCCTCGCGCAGGCGGCGATCCGCGCCGACGCCGTCCTGGTGCCGCGCCTGGCCGCGGTACCCCTCGCGCCGACACCGCCGACCGCACCCTCCGTACCGACATCTCCGCCCGTACCCGACCCTCTCGGCAAGGGGACCGTCGTCCTCACCGGCGCCACCGGAGCCCTCGGTGCCGCGCTAGCCCGCCACCTCGTCGTCACCCACCGGGTGAAGGACCTGCTGCTGGTCAGCCGACGCGGCCCCGACGCACCCGGTGCCGCGGGCCTGGCCGACGAGCTGGCCGCCGTCGGCGCCGACGTACGGCTGGAGGCCTGCGACCTGGCCGACCCGGCCGCCGTCCGGCGTCTGCTCGGCCCGGTCGAGGTCGGTGCGGTGCTGCACGCCGCCGGTGTCACGGACGACGCGATGCTCACCTCGCTGAGGCCCGACCGGCTCGCGTCCGTCCTGGCCGCCAAGGTGGACGCCGCGGTCAACCTGCGCGCGGCCACCGCCGGCCGGCCGCTCGGCGCGTTCTTGCTGTTCTCCTCGGTCGCCGGCCTGCTCGGCAACGCCGGCCAGGCCAACTACGCCGCGGCCAACACGTTCCTGGACGCCTACGCCGCGCAGCTGCGGGCCGAGGGGGTTCCGGCCGCCTCTCTGGCCTGGGGCCTGTGGGAGACCGGCCTCGGCAGCGCCCTGACCGAGGCCGATCGCGAGCGGCTCGGCCGCGGCGGAATCGTGCCGCTGGGCACCGACGCCGCGCTCGCTCTCTTCGACGCCGCCCTCAGTATCGACGCCGCCCTGGTCGTCCCGGTCGGCCTCGACCTGCCCGCCCTCCGGCCCGCAGCCGCCGCCGGCCGGCTCCCGGAGCTGCTCACCGGCCTGGTGCCGGCACCGGCCCGCGTGGTTGCCCGCCCGGCCGCCACCGGTGGCCGGGACCGCGCGCTGATCAGGCGGCTGGCCGAGCTGTCCGCCGCCGAGCAGACCCGCATCCTGCTCGGACTGGTCCGCACCCACGCGGTCGCGGTGCTCGGCCACGCCAACCCGGCCGATATCGGCGACACTCGCGCCTTCGGGGAGCTGGGCTTCGATTCGCTCACCGCGGTCGAGTTCCGCAACCGCCTGGCCGCCGACACCGGACTGCGGCTCGCACCGACCCTGATCTTCGACCACCCGACCCCGCTGGCGCTGGCCGAGGCCCTCTGCGACCGGCTCGCCCCCGAGGAGACCGAGGGCGACACGGGGCTCCTGGACGAATTGGCCCGACTGGAAACCAGTCTGGTGATGAGCACCCCGACCGAGGCGACCCGGACCACGGTCGCGCTCCGACTGCGGGCGCTGCTCGCTGAATGGACGAGCCCCGCCCGCCCAGCCGGCGACGCCCCCGCGGACGCCCCGGGCACCGATGCCGACATCGCCGCCGCCGACGACGACGAGCTGTTCAGCCTGCTCGACGGCGAACTCGGCGCGAACTGACCGACCCCGACTCACCTCCCAGCGCCCCCCAACTCACCCCACCTCAACCCGCCCAAGCATCTGGAGTTGGCGAGACATGGATACCGAAGCGAAGCTCCGCGACTACCTCAAGCGGGCGACCGCAGACCTTCGTCAGGCCCGCCGGGACCTCGTCGACGTCCAGGAGAAGGCGGCCGAGCCGATCGCGATCGTCGGCGTGTCCTGCCGCTACCCCGGCGGGGTGGGCACGCCCGAGCAACTCTGGGACCTGCTGGACGCAGGCCGGGACGCGATCACCGGCTTCCCGGACGACCGCAGCTGGACGTTCGCCGACGAGGACTTCGCCCAGGAGGGCGGCTTCCTCGACGAGGCGGGCGCGTTCGACCCGGCCGTCTTCGGCATCTCCCCGCGCGAGGCCCTGGCCATGGACCCGCAGCAGCGGCTGCTGCTGGAGTGCGCGTGGGAGGCGTTCGAACGGGCCGGTCTCGACCCGCTCGGCGTCAAGGGCTCCCGTGTCGGCGTGTTCGCCGGCGTCATGTACCACGACTACGCCGCCCAGCTGACGACGCTGCCCGACGGCGTCGAGGGCTACCTGGCCACCGGCACCTCCGGAAGTGTCGTCTCCGGCCGCGTCGCCTACACCTTCGGTCTCGAGGGCCCCGCCCTGACCATCGACACCGCCTGCTCGTCGTCGCTGGTCGCGCTGCATCTGGCGGTGCAGTCGCTGCGCCGGGGCGAGTGCGCGATGGCGCTGGCCGGCGGCGTCACCGTGATGGCCACCCCGAACACGTTCGTCGAGTTCGCCCGGCAAGGCGGGCTGGCCGCCGACGGGCGGTGCAAGGCCTTCGCCGAGGCCGCCGACGGCACCGGCTGGTCGGAGGGCGCGGGCGTGGTGCTGGTCGAGCGCCTGTCCGACGCCCAGCGCCTCGGCCACCCGGTCCTCGCGGTGGTGCGGGGCAGCGCCGTGAACCAGGACGGCGCCTCCAACGGGCTCACCGCGCCGAACGGCCCCTCCCAGCAACGGGTCATCCTCGACGCGCTGGCCGACGCCCGGCTCACCCCGGCCCAGATCGACACGGTCGAGGCCCATGGCACCGGGACCCGGCTCGGCGACCCGATCGAGGCCCAGGCCCTGCTGGCCACCTACGGCCGCGACCGGCGGGCCCCGCTCTGGCTCGGCTCGCTGAAGTCGAACCTCGGCCACACCCAGGCCGCCGCCGGCATCGGCGGTGTGATCAAGATGGTGGAGTCCATGCGCCGCGGCGTGCTGCCGAAGACGCTGCACGTCGACGCGCCCTCCTCGCACATCGACTGGTCCTCCGGCGCGCTGGAGCTGCTCACCACCGCACGGCCCTGGCCCGCCGCAGACTCCCCCCGCCGGGCCGCGGTCTCCTCCTTCGGCTTCAGCGGCACCAACGCCCACGTCATCCTCGAACAGGCACCCACCCCCGCTCCCATCCCCGCCCCCGTACCGGCGGGCACCCCGGGAGTGGTTCCCCTCCCGCTCGCCGGAGCAGACCCCGACGGACTGCGCGCCCAAGCCACCACCGTCCGGAACCACCTGCGCACCACCGGTGCCTCCCTGGCCGACCTCGGCGCGACGCTCATCAACCGGGGCGCCCTGCCCGTCCGGGCCGTCGCCTGGGACATCGAGACCCTCGACGCGGTGGCCGCCGGCCTCGGGCCGGTCACCGGATCCCCGCTGGGCAACTCCGATGTGGTGTTCGTCTACGCGGGTCAGGGTGGGCAGTGGTTGGGGATGGCGGTGGGGCTGCTGGATTCGCCGGCGTTCGCGGAGCGGTTGCGGGAGTGCGACGCGGCGCTGTGGCCGCACGTCGGATTCTCCGTGGAGGCCGTCCTGCGCGGGAGGGACGAGTGGCTGACGCGGGTGGAGGTGGTGCAGCCGGTGTTGTGGGCGGTGGGGGTGGCGCTGACGGCGTGGTGGGCTTCGTACGGGGTTGTCCCCGCGGCGGTGGTGGGGCATTCGCAGGGGGAAGTGGTGGCCGCGGTCGTGGCGGGGGCGTTGTCGGTGCGGGACGGCGCCCGTGTGGTGGCGGCCCGCTCGCAGGCGCTGGTGGATCTGGACGGGAGTGGGGGGATGGCGTCGGTCGGCGCGGCTGCTGACGAGGTGGCGGGGTGGTTGGCCGGGCCGGAGTGGGCGGGGCTGGTGGTGGCTGCGGTGAATTCTCCGTCGCAGGTGGTGGTGGCGGGGGAGCGGTCCTTGCTGGAGGCGTTCGTGCCGTGGTGTGAGGAGCGCGGTGTGCGGGCGCGGCTGGTGGAGGTGGGGTACGCGTCGCACTCGTCGCAGGTGGAGCCGGTACGAGAGGCGGTTCTGGCCGCGCTGGCGGGCGTCGAGGGCGTGGTGCCGGTGATTCCGTGGTATTCGACGGTGACGGGTGAGCGGGTTACCGAGCCTGTGGACGCGGGGTACTGGTGGTCGAATCTGCGGGAGCAGGTGCGGTTCGCGCCGGTGGTGGAGGGGCTGGCTGCCGAGGGTGGGTTCCGGTTGTTCGCGGAGGTGTCGGGGCATCCGGTGCTGGCGTTGGCGTTGGAGCAGTCTGCCCCGGATGCGGGGGTGTGGGGGACGTTGCGGCGGGGCGAGGACGGTCCGGCCGCGCAGGTCCGGGCCCTGGGCGAGGCGTGGGTCCGGGGCGTCGACGTCGACTGGCGGAGCTGGCTCGAAGGGGGCCGCTGGCTGCCCGACCTGCCCACCTACCCCTTCCAGCGGCAGCACTACTGGCTGACCTCCGCGCCCGGCACCGGCGACCTCGCGGAAGCCGGGCTGGACGGCACCGGCCATCCCCTGCTGGGCGCCGCCGTCCTCCTTCCCGACTCCGACACCGTGGTCTTCACCGGGCGCGTCTCCCGGCGCACCCAGCCCTGGCTCACCGACCACGACGTCCTCGGCACCGTCCTGCTCCCCGGCGCGGCGCTGGTCGAACTGGCGCTCGCGGCCGGTGACTTCACCGACACCCCGGTCGTCGAGGAACTCCTCCTCCAAGCCCCGCTGGCGCTTCCCGAGACCGGCGGCGTCGACCTGCGCGTCACGGTCGCCCCACCCGAGCGGGGCACCGGCCGCCGTACGATCACCCTCCACTCCCGCCCCGACCGGGAGCATCCCTGGACACCGCACGCCACCGGCACCCTGCGCCCGGCCGGGCCGACGACCGAACCGGCGGACCAGCCGTGGCCGCCACGGGACGCCGACCCCGTCCAGGCCGAGGCCCTCTACGCCGCGCTGGCCGAGGCCGGCCTGGTCTACGGGCCGGCGTTCCAGGGCCTGCGCCAGGTGTGGCGGCGCGACGGTGAGATCCTCGCCGAAGTGGCCCTCGACGCCGACCGCGACACCGACGGCTACGGCGTCCACCCGGCGCTCCTCGACGCCTGCCTGCACGCTCTCGCCGCCGGTGGCCTGGTGACCGGCGAGGATGGCGCGGCCCGGCTGCCGTTCGTGTTCAGCGGCGTCCGTCTGCACGCCGTCGGCGCCGGCTCGCTGCGTGTCTGGCTCACCGTGGCCGAGGGCGCGGAGACCGTCCGGCTGCACGCCGCCGACGCGGCCGGGCTTCCCGTCCTCGACATCGACGCGCTCGCGGTCCGGCCGGTCACCGCCGACCAGATCGGCGCCGTACCCAGCACGTCGCTGTACACACTGGACTGGGTGGACGCCGGCGTGCCGGCGGGCGCGACCGGCCCGCTGCCGACGATCGCGCTCGGCGACCCGCTCCCCGACGACACCCCGGACGTGCTCGTGCTGGACTGCGCGAGCGACGCCGCCCCGAACGGTGCCGCCGTACGGGGCGAGACCGGGCGGCTGCTGGAGACCCTGCAACGGTTCCTCGGCGACGAGAGGTGGGCGGGCACCCACCTGGTCGTGCGCACCGACGGGGCGATCGCCGCCGACCCCGGGGACACCGTGCCCGGGTTGGTCGCCGCCGCTCTGTGGGGGCTGGTGCGGTCCGCGCAGAGTGAGCATCCCGGGCGGCTCGCCCTTGTCGACACCCCGGCCATGGAACGCATCGCGGACCTGCTCGCGGCCGGTCACCACCAGGCGGCCGTGCGCGGGGAGACGATCCTCGTGCCCCGGATCGCCCGGCACGCCGGTCCGGACGGCGAACTCCCCGACCTGACCGCAGGCACGGTGGTCGTCACCGGAGCCACCGGCACGCTCGGCCGCCTCGTCGCCCGGCATCTCGTCGCCGCTCACGGCGTCCGTGACCTGTTGTTGCTGTCCCGATCCGGCGGAACCCTCGACCTCGACGGCGCGCAGGTGCGCGCCGTCGTCTGCGACGTCACCGACCCGGCCGCCGTCGAGGCCGCGCTGAGCGGCGTGACGGTCAGCGCCGTGATCCACACCGCCGGTGTGCTCGACGACGGGATGCTGGCCGACCTCACCCCCGACCGGCTCGACGCCGTCATGCGGGCCAAGGTGGACGCCGTCGCGAACCTGCACGCGGCCACCGCCGGACAGCCGCTCGGCGCGTTCGTGCTGTTCTCCTCGGCCGCCGGCCTGCTCGGCAACGCCGGCCAGGCCAACTACGCCGCCGCCAACACGTTCACCGACGCCTACGCCGCCCAGCTCAGGGCCGAAGGAATCCCCGCGACTTCGCTGGCCTGGGGCCTGTGGGACACCGACACCGGCATGGTCGGCAACCTCACGGACGCCGACCGGCGCCGGCTGCGGCGCGGCGGCGTCGTGCCCCTGGAGGCCGACCAGGGCCTGGCCCTGTTCGACGCCGCCCTGCGCGCCGACACCGCGCTGGCCGTCCCGGTCGCGCTCAGCCTGCCCGCGCTGCGGGCCACCGCCGAGAGCGGACTGCTTCCCCCCGTCCTGTCCGGGCTGGTCCGCACCGGCCCGCGCCGGGCCACCGCCGCCGACGGCCCGGGCGCCTTCGCCGAGCGGCTGGCCGGCCGGCCCGAGGCCGAGCGCGAGCAGACCGTCACCGAACTGGTCCGCGGCACCATCGCCGCCGTCCTGGGATTCGCCACCGGCAGCGCCATCGACGGCAACCGGGCGCTGCGCGAGCTCGGCTTCGACTCGCTGACCGCGGTCGAGCTGCGCAACCGGCTGCACCTGGTCACCGGCCTCACCCTGCCCGCGACGCTCGCGTTCGACTACCCCAACGCCCGCGCCATCGCCCGGTACCTGCTCGACCGGGCGCTCGGCTCCGACCGGCTGCCGAGCACGCCCGAACCGGCCCGTACCAGCGCCGCCCGCACCGACGAACCGATCGCGATCATCGGCATGGCCTGCCGGTTCCCCGGCGGCGTGCGCACCCCCGAGGACCTCTGGCAGCTGCTGCGCGACGGGGTCGACGCGATCTCCGGCTTCCCGACCGACCGCGGCTGGGACCTCACCGGGACCGACTTCGCCCGGCAGGGCGGTTTCCTCTACGACGCCGCAGAGTTCGACGCCGGGCTGTTCGGCATCTCCCCGCGCGAGGCGCTGGCGATGGACCCGCAGCAGCGGCTGCTCCTGGAGACCTCCTGGGAGGCGTTCGAGCGCGCCGGCCTCGACCCGCTGGGGCTGCGCGGCTCCCGCACCGGCGTGTTCGCCGGCCTGATGTACCACGACTACGGCACCGGCCTGTCCACGCTGCCCGAAGGAGTCGAGGGCTACCGCGCGACCGGCGTCTCCGGCAGCGTGGTCTCCGGCCGCGTCGCCTACGTCTACGGCCTGGAGGGCCCCGCCCTCACCATCGACACCGCCTGCTCGTCCTCCCTGGTCGCCCTGCACCTGGCCGTGGAGTCCCTGCGGCGCGGCGAGTGCGAGCTCGCACTCGCCGGCGGCGTCTCGGTGATGGCGAACCCCGGCACGTTCGTCGAGGTCGCCCGCCAGGGCGGATCGGCCGCCGACGGCCGCTGCAAGCCGTTCTCCGCCGCCGCCGACGGCGCCACCTGGTCCGAAGGTGCCGGCGTCCTGCTGGTGGAGCGGCTCTCGGACGCGCAGCGCCTCGGCCACCCGGTCCTGGCCGTGGTGCGGGGTACGGCGGTGAACCAGGACGGCGCGTCGAACGGGCTGACGGCACCGAACGGCCCCTCCCAGCAGCGGGTGATCCGGGCCGCCCTCGCCGACGCGGGCCTGACCCCGCAGGACGTCGACGCGGTCGAGGCCCACGGCACGGGGACGAAGCTGGGCGACCCGGTCGAGGCCCAGGCACTCCTGGCCACCTACGGCCAGGACCGGTCCGAGGACCGGCCGCTGCGGCTCGGGTCGGTCAAGTCCAACCTCGGCCACACCCAGGCCGCCGCCGGTGTCGCCGGGCTCATGAAGATGGTCCTCGCGATGCGGCACGGGCTGCTGCCCCGCAGCCTGCACATCGACGCGCCCTCCCCGCACATCGACTGGGACTCCGGGGCCGTAGCGCTGCTGGACACCGAACAGCCGTGGCCCCAGGCCGGCCGGCCGCGTCGCGCCGCCGTCTCCTCCTTCGGCATCAGCGGCACCAACGCCCATGTCGTCCTGGAACAGTCCCCGCCCGCCCCGCCCGCACCGGAGAACCCGGAGCTGCCGGTCGTACCGCTGCTGCTCTCAGGCCGCGACGGCGCCGCGCTGACCGCCCAGGCACGCCGACTGGCCACCTTCCTCCGCGACCGGCCGGACGTGCCGCAGGCCGACATCGCACACATGCTCGCCGGACGGGCCCGGCTGGAGCACCGCGCGGTCGCGCTGGACGCGGCAGGCCCGGCCGCCCTTGCCGACGGGCGGCCCTCGGCCGATGTCGTCACCGGCGTGGCCGGGCCGCCCGGCGGGGTCGTCTTCGTCTTCCCCGGGCAGGGCGGCCAGTGGGAAGGCATGGCCGCCGGCCTGCTCGACCGCTCCCCGGCGTTCGCCGCCCGCCTGCGCGAGTGCGACGCCGCACTCGCGCAGTACCTGGACTTCTCGGTGGCGGCGGTGCTCCACCAGGAACCGGACACCCCGTCCCTGGACCGGCTCGACGTCGTCCAGCCCGTGCTGTTCGCCGTCATGGTCTCCCTGGCGGCCTGGTGGGGCGCGCACGGCGTCACCCCGGCCGCGGTCGTCGGACACTCCCAGGGCGAGATCGCCGCGGCGTGCGTCGCAGGCGCGCTCACCCTGGACGACGCGGCCCGGATCATCGCCCTGCGCAGCCGGGAGATGATGGCGATCGCCGACGCCGGCGCGATGCTCTCGATCGCCGCCGACGAGGCCGACGTGACCGCCCGGATCGCCGCCTACGAGGACGAGCCGGGCCGGAGCCGGCTGGAGATCGCCGCGGTGAACGGCCCCACCTCGGTCATCGTGGCCGGCGAGGTGGGCGCCGTCGACGAACTGGCCGCCCGCTGCGAGGCGGACGGCGTCCGGGCCCGCCGTATCAAGTCCAGCGTCGCCGGCCACTCCGTCCAGGTCGAAGTGCTCCGCGACCGCGTCCTGGAACTCCTCGCACCGGTGCGCATCGGCGTCGGCCGGGTCCCCTGGTACTCCACCGTGCGGGCCGAGCCCATGACGCCCGAGGACGGCGCCGACTACTGGTACGACAACGTACGGCGGCCGGTCCGGTTCGCCGCGGCCGTCCAGCGCCTGCTCGCCGACGGATACCGGCACTTCGTCGAGGTCAGCCCGCACCCGCTGCTCACCGCAGGCATCCAGGACATCGCCGCCGAGGGCGCGGAGGTCGCGGCCGTGGCCGGCACGCTCCGCCGGGACGAGGACGGCGCGGACCGGGAGATACGGACCCTCGCCGAGGCCTGGGTCGCCGGCCTGCCGGTCGACTGGGCGACGGTCCTCACCGGCAGCCGCCGCGCCCTGGACATCCCCACCTACGCCTTCCAGCACCGGCACTACTGGCTGGCCGACGCTCCCGGCGCGGCCACCGACGACCCCGACGACGACTTCTGGACCGCCGTCGAGACCGCCGACGCCACGACGCTCGGCCAGACGCTCGGCGTCGACCCCGGCGCCCTCGCCCCGGTGCTGCCCGCGCTCGCCGACTGGCGCCGCGCCCGGCGGGAACGCTCACAACTGGACGCCTGGCGGTTCCGGGTCGCGTTCAAGCCGCTGCCCGAGCCGGAACCGGGCAGGCTGTCGGGCACCTGGCTGGTGCTCCACCCCGCCGACATCGACCCGGGCGACGTGACCCTCGCGCTGGCCGCCGCCGGCGCCGAGGTCGAGCACGGCACGACCGTCGACCGGGAGACACTCGCCGCCAAGCCTTATTCCGGCGTCGTCTCGCTGCTGGCGCTGCGCGACGACGACCGCGCGCTGCTCGACACGCTGGCCCTGACGCGGGCGACCGGCGGCCTGGACACCGCGCTGTGGATCCTCACCCGGGGCGCGGTCGCCGCCGTACCCGGAGACCCGGCGTCCCGGCTCGCCCCCGCCCAGGTCTGGGCGCTGGCCCGCACCTTCGCGCTGGAGCACCCGGAGGCCTGGGGCGGCCTGCTCGACCTGCCCGCCACGCTCGATGAGAGGGCCGCCGGGCGGATCGCGGCCGTGCTGGCCGGCCTGGACGACGAGGATCAGGTCGCCGTCCGCGCCACCGGCGTCCTCGCCCGCCGCCTGCTGCCCGCCCCCGCCGATCCGGCCGCGCCGCTGTGGGAGCCGCGCGGCACCGTGCTGATCACTGGCGGCACCGGCGCGCTCGGCGCGCACGTGGCCCGGTGGGCCGCCGGATCCGGCGCCGGCCACGTCGTACTCACCAGCCGCCGGGGCGAGGCCGCCCCCGGCGCCGCCGAACTGCGCGAGGAACTCGCCGCGCTCGGCGCGCGGGTGACCGTCGCGGCCTGCGACACCGCCGACCGCGAGCAGGTCGCCGCGCTGTTGGCCTCCCTGCCCGAACCGGTCACCTCGGTGGTCCACGCCGCCGGCACGCTCACCCCGTCCCCGCTCGCCGACGCCACCCCGGCGGAGCTGGCCGACGTCCGCTCCGGCAAGGTCGACGGCGCGGTCCACCTGCTCGACCTGCTCGACCCCGAGCACCTGGAGCAGGTCGTGCTGTTCTCTTCCAACGCCGGTGTCTGGGGCAGCGCCCGCCAGGGCACCTACGGCGCGGCCAACGCCGCCCTCGACGCACTGGCCGCGCAGGCCCGCGAGCGTGGCCTGCCGGTCACGTCGGTGGCCTGGGGACTGTGGGCCGGCGGTGGTATGGCCGAGGCCACCGGCGGCGAGGACTACATGCGTCGGCGCGGCCTGCGCGGCATGGCCCCCGAGGGGGCGATCACCGCGATGCGCCAGGCCGCCGGCGCCGGGGAGACGTTTCTCGCGGTCGCCGATGTCGACTGGTCGGTCTTCGCCCCGGCCTTCGCCATCGCCCGCCCTCGCCCGCTGATCGCCGACCTGCCTGACGTAAGGGCCGCCCAGCAGGCCGCCGAGGCCGCCCCGCCGGCCGACGCCGGCTCGGCGCTGCGGGAGCGACTGACCGCCGCGGCCCCGCACGAGCACGACCAGATCGTGCTGGACCTGGTCCGCGCCCACGCCGCCGCGGTGCTCGGCCACGACAGCCCGGACGCCGTGGAGGCCCGACGCCCGTTCAAGGAGTTCGGATTCGACTCGCTGACCGCGGTCGACCTGCGCAACCGCCTCGCCGCGGCCACCGGCCAGACCCTCCCGGCGACGCTGGTCTTCGACCACCCGACCCCCGCGGCGGTGGCCCACCTGCTGCTGGACCGCCTGGTGACCGGCGGCGCCACGACCCCCGAGTCCGTGCTCGCCACCCTCGACCAGCTGGCCGAGTCGCTGGCCGCCACCGCGGACGACAGCGCGCTGCGGCTGCGCGTCGCCATGCGGCTGCGCGGCCTGCTCGACGGGCTCGACGACGCCGGGGAACCAGGCGCTGAGTCGGTCAGCGCCAAGCTCGAAGCCGCCGGCGCCGACGAGGTGTTCCGGTTCATCGACGAGCTCGGAGTGTCGTAGATGCCCAGCTAGGGGCGGAATATCCGGCTAGGGGCGGGCTTATCCAGCTAGGGGCGGGCTAGGGGTGGGCCGCCCCCGCGCGGCCCACCTACCTTCGGCCCAGGCCGGCAGGCGTCGAGACAGCGCTCCGGCGGTCCCTCGCGTCGCTCTCCCGCGCTCCGCGCGAACCGATCTTGGTGAGGCCCGAGTTGGTGGATCAAGGCAAGCTCCTCGATTATCTCAAGCGAGTCACCGCGGATCTGCACCAGACCCGTGAGCGGCTGCGCAAGGCCGAGTCCCCCGACCGGGAGCCGATCGCGATCGTGGCGATGAGCTGCCGCTATCCAGGCGGGGTCCGCACCACCGACGACCTGTGGCGGCTGGTGAACACCGGCACCGACGCCATCGGCCGCCCGCCCGCCGACCGCGGCTGGGACCTGGACGACGCCTACGACCTTGACCCCGAGCACACCGACGGATACGCCTCCGAGGGCGGCTTCCTGGACGGCGCCGGTGCGTTCGACGCGGCGTTCTTCGACGTCAGCCCGCGCGAGGCGCTGTCCATGGACCCGCAGCAGCGGCAGGTGCTCGAAGCCTCCTGGGAGGTGCTCGAACGCGCCGGGGTGGACCCGACCACGCTGCGCGGCAGCCGCACCGGCGTGTTCATCGGCTCCAACACCCAGGACTACGCCCGGCTCATCGGCGGCACCGTGCAGGCCGCCGAAGGCTTCCTCATCACCGGCACCACCGCGGCCGTCCTCTCCGGCCGGGTGTCCTACACACTCGGGCTGGAAGGCCCCGCGGTCACGATCGACACCGCCTGCTCCTCCTCGCTGGTCGCTCTCCACCTCGCCGCCCAGGCCCTGCGCGCCGACGAATGCACGATGGCGCTGGCCGGCGGCGTCACCGTCATGGCCACCCCGAGCGCGTTCACCGAGTTCGGCCGGCAGCGCGGCCTGGCCGCCGACGGTCGCTGCAAGGCGTTCTCCTCCGCCGCCGACGGCATCGGGCTCGCCGAGGGCGTCGGCCTGGTGCTGCTGGAACGGCTCTCCCGGGCACAGCGCCTCGGCCACCCCGTCCTCGGCGTGATCAAGGGCAGCGCGGTCAACCAGGACGGCGCCAGCAACGGCATCTCCGCGCCGAACGGCCCCTCCCAGCAGCGGGTCATCCGGCAGGCCCTGGCCAACGCCGGGCTGTCCGTCGACGACGTCGAGCTGATCGAGGCACACGGCACCGGCACCACCCTCGGCGACCCGATCGAGGCCCAGGCCGTCCTCGCCACCTACGGCCAGGACCGCATCGGCGGCCGCCCGGCCTGGCTCGGCTCGATCAAGTCGAACATCGGCCACACCCAGGCCGCCGCGGGCGTCGCCGGCGTGATGAAGGCCGTACTGGCGCTGCGCCACGAGACCATGCCCAGGTCGCTCCACCTGGACGAGCCCAGCCCGCACGTCGACTGGTCCGCCGGAGCGGTGGAGTTGCTGGCCCAGCCCCGCCCCTGGCCGCGCCGGGACACCCCCCGCCGGGCCGGCGTCTCGGCGTTCGGCGTCAGCGGCACCAACGTCCACATGATCATCGAGGAACCGCCTGCCCCGGCCGAGTCCGAGCCGGGGCAGGCGGTTCCCGTGCCACTGCCCGTCGTGCTCTCCGCCCGGGACCCCGAAGCCCTCAGCGCACAGGCCCGGCAGCTCCACACCTTTGTCGAGGACCGGCCGCAGGCGTCGATCGGCGACCTGGGCCGGGCGCTGGCGACCGGGCGCGCCGCGCTGGAACACCGCGCCGTGGTGCTCGCCGACGACCGGGACGCCCTGCAGCGCGGCCTGACCGCCCTCGCCGTCGGCGAGCCCGGCCCCGGCCTGGTCACCGGCGAGCCCACCGGCGGCAAGCTCGCCTTCCTGTTCACCGGGCAGGGCGCACAGCGGCTCGCCATGGGGCGGCGGCTCGCCGAGCGGTTCCCCCGGTACGCCGAGGCCTTCGACACCGTCGCCGCCGCGGTCGACCGGCACCTCGTACGGCAGCCGGGGGACCGTCCGCTGCGGGAGGTGCTCGACAGCGACCTGCTGCACCGGACCGGCTACGCCCAGCCGGCCCTGTTCGCGGTCGAGGTCGCCCTGCTGGAGACCGTGCGCGGCCTCGGCCTGGAGCCGGAGATCGTCGCCGGCCACTCCATCGGCGAGATCACGGCCGCCCATGCCGCCGGGGTGCTCTCCCTGGACGACGCCGCCGCGCTGGTCGTCGCGCGCGGCCGGCTGATGCAGGCGCTGCCGCCCGGCGGCGCGATGCTCGCCGTGCAGGCCCCCGAGGACGCCGTACGGGAAGCCGGACTGGACGACCTCGACATCGCCGCGGTCAACGGCCCGGCCGCGGTCGTGCTCTCCGGCCCGGAGGCCGCGATCGACCGCTTCGCGCACAAGGCCCGCGACGCAGGCTGGAAGACGAACCGGCTGCGGACCAGCCACGCCTTCCACTCCCGGCTGATGGAGCCGATGCTCGCCGAGTTCCGCGCCGTTGTGGACACGCTCGGCTTCGCCGAACCGACCCTCGCCGCGGTCTCCGGCGTGACCGGCCGTCCGGTCGCCGTGGGGCAGTGGAGCGACCCCGACCACTGGGTCGACCAGGTCCGCCGCCCGGTCCGGTTCGCCGACGCCGTCCACGCGCTCCACGCCCTGGGTGCCGGGCGCTACCTGGAACTCGGCCCCGACACCGTGCTGGCCGCGATGGTCGCCGAGAACCTGCCGGACGCGCCGGCGTGCGTCGCCGCGCAGCGCCGGGACCGCGACGAGGTCGCCACGTTCCTCACCGCGCTGGCCCGGATCCACGTCGCCGGCTCCACCGTGGACTGGTCGGCGCTCTGCCCCGCCCACCCGGCCGAGCGGCTCGACCTGCCCACCTACCCCTTCCAGCACCAGCAGTACTGGCCGTCGCCGGCGGACCTGGTCACGGTCGACGCCGCAGGCCTGGGGCTGGCGAGCACCGAGCACCCGCTGCTCGGCGCCGTGCTGACCCTCGCCGACGGCGACGGCAGCGTCTTCACCGGCCGGCTCGCCCTCCAGACCCACCCCTGGCTCGCCGACCACGTAGTCCTCGGCACCGCTGTCCTGCCCGGCACCGCGATGGTGGAACTCGCGCTGCGGGCCGGGGAGCAGGTCGGCGCGCCGGTGCTGGAGGAACTCACCGTCCAGTCCCCGCTCGCCGTCCCCGCCTCCAGCGGCGTCGCGCTCCAGGTCGTCACCGGCCCTGCCGACGAGACCGGACGGCGCCCGGTCGGCATCCACTCCCGCCGCGAGGACGCGCTGCCCGACGAGCCGTGGACCCCGCACGCCGCCGGATACCTCGCGCCCACCGGCCCGCAGGCCCCGCCGGCCGACCTGACGGTCTGGCCGCCGACCGGCGCCGCGCCGCTCCCGGTCGACGGGTTCTACGAGCGGCTCTCCGGCGCCGGCTTCGGCTACGGGCCGGCGTTCCGGGCCCTGACCGCCGCCTGGCGGCTCGGCGGGGACGTCTACGCCGAGGTGGCACTGCCCGAGTCCGAGACCGGCCAGGCCGCCCGATTCCAGCTCCACCCCGCACTCCTGGACGCCGCACTGCACGCCGTGGCGCTCGCCGAAGCCGGCGCCGAGAGCTCGGCCCGGATGGCGTTCGCCTTCACCGACGTCACCGTGCACGCCGTCGGCGCCACCGCGCTGCGCGTCCGGCTCACCCCGAACGGCGCCGACCGGGTCGCGCTCTTCGCCGCGGACGGCACCGGAGCCGACGTCGTCACGATCGGCTCGCTCGTCATGCGGCCGGTGACCACCGCCCAGGTCGCGGCCGGACCCCGGCAGGCGTCCCGCTCGCTGTACGGCGTCGACTGGGTCGAACGCCCCCTGGACCCCGCCCCGGCCCCCGACGACTGGGCCGCCCTCGGCGCCGTACGGGACACCGGCCTGCCCCTGGCCGACCTGGACTCCCTGACCGGCCCGCCGGCCGTACTGCTGCTGGACTGCCCGCCCGTGCCCGTCGACCCCGCCGCGGACCCGAGCGGGACGGCCGCATGGGCCCACGCAGCCACCCAGCGAGTGCTGGCGGCGCTGCAGCGGTGGATCGGCGACGAGCGGCTCGCCGAGACCACACTCGTCGTCACCACCACCGGAGCCGTCGCCGGCGGCCCCGGCGAGGACCCCACGGACCTCGCGCACGCCGCGGTCTGGGGCCTGGTCCGCTCCACACAGTCGGAGTACCCGGCCCGGATCGTCCTGGCCGACGTCGACGGCAGCGCCGCGTCGTGGGCCGTGCTGCCCGCGCTGGTCGCCGCCGGCGACACCCCCCAGGCCATGATCCGCGTCGGCGCCGTCACCGTTCCCCGGCTCGCCCGCATCGCCCCCGACCCCGCGATGAACCCGCCGGACTCGCCGGTCTGGCGGCTGGAGAGCGCGGGCGGCGGCACCCTGGACGACCTGCGGCTGGCCGCCTGCCCGGCGCCCGAGGGCCCGCTGGAACCCGGCATGGTGCGGGTCGCCGTCCGCGCCGCCGGCCTGAACTTCCGCGACGTGCTCATCGCCCTCGGCGTCCACCCCAGCGACAACCCCCTCGACCTGGGCAGCGAGGCCGCCGGCGTGGTCCTGGAGGCCGGCCCGGACGTGCCGCACCTCGCCCCGGGCGACCGGGTCATGGGCGCGTTCGCCGGCGGCTTCGGCCCCGTCGCCGTCACCGAAGCCCGCCTGCTCGTCCCGATACCGTCCGGCTGGACGTACGCCGAGGCCGCCGCCGTGCCCATGGCCTTCCTCACCGCGTACTACGCGCTGGTCGACCTGGCCGACGTACGGCCCGGACAGACCGTGCTGGTGCACGCCGGCGCCGGCGGTGTCGGCACCGCCGCCATCCAGATCGCCCGGCACCTGGGCGCCCGGGTGCTGGCCACCGCCAGCCCCGCCAAGTGGGACGCCCTGCGCGCGCTCGGCCTGCCCGACGAGGCCATCGCCTCCTCCCGCGACACCGAGTTCGCCGAGAAGTTCGCCGGCGCCACCGACGGCCGTGGCGTCGACGTCGTGCTCAACTCGCTGGCCCACGAGTACATCGACGCCTCGCTGACCCTCCTGACCAGCGGCGGCCGGTTCCTGGAGATGGGCAAGACCGACCTGCGCGACCCGGAGCGGCTCGCCGCCGACCACCCCGGCGTCCACTACCGGCCCTTCGACCTGTTCGAGGCCGGCCCGGACCGGATCGGCGCGACGCTTACCGAGATCCTCGCCCTGTTCGAGGCCGGCGAGCTGCACCTGCCGCCCCTTCGGGCCTGGGACGTCCGGCAGGCCCGGGACGCGTTCCGCTTCGTCAGCCAGGCCAAGCACATCGGCAAGAACATCCTGCTGATGCCGGGCCACACCCGCGAGACCGGGACCACGGTCGTCACCGGCGCCACCGGCACCCTCGGCAGCCTGCTCGTCCGCCACCTCGTGCACTCCCGTGGCGTCCGCGACCTGCTGCTGCTCAGCCGCAGCGGCGCCGACGCGCCCGGCGCCCACGAGCTGTGGTCCGAGCTGACCGAGGCCGGCGCCCGCGTCCGGCTGGACCGCTGCGACATCGCCGACCGCGACGCCCTCGACCGGGCGCTGGACGGCGTGGACGTCCGCGCGGTCGTGCACGTCGCCGGTGTCCTCGACGACACCGTGCTCACCGGCCTGACCCCCGACCGGCTCGCCGCGGTCCTGCGCGCCAAGGTGGACGCGGTCGTCAACCTGCACCAGGCCACCGCGGGCGCCGACCTCGACGCGTTCGTGCTGTACTCCTCCGTCTCCGGCCTGCTCGGCACGCCCGGCCAGGGCAACTACGCCGCCGCCAACGCGTTCCTCGACGCCTTCGCCGCCGCCCGCCGCAGCCGCGGCCTGCCCGGCACGTCCCTGGCCTGGGGCGCCTGGGACACCGCCGCCGGCATGGCCGGAAGCCTGTCGGAGGTCGACCGCCGACGGCTCACCCGCGGCGGCATCGCCCCCCTGGACCTGACCGAAGCCCTCGCGCTGTTCGACGCCGCCCCCCACGCCGAGCGGCCCCTGCTCGTGCCGATCCGCCTCGACCACACCGTGCTGCGCGCCCGGCACGGCGACGCCGGCCTGCCGCCGCTGCTGCGCGGCCTGGTCCGCGAGCCCGCCCGGCGGGCCGCCACCGGCGAGAACGCCACCACGCTGCTCCAGCGCCTGGCCGACCTGGCCCCGGCCGACCAGGACCGGCTGCTGCTGGACCTGGTCCGCACCCAGGTCGCCGCCGTGCTCGGCCACACCTCCGGCGACGCCATCCCCGCTGCCCGGGCCTTCAGCGAGCTGGGCTTCGACTCCCTGACCGCGGTCGAACTACGCAACCGCCTGAACACCGCCACCGGACTGCGGCTGCCCGCGACCCTCACCTTCGACTACCCCAACGCCCAAGCACTGACGGCGTTCCTGCGCGGCGAGCTGGTCGGCGCACTCGCCGAACAGGCCACCCCGTCCGCCGCGCGACGCGCCGCCGCCACCGACCTCGACGACCCCGTCGTCATCGTGGGCCTGGGCTGCCGCTACCCGGGCGGCGCGAGCACCCCCGAGGAATTCTGGCGGCTGCTCGCCGACGGCCGCGACGGAGTCTCCGGCTTCCCCGACGACCGCGGCTGGGACCTCGACACGCTCTACCACCTCGACCCCGACCACCCCGGCACCTCCTACGTGCAGGAGGGCGGCTTCCTCACCGGGGCCGGCCGGTTCGACGCCGGGTTCTTCGGGATCAGTCCGCGCGAGGCCGTCACCATGGACCCCCAGCAGCGTCTGCTGCTGGAGACTTCCTGGGAGGCCCTGGAACGCGCCGGTATCGACCCGACCAAGCTGCGCGGCAGCCGCACCGGCGTCTTCGCCGGCGTCCTCTACAGCGACTACGCCACGCTGCTGCGGCAGTCCAGCACCGGCGCCGAGGGCTACGCCGCCACGGCGAGCGCGGGCAGCCTGGTCTCCGGCCGTGTCTCCTACACCCTCGGGTTCGAGGGCCCGGCGATCACCGTCGACACCGCTTGCTCCTCCTCCCTGGTCGCCCTCCACCTGGCCGCCCAGGCCCTGCGCTCCGGCGAGTGCGACCTCGCGCTGGCCGGCGGCGTCACCGTCATGGCCACCCCGGGTGCCTTCGTCGAGTTCAGCCGGCAGCGCGGGCTGGCCGCCGACGGCCGCTGCAAGGCGTTCGCCGCCGCCGGCGACGGCACCGGCTGGGGCGAGGGCGCCGGCGTCGTCCTGCTCGAACGGCTCTCCGACGCCCGCCGCGCAGGCCACCCGATTCTCGCCGTCGTCCGCGGCAGTGCGGTCAACCAGGACGGCGCCAGCAACGGCATCACCGCCCCCAACGGCCCCTCCCAGCAGCGGGTGATCCGGCAGGCCCTGGCCACCGCCGGGCTCGCCCCCACCGCCGTCGACGCGATCGAGGCACACGGCACCGGCACCTCGCTCGGCGACCCCATCGAGGCCCAGGCGCTGCTGGCCACCTACGGCCAGGACCGGACGGGGGCGCCGCTCTGGCTCGGCTCCGTCAAGTCCAACCTCGGACACACCCAGGCGGCGGCCGGCGTGGCCGGTGTCATCAAGATGGTCCTGGCCATTCGCTACGGCCTCCTGCCCCCCACCCTGCACGTCGACCGGCCCTCCACTCAGGTCGACTGGTCCGCCGGAGCGGTGGAACTGCTGACCGAGGCCCGCCCCTGGCCGCGCACGGCCCACCCCCGCCGGGCCGGCGTCTCCTCCTTCGGCATCAGCGGCACCAACGCCCACGTCATCCTCGAAGAGGCCCCCGCCGCCCAGCCGGAGGAACCGAAGGCCGACAGCACGCTGCCGGTCGTGCCGCTGGCGCTCTGCGGACACGACGCCGCCGGCCTCGCCGGACAGGCCCGCCGACTGCTGGACTTCCTCGACACCCGCCCCACCGCGCGACTGCTCGACATCGGCCGCTCGCTCGCCGACCGGGCCGCACTGCCGCATCGGGCCGTCGTGCCGGCCGGCACCGCCGACCAGACCGTCATGGACCTCCTGGACCTCGCCGACGGCACGAGAACCGTCGGCGTCGCCACCGACGGCCGCCTGGCGATGATCTTCACCGGACAGGGCGCGCAACGGCCCGGCATGGGCCGCGATCTGTACGGCACCTTCCCGGCGTTCGCGACCGCGTTCGACGAGGTCTGCACCGCGCTCGACCTGCCCCTGCGCGACGTACTCGACGACCAGGAACGACTCGACGAGACCGGGTGGGCCCAGCCGGCGATCTTCGCGGTCGAGGTCGCCCTGCTGGCGCTCGTACGGTCGTGGGGTGTGAGCCCGGATGTGGTGGCGGGGCATTCGATCGGAGAGATCACCGCCGCCCACGCCTCAGGCGTGCTGTCGTTGCGGGATGCGGCGCAACTCGTCGCCGCGCGGGGACGGTTGATGCAGGCGTTGCCGGCGGGCGGCGCGATGCTGGCGGTCGGCGCCTCCGAGGCGCAAGCGCGCGAGGCGTTCCCGGACATCGACATCGCCGCGGTGAACGCCCCGCGCTCGGTGGTGGTGTCCGGCGACGAGGCCGGCATCGAGCGGGTCGCGGTGGTGGCGGGTGAGCGGGGCTGGAAGACCACTCGCCTGCGCACCAGCCACGCCTTCCACTCCCGCCTCATGGAGCCGATGCTCGCCGAGTTCGCCGACGTCGTCCGGGACCTGCGGTTCAGCGAGCCACGGCTGCGCGCGATCTCCACCGTGACCGGCGCCGAGGTCACCCGCGGCGAGTGGACCGATCCCGAGTACTGGGTCGAGCAGGTCCGCCGCCCGGTCCGGTTCGCGGACGCCCTGGCCGCGCTCGACGCCGACCGGGTCCTGGAGATCGGCCCGGACGCCGTCCTCACCGCGCTGGCGCAGGACGCGCACCCCGACCGTACGGCCGTGGCGGCGCTGCGCCGGGGCCGCGAGGAGGCCGCGACGCTGCTCGCCGCGGTCGGTGAACTGTTCACGGCCGGCGTCGCGGTCGATTGGGCAGCGGTCTTCGCAGACACCGGCGCGACCCGGCTCGAACTGCCCACCTACGCCTTCCAGCACGTCACCTACTGGCCCCGCCCGCGCCCCGGCCGGCACGCCTCCGACCCGGCCGGCCTCGGCCTGGTCGGCACCGGCCACGCCCTGCTCGGTGCCGCGGTCGAACTGCCCGACTCGCAGGCCACCGTGCTCACCGGCCGACTCTCGGTCGCCACCCACCCCTGGCTGGCCGACCACGTCGTACTCGGCCGCATCGTGGTACCCGGCACCGCCCTGGTCGAGATGGCCCTCGCGGCAGGCGAGCGAGCGGGCGCGCAGACCCTGGACGAACTGCTGCTACAGGTCCCGCTGACGCTGGAGCCGGACGGCGGAGTCCAGGTACGGGTCACGGTCGCCGCCGGCACGGCCGACGGCCGGCGCCCGGTCACGCTCCACGCCCGCCCCGACGAGACCGAACCCTGGTCCGTCCACGCCACCGGCTCGCTCTCGGACCAGCACACGGAACCGGCCGACGCAGGACTCGTGGTCTGGCCGCCCACCGGCGCCGAACCGGTGCCCGTGGACGACTTCTACCCGACGCTCGCCACCACCGGAATGGCGTACGGTCCCGCCTTCCAGGCACTCCGCAACGTCTGGCGGCGCGGCGACGAGGTGTTCGCCGAGGTCGGCATCGAGGACCCGGTCGACGGCTACGCATTGCATCCGGCGCTGTTCGACGCGGCGTTGCACGCGATCGGCGCGGGCGGCCTGCTCCCCGAACACGCCGTCCGGCTGCCGTTCGCGTTCACCGGTGTACGCGTCTCCGGCGAGGCCGGTCGGACCCTGCGGGCACGGCTCACCACACGGGCGGGCCAGGACAGCGTGCGGGTGGAGCTGGCCGACGAGTCCGGGCTGCCGGTTGCCGAGGTCGAGGAGCTGACCCTGCGACCGGTTACCGGAGCGCAGCTCTCGGCTGTGGATCGGTTGCTCCATGGCGTGGAGTGGGTGCCGGAGGCGGGCCTGTCGGTCGCTGAGGTGCCGGTCGTGATCGCGCTGGGTGATCCCTTGCCGGATACGGCTGTTCCGGTGCTGGCGGTGGATGCCACGGCGCCGGGTGCCGCGCGGGATCGGGCGGCTGTTCTGCTGAGGCTGGTGCAGGAGTGGCTGGCGGATGCGGCGTGGGTTGGTTCGCGGTTGGTGGTGCGGACGTTCGGGGCGGCCGGTGAGGAGATCACCGATCCTGACGGTGCCGCTTTGTGGGGTTTGGTGCGGTCGGCGCAGGCCGAGCACCCGGACCGGATTCATCTCTTGGACGCGACCGAGGAGATGTTCGTGCCGGTGCCGGAAGCCCTGGTCCGCGACGGCGTCGTGCGGGTGCCGCGTCTGGTGCGGGTTCAGGCGCCGTCGGCCCAGGTGGATCTGGGTGATGGTGTCGTGGTGGTCACTGGTGCGACGGGCACGCTGGGACGGCTGGTGGCTCAGCACGTCGTGCAGGCGCACGGCGTCCGCGATCTGCTGTTGCTGTCCCGGTCCGGTGGTGGGGTGGTGGAGCTGGAGGGGGCGGTGGTGCGTTCGGTGGCGTGCGATGTCTCCGATGGCGCCGCCGTCACCGAGGTCCTGCGTGATGAACCGGTCACGGCGGTCATCCATGCCGCTGGTGTTCTCGATGACGGCACGCTGGAGTCGCTGACTCCGGAGCGCCTGGACACGGTCTTCCGGGCCAAGGTCGACGCCGCCCGCAACCTCATCGAGGCAACGCGGGGCAAGCGGCTCAGTGCGTTGGTGCTGTATTCGTCGGCGGCGGGGTTGTTCGGGAATGCCGGGCAGGGCAATTACGCCGCTGCGAACGCGTTCCTGGATGCGTATGCGGTGTGGTTGCGGGAGGAGGGCGTTCCTGCGACTTCGCTGGCTTGGGGATTGTGGGACGCGGGGATGGGTGGCTCGCTCAGTGAGGCGGAGCGTGCCAGGGCTCAGCAGGGTGGGATTGTGCCGCTCAGTGTTGAGCAGGGGCTGGCCGCTTTTGACGCCGCGTTGGGTACGGGTCGTGCGGTGGTCGCTCCGCTTGCGCTGGACACCGCGCCGATGCGGGAGGCCGCCGCGGCCGGACTCCTGCCCCCGCTGCTGCGCGGGCTGGTTCCGGCGCCGGGCCGGCGGGCTGCGGCAGGTTCGGCGCAGGGCGGGTTCGTCGCCCGCCTGGTCGGACTGCAGGACGCCGAACGCCGACGGATCGTCCTCGACCTGGTCCGCACTCACGTGGCGGCCGTTCTCGGTCACGCCGACGGATCCGCCGTAGCCGGCGAACTGCCTTTCCGCGACCTGGGTTTCGACTCGCTCACCGGGGTGGAGCTGCGCAACCGGCTGGCGACGGTCACCGGACTGCGGCTGACCTCCACGCTGGTCTTCGATTACCCGAACGTCGCCGCGCTCGCCATGTACCTGGACACCGAGCTCTCCGGGGCGGTCGCCGAGGCGATCCCGGCGGTGACCTCCGCGGTCGCTTCGGACGAGCCGATCGCGATTGTCGGTATGGCGTGTCGTTATCCGGGTGGTGTCAGCAGTCCGGATGAGTTGTGGGAGTTGGTGGCGGGTGGCCGGGACGGTGTCGGGTTCTTCCCGGAGGACCGCGGCTGGGATGTGGAGAGCCTGTATCACCCTGACCCGGATCATCCTGGTACGTCGTATGCCCGGGAGGGTGGGTTCCTGTATGGCGCCGGGGATTTCGATCCGGCGGTGTTCGGGATCTCGCCGCGTGAGGCGCTGGCGATGGACCCGCAGCACCGGCTGCTGCTGGAGTCCTCGTGGGAGGCCTTCGAGCAGGCTGGGGTGGACCCGTTGGGGTTGCGGGGTTCGCGGACCGGGGTGTTCGTCGGGGTGATGTACAACGACTACTCGATGGTGCTGGGTGCCTCGGACGACAGTGCCGAGGGCTTCATGGGTACGGGCGGGAGCATTGCGTCGGGGCGGGTGTCGTACTCGTTCGGGCTGGAGGGTCCGGCGGTGACGGTGGATACGGCGTGTTCGTCGTCGTTGGTGGCGTTGCATCTGGCGGTGCAGGCGATACGCAGTGGGGAGTGTGAGGCGGCGCTGGCCGGTGGTGTGACCGTGATGGCCACTCCGAATACCTTCATCGGGTTCTCGCGGCAGCGGGGGCTGGCGGCGGATGGGCGGTGCAAGTCGTTCGCCGAGGGCGCCGACGGCACCGGCTGGGCCGAGGGCGTCGGCATGCTGCTGGTGGAGCGGCTGTCGGATGCGCGGCGGCTCGGGCATCCGGTGTTGGGGGTGGTGCGGGGCTCGGCGGTGAATCAGGACGGGGCTTCCAACGGGCTGACCGCGCCGAACGGCCCGTCGCAGCAGCGGGTGATCCGTCAGGCGTTGGCGAATGCGGGTGTGTCCGCAGCCGAGGTCGACGCGGTGGAGGCGCACGGGACCGGGACGCGGCTGGGTGATCCGATCGAGGCGCAGGCGTTGCTGGCGACGTATGGCCAGGATCGTTCCGGGGAGCCGTTGTGGCTGGGTTCGGTGAAGTCGAACATCGGGCATGCTCAGGCGGCGGCGGGTGTGGCGGGGATCATCAAGATGGTGCAGGCGATGCGGCACGGGTCGCTGCCGCGGACGTTGCATGTGGATGCGCCGTCGTCGCAGGTGGACTGGTCTGCGGGTGCGGTGGAGTTGCTGACGCGGGCGCGGTCGTGGCCGGAGGTGGGTCGGCCGCGGCGGGCGGCGGTGTCGTCTTTCGGGATCAGTGGCACCAACGCCCACGTCATCCTCGAAGCCGCACCCGAACCGACCACTACCCCGACAGAACCGGCGCCCACCCTGCCGGCCGTACCGGTTGTACTCACCGCCGCAGACGAGGCCGGTCTGCGCGCCCTGGCCGAGCAGACGCATGGACTGGACGCGCCCGTCGCAGACCTTGCGCGGTCGTTGACCCGGCGTGCGGCGCTGCGGCACCGCGCGGTCGTGCTGGCCGGTGACCACGCCCAACTGGACGCCGGGTTGGCGGTGGTGGCCGGAGGCACCCATCCGCTGGTCGGTGCAGCTGGACCGGGTCGCTTGGCGGTGGTGTTCACCGGTCAGGGGTCGCAGCGGGTAGGGATGGGCCGGGAGTTGTATGAGACGTTCCCGGTGTTCGCGGCGGCTTTCGACGAGGTGTGTGCGGCTCTGGATCTTCCGCTGCTTGAGTTGGACGCGGCCTCCTTGGACCAGACTGGGTGGGCGCAGCCTGCGATCTTCGCGGTGGAGGTGGCGCTGCTGGCGTTGGTGCGGTCCTGGGGTGTGGAGCCTGACGTCGTCGCGGGCCACTCGATCGGCGAGATCACGGCTGCCTACGCGGCTGGGGTCCTGAGCCTTGCGGATGCGGTGGCGTTGGTCGTGGCTCGGGGCCGGTTGATGCAGGCGTTGCCGTCCGGTGGGGCGATGATGGCGGTGGGTGCCTCGGAGGCGGAGGTGCGGGAGGCGTTCCCGGACATCGACATCGCGGCGGTGAACGGCCCGGCTGCGGTGGTCGTGTCGGGGCTTGAAGCAGAAGTCGAGCAGGTCGCCTCACTGGCCGGTGAGCGGGGCTGGAAGACCAACCGGTTGCGTACGAGCCACGCGTTCCACTCGCGTCTGATGGAGCCGATACTCGCCGAGTTCCGCACGGTCGTGGAGACACTCACCTTCGGCGAGCCGACGCTCCCAGCGGTCTCCACGGTGACCGGCCGCCCCGTCGAACCCGGCCAGTGGTCGGACCCCGACTACTGGGTCGACCAGGCGCGCCAACCGGTCCGATTCGCCGACGCGGTCACAGCTCTCGACGCCGCCCGTGTGCTCGAACTCGGCCCCGACGCTGTACTCACCGCACTGATCCAGGACAGCCGCCCCGAACTGACCACGGTCACGGCACTGCGCCGGGACCGGCCCGAGACACACACCCTGCTCACCGCACTCGGGACCCTGTTCGTCGAGGGCCAGAACGTCGACTGGACCGCGGTGCTCGGCGACGGAGCCGTCGCCCCACTGCGCACCTATCCGTTCCAGCACCGGCGTTTCTGGCCCCGGCCGCGGACCGGCGCCAGCCCGAACGCGATCGGCCTGGGACTCGCCGAGACCGGTCACCCGCTGCTCGGCGCGGAGATCGAGGCGCCCGACGCGGCGACGACGCTGCTCACCGGCCGGCTGTCGCTGCGCACCCACCCCTGGCTGGCCGACCATGTCGTGCTCGGCCGTCCGCTGGTGCCGGGCACCGCGCTGGCCGAGACAGCCCGCGCGGCCGGTGAACGGGCCGACGTCCCGGTTGTGGAGGAACTCCTGCTGCAGGCCCCGCTGCCGCTGGCCGAGCGCGGCGGCGTCCAGCTCCGGGCCACGCTCGCAGAGCCCGACGTCGACGGCCGCCGTGCGGTGACGATCCACGCTCGCGCTGAGGACGACGAGTCCTGGACGACGCACGCCACCGGCGTTCTGGCCCCGGCGGACGACCGTGCCCCCACCGAAATCGACATGGTCTCCTGGCCGCCGACCGACGCCGACTCGCTGGACCTGTCGGGCTTCTACCCGGACATGGCAGCGAACGGACTCGTCTACGGGCAGGCATTCCAAGGTCTGCGGGGCGTCTGGAAGCGGGGCGAGGAGGTGTTCGCCGAGGTCGAGCTGGACCACCCGACCACCGGATACGGGCTGCACCCGGCGCTGTTCGACTCCGTGCTGCACGCGATCGCCGTCGGCAGCCTGCTCACCGACGGCGAGATGAGGCTGCCGTTCGCTGTCACCGGGTTCCGCACCTTCGGGCCGGTCGGCACACAGCTCCGGGCGCACCTGACCCGGGCAGAGGGTGCCGACACGGTGCGGCTCGCCCTCGCCGACGAGTCCGGTACGCCGGTTGCGGAGATCGACGGCCTGACCCTCCGGCCGGTTTCCGGAACGCAGCTCTCGGCCGCGGACCGGTTGCTCTACGGCGTGGAGTGGGTGCCGGTGGAAGCCGCGGGTTCTGAAGAGCCCGTGGTGACGATCCCGCTCGGCGCCGCGCTGCCGGATCCCGCCCCGGTCCTGTCCGTCGACGCGACCGCGCCCGGTGCGGCGGGCGAGCGCGCCGCGGCGCTGCTCACCGTGCTCCAGACCTGGCTTGCCGACCCGGCCTGGGCCGATTCACGGCTGGTCGTACGGACTTTCGGCGCGGTCGGCGAGGAGATCACCGATCCCGACGGTGCCGCCCTGTGGGGATTGGTGCGGTCGGCGCAGGCGGAGCACCCGGACCGGATTCACCTTCTGGACGCGGCGGAGAAAATGGTCCTGCCGGTGCCGGAGGCCATGGTCGGTGACGGCGTCGTACGGGTGCCGCGCCTGGTACGGGTCCAGGCGCCGTCGAGCCAGGTGGATCTGGGCGAGGGCCTCGTAGTTGTCACCGGTGCGACGGGCACGCTGGGACGGCTGGTGGCTCAGCACGTCGTGCAGGCGCACGGCGTCCGCGAGCTGCTGTTGCTCTCCCGGTCCGGTGAGGCGGTGGAGTTGGACGGTGCGGTGGTGCGTTCGGTGGCGTGCGACGTCTCCGATGCCGTGGCCGTCGCCGAGGCCCTGCGCGACGAGCCGGTCACGGCGGTGATCCACGCAGCCGGTGTACTGGACGACGCACTGCTGGCCGACCTCACCCCGGCGCGGCTGCGGACGGTGTTCCGGGCCAAGGTGGACGCCGCGGTCAACCTGTGCGCGGCCACCGCCGACCGGCAGCTGAGTGCCTTCGTCCTGTACTCCTCGGCGGCGGGTGTGTTCGGCAACGCGGGTCAGGGCAACTACGCCGCCGCGAACGCCTTCCTCGACGCCTACGCCACCCAGCTACGCGCCGAAGGGATTCCCGCGACTTCGCTGGCTTGGGGGTTGTGGGACGCGGGGATGGGTGGCTCGCTCAGTGAGGCGGAGCGTGCCAGGGCTCAGCAGGGTGGGATTGTGCCGCTCAGTGTTGAGCAGGGGCTGACCGCTTTTGACGCCGCGTTGGGTACGGGTCGTGCGGTGGTCGCTCCGCTCGCGTTGGACACCGCGCCGATGCGGGAGGCCGCCGCGGCCGGACTCCTGCCCCCGCTGCTGGCGGGCCTGGTCCGAGTGCCGGTCCGCAAGCGTGCTGCCACCGCGCTGGGCCGCCGACTGGCCGGCCTGCCGGCGCCGCAGCGCGAGCGGGCCGTACTCGACCTGGTCCGGACCCACGTGGCGGCGGTCCTCGGCTACCCGGGTCCGGAAACGATTGAGGTCGAGCGGGCCTTCAGCGAACTCGGCTTCGACTCGCTCACTGCGGTCGACCTGCGCAACCGGCTGGCGACGGTCACCGGATTGCGGCTGACCTCCACGCTGGTCTTCGACTACCCGAATGCCTCCGCGTTGGCCGGGCACCTCACCGCCGAACTCGCTGGAGTCGCCGGAGCCGCCACACCGGCGAGTACCACGGGCAGCACCGCCCGCGCCGACGAGCCGATCGCGATCGTCGGTATGGCGTGTCGTTATCCGGGTGGTGTCAGCAGTCCGGATGAGTTGTGGGAGTTGGTGGCGGGTGGCCGGGACGGTGTCGGGTTCTTCCCGGAGGACCGCGGCTGGGATGTGGAGAGCCTGTATCACCCTGACCCGGATCATCCTGGTACGTCGTATGCCCGGGAGGGTGGGTTCCTGTATGGCGCCGGGGATTTCGATCCGGCGGTGTTCGGGATCTCGCCGCGTGAGGCGCTGGCGATGGACCCGCAGCACCGGCTACTACTGGAGTCCTCCTGGGAGGCCTTCGAACGTGCCGGCGTAGACCCCCGGACCCTGCGCGGATCCCGGACAGGCGTGTTCGTCGGCATCATGTACGGCGACTACGCGACTGTCCTGGAGCAGGCCGAGGCGCAGGTCGAGGGCTTCATGGGTACGGGCGGGAGCATTGCGTCGGGGCGGGTGTCGTACTCGTTCGGGCTGGAGGGTCCGGCGGTGACGGTGGATACGGCGTGTTCGTCGTCGTTGGTGGCGTTGCATCTGGCGGTGCAGGCGATACGCAGTGGGGAGTGTGAGGCGGCGCTGGCCGGTGGTGTGACCGTGATGGCCACTCCGAATACCTTCATCGGGTTCTCGCGGCAGCGGGGGCTGGCGGCGGATGGGCGGTGCAAGTCGTTCGCCGAGGGCGCCGACGGCACCGGCTGGGCCGAGGGCGTCGGCATGCTGCTGGTGGAGCGGCTGTCGGATGCGCGGCGGCTCGGGCATCCGGTGTTGGGGGTGGTGCGGGGCTCGGCGGTGAATCAGGACGGGGCTTCCAACGGGCTGACCGCGCCGAACGGCCCGTCGCAGCAGCGGGTGATCCGTCAGGCGTTGGCGAATGCGGGTGTGTCCGCAGCCGAGGTCGACGCGGTGGAGGCGCACGGGACCGGGACGCGGCTGGGTGATCCGATCGAGGCGCAGGCGTTGCTGGCGACGTATGGCCAGGATCGTTCCGGGGAGCCGTTGTGGCTGGGTTCGGTGAAGTCGAACATCGGGCATGCTCAGGCGGCGGCGGGTGTGGCGGGGATCATCAAGATGGTGCAGGCGATGCGGCACGGGTCGCTGCCGCGGACGTTGCATGTGGATGCGCCGTCGTCGCAGGTGGACTGGTCTGCGGGTGCGGTGGAGTTGCTGACGCGGGCGCGGTCGTGGCCGGAGGTGGGTCGGCCGCGGCGGGCGGCGGTGTCGTCTTTCGGGATCAGTGGCACCAACGCCCACGTCATCCTCGAAGCCGCACCCGAACCGACCACTACCCCGACAGAACCGGCGCCCACCCTACCGCTCACCCCGATCGTGCTCAGCGCGGCCGACCCGGACGCCCTGCATGCCAACGCCGAGCGCCTGCACACCTCCCTCGCCGTGGACCTGCCGCTGGTCCAGATCGGCCGGACACTGTCCGGCCGCGCGGCACTGCGGCACCGCGCGGTGCTCCTCGCCACCGACCACCCCGCGCTCGACCGCGCGCTGGCCGACTTCGGCGCGACCGACGCGCTCCCGTCAGAGGTGCTGCACGGAGAAGCACACCGCGCCGCGCTTGCCATCGTGTTCACCGGGCAGGGCGCACAGCGGGTCGGCATGGGCCGCGAACTGTACGAGACCTTCCTGGTGTTCGCGTCGGCCTTCGACGACGCGAGCGCAGCCTTGAATCTGCCGCTTCGCGAGGTGCTGGACGATGAATCTCGGCTGCACCAGACCGGGTGGGCGCAGCCTGCGATCTTCGCGGTGGAGGTCGCGTTGCTGGCGCTCGTACGGTCCTGGGGCGTGACCCCGGACATCGTCGCGGGCCACTCGATCGGCGAGATCACGGCTGCCTACGCGGCTGGGGTCCTGAGCCTTGCGGACGCGGCGGCGCTGGTGGCGGCTCGGGGCCGATTGATGCAGGCGTTGCCGTCCGGTGGGGCGATGATGGCGGTGGGTGCCTCGGAGGCGGAGGTGCGGGAGGCGTTCCCGGACATCGACCTCGCGGCCGTCAACGGACCTGCTGCGGTAGTGCTGTCCGGAGACGAGACCGACATGGAACAGATCATGCTCCTCGCTCAGGAGCGGGGCTGGAAGATCAACCGGCTGCGCACCAGTCACGCGTTCCACTCGCGCTTGATGGAGCCGATGCTCGCCGAGTTCCGCACGGTCGTAGAGACACTCACCTTCGGCGAGCCGACGCTCCCAGCGGTCTCCACGGTGACCGGCCGCCCCGTCGAACCCGGCCAGTGGTCGGACCCCGACTACTGGGTCGACCAGGCGCGCCAACCGGTCCGATTCGCCGACGCGGTCACAGCTCTCGACGCCGCCCGTGTGCTCGAACTCGGCCCCGACGCTGTACTCACCGCACTGATCCAGGACAGCCGCCCCGAACTGACCACGGTCACGGCACTGCGCCGGGACCGGCCCGAGACACACACCCTGCTCACCGCACTCGGGACCCTGTTCGTCGAGGGCCAGAACGTCGACTGGTCCGCGATGCTTGGCGACGGCCCGCGCGCCGACCTGTCCACCTACGCCTTCCAGCACCGCCGTTACTGGCCCCGCCCGGGCACCGGCCCCACAAGTGACGCCGCCGGCCTCGGCCTCGCCGGCACTGGGCACCCGCTGATCGGCGCTGCGGTCGAACTGCCCTCCGGCGACAGCGTGTTCACCGGGAGGCTCTCCGTCCGCACCCACCCGTGGCTGCGCGACCACTCGGTCACCGACCGCACGGTCGTCCCCGGCACCGCGCTGGTCGAGATGGTGCTCGCCGCCGGGGACCAGGTCGGCCTGCCGGTCCTGGACGAGTTGGTGCTCCAGACTCCGTTGGCCCTCGGGGACCAGGGTGCGGTCCAGGTCCGGGTCACCCTGGCCGCACCCGACGCCGGCCGCAGCGTCGTGACGATGCATTCCCGGCCCGAGGAGGACGACGCGTGGGTCCTCAACGCCAGCGGCCTGCTGACCAGCGATGCCGAGCCGCTCAAGGGCACCGCCGCGCTGTCGGCCTGGCCGCCGGTGGGTGGGGAGGAACTCGGACTGGACGGCGTGTACGAGGCGTTCGCGGATGCGGGCCTGTCCTACGGACCGGCCTTCCAGGGCCTGCGGCGGCTCTGGCGGCGGGGCGAAGAGGTGTTCGCCGAGGTCGGTATCGAGGACTCGGTCGGCGGCTACGGAGTGCATCCGGCGCTGTTCGACGCGGCGTTGCACGCGATCGGCGCGGGCGGTGCGCTCCCGGCCGAGGGCGGTGTCCGCTTGCCGTTCGGCTTCACCGGAGTGCGGGTCGTGGGGTCGGCAGGGAGCAGTCTGCGGGTCGGGATCGCCCCCGCGCCGGGTACCGACACGGTCCGGGTCACGCTGGCCGACTCGGCGGGTGGCCCGGTGGCCGAGGTGCAGGGTCTGGCCCTGCGGCCGGTCGCGCCGGCCAGGCTCGGTGGCCTCGCCGATCGGCTGCTGTATGAGGTGGAGTGGGTGGCGCGGGGGGTGACGGCCTCGGCGGAGGTGCCGGTCGTGATCGCGCTGGGTGATCCCTTGCCGGATACGGCTGTTCCGGTGCTGGTGGTGGATGCCACGGCGGCGGGTGGTGCGCGGGGTCGGGCGGCTGCTCTGCTGACGCTGGTGCAGGAGTGGTTGGCGGATGCGGCGTGGGTTGGTTCGCGGTTGGTGGTGCGGACGTTCGGGGCGGCCGGTGAGGAGATCACCGATCCTGACGGTGCCGCTTTGTGGGGTTTGGTGCGGTCGGCGCAGGCGGAGCATCCGGAGCGGATTCATCTCCTGGACGCGGTCGAGGAGTTGGTTCTTCCGTTGCCGCAGGCGGTGGTGCGTGACGGTGTCGTGCGGGTGCCGCGTCTGGTGCGGGTTCAGGTGCCGTCGGCCCGGGTGGATCTGGGTGATGGTGTCGTGGTGGTCACTGGTGCGACGGGCGTGCTGGGGCGGCTGGTTGCCCAGCATGTGGTGCGGGTGCATGGCGTGCGGGAGCTGTTGTTGCTGTCCCGGTCGGGTGGGGTGGTGGAGTTGGATGGTGCGGTGGTGCGTTCGGTGGCTTGTGATGTCTCGGATGCGGCCGCTGTCGTCGAGGTCCTGGGTGATGAGCCGGTGACGGCGGTGATCCACGCAGCCGGTGTTCTCGACGACGGCACCCTCGAATCGCTGACTGCGGGGCGCCTGGACACGGTCTTCCGGGCCAAGGTCGACGCGGCCCGTAACCTCGTTGCCGCGACGCGGGGCAAGCCGCTTCGCGCGTTCGTGCTGTATTCGTCGGCGGCGGGGTTGTTCGGGAATGCGGGGCAGGGCAATTACGCTGCGGCGAACGCGTTCCTGGACGCCTATGCCACTGGCTTGCGGGCTGAGGGGATTCCGGCGACTTCGCTGGCCTGGGGCCTGTGGGAGGCCGGTATGGGTGATGTGCTCACCGACGCCGACCGGGACCGCATGCGCCGCGGCGGCATCCTGCCCCTCACCCGGGAGCAGGGACTGGCCGCCTTCGACGCCGCCCTCGGCACCGCACGACCACACCTCGCGCCGCTGGCCCTCGACCTGCCCGCACTCGGCCGGGCCGCCGAAGTCGGCCTGTTGCCGCCGCTGCTGGCCGGTCTGGTCCGGGCGCCGCGCTCCCGCCGGGCCGCTCCCGCCGGGCCGACGCTGCCCCGGCGCCTGGACGGGCTGTCTCCCGAGGAGCAGGACCGGATCGTGCTCGAAGCCGTCCAGGCCCAGGTCGCGGCCGTGCTGGGGCACGACTCCGGCGCCGCCGTCCCGGCGGAGCGGGCCTTCAGTGAGCTGGGCTTCGACTCGCTCACCGCGGTGGAGCTGCGCAACCGGCTGGCGACAGTCGCCGGACTACGGCTGCCCTCCACGCTGGTCTTCGACTACCCGAACGCCGGCGCGCTCGCCGCGCACCTCGCCGAGCGGCTCCGGCCCGAGGTGGGGTCGCCGGTCGTTGCGCTGCTGACCGAGCTCGACCAGCTCGAGCAGGGCCTGCGCGCGGCGACGGCCGACGACGAGGATCGGTCCCGGGTCACCGCCCGGCTGCACGGACTGCTCGCCGCCTGGCAGGGCGCGGGCGCGGCGCCGAACGGCGGTGTGGCGCTGGCCGAGGGCCTGGAAACCGCCACCGACGACGAGATGTTCGACCTGCTCGGCAAGGAATTCGGCATCTCCTGACCGCCGCGGCGCAGAGAGGCGACAGCACATGAGCGAGACAGGCCAGGTCCCCGAGGACCGGCTGCGGTACTTCCTCAAGCGGGTCACCGCCGAGCTGCACGACACCCGGGAGCGGCTGCGCGGGGCCGAGCAGGCCGCGTCCGAGCCGATCGCGATCGTCGGGATGGCCTGCCGGTTCCCCGGCGGGGTCGGCTCGCCGGAGGACCTGTGGGAGCTGGTGGCCGCCGGCCAGGACGCGATCGGGCCATTCCCGGACGACCGGGGCTGGGACGTGGAGAACCTCTACCATCCCGACCCCGACCACCCCGGCACGTCGTACTGCCGTGACGGCGGTTTCCTCGCCGGCGCGGCCGACTTCGATCCGGGGCTGTTCGGGATCTCGCCGCGGGAGGCGCTGGCGATGGACCCGCAGCACCGGCTGCTGCTGGAGTCCTCCTGGGAGGCGTTCGAGCGGACCGGACTCGACCCCTTGGGGCTGCGCGGGTCCCGCACCGGGGTGTTCGTCGGCATCATGTACAACGACTACGCGCTGGTCGTGGGCCAGTCCGCGGAGGCGGGTGAGGCCTTCCTGGGCACCGGCGGGAGCATCGCGTCCGGGCGGGTCGCCTACACCTTCGGCCTTGAGGGCCCGACGGTCACCGTCGACACCGCGTGCTCCTCGTCGCTGGTCGCGCTGCACCTGGCCGTGCAGGCCTTGCGCAATGGGGAATGCGACGCCGCGCTGGCCGGTGGTGTCACCGTGCTGGCCACTCCCAACACCTTCGTCGGGTTTTCCCGGCAGCGGGGCCTGGCACCCGACGGGCGGTGCAAGTCCTTCGCCGAGGGCGCCGACGGCACCGGCTGGGGCGAGGGCGTCGGCATGCTGCTGGTCGAGCGGCTGTCCGACGCGCGGCGGCTCGGGCATCCGGTCCTGGCGGTGGTGCGGGGCAGCGCCGTGAACTCCGACGGTGCCTCCAACGGGTTCACCGCACCGAACGGCCCGTCCCAGCAGCGTGTCATCCGGGCCGCGCTGGCCAACGCCCGGCTCGAACCCGGTGACGTGGACGCCGTCGAGGCGCACGGCACCGGCACGCCGCTGGGTGACCCGATCGAGGCCCAGGCGCTGCTGGCCACCTACGGGCAGCGCCGAAGCGAGCCGCTCTGGCTGGGTTCGGTGAAGTCGAACCTCGGGCACACCCAGGCGGCGGCGGGTGTCGCCGGAATCATCAAGATGGTGCAGGCGATGCGGCACGGACTGCTGCCGCGGACGCTGCATGTGGACGCACCCACCTCGCAGGTCGACTGGGACGCCGGGGCCGTACGGCTGCTGAGCGAGGCCCGGCCCTGGCCGGCGGTCGACGGGCCGCGACGGGCGGCGGTGTCCTCGTTCGGCATCAGCGGCACCAACGCGCACGTCGTCCTCGAAGCCCCGCCCGCCATGCTTACAGACAGTCGGAAGGACCCCGCCGACCCCGGGCTCCCGCTCACCCCCCTCGTGCTCACGGCGGCCGACGACACCGCGCTGGACGCCCAGGCCACCCGGCTGGCCGCCTACCTCACCAGCCGCGCGGACGTACCGCTGCCCGAAGTGGCCCGCACGCTCGCCGGCCGGGCCCGGCTGCCGCACCGGGCCGTCGCCCTCGGCGGCGACCGCACCGAGCTCGCGGCCGCACTGGCCGGAGGCGGCACCGTCCGGGGTACCGCGCGCCCGGGACGGCTCGCGGTCGTCCTCACCGGCCAGGGCGCCCAGCGGATCGGCATGGGCCGCGAGCTGTACGCGGCGTTCCCGGCGTACGCGGCCGCGTTCGACGCGGTGTGCGACGCACTCGACCTGCCGCTGCACGACCTGATCGACGACGCGGAGCGGATCCACCGGACGGCGACGGCGCAGCCCGCGCTCTTCGCCGTCGAGGTCGCGCTGCTGGCCCTGCTGGAACAGTGGGGCCTCAGGCCGGACGTGGTCGCCGGGCACTCCATCGGCGAGATCACCGCCGCCCATGCCGCCGGTGTCCTGTCCCTGGCCGACGCGGCGGCGCTGGTGGTGGCCCGTGGCCGGCTGATGCAGGCGCTGCCCGCAGGCGGCGGGATGCTCGCGGTGCGCGCCGCCGAGGCGGATGTCCGGGCGGCGTTCGGGGACGTGGACGTGGCGGCCGTCAACGGGCCGCACGCGGTCGTCGTCTCCGGGCCGGACGCCGCGATCGAGCGGGCCGCGGCGGCCGCCGCCGAGCGCGGCTGGAAGACCAGCCGCCTGCGCACCAGCCACGCCTTCCACTCCCGCCTCATGGCGCCGATGCTCGCCGACTTCGCCAAGGTCGCTGCCGAGCTGACGTACACGGAACCGAAACTGGCCGTGGTCTCCACCGTGACCGGGGCGCCGGTCGGGCCGGGGGAGTGGACCGACCCGGACTACTGGGTCGAACAGGTCCGGCGGCCGGTCCGGTTCGCCGACGCCGTACGAGCCCTCGCCGCCCAGGGCGTCACCCGGGTCCTGGAGGTGGGCCCGGACGCCGTACTCACCCCGCTGGTCCAGGACGCCGACGCCGGGCTGCTGGCCGCACCGGCGCTGCGCCGGGACCGCGCCGAGCCGCAGACCCTGCTGACATCGGTCGCCACCCTGTTCGCCGACGGAGCCGACGTCGACTGGGCGGCCGCCGTCGGCGGAACCGGCCACGCGGACCTGCCCACCTACCCGTTCAGCCACCGCCGGCTCTGGCCCCGCCCGCGCCCCGGCGGAACGGGCGACGCACACGGCCTCGGCCTGGACCCGACCGGCCATCCCCTGCTCGGCGCCGCGGTCGAGATCCCGGACGCCGCGACTCTGGTCCTCACGGGCACGCTCACGGCGGCCACCCAGCCCTGGCTGGCCGAGCACACCGTGCTGGGCCGCGCCTTGCTGCCGGGCACGGCGCTGGTCGAGCTGGCCTTGGCCGCCGGCGAGCGGGCAGGCGCGCCGGCGCTGGCGGAACTGCTGCTGCAGACGCCGCTCACGCTGCCCGAACGCGGCACGGTCGCGGTCCGGGTCACCGTGACCGAGGAGGACGGACGGCGCCCGATCACCATCCACTCCCGCGCCGACGACGGGCAGCCCTGGACCCTCCATGCCACCGGCGAGCTCTCCGCCGCCGAACCCGCCGACGTCGGCACCGACCTGGTCACCTGGCCACCGCCGGGCGCCGAGGAACTGCCGCTCGCCGGGCTCTACGAGACGTTCGCCGACGCCGGCCTGGAGTACGGCCAGGCGTTCCGGGGACTGCGGCGGCTTTGGCGGCGCGGCCCGGAGGTGTTCGCCGAGGTATGGACCGAGGCCCCGGACGACGGGTTCGGGCTGCACCCGGCGCTGTTCGACGCGGTCCTGCACGCGATCGGCCCGGCGGCGCTGCTGCCCGGCGACGGGCTCCGGCTGCCGTTCGCCTTCTCCGGGGTACACCGGTTCGCCCCGGCCGGCACCGCGCTGCGGGCGCGGCTGACCGCCCAGAGCGGGACGGACACCGTACGGCTCACGCTGGCCGACCCGACCGGGCTGTCCGTCGCCGAGGTCGAGCGGCTCACCCTGCGGCCGGTCGAGGCCGACCGGCTGGGCGTCGGCCCGGCGGACCGCCTGCTCTACGGCGTCGAGTGGTCCCCGCAGGAGGTGTCGGGCACGGCGCCGGACGCGGTGATCCCGCTCGGTGCCCCGCTGCCGGCCCCCGCCGCGGTGCTGCTCGTGGACGCCACCGCGCCCGGCCCCGCCCGGGACCGCGCCGCCGCCCTGCTCACCCTCCTGCAGACCTGGCTGGCCGACCCGGCCTGGGCCGACTCCCGCTTGGTGGTCCGCACCTTCGGTGCGGCGGGCGAGGAGATCACCGACCCCGACGGCGCCGCACTGTGGGGGTTGGCCCGGGTCGCCCAGGCCGAGCACCCCGACCGCGTCCACCTGCTGGACGCACCCGAGGACATGGTGCTCCCGCTGCCGCAGGCGCTGGTGCGCGACGGAGCCGTCACGGTGCCGCGCCTGAGCCGAGTGGAGGTCGCCGACGCGCTCACGTTCGGCGACGGGCCTGTGGTGATCAGCGGCGCCACCGGCACGCTCGGCCGGCTGATCGCCCGCCATCTGGTGCGGGCCCACGGCGTCCGGGACATGGTGCTGCTCTCCCGGTCGGGCGGGGACGCCGGCCTCGCGCGGGAGCTGGCCCCGGCCGCCGTGCGGGCGGTCGCCTGCGACGTGGCCGACGCCGACGCGGTCGCCGCCGCTCTCCGCGACGAGCCGGTGACCGCCGTGATCCACGCCGCCGGTGTCCTCGACGACGCGCTGCTCGCCGACCTGACCCCGGAGCGGCTCGACACCGTCTTCCGAGCCAAGGCCGACGGCGCCCGCAACCTCGCCGCCGCCGTCCGGGACAAGCCGCTGAGCGTGTTCGTCCTCTGCTCCTCGGTGGCCGGGATCCTCGGCAACGCCGGCCAGGCCAACTACGCGGCAGCCAACACGTTTCTCGACGCCTACGCCACACAGCTGCGGGCGGCGGGCGTCCCGGCGACCTCGCTGGCCTGGGGCCTGTGGGAGGCCGGCATGGGCGACACGCTCACCGACGCCGAGCGCCGGCGGCTGCGCCAGGGCGGCATCGTCCCGCTCACCGCCGAGCAGGGCCTCGCCGCCCTCGACGCGGCGCTCGCCACCCGGCGCCCGCTCGTCGTCCCTGTGGCCCTGGACCCGGCCGGGCTGCGCGCCGCCGGGGCCGCCGGAGCGCTCCCACCGGTCCTCGCCGGACTGGTCCCCGCCGGACGCCCCGGCGACGCCCCCGACCAGCAGGCTCTCGCCGCCTTCCAGCGCCGACTGGCCCAACTGCCCGGCGACGAGCGCCGGGCGGCGCTGACCGACCTGGTCGGCCGGCAGGCCGCGGTCGTACTCGGCCACGGCCGGCGCGACACCCTCGACGCGCACCGGCCGTTCCTGGAGGCCGGCTTCGACTCGCTCGCCTCGGTGGAGCTGCGCAACAGGCTGAGCGTGGTCACCGGTCTGCGGCTGCCCACCACGCTGCTGTTCGACCACCCCACCCCCGACGCCCTCGTGGCCCACCTCACCGACCAGTTCACGACGGGGGACGAGGCCGCGCCGCAGGAGACCGCCGGCACGTTCGGCACGCTGTTCCGGGAGGCCTCGGCCAGGGGCCGTACCGGCGAGTTCTTCGGCGTCCTGGTCGCCGCGTCGGAGTTCCGCCCCGCCTTCCGCACCAGCGACGAGCTGCCCAGACCGGTCGACGTCGTGCGGCTGGCCGAGGGCGCCGACGCGCCCGGCCTGGTCTGCCTGCCATCCATCCTGGCCATCTCAGGCCCCCACCAGTACGTCCGGTTCGCCGGCGCGCTGCGCGGACGGCGGGACGTCGCCGCGGTCGCCGCACCCGGCTTCAGCCGCGGCGAGCCGCTGCCCGCCACGGTGGAGGCCGTGGTCCGCGCCCAGGCCGAAGCGATCCTCGCGCACACCGACGGAGCGCCGTTCGCCCTTGTCGGGCACTCCTCCGGCGGCATGCTCGCGCACGCCGTCGCCGCCGAACTCGAACTCGGCGGCGGCACCGTGGACGCGCTGGTCCTCATCGACATCTACTCCCACGACGTCGAGGCGCTCGCCGGCATACAGCCGGTGCTCAGCACGGGCATGATCGAACGGGAGGACGGCTACATCCCGATGGACGACACCCGGCTGACCGCGATGGGCGGCTACGTCCGGCTCTTCCACGGCTGGCAGCCGACCCCCGTCCAGGCACCCACCCTGCTTCTCCGGGCCACCGAGCCGATGTTCGGCTGGTCGCGCGACGGTGACTGGCGCTCCTCCTGGACGCTGCCGCACACCGCTGTGGACACCCCCGGCAACCACTTCTCGGTCATGGAGGACCACGCCGTCACCACGGCACGGGCCGTCGACGAGTGGCTGTCCGCCTTCCCTGCTCCCCGCTCAGTTCCGTCTCCCCTGCTTCCCGCTCAGTTCCGTCCCTCGACCTGAAAGCGACGATGCGATGAGCAACCACGCCGACGACAACCCGTGGATCCGGCGGTTCCACCACACCGCCGACAGCCGCCTCACCCTGGTCTGCTTCCCGCACGCCGGTGGCGCGGCCAGCTTCTTCTACCCCGTCTCCGACGCCTTGCAGTCCACGCTCCAGGTAGTGGCGCTGCAGTACCCGGGCCGGCAGGACCGGCGGCACGAGCGGCCGCTGACCACGATCGCCGAGCTGGCCGACGAGTCGTTCACCGCGCTGCGCCCGCTGATGGACCGGCCGCTGGCCTTCTTCGGACACAGCATGGGCGCCACTCTGGCCTTCGAGGTCGCCGTGCGGATGAAGCGCGAACTGGCCGGCGCCCCCGTCACGCTGTTCGCCTCCAGCCGCCGCGCCCCCTCCCGGCACCGGGTGGAGACCGTGCACCAGCGCGACGACGAGGGAATCGTCGCCGAGCTGAAGAACCTCAGCGGCACCGACTCCCGCCTGATGGGTGACGAGGAGCTGCTGCGGATGATCCTGCCGGCGATCCGCAGCGACTACACCGCCGCCGAGACCTACCGGTACCACCCCGGCCCGACGCTGGACTGCCCGATCGTCGCGCTGGTCTCGGACAGCGACCCGAAGGTGACCGTGGACGAAGCCCGGTCCTGGGCCGACCACACCACCGGCGGCTTCGAGCTGCACCAGTTCAGCGGCGGCCACTTCTACCTCGCCCAGCACCAGCGCGCGGTCATCAACTTGATCAGCGACCAGCTGCTCTCCCTGGCCCTCTGAAGACGGTCATGGCTCCGACGTTCGTGATGAGCACCGGCCGATGCGGTTCCACCCTCGTCTCCCGGATGCTGCGCCTCCACCCCGACGTCCTCAGCCTCAGCGAGCTGTTGACCACCGTGCGCGACCGCTTGCAATTCCACGACGCCCCGGACGGTGAGCAGTTCTGGCGGATCCTCTGCGATCCCGACCCGATCTTGGACGTCATGGTCGCCGAGGGCCTGCAGGTCTCCGAGATGATCTACCCGTACGGGACCGGACAGTTCGACCCCGCCGAGGGCATCCCGGCGATCTGCCACATGACGCTGCCGATGCTCACCGACGACCCCGACGCACTCCACGACGAGCTGGCCGCGGAGGTGTCCACCTGGCCGGCGCGCCCCCTCGCCGACCAGATCCGCGCGCTCTTCGCGTACCTGGCCGAACGGCTCCACCGGCCGGTGGTCGTGGAACGTTCCGGCGCGTCGTTACGGAACCTCCCGCAGCTGCGGGAGCAGTTTGCCGAAGCCCGGTTCGTCTACCTCACCCGGGACGGCGCCGACACGGCGCTGTCGATGAGCCGGCACGCCGGGTTCGGGATGAAGCTGCTGGCCGATGAGGCCGCACGCATCGCCGGGCTCGCCTCCTCGCAGCAACTGCGGGCCGACCATTCCCAGCTGCTCCCGGCGGAGCTGGGCCGACTGCTGTCGAACCCGTCCGAACTGCCCGCCCTGATGCGGCGGGACATCCCGGTGACCGCGTTCGGCGCGCTGTGGTCGACGATGACCTGCGAGGGCGCCGACGCACTGCTCCAACTGCCCGCCGGGAGATGGATGATGACCTCCTACGAGGCCCTCGTCGCCGATGCCCCCGCGGAGCTGACCCGGCTGGCCGGCTTCCTCGGCACCCCGGCGCCCGCCGCGTGGCTGACCGAGGCCGCCCGCCTGGTCGACCCTGGTCGGCGGGCCGCCTCGACCCGCCTGGACCCCCGGCTGCTCGCCGCCCTGCGCCGCTCCTGCGCCCCCGGCACCGCCCTCGACACCACGCTCGCGGAGGCCGCCGGCATCGACCTCGTGCCCGCCGCCCGGTGAGCCGACAGCCCGATGACGACGACCGGGGCCCGCGCAGGCCCCGCCGAGCGCAGGCCGCACTCGCCGAGACGTATGTCGCCGCTCGGACAGCGGCCGTCGCCCCCGGCATCTGCCCGCCCTCTCCCCGAACCGAAAGGCAGTGCCCTCATGCACCACATCATCGACGCCGTCACCTCCGGCGACGCGACGCCCGAGGACCTGGCCGCCCTGCGGATCCCGGAGAGCTACCGCGGCATCGTCCTGCGCAAGGACGAGACCGACATGTTCGAGGGCGTGGACTCCCGGGACAAGGACCCCCGCAAGTCCTTGCACCACGAGGAGGTGCCGACCCCGCAACTCGGCCCGGGCGAAGCCCTGGTGGCGGTCATGGCCTCGTCGGTCAACTACAACACCGTCTGGTCGTCCGTCTTCGAGCCGATACCGACCTTCGGCTTCCTGGAGCGCTACGGCAGGCTGTCGCCCCTGACCAAGCGGCACGACCTGCCGCGTCACGTCATCGGGTCCGACCTCGCGGGCGTGGTGCTGCGCACCGGACCGGGCGTCAACGCCTGGAAGCCCGGTGACGAGGTCGTCGCGCACTGCCTGTCCGTCGAGTTGGAGAGCCCCGACGGCCACGACGACACCATGATGGACCCGGAGCAGCGCATCTGGGGTTTCGAGACGAACTTCGGCGGCCTCGCGGAGATCGCCCTGGTCAAGTCCAACCAGCTGATGCCCAAGCCGGATCATCTCTCGTGGGAGGAGGCCGCCTCCCCGGGCCTCGTCAACTCCACCGCCTACCGGCAGCTGGTCTCCCGCAACGGCGCGCAGATGAAGCAGGGCGACAACGTGCTCATCTGGGGCGCCAGCGGTGGACTCGGCTCGTACGCCACCCAACTGGCCCTGGCTGGCGGCGCCACCCCGATCTGCGTGGTCTCCAGCCCGCAGAAGGCCGACATCTGCCGCGCGATGGGCGCCGAGGCGGTCATCGACCGCAATGCCGAGGACTACCGCTTCTGGAAGGACGAGCACAACCAGGACCCCAAGGAGTGGAAGCGGTTCGGCAAGCGCATCCGCGAACTCACCGGCGGCGAGGACGTCGACATCGTCTTCGAGCACCCCGGCCGCGAGACCTTCGGCGCCTCCGTCTACGTCACGCGCAAGGGCGGCACGATCGTCACCTGCGCCTCGACCTCCGGCTACAACCACGAGTACGACAACCGGTACCTGTGGATGTCCCTGAAGCGGATCATCGGCTCCCACTTCGCCAACTACCGCGAGGCCTGGGAGGCCAACCGCCTCATCGCCAAGGGCAAGATCCACCCCACGCTCTCCAAGGTGTACCCCCTGACGGAAACCGGCCAGGCCGCCTACGACGTGCACGCCAACCTGCACCAGGGCAAGGTCGGGGTCCTCTGCCTGGCCCCGCGCGGGGGCATGGGCGTCCGCGACGAGGAGACGCGGGCCCGGCACATCGACGCGATCAACCGCTTCAGGACGGCCGGCGGTTGACGCCGGCACTGATCCCCACCAGGGCGCCGTACGCGCGTACGTACGCCCCAGCCATCACTCTCACTCTCCCCGCGCCCGGGGAACGCCCTGTGGAGCCCGCGATGCACCAGCCGTCAGCCTCTGTTCCCACCTCCCTCGACACGGTCGCCGTCGTCGGCCTGGGCACCATGGGTACCGGCATCGCCGACGTACTCGCCCGCGCCGGCCGCGAGGTCGTCGGCATCGACATCAGCGGGGCCGCCTGCCGTCGGGCCGCCGCCGCCCTGGAGGCCGCCACCGCGCGGGCCGTGGAGCGCGGGCGGATCACCGGCCAGGAGCGGCGGGAGACGCTCGCCCGGTTCCGCACCTCCCGCGACCTGCGGGCCGCCACGGACGCCGACCTGGTGATCGAGGCCGTGCCGGAGCACTACGAGACCAAGCTCGAGGTCCTCACTCGCCTCGACGGGATCGTGCGGCCGGAGACGATCCTCGCCACCGGCACCGATGCCCTGTCCGTGACCCGCCTGGCCACCCGATCGGCCCGTCCCGAGCGGGTCCTGGGGCTGCACTTCCTCAACCCGGCGCCCGGGACGAGGCTCGTCGAGATCGTCTCCTCGGTGTTCACGGAGCCGGCCGCCGTAGAGGCGGTCAGCGCGCTCGCCCGCGAGGCCGGCAAGGAGCCGGTGACGGTCGGCGACCGCCCCGGTTTCGTCGTCGGCGGCCTGCTGTTCGGCTACCTCAACCAGGCAGCGGCCGTGTACCAGGCCAAGCACGCGACCCGCGAGGACATCGATACCGCCATGCGGCTGGGCTGCGGTCTGCCGATGGGGCCGCTCGCCCTGCTCGACCTGATCGGCATCGACACCGCCCGCACCGTCCTGGACGCGATGCACGCGGAGTCGGGAGACCGGCTGCACGCGCCCGCGTCCATCCTCGGTCAGCTCAGCGAGGCGGGGCTGACGGGCCGCAAGGCGGGCCGCGGCTTCTACAGCTACCAGGGCCCCGGCAGCGCCACGGTCGTCCCGGACGCCGACACTCCCGCGCAGCGCGATGGCGCGGGCGTTCCCGGCCGTACGGTCCGCCTCGTCGGCGTGGCGGGCTCCGGCACCATGGCCACCGGCATCGCCGAGGTCCTCGCCAAAGCCGGATACGAGGTGGTCCTCGCCGCCCGCGGCCAGGACAAGGCCGAGTCGGCCAAGGCCCGCGTCGCCAAGTCGCTGCAACGCTCCGTGGACAAGGGGCGGACGACCGCCGAAGCTCGCGAGGAGGCACTCGCGCGCATCACCCCGGCGGGCACGCTCGACGCGTTCGCGGACGTGGACCTGGCCGTCGAGGCGGTCACCGAGGACCTGGAGGTCAAGCGCCAGGTCTTCGCGACGCTGGACAAGGTGTGCAAGCAGGGCGCGGTGCTGGCCACCACGACCTCCTCCCTGCCGGTCGTTGCCTGCGCCCGCGCCACCGCGCGCCCGCGGGACGTCATCGGCATGCACTTCTTCAACCCCGCCCCGGCGATGAAGCTCGTCGAGGTCGTCCGCACACCCCTCACCGCCGACGACGTGCACGCCACCGTCCGGCAGGTGTGCGCGAAGCTCCGCAAGCACCCGGTGGAGTGCGGGGACCGGGCCGGGTTCATCGTCAACGCCCTGCTCTTCCCGTACCTCAACAACGCGATCAGGATGGCGCAGGAGAACTACGCCTCGCTCGACGCCATCGACGCCGCGATGAGGCTGGGCGGCGGCTACCCCATGGGCCCCTTCGAACTGCTGGACGTGGTCGGGCTGGACATCTCCCTAGCCATCCAGCGGGCACTGCACCGGGAGTTCCGCGAACCGGGCCTGGCGCCCGCACCACTGCTGGAGCATCTGGTCACCGCCGGGCGCCTGGGCCGGAAGACAGGCCGTGGCTTCCGCGCGTACGCGAATGCCTGAGGGCCGTGCTCACTGGTCACTCGTCACTGCTCACTGCTCACTGCTCACGACAGCAGACCGCGCTCCATGGCCGTCATCACCGCGGCCGTGCGGTCGGAGACACCGAGTTTCCGGAACGAGCGCAGCAAATACGTCTTGACCGTGGCCTCGCTGACGAACAACTCGGCGCCGATCTCGGCGTTGGTCAGTCCCCGGCCGACCAGCCGCAGTACCTCGCACTCCCGCCCGGACAGCGGCGACGGATCGGCCACCCGGCTGCGGAAGAGCTTGCCAGCCAGGGACGGGGTGAGCACCGTCTCGCCGCGCGCGGCGGTGTGCACCGCGTCGATCAGTTCCTGACGTGAACTGCCCTTCAGTAGATAGCCCGCGGCGCCCGCCTCCACCGCGCGCAGAATGTCCGCGTCGTCCTCGTAGGTGGTCACGATGACCACCTTGCAGCCCGGCACCTGCCGCAGGATCTGCCCGGTGGCCTCGACTCCGTCCATCCTGCCCATGCGCAGGTCCAGCAGCGCGATGTCCGGCCGCAGTGCGGCCGCCTGGACCACCGCCTCCTCGCCGGAGACGGCCTGCCCCACCACGGTGATGCCCTCGGCGGACTCCAGCATGGCGCTCAGACCCTCCCGTACCACCGGATGGTCGTCGGCCAGCAGAACCCGGATCGGCATCGCCTCAGCCATCCACTACCTCCCCGGCGGGTGCCGTCACTGGCACGCTCACTTCGACGGCGGTGCCCCGGCCGGGGGCGCTGGTGACGGACACCGTCCCGCCGATCTCCTCCACGCGGGCCCGCATGCCCCTCAGTCCGTATCCTTCCTGGGAGCCGCCCGGGGTGAACCCCTCACCGTCGTCGCGTATCAGCAGCCGGACACCGCCCGGGCCGAAGTCCACGATCACGTCCACCGTACGGGCCCGCCTGGCGTGTTTGCGCACATTGGCGACGGCCTCCTGCACCGCGCGCAGCAGGACGACGCGCACCGCCATCGGCAGCGCCTTCTCCTCGCCCGTCACCGAGCACCGCACCTCCAGCCCGGTCTCGGCGATCAGCCCCTCCGCGTGCCTCCGCACCGCCCCCGTCAGCGAACCCCCGCGCAGCGCGGACGGGGTGAGGGCGGCCACGAAGTCCCGGGCCTCCGCGAGCGCATCCTTGGCCATGCGACCGGCCAGCGTCAGATGGCGCTCGGCCAGGTCCGGTGCGTCGCGCACCTCCGACTCGGCCGCCTGCACCAGGCTGATGATGCTGGTCAGGCCCTGGGCCAGGGTGTCGTGGATCTCCCGGGCCAGCCGCTCGCGTTCGGCGGAGATACCGGCCTCGTGCGAGAGCCGGGCCACCCGCTCCCGGCTGCGCTCCAACTCCGCGATGAGCAGCCCGCGTTCCTTGCTCTGCCGCACCACCCGCTTGATCCACACGCCGAGTGGCACCGACAGTGCGACGCTCAGCAGCGAGATGGGCAGCATGTCCCAGACGCCCAGGCCCCGGTCCGCGCCGCTGAACGCCACCACCAGCACGGGGCAGAGACTGGCCACCGTGGAGAGCACGATCGCCGCGCCCATCGGCAGGCTCATCATCAGCATGGGACAGACCGCGAACAGTGCGACGGCGCCCACCAGGTTGAACGCCGTAGTCACGCAGAACAACGCCACCAGGCCCAGCGCGAACAGCAGGTTCCGCGGCCCGTAGCCGTCCTCGGTCATCAGCGACCGGCCCACCGCCGCGTACCAGGGGACGGTCAAGGTCAGCGCGGCGATGGGGATGGAGTGGCTGACCTGAGAGCCTTCCGAGAGGAGGAGCAGGACCGCCGTCGCGAGATAGGAGACGGCGAAGAAGCCGTCCCAGAGGCCGAACCAGCGGGTCCCGGACGCGGGGCCGTAAGACGCCCCGGTCGCCGAGCCGTCCTCCGGCGAGTGATTGCGCACGGCCTCAGTACTACCACGCCTGATCGACCTGTCCACCGGTCGGTTGACAGCCGGAACCCACCGTTCGGTCGTCTCACGTCCGGCGGCCCGCCTCTAGCGTTGACCTGGGCGGGCAGACAGCTGTCACACCACGAAGCGCACCCCCCGGGGGGCCTGGAGAACTCGCGTATGCCACAGATGAGCCAGTTCATGACCGCGTTGATCGCCAACGGCACGATCCTGATCGTCATCCTGGCGACCGACATCGGCCGCCGGCGCGTCACCGTGACCCGGATCGTGCGCTCGGTCGTCGTCGTGGCCGTGGTCGTCGCGATCTTCGTCGACTCCGTCCCGACCCGGGGCGACAACGACCTGTCACTGCAACTGGTGGGCGTCGGCACCGGCGCCATCTGCGGCCTGGCCGCCGGGGCGCTGCTGCCCGCCCACAGCTACCCCGCCTCCGGTCGCCTCTACACCGTCGGCGGCATCGGCTACGCCCTGGTGTGGATCGTCGTCTCCGGCGGGCGCGTCGTCTTCGTCTACGGCGCCGAGCACTGGTTCACCGCCGATCTGACCAAGTTCTCCATCGACTACGGGATCAGCGGCCAGGACACCTACGCCAACGCCTTCGTGTTCATGTCGCTGGCTATGCTGCTGACCCGCACGACCGTTCTGCTCGGCAAGATGCGCAAGCGTCGGCCGCCCACCCGTCGAGCCCCCTTTCCGGCAACGTCTGACGCAAGAGCAGGGTGAATCAGTGGAACACCAGGACACCGTGAGGCTCCGGCCGCCGCGCCACCGGGTCGACCGCCGCGCGATCGGCTGGTGGACTCTCCAATCGACCCTGTTCGCCCTGCCGTTGCCCCTCACCTTCGGCATCCTGTGGGCCACCATCCCCCCGACGCGCGGGTTCTTCATGGGGGCCACGCTGATCTCGCTCGTCCCCGGGATCCTCTACATGGCCGTCATGCCCGTCTGGCGCTACCGGGTCCACCGCTGGGAAGCCACCGACGATGCGGTCTACGCGGCCTCCGGCTGGCTCTGGCAGCAGTGGCGGATCGTTCCGCTGTCCCGGGTGCAGACGGTGGACACCCTGCGCGGCCCGCTGCAGCAGTTGTTCGGGCTCTCCGGGGTCAGCGTGACCACCGCCTCCTCCGCGGGCGCGGTGAAGATCAAGGGCATCGACCACAGGGTCGCCGGTGACCTGGTCGACTACCTGGCCAGGCGCACCCAGGAGGTCCCGGGAGACGCCACATGACGTCCGAGACCACGCTACGGGGCACGTCGCGGACGGCCGACGGTGACTGGGGGAGGCTGAACGCCCGGCTGATCCCGGTGAACCTGTCCATCCTGGGCACACCGCTCGCCATGTTCCTCGCCAGCCTCGCGGTGACAGGGGGCGAGATCAACCTCCAGGTCCTCATCGCCCTCGGCTCGCTGTTCGTGACCTGCCTGATCGTCAGCGGCATCGGGCTGATGCGGCTGTTCACGACCCGCTACCGGCTCACCGAGGACAGGTTCGAGATCCACGTGGGCCTGCTCTTCCGCAGCCGCCGCTCGGTCCCGGTCGGCCGGATCCGGAGCGTCGACCTCACCGCCAACCCCGCCCACCGGCTCTTCGGCCTCACCACCCTGCGGATCGACTCCGGGGAGCAGAGCACCGGCGCCGGCCGCAGGCTCGCCCTCGACGGCATCACGCTGGCCGACGCCCGCGAGCTGCGCCGCCGTATCATCGCCCTGCGCGACGCGGGCAAGGCGCGCCCCGCGGACGACACGGACGGCGTCCTCAACACGCTGGACTGGTCATGGCTGCGCTACGGCCCGCTGACGATCTGGGGCGTGGGCGGCGTCTTCGTCGCCGCGGGCACCACCTACCGCATCCTGAACGACCTGAAGATCGACCCCCTCGAACTCGGCATCGTCAAGGACCTCGTGCACCGCTTCGGCACGGTTCCCCTCTGGTACGGAATCCTGGTGACCGTCCTCGTCATCGTCGCCCTCGGCGTGGTCGGCTCCACCGCCACCTTCATCGAGAACTGGGCCGGCTACGAGCTGCGCCGCGAGGACGGCGGAGTCCTCCGCATCCGCCGCGGACTGCTGGTCGCCCGCTCCGTCACCATCGAGGAACGCCGTCTGCGCGGCCTCGAACTCGTCGAGCCCATACCCCTGCGCTGGGCCAAGGGCGCCAAGCTCAACGCCGTCGCCGCCGGCCTGGGCAACCGCGACGACAACCGCAAGCGCCGCGCCCTTACCTCGCCCATGCCGCGCGCCGAGGCTCTGCGCGTGGGCGCCGGCGTGCTCCCGGCGGGCCCCGGCCTGATCGAGCGCGAGGGCCTGAACCCGCACCCCAAGGCCGCCCTGCGGCGCCGCGTCAACCGCGCCGTCGTCTGGTCGCTCCTGCCCGCGGCGGTCCCCGCCGTCCTGGGCCTGTGGTTCGGCCCCTCGCTCCTCGTCATCGGCGCGGTCACCTTCGCCGTCCTGCTGCCGATCCTGCTGGCGTTCGCCGTCAACGCCTACCGCACCCTCGGCCACGGCATCCGCCGCCCCTACCTGGTCGCCTCCTCGGGCACCTTCGCCCACCGAACCGTCGCCCTCCAGACCGCCGGGATCATCGGCTGGAAGATCTCCCGAACCCCCTTCCAGCGCCGCTCGGGGCTCCTCACCCTCGGCGCCGCCACCGCCGCGGGCGAGGGCGTCTACCACGTCTACGACCTGACGGACCACCAGGCCCTCACCCTCGCCGAGACCGTCGTACCCGGCCTGCTCGCCCCGTTTCTCGAACGGTCACTCGACCATCATTCACCCGGCGAACGGTCACCCGACCACGGCTGATCCCCTGGTCCGTCGCGCCGCGCGGTCAGTCGTACGGAAGTTCCAGCGGCGCGAAGGCGTCGAAGAGGTCGCCGGGGCCGGGGTTGTCCGGGTGGGTGGCGCCGCCCAGATGGTGGAGCACGCCCCAGACGGTGTTCAGCGCCGTGGTCACCGCCCCCTCGGCGAAACCGCCGGTCCAGGAGATGTCGTCCCCGCACAGGAAGAACCCGCGCTGCTCCGATGCCATCCCGTCCTGCATGAAATGGGTGAACAGCCGCCGCTGATAGCGGTAGTGGCCGGGCAGGTTCGACTTGAAGGCCCCCATGAAGCGGGGCTCGGTCTCCCAGGTGACGGTCAGCGGCCCCGCGATGATGTGCGACCGGATGTCGACGCCCGGATAGATCGCGCCCAGCTGTGCCAGCATCCCCTCGAGCCGCTCCTCGGCCGAGAGCGTGGCCACCTTCAGCGAGTCGTCGTTCCAGGTGTACGACAGACACATCACCGCGTGCCGGTCGGGCCCCTCGTCGAACAGATAGACCCCGCGCGGCATCCGGTCGGTGAGCGTCATGCCCATCACGTCCTGGCCGGTCACCGGATCGGTGTCCCGCCAGAACGGCCGGTCGACCAGGACGAACAGCTTGGACGCGCCCATGTAGTGGGTGCGCTCCACCGCCGTCCACAGCGGCGTGGAGAGCAGCGCCGGTTCGCAGTCGACCCGGTGCAGCAGCGTCCACACCTGCGGGCTGAAGACCACCGCCGGGAACTCCCGCTCCTCGCCGCTGACGTCCGTCACCCGTATACCGTCCGCCGCACGCCGCAGCCGGGTCACCGCGGGGCGCGGCCGACCGCCGTGCAGCGAGGCCAGCGAGGTGCCCCGGGGCCAGTGCGCGAGCGCCGTCGGGCGGTGCTCCCACAGCCCGCAGGGCAGCTGGGAGGAGCCGCCGACGATGGCGACCTGGTCGTCGTCGGCCTCGGTGACGACCACACGGAGGATCTCCAGCATCGAGTTGGGGAAGTCGGTGTCCCATCCCCCCGTTCCGAAACCGACCTGACCGAAGATCTCCCTGTGCCGGAACGACTGGAAGGTGGGGGAGGTGGCCAGAAAGCCGTAGAAGGACTGGTCGTCGAACTGCTCGACCAGGCGGTTCCAGAGGGACTTGAGCGAGCCGACGTCCCGCCGCCGCGCGGCGGCGCGCAACACGGCCAGCCCGGCCCGCTCCTGAAGCGCTTTGTCCCAGGCGCTCGCGACCTCTTGGTAGACGTCCGGGAGTTCTTGGGGGGTGCGCGCCCACTCGCGATCGCCGTTGAGGGCGATGAGCGTGCTCGGGGTGGCCGGCGCCAGTGGATTGGGAAAGGGATGGGTGCGCAGCCGAAGCAGGTCTATGTAGTGGAACAGCGACCTCGCGGCGACGGGAAAGCGCATGGCACCCATCTCCGCCGTGTAGTCGGGGTTTCCGGGAAAGGGCGTGGAACGCATCCGGCCGCCCAGTCGCTCGGCTTCGTACAGAACCGGACGAAGCCCCAGGCGCAGTAGTTCGTATGCCGCGGTGAGGCCGGACATTCCGCCGCCGATGACTGCAACCTCGGCGCCGTGCACGGCGCTCGGCAGGGTGCCGAGGCCGACGGGATGGCGCAGCCAACTGTCATAGGAGAAAGGAAAGTCCGGCACCAGTATCGTCGTGGCAGACGCGGGCGCAGACGTCATGGCGTGACCTCCTGGGGGCGGTTGGCCCGGTGGCGGGTCGGACCGAGGCCGTCGGGTTCCGGATCGTCCAGGAATCGGGCAGGGCGTCTTTGCCCTCGAAGAGAGGAAGAGAGGAAGAGAGGAAGAGAGGAAGAGAGGAAGAGAGGAAGAGAGGAAGAGAGGAAGAGAGGAAGAGAGGAAGAGAGGAAGAGAGGAAGAGAGGAAGAGAGGAAGAGGGGAAGAGATGGCGGTCGAGTCGGCGATCCCGTTGTCGCGCTCCCCTGTTGCAAGCGGCATGCGCACATTAGCAGTGCCATTGGTACGGGAAGGTGAGTAAATCCTGAACCGTGGGTCGTTCTTATGTAGATTGTGTCTTGGAATGACGCATACTTCTTGCCGGCCGGGGTCAGCCCGTGCCCGTGATGGGCGTTGTTGCCGACGCCCAGGCCAGTCGAAGGCCAGGGCTTCGGCGTAGTCTCGTGCTGTCCGGTTCGTAGGGTTCTGCGAGTCCAGTTGCGGGGCAGCGCAACAGGCATCGCTTCCACGATCACGGAGTTCTGGGCGGGGGTCGGCCACAGCTCTTCGGACAGTTCGTCCAGGTGCCCTTTGGTGGGCTCCAGGGCGAACGGCACCGTGTCCGCGGGGCGGGATCAGCATCCCTGAGTGCCGTACGGAAGCTGCGTGGCCGACGACGGCACCCGGCTCTTACTGACGTGATCTTGCTCAGCCGCCCTTGGGTGTTCGTCACGGCCTGACGGCTGACGCGTCGAGGTGCAGGATGCGCTCTGCCGGTTCGTCGTTGCGTCGATCGAAGCGCTTCGGCACGCCCGGAGGGAGGGCCGGGGCCAGCGCGCGGAACACCGCTGCGTACGCGTCGGGGCCGTAGTCCCGGTAATGCTTCGTCGCCTGGAGCCACAATGCGCCCGACGGCAGGCGGACCACGTCATGGAACGCGCCGGTGACGCGCAGGGCGTCCGCACCGCCGAGGGGTCCGGCCAATTCCTTTGGGCAGATCGTCCACCACTCGTATCCGCGTAGTACTTGACGGCTCGTCGGGATCGTCTCGTGGGGGAACTTCCACGGAGGACCGAGCGTGCGCTCAAGACCCGTCTTGCCCAGCCCGTCGTCGTAGGTGATATTGGCGAAAGACGGGTCCAGACCTTCACTGATGCCGCGCAGGAAGCCGAGCACCACCTCCTGCTGCGCGGCGTCGAGCAAGTCCCCCTCGGGAATCCTGCAGGACAGCACCGCCCAATCGATCGCCTCGGGCCAAACCCGGGCCTCCGGGCGGTCGACCGTGATCCGCAGAGGGCTCTTGCCCGGGTAGCCGCGTTCGTCCAGAACAGAGAGCCCGATTGTCGCGGTGCGGGGCGGATCGGCCAGTTGCCGCAAGAACCACGACATGCTTCGAGCCGAGACCACGCGGCTGGAATTGCGCAGCTGCCGCCCGTCATGGCGGGTGATCGAGACGAAACCCCAGGCAGCGTGCGGCGGTCCGCATGGCATGCTGCGGCGCATCGCCTCCGGGGGAAGTTTTGGTCCCTCCTGCAGTGCCTGTCGGTGGCTGCCCGCCAGCGTGGCAAAGCCCCCGTCCAACCAGGCGCGCGCCATCTCCTCGTAGGCGGGGGGTTCGGGCCACTCCACGTTGATCTCGGCAAACAAATACTGATCTGTCATGCGGGCATCCCATCAGACACCACTGACATTGCGGGGCGCATGTCCGAGGTGGCAGGTTCGGCGTGGCGGCGGGACGCCCGATGCCGTCACCTGAGGCCGAGGAGCGTGAGGGGGCGGTGGGGGTCGCGGGCGTTGCGACGGAGGCCGGCCGCAATGTTGGTGACCCCGGCTGCCCGGAGGGCGCCGATGGCGAGGTTGCGCCACGTGGCCATTGCGCGGGGTGCGTTGCCGGTCCGCAGATGGGAGGCATCCTCGGCGAAGGTGGTGTCGCGGACGTGGTGCAGGGCCTCGATCTTCCAATGATCGCGGACGAGGCGGGCGATCTGGGCCGGGGTGGCTTGCCCGGCGGTCAGGCTGGTGACGGCGTAGACGGTCTTGACGGTGGTATTGCCGGTCTTGCGGTCGGTGCGGCGGCGCTTGATCTGGACGGCCTGGCGGGCTCCGGGGAACAGGAGGCCGTTCACGCTGGCGACCTTAATCCGGCGAATCTCCGAGCGGCCGTGGCCGATGTCCTTGGTGCGGTCCTGCAGCGGGATGTCCCTCCAGGGAAGGGACTTGAGTGTCTGCGCAGTTTCTTCTGGTTGCCCTTGACGATCACGATGTAGTGGGCTTCGCGGTCGAGAAGGTACACGGCGTGCTCGCGCTGGGTGTGCATGGCGTCGCTGGTGACTACGGCTCCGGCCAGGTCGGGCACGGTCTGAAGCAGTGGCTGGAAACAGGTGATCTCGTTGGTCTTCTCGCCGACGTCCAGCTGAGCGAGGGTCAGGCCGTTGGTGTGGTCGAGGGCGGCGAGCAGGTGAATCTTGCGGCCTGCGGTCCTGGCGGCGCCGCGCAGGCTCTTCCCGTCGACCGCCAGGCCGCGCAGCTGGCCCTCGGATGGGCTGCGGCGGTCCGCGAGCCGGCGGCCGACCGCCCGGTCCAGGGCGTCGCCGTCGATCCGGGCCAACAGCCTGCGAACCGTTGTCTCCGCAGGGAAGAGCCGTTTCGGGGAACAGCGGATCGGGCTGCATTCCGACGTGCTCCAAGACGTGCGGCGGAGCGTCGGCGATCCACTCGCCGATCGCCAGCAGCGAGGTCGCTCCCGCCAGCACGGCGCAGGCGGCCAGAGCAAGCACGCCGACAAGATCGTGACGCACTCCGCGCGGATCGCGGGGGTCGGGCACCTCGGCAAGCCGCTCAAGTAGGTCGGGGACTTCCCCGGGCGCTACCTCGGAATACTCACGGAGTCGGCCAAGGGCAGGTGGGATCGGCGATGATGCTTCGACAGGCACGGTCTTCCAGGCAGGTCACAGGGAGTCGGCAACTCCATGATCTTGGAAATCCGTCCCCATCACGCCCCAAAACTCCATCAGCTGATGCATCATCACAAACCGGACACCACTCGACTTCGCCGAAGCCCTGGGGGCGCTCCCAGTGCGGGAAAACATCAACGCCTGCCATCTCCTGGGCAAGTAGCTGAGCGGGTCGGGCACCCAGTTGGAGAATCTGGCAACGTGCTCTCGTGGAGCGAATGCGCCACAAGATGGCTCCCAACAGGGAACCAACAAGCCAGGGCGTATGCGGCGCGGGCGGCGGCGAGGCGGGTGGTACGGCCGTTGCAGCAGCCGATGTCGAGGACGCGGTCGGTCGACGTTAGGGCCGCCGCGTCGAGGAGTGGGGTGTTGGCCCCGTCGTTGAGGGCGTCGTAGCGGTCCTGGTGGTCGGCCCAGTGCCGGCCCTCGTAGCCGTTCCAGGCCGCGGCCTGCTCCTTGTTCACCACGTTGTCCGCGCTCCGCGGGTCGTGCGGGTCGTCAGGGCTGTGCGGGAAGACAGGTTCGTCCGTCGCATCCGTCATGCCTTCATCGTCACGCCATCGTGTGCCCCTGGACAGCGGCAACACAGGCAGACCTCCGAAGCGGGGTGCTGAGGGGCGCGGGCGGCTTCCGCGATGGCACGCCGCATGGTGAATCCGGCTGCGGCTGGCTACGGGGCAGTCGCGCTGTCGGGTTCGTCCGAGTCCTGGCTCCTCCTGTGCGGGTGTCGGCGGCGGAGTGCCACACCCCCGAGCAGCAGGGCGGCGAGGAGTACGGCCATGACTGCGGGGCCGGTTGCGTCCAAGGCGTCGGCGAGGGTGCGCTGGATCGCGCCGGCGGTGTCGATGACCGGATCCTGGGTGGCGGGGGCGCGCTGGACGCGGATCTCGTACCAGCCGTAGTAGGCGACGTACGCGCCGACCAGGAGCAGCAGGCCGCCGCCGGTGCGGGAGGCGACGGAGCCGAGGCGGCGCAGCCAGCCGACGCGGGCGGTGCGGGTAAGGGCGACGGAGAGGGCGGCGGTGCCGACGATCAGGCCCATCCCGGCCGCGTACGCCGTGAACAGGGTGATGCCTTCGAGGGTGGATCCGCTGCGGAAGGCGGAGACGACGATGGCGAGGAAGGGGGCGATGGTGCAGCCGAGGGAGGCGATGGCGTAGGCGGCGCCGAACAGGGCCATGGACGGCACGGAGCGGGTGACGTTGGGGGCGCGGCGGAGTTTGGGGAGCAGGGCGGGCAGGTCGCGGCCGGCCAGGAGCCAGCCGCCGACGGCGGCGAGGAGCAGTCCGAAGCCGATGGTGAACCAGGGCAGGTGTTGCTGCACCTGCCCTGCGACCGGGGCGAGGGCGAGGCCGAAGAGGGCGAAAACGGCGCAACCGCTGCGGACGACGGCGAGCAGTGCGACGGCGACCGCGGTCGCCCTCGCCTTGGCGATGTGATGCATCAAAGCTCCTGCGGACGGGACCAGCCTGCCCCGGCGGCAAGGCGCGGCCTGCAGCCGTACTGACGGGCCTTCCGTTCAAGTTCGGCGCAGGGTGCAGCGCGCAGCAATCCGAGTGACCTGTCCGAGGGCACTCCTCCCAACTCTTTCTCGGAGTGTTTCCACGCTGTCCTGCCCATCGACTGCTGGTGGTTCGGGCAAAACGCCCTTGCCTGGTACCGCGCGAGTGTGGCCGGGTGGTGTCAGTCACCGACGCGGCCGTCCGGGTGGGCGTGTTCAGCAGCAGTCGGATGCGGTGTCGTCGGCCAGGATCTGCTCGATGATGGGTCGGCCGACGTCGAAGGCTTCCGCAACCGGCAGGATCTTCGCGTCGGGGTGCTCGGCGAGCGAGTTTTTGGCGGCGTCGGCGCCGGCGAAGAAGTGGACCTGGTTGCAGAAGGAGACGCGCATCGAGGTGGGCACATCGGCGGTGACGAGGGAGACGACGGCGGTGGCCGGTTCCACGTCGGTGGGCCCGTCGGGGGCGGCGGTCAAGCGGACCGGCTCGCCGGTGGCCCGCCAGGGAGAGGTGACCTGGGCGATGTGGCCGAGGATGGCGGGGAAGGCCAAGGTGTCCAGGGCGCACCAGGTGTAGAAGGTGCGGCCGTTCACCTCGTAGCGGTGCGGGGTGGGGGTGAAGGTCAGGCCGTAGCCGATGATGCGGCCCTCGGCGTCGTACTCGGTGTCGGGCATGGCGGCCAGCGCCTCGCGGATCTCGGCAACGGGGCGGTCTGCCCGCGCGGCGAGCTGGTCGACGGTGACCGGCTCCCCGGCCGCGAGCAACGTGTGCAGCGGACGTACCAGCTGGCTCGAAGGGTTCTTGTAGGCGCCCATAGCGCCGGCGAACAGTGCGGATGCAGCCTCCTGCTCACCGCCTTCAGCCCCGGCATCGGCGAGCGGGCCGCCGGCCTTGCCGGCCTGGTGGGGCTGAAACGCGGCGCGCATCAGCTTCACGCCGACCATGGAGTTGTCCAGACCGGAGGCGTCCCGGACGGCGACCTCGACCGCCTTCATCGCGGCGAAGGATGCCGTCTCGTAGTCGCCCAGGTTGAAGTTGGTGCGCACCGTTCCATCGAGAGCCGCGTGCAGCGGACCGGAGAGGCGTTCCCGGGCCTCGAACCGCGTTATGCCATCCGGGTTCTTCACCAGATCCATGCCCTCGCGGGTCACCCCTGCGGAAGGTGTCGGACTGCAAGGGGTCCCGAGACAACAGGGCCCGCGATTCCAACCACGTCCAGGCGTCGGCCAGCCTGTCCAGCAGAGCCTCCTCCTCCGCCGCAACCGGCGGACTGTACCTGAAGTTCATGGACGGCACGCTACGTCTGCGCACTGACATCCTGCGGCAGGAAACACCCCAGCCGTGACTGGCCACGGCCTGCGCACGGCCGGTGGCCACTACGCAGATACGCCGTCAGCGGGTCCGAGTTCAGCCGTCGCCGAGAGCCCTCACCTCGCTCGACGCCGGAGGATCTTCTCTGCGGCATTGCACATCCGCGATAGCACCCGGTAGGCATCGCGCCGTTGGTCGGCATCCGAACTCAAGCAAGCCACGAGGGCTGCGATCAAGGCTGGGAGCAGGATGAAGCACACCACGGCTGCGGCGTATGTCGTCATGGCGGACAAAGGTAGGCGGCGCCCTGTATGAGGCCCAGCGCGTTATCCACAGATTCGGCGAGGCCCTGTGGATAACAGGTGCGGCGGAAGGTCCTAGCTGCGGCAACACGGCACACGAGAGCCATGGGACGAGCGGCTGGATGGGTCGAGAAGGTCCCTACAACGTCCTGGACCGACGCTCCTATCTATGTGGGCCGGTCGACGCGGTGGACCCGGGGTTGCGAGCCCCTTTCTGCTCGGCCTGCACGAGCGGCGTGTGCTTCGCGGGCAGGGACAGGGATGGTGTCGTCGTGCTTTGCAGGCGGCCCCGGCTCGACCTGGTGCCGCCCCTGGAGCGCACGAGCGGGATCCAGGCCGATACGGATGCGATTTTCGGCAGCTGGACCGACCGAGAGGGCGGGCATCCGGCCGCGGGTGCGTTGCTCAACCGCGGGTCTGGATTCCCTGCCAGAAGGCGTCGACCCGTGCGTTGAAGGTGTCGGGGACTTCCTGGAAGGGCTGGTGGGCCTCGCCGGGCAGTACCTCGAACCGCGCTCCCGGGATCCTCTCGGCGACCGCGCGACCGAGGCGTGGTGGCATGGCGATGTCGAGTTCACCGGCCAGTACCAGGGTCGGCGCGGTGATCTCGGCCAAGCGGTCGAGGTTGTCGTGTGTCCTGAACGGTGCGAGCTGGCGCTGGAATGCCTCGACGGACTGCGGATGGGGGAAGGCGAGCGTCTCTTCGATGATCCGCTCGACCGTGCCGTCGTTGTGCGCCCGCGGTGTGTAGATCCACAGCAGGAACGCCTCCAGCATGGCGCGCTCGTCCGGTGCTCGCTCGGCCATCCAGTGCCAGAAGCTCATCATCGAGCGGGTGTACGCGTCGGGGCGGGCCCAGGTGCTCATCAGGACGAGGCTGCGCACCAGCCGGGGGTGGTCGAGCGCCAGTTCCTGCGCGATGCGGCTGCCGCCCGAGAAGCCCATGACATGGGCTGCCGGGATGTCCAGCGCGCGCAGCACCGCGGCCGCGTCCTGCGCCATCCCGGGCACCGACAGGGGCCCTTCGGGCAGCGGGGTACGCCCGGTGCCGCGGTTGTCGTAGGCGGTCAGGCGGTAGCGGTCGGAGAGCCCGTCGAGCTGTGCCTGCCATGCCTCGGCGGGGTCGCTGAGCCCTGCGATGAGCAGGATGTCGGGTCCCTCGCCTCGGCGCTCGACCCAGATCTCGCCGGCGTCGGTTTTGACCATTTCGCCCATGCCCGGCCTCCTGGAACGCCTTTCCGTGGAGAAACCACAGCAACCCCCGTACTCCCACCGTCCCACAGGCGGCGGACGGCTGCCTGTGCTGCGGCGGCCTGAGCAGCGCGTGTCCTCCCTGGGCCCGGATGGCGCCCCCCTGCGCCCCGCGTGATGCTGGAGAGACGGGAGGTGACCGTCATGAACGAGAGAAGCAGCCGCGGCGCGGATACGGCGTCGAGCGGACCGGGTCTGTCGCGCCTGCTCCTGGACCGTTTCGTCTCAGGGCTGCACGGCCGCGTCATCGTGTCCCCGGACCCGGACTACGAGCCGGCTCGGGCACTGTGGAACGGCATGATCGACCGGCGGCCGGCGCTCGTGGCCCGGTGCCGCGACAACGACGACGTCGTCGTCTCCGTGAACTTCGCCCGTGACAACGGGTTGCCGCTCGCGGTACGTGGAGGTGGGCATGGTGTGGCCGGCCAGGCCGTCTGCGACGGCGGGCTGGTCGTCGACCTGTCGGAGATGACGGACACCGACGTCGACCCCGAGGGGCTCACCGCCCGTGCTCAGGGCGGCTGCACCCTGGCTGACCTCGACCGCGCGACCCAGCGATACGGGCTCGCCGCACCCTTGGGGGTGGTCTCGGCGACCGGCATCGCCGGGCTCACCCTGTCGGGCGGCATGGGCTGGCTCCGGCGCAAGTACGGGTTGAGCTGCGACAATCTCGTATCCGCCAGGGTGGTCACCGCCGACGGGAAGGTGCTCACCGCGAGTGAGAGCGAGAACCAGGACCTCTTCTGGGCGATCCGCGGGGGCGGCGGAAACTTCGGTGTGGTGACCTCCTTCGATTACCGCATGCACCCCGTGGGGCCCCGGGTCTTCCTCTGCCACGTGTACTACCCGCTGGAGCGCGCCCAGGAGGTGCTCAGGGCATGTGAGGGCTACGTCGCGGAGGTGCCCGAGGAGGCGGCACCGCTCGCCGTCCTCGGCCGGATACCGAGGGTCGAGGCGTACCCGGCGGCGGTGCACGGAGAACCCTTCGTGGCGATCTTCGCGGTGTCCACCGGCGCCGGTGAGGCCGCGGCCGAAGAGGGAGAGCGCGCGCTGCGGCCGCTGCGGGAGGTCACCGAGCCTCTGTGCGACCTCAGCGAGCACACCGCCTACACCGAGGCACAGCAGTTCCTGGACGAGGACTACCCGGACGGCGGGCTCTACTACTGGAAGTCCGTGAACGCACCCGAGCTCAGCGACAAGTTGATCGAGCGCCTGACCGAGCACGCCGCCGCGGCTCCCTCGCCCGACTCGACCATCGACGTCTGGTACCAGGGCGGCGCGATGGCGCGGGTGGGCGAACAGGAGACCGCCTTCGCCAACCGCGGCGTGCCGTACCTCTTCGGGATCGAGGGCAACTGGGACCACGAGGGTGACTCGGAGCGCAACCTGGCATGGGTCCGTGACACCTTCGCCGACCTGCGCCACTTCTCCACCGGGGGCGTCTACCTCAACTTCCCCGGCTTCCTGGAAGAGGGGGAGCAGCTCCTGCGGGAGGGCTACGGCGGGAACTATGAACGGCTGTCGGCGGTCAAGGCGAAGTACGACCCGGGCAATCTGTTCCGCCTCAACGCGAACATCCAACCGGCGAGCTGAGCCCCGCGTCCATCCCTGGCGGTGATCAAGCCACCGTCCCGCGACGTCGGGTATCGAGCCTCACGCAGTGGAGTGAGCCGCCGAACGGGGCGTAGTACAGCAGGCCGCGCAGGACCAGCTCGCCCCTCTCGACGTCCGCGCTGCGCCTGCACGGCAGGAAGTCCGTCCAGATCGGCTCCAAGCATCTCGACCTCAGCGACGCCGCAGGTCACGGCGGGCTGCTCGGCCAGATCGAAGGACGGGCCACCGGTGATGTGCTGGCCTGGCTGGCCGGCACCCCGCTCGCCCGGCGCCAGGCCATCCGGTTCGTGGCCATCGACATGTCACCGTCCTACCGGGCCGCCGTGCGCACCGGCCTGCCGCACGCCACCGTCGTAGTTGATCACTTCCATGTCGTTCAGCTCGCCAACAAGACGCTCAATCTGGGGCGCCGCCGTCTCACCCGAAGCGTCCGCGGCCGGCGTGGCCGGACCACCGACCCGGAGTGGAAGGCCCGGCGCAAGCTGCTGCGCAACCGCGAAGACCGCACCGACGCCGAGTTCGAACGGATGTGGAACCCGCTGATGGACCAGGGCCCGATCGGCCAGGCGCTGCTGGTGGCCCGAGATCGAAGCCTTCCTGAACACCGGCATCAGCAACGCCGAGAGCGAGGGGATCAACCGCGTGGTCAAGTTCGTCGGCCGCTCCGCTTACGGCTTCCGCAACCCGACCAACCAGCGCCTACGCGCACGCTGCGTCACCACCCGCCGAGCCCGCGGACACCTCCGCACCGCATAACTACGAAGACCCGCCAACGGCCGCATCGTCGTCGGCGTCGGCAGCTTCCACAGCCCCGGCAGCGGTCCGGCATGCCCTCGGGGAGGGCGCGGTGCGCGGGTGCGAGGTCGAGACCGTACGGGCCTGGCGTCGCCCGGCGCACAGGACTGCGCCGCATCCGCTGCTGACCGGGGAGCCCGCCCATGCCGAGAAGGACCACGCCGCGGCTCTGCTGGACGAGGCATTGGACGGCGTTGCCAAGGAGTACCCCGGCGTGATCGTGCACCGTGCGCTGGTCGAGGGTTCCGCACGCCATGCGCTGGTGAGCCGGTCATCGGCGGCCGACCTTCTGGTCATCGGGGCCCGTCGGCGTCGCGGCTACCTCGGTTGGCAACTCGGCCTGGTGTGACATGCGGTGTTGCACCACTCCGAGTGTCCGGTAGCGGTCCGCAGCAGGAGTGACATCGGCTGGTTGCGGCGGTCAGAGAGTGAGCCTGAGCCACTCCTCCTGTGCCGAAGACGGCCCTCGGCATCCAGGCCGGCCGACAGGGGACGGACAGCCGATCTGGGAGAGAGCCGATGCTATGGGTGCGCCGTGACGCTGGCGCGGTGGGTTCGGCGAGCGCGTCCATTGAGCTGTTGCTTCCCGACAGTTCGCCGGCGCCGGACGGGGGACGCAGCCTGGAAACCAGGGGCGCCGCACCGATGACGGGCCGATGGCGCGCCCTCGTGCCCGCGGATGGTGCTCGAGTGCTGGGCTGCTGGGTGCTCAGGAGCCGCCTGATCGGTGGGAGCGCTCTGCACGCGCCTCTGACGTCATCTGGTCTCCTACGGCAAGAGCAGGGTGAAGGTCGCTCCCTTGTGCAGGACGCGGGGACCACCCTCCGCCCCACAGCGATCGAGACGCTGCACTCTGGCTCCGGTTTGCGCGGGAGGGCATCGCGGCCGTGTGGCCGAGACCGGTAGCGCGGACGCCTGCGGCGTGGTCGGCACCAGAACGTAGGCGGGAGCGAATGACTCAACCGGGGCGGAGCCGGAACAAGGGTCTGGCCAACTTATGGCGAGGAGGTGGCGCAGCGGCAGCCAGTGCGAACCTCGTATCGGACGGCTTGACCGAAAACACGAACACGTGGTCGCTACCCGGGGGTATACGGACGGCCGTGATCACTGATGTGGAGTGGGCGACGTTCGTGCCGTCGGCGTTGTTGCTGGCGGCTACACCCGGGGCGAATCAGTTACTGACGCTGCGCAACGGGTTGCGGCACGGGCTGGCGCCTGCGGTCAGTGCGTCACTGGGCCGTTTCTCGGCGTTCGCGCTGATGGTGATCGCGGTCGCGGCGGGGCTCGGGGCGGTGCTCGCGGCGTCAGAGGTGGCGTTCAACGTCATCAAGTGGTGTGGCGTGGCCTACCTGCTGTGGCTGGGGGCTCGAACGGTGCTGGCCGCCGTACGCGGGCAGGTCGCAGGGGAAATGCAGAAGACCGCTGATGAGGGGGACGGCAAGGGGGTGCGCGGTGGCCTTTCGTCGTGGCGGCTCGGGTGGCAGGAGTTCCTGGTGGCGGCAACGAATCCGAAGGCGCTGATTCTGTTCGCGGTGTTTCTGCCGCAGTTCCTGCCGCGTGGCGCCAAGGACGTCGCGGTTCCGCTGCTGGTCCTTGGCGCCGCGTACATCCGCATCGAGTTCTGCTGTGCTTGCGGCTATGCGGCTCTGGGCAGCCGGTTGCAGAGCATGGGTATCTCCCTGCGCGCCCGGCGGTGGCTGGATGCGCTGACGGGGGTGGCCATGCTGGGCTTGGCGGGCTGGCTGGCCACCGAGAACCACTGAGGCTGCTGCTGGTTGGTGCTACGGCCGGGTGTGCTTCTTCAGCGGCAGGATGGGGATCCCTTCGCGGCGGCAGTAGGCGGCGGGCCGGTGCACGGCACGGCGGAGTTCGCCCCAGTTGCGCAGGGTGCGGAGCAGTCCGTCGTCCGGCGCGCTGTGCCAGAACCGGTTTTCGTCCTGCTTGCCGAGCAGCGGGCAGAACAGGGAGACGGCGAGGGTGATGCGGTCGCCGCGGGTGACCGGGGTGACCGCGTGGTAGACGCGGCTGCCGCGGGTGAACATGGTGTCCCCGACGTGCTGGAACGGGGCGGTCTTCACACGCGGGTGGTCCGGGCCGCGGGTGGTGATCTCTTCGCGGTCGGTGTCGAACTCCCGTGGGTGGCCCTGGAAGTAGATGTAGTCCCCGCCACTGTGGTCGGCGTGGTCGGACAGGGGCATGGTGAAGACGTAGTTCATCCCGTCGAGGTGCCACTTGGCGACCGCCGGCGCCTGGGCGCGCACGAGCGGGGACCGAGGCGAACAGGCGCGTCAAGGTCGCCTGGAGCTCGTCCGCCGTCAGATGGGAGTAGGGGACGCCGCACGACAGGTAGATGTCGAAGGCGTCCTCGGGTAAGTCGGTGCGGATGTCACCGTGCCAGAACTGGGCGTCGTCCTCGTCGTGGTGGGTGCGTGCCGCCAGTTTGAGCAGTCCCTCGTCGAGGTCGAGTCCGCGGTAGGTGATGCGCGGCAGGTCCGGCAGGTCCGGCAGGCTCCGGGTGGCGCCCAGGGCGCGCAGGAGATGCAGGCCCTCGCCGGCGCCGCATCCGATGTCCATCACGCTTAATCGCGTGCTCCGGGGTACCTGGGATACGGCGCCCTGCAGTATCGAGAAGGTGACCGGCTCCTCCCACAGGACTTTCACGGCGTCGCGCCGCTCGGGGGAGGCGTAGTGGTCGATGCCGGGGGCGTACGTGCCCGACCGTACTGCTGGGAGTCGAGTGTGTCGGTCATGGTCCTCCTGCCTGAGATGAATGCAGATGCGCGTGCCACGCATTTGCTTGCTCAACCACCGCAAGAGGAGGAACCAGTCACACCACGCTCCCGCCCCCTGCGCCCGCGAGCGCAGGTCAGGCTCAGTCCCACCAACAACCGACACCCCGCGCGACGCCATTTGTAAAGGCCCGGGCCTGTGTGGGTGCGAGAACCAGGTTGGCGGAGACTCGCCGGAACGCTGCTGGCGTTCTTCTCGTGTGTCGGGGCGACCTGGGGCTGACCATTACTGGTCCCCTGTTCGACATCAGCTGACCGCTGGGGCCTGGCCGGGCGGAGGTTTTTATCCGGCCTTGCCCCGCAGCGGTTCGGGGTCGAGGACGGTCCTGCGGCCCTGGGCGAGGCGTAGCAGGCTGCGGCAGCGCACCCGTTCCTCGTTGGAGAACGCCGCGTTGGTCTCCGTCACCAGACGGTTGCTGTTGGGGGCGTACCACGAGGTGCCCGACGACGGCTTGGCAACCGCCGCACCCAGCCACTCGGTATCACCGAGTCGGCCCAGCACCTTCGTCTCGGCGAGCTGGTCGAACAGCGGGCGGTTACAGGCCCGGCTCCCTCTCGTAGTCCGGGATGTCGTACCCATGGTCGCGGAGCCACTGCCGGGTCACGGCAGCCCTTTGCCGGGCATCTTGGTGGCGCTCCACGTCTTTCAGCAGCGCCCCAACATAGATCACCAGCTTCTCGGCGTCCTCTACTTCCTCGAGGACGGCCTGGGCCACGGCCTGCGCCGTCTCGTTGTCCAGGCTGCGCCGGGTCCGCCAGAGCTCCAGCCGCTCCTTGGCCTGCCGCGCCGCAGCTCTCCGGTTCTCGGCGTCCTCCGACCCGACCGCATCCATTGCCTGCTCGTTCGCCGCATCCAGCTCCCGCGTAAGGCACGCGGTGATGACCTCCTGGGCCAGGTTGTCCCGGCGCTGTTCATCGTCCGTCATGTCTGTGTCTCCTCCCCTCCATGGTTCATCAGACCCCCTGGGCCCGGGCTCTAGCGTCGCGGACGTAGGGAAATCGAAGTTACGGCACTGGACGGCGGAGCCCTCGAAGGGAGAAAGGAACTTCCTGGCCACAGGGGCAGACGCTCAGCGGGGCTCAGGATGTCAGCGGTCACGTAATTCGGCTCTGTCGGGGATCTTGTGATGCGGCCTGCCCCGGTGCACCTGCTTCTGCGCAGTCGGGGGCATCGCGCGTTCGGCGGATCAGTAGCGGTGGCCGGGCCAGTGCGGGTCCTCCCAGCGGTCAGGACCGGTGACCCCGAGCAGCCGTATCCGGTGAAGCAGTTCTTCGGATACGCCTATGGCACGTAGCCGTGTTGGAGCATGGTGAACCAGCCAGACAGTCAGCTCGGCGCGCATCTCTTCCCCGTTCTCCCAAGCGTCCCAGGGCAGTTGGTCACCGAGCAGGTCATACTCCCACTGTGTCGCCGCTTCGGCCAGGTGCTGGTCGGCCGCGGGTCCGGGCAGTGCTTCCCAGGTGTGGAGCCACGGGCTCAGCGCGCCAGATGCCTCGGCGCTCAGTATGAGGACCTCGTACGCGGGTACGGCGGGATCCGGATCGGTGAGCGTGTAGGCCCCCCAGGCGTGCAGGAATTCCTCGACTGCCGCGGCCTGTCCAGCAGGCCACTGCTGCCAGTGGCCGAGCCGTCGGTGGAGCCGTTGTCCACGACGAGGGCGCGCCAGCCGGGAGGGATGCGGTCGAGTACCCAGGGCAGGGCTTCGGCCTCGTTCAGACAGGGGAGGACGACATCGACGTCCTCGGGTGCGGAAGAGGTCATCACGGCTTTCACCCTACGAACGCGAACAGCGCATTTCGGACTGAAGCTCCTTACGAAACACGGACGTCAGCGCCTGCGGCCAGTTGGAGAGCGACGGGGGAGGGCGCGTGGTGCGAGGCTGGCCGTATGGAGCATCAGCCGTACGAACCGGAGGCAGCCGGGTCCGCCCGGAGATCTCGCTGTACGACCTGGTCGGCGACGCCCTCGCGGGAGCCGACCCGCTCGCCCGCGAGCACGGGGTGAGGCTGGTGGGCGAGCGCATCGAGCCCGTCCCCGTGGAGGTGGACGGCAAGGAGATGAGCCGAGTGCTGGGCAACCTCCTGGTCAACGCCATCCGCCGGACACCATCCGACGGCACGGTCGCCATCGCCTCCGAGCGCTCACCCGAGGGCGTGGTGCTGTCGGTGACGGACGGCTGCGGCGGCATCCCCGAGGAGGACCTGCCCCGGGTCTTCGACACGGGCTGGCGCGGCACCCACGCGCGTACGCCGCCGGCGGGTGCGGGACTCGGGCTCGCCATCGTCCGCGGGATCGTGGAGGCCCACCAGGGCCGCGCCGCCGTACGCAACGTCCCCGGCGGCTGCCGCTTCGAGGTGACGCTGCCCGCGGCCAAGGCGTGAGCGACGGCCCGCCGAAGAATCATGAACGAGGGGCGACCGAGACTCACTCCCCCCGCAGCCGAGCCCGCGCGAACTCACGCATCCCCTCACCGAAGCCGACCTCCGGCTTCCAGCCCAGCTCCGAGCGCAGCCGCGACGAGTCCGCCGTGATGTGCCGGACGTCCCCGAGGCGGTACTGCCCGGTCACCACGGGCTCGGGCCCGCCGTACGCGGCGGCCAGCGCCCGTGCCATCTCCCCAACCGTGTGCGGCTCGCCGCTGCCCGTGTTGTACGCGGTGAGCACGCCGACCGCCGCATCCGCCTCCAGCGCCGCCGCGTTGGCGGCCGCGACGTCCCGTACGTGCACGAAGTCCCGCCGCTGCCGGCCGTCCTCGAACACGCGTGGGGCCTGCCCCCGGGCGAGCGCCGAACGGAAGAAGGAGGCCACCCCGGCGTAGGGGGTGTCGCGTGGCATCCGGGGCCCGTACACGTTGTGGTAGCGCAACGACACCGCGGTCCCGCCCGTGGCCCGCGCCCAGGCGGAGGCCAGGTGCTCCTGGGCGAGCTTGGTGGTGGCGTACACGTTGCGCGGGTCCACCGGCGCGTCCTCGCAGACCAGCCCCGGCGACACTGCCTCCCCGCACACCGGACAGCGCGGCTCGAAGTGCCCGGCCTCCAGATCGGCGACGGCCCGCGGCCCCGGCCGCACCACCCCGTGCCGCACGCAGGTGTACCGGCCCTCTCCGTAGACCACCATCGATCCGGCCAGCACGAGCCGCCGTACGCCCTGCTCGGCCATGGCGGTGAGCAGTACGGCGGTGGAGGCGGGAGGCCGGCGCACGACGAGCGGTCGAGCACTCCTGGAACCCACCGTGTGCCGGTGCGTCGTAACGGGACAGCGCGCGATTTCCGCGAGAGGCTGCCGCCGGCACCGCCCCTCGCCCCTGTCCGCTCGCCTCCCCGGAGTCCGCCATGGCAGTACCGCCGGCCCCGTCCACTGAGGACGGTTACCGCTTCGACGACCTGCGCGCGCTCTTCATCAACTGCACGCTCAAGCCGTCCCCCCAGCTTAGCCACACACAAGGGCTTATCGACAAGAGCCGGGCGATCATGGACACGCAGGGGGTGACCACGGACGAGATCCGTGCCGTCGACCACGACATCGCCCCCGGCGTGTACCCGGACATGACGGAGCACGGCTTCGCCACGGATGCCTGGCCGGCGCTGTACGAGCGGGTGATGGCCGCGGACATCCTGGTCCTGGCCGGGCCCATCTGGCTGGGCGACAACAGCTCCGTCACCAAGCAGGTCATCGAGCGCCTGTACAGCTGCTCCAGCCTGCTCAACCCCCAGGGACAGTACGCCTACTACGGACGTGTCGGAGGATGTCTGATCACCGGCAACGAGGACGGCGTCAAGCACTGCGCCATGAACGTCCTCTACAGCCTTCAGCACCTCGGCTACACTGTCCCGCCGCAGGCAGACGCCGGCTGGATCGGCGCCGCGGGTCCCGGCCCCTCCTACCGGGACCCCGGCTCGGGCGGCCCGGAGAACGACTTCACCAACCGCAACACCGCCTTCATGACCTGGAACCTGATGCACCTGGGGGCCCTGCTCAAACGGGCCGGAGGGATTCCGGCTCACGGCAATCAGCGCACGGAGTGGGACGCCGGTTGCCGGCCGGGGGCGGACAACCCCGAGCACCGCTGAGCAGGTATGGGAGCCCGGTGCTCTCGATTTCCGTCGCCGACTGTGCGATGTAAGGATTCCGTCATCAGCTGGGCGGTGTGGGACGGCCGCCAGACTCCGTTAGATAGGAGAGCAACGGGAAAGTACAGAAGGCGAGGGGGGATGGGGCGCGTGCGAAAGGCATTGACCGGGCCGTTGGTCATCGCGGTGTTGGTGGTGGCGGTCGTCGGAGGCGGCTTCGGGCTGTACTGGTTCCAGCCGTGGAAGCTGTGGCAGGACGAGACCGTCCAAGAGGCCCTGCCCGGGGTCGTGGAGAGTTCCGTTCCTTCCGTCGCAGTGCCCTCGGACGAGCCATCCGCGCAGCCCTCCCCGGCCACTGGTCCGCAGACGCTGGCCAGTGGTGAGCTGATCAGCCACGAGCACGCGACCTCGGGCACGGTGAAGCTCGTACGGCTGGCAGACGGCTCCCATGTCGTCCGGCTGGAGAACCTCGACACCAGCAACGGGCCTGACCTGCGTGTCTGGCTGACCGACGCGCCGGTGAAGCAGGGGCAGGCCGGGTGGCATGTCTTCGACGACGGGAAGTACGTCAGCCTCGGCAAACTGAAGGGCAACAAGGGCAGCCAGAACTACGCCCTGCCCTCTGACGTGAATCCGTCCAGCTACAGCAGCGTGAGCATCTGGTGCGACCGATTCGACGTGTCATTCGGCGCCGCCGAGCTCGCCCGAGTCTGACAGCGGTGCAGTCATGGCCGGGCCGGGACAGGTGAGACGCACTGTCCGGGTGTGCCCGCCCGGACCGGGACTCAGCCCAGGGCATCGAGGGCGGCCAGGACATCGGTGGGTTCGGCGCGCCTGGTGTAGTCCGCGTCGACGAAGGCCCAGCGGATGACGCCCTCCCGGTCGATGACATAGGTGGCGGGCAGCGGCAGGGTGCGGGCGTAGCCGCCGTTGACGCGCTGGAGGTCGAATCCGAGCCGGTCGTAGACGGCTGCGAGGTCGTCAGGGAGGTCGAAGGCTAGGCCGTACTGCTTGGCGGTGTCGGAGCCGACGTCGCTGAGGACGCTGAAGGCGAGCTGGTGCCTGTCGGCCAGGGAGAGGGACTCGTCGGGTATCTGCGGGGAGACGGCAGCGAGGCGGGCGCCTCGTGCGCTGATCTCGTCGTGGTGCTGCTGGAGGGCGCGCAGGGCGATGTTGCAGTACGGGCACCAGGTGCCACGGTAGAACGTCAGGACGACGGGGCCGGCCGCGAGCAGACCGGCCAGGCTCACGGGCTCGCCGGTCGCGGAGGGAAGGCGGAAGCGGGGGGCCCGCGCGCCGACGGTCAGCGCGCGGTCGGCGTGACCGGAGTCGGCGAGCTCCTGGCCGGCCCGCCGCATGATCTGCCGTGTCTCGGCGGGGAACTGCTGCTGGCGGGCTGTGTAGAAGGCGTGCAGCTCGGCGTTGAGGGTCATCGGAAGGTTCCTCCTGGGTCGTCGGCCGTCCGTGCGTCGCGCCGTCATCTCGGAACGACCGTTTCAAGATAGCGGGCGGCCAGGTATCTTGGAACCCTCATTTCAAGATGCTGAGGACTGCGACATGCCGGACGTCAAACACTTCGATCCGGACACGGCCCTGGACACGGTGATGCGTCTGTTCTGGCGCCAGGGCGTGGCCGCGACCGGGATCCAGGACATCGTGACGGCGACCGGCCTGAACCGCTCCAGCCTCTACGCCACCTTCGGCGGCAAACAGGAGCTGTATCGCGCCGCACTGCGCCGGTACGTCGACCAGCGCTCCCAGGCGGCGTTCAGCCGCCTGGCCGGAGACGGCCGCGGCCTGCCCGCTGTCCACGACTTCTTCGCCTCGCTGATCGAGGCCCGCTGCTCCGGCGCGTACGCCCGCTGGGGCTGCATGGTCTCCAACGCGCACGCCGGGGGCGAGAACAGTGACCCCGAGGTCCGGGCCGCCCTCGACCGACACCACCAGCAGCTGCGGGAGGCGCTGCGCACGGCACTCCTCGCGGCCGAGGTCAAGGGGCAGCTCAAACCCGCTACCGATGCCGGGGCCGTGGCCGATCTCCTGGCCCTGCTCGCCTACGGCGTGAATCTGCGCTCCCGTGCGGGCGCAGATGCCCGGGAGCTGACACGGACCGTGACCGGGGCCCTTGAAGCGCTGGGAGCGGCATAGCCGGGCCGTGCGGTCATGCCGTATCAGCGGGGCCGGGGCAGAAAACCGGAACCCGCTGGACGAGGTTGCTGGCGAAACCGCCCAGGTTCCAGGGCTGTTCCAGCGGCTGGGTGTTCCCCGCCTCATCCTGGGCACGGGCGCTCAGGACATGGTCGCCGGGGACGGCGCACCACAGGGATGACCACCGGCGCCACGCCCATCGGTGTCCCTGATCCGGTTCGAGTCGGGCCCTGTGCCACGTCAGGCCGCCGTCCGTGCTCACCTCCACCGATGTCACGGGGGCGCGTCCCGACCAGGCCCGTCCCTCCAGCAGGACCGGACCCGGCGCCACCACCCGCGTCCGGGACATGAAGTCGGGAAAGCCCGGCGGGATCAGCAGCGCCCTCGGAGCGATGCGGGTGACAGGCTCGCCCGCCTCCTCGGGTACCTGTCTGATCCGGTAGGCCACGGATTGCTGGAAGCCTGTGAACGGTGTGTCGGCGACCGTGATGTCCCGCAGCCACTTCACCTGGGCCATCCCGTACCAGCCGGGCACCACAAGGCGCAGGGGGCTGCCGTGCTGGGGCGGCAGAGGTGCTCCGTTCATCGCGTAGGCCACCAGGATCTCGGGCTCGGCGCCCGTGGTGACGGCGAGGGGAAGGCCGCGCTGGTAGTCCTGCTCGACACCGCGCTCCACGCCGTGGTCCGCCCCGGTGAACACGACGTCGACCGCGTCGGACTCGATGCCGGCCTCGTCGAGGAGCAGACGCAGGGGCACTCCCGTCCAGTCCGCCGTGCCGACCGCTTCGACCAGCCACGGCTGGCTCACCGGCCGCGGCGACAGCAAAGCCCTGCCGTTGCCCGCGCACTCCATCGTCACGCGCGTAGTGACCGCGGGGTAGGCGCGCAGCTGGGCGGGGGAGAGGCTGAGCGTGTGCCGTACGCGACCGCTCACTGTCAGCCGCCAGGAGGCTTCGTCCGGCACGTGGGGGATGTCGTAGTGCGTGAGCACGTAGTGCAGGCCGGGCGGGGTGACTTCGTGGCGCATGGCCTCCAGCGGCAGGCCGTGATTGCGGGCGGCCAGTGCCAACTCGTCCTGTCCAAGGCCCTCGCCGGACGAGGCCAGCCGGGCGGGACGGCTCACGTCGGAGAGTCGACGCCTCATGCCCTGATTGTCCTCTTCCTTTGCCGGCTGTGCATCGGCAGCCAAGGGACGCGGTGAGGTTCCCCCGAAGCGCGGAGAGTGTGACAGAGGGGCGGACGGGTTCCGCGCACCATCCGGCACCACGAGGAGACCGGCCTTGTCCGCCCCTCCGTCCGCTTGCAAGGCGGATACGCCGCTACACCGAGGCCGGCGTCGCCCGTCTGATGGTTATCCGCCGCATCAAGCCGCTCGGCTTTCACCCTGGAGGAGTGCGCGCTCTGCTCGCACCGGCTCTCGCGCTGAGGAGTTCGCGGATCTTCCCCTGTGGGTAAAATTGCCGCAAAGACCTGAAGTGGCTTGTTCGGGGCGCGGATTGCACCAGTACACCTCCGATCGTTCGGCAGGGTTTCCTTTTCCAGGGGTATCGCGGCCGTCTCGTGTCGGGGTCCAATGGTGGGAGTCAGGCCCTTCGCGCCCGCACCGGTCAGAAGAGGCACGCAATGGATCCATGGCTGATCTGGTTGATCATCGCAGCCGTGTTGGCTGTGGCGGAGATCTTCACTCTTACCGCTGCACTCGGAATGCTGAGTGCGGCGGCGTTGGTCACGGCGGGGTCCGCCGCGGTAGGGCTGCCGCTGCCCTTCCAGTTCCTGGTGTTCACCGTCGTCGCCACAGTCACCGTGGTGTTCGTGCGCCCCATTGCACTGCGCCACGTACGCGGGCCCCAGACGGAGCGATTCGGCATAGACGCACTGATCGGCAGGGCTGCCTATGTGGTGTCGGAGGTGACGGGCCGGGGCGGCAGGGTCCGCATCGACGGCGAGGAATGGACGGCCCGCGCGTACGACGAGACGCTGGTGATTCCTCCAGGAAAGACCGTCGACGTCATGGAGATCAACGGCGCCACCGCGATCGTCTACCCCCGGGACTGAAACCATGGAAACCTCGGCGTTCTTGATTGCCGGCCTGATCGTCGCGCTCATCGCGGTTTTCACCGTGGTGCGGGCGGTCCGTATCGTTCCCCAGGCACGCGCCCGTAATGTCGAGCGGCTCGGCCGCTACCACCGGACCCTGAATCCCGGCCTCAGTCTCGTCATCCCCTACATCGACCGTGTCCACCCGGTGATAGATCTAAGGGAACAGGTCGTTTCCTTCAAGCCGCAGCCGGTCATCACCGAGGACAATCTGGTCGTCGAGATCGACACCGTTCTGTATTTCCAGGTCACCGACCCGCGAGCGGCTTTCTACGAGATCGCGAATTTCCTCCAGGCGGTCGAACAGCTCACCGTCACCACCCTGCGCAACGTCGTCGGATCCATGGACCTGGAAAAGACCCTCACCTCACGGGACACCATCAACAGCCAACTCCGTGGCGTGCTGGACGAGGCCACCGGGAAGTGGGGGCTGAGGGTCAACCGGGTGGAGATCAAGGCCATCGACCCTCCGCAGTCCATCAAGGACGCGATGCAGAAGCAGATGCGGGCCGAGCGGGACAAGCGGGCCGCGATTCTCGGGGCCGAGGGGCAGCGCCAGTCGCAGATCCTCACCGCCGAAGGCGACAAGCAGGCCGCCGTCCTGCGCGCGGAAGGCAACCGTACCGCCGCGATCCTCCAGGCCGAGGGCCAGTCCCGGGCCATCGACGAGGTGTTCCAGGCCGTACACCGCAACGATCCCGACCCCAAGCTCCTCGCCTACCAGTACCTCCAGACGCTGCCCCAACTCGCGCAAGGCTCGGGCAACAACTTCTGGGTCATCCCCAGCGAGATCACCTCCGCACTCCAGGGCGTCTCCCGCGCCTTCACCGAGGTCCTGCCCCAGTCGCCCGCCACCCGCGAAAAGCCCCCGGACGACATGGTGGCCCAGGCCGCCAGCGACAAGGCCCAGGCGGAAGAGGCCGCCGCCGCGGCCCTCGCCGACGCAGCCAAGGCCGAGGGCGCCACCCCCGATGCCCTCCCGTCTCGCCCGCCTCGCTGACGGCTGGCGGCTTGTCTGGCGGCGCGACTCGCACACCGGAAGCCTTCGAGCGCATGACCATGGCGTCGAGGACCTGCTGCACGGCGGCGAGCGCGCTGTCGTTCGAGCGGGGTGTCTCTGGCCGGACCCGCTCGGGCTGACCAGGGCACGCAGTCCGTGGCCTGCTTCCGCGGCCTGTGCGCGCAGGGTCAGCCGGGAGGCGATCTCGTCGCGGGTCAGACGCCGACCGGTGGGTGAGACGTCCGTCAGGGTGCGGTTGTAGCCGTCGACGTACTGCTCGAGGATCTCCGGTCCGTCTCATCGCTCTCGGAGTCTCGACGCACCGGAGACGGTTTGGTGGCGGCCACCGGCATGCAGACCCTCATGAACACTGCCGGGAACCGGCAATGCGCTGCCGGGATCCGTTGGTGCAGCATGGCTCGTGGGGCCACGGTCGACGGTTCCAGTGCCCGATACCGGCAGCCAGGTTCCTCACTGAGGCACGCAGGGACTGTGCGCCGAATACGACTGATGGCGCTGCGGGAGGAGAGGGGGATCAGGAAAATGCGGACATTGCTGGCAGTGGCCACGGGCCTGCCCACGATCCTGCTGACCACTGCCCTCGTCGTGGTCGTCTCTTTCTGGCTCCTGGTCGCCGTGGGTGTCGCGGACATCGACAGCTTCGACACGGACGTGGACCTGTGGGCATGGCGCATGGGTGGGGTACCCGTGACGGTCGCCTTCTCGCTGCTGACGGTGCTCGCCTGGTTCCTGAGCGTCGGAGCGGTGCTTCTACTCGCCGTGTTCGCGCCCCCGGGACCCGTCGCCGGGCTGCTGCGCCTCGTCGTACCCGTGGGGGCGCTGTTCGTCGCCTGGGCCACGACCTGCCTGATCGTACGACCGCTGCACAGCCTCTTCCCGGATGAACCCGGGCCGTCCGCGCCGAGCGAGGCTCGCACGGGCGCCGCTGAGCCATCGGATCGCCCGGATCCCCACGGGGCCGTGTCGCCCTACGCCACGCTCCCCTCGCGGGACCGCGCCGCCTGAGCCGCGCCGGCGCCGGATCTCACCTCCGGCCTCTCTTCCTCACGCTCAACTCCCTTATGCCTGAAGGACGTATGCCATGGTTGCCATGATCGTGGGCATCGGCGTGCTCGTCGCCGTCTGCCTGCTCGTCGTACTCGTCGTCGCCCGGTTGTTCCGCAAGGTGGAGCAGGGCAAGGCGCTGATCGTCTCCAAGATGCGCAGGGTTGATGTGACCTTCACCGGGCAGGTCGTGCTGCCGGTGCTGCACAAGGCCGAGGTCATGGACATCTCGGTGAAGACCATCGAGATCATGCGGGCCGGCAAGGAGGGCCTGATCTGCCGGGACAACATCCGCGCGGACATCCGGATCTCGTTCTTCGTGAAGGTCAACAAGACCGTCGAGGACGTCATCAAGGTCGCCCAGGCCGTCGGTACCGCGCGGGCGAGCGACCGGGACACGCTGCAGGAGCTGTTCCACGCGAAGTTCTCCGAAGCGCTGAAGACCGTCGGCAAGCAGCTGGACTTCACCGACCTGTACACCAAGCGTGAGGAGCTGCGGTACCGGATCATCGAGGTCATCGGCGTCGACCTCAACGGTTACCACCTGGAGGACGCGGCGATCGACTATCTGGAGCAGACGCCGCTCACCCAGCTCGACCCGGCCAACGTCCTCGACGCCCAGGGCATCCGGAAGATCACCGAGCTGACGGCCGTGGAGCACGTGCGCACCAACGAGGCCCAGCGCACCGAGGAGAAGGAGATCACCCGGCAGAACGTCGACGCGCGTGAAGCGATCCTGGAGCTGGAGCGCCGGCAGGCCGACGCCGAGATCAAGCAGAAGCGGGAGATCGACACCGTACGGGCCCGCGAAGAGGCCGAGACGGCACGGGTCATGGAGGAGGAGCGGCTGCGTGCCCAGGGCGCGTTCCTCAAGACCGAGGAGCAGCTCGGTGTCCAGCGCGAGAACCAGACCCGCGAGGTCGCCGTCGCCGCGAAGAACCGTGAGCGGGTCATCGCCATCGAGAGCGAGCGCATCGAGAAGGACCGCCTCCTCGAAGTCATCGCACGGGAGCGGGAGACCGAGCTGACGAAGATCGCGGCTTCGAAGGAGGTCGAGGCGGAGAAGCGGGAGATCGCCGAGGTCATCCGTGAGCGGATCGCGGTGGACCGTACGGTCGCCGAGCAGGAGGAGGCCATCAAGAAGCTGCGGGCCGTGGAGGAAGCCGAGCGCGGCCGGCAGGCCGTGATCATCGCTGCCGAGGCGGAGGCGCAGGAGAAGCTGGTCAAGGACATCAAGGCCGCCGAGGCCGCCGAGCAGGCAGCCGTCCACCGTGCCGCCGAGGAACTCACCCTGGCCGAGGCCCGGTTGAAGCGCGCCGACCTCGACGCACAGGCCAAGCTGCGCCTCGCCGAGGGCGTCCAGGCCGAGTCCGCCGCCGAGGGCCTCGCGGCCGTCCAGGTCCGCGACAAGGAGGCCGAGGTCATCGAGAAGGCCGGCCGCGCGGAGGCGGAGGCGACCCAGGCCCGGCTGCGTGCCGAAGCCGACGGTGCGCGGGCCAAGGCGCTGGCCGAGGCCGAGGGCATCAGCGGGAAGCTGAAGGCCGAGGCCGCCGGTCTCACCGAGAAGGCGGCCGCGATGGCCGCCCTGGACGACGCCTCCCGCGGCCACGAGGAGTACCGGCTGCGCCTGGAGGCGGAGAAGGACATCCGTCTCGCCGGGCTGGACGTACAGCGGCAGGTCGCCGAGGCACAGGCCACGGTGCTCGCCACCGGGCTGGAGAACGCCGACATCAACATCGTCGGCGGAGACTCGGTCTTCTTCGACCGGCTGGTGTCCTCGATCGCGCTCGGCAAGAGCGTCGACGGCTTCGTCCAGCACTCCGAGACGGCACAGGCACTCGCGAAGCCCTGGCTGGACGGCACCTCCAGCTTCACCGACGACCTCAGCCACGTCCTCGGCTCGGTCTCGACGGCCGACGTGCAGAACCTGACCGTCTCCGCCCTGCTGATGAAGCTCATGAAGAACGGCGGCGCGAACGCCGAACCGTTCCAGCAGCTTCTGGACAAGGCAGGCGAGCTGGGCCTTGCCGAAACCTCGCTGACCGCGCTCAACGGCAGCGTCAGGGCCTGACCTGCGCCGCTGGGGCTCCAGACACGCCAAGGCCCCATCCGCGCCGCGACGGCCCAACCAGCCCTCCGGCCCGTGGTCCGGAGCTGCCGCACAGGGGACGGCAGCTCCGGACCACGTTTCTCCGACTTCTCGCCGACTATCCGAGAGGGACCCCATGACCACCGGGACCAGCGGTCCGGACACCGGCACGTACGAGGTGCTGCGCGACCGGCTCACCGCACAGGCCGCGGAGCTCGGCCGCCGCGCCGAGGCGCTCAATGCCCGCCGTATCGAGGAGTTCGGCTCCACCCGGCTGGAGCTGACGAGCACCGAGCGGCTGCGTACCGAGCACAACTGCGTGCCCCGCGACATCGTCTCCGTCGGCGACACGCTGCTCTTCGGCCACAACGTTTTCGTCGGCCTGAAGCCGGAGACGACGGTGGGCGATGTCTTCGCGCTGTACGACCGCGACCTGAACCGGCTGCCCGAGGACGCCGTGCCAGGGCTGCTCGACGACCCCGCCTTCGTCCGCGAGTTCGCCGCCCTCTATCGCTACTACCGCCAGGCGCACCTCCTCCGACTTCGCCGTGTCGACGGCAAGCTGCTCGCCGTTTTCCAGACGGGGGAGAAGGCCGGCGATATCCGTGTCCTGCGCTGGGCGCTGACCGACGACGGGCGGGCGTCCTTCATGGACGTGCGTGGCGAGCGCGACCACGTCTTCCCGCCCTCCCACGACTTCACCTGGACGCGGACGACCCGAGAGCACCACGTCCTGGGCCGCCATCCGCATGTCTCCATCGAGGGCGAGGTCTTCGTCGAAACCGTCGGGGGCACCCTGACCGTCAAGATCGAGGACAACACCGAGACAGGCGAAGGGATTTACACCGAGCCGGTCGCCGAGCCGCTGCAGTCCCTCGCCGACGCCGACATCGCGTACGCGCGCGTGGGCGCCCTCATCCTGGTGGACGTCCTCCCCTACAAGGAGGACGTCCACCGGTACCTGGTCTTCAACACGCTCACCAAGAGCGTCGTACGCCTCGACGGCATCGGCCGGGCCTGCCGGACGCTGCCCGAGGACCAGGGGATCGTCTTCCCCGGCGGCTACTGCCTCGCCACCGGGACGTACAAGACCTTCGACGGCATCGCCGCCCCTTTGGACACGGCAGCCCTGGAGTTCGAGCGCGTAGTTCGTTCCCCGAACGGCGAGGACGTGCTGTTCGCCTTCCACGCGAGCGTGGAAGGCCGCAGTCTGCTGCTGCCGTACAACATGATCCGCAAGGAGGTCGCCACCCCGCTGTCCTGCCTCGGCTGGGCCCTCTTCGACGACGGCATGCTCATGGTGCTTCGCGGGGACCGTGCGGGATCCGCCGACGAGCCGCAGCGCGTCCACCCGCTCCAGCTGTGGAACTCCCCGTACGTCTCCGACACCCACGCTGCCTCCCGGCCGGTCGGCGCCGGCCCGCTCGCCCGCGTCGGCAACGCCGACCTCGTGCGCGGCATCTCCGACTGTCTGTCCATCACGCGCGCCGTCACCGAGACGACCCCGACGAGCGAGGTCTATGAGGCACTGGCCGCCGCCTGCGTGCGGGCCACCGACTCCTACCACTGGCTCAGCGAGCCCGAACTCGGCGACCTGCACACGCCGCTCACGCAGATCCGGGCCACCGCCGAGCAAGTGCTGGCTGAGTTCGAGACCGTGCAGGCCCTCACCCGGCAGGCCGCCGACGCGCTCGCCGAGGCCGCAGCGCGCGTCGCCACGGTCGTACGACGCCTGCGCGGCGAGACTCCGCGCAGCGCCGCCGCCTGGGTGGCCGGCTTGACCGGACTGCGGCATGCCCAGGGACACCTGCTCACCCTCAAGGACATGCGGTACGCGGACACCGCCCGCATCGACGAACTCGCAGCCGACGCCGAGGCAGATCTCGCCTCCTTCGGCCAGCGGGCCGTCACCCACCTCGCACGCGAGGACGCCTTCGCCGACCACCAGGCAGACATCGAGCAGCTCGTCGCCGACGCCGAAGCGATCGCCACCGTCGCCGAGGCGGCCCCCATCGCCGCCCGCCTTGACGAGCTCGCCGGCGGGCTGCGCACGGTGACCGATGTCGTCGCCGGGCTGGACACCGGTGACGCCACCGTGCGTACGTCCATTCTGGAGCGGATCGCCGAGGTCCTCGGCGGCGTCAACCGTGCCAGGGCCACCCTCGACGGCCGTCGCCGCGCGCTCCTCGACCGTGAGGGGCGGGCCGAGTTCGCCGCGGAGTTCGCCCTGCTGGGCCAGTCCGTCATAGGTGCGCTCGCGGCCGCCGACAGCCCCGACGCGTGCGACGAGCAACTCGCCCGCATGCTGGTGCAGGTGGAGAACCTGGAATCCCGGTTCGCCGAGTTCGACGACTTCCTCGGCGAGCTGGCGGACAAGCGCGACGAGGTCCACGAGGCTTTCTCCACCCGCAAGCAGACCCTCGCCGACGCCCGCGCCCGCCGCGCCGAGCGACTGGCCGACTCGGCGATGCGCGTCCTGCGGACGGTCGCCCGCCGCGCCGCCACGCTCGCCGACGCGGACGCCGTCGCTACGTACTTCACCTCCGACGCGATGCCCGCGAAGGTCCGCAGCATTGCCACCGAACTGCGCGAACTCGGTGACCAGGTAAGGGCGGAGGAGCTGGACGGCCGTCTGAAGTCCGCACGCCAGGAGGCGTTGCGTGCCCTGCGCGACCGCACCGACCTGTACACCGACGACGGACGCACCCTCCGCCTGGGCACCCACCGCTTCGCCGTCAACACCCAGCCCCTCGACCTCACCCTGGTCCCGCACGGCGACACCCTCGCCTTCGCGCTCACCGGCACCGACTACCGCTCACCGGTCACGGACCCCGACTTCGCCGCGACCCGCCCGTACTGGGACCGCGCCCTGCCCTCGGAGTCACCCGACGTCTACCGCGCCGAACACCTCGCCGCCCGCCTGCTGGACGAGCACGGACCCGAGGCCCTGGTGGAGGCCGACCTGCCCGCCCTGGTCCGGCAGGCCGCGGAGGCGGCGTACGACGAGGGCTACGAGCGCGGCGTCCACGACCACGACGCGACCGTGATACTCGCCGCACTCCTGCGCCTGCACTCGGGTGCCGGCCTGCTCCGGCACGAGCCCGCCGCCCGCACCACCGCCCAGTTGTTCTGGGCGCACGGCACGACAGCCGAGGAACGCGTGAGCTGGACCCGGCGGGCGGTATCCCTTGCCCGCGCCCGGGACACGTTCGGGCTCACGCCCGCGATCACCGACCTGCGGGCCGAGCTGGCGGAGACGATCGGCACGGAAGCGGCGGCCGCATACCTCTTCGATGAGCTGACCAGCGGCCCCGACGGCTTCGTCATCAGCGCCGGAACCCGCACGCTGCTCGACAAGTTCCGCAGGACGGTGGGAACTTCGGCATACGACGACGACCTTGCCGCCCTGGCCGAGCTGCCCGCCCGCAGTCAGCTCGTCGAGGCGTGGCTGACGTCGTACGCCGCGGCCACCGGCACGGACCTCGGCCCCGGCGACCTGGCCGACGCGGTGGCCGCCGAGCTCTGCCCGGAACTCGACCGCTACGAATCCGACGCGCCCCTGACCGAGACCATCAAGGGCCTGCTCGGCACGCACCCGCGCCTCAGCGACCGCACCCTCACCGTCCGCGTCGACGAGTTCCTTGCCCGTACCAGAGCATTCCGGACGCATGAGGCTCCCGCCCACCGTGCCTACCAGCGGCGCCGTACGGCCCTGGTGGCCGCCGAGCGCACCCGCCTCCGGCTCGACGAGTACCGGCCGCGGGTGATGTCCGCGTTCGTACGGAGCAGGCTCATCGACGAGGTGTACCTGCCGCTGGTGGGCGACAGCCTCGCCAAGCAGCTCGGCACGACGGGCGAGTCCAAGCGCACCGACACCGGCGGTCTACTGCTGCTCATCTCCCCTCCCGGCTACGGCAAGACCACGCTCATGGAGTACGTCGCCGACCGCCTCGGACTCATCCTGGTCAAGGTCAACGGCCCCGCGCTCGGCCATGCGGTGACCTCACTCGACCCGGCCGAGGCCCCGAACGCGACCGCCCGCCAGGAGGTCGAGAAGATCAACTTCGCACTGGAGGCCAGCAACAACACGCTGCTGTACCTGGACGACATCCAGCACACCTCGCCCGAGCTGCTGCAGAAGTTCATCCCGCTGTGCGACGCGACCCGCCGCATCGAGGGCGTACAGGGCGGCGAGCCGCGCACGTACGACCTGCGCGGCAAGCGCTTCGCGGTCTGCATGGCGGGCAACCCCTACACCGAGTCCGGCAGCCGCTTCCGCGTCCCCGACATGCTCGCCAACCGTGCCGACGTGTGGAACCTCGGCGACGTCCTGACCGGCAGGGAGGACGCCTTCGCGCTCAGCTTCATCGAGAACGCGCTGACCGCCAACCCGGTTCTCGCCCCGCTCGCCGGCCGCGACCGCGCCGACCTCGATCTCCTGATCCGTCTCGCGGAGGGCGACTCGACGGCCCGCGCGGACAGGCTGACCCACCCGTATGGACCGGCCGAGCTGGAGCGGATACTGGCCGTCCTGCGGCACCTGCTGACCGCCCGCGAGACGGTTCTGGCGGTGAACGCCGCCTACATCGCCTCCGCAGGCCAGTCCGACGCCACCCGCGCCGAGCCCCCCTTCCAGCTCCAGGGCTCCTACCGCAACATGAACAAGATCGCCCAGCGCATCCAGCCGGTCATGAACGACACCGAGCTGGTGGCACTGATCGACGACCACTACCGGGCCGAGGCCCAGACCCTCACCACCGGCGCCGAGGCCAACCTGCTGAAACTGGGCGAGTTGCGTGGCACCCTGTCGCCCGAGCAGGTTGTGCGCTGGGCCGAGGTGAAGGCGGCGTACGTGCGCACCCAGACCCTCGGCGGCCCGGAGAACGATCCTCTCACCCGGGCCATCGCCGCCCTCGGTCTGCTCGCCGACCGGGTCGCGGCCGTGGAGACGGCGATCAACCGCGCCGCTGACCCACGCCCTCTCATGGCGAACCCGGCCGCCCGGCACGCGGCCCGCCCGGCTGCCGTCCCCGCGGAGGAGTGAGATGGCGCGCGCTCGTCCGGCGTCCCTGCCTGCCGAGCTTCCCGACGCGGGCACGGCCCGCCGTCGGGCCCGCACCGGCGTCTGCCTGCTCGGGGCGCTGCTCGTGCTGCCCTTCGCAGTCGGCGTCCTGCCCGGGGCGCGTGAGGCGGGTGCGCTCCTCGGGTTGGTGACCGGCACGCTCGCCTTCGTGCTGTACGGCATGCTGGTCGAGGAGTCCACGCCGGCCCGTCACTCGATGCGCAGGATCACCGCGCGGACCCTGACCGGCGTACGCTCCGTCAACCTGACCCGCCTGACCCATGTTCGGCTGCTGACGTCCTTCTCGTACGGGTCCGTCTACCGGACCCTCCTCGTCCGTGACGCCGACGGCGTATGGCTCGGCATCACCACCGCCGCCGGAAAGCGCGCGCTGCGCAGGGCACTGGAACGGCTGCCGGGAGACGGGAGCGTGCCGCCCCCGCGGGTGAGCCGAGCGGCCCGCGCGCATCTCGACGGAGACCGGCCCGGGCGGATCGCCGTGCACACGGTGCTCGCGTTCCTCGTCCTGGTGCTGGGCCTCTGCGGGTACGGCACGGTGCTGGTGGAGCTGGGCGGGATCGGCTGACCGCACCCGCCCGGCGCGTCAAGCGGCCTTCAAGGCCCCGCTCGGTGGCGCCCTGCTGGGTACGGCGTTCCAGCGCTGCGCCAGTGGAGCGGGAAATGAGGCATGCCCGAGCGTCGTCCGCCGGAGGGCCGTACTCGTCCCGGTTGAGGACCAGTCGGCGTCGGCAGGCATTCACCCACGACGAAGGTCCGCCTCCTGGGCGTCGTCGACGACCACGGTCGGGTACGGCTCGGCCAGGTCATGCGCGTGCATCTGCGGGGCTTTCCTTGGACTGTGCGTCGGTGTCCTCGCGTGCGGCCGGGATTCCGGCGAGGTCGTCGACGTGGAAGAGGCGGGCGATCGGTACGTCGGTGGAGCTGTGCGCGATGATCGAGAAGGCGATGCACACGGCGATGAGCGTGAACGCCTCCTGGCCCTGCGGTATCCCGGCCTGCAGCACCAGCAGCCCGTACACGACCGACGCGAATCCCTTCGGCCCGAACCAGGCCGCGACCAGCTTCTCCTGACGGGTGAACCGGGTGCCGAGCAGCGACAGCAGCAGCGAGGCCGGTCGGATCAGCACGATGGCCAGGACGACCGCGACGTATCCGCCGAAGGACAGGTCACCGAACAGATGCGGTGTGAGTAGCGCCCCGAACACCAGCAGGGCCGCGAACTTGGCCAGCTCCGCCAGCGCCTCGCCGAGCGGCTCGAACGCCTCCTTCGCCTCCAGCGAGCGCGCGGTGAGCACCGCTCCCGCCGAGAAGGCTGCCAGGTAGGGGTTGGCGTGGGTGAGGTGGCAGGTCGCGTACAGGATCACACCGATCGCCAGCGGCAGCAGCGGCTGCAGTTTGGGCTCGGCGCCCAGCAGCCGGAACCGTACGAGCTCGACCACCACGAACGGCAGGACGACACCGAAGACCAGCCCGAGGACCAGCTCCAGCGCGATCTTCCCCAGTGATGCCTCGGCCTGTCCGGAGGTGGGTCCGGCCGCGGCGATCAGGATGAGGACGACCGGCAGGGCCAGTCCGTCGTTGATGCCGCTTTCCACGTTCAGCAACTGCCGCAGTTTTGACGGGACTTCCTTCCGCCCGACGATCGCGGAGGCGAACACCGGGTCGGTGGGCGCGAGCACGGCTCCGACGAGGAAGGACGTCGTCCAGTCCAGGCCCACCACGAAGTGCGTGACCAGCGCCATGCCGACGAACGCCAGCGGCATACCGAGCCCGAGCGCGCGGGCCGGGTTGCGCCAGTTCTGCCGCAATTTGGGGAAGGAGACGTGCATACCGTCGGTGAACAGCACCGCGAACAGTGCCAGGTCCGCCGTCACGGACACGATCTCGCTGTCCGGCGTGATGTGGATCAGCCCCAGGAACCCGTCGCTGACAAGCGCGCCACCGACCAGGAAGAGCAAAGAAGTCGACAGAACAGTTCGGGCGGCGAGACCCGACAGCAGCACCGCGATGAGCAGTGCCACCCCGAAGACCACGACGAGCACCATGATCACGACCCCCGATCAGCGAAGAGAGTTCTCTCAAGACCGCCGACCAGGCTTCCCGGCACACCGTGGGGAACCCTACACGTTCTTTACGCCGTGCTGACAGACTCCTGTCGTGCACTCTGGACCGTCCGACATTGCCGGAATCCAGCATGGTGCGTTGTACGGGACGCGCTTCACCCGGTTCCTGCGTCCCCAAGCGTCAAAGCGCGGTCAGGCCGCTCTGGCGCATGACGATTGGTGAGCGCCCGCCACGCCTGCACCTCTATCCGCTGATCAGCTGTCTCTGCCGTCGGCGGGGCGGTCGCACCTGGCTCAAGGGCCGTTGTGTCACCACGCCTGACCACTGCCGGAGGCAGGCAATGATCTCGCTTGCACGGCTCCGCTCCTGGGACCATGCGCTAGAAAGACGTCAACAGCGCATACAAGTCGGGGGGCCCAATGGCGGGGCGGGACGTGTCCGAAGCGAACGAGGAGTACCTGGAGGGGTTTGCCCGTGTCCTCGCGGATGCTTCGGCGACCGGTCGCCGGCTGACCCGGGAAGAACTGGATTCGCGCCGTGCGCTGGGCGAGCAGGCCGCGGAGGCCGGCCTCGGACTGCGCGCCCTGGTGGCAGCCCACATGGCAGCCACCAGGGCGTACTGGCCTACAGGGAACGGCGCGTCCGTGGACGACGTGCTGGCTGCCGTGGCACAGGCCGTCGACGCGTTCGCCGAGGGCTACGAGCGGGCGCAGCGGCTTGCCGTACGCCAGGAGGAGGCAGCCCGCCGGGAGTTCATCGACGACCTGCTGTACGGCCGCAGCGACCTGGGTCGGCTGGCCCAGCGCGCGGAACGCTACGGGTTGCGGTTGTCGTACGAGCACGCGGTTGCCGTGGCACGCGGCAAGACCGCCTACGACGAGGGAGACCCGGCCCTGAGGGAGGTGGAGCATGCGCTGATCGGCCGGTTCGGCGACCGCAGCATCCTTCTTACGACCAAGGACGGGCGGCTCGTGTGCATTGCCCCGGGTGACCAGGACGAGGTCCTCGCGTACTTCGCCAAACAGGCGTTCGCCGTCACAGGCGGGGGACAGGTGGCGATCGGCCGCCCCCAGCCTGGCGCCGCAGGCGTCGTCCACTCGTACGAGGAGGCTCTGAGCGCTCTCGACCTGGCCGAACGCCTGGAACTCGGTGAGCCCGTGCTGCGCGCCGCCGACCTCCTCGTCTACCCCGTCCTCACCCGCGACCGGCAGGCCATGGCCGACCTGGTGCAGAGTGCCCTCGGCCCGCTGCGTCAGGCTCGCGGCGGGGCCCAGCCGCTCCTGGACACCCTCACCGCGTACTTCGATTGCGGCTGCGTGTCCGCGGAGGCGGCGCGGCGGCTGTCGCTGAGCGTGCGGGCCTTCACCTATCGCCTGGAGCGCATCCGCAAGCTCACCGGCGCCGATCCGTCGGACCCGGTGCACCGCTACACGCTGCAGACCGCGGTGATCGGGGCGCGGTTGCTGGACTGGCCGGCGGAATCCTTCTGAGAGGCGCACTGACTACCGGTGATCCAGGGCAAGGCAGGGTGGGGCGAATCCGACGGCGGCAGGTACGTCAGTCTGGGCGGGCTCAAGGGCAACCAAGGCGACCCGCCCTCTGCCCACTGATGTCGACTTCCGGCTGACTTCAGCAGCGTCAGCATCTGGTGCGACCGCTTCGACGTCCCCTTCGGCGCGGCGGAGCTGACCTACTGATCCGACCCCGAGGTGGACCGGAGTTTCCCACGGGTTGCACGTCCATCAGCACGGGCGGACGTTCCGGCAGCCCGCCGTACTTTCACTCGGTCAGCCAAGCGAGCTGCCTGCGTGCCGGTGTCGGGCGTACCGGTGGGTGATGCGTGTCAGCGCCTGTTCGTGGGCTGGCCCACGAGGAAGGCGACGAGCGCGCCGACCAGCACCGCCCATGCCAAAGCCGTCGCTCCGGCCTGTGGCCAGCCGGTCGCCGCGACGGCCACGGCCGCCACCACCCCGGCGGCCACGGCGGGGCCGCCGGTCGCGCCCGCCCACTGTCGTCGGGTGCTGCCCGGTCGGCGCAGCTCACCGATCGCGGTCCTGATCACCAACGCCGCGACCACGATGACTACGGGCAGCAGAGACCCGGCGCCGTTCACGGGGCGCCGATGAAGTGCTGCGTGGGGCGGGCAGCGGTGACCGTGCCGAGCAGCGTGACCTGGTGGCCGTCGCGTTCGATGACGGCGACCAGGGGGCTGTGGGTGCGCGCCATCAGTGCCGCGACCTCCATCGGACGCGCGTCCGGCCCCACCACCGGCGGCGGATACAGCTGGCGTGCCCATTCGGCGACGGTGAGCCCGGTCAGGCGTTCCGCGATCTCGGCGTCGTTTCGTTCGTCGACGACACCGGCGAGCAGGGGGTCCTCGGCAATGTAGGCGGGAATGAGCTGCCGGATGAGCTGCGGGCCAGGGACGATCGCGTGGGGCTGCCCGTCGGCGTCGAGGACGAGCAGGGCCGGCAGCGACTGTCCCGCCAGCATGCGGGCCGCGTCGATGGCGTCGTCGTCCGAGGTGACGAAGGGGTAGGACTCGGCCAGATCCCGTGCGCGCATGAGCGTCCTCCTCAGCCGTCGCCCGTGGCGCTGCCGCGTCCGGGGCTGGTCCGCTGGTAGATGTCGGGGATGCCGTCGGCGTCCTCATCCCGCGTCTCTTCCTCCCACAGGCGGCGATAGATCCCGTTACGGCGCTTGATCAGCAGCGACGCAAGAGCCGCGGCGATCAGCGAGCCGAGGAGCACAGCGGCCTTGATGTGCTCGGCGTCGGCAGGGTCGGGGAAGGCGAGCTCGCCGATCAGCAGGGCGACGGTGAAACCGATTCCGGCGAGCACCGCCAGGGCGAACACATCGGCCCAGGCCAGGTCGGGGTTGAGACGGGCCCGGGTGAAGCGCGCGGCGAGGTAGGTGCCCGCGAAGATCCCCAGGGTCTTACCGGCCACCAGGCCCAGCACCACTCCCAGCGGCTCCGGCTGGGTGAACACCTCACCCAGCGACGCGGCGGAGACCGCGACGCCTGCGGCGAAGAGAGCGAAGAGCGGCACGGCCACTCCCGCCGAGACCGGGTGCAGCAGATGGGAGGTCCGCTCGGCAGGGGAGGCGTCCTCGCCCTTGTCACGGGTGGTGCGCAGGATCAGGCCCATGGCCACCCCGGCGACGGTGGCGTGGACACCCGCGTTGTACATCAGGGCCCAGATGGTGATGCCGAGCGGCACGTGCCACCACCAGCCGCGCACCCGGTACCGCTGGAGGATGTAGAAGACGACCAGCCCGGCGAGGGCTCCGCCGAGGGCGGCGAAGTTCAGATCACTGGTGAAGAAGACCGCGATGAGCAGGATCGCGCCGAGGTCGTCGACGACGGCGAGGGTGAGCAGGAAGGCGCGGAGGGCGGAGGGCAGGTGGGTGCTGAGGACGGCGAGGACCGCGAGGGCGAAGGCGATGTCGGTGGCCATGGGCACGGCCCAGCCCTCCAGGCTGCCCCCGCCGACGGTGGCAGTAGCTGCGTACACGGCAGCCGGCACCACCATGCCGCACAACGCGGCGACAACCGGCAGCGCGGCCGTGGCCGGCGTGCGCAGCGAACCCACGACCAGCTCGCGTTTCAGCTCGACACCCGCGACCAGGAAGAAGATGCTGAGCAGTCCGTCAGCCGTCCAGTGTTCCACCGACAGGTCGAGGCCGAGCGCGCCGATGCCGAAGTGGAAGTCGCGTATCTCCTCGTAGACGCCGCTCCACGGGGTGTTCGCCCACACCAGCGCCACCACGGCCGCTGCCAGCAGGACCAGCCCGCCGACTGTCTCTGTCCGCAGGGCCTGGGCCACCGCTGTCCGCTCCGGCCACGGCAGAAGGCCGAGGAAGGTGGAACGCTCACGCGGGGCAGCAGCCATCAGAAAAGACCTCCGGGGCATCGGCATGAGGGCATACGCCCCTTCGACGCCGACCAGACTTCCCGGCACACCCCGCGCGCGGCACCCGTTCCGGGTGGCCTGCTGACGCGTTCCAAACACCCTAACCGCCTGCAAGTGATCACACCAGACGGCCTTTCACCTGCCGCGATGCAAACGAGCGGGTCCGTACACACCAAGGCGGGAGGTGTGCACCGGAGTGTCCGCGGGCTGCAGTTGGCGAAAGCGGGACCGACAGGCTGTGTGGGAGCGGGCGGCCGTGACAGGGGACCGACGTGACCGGTACGAGGCGGCACTGCAAGCTAGTGCTCTGACCGGGAAGGTTCGCAGGGTCTGGACAGGAGAAACTCCGTACGGATGCCTCTGCTGGGGGTAGCGTCATGTTCACAATGAAGGGCGACACCGTTGCGTTAGCGCTGTGACCTGCGAGACAAGAGAGGCTGTACGAGACAACCACGTATTTCTCGATCAAGGCCACGATGCTCGACTGCCGCATCCTGCGCTCACGCAGGCTGTCCGGGCTTGACCAGGAGATCTACGCGCTGCTCACCACCTACCAGGCCCTGATCCGTGCAGCCGCCGACACCGCCTGCACCCGGCCCGGCCTGGACATGGACCGCATGAGCTTCACCGTCCTGCTGGCCACTGCCGCCGACACCGTCATCAGCGCGACCGGGGTCCTGTCCCCGGCGGGACCCGTCGATCTCGTCGGCACCATCGGCCGGGCCGTCCTCGACGCCCTGCACCCCGCCCACCACCGGCACCGCGTCAAGGCCCGCACCCGCAAGAACCCCCACCAGCAAATACGGGCCGAACACCGGACAACACCCCACGACCAGCCAGAACTGCACCATCCATACCGCCATCACGTTCTTCGAGTACGGGCTCGCGAACCGCTCACGGAAGTAAACGCAACGGTGTTGATGACTACGTTCAGTGGCGATCTCCGTCGGGCCTCTTCCGATCATCTCTGGATGCGTGCTGCCCGTCCACGCCAGTGTTGCGTATCGGGGTGATGATCGTCTGGGTGCCGTTGTCGCAGACGGCACCGCCGAGGCTGATGACCACATCCTGCCGTCGGAGACCCGCCAACCTTGGCCGTCGGCCTATAGGCGGGCGCCGCCGGGTCATCGGGACGGGCGGCGTTCTTGTTGCGTGCCGGTCTGCCGGGGTACGTCGAGGTCCTGGTCGGCGTCGAGGATTTCGTGGATCCAGGCGCACTCGGTACGGGTAACGGCTCGGGCGGTGAGCAACATGCCACGGCGGTAGGGGTCGTTCACCTCTTCGGCGCGCAGCGAACGGTCGTTCTCGTCGTAGAAGAAGCTCGCGGGCGTCTCCAGGAACTCCAGGCGACGGCGTAGCACGGCGTGCTGTTCCTTCGTCTCGGGGAGCAGGGAGAGGAACGCCAGGATGGTGAAGAACCGGTTGAAGTCGGTGATCTCCACCTGGGCGGGATCGCGCAGGCGTTCCAGCAGGTGTTCGTGCCCGGCGTCGGTCAGGGTCAGCACATACCGCTGGGCCGCCGCGGCGCCCGGTTCGGTGTGCCGGGTCAGCATGCCGCGCTTCACCAGGCGGTTGATCGCCGGGTAGAGGCTGCCCAGGCTCACCGGCCGAGCGTAGCCGGAGAGCCGCTCGACCCGACGGCGCAGTTCATAGCCGTGCAGTGGTCCCTCGGCGAGATTTCCCAGGATGGCAAGTTCCAGCACCTCCCTATGGTCGCACGCGGGCAGAGATAGTGCGATGCGTAGTACTGCGATTCGATGTATGGTGGTGCGAGTCGCGCGCCGTTCGCCCCGAAGCGACGGATCTGCACACAGCAGTCCGTCGCAGACCTCTGGTCGGGGTGTGCCGCACAAACCCCTCACGAGAAGGACAATCACCATGAGCAGCCCTGCACTTGATGTCGCACTCGCCTACTACAAGGCGTGGTCGAACAAGAACGTCGACGAGGCCCTGTCGTACTTCGCCGACGGTTTCGTCAGTCAGACCCCCGTCGGGCGCCTGGACGCCGAGGCGTACCGCCCGTTCCTCGAGGGATTCCTGGGGATCCTCACCAAGGCCGAGCTGGTGTCGGCGTTCGGAGACGAGAACACCGCGCTGATGTACTACGACGCCACCACGGCCCCGGTGCCCTACTCCCCGGTGGGCGAGTGGTTCCGGGTCGAGAACGGCAAGATCGTCGAGAGTCGTATCGTGTTCGACAACTTCACCCTTCAGGGCGCGGGAGCCATCGCCGCGGTCTCGTAACCATCTGTGCCCCGTCCAGTGGGGCCACGCGGTCGTGCCGGGAGCCCGGGCCGGATCCGGCCCGGGCTCCCGGCACGACCGCACGTACGAGATCACCAGGAGAGGAAAGAACACATATGCCGCAGCGCACGCAGGTGGAACTGAACTTCGAAGAGCGGGGCGAGGGCACGCCGGTTCTCGCGGTGCACGGCTGGCAACCCGACCACCGTCTGATGCTCGGCTGCCTGGAACCTGTTTTCACCCGGCGTCCCGGATACCGGCGCCTTTACCCGGACTTGCCCGCCATGGGTAAATCCCCGGCACCAGCAGCGCAGATCGCGTCCTCCGACGACATGCTCGCCGCCGTAGAAGACTTCCTGGACGATCACATCGGGACCGAGCCCTTCCTGCTCCTGGGTGAGTCCTACGGCGGCTACCTCGCCCGCGCGCTGGCTCGCACCCGCCGCGATCAAGTCCTCGGCCTCGCCCTGATCTGCCCCTCCGCCAAACGCGTGGAAACCGCCGAGAGCCGCCCGGCCGAGCGGCTGGTCCTGCGCCCCGATCCCAGTCTGATCGCCTCCCTCGACGCGCACACCGCCGAGGTCTTCACCTCCATCGCCGTCGTCGAGACACCGGAGACCCTGCGACGGTTCCGCGAGGAGATCCTGACGGGCCTGGACATCGCCGACACCGCCGCCATGGAACGTATCCGTCGGCGCTGGCAGCTCACCCACGAACCCGAGGACGGTGAGCCCTTCACCCGCCCCACGCTGATCCTGGCCGGACGGCAGGATGACAGCGTCGGCTACCTCGACCAGTTCGACCTGCTGACGCACTATCCGCGAGCGACCTATGCGGTCCTCGACTCCGCCGGCCACAACCTTCAAATCGAGCAGCCGGCGGTATTCGAGACGCTCGTCAGCGAATGGCTCGACCGGATCACCGCCTGAAGATCAGGGCTCTGTCGCGAACGCGTCAACGCTCCCGTGGAAAACCTCACGAGCGAGTGGCTCCCTCCCACCACACGCAGTGACGACCCGGCCCGTCCGGGACGGGCGACGGGCCCGGCGAGCGTCTCGAACAGAGCCCGCAAAGGCGCGGCCCCTCACCCTGCGCCTGGCCCGCGTCAGCGAAGAGACCGCGGGACACACCAGTGCCAGCGGGGTCAGGGCGGCGGTCAGCTTGGACCATACCGAGCGGAGGGAAGCGTGAATCTTTCCTGATCACGCCACGAGGGCTGGGCGTCCGCCCCAGCGGATGCCCTTCTCGCTGTGGATGCGGGTGCGTTCCTTGCGTTGTGCGGCCAGGACGTCGGGGTGGCGGGCGTGGGCGTTGCGCCCGCGCAGGTAACGATGCAGGGCCCAGGTCTGCGCGGGATGGCTTCGGTGGTTCGAATTCGCCAGGGTGAACTGCCGCAGCGGGCCGAAGTGAGCCTCGATCGGGTTGGCCCAGGACGCATAGGTCGGGGTGAAGCACAGCTCGACCTTGTTCTTCTTTGCCCAGCGGCGGATGTCCGACCCGGTGTGGGCGGAGAGGTTGTCCAAGATGATGTAGATCGGGCGCCGTCGGGTCGGGCGGCGCGGATCGACTTCAGCGCGGCCAGGGTGTTGGCGGTGCCCTTGCGGCGGCGGTTGACGCCCCCCAACCGGTCGTCGCCGACGGAGTAGCAGCCCGTACCCTTCAAGCAGGCTCGATCGGGCACGAGCGGCAGCCCCGGGACACTGGGGCCGCTGCTCGCCCTCGCTGCTAATTAAGAGCTGCGATCAGGATCGCTACAGTACGGGCGTGCAGGCGGGCACCCGGTCGGGCTGTAAACTCCGCGTCCAGCCAGGAAGGTTGGATGCGACTCGTAGCAGCCTGCCCATCAAAGGGCTCTCCACGACTCCGTCGACCGGCCTTCCGGTACGCCCCGTAACTGCTGATTAAGAGTGGCGACTCGATCGCTCGTACGGACTTGCCAGCGGGTGTCCCGACTGTCTGATGATCGTTGCATCTATAGCCAGGAAGGCTGGATGCGACTCTCACTAGCCTGCCCATCAGGGGGCTCCGAACGACTCCGTCGGCCAGCCTTCTGGTCACCCGCCATAACTGATTAAGAGCTGCGACCTCGATCGCTCGTACGGACTTGCTTCAGGGGTGGCCTGGTACTTCCTGTTCGTGTTCGATCTGGAGAGGCGAGGTGACGCAACGGCTGCCACAGGTATGGGCCGGGATCGACGTAGGAAAAGGCCATCACTGGATCACCGTGGTCGATGCCGATGGCGACCCGCTGTGGAACCGCAAGGTGATCAACTCCGAGCCCGATATCCTGACCGTCTTCGGTGAGGTTATGGACACAGCAGACCACGTGACCTGGGCTCTTGACCTCGTTGACGGGCCAGCAGCTTTGTTGCTGGAGACCCTGGCCAACCACGGTCAGAGTCCCCGGTACGTGACCGGCTCAAAGTTTGCAGCGTTCAAGAAGAGCTTCAGCGGCCAGGGCAAGTCCGACTTGAAGGACTCCTACGTCATCGCTGAGTTCGCCCGCTGCCTCCGGCGGCAGACAGTCCCTGTACCAGTGCCTCCGAGGATCACCAAGGAACTCACTCTGATTCTCGCCCACCGCAACGGCCTCTCAGCCGAACGCACCCGGACCATTAACCGCATGAGGGCCCTGCTCACCAGCATCTTCCCGGAGTTGGAGCGATCCTTCGATTTCGCCCGATCCGACGGCCCGCTGGTCTTGCTGTCCGGATACCAGACGCCAGCAGCCATTCGGCGGATGGGCGAGAGCAGGCTCACAGCCTGGCTGGCCAAGCGCGGCGTGAGGAAAGCGGCAACCATCGCAGAGAAGGCGGTGACGGCCGCCAAGGCACAGGACTCAGCTACCAGCGGAGAGGATCTGGCGGCCGAGCTGGTAGCTGAGCTCGCCCAGAAGATCACGCAGATGAACGTCCGCCTGAAGGAACTGGAAATCAAGATCAAGGGAATTTTCTCCCAGCATCCCCAGGCGCCCATTGTCCTTTCCATGCCCGGTTTCGGTGAGCTTCTTGCGGCTGAACTTCTCGCAGCGATCGGTGACATTTCCAGGTTCCCAAGTGCTGGACGACTCGCTGTCGCTTCAGGAATGGCCCCCGTCTCCAGGGACTCCGGCTCGAACACGGGAACCGCCAGCGTCCTACCCAGTACAGCCGGCCCCTGCAACGGGCTTTCTTCTTGTCCAGTCAGTCCGCATGCCTGACCGCGGAGACGTGGGAGAAGGAGATGTACCTCCGCAAGTACCAGGGCTACACGCACGACAGGGGTCGTCACAAGAAGGCTGTCATCGCTGTCGCCCGCCAACGAGTCTCCATCCTGTGGGCCATGCTCCGAGATGGCCGGCTCTATGAGAGGGAGTACAACCCCCGCGAGAAGGCGGTCCGAGAGGCTCAGACGGCTTGACTAAACTCATTACTGACTTCAGCTCGTTGGGGTGAATCTTTGCGAAGCCCCTGAGTGGGTGTGGGTGGGCGGCTGTATCCGTGTGGTGTGAGATATGCGGATGGGGGCGGGCTGACCCCTGCGGGACGTCGGCGCCGGGAGTCGGTTCGGATGCAGGCGGCCGAGTTGTACGAGCAGGAGATCAAGCCGTCGGAGGTCGCACGGCGGCTTCGGGTGAGTGTGAAGTCGGCTTACCACTGGCACCAGTTGTGGCGGGACGGCGGTCGTAAGGCTCTGGCTTCCCGCGGCCCGAGCGGATCACGTTGCCGGCTGTCCCCGCGCTGTCTGGAGAAACTGGCCGCGTACCTCGATGAGGGCCCGGCCGCCCACGGCTGGGTGGAGGACCAGGTGTGGACTGCCGCCCGGGTGGCCACGCTGATCGGCAGGAAGTTTCACGTCTCCTACAGCGTCTCCGGCGCCACGAGGCTGATGCACCGGCTCGGCTTCAGCCCGCAGGTCCCCGCACGCAGAGTCGCCGAGCGCGACGAGCAGGCTGTGACCGCCTGGAAGGAGGCGACCTGGGCGGAGGTAAAAGGGCCCGGGCGGCCTGCGGGGGCTACATCTGCTTCGAGGACGAAGCAGGGTTCACCCGGAAGCCGCCACGGGGACGAACCTGGGGCCGGCGAGGGCGCACCCCGGTCGTGACCGTCAGCGGACGACGCTCGGGGCGTCTGTCGGTGGCCGGGCTGATCGCGATACGGCCGGGCTCGCGCACCCGGCTGTGCCACCGGCTGCGCACCCACCGAGCGGGCGGCAGCGCACGCCGCAGCATGGGCGAGCGGGACTTCATCGCACTCATCGACGGTGTCCACCAGCTCGTCAAGGCGCCGATCGTGCTGGTCTGGGACCGGCTCAACACCCACGTCTCCCACGCCATGCGCGAGCTGACCGCCGAGCGGGAGTGGCTGACGGTGTTCCTGCTGCCCGCCTACTCGCCGGACCTGAATCCCGTCGAGTGGGTGTGGGCGCACGTCAAGCGCAGTCTGGCCAACCTCGCCGTGGTCGCGCTCGACCGGCTCGAAGCCCTCGTACGAAACCGGCTCAAACGCCTCCAGTACCGGCCCGACACCCTCGACGGCTTCATAGCCGGCACCGGCCTGACCCTCAACGAACCCACGTCACCTTGACGAGCCGAAGTCAGTAAGAGTCGTGGAAGTAGGTCACACCGTGCGTGCGGCGGTAGGTCGTCGGCAGACGGTCGGGCTTGCCCTGCTTCGCCCAGCAGGAGCCTCCGGTGGGCCGGATCCCCAGGGGCCCGAACTCGTCGAAGGCGAAGACCCGGTCCGGGAAGTGCTCCAGCACGTGCTCGATGCGGTCGAGCTTGGCGTCGCGTTCGGGGTCGGGTGATTCCTTCCAGGTCTTGGTGCGCTGGAAGGTGATGCCACGGCGCAACAGCAGGCACCGTAACGCTTCACGACCGATACGGATGACGCGTCCCGGCACGCGGCGCAGATAGGCGGCGAGTTTACGGATCGACCAGCGGGTGAAGGGCTGGCCGAGCTTGGTGGGGCGGATGGTGGCCGTCTGGATGACGAAGTCCTCGTCGTCAGGAGTGAGCGGCCTGGCCGACCTCGACGACTACGCCGCGCACGTCAAAGCGACCGAGGCCAGCCATGCCATGCGCGAAGACCGGCTCTCGATCGTGAACCGGGTGTGGTCCTACCGGGGCCTGCTGCCCGAGGCCGACCGGCTGCCGCAGACACCGCCCTGGCGCGGCGAGCGCATCCAGGACATCCTCCAGCAGCGGCGCGGCACGACACGTCCGCCCCATGCCGCGGTGGCTGCCGCTGCCTGACGGGCGACGGATGCGAACCTTCAAGCGAGGCTTCCGGCCGCATCTCCTCGCCCAAGTTCCCGCTCCGCCGCCACGACGGTGTCGAAGGCCCGCAGGACCTGATCGGCACCTGTCATCTCCAGGATCCGCAGCAGCGGCTGCGGCACACACGCCACTACCAGCTGGGGTCTGATGGGTGACTTGCACACCTGCCGACGTCAGTTGAGGTGACCGAAGGTGTGCCGGTCAGGTGCGGGGTGAGATGCCCAGGAAGCGGTGGAGGGAGGTCGTCATGCTGGCGACGAAGGTGTCACGGGTCGCGTCGTCGACATGGTCCAGGGACAGGTAGGGGTTGAGGTCTTCCAGCTCGACCAGGAGGAGGTCGTCCTCCTGGGTTCGGCAGGCGTCCACGCGCTGGATGCCGTGATCGAGGGTGTTCCAGTCGATGAAGGAGCGGGCGAAACCGAGATCGGCTTCCGTGGGCTGGTAGGGCTCGAGGACCCAACGACGGTCGGGGTCGGGGGCGTGGAGGGCGTACTGGAAGGCGTCGTCAACGTAGTAGAACGACACCTCATAGCGGAAGTCGATGCGGGGCTGGACCAGGATGTCGCCGTAGGTGAGGCCGACCAGCTGGTCTCGGGAGACGAAGTCGAGGCCGATGGAGTCCGCCCCGGCCTTCGGCTTGACCACGTACTGGTCACTCTCGGGCAGCGCGCCGAGGTTCTGGGGCCGGTCGATTGTGGGGATGACCGGGTATCCGGCTGCCGTCAGGTCCAGCAGATACTGTTTGCCGGCCATGTCGGCCCGGCCGGACAGCGGGTTGTAGACCCGAGTACCACGCGCTGCGGCCTGGTTCCGGAAGGCGTCGTACTCCTTCTGGTAGTGCAGCACGGGGCCGCTGTTGCGGACCACGACCCCGTCGAAGGCGTCCATGAGAGCGGCGGCATCCAGCGGGTGGCACAAAGCGATGTCGAAGTTGTTCCGCAGCCGCGACGACAGGAAGATGTCCTCGTCGCAGTAGCGGCGCCCCCGGGCCTGGTAGGCGAGATCGGTCACGAACAAAACGCTGGGGCGGCCGGGCACGGGGCATCTCCTGGGTCGGTGGCCATCAACCTACCCAAGCCGCCGAGCACCGCCCTGCGCCGGGCCCGCCTCCACCGACGCCCAGTCACTCCCCGAGCCGCGTCGAAACGACTTCCTTGAGAGCTGACACAGCCAACTCCGCACAGTGAACCGCGCCCACGGCTCAACCAGCGGCTCGGCCCTCGGGCCATGCCCCCAGTTCAGAAGCAATCACTGACATTGGAAGCAACAGCTCGCAATAGGCGAGAGAACAGGAGGCCGGCACCGTGCAAGCGGCCTCACCGAAATCCTCGCCCGCGCACTTCGCGACCGGGGCCGCGAGGTCGAAGCCGAGCACCTCCACGTCCACTTGCCGCGCGTGCTCAAGACCCCCGCCAACGGCACCGCCCACCCCAGCGCCACGCAGGAGGCCACCCGATGAAGCGCCGTTTCTTTCGCCGCTGCGGCCACGCGCCCGGCGCCCTCAGCCTCGAGGACCAGGCCGCCGTCGACCAGTTCCGCGCACTGCTCGCCGCCCTCCGCGACCCGAACCCCTGGACCCCCGCCCAAACCCAGGACCTCGCCGTCCGGGTCGGCCCGTTCGTAGAGCGCGCTCACCCGCGCCCGGGTGACGACCACGGACCCGACATCATCGCCGTCGCCCTGCAACACCCCGGTGGCTCGTACACGCCCTACGGCGAGCGCTACCGGAAACTGGGCTGGCTACGCTGCGAGACGACCACGATCCTCGGTGCGTGGAATCCGGCCTACGCGCCGCTCACCCACGCCGAGGCGGGCCTGGACCTCCCTGACGACGTCGGCATGACCCCCGCGCACTACGGCGTCCACGTCGAAGGACGCCGCAGCGACGGCACCGGGTACACGCTGCTCCGTATCGGCCCCTACTTCCAGACCTGGCTCGCTTCCCGCGACGCCGACCGCCTCAACACAGAGCTGGAGGGCAAGGCGGCCACCGTCGTCCCCGGCTACACGGTCACCGCGAAGGCCACGCCGTTCGACGTCACCACGAGAGCTACGACAACCCGTACGAGACCGACGCCTGCGAGCTCCTGGCGGCCCTCCTCGAGGACCTGAGTGCCCCATGGTGACCACGGCCCTGTACGAGATCGAGACAGCGAGGCCGACGACGGCACGACCGTCCACGCCGAAGGCATCTGGACCCCCGAGGGCCAGGACGAGGCCGACAACGGGTTCGTCGTCTACCGCGGGCTGTACGTCGCCGGCATCGGAGCTCCGAACGACGACAGCCTCTACCCGGACAGGTTCGTCGCCCTCGGACACCAGCGGTGGGCCGATATCATCGAAGCCGCCGCCGCGTACATGGACCGCGTCCACGGCTGGCGGACCCTGCAAAACGCGATGAATTGCATTGGTTGAAACAGTTCGTAGCTCCTTACCTCGGACGTTTCTGCCGCGCAACCCCTCGGCCTCGCCGACACCCTGAGACACCACGGTCTGCCCGCCCGCGCAGCACGGAACACCGCCATGATGGACGCCCTGGTAGACCTGCCGCCCATAGCCATCGCCGACCTGCTCGGCATCCACCCCAAGACAGCCGAACGCTGGGCCACTCTCGCCGGCGGGAACTGGTCCGAATACTTGGCAGCGCGACGGGGATCAGGCCCTGTTCCGTAGTCGGTGGTGACGGTGCGTTCTCGCTATTGCAGGAGGATGCGGTGACGGGGGAGGTCGAATTCGGAGGCGGTTCCGCCGGGCGCGTATGCGTGTCGGTCCGCGCCCTCGTATTCCCCGACACCCGTCGGGTGACCTGCACGTACACGCCATGGCACGGTTCCACAACGACGTGACGAGCAGCAGCGGCGCAACGAGCACCGCCGGCACGGTACGTCGGATCGGAGACGACATGACGACGTACGCGTTCGACCCGGAGCTCGCCGCGGCCGTGCACATGCTGCCCAGAGCCGACTGCTCGGACCTCGAAGGCGCCCGGGCCGAGATAGCGGTCGGCATCACCGCGGCCTCCGCGGACGTGGACACCACCGGCGTGGACGTCACCGAGCTGGTGGCACCCGGGCCGGAGGGCGCGCCCGATGTCGTCCTGCGCAGCTACCGCCCGCAGGGCGTCGAAGGCCCGCTGCCGGTGATCTACGACATTCACGGCGGCGGCTTCATCCTGTGCACCGCCGAATTCGACCACGGCACCAACGTGACGCTCGCGCGCGAACTGGGCGCCGCCGTCTTCTCCGTCGAATACCGGCTCGCCCCCGAGCACCCCTATCCGGCGGGGCTCGAAGACGCGTACGCCGGGCTGGTCCACGTCGCCAAGAACGCCGCCGAACTCGGTGTCGACCCTGCCCGTATCGCCCTCTTCGGCCAGAGCGCCGGCAGCGGTCTCGCGGCCGGCCTCGCACTGCTGGCCCGCGACCGGGGCGGCCCCGCGATCGCCTTCCAGTACCTCGGCATCCCCGAACTCGACGACCGCCTCGACACCCCCAGCGCGCGGGCCTTCACCGACACGCCCCTCTGGAACCGGCCCAACGCTGTCATCAGCTGGGACGCCTACCTCGGCGCCGGCGTCCCCGGCAGCGCCGACGTGCCCGTCTACGCCGCCCCCGCCCGGGCCACCGCCGAACAGCTCGCCGGGTTGCCGCCGGCGTACATCTCCGTGATGGAGTTCGATCCGCTGCGGGATGAGGGCATCGACTATGCCCGTGCGCTGCTTGCGGGTGGTGTGAGTGTGGAGCTGCATCTGTTTCCGGGCACGTTCCATGGGTCGGGGATGATTCCGCACGCGGAGGTGTCCCTACGGGAGGCTGCGGAGGCGGTGGCCGTGCTGCGCCGGGCGCTCCGCTAGGTGGGGCGGACTGCTTGTGATCTGTTGGGCGCGGGACCGCTGTGGCTGAGCGCGCAGTTCCCCGCGCCCCTATTGGGGCTCTGCCAATCGCAGGGCGTACAAGGTGAGTTGGGCTCGGAAGCGGGCCCGGGGGTCGCTCAATCGGTAGCCCAGTGTTGTTTCCACGCCGGAGAGTCTTGCCGCGACCGAGCTGTGGTGCAGGTGGAGGTCCGCGGCGGCGTGGCGCAGGGAGCCGGTGCGCAGGAAGGCGGTCAGGGCAGCGAGGGCCGCCGGGCCGCCCTTGCCCTCGGCGAGGCCGACCAGGGCGCGCACGTCGGGCTGGGCACGCAGCCGGTTGACGGGGATGTCGGCGAGCAGCGCGACCGGGCCAAGGGTGTCGTGGTCGACGATAGCCTCCTCGGGCAGACCGGCGACCTCGACGGCGAAACGCAGCGCGAGCCGGGCCTGTGCCCAGGAGGCACCGGCGTCCAGGGCGGGAGCGCTGCCGCCGACCCCGATCCGTACCCCTTCGGAAGAGTGCTCGCGGACGTACGCCCGCAGCTCGTCGGCGACCGATTCGGCGCCCGGCGCCAGGGCCACGGCGAGCGGACCGACCGCGGCGACCCGCACCCCCGGACGCAGTTCGCGCCGACCCAGTAGGGCGACCGCGGCGGGCCCGGCGACGGCCACCACCCGTAGCGGCTGCTCGGGCACCAGACCCAGCAGGCGCAGCGCCCGCGCCCGGTCCTCGACGGCCTCGCGCTCCGACAGCACGCGCTCGACCAGCGCCGGGTCGGCCACCTGGGCGGGGGCGGTGTCCTGCTGACGGCTGCCGTGTAGGACGCCCGCGGCGATGGCCATCCACTCCAGCACCAGTTCGTCGAAGGGCCCAGGCGCGCCCGACCGCTCCAGCCACACCCGGCCGCCCGGCGGGAACTCCGCGCTCCCGGACGGCCGTACCGCGGGTCCCGCCGGCACGGCCCCGGCAGGCCCGAACCGCACCACGCGCCCGCCCGCCTCGAGCCCGGCCGGACACTCGGCCAGCCCCGCGGTGGACCGTACGAGCGACTCGGCGTCGAGCCGACCGGCCCCCAGCAGCGCCTCGAAGTGCGCGATGACCCGCAGCGCCGCCGCCGCGTCCGCGTCTAGGGCCGACAGCCGTAGCAGTAGTCCCTTCATGACCTGGGATTCTAGGCCTCGGATCGGCCGAACGACCTAGTAGGACTCCGTTGGGTTGCTCTGGGTCTTGGGTGTGGGCTGGTGGTGGCTGTTCTGGGCAGTGGGCGGTGGCAGGTGGTGCAGGTGCCGGTCCAGCAGTTCAGCAGGTCTTGGATTGCGTCGAGGATCTGGTAGAGGGTGAGTTGGCTGTATCGGCTTTTGGGGCCAGGCGCTGTTCGGTGAGGAACGCGTGGGCGGCGGTGACCAGGGTGACGTGGTGATGCCACCCGGTCCAGGAACGGCCTTCTAAGTGGTCCAGGCCGAGGCCGTGCTTGAGTTCCCGGTAGTCGTGCTCGATGCGCCAGCGGATCTTGGCCAGGCGGACCAGTTCAGCCAGCGCGGTGCCGGCGGGCAGGCTGGACAGCCAGTAGTCGGTGGGTGCGTCAGCGCCTTCGGGCCACTGGGCCAGCAGTGTGGCCTCGGGAAGGACACCGTCCCACAAGCTCTCCTGCGCGGTGGCGGCGGCCTGGGCCAGGCGGCGGGCCCGGACTCCGGCCGGCCGCATCCGCAGTGCCACAAAGCGCGAGCGCATCGACCCGCGGGAGCCTTCCCGCCAGGTCACCTCGGTGAACGCCTGCCGTCCGTGGCCGGCCACCAGCGCGGCCACCGGCAACGGCTTGTCGCGGTAGCGGGGCTGCGGCTTGCGGCCGTTGCCCGACCACGCCGGGGCGGTGGGCCACACGTCGTGCGGGTGGACGGTCACATCCGAACGGACCGCCACGACATAGTCGATGCCCCGCTCGCTCAGGCCATGACGGAAGTCGGCGTTCTGCCCGTAGCCGGCATCAGCCATCACCACCGGCGGCACCAGACCCCACCCGGCCAGCTCGTCGAAGGTGTCCAGGGCCAGGCGCCACTTCTCCCGGTGCCCGACCTCCTGCGGTACCCCAGTCCTGTGCCGGCGCGGCGCATCCTGCGCCCACTCCTGGGGCACGAACAGCCGCCACTGCAACGGACAGGAGGCAGTGTCGGAGACCGCGTGCACACTCACCGCACCTGGCAGTTGGCCTGCTTGCCCAGTGCTCCGCAGTACTGGCGCGCGACCGCCACCGACATCTTCTCGTCGCTTGGGGAACGACACGTCATCGACCGCCCAGGCATCCGGGCCGATCAGCGGCACCATCCGCTCGGCGTTCCGCCGCCGCACCGGCCCCGGATCCCAGGTCGACTGGTTCACGAACTGCTGCACGTTCTGCTCGTTGCCGTCCGGCAGGCGCTCCGCCATCGGCTGGATCGACTACCGCCGCCCGTCCAGCATCAGTCCCCGCAGATAGCAGTCACCCTTCGCCCGCTGGTCCTTGCGCGGCACCGACGCGAACACGTCAGCGACGAATAACGCCAACCTCGCCCGAGCCCGGTTCACTTCATGTGCGTCCACACCCCCAACCTGCCCCCAAACAGCACCGCGAGACAGACCCAACGGAGTCCTACTAGTGTCCTGCGCCGGAAATGACGAGGCTAAGTCTGTAGGCTGTTTTCATGGCGTCTCGGGGTCCTCGTGCTGTCGAAGTCGTGCTGTCTGCCGAGGAGCGGACGGAGCTGGCGCGTTGGGCGGGTGGTGCGGTGTCGGCCCGTGTGGGGGAGCGGGCCCGGATCATTCTGGCCTGTGCGGAGGGAGCGTCAAATACCCGTGCAGCAGCGGACTTCGGGGTGTCCACGGAGACGGTGCGCAAGTGGCGCTCGCGGTTCGTGGCCCGGCGGATGGCGGGCCTGGTGGACGAGCCGCGGCCGGGCCGGCGCAAGCCGGAACTGGTGCTCTCCGAGGCGGAGCGTGCGGAGCTGACGCGCTGGGTGCGGCGGGCGAAGACCGCGCAGTTCCTGGCGCTGCGGGCGAGGATCGTGCTGCGGTGCGCGGAAGGCGGGACGAACAAGGAGATCGCGGCCGAACTCGGTGTATCGCAGGGAACGGTGAACCGCTGGCGGTCGAGGTTCATCCGGTTGCGGCTGGGCGGGCTGAGTGATGAGCCGCGTCCCGGCAGGCCGCCCTCGATCCTGCTGGACCAGGTCGAGGACGTGCTCACGGCGACGCTGGAGTCCACCCCGGGCCAGGACACCCACTGGTCGCGGGCCTCGATGGCGAAGCACTCCGGGCTGTCGAAGTCCACCATCGGACGGATCTGGAAGAAGTTCGACCTCAAGCCGCACCTGCAGGACGCCTTCAAGCTCTCCACCGACCCGCAGTTCGTCGCGAAAGTCGTCGACGTGGTCGGCCTGTACCACCATCCGCCGGAGAAGGCGGTGGTGCTGTGCGTGGACGAGAAGAGCCAGATCCAGGCGCTGGACCGCTCGCAGCCGGTGCTGCCGATGATGCCGGGCATGCCCGAGCGGCGCACCCATGACTACTACCGGCACGGCATCACCAGCCTGTTCGCCGCCTTCAACATCGCCGACGGCACGGTCATATCGGCACTGCACCGCCGCCACCGGGCGATTGAGTTCAAGAAGTTCCTGGTCACGATAGATAAGAGGGTTCCCGCCGGGCTCGATGTGCACCTGGTGTGTGACAACTACGCCACCCACAACACCCCCGAGATCAAGACCTGGCTCGGCAAGCACCCCCGCTTCCATGTCCACTTCACTCCGACCGGCTCGTCCTGGATGAACCAGGTCGAGCGGTGGTTCGGACTGCTGACCGACAAGCTCATCCGCCGCGGGGTGCACACCTCCGTGAAGGCCCTGGAGCAAGACATCAAGGCATGGATCGCAACCTGGAACGACAACCCCAGGCCCTTCACCTGGACCAAGACCGCCGAGGAGATCCTCAACTCCCTCGCCGACTACCTCACCAAAATCAACCCGCCGACCACTGAAACCTGAGACAGACTTAGTCTCGTCATTTCCGGCGCAGGACACTAGTGTCCAGCGCCAGTAGTTGATCGTTAGTTGCGGTGTGACTTCTGCTGCTGGTGCGTCAGTTCCTCGTCGGGGCCCGAAGCTGGAGCCGTTGCTGCTGTCCGCGGATGAGCGGGCAGTGTTGGAACGGTGGACGCGTCGGGCGACATCGGCCCAGGCCTTGGCCCTGCGTGCGCGGATTGTTCTGGCGTGCGCGGGTGCGGAGGTACCACCGATCGTGGTGGTCGCCCGGGATCTGCGGGTGAGTGCGGACACGGTCCGTAAGTGGCGACGGCGGTTCCTCGCGGACCGGCTGGACGGGCTGGCGGATGAGCCCCGGCCGGGCCGGCCGCCCACCATCAGCGTCGATCAGGTCGAGGCGGTCGTGGTCACCACGTTGGAGGAAATCCCGAAGAACGCCACCCACTGGTCGCGCAAGTCGATGGCCGAACACAGTGGCCTGTCGAAGTCCACCGTGGGCCGGATCTGGCGGAAGTTCCAGCTCAAGCCGCATCTGGCGGACACGTTCAAGCTGTCGACGGACCCGTTGTTCGTGGAGAAGGTCTACGACGTCGTCGGGCTGTACTTCAACCCGCCCGACGGCGCCGTGGTGCTGTCGGTGGACGAGAAGTCGCAGATCCAGGCCCTGGACCGGTCACAGCCGGTACTGCCGATAATGCCGGGCATGCCGGAGCGGCGCACTCACGACTACGTCCGAAACGGCCTGACCACCTTGTTCGCGGCGTTCGACGTCGCCACCGGAGAGGTCATCACCGCCCTGCACCGCCGGCACCGGGCAGCGGAGTTCAAGAAGTTCCTGACCAGGATCGACAAGGAAGTTCCGGCCCATCTCCAGATCCACCTGATCGTGGACAACTACGGCACCCACAAGACCCCCGCGATCAGGACGTGGCTGGCCAAACACCCCCGCTTCCACATGCACTTCACCCCGACCGGCTCCTCCTGGATCAACCAGGTCGAACGGTGGTTCGGCTTCCTGGCCGACCAGAAGATCCGCCGCGGCGCACACAAGAACGTCCAGGCCTTCGAAGCCGACATCCGCGCATGGGTCAAGAACTGGAACGAAGACCCCAAGCCGTTCATCTGGACCAAGACAGCCGAAGAAATCCTCGACTCACTCGCTCACTTCTGTCGACGGATCTCTGGCGCAGGACACTAGTGCTGTGGCCGGAAACGTTTGCCGGGCGGGGGCAGGCCAAGATCAAAGATCACGCCCTGTCCTAATCCCGTTGTCAGAGCCGCCCGATAGCGTGCCGGCAGCCAGATCCGACTCCTCTTCGGAAGAACTACCGTGGACATTCTGCTCATCGTCGGCCTATGGCTCGACGGGTCCGCCTGAGAGGTCGTTTTCTCCCGTTGTTTCATCCCGTAATGCGGACTTCATCGCGTGATGTCGGGTCGCGCCAGGAGATGGTGGTCTCGTCGGTGAGGCGGCGGGCCATCAGGTCGGTCATGGCGAGGTGGACCATGGCTTCGGAGCGGGCGGGAAGGGTCTCGTAGTCGCGGGCGAGGCGCCGGTGGAGCATCAGCCAGCCGTACGTCCGCTCCACCGCCCACCGCTTCGATATCGGGGTGAATCCCCTGGTCCCGGGTTTGCGGGCGGTGATTTCCATGTCGATGCCCAAGGTGGCGGCATGCTCGACGAGGTGCTGGCGGTAACCGCCGTCGACCCACACCTTGCGGATGCCGGGATGGCCGGCACCGTGCTCGCGCATCAGCGCGGCCTCCGCCGCCTCGGCGTAGCGCACGACGGTGGTGTTGTGGTAGATCCCCGCGGCGTCGGTGTCCACCCACTCCACGCGGGAGCGATGGACAGCGGACGGGTGGACCGGGTCGCTCATCCGGTCGTCCGGCTGGGCGTCCACCGCAGGTGGACGGCGTCCCGGGGGGTGTCGCGCAGCAGCGCGAGGCGCGGGCGGACCGCGTCCGTGCGTGACGTCGGCGGCTGGCGGCGGCCGGCCGCGAACTGAGCCGCCACTCGGCGCCCGGGCCCGAGTACATGTCCATCGGGGAGAGGACGATCCGGTTCTTGAGCTCCAGGGGGCCGATCGAGAAGGGCTGGAACATCGCCGGAACGGCCTCCGTTTCCGGTAGCCCCTGGGCCTTGGCGAAGCCGCGCTCGATCAGCTCGGCGAAGCCGGGGTCGCGGTCCTTGAGGTTGTCGAAGGTGATCCGGCGGGAGCGGGTGAGCAGGTTGAAGCAGAACTGTGCGGGGTCCTGGCCGGCGTACCTGCCGATGTTCTCGAACCACTCCAGCGAGGCCTGGGCGGCGCGCTGCGTGGACTCCACCACGGGCCGGCGTTCGGTCTCGTAGGCCGTCAACGCCTCGGCCACGGTGGGGTGTTCGTGCAGGCACGCGGCGAGCGCCAGGGCGTCCTCCATGGCCAGTTTGGTGCCGGAGCCGATCGAGAAGTGCGCGGTGTGGGCGGCGTCGCCGAGGAGGACCACGTTGTGGTGGTGCCAGCGCTCGTTGCGGACGGTGGTGAAGTTGAGCCACTTCGAGTTGTTGGTCAGCAGGGCGTGACCGGTGCTCTGCTCCCCGCATCCGTGGGGGTGCTCCTCTTGGCCGTTGGTGCAGCACACAACGATGTCCCGCTACCCGCACCCCGTGGGGACATTCTCTCCCATACCAGTGAGCTTCTTCGGAGTTGCCTCACACTGGTGAGGAACCTCGAAGAAGCTCACTGGTCGACCTCGGTGGCCTCGATGGCAAGCATGGGACACGCGTCGATGGCATCCCGGGCCAGTTCGATATCGATCGCAGCCGGATCATTGATGAGCAGCTCCGCGGTTCCGTCGCGGACAGCAAAGAGGTGTGGTGCGACCGCCTCGCATGCACCGATGCCAAGGCAGTTGTCGTTTATGTGGATCCGAGATCCCATCGCATACTCCTTCGGGCCGAGGCATGTATGCCTGAGGCGCCGAGCTGCCCCGGCGCCTCAGGCATGAGGTCAGGTTGTTCCGGCGCGCACCCAATGGCGTTGCGAACCGTCGGCGTTGAGGCCGTCGCGTTCGCCTGGCTGATGGCGCAGCAGGACGCTGACCTCGTGGGAGATCTCACCGAGTTCAGCGAGGTTCCTTATTTCCGATGAGTTGAGCCATGCATCGAGTTCGGCGGAACTTTCCCAGTGGGTGAGGAGCAGGTATCGAACCGGGGCCGGCTGGGGGAACTCTTCGAGTGGGCCCACGAACTGGAACGGCTGGTCCTCGAATTCTCCGCTCACTGTCTCGAAGGGCATGGCATTGAACTGAGGCAACGTGCGCGTCAGTCGAGCCACGACGTCGTCCACGGTGTCCTGTGTGAGCTGGGCGCTGGGGACGATCGCCGTCTCGAGGAACAGCGGGCCGGTCAGTTCCTCGCCGTCGGCGGGCAGGCGCCATTTCCGGATGTAGAACGCGTTGAACCAGGCTTCATGCGCCTTGTCCATGACCGGCTTGTGCTGGGGGCTGTCGTACCATTGGTTCATCATTTCCGGTGTCTCGAACTTTCCGCAGAAGTACTCCCACGAAGAGTTCGCGATCGGTCCACCGATGACTGCGAGAAATCCGGGCTGTGCCGCAACGACAGCTCCCATGCGTTCCTGGGCCTTCGAGAACGCAGCTACCGTTTTCGGCGCCAGCTTCATGCACGCTTCCATAGTGGTGAGCGTCTGAGGTGTGGCTGATGGTGACATGCCTGGTCCCTTCTCCTGAGGTATTCGAGGAAGTGGCTCGCAGTTGGACCTCTGCACCCGTCGGCGTTCACTCATGCCAATCCGTTGCGCAGGTGTGAGGTTCTCCAGCATTTCGACCTAGATAGCGGCGCATCGTTCCCCGCGCAGCCCTGATGCTTCAGCAGCTGGACCGTCGCGCGGCGGTGTCAGTACTGCTCGCGGAAGCGGGTGCCGTAGGGATTGTCGATCCGGTAGCGCCAACGGCCGTCGACGCCGCGGTGTGCGATGTCGGTGGCGGATCCCTTGAGGTGCACGTGCTGTCCGTTCGGCCCCGTGCCCTCCAGCTCCCAGTCCAGCAGGATGAGGGCGATGTCACCGGACACGATCAGGTGCCGGGCGTGTGCCTTCATCGGCAGCCTCAGCGCGAGGAAGCTTTCGAGTTCACGCCGTATGTCCGCCGGATCGCTGACAGCGACACCCGAGTTGGTGACGAAGACGGCTCCCTCCTCGTAGAGCCCCATCATCGCGTCGGCCTGTCCGGAGTTGAATCGCTCCATGAGCGCGGCGGGGATGTTCTCCGGTTCGGTCGGCATGGGGGAGTAATCGGACATGGCTCTCTCCTGTGTGGTGTGGTGTCGTGGGGCGCGGCTGGCTGTGGTGCTCAGGCGTACTTGATGACCGTGCGGAATCGGGCCTTGCCCTCGGCGGTACGCCGGTAGGCGTCGGCGGCCTGCTCCTTGTCGTAGACCTCGACCATGGGGGTGACCTTGCCGTCAGCCGCCAGCTGCAAAGCCTCGACGAGGTACTCGGTGCCGTTGTGTGCGGAGCCGAGAATCTGGATGCTGTTCATCACCACGGGCATGTTGCCCACCGCGAAGGTGTCGAACGCGACACCCATGAGCACCACCCGCCCCCTGGCGTTGACGCCCTGGAGAGCGTCCGAAACGGCCGCGTTGGAGCTGTTGGTGTGCAGCAGGACGTTGGCGCCGCCCGCGGCCCTGAGCTCCGCGCCGTTCGACACAACGAGGTCCGCGCCGAGTTCGTGGGCCAGCTCCCGCTTGTCGGGTGTCTGCGTGATCGCGATGGTGGTGAAGCCGGCGGCCTTCGCGTACTGCACGGCAAGGTGGCCGAGACCACCGATGCCAGAGACGGCCACCACGTCACCAGGCTCCGGACGGGCGCGCCGCAGCCCGCTCCACGCGGTGTAGCCGACGCACATGAGGGGCGCGGCGTGCTCGTACGACAGCCCCTCCGGGAGCAGTACGGTCGCGTCGGCGCGTGCGGCAACGTACTCCGACTGCGCACCGCTGACGTTCATTCCGATGAGCACCGGACGCTCACAGTTCGCGGCGGTGACGAAGTCCAACGGCTCGGCCCTGCGGCACCACGCACACTGCCCGCAGCCGTTCTGCAGGGTCACGATCCCCACCCGGTCTCCGACAGTGCGGGAGGTCACGCCATCGCCGACGGCGACCACCTCGCCCACACCCTCGTGGCCCAGCGTCATGGGGAAGTCGACGCCGAAGGACAGCTTCCCCTCCGTGATCCAGACGTCGGTGCCGCAGATCCCGCAGGCGTGCACCTTGACCAGTACCTGGCCGGGTCCCACCGCCGGGATCTCAGTGCTCCGCAGTTCCCAGTCGCTATCGAGGCCGGGCGCGACGACGGATTGCGCACGGGGCATGGCTCCTCCTTGATTCTGTGCGCCGGCAGCCCATGGGAGCAGGAAGGACGCAATTGGTTGCACAGCAATGTTCCGTGAACGTATGCCTCCGCTCCGGGCACCGTCAATATCCAAGAGACACCTCTGTGTAACCAAATGGTTTCGTCGCACAACCGCGTACAGTGAATGCATCCCGTCGTGCAGGGCGCGCCAGGTGGGACGCCACAGGACACATGAGGAACGAGCCGGAGATGACAGAGCGGAAGACGAGGCGCAAGTACGAGCTGGGGCAACGCGCCGAAACGATGAACGAGACCCGCAGGAGGATCACCAACGCCACGATCGAGCTCCACGGGACGGTGGGACCTGCTCACACCACCATCGCCGGCATCGCCGACCTGGCCGGGGTTCAGCGGCACACGGTGTACCGGCACTTCCCCACCGAAGAAGATCTGTTCACGGCGTGCTCCACGGAGTACTGGAACCGCAACCCATGGCCGGAAACCGCGCGGTGGGAGGAGATCGCAGCGCCGGAGCAACGACTCGCGGCAGCACTGGGCGATCTCTATGAGTTCTACGAGCAGGTGGAGCCGATGCTGTCCAATGTGCTACGCGACGCCCCGACGGTCCCCTTGGCCGAACAAAGCCTCGACTCCTACCTGGCGTACATGGACCAGGCCGCGGCCACTGTGAGCGCCGGCTACGGGCCGTCGGCCGATGCTGCGGCAAGGGAGACGACGCCGGTTTCGCATGTCGTGAAACGCTCGCTGTTCGACGTGGCCATCCGGCACGCCATCGCCTTCAGCACGTGGCGGTCCGTGGTCCGCAGCAACGACCTTTCCACGACCGACGCCATCAGGCTGATGACCGCACTCGTGCGGTCATCAGCCGACCTCGACCCCGCGGTATGAACCACCGCCACAATGTGCTTGTAGACGCCCACGGCCGTGGGTGTGCCGATCGCAACTCAGCGTCTTCCACTCGGAGTACGGTCGGGGCACATATCCACCTCGGCCTGCGTGCGGCGCGCGAGGAGCGGGCCCCGCGGCGCGGCGGCCGCTGGCTATAGGCCCCGGGCCCCTCTCCATCCCGCCGGAAGGCGGTGTATCAGCGACCGCTGGCGGCCGTCTTCGGCGCCGTAGTGGTGCGGCGGTGCGCGTGGCGGCGGCCCAGGGACGACGCGTATTCCGGCCGGTGCCGTCCTGTCGTTGCCCGAGCGGCGGCATTCACTTTCGATGGCGCGGCCAACTGTTGGGGAGTCGGTGCGCAGCTGCTTCGGGTTACGGCTGCGGTGCGTGCGGTCCGGTCTGCTGCGCGGCGATGAGGTCCAACCCGATGTCAAGGATCGACGCAGAATGCGTGAGGGAAGGCGAGCGCATCCTTCGCGCCTCGGATCGCACCTCGGACTCTTCATGGGTAGACCGAGCTACCTGGCTCATCACCGAGGCCATGAAGCCCCAGACCGTCCGCCAGGGCGGGAAGTCCGCAGGTAAGGGCCGGGTAGCCGGGACACATTGCTGTGCCCCGGCCCCCTCAGAACCGGCCATGCCCGCTTTCCAGGCAACCGGCTCAAGCAAGCCCCAAGGGCGTCGCAGTGCTCTGCTTTCGGGACCGTCCGCCATCCGCAGCATGAAGCTGACGATGACAGTCGGCGTGAACGAGACGCAGGTTCTTTCTCTCGTCCGACCCGCCGTCACGCCGGTATTCGAAGTGATGTTTATTCAGCATCTTTTTCGAGGCCGCGAACCAGTCAATCCACTCACGTGGGTTGTCCGGTTCGTACTCGGCTCCGGCAATCAACGCCTGACGGCATAGAGGGCAGAGCCCCCGTTGCCGGTATGCCAGGGACAGACTCGTCTTGTCCATAGGCGGGGGCGTCTTTCGGCGACGGCGATTCTCCCAGTATTCGATGAGGGACGGGTCATCCAGTGATGCCGCGCCCTTGATCAGGGTGTGCCGAACGATTTTAGTCCAGGAGAACTTGACGAGGTGGGCACCGCTGACGCGATCGCCGAATACCCATCTGTCTCGCCTGGTCTTGTCGAACCGGCCGAAGTACCGTTTGACGATCCAGTCCCTCGACTTTAGCGGGTGAGCACGCTTGGCCCACTTGTAAGTGAGCACCCACATGTAGTTATCCAGATCAGCGAAGACTCTGGACGACACCACCGTCCGGTAATAGGCGGCCCAGCCCCGAATGATGGGCGTGAGCTTTCTCAAGACGCCTCCGGCGTTGGCGCCGTAGAGCGCCTTCACCTCCGTCTTGAGTCTTTCCCGAACTCTCTCGACAGCGTCCTTACTGGGCCGGATAAGCAGCTTGTTACCGAAACGGCGGACCCCAAAGCCGAGGAAGTCGAACCCTTGCGTCACATGGACTACACGGGTCTTCTCCTCATTGAATCTCAGCCCTCTCGGCTCCAGCCACTTGGCCAGCTCGGTCTTAACGCGATTCGCTTCTTCCTCACTGTGGCACATGGCCACAAAGTCATCCGCGTACCGCACGAGGACAGGGGCATCCCGGGCCGTATATGTACCTCTGTTGCCCGGACCGGCATACCGATAACGGCTCCCCGCCGCTGTCTCCATCCCATGCAAGGCAACGTTCAGCAGCAGCGGACTGATCACTCCTCCTTGAGGGGCAATGCCGCGTAGTTAAGAAACGGCGAGGATTTTGATGTCGGGTGGGTCGGGGTGGTGGATGGTGGTTTCGGTGCGGAGTTTCTTCCTGTAGGCGTGGACGTGGACGCGTTTGACGGCTCGTGGGCTGGTACGGTGCCGGCGTCGCGGGTTGAGTCTTTCGAGGATTTCTGTGCGGGCTGTTTCAAGAGCTTCCGTGAGACGCTGAGGGGGAAAAGCCCGCCTGGTCGGTGACCTGGCGGCGGATGATGCGCAGTGATCTGATGAAGGACAGCCTGTCGGGGTCGATGTCGGCCTGGTCTGCTGCCTCGCACATCAGATGTCGGACCGCGTAATGGGTCAGTAGGAGTGCCCAGATCTCCTGCTCGATCATGTCCGGTGTTTTCGAGCGCAGGACGCCGCCCCGGCCGCGCTGATGGGTCTTGATCTCGTCGAGGCTGGATTCGAGTTCCCAGCGTTCTGCGTAAGCGGCCGCGAGTTCGGCGGCGCTGGCCTCGTCGGGATCCATGATCGTGGTGATCAGGCAGAAGATCTCGCCTTTCCCTTCACGGTTGGTCACTTCGTACTCGACGACACGGACCGGGATCCCGGACGGCTCCTCGATACGCGCAGATCCGCGGTAACGCTGGTTCCCGCGCCGGTTCCTGACTTTTGGGTCGAGCAGAAAGGACTCGTACGATCCGTCTTTCAGCGGCCGGACTACCGGGAGATGAGGTCCGTCGGGCATGCGCCACAGCAGATCCGCGCCGGTCGCGGCGGCGGCCTCCCACAGGCGGTAGGCGTAAAATCCCCGGTCAGCGGTGATCAGCATGCCCGGCTCGAAGTCGGTGACGAGTTCTTTTGCGAGGGCGCCCTCGTCCACACGCCAGGGCCCCAGCCGGGCGGCCACCACAGCGTGGGTCCCGCATTCGCCAAGTCCCACGACTTTCACCTGCGGGAAAGGAGCGGGGTTCTTCGTCCCGCCGGAGCGTCCGAACTCCGCGTCATTCGCCGGCGTATCGGGAATGTCCAGCACGAACCCGTCGATGGCCATCAGCCGCCACCGGCCCAGCCAGGCTCCTTGCGTGCCCCGCTGAGCACACGGCAGAGCCACCCGCTCGAACAAGACCCGCAAAGGATCCGGTCCCAGACGCCGACGCGCCTGGGAAATCGCACTTGTCGTGGGGACCTTCCAGTCCTTGCGCCATGTCCCCAGGAACCGTAGGCCATTGACGAGTAGACGGATGACTTCCTCGTACGACTCACCGAAAAACAGGCACAGAGCCATGACGTAGTAGACGACAACGCGGGCCGGCAGCAGGCGGGACCGCTTCTCGAACCGGCCCGTCTCAGCCAATACTTCATCGACCAGATCCCGGTCGACCAGACGCGTCAGAACCCCGATACCCACCCGGTCCGTCAACCGCGTACCGGAAACCGCCGAGCTACCCCGAACCCCACCCATGAAGAAGGAAGATAACCCGTTTCATCGCCGCCACAGACAACGGCGGCCATGCCGGTTGACCATCCACAACCAACGCGGGCGTGTCGCTGTGCACATGTGGAAAGAGAATCCCAAAACACTTATCTACGTGGCATTGCCTTGAGGGGTGCCTTCGTCCGTCCGCGTCAAGCGGCCTTCTTCAACCACGCCAGCCCGCAGCCATGTCCTGATCATGGTCCGACCAGGGAACAGGCCCAGGGCTTCCAGAAGCTGAGCGTGGTTGATCCGGTCGAAGGCTGCCGCGAGGTCTGCGTCGAGCACCCACAAACGTGAGGCTCCTTTGGCCCCCAACGTGTTGTAGATGGCCTCGATCGCATCATGGCAACCCCGACCAGGACGGAATCCGTATGACCTCGGCTCGAAACGCGCTTCCCGCTCGGGTTCTAATGCATTCTTCACCCGGGCTTGAAGTACGCGGTCGATGATCACAGGGATCCCGAGAGGTCGCTTCTTTCCGTTGGCCTTCGGGATGAACACGCGCTTGACCGGACGAGCCCTCCAGGGATGCTCAAACCGTTGAACTCGGACCGCGAGGCGGCCTCGCTCTTTCGGCGTGAGCGCAGTTTCCCCATCGATGCCCGCGGTCATGCGTCCCGCGCTCTGCTGCGTCACCCTCTTGACACTGATCAGCGTGTTGGAGTGACTTCGCAGCATGAGTTTTTGCAGATTGCGAACCTTCTTCAGGTCGCCTTCCTGAGTCGCCTTGAAGATTCTTCGTCTCAGTCGCCGTACATGGTCCTCGCACGCGGCCCAGTCAATGCTGTGCCAGTCGATTCGCACGTCCTCCGGTCCGTTCGCACGGGAAGAACGGCGGGACTCACTACCCTGTCGAGCCATCAGCCCCTCCCTGCGTCCAACTTGCCCTTCGGCTCTGGCTTCTTCACCAGATCTCTTCAAAGGCTCACCCGGCCCACGTGGGCGCCCTTTCGGGCCGGGCCACTCGGACCCGTATCCGACGGGTTATACGGTGGCGGGCGCCGTCCGATTTCCCCTGGCCTTTCGGCCTGTCGGCATTTGCTTCTTGGGCCATCCTGTTCCCGCCGGGGAATTGATCCTCCCTCACGGTCGGACAACCGGGAACTATCCCGGACCCCGACGGGGTTTCCACGTTCCGCACTGACAAGATGCGACTGGGGTGGGCGCCTCCTCTACCCCGGGACCGGTGGTGTCCTGCCCTCGCCGGCGAGTCCACGAGGGTCACCTGGCGTTCTTCCACGCCGAGTCCTGAAGCTGCCGCTTGCGTCACCATCGCGCAGCTTATGCAATCACGAGGCATAGCCGGGGATTCGCTTTCGCTCGCCCGTCCAGTCTTCCCCTTTACTTGTTGCCTCCCGATGGCCGGGACGCTCTTGAGCGTGATCGTCCAGCTTCACACCCCGCCGTTACCAGCGACGCATGTGGACGCAGGGGACAGGCCATGGACACTGGCCTGGGCTTCATCAACTCCTTTCTTTCGTCTGCCACTTGATCAGTGCGACCTCGTGTCGCACCCCGCCATTTGCAGCCGGTGTCCACGACGTATCGGATCGCGTCGACGATCTCGCGGCGGGGATGTTTCTCCGGCCGGCCGCCGCGGGCGGTGTCGCAGGCCGGGGTAGGCAGGAGGGGTTCGATCAGGGCCCACTCGGCCTCGGTGGTGTCCGAGGGATAGCGGCGAGGGCGCATGGCAGTCCTTCGGCGGCGGGGCCGCCCATCCGGGCGGCCCCGCTACTGTTTTCAGGAACTGGCGATCAGGTCGAGAGTGGAGTCGATGGAGTTGAGCTGGGCGACAATGTGCTTGACCCACTTGTCGCCCGGGTGTGCGGCGGCGTGCGGGCCGACCGTGCCGTCGCCCACCGTGGCGTAGTGCAGCAGATCACCGGCCGCCGCGACCTTCGGCAGGCGCGGCCTGCCGGCGGGCCCTGAACCGGCAGGGTGACCGACACCGCGAGGACGCAGCGGATCTTCTGCCCGTGCCAGGACCTCAGGGCGGGGTCCTTGCCGTAGTCCGCGTCCGCGGCCACCCAGGAAAACGGCAGCCCGCCGGCCACCGCACCTGCCAGCATGGCATGCATGCTCAGGCAGGGCGTGACCGGGCAGCCGGGGAAGGGCGGTGGCGTGATGGACGGTTGTCCATCACGCCATTCCCAGCTGGGCGCGGGGTTGAGATTCTGCCCGCGCCGAAGAACGGGCGGCCCGTGCGTGAGGGTCGCTCGACGTCTCAGAGACCTCCCCCGCCCTCTGACACCCTGGGCCGGAAGGAATCACCCACCTGGGTCTGCGACCGGCGGTTTCCCCACGCGCGTGGGGAGGGGTGGAACCGGATACGCGACGGCCCGCCCGCGCGTAGGACGGCCTCACAAGTTCCATCGATGTACCTTTCCGAAGCTCAGTGGACTGGATACGGGTCTCACTGCGGGTCCGTTGGCCGAAGTGGGTGAAGGGCGCCACGCACACAGGTGAGCCGGATGCGGTATCGGTCCGGTGAGATGCCTGCCGGCGCTAAGGTCACCATCCACATGGGCCCGGCCGGTCCGCGGGCACGCCCGCCGACCGGCCGGGCGCCACGTCATGCTGCCGCCGTGGCTCGTCAGAACGGGAAGTCGCGCGGCTCCCCGCGCAGCGTGATCCAGCGGAGTTCGGTGAACTCCTCCGCCGCGAAGCCCGTGCCGAAGCGGCCCCAGCCGCTCTCCTTCACGCCTCCGAAAGGCATGTTCGGCTCGTCGTTGACCGGTTGGTCGTTGACATGCACGATCCCCGCCTCGAGACGGCGGGCGATGTCCAGTCCGCGATGGGCGTCGTTGGTCAGGACACCCGCGGTCAGTCCGTAGCGGGAGGCGTTCGCGCGCTCCACCGCGTGGTCTGCGTCGACGACCGTCTCCAGGATCACGACCGGGCCGAAGGTCTCGTCGAAGGCGAGTTCGGCATCCTCGGGGACGTCGGTCAGGACGGTGGGCGGGTAGCACGGCGGCTCGGCCGTGCCCCCGGTCAGGAGACGTGCACCCATCGAGACGGCCTCCTCGACGCGGCGGTCCAGGAGGGACAGCGCCCATTTGTTGATGACCGGTCCGACCACGGTGCGTGGATCGTGCGGGTCGCCGACGGGTAGCGCGGCCGCCTTCTCGGTGAAGAGGCGGGTGAACTCCTCCGCGATCGGTCGCTCGACGTAGATGCGGCGGGCGCACATGCACACCTGTCCCTGGTGCACGAACGCGCCGTAGATCGCGGCGTCGACCGCATAGGCCAGGTCGGCGTCGGCGAGCACGAGGAGCGGGTTCTGGCCGCTGAGCTGGAGGACGATGCGCTTGAGGTGGCGGCCGGCCATCTCGGCGAGGCGGCGGCCGGTGGGCGTGGAGCCGGTGAAGTTGACGCGGCGCACCGCGGGATGGGAGAGGAGCGCGTCCGCTATGGCGCCCGCGTCACCGGGGGCGTGGGTGATCACGTTGAGGACGCCCGGAGGGAGCCCGGCCTCGGCGAAGACCTCCGCCCAGAGCGTGCCGCCGGTGAGGGGAGACTCCTCGGACGGCTTGAGGACGACCGTGTTGCCGAGGGCGATCGGGCCGACGACGCTGCGACCTGACAGCACCAGGGAGGCGTTCCACGGGGCGATGGCGGCGACGACTCCGACCGGCTGACGGACGGCGAGGGCCCGGGTGCCGGGGATGTCGGACGGCAGCACCTGTCCGACAGCGGTGTAGGGGAGTCCGGCGGCCTGGCGGAGCAGCGAGACGCTGAAGTCCAGCTGGAGCGTCGCGAAGTGGCGGCCGCATCCCGTCTCCCTCGTCAGCAGGCCGATGACCTCCTCGCGACGGCGGTCGAGGATGTCGCTCGCGCGCAGCAGGACCCGCTGTCGCTCGGCCGGCGGCGCGTCGGCCCACCCGGCGAAGGCCGCCCGGGCGGCGTCCACCGCCCGGCGGGCGTCCTCGGCGTCGCCCGCGGCGACCGTCGCCGTGACGGATCCGGTCCAGGGGTCGTGGTCGGGGTAGGTTCCTCCGCCCAGCGGCTCGGTCCATTCGCCACCGATGTAGTGGCGCACCGTGACGGGGAGATCCGGTCGGCCCGTGTCCGTCGCCGTGGGGTCAGGAACGTTCACCTGGTCAAGTCTCCCTCGATGACGACTGGGGACGGGCCCCCTGCCGCCGCAGATGGTAACCGACAGGTAGCAACTGGACATGCAGCCAGTCGTCCAGCAAACTCCACAGCCCGCGCGGGAGGAAGAGGGCGAAGGCGACGGCGGCCAGGCCGAGCCCATGAGGTACCAGGCTCCCTGGTCGGCGAAGAAGTACTGCACGGCGAAGAAGAGGACGGCGCCGATGATCGGTCCCTCGAAGGTGCCGATGCCGCCGACCAGCACCATGAAGATCATGTACGCCGACCACTGAACCCCGAAGATCGACTGGGGCTGGATGAACAGCGTGTTGCCCAGCGTAAGGGCACCCGCGGCACCGCATCCGAAGCCAGCGTCTGCAGAGCCGCTCCGCTGCGGTGCCGCAGCAGGAGGAAGAGCAATGGCGAGCAGGAGGACGGCGAAGGCGAGGGTGAGCCGGTAGGCGAAGGCGCTGCGCACTTCGGGGGCGTAACCGCTCAGCCCCTGGAGGGAGACGCCGGTACCGCCTCCGAGGCTCTGGTCGAGCATGACGAACAGGGCGATCGCCTCGGCGACGACCCAGGTGCTCACGGCGAACTGGCCGCCGCGGCCGCAGGACGAGCAGGGAGAGCAGCGCCGCGAGCACGGCGGAGGCGAGGGATGCCAGGACGACGGCGAGGTACGGGTGTATGCCTTGCTGGGTGAGGTAGAGCCGAGGACGACGCCGCCGGTCAGCGTGCCCCACAGGGATCCCAGGCCGCCGATGACGACCGCCTCGAAGGCTAAGATGAACTGGGTCGGGCCGCTGGAGGCGTCGAAGGTGGAGTGGACGGCCAGGAAGGTCCCGGCCAGGGCCGCGACCGCGGCGGCGATCGCGGCGGCGCGGGCGTAGACGGACGCAGCTGGTACGCCCACGAGGGCCGCAGTGTCCGGGTCCTGGGCGGTGGCGCGCATCTCCCGGCCGAATCCGGTGCGCTGCAGCAGTAACTGCTGCGCCCAGGACCGCGACTGCGACGGCGAGGATCAGCACGCCGAGGTGGGGAACGGACAGCTGGTCGGTGATGTGCCAGCTGCCGGTCGACAGGGAGCCCACGGACGGGCCCAGGGAACGCACGTCCGGGGAGAAGATCTGCAGCAGGGCGTTGTGCAGGACGATGGCGAGTCGGAAGGGCGTCAGCAGAGGGGTGTGTTCGCCGCCGCGCAGGCTGCGGGCCAGGACGGTGCGCTGGAGTGCGTAGCCGAGGGCGAGCATCACCCGGAGCACCGCGAGCAGGGCCAGGAACGGTGACACGTCGGCCTGGGTGGAGACCCGCCAGACCCCGAACGCGCCGAGGAGGTGAGGTCGCCGTAGGCGAGGTTGATGATGCGCATGACGCCGAACAGCAGAGACAGGCCGCAGGCCAAGAGGGCGTACAGGCCGCCGTGGAAGGTGTGCTGGTAGGCCTGCTTCTGGGGCGGCTTGGCTCCCCGGCCGAAGTACCAGGCTTCCCAGGGGACGACGGTGGAGATGCAGGGAACACCGGCGGCCTCACATGCGTCGGAGACCGGGTTGACCGTCTCCGGCGTCGACGTGGTGAGCATCAGGTCGATGCCCTCAGCGTTGATCAGGACGTTTGCCACCTGGGAGCCGCGCTGCGGGTTTGACTGGCCGCCCTTGTCGATGATCTTGACCTGGTACTTCTTGCCGCCGATGGTCAGGTCGTCGGCGAAGGCCTTGCGGGCAGGCTGAGGACGTACGGCGTCCGGCTCGCCGAAACCGGCCGCGGCGCCGGTGCGCGGGCTGACGAACCCGATCTTCAGCGTGGCCGCTCCGCTGCTGCCGTCGCTGTCGCCGCTGCCGACCTTGCAGGCGGCGAGCAGCGGACTTGCCAGGGCGAGTCCGGACATACCGAGTCCCGCCGTACGCAGAATCCGGCGTCTGCTGGGTTCGGGAGACGGTTCGGACATAGGAGCTTAGGCATGTTCGCCCTCCTGGTGAACCAAAGGTGGGGGAACGTAGGAGCGGCTGTCACGATAGTCAACGCGGCGTTCTAATAGTTGAAACAATCGGCGCTACCATGCGGCATGACCTCACGGACACCGCCGTCGGCATCCGACGAGCCCATGACTCCCCTCGCAGCCGACGACGCCGAGGCCGCGGCGACGTCCCCGAAGGCGGCCGCCGCAGGATTCTCCCAGTCCCTGGAACGCGGACTGCTGATCCTCTCGTCGTTCAGTGAGACCCGGCCCGTGCTGGGCATTGCCGATCTGGGGCGCGCTGTCGGCCTCAACCGCAGCACCACCTACCGGTACGTGGCGACACTCGCCAAACTCGGCTACGTGCAGCAGGATCCGGACTCCCGGAAGTACTCCCTTGGGCCCCGGGTCGTCGACCTCGGGTTCGCGGCGATCAACTCCATGGAGATCACCCGCGTCGCCGGGCCGTTCCTGCAGGCCCTGTCGGACGAGACCGGCTACACCGTGAGCATGGCCGTGCTCGACGGCCCGGACATCGTGTACGTCGACCGGCGGCGCAGCGGTCGCGCGAGCACCTTCGCCATGGGCCTCCACCTGCACGTCGGCTCACGCCTTCCGGCCTACTGCACCTCGATGGGCAAGGTCCTGCTCGCGCACCAGGAGCCGGCCGCACTGCGCGACCTGGTCGATCGCACGGATCTCGCTCGACGAGGTCCGAAGACGATCACCGCGCGGGAGCAGCTCATGGTGGCGCTGACACGGGTCCGGCGTACCGGGTTCGCGCTCAACGACGAGGAACTGGCGCCCGGGCTGCGGTCGCTGGCCGCACCGGTGAGGGACCGCTCCGGCGCCGTGGTGGCCGCTGTCAATGTCGGGGTGCACCTCACGGTGTGGAACGCCTCGGTGGAATCCGTCATGTCGCGCCTCGAAGCCCCCTTGCGGCGCGCCACGACGGAGATCTCCACCCGGCTCGGTCATCGGCCGCAGGCCTGATCCGAACCCGTCCAGGCAGGTTGTTTGAATAGTTGAAACATGAGTCCCTTTATATGGAACAGCGCGGACTCATTTCATTGACAGCGGCTCGGGACGGGCGCAGACTCACGCCGCCACAGTCTGTGGCCATTACTTCATCAGGAGAACAGAGCTGTTCCCTGAGTCCGGGAGGCCGCCATGCGTATACAAGCCGCCGTTTTCGACAAGCAGGACGGCCCGTTCCAGCTCCAGGACGTCGAGTTGGACGAGCCGGGCGCCGGCGAGGTCCTCGTGCGGATCGCGGCCACCGGCATCTGCCACACCGATGGCCTGGCACGTCACGGTGATCTTCCATTCCCCGCCCCCGGGGTGCTCGGCCACGAAGGCGCCGGTGTCGTGATCGCGGTGGGTCCCGACGTCACGTCGGTACGGGAAGGCGACCACGTCGTGATCGGCTGGCCCTGGTGCGGAGAGTGCCGCAACTGCCTGGCCGGTGAGCCCCGCTACTGCGCCCGGCTCGGCGAGCTCCTCATCAGCGGAGTCCGGCCGGGGACCGGGTCCTCGGCCCTGCGCCGCCCGGACGGGGGCGCCCTCCACGGACACTTCTTCGGCCAGTCGTCGTTCGCCACGCACTCCCTGACGCGGGCCAGCAGCCTGGTGAAGGTCCCGCACGACGTCCCCCTCGACCTGCTCGGACCCCTGGCCTGCGGGCTGTCCACCGGAGCGGGCGCCGTGCTGAACACGCTTCGCCCGCAAACCGGCTCCAGTCTCGTGATCTACGGCACCGGCTCGGTGGGACTGGCCGCCGTCATGGCGGCCCGCAACAGCGGCGCGACCACGATCATCGCGGTCGACCGGCACACCTCCCGGCTGGAGCTGGCGGCAGAAATCGGCGCCACACACACCGTGAACGCCGCCGACACGGACCCCGTCACCGCCGTGCACGACATCTGCGGCGGGCCCGCCGACAACGCCCTGGAGTGCACCGGCATCATCTCCGTCGTCCGCCAGGCCGCGGACTCGGTCGGCATGCTCGGCACCTGCGCGCTCATCGGCGGCGCCCCGGCGGGAGCCGAGTTCACCCTTGACCATCTCACCACCCTGTGGGGCAAGCGCATCGTCGGCATCCTCGGCGGCAGCGGTCGCAGCACCCAACTCATCGGCGCGCTCATCGAGTTGTACCGCCAGGGCCGCTTCCCCATGGACCGCCTCGTCTCCTGGTTCTCCTTCGACCAGATCGAGCAGGCGCTTCAGGCGTCGTACGCCGGCGACGTCATCAAGCCGATCGTCCGCATGCCCTCCTGAGCCGCGCACACCCTGTCGCCCGCCACGACCGCCCCGCACCGAAAGAAGCCCTTCATGTCTCTCACCCGTGAACTTTTCATCGGCGGCAAGGATGCGCCCGCCCTCTCCGGCCGTACCGCCGAGGACATCGACCCCTACACCGGCGAGGTCTACGCGACCGTCGCCGCGGCCGGCCCGGAGGATGTGACCCGGGCCGTGGACGCCGCTGACGCGGCATTCGCCGAATGGGCCGCGGTCACGCCCTTCGCCCGTCGCGCGATCTTCCTCAAGGCGGCGGATCTGCTGGACGCACGTGCCGAGCAGGTGGCCGAGATCATGGCCCACGAGGTCGGCGGTACCGTCCCCTGGGCGTTCTTCAACGTGGCGCTGGCGGCGAACATCCTGCGGGAGGCCGCCGCCGCGATCACCGCTCCGCGAGGCGAGGTGCTCAGCGCACAGGAGGAAGGCGCACTCGGCCTGGCCGTGCGGGAACCACTGGGCGTGGTCGCGGCGTTCGCGCCGTGGAACGCCCCGGTCATCCTCGGCGTCCGGGCCGTGGCGGCCCCCCTGGCCGCCGGCAACACCGTCGTCGTCAAGCCCAGCGAGGACGCGCCGATCGCCTGCGGACTGCTCGTCGCGGACGTGCTACGCGAGGCGGGACTGCCCGACGGGGTGCTCAACGTGGTCACCAACGCCCGCGAGGACGCGGCGGAGATCGCAGAGACGCTGATCGCCGATCCCCGGGTGCGTACCGTGAACTTCACCGGCTCCACCGAGGTCGGCCGGATCATCGGCACCCACGCGGCGAAGCACCTCAAGCCGGCCGTGCTCGAACTGGGCGGCAAGAACGCGGTGATCGTCCTGGACGACGCGGACGTGGACTACGCCGTCGACGCCGTCACCTTCAGCGTGTTCATGAACTCCGGGCAGATCTGCATGTCCGGCGACCGCATCCTCGTACACGAGTCGCTGGCCGAGGAGTTCACCCGGAAGTTCACCGCCAAGGTCGCCGCCCTCCAGGCCGGCGACCCCGCCCACCCGCACACCGTCGTGGGACCGCTGGTCACCACATCGGCGGCACAGCGCGTCGCCGCTCTGGTGGAGGACGCGGTCGCCAAGGGCGCCACCGTGCTGACGGGAGGCGGACAGCCGACGGGCGCGGTGCATGCGGCGACCGTGCTCACCGGCGTTCCCCAGGACGCGGACTTGTACTACGCCGAGGCCTTCGGGCCGGTCTGCGTCGTCGAGACGTTCCGCGACGACGACGCTGCCGTGGCCGTCGCCAACGACACCGACCATGGTCTGAGCTGCGGCATCATCACCGAGAACGCCACCCACGGGCTGAGCGTCGCCCGCCGCATCCGTACCGGCATCGTGCACATCAACGACCAATCCGTGGCCGACGAGCCCCACGTCCCCTTCGGCGGCGTGAAGGCCTCCGGATACGGCCGGTTCGGCGGCCGGTGGGGCATCGAGGCGTTCTCCAACACCCGCTGGGTGACCATCGCCACCCAACAGGCCCACTACCCCTTCTGATCGATCCGCCCCTGGCACAAGACACAACGCCCGCACCTCCACATGGAGGTGTGAGGTTCCCCCGCTGCGCGGGAGTGGGCGACTAGCAGGTCAGAGCGGGTTGACGTGGTTTCAGGTTCACTGGTTCGGCCGCTGCCTGGTCGGCGTAGTGCTTCTCTTCGAACTCGATGGGGCTGAGGTAGCCGAGGCGCTTGACGGACAGGTCGAGGGTGTGGGGAACCGCGTATCGCGGCGAACATCGCCAGCGCGCCAAGGATGACGCAGGCGGCCAGTTGGACGGCGCCGGTCGGCCGGGCGCGTCTGCGGCTGGGCCCCGAACCGCCCAAGGCGTTGTTCGCCCGGGTGTGCCGACCGGTGGCCACTGAGACGACGGCCGGGGCCTGGTACCGTTCCTGGCGGCTGGTCGCGGTGGACGGCACCACCTTCGACCTGCCCGATACGCAGGCCAACGACGCGTTCTTCGGTCATCCCGGATCCTCGCGCGGACAACGCCGGGGCGCGTTCCCGCAGGCGAGGGTGGCCGCGGTGGTCGAGTGCGGCACCCACGCGGTCTTCGCCGCCGAGGTCGGCCCGCTGGCCGAGCACGAAACCATCCTGGCCCGGCACCTGTTCGACCGCCTGTCGGCGGGGATGCTGCCGCTGGTCGACCGAGGCTTCGTCGGGTTCGATCTGTAGCGGGCTGCCTCCGCCAGCGGCGCCGACCTGCTGTGGCGGGTGAAGAACAGCGCGGTCCTGCCCGTGGTCGAGGCCCTTCACGATGGCTCGTACCTGTCCGAGATCGTCGCCGCGCGGGACAAGAACCGCCGCGCCGACCCGGTCACCGTCCGGGTCATCGAGTACACCCTCGGCACAGGTGCGGACGGCATGGTCTACCGACTGATCACCACGATCCTGGACCCGCAGGCCGCCTCGGCAGCCGACCTGGCCGCACCGTATGCCCAGCGGTGGGAGATCGAGACCACACTCGACGAGATCAAGACCCACCAGGGCGGAGCCCGGCTCGTGCTGCGCTCCCAGCACCCGGCCGGCGTCGAGCAGGAAATCTACGCGTTCCTGCTGGTCCACCACGCGCTGCGCAGACCTGATGCACGAAGCAGCCAGCCAGGCCGGACGTGATCCGGACCGGATCTCTTTCAGCCGCACCTTGCGCGTCGTCCGCCGCCACGTCACCGGCCAGGCGGCACTTTCCCCCCTGCCGACTCACCCGGGCCATGGCCCAAGCCCTGCGTGAGATCTGCGAGCGACTCCTGCCGCCCCGGCGGCTGCGGTCCAACCCCCGTCTGATCAAACGCAAGATGGCCAGCTGGAAGCTCAAACGGGCCGAACACCGCCACCCGCCCTGCCCCGAGCTGCCGGCCATCACGATCACCAAGCCGACCAGAACCACCCCGACCCGCCGGACAAAACACTAAATCACCGGTATTGGTCCTAGAAGATCACTGAAAATGTTGCGGGTTCTGGCCCCGGCCCGGTAGGGCCGGGGTCAGTCTTGTAGGCATGCAGGGGGAATGGGCCGGGGAGATGGTCGGGCCGGATGTGTGGGAGACCTGCCGGGAGTTGATCCCGGCCGGGAGCGTATTTGCGTTTCTGGCCGAGCACCGGGAGGCACTGTTCCCGCCGTCGATGTTCGCGGACATGTACCCGTCGTCCAACGGCCGTCCGAGTCTGCCGCCGCAGGTCCTGGCCGCCACCGTGGTGCTGCAGAGCCTGCAGGGGCTGTCGGACTTCGAGACGGTCCAGGAACTGCGGTGTGATCTGCGGTGGAAAGCGGCCTGTGGGCTGGGCTTGTACGACATGGCGTTCGATCCGTCGCTGCTGACGTACTTCAGGCGCCGGCTGCGCCACTCGGCCGAGCCGATGCGGATTTTCACCAAGGTCAAGGAGGTCGTGGCCGCGACCGGGGTGCTCAAGGGCAAGCAGCGGCGTGCTGTGGACTCCACCGTCCTCGATGACGCGGTGGCCACCCAGGACACCGTCACCCAGATCGTCTCCGCGATCCGCCGGGTGATCCGTGATGTCCCTGGAGCCCAGGAGGCCGCCGCGGAGCACTGCCGCGCGCACGACTACACCGACCCGGGCAAACCGAAGATCGCCTGGAACGACGAGCAGGCGCGCGCTGCGCTGGTGGATGCGCTGGTCACCGACGCCCTCAACCTGCTCGGGCGCCTGCCCGATCGTGAGCTGGGCGAGAAGGCCGCGAACGCGATGGGCCTGCTGGCCCTGGTCGCCGGGCAGGATGTGGAACCGGCCGAGGACTCCGACGGACGCGATGGCCGCTGGCGCATCGCCCGGCGCACCGCGCCCGACCGGACGGTGTCCACCGTCGATCCCGACGCCCGGCACATCCACAAAAACCGCACCCGCCACCAGGACGGATTCAAAGGACACGTCTCCTTCGAGCCGGAGAGCGGGCTGTTCACCGCCGTCGCTGTCACCGGCGGCTATGGTCCCGGCAACCACGAAGCGGCCGTTGCCCGTGATCTGCTGGACGGGGAGGACGGCGAGTTAACCGTGCTCGGCGACTCCGCCTACGGCACCGGCGAGCTGCGCGAACAGTTGCAGGCCGCGGGCCACACCCTGGTCATCAAGCCACCGCCGCTGCGGCAGGTGATCCCCGACGGCTTCACCATCGACGACTTCCGCATCGACCCAGCCGCCGGCACCGCGACCTGCCCAGCCGGACGAACCGCCAACCTCGGCCAGATCAAAGCCGACGGGGCCCGCACCGCCCAGTTCAAACGCCTCTGCGTCGGCTGCCCCCTGCGCGAGCGCTGCACCACATCCAAGACCGGACGCACCCTCAACATCCACCCCCAGCATGAACTGCTGACCGCCGCCCGCCGAGACGCCGCCGACCCGGCCTGGCAGGCCGAATACCGCAGATGGCGGCCCCCGGTCGAACGCGCCATCGCCTGGCTGGTCGCCAAGGGCAACCGACGCGTCCCGCACCGCGGCGTCATCGCCAACAACCTCTGGCTGCACCACCGCGCCGCCGCCCTCAACCTCCGCCGACTGATCAACCTCGGACTCACCCGGACCGGCACCACCTGGCACCTCACCCCGGCCACCACATAGCGAAAAGGGCCGCCCGGCCCACGGCCGGACAGCCCTCAACAAGATTTTCAGTGATCTTCTAGAAGATCACTGAAAATGTTGCGGGTTCTGGCCCCGGCCCGGTAGGGCCGGGGTCAGTCTTGTAGGCATGCAGGGGGAATGGGCCGGGGAGATGGTCGGGCCGGATGTGTGGGAGACCTGCCGGGAGTTGATCCCGGCCGGGAGCGTATTTGCGTTTCTGGCCGAGCACCGGGAGGCACTGTTCCCGCCGTCGATGTTCGCGGACATGTACCCGTCGTCCAACGGCCGTCCGAGTCTGCCGCCGCAGGTCCTGGCCGCCACCGTGGTGCTGCAGAGCCTGCAGGGGCTGTCGGACTTCGAGACGGTCCAGGAACTGCGGTGTGATCTGCGGTGGAAAGCGGCCTGTGGGCTGGGCTTGTACGACATGGCGTTCGATCCGTCGCTGCTGACGTACTTCAGGCGCCGGCTGCGCCACTCGGCCGAGCCGATGCGGATTTTCACCAAGGTCAAGGAGGTCGTGGCCGCGACCGGGGTGCTCAAGGGCAAGCAGCGGCGTGCTGTGGACTCCACCGTCCTCGATGACGCGGTGGCCACCCAGGACACCGTCACCCAGATCGTCTCCGCGATCCGCCGGGTGATCCGTGATGTCCCTGGAGCCCAGGAGGCCGCCGCGGAGCACTGCCGCGCGCACGACTACACCGACCCGGGCAAACCGAAGATCGCCTGGAACGACGAGCAGGCGCGCGCTGCGCTGGTGGATGCGCTGGTCACCGACGCCCTCAACCTGCTCGGGCGCCTGCCCGATCGTGAGCTGGGCGAGAAGGCCGCGAACGCGATGGGCCTGCTGGCCCTGGTCGCCGGGCAGGATGTGGAACCGGCCGAGGACTCCGACGGACGCGATGGCCGCTGGCGCATCGCCCGGCGCACCGCGCCCGACCGGACGGTGTCCACCGTCGATCCCGACGCCCGGCACATCCACAAAAACCGCACCCGCCACCAGGACGGATTCAAAGGACACGTCTCCTTCGAGCCGGAGAGCGGGCTGTTCACCGCCGTCGCTGTCACCGGCGGCTATGGTCCCGGCAACCACGAAGCGGCCGTTGCCCGTGATCTGCTGGACGGGGAGGACGGCGAGTTAACCGTGCTCGGCGACTCCGCCTACGGCACCGGCGAGCTGCGCGAACAGTTGCAGGCCGCGGGCCACACCCTGGTCATCAAGCCACCGCCGCTGCGGCAGGTGATCCCCGACGGCTTCACCATCGACGACTTCCGCATCGACCCAGCCGCCGGCACCGCGACCTGCCCAGCCGGACGAACCGCCAACCTCGGCCAGATCAAAGCCGACGGGGCCCGCACCGCCCAGTTCAAACGCCTCTGCGTCGGCTGCCCCCTGCGCGAGCGCTGCACCACATCCAAGACCGGACGCACCCTCAACATCCACCCCCAGCATGAACTGCTGACCGCCGCCCGCCGAGACGCCGCCGACCCGGCCTGGCAGGCCGAATACCGCAGATGGCGGCCCCCGGTCGAACGCGCCATCGCCTGGCTGGTCGCCAAGGGCAACCGACGCGTCCCGCACCGCGGCGTCATCGCCAACAACCTCTGGCTGCACCACCGCGCCGCCGCCCTCAACCTCCGCCGACTGATCAACCTCGGACTCACCCGGACCGGCACCACCTGGCACCTCACCCCGGCCACCACATAGCGAAAAGGGCCGCCCGGCCCACGGCCGGACAGCCCTCAACAAGATTTTCAGTGATCTTCTAGATGATTGATTCCAAGGGGGCAGTGATCATGGGCGGCCAGTGAGCGCAGGACTGGCTGTCCGGTGTGGTCGTCGTGCCAGATCGCGACGGTCAGCGCGAGGATGCGTTGTATGACGCGGACGGGCAATAGCCCTCCTCCACCAGCCATGCGCGGGTCCGGCCGCGCTGTCGCTCATCGCTGAGCCGGTGGTACCGGCGCCAGGCGCGCTCGTCCCGGGCGAGGACGTCCTTGAAGCGTCGGAAGGCGCCCCGCCCGGTGGTGGCGATCCGCAGCCGCTCGGCGAGGGCGACGTCGCCGAGCCCGTCGATGAACAGCTCCATGTCCCGGTAACCGGCCCGAGAACCCAGAGCCGGCGCGTACAGCCATCGCTCGGGATCATCCGCCTCCTCGATCCCGGACCCGGGCTCCGACTCGTCGGTGAACGCCGGCCAGCACTCCCCGGTGGACAGGTCGATCCGACCCCCCGACTCAACCGGGTCGCCCTCCAGCAGCATGGCGAGCATCTCCAGATCGACCGCGAGCGGGCGCAGGAGGGGGATCGCCGCGTCTCCCATGGCCGCGCGCAACCGGTCCGCCAACTCCTCGTCGCCCCGGAAGCCACGCTCCTGGAGTTCGCCGAGAAACGAGGCCGCCAAACCCACGAATTGCGACAAACGGTACGATGATCGTCGGTCGGAGTGCACGTGTTGGCGACTACCCGTGCGCCCGATGGAAAGCTCCGTGCCTGCCCCGCTTCTAGCGTTCCCGCCAAGTAACGACGATGTTGCAGGAGTGGGAACGCCATGACGCGAGAGCCCCGTACAGAACATGACTACGTAATCGTCGGCGCCGGTTCGTCCGGCAGTGTGATCGCCCGGCGGCTGCTGGACCAGGGGCATTCGGTCCATGTCGTCGAGGCCGGTCCGGTGGACGTCGACGAGCGGGTACACAGCCCGCAGGGCTGGCCGCTGCTGCTCCAGTCGGAAGTGGACTGGGCGGCCATGACTGTGCCCCAGGTGCACGCCAACAACCGGAGGCTGTACTGGCCCCGCGGCAAGGTGCTCGGCGGCAGCAGTTCGCTGAACGGCATGATCTACGTTCGGGGCCACCGCAGCGACTACGACTCGTGGGCCTACGCGGGCTGCGCCGGCTGGGACTGGGACAGCGTACTGCCGCTGTTCAAGCGCTCCGAGGACCACGTGGACGGCGCGAGCGACTGGCACGGCAAGGGCGGCCCGCTGCCGGTCAGCCGGCTTGCCGAACCGCACCCCACCGCCGCCGCGTTCGTCGAGGCCGCCGTCGCCCTGGGGCACCCGCTGACCGAGGACTTCAACGGCGAGCGGATGATCGGCGCCGGTTTCAACCACGCCACCATCCGCGACGGCCGTCGGATGAGCGCCTGGCAGAGTTTTGTCGCCCCGGTCCTCGACAATCCGTCGCTGACGGTCACCACCGGTGCCCGGGTACACCGGGTGCTGCTGGAGGACGGCCGCGCGGTAGGCGTGGAGTACGCCGCCGACGGCGCCTTGCACCGCGTGTACGCGGCCTCCGAGGTGGTACTGAGCGGCGGCGTGCTCGGTTCGGCCCAGACCCTGCTGCTGTCCGGCATCGGCCCGACAGCGCACCTGCGTGAGGTCGGGGTCGAGGTCGCCGTGGATGTGCCCGGGGTCGGCGAGAACCTCCACGACCACCTGCTGGTCAGCAATGTGTACGAGGCCTCGCGGCCGCTGCCTCCAGGCAAGGGCAACCTGCTGGAGAGCCAGCTGTTCGCCAGCACCGACCCTGCCCGGCTCGGTCCCGACCTGCAGCCGCTCTTCCTGCACATGGTGTACCCGGCCGAGTCCTACCCGGTGCCGGAGCACGGCTACACCATCGCGCCGGGCATCGTCCGCCCGCTGTCCCGGGGCACGCTCCGGCTGGCGTCGGCCGACCCGGAGGTTGCGCCGCTGCTCGACCCGAACATCCTGGCCGAGCGCTACGACCTGGAGGCCCTGGTCGACGCGGTGGAAATCTGCCGGGAGATCGGCGCGCACGCCGCCTTCGAAGGCTGGCGCAAGGCCGAAGTCGCCCCGGGCCCTGACGCCCGTACCCGCGACGACCTGCGTGAATACGTACGCCGGGCGGTCGGCACGTACCACCATCAGGTCGGCACCTGCCGCATGGGCCAGGACTCGCTCGCTGTCGTGGACCCGGCACTTCGGGTCCATGGGGTCGAGGGGCTGCGCGTCGCGGATGCCTCGATCATGCCGTCGGTCCCCTCGGGCAACACCAACGCCCCCTCGATCATGATCGGCGAGAAGGCCGCCGACCTCATCCTCGCCACCTCCTGACTCGCCCATCTCCCAGGGAGACCAGCAATATGCGTACGGACATGCTCATCGGCGGCGAGTGGACCGCCGGCCGCAGCGGCAACACCTTCACCTCCCTCAACCCGGCCACCGGCGAGGTACTCGCTGAACTGCCCGAGGCCACCGCGGCCGACGTCGATACCGCGGTGCGCGCTGCCGCCGAGGCGTTCACCTCCCCCGAGTGGGGCGGGCTGCTGCCCGCCGCCCGCGCCCGACTGCTGCTGCGGATCGCCGACCTGCTGGAGGAGAGCGCCGAGGAAATCGCCGCCCTGGAGACCCAGGACCAGGGCCAGCCGCTCGGGGTGAGCGCCGGTTTCTCGGTGCCCAACGCGGTCGAGCACTTCCGCTACTACGCCGGATGGGTCACCAAGATCACCGGCATCACGGCCCCGCTGTCCGTCCCGGACGTGGACTACCGCACCCGTCGCGAACCGCTCGGCGTCTGCGGACTGATCACCCCGTGGAACTTCCCCCTGATGATCCTCGTGTGGAAGCTCGCCCCGGCGCTCGCCACCGGCAACACGGTAGTCATCAAGCCCGCGGAGCAGACCCCGCTGTCCACCCTGCGGCTGGCCGAGCTGATCGAGCAGGCCGGAGTCCCGGCCGGAGTCGTCAACGTCGTCACCGGCGGTCCGGACGTTGGCCGGGCCCTGGTCAGCCACCCGCTGGTCAAGAAGATCTCCTTCACCGGGTCCACCGCCGTCGGCCGGGAGATCGGCGCCGAATGCGGCCGCACCCTGAAGAAGGTCTCCCTGGAACTGGGCGGCAAGGCGCCGAGCATCATCGCGGCCGACGCCGACATCGACGCCGCCGTCCAGGGCAACCTGCTCGGCGGGCTGCTCAACAGCGGTCAGGTGTGTGCCGCATACACCCGCTTCTACGTCGACGGCAAGCGTCACGACGAGTTCGCCGAGAAGCTCGCCGGAGCCGCCGGGACGCTGCGGCTCGGCAACGGGCTCGACCCCGAGGTGCATCTCGGGCCGCTGGTCTCCGCCGAGCAGGTCGAGCAGACCGCCCGCTATGTCGCCCTCGGCAAGGACGAGGGCGCGGAGCTGCTCACTGGCGGCAACCGCCCGGACGGCGATCTGACGAACGGCTTCTTCTTCGAGCCGACCGTCTTCGCGGGCGTCCGGCAGGACATGCGGATCGCCCGCGAGGAGATCTTCGGCCCGGTGCTGTCGGTACTGCCGTACGACGACCCTGAGGAGCTGGTCACCCTGGCCAACGACTCCGAGTACGGGCTCGCCGCCGCGATCTGGTCCCGGGACATCGGCACCGCCAACCGCCTGGCGCGCCAGGTCAAGGCCGGCACGGTGTGGATCAACATGATGCAGGGCCTGGACGCCGCGGCGGCCTGGGGCGGCACGAAGTCATCAGGGCTCGGCCGCGAGATGGGCTGGGAGGCCATCGAGGCCTACACCGAGGTCAAGAGCATCTGGACCAGCCTGGCCTGACCCCCCGACCTGCCCCCGACCTGACCCCACCTGCCCCGTTTCCCCGACCCGGCGCCGCGACCGTACTCCCCCGGCCGCGGCGCCGATCCACACCAGAACCCTTTCGCCCCTCCCACACCACAGCGGCATCCCCTCCGCAGGGCTGTCACATCCGCTGACCCCGCTCTCCGAAACGGTCACCACATTCCGAAGAGCTCCGACTCCGCGCCGTCAGCCGCGTCGTCGGCGCCAGTTTTCATCGGTGCCACCGTCTTGCCAGGAGTGCCCTGAAAGTTTCGCTTGGGCGGCTCAGCGTGCCCTGGTTCGCAGGCACATGTCGATCGAACAAACCGATGGATGCCGGGCGCATTTTCAAGATCTTCAAGGGTCTCCCCAGGGCACGGCCGTGGCCGACCGTTCACGCATGCCGGTGCTCGCGGTGCTGCACACGCAGTGGAAGGACGTCCTGCCGGCCGGCGGCACCTTCATCGGCACCAACTCCATCGGCCACATCTTCATGGCGTACGTCCTGTCGTACGCCACCACACAGCTCGGTTTCGCCCGGGACCGCATCGTGCTGCCGGCCCTGATCGCCGCCGCGGTGTGGCCGGCCACCATCCCATGGGTGGCGGCCCTGTCCGACCGGCTCGGCCGTCGCAAGGAGTGCTCATCGGGTCCTGCGCGCCGCTGTTGTGGGCCGCGGTCCTCTTCCCGCTCATCGACACGGGGGCGACAGCGTCCGTGTTCTCCGAGCTTCGCTGCGCGGCTGCGCTGCGGCGGGGTATCGCTCGGCTACCGGATCGGCGCCGTTCTCGGTGGCGGCTCGCCCCGACCGTGGCCACGCCCTGTTCGCCGCCGGGTTGGCACATGGCCGATCACCGGCTATCCGACCGGGGTGGCCGCGCTGAGTCTGGGCTGCCAGGCACCGCTCACCAGGACGCGGGCAGAAGACAGCACCTCCCGGTGGCGCTGAAGGCGGCCGTCCGCCCCGTCACCCCGACGGGCGGGCAGCCGACCGCCGGATCTCTGCCGCGCTCTGCCCGAACTCCGCGCGCAGTGCGCGGCTGAGATGCGTGGCGTCGAGCACGCCCCAGCGGGCCGCGATCACAGCCACGCTGCGATCGGCGAGCAGAGGGTCCGCGAGGTCGCGCCGAATCCGCTCCAGGCGGCTCGCGCGGATCCAGGAGGACAGGGTGACGCCGCGCTGCTGGAGAACCTTGTGCAGGTAGCGCACCGAGATGCTGTGAGCCCGGGCCACCAACTCCGGTGCGAGACGGGGGTCGGAGAGCCTGCCCAGGCAGTACGTCAGGATGCGGTCGGCGAGGTTGTCCGTGGGATGCGCCACGACGGGCTGCTCGGCCAGGGCTGACAGCACCACCGAAACCAGGGCGTCGGCCAGATGAGGGCCGCCGCTGCCGACACACGCGTCCAGTCCGTCCGCCGTGTCTCGCAGCAGCGTGGCCGCCAACCGCCGCCCACCGCCGTCGGTGGGCACGGCGAGCGCCGTGCGGCTCCCGAGACCGTGGACGTGCGGGCCCAGCAGAGCGCGCGGGATGCCCAGCACCACGATGTCGAAAGGCTCCCAGAAGCACAGTTCGTACGGCCTGACGGTCTCGTAGACGACGAGATCGCCCGGGCCCGGCAGGCACTGGCGGCCGTCCTGCTCAACGCCCGCGCGGCCGCGCCCGTAGAGCGCGACCTTGACCAGTTCCCGGTCGCCGGAACCGATGAGGGAGCGTGAGCGCAGCACCGTACACGGCCCTCCGGTGATCCGGGTGACCAGCACCTCACCCGGCCTGGCAGTGCGCATGCTGCCGCTCACACCGGTTCCCACTGCGGTGGTGCCGGAGCGGATACGCAACGGAGCGAACGCGTCCGAGGCACGCTGCTGGAAGCGTTCGATCTGCTCGGATGCGTCGGGCACCGGATGCGCGGCGGTCGTCATGAAGCTGTCTCCTTCACCCCTTCGTCAGCGGTCCTGCCATCCGTTCCGCATCAGTCTGTCCCCGGTGTTCCGGAATGTCCACGGCCGGTCCGGGGCAGCTCGCGGGCTGCCCGTGCAGACCATCGAAGAGGATGGCCGTCAGCGCGTCGGCCACCGTCTCCACGGGCAGGCCGCGATCGGGGCTGTACCACTCCACGAGGGAATTGACGGTGCCGAACAGCAGTCGGCCGGCGAGGTGTGGAGCAATGTCGTCTCGTATGCCGCCCTCGGTTGCCGCTTGGGCCATCAGCTCGGCGACACGGTGATCGAACTCACGGCGCCTCGCGAGCGCGTGCTGTTCGACCTCGCTGTTGCCGTGCAGGCGCAGCAGCAAGGTGACGTAGGGCAGCTCGGCCGCGAGGACTTCGACGCTGCGGTGCACGATGCGCTTCATCCGGGCGGTCGCCGTGGCGTCCGGAGCTGTGCTGCCCGGGTCCTGGTCCTCGTCGAGTACCGCGAAGAGGGCGTCCAGGGCTCGGCCGACCGCGAGCTCGAGGAGTTCCTCCTTGCCGGAGACATGGTGGTAGATGCTCGACTTGCTGAGGCCCAGACGCCTGGCCAGCTCCTCCATGCCGGTGCCGTCGTAGCCGCGTTCGTTGAAGACCACGACGGCGACCTCCAGCAGCGAGTCGCGGTCGTAGGCGGGACGGCCGTGGCGGCCGGTTGGGTTCTGCACAGGTGTCCTGGTCACTCGGCCATTGTGGCAACGGCAGAAATCACTGCCGCACTCACTGCTCCCGCAGATCTCTGACCCGGCGGATCTTGCCGACCGAGCGCTCCAGAGTCCCGGGATCGACGATCGTCACCTCGACGGTCACACCCACGCCGTCCTTGACTGCCTTGCCGATCGCTGCTGCGGCGGCCTCCCGCTGCTCCGGACCGGTGCCGGGGCGAGCCTCGGCGCGCAGAGCCATGTGGTCCATGCGGCCGCGTCGGCTCAGCTGGATCTGGAAGTGCGGGGCGACCGCGGGGGTGCGCAGCAGGATCTCCTCGATCTGGCTGGGGAAGACGTTCACCCCGCGCAAGATGATCATGTCGTCGCAGCGGCCGGTGATCTTCTCGATACGGCGGAAGGCCGGGCGGGCTGTGCCGGGCAGCAGCCGGGTCAGGTCGCGGGTGCGGTAGCGGACGATCGGCAGGGCCTCCTTGGTGAGGGAGGTGAAGAGCAGTTCGCCGCTGTCGCCGTCGGCCAGCAGTTGGTCGGTGACCGGGTCGACGACCTCGGGGTAGAAGTGGTCCTCCCAGACGTGCAGGCCGTCCTTGGTCTCCACGCACTCCTGTGCCACGCCGGGGCCGATCACCTCGGACAGGCCGTATATGTCGACGGCGTGGATGTTCATGCGCTCCTCGATCTCGCGGCGCATCTCCTCCGTCCACGGTTCGGCGCCGAAGATGCCCACCTTGAGGGAGCTGGTACGCGGGTCGATGCCCTGCCGTTCGAACTCGTCGAGGAGGGTGAGCATGTAGGAGGGGGTGACCATGATGATCTCAGGTTCGAAGTCCTGGATGATCTGCACCTGGCGGGCGGTCATGCCCCCGGAGGCGGGGATCACGGTGCATCCTGCGCGCTCGGCGCCGTAGTGCGCGCCCAGACCGCCGGTGAACAGCCCGTAGCCGTACGAGATGTGCACCTTGTGGCCGGGACGGCCGCCGGCCGCGCGGATGGAGCGGGCGACGACATCGGCCCACATCGACAGGTCGTTCTCGGTGTAACCGACGACGGTCGGGCGGCCGGTGGTGCCGCTGGAGGCGTGGACGCGGCGGACCTGGTCCATGGGGACGGCGAACATGCCGAAGGGGTACGTGTCCCGCAGATCGGCCTTGGTGGTAAAGGGGAATCGGGACAGGTCCTCCAGGCGACGGCAATCGTCGGGCTTGACCCCGGCATCGTCGAACTTCTTGCGGTACAGCTCGACGTTGTCGTAGGCGTGCCGCAAGGTTGCCTGGAGCAAGCTGAGCTGATGACCTCTCAGCTCCTCGCGCGTCATCCGCTCACCGCCGTCCAGCAGCTCGTCCGGGATCGGCTCCCCCCGGCGGGTTCCTGGGACCGCGGGGGCCGTCAGTTCGCTGCTCATCGCGACTCCTTCGTCTTCGTGCTTCGGATACTGCGGCTGCGCCCGCGGAACTCCGCGATCACCTCGTCGCCGCGCAGGATGCTCACGTCATAGATGCCGCTGCGCCCGAAGCGGGTGCGTTCCCGCGCGGTCGCCACCAGTACGTCGCCTTCGTAAGCCGAGGCGACGAAATCGATGTCGGCCCCTGCCGCGACGGTCACGGGCCCGTGACTGTTGCAGGCACAGGCGAAGGCGGTGTCGGCGAACAGGAACAGATAGCCGCCGTGAGCGATCCTGTGTCCGTTGACCATCGCCGGGGTCACGGTCATCCGGAGTACGGCGGTCCCTTCGCCGTACTCAAGGAGCTCGATACCGAGACTCCTCGACGCCTCGTCCGCGGCGAACATCGTCTCCGTCGGGCCGGAAACAGGACCGGGAGCGGTGTTAGTGGCCTGCGTCATGGTTTCTACCACCTTGTGTACCGACCGAACATTCGGTTAGCGTGCGGCGCGGCCAAGTAATCCAGCATCACCACTGCCTGTCAAGAGGTGGAACGTATGTCCCAGAACAGCCCCGAGCGACCCGACTTCTTCGCACGTCACCGCGCACTGCTGGAACAGGCGGTCGCCGCTACGGCGACCCGGGACCATTGGACGCCGTATCCGGAATCACCCAGCACGTCGGTCTACGGCGAAGAGGCGCCGAAAGCCGGGGAGGTCGCCTTCCGGGACCAGGCCGACAGGCATTTCGAACTGGCGGGTCACCCCGGCGAGGGGCGCGTGACGGCCTCCGAGACCTCTCCGTACGGCTTCGCCCTCGACATCACCTACCCCCGCGTCGCGCCGGACGAGGCGGTGGCCGCCGCCAAGGCCGCCACCGCCCCCTGGCGCGCCGCGGGCCCTGACACCCGCGCCGGTGTCACCGCCGAAATCCTGGCCCGGCTCAACGCGGCGAGCTTCGAGATCGCGCACGCCGTGCAGCACACCACCGGCCAGGCGTTCGTCATGGCGTTCCAGGCGGGCGGCCCGCACGCACAGGACCGCGGCCTGGAGGCAGTCGCGTACGCCTGGGCCGAGCAGCGGCGGCACCCGGGCGCGGCCCGCTGGAGCAAGCCGCAGCGCAAGGGCGGCCCGACGGTGCTGGACAAGAAGTTCACGCCGGTCGGACGCGGTGTGGCGCTGCTGATCGCCTGCAACACCTTCCCCACCTGGAACGGTTATCCGGGCCTGTTCGCCAGCCTGGTCACCGGCAACCCGGTCGTGGTCAAGCCCCACCCGGGCGCCGTCCTGCCGCTCGCCATTACCGTGCGGATCACCCGCGAGGTACTGGCCGAGGCGGGCTTCGACCCCAACCTCGTGATCCTCGCCGCCGAGGAGCCCGGGGACCGGAACGCCGGTCTCCTCGCGCTGCACCCCGAGGTCCGGATCATCGACTTCACCGGCTCGACGGAGTTCGGTGACTGGTTGGAGACCAACGCCCGGCAGGCAGCCGTGTACACGGAGAAGGCCGGCCTCAACACCGTCGTCCTGGACTCCACCGACGACTACCACGGCCTGCTGGGCAACCTGGCCTTCTCCCTGGCCCTCTACAGCGGTCAGATGTGCACCACCCCGCAGAACCTCCTGATCCCGCGCGACGGCATCGCCACCGACCAGGGCGTACGGACCGCTGACGAGTTCGCCGCCGACCTCGCCGCCGCACTGGACAAGCTGCTCGGCGACCCGGCTCGCGCCGTCGGCACCCTCGGCGCGATCGTCAACGACGGCGTACTCGAGCGCCTGGAGCAGGCCGGTGCGGTCGGCCGTACGGTGCGTCCGTCGGCGCCCGTCGAACACCCCGAGCACCCGAAGGCCGTCGTCCGTACGCCGCTGGTGGCCCGGTTGGACGCCGAGACCGACCGGGAGACCTACTCCCGCGAGTGGTTCGGCCCTGTCTCATTCGTGATCGGCACCGACTCCACCGAGCACAGTCTGCGGATCCTGCGCGAGACGGTGCGCGCGCACGGCGCCCTGACCGCCGCCGTCCACTCCACCAGCGAAGAAGTGCTGGAAGCCGCCGAGCTGGCGGCCCTGGACGCGGGAGTGCATCTTTCGGAGAACCTCACCGGCAGCGTCTTCGTCAACCAGTCCGCCGCGTTCAGCGACTTCCACGGCAGCGCGGCCAACCCGGCCGCCAGCGCCACCCTGTCCGACCCCGCGTTCGTCACCGGCCGCTTCGCGACACTGCAGTCGCGTCGGCCCGCCCCGGCCGAGGAGAGCCCCGATGCCTGAGCTGCCCGACGAGGTCTATCTGATCGACGGAGCCCGCACCCCGCAGGGCCGCTACGGCGGTGTCCTGGCCTCCGTACGCCCCGACGACCTGGCGGCCCTGGTGGTGGGTGAGGCCGTTCGCCGCGCCGGGGTTCCAGCCGAGGCGGTGGACGAAGTGATCCTCGGTGCCGCCAACCAGGCCGGGGAGGACAACCGGGACGTGGCCCGGATGGCCGTGCTGCTCGCCGGACTGCCGCACACCGTGCCCGGCTACACCGTCAACCGGCTGTGCGCCTCGGGACTGACCGCCGTGGCCTCGGCCGCCCAGGCGATACGGTCCGGGGAGGCCGGTCTGGTCGTCGCGGGCGGTGTGGAGTCGATGACCCGCGCCCCGTGGGTGATGGCCAAGCCCGGCACTCCGTGGGCCAAGCCGGGCGAGGTACACGACACCTCCCTGGGATGGCGGTTCACCAACCCGCGCTTCGCCGCCGCCGACCGGGCCGTTCCGGTCGGCGCCGGGCCGCAGACGGTGAGGACGACGCTGTCCATGGGCGAGACGGCCGAGGAGGTCGCCGCGCTCGACGGCATCACCCGCGCCGAGTCCGACGCCTTCGCGCTGCACAGCCATCAGCGGGCCGTCGCCGCCCAGGAGGCGGGCCGCTTCGACAAGGAGATCGTGCCAGTACCGGTCCGCGACGGCGAAGTGACCCGCGACGAGGGCCCCCGGCCCGCGACGACGCTGGAGAAGCTCGGTGCGCTGCGCGCCCTCTTCCGCACAGACGGCATCGTCACCGCCGGCTCCGCCTCGCCGCTGTCCGACGGCGCCGCCGCATTGGTGGTGGCGAGCGCGGCGGCCGTCGAGCGGTACGGGCTCACCCCCAGGGCCCGGATCGTCACCTCCGCCTCGGCCGGTGTGCAGCCCAACGTCATGGGCCTCGGCCCGGTCCCCGCCACCGAGAAGGCCCTGGCCCGCGCCGGATGGCAGGCTGGCGACCTGAACGCGGTCGAGCTGAACGAAGCCTTCGCCGCCCAGGCGCTGGCGGTCATCCGCCGCCTCAAGCTCGACGAGGAGAAAGTCAACGCCGACGGCGGCGCCATCGCGCTGGGGCATCCACTGGGCTGCTCCGGCGCCCGCATCCTGCTCACCCTGCTCGGCCGGCTGGAGCGCGAGGACGCCCACCGGGGCCTGGCCACGCTGTGCGTGGGCGTCGGGCAGGGCGTCGCGATGCTCGTGGAGCGGGTATGAGTACGTCCGGAGCCGCGACGTACGAGACGCTGCTCGTCGAGGAACGCGAGGACCGGGTCGTCGTCACCCTGCACCGCCCCGAGGCCCGTAACGCCATCAGCGGGCTGATGATCCGCGAACTGCACGCCGTCTGCGACCTGCTGGAGCAGCACCCGAAGCTGCTGCTGCTGACCGGCCACGGTGGGGTGTTCGCGGGCGGCGCCGACATCGCGGAGCTGCTGCGGCGGGGGCGGGACGATGCCCTGCGGGGCATCAACAGCCGGCTGTTCGAGCGGTTGCGCAGGCTGCCGATGCCGACCGTCGCCGCTGTGGACGGCTGGGCGCTGGGCGGCGGTGCGGAACTGTCCTACGCCTGCGACATCCGTATCGCGGGACAAGACGCCGTCTTCGGCAACCCGGAGCCGGGGCTCGGCATCCTCGCGGCGGCCGGTGCCTGCTGGCGGCTGCCAGAACTGGTGGGTGAGTCGGTCGCCAAGCAGGTGCTGCTCGCCGGACGGAACCTCGACGCACCGGCGGCACTTGCCGCGGGGCTGGTCATCGAAGTCGTACCGGCGGACAAGCTGCTGGACCAGGCGCACGCGCTGCTCGACCGCATGGCCCGCTCGTCGGCCACGGCCCTGCGCCTGACGAAGCTGGTGGTCGACTCACCCGGCGCCCACCCGGTGGCCGACGACCTCGCGCAGGCCGTGCTCTTCGAGGGCCAGGACAAGAAGGACCGGATGACACGTTTCCTGAGTAAGAGGGGCCTGGAGAAGGGAAGCCGAGCATGACCACCACACCCCCGTCCCCGTCCGCGCCCGCCGTCGTCGGCGTCATCGGCGGCGGCCGCATGGGCGCCGGCATCGCGCAGTCCTTCGCGGCCGCCGGCTCTTCCGTGGTCGTTGTGGAGAGCAGTGCGCAAGCCGCGGCCGCCGCGCTGGACCGGGTCGCCACCGGCCTGAAGCGCGCCGCGGAGCGGGGCAAGCTCATCGAGCCCGCCGAGCGGGTGCTCGCCCGGGTCACGACGGCGGACTCGGTCGATGGACTGCCCGCTGAGGCCGAGCTGGTCGTCGAGGCCGCCCCCGAGGACACGGCGCTCAAGGCCCGGCTGCTCGCCGCGGCCGAGAGGGCGGTGAGTACGACGACCGTGCTGGCCACCAACACCAGCTCCCTGTCGGTCGCCGAACTCGCTTCCGCGCTCACCCGGCCCGGCCGCTTCCTGGGCATGCACTTCTTCAACCCGGTGCCCGCCTCCGAACTGGTCGAGATCGTCGTCGCGCCGTACACCGAGGCCGCGGTCATCAGCGCCGCACTGGACTGGACGCACGCCCTCGGCAAGTCGGACGTCGTCGTCAAGGACTCACCCGGCTTCGCCAGCAGCCGCCTCGGCGTGGCACTCGGCCTGGAGGCGATCCGCATGGTCGAGGAGGGCGTCGCCGAGCCCGAGTCGATCGACGACGCCATGACCCTCGGCTACAAGCACCCCATGGGGCCTCTGCGCCTCACCGACCTCGTCGGACTCGACGTACGCCTGGCCATCGCCGAATACCTGCACACCACCCTCGGCGAGCGCTTCGCACCGCCCCAGCTGCTGCGCGACAAGGTCGCCCGCGGCGAGCTGGGGCGGAAGACCGGACAGGGGTTCTACACATGGCAGTAAGCGACGAAGTACGGGCACAGGAGGCACCGCCCGAGTCACGGCACGGCGTCGGCTACACCCTGGACGACGGCGTCGCGACCATCGAACTGCAAAGGCCCTCCGCCGGGAACGCGCTCGACGTCTCCCTGCGACTCGGGCTGCTGGCCGCCGTACGCCGGGTGCAGAGCGACAGGGAACAGGTCCGCGCGGTGCTCCTCACCGCCCAGGGGAAGCACTTCTGCGTCGGACAGGACCTCAAGGAGCACGCCCAGGCCCTGGAGACCAAGCCCGCCTCGGCCTTCGCCAGCGTGCGGAACGAGTACAACCCCCTGGTGGAGGCGCTGCACGCGCTGTCCCAGCCAGTGGTCGCGGCCGTCGAGGGCGCGTGTGTCGGGGCGGGGCTCGGACTGGCGCTCTGCGCGGATGTGCGTGTCGCGGCCGAGGGCGCCCGTTTCTCGACCGCCTTCACCGGGATCGGGCTTGCCGCCGACAGCGGTCTGAGCCGTGCACTGGCCCAGGCGCTCGGCCCGTCGCACGCCGCCACACTGATGCTCCTCGGCGACCTCTTCGACGCCGAGGCCGCGCAGCGATGGGGACTGGTGCACCAGGTCGTGCCCGACGGCGGCGCCGCCGCAGCAGGCCTGGCCCTCGCCCGACGGCTGGCCGCCGGGCCCACAGCGGCGTACGGGGAGGTCAAAGCACTCCTGCGGAACGCTCCAGGAGCGAGCCTGCACACCGCGCTGGAGGGAGAGGCAGCGGCTCAGGAGCGCCTGGGCGCGACGCGGGACCACCGCGCCGCGGTACAGGCCTTTCTCACCCGGCGCAAGCCATCCTTCGAAGGCCGCTGATCGGCCACCGACCCGGCAGGGCTTGCCCAGCCGGGGAAAACTCGTCAGACTATGACCCGAACGAACGGTCGGTAGGGAAGTTGATATGTCGATGAGCACCACAGAAGCATCCGCGGCCGGCTGCGATGGACCACTGCTGGAAGAGCACTTCAACGCCACGATCGCGAAAGACCAGCGGATCGAGCCTCGCGACTGGATGCCCGACGGCTACCGCAGGACGCTGATCCGGCAGATCGCGCAGCACGCCCACTCGGAGATCATCGGGATGCAGCCGGAGGGTGACTGGATCACCCGCGCTCCCTCCCTTCGCCGCAAGGCGATCCTCTTCGCGAAGGTGCAGGACGAGGCCGGGCACGGGCTGTATCTGTACTCGGCCGCCGAGACGCTGGGCGCAGACCGTGCCGAGCTGACCGAGCAACTGATCAGCGGCCGCCAGAAGTACTCGTCGATCTTCAACTACCCGACGCCGACCTTCGCGGACGTCGGGGTGATCGGCTGGTTCGTGGATGGCGCGGCGATCTGCAACCAGGTGCCGCTCTGTCGCTGCTCGTACGGGCCGTACGCGCGGGCGATGGTGCGGGTGTGCAAGGAGGAATCCTTCCACCAGCGCCAGGGGTACGAGCTGCTGTTGACGATGATGCGCGGCACCGAGGCTCAGCGGGCCATGGTCCAGGACGCCGTCGACCGATGGTGGTGGCCGTCGCTGATGATGTTCGGCCCACCCGACGACGACTCGCCCAACTCGGCGCAGTCGATGGCCTGGAAGATCAAACGGCATTCGAACGACGAACTGCGGAAGCGCTTCGTCGACATGACCGTGCCCCAGGCCAAGAAGCTCGGCGTCACCCTGCCCGACCCGGAGCTGCGCTGGAACGAAGAGCGCGGACACCACGACTTCGGCACCCCCGACTGGTCCGAGCTGCAGCGCGTGATCAGCGGCGACGGACCGTGCAACGCGGAGCGGGTCGGCCGGCGCCGGGCCGCCCACGAGGAGGGCGCCTGGGTACGGGAGGCGGCGACCACCCACGCGGCCAAGCGGGCCGCCCGCACACAGGCGACAGAAGGAGTGGCGGCATGACACAGGACTGGCCTCTGTACGAGGTCTTCGTACGCGGAAAACGCGGCTTGAACCACGTCCACGTCGGCTCACTGCACGCCGCCGACGACCGCATGGCCCTGACCCACGCCCGCGATCTGTACACCCGGCGCAACGAGGGCGTGTCCATCTGGGTGGTGCGCTCGGGGCACATCGCCGCCTCGACGCGCGACGAGAAGGACCCGTTCTTCGTCCCCAGCGCCGACAAGGTCTACCGGCACCCCACGTTCTACGACATCCCCGACGACGTCCCCCACATCTAGGAGCAGGGCATGAGCGACGACCACGTCTATCTGTCCCTTGCCGAGGGACACGACGACAGCGACGCCCGCTGGGCGTTCGGCACCGGCTTCGAGGACCCGCTGCACGGCGTCGACTCGGCCGTGCCGGACGGGGTCGACACCGGGGAGCTGGCCGCGTACTGCCTGGCGCTCGGTGACGACGCGCTGGTCAGCGCACAGCGGCTGGCCCAGTGGTGCACCCGCGCCCCTGAGCTGGAGGAGGAGGTGGCTCTGGCCAACATCGGGCTGGATCTGCTGGGCCAGGCCCGCCTGCTGTACGCACGGGCCGGGCAGGTGGACGGCACCGGGCGTGGTGAAGACGCGTACGCCTACTTCCGTGACGCGGACGACTTCCGCAACGTACGGCTGGCCGAACTGCCGGGCGGTGACTTCGCGTTCTCCATAACGCGGCTGCTGGTGCTGTCCTGCTGGCGGCTGGCCTTCTTCGAGCGGCTCGCCGTCGCCACGCCGGACCCGGTGCTCGCCGCCATCGCTGCCAAGGGCGTCAAGGAGCTGGCGTATCACCGCCAGTACGCCGCCGACTGGGTGGTACGGCTGGGCGACGGCACCGAGGAGTCGCACCGCCGGATGCGCGGGGCGCTGGATCAAGTGGCACCGTACTTCGGCGAGTTGTTCACGGCCCACGATGTACGGGACGAGGTCGTCGCCGTCCTTCGCCAGGTCACGGACGCCGCCGGGCTCGCCCTGCCCGAGGCGCCGCCGGTGTCCGGACATGGCCGCGAGGGCGATCACACCGAGTACCTGGCCGCGCTGCTGGCCGAGCTCCAGAGCGTCGCCCGCGCCCTCCCGGACGCGACATGGTGACGTTCACGACCACGGCGCTCATGGACGCACGGCGGGCCCGGCACATCGCCGAGCAGGTGCCCGACCCGGAAATGCCCATGGTCACCCTCGCCGACCTCGGCGTACTGCGCGACGTCGAGGTCGGCGCGGACGGCACGGTCGTCGCGAGCCTGACTCCCACCTACTCCGGCTGCCCCGCCATGGCCGAGATGCGCGCCGAGGTCGCCGCGCGGCTGCGGGACGCAGGGTTCCCCCGGGTGGAGATCCGGACCGTGCTCGCCCCTCCGTGGAGCACCGACTGGATCACCCCCGACGGCCGCCGCAAACTCACCGAACACGGCATCGCCCCGCCCGGCGCCGCGCCCCGGCAGGCTTCCGGGCCCGTGCCGCTGGAGCTGTCCGCCACCCGACGTTCGGTGGCCTGCCCCCGCTGCGGATCGGCGGACACCGAGGAGACCTCGCGCTTCGCCGCCACCTCATGCAAAGCCCTGTGGCGCTGCCGCACCTGCCGCGAGCCGTTCGAGTACGTCAAGGAGATCTGATGGCCCCCACGACAGCCGACCCCGCCCCGGCACCCACCCGCCGGGCGCGCCGCCCGGCCTTCCACACGCTGCGAGTCGCCGCGGTCCAGCCGCTGTGCGAGGACGCCGCCGCCATCAGCTTCGGCATCCCCGAGCACCTCACCGAGGAGTTCGCGTACCGGCCCGGCCAGTCGATCACCCTGCGCCGCGAGATCGACGGCCGCGACGAGCGCCGCTCGTACTCCATCTGCTCCCCTGTCGGCGCCCCGCCCCGCATCGGAGTACGGGTGGTGCCCGACGGGCTGTTCTCCTCCTGGCTGGTCAACGACGTGCGCCCCGGCGACACCGTCGAGGTGATGGCGCCGACCGGCGCCTTCACCCCCGACCTGTCGCAACCCGGCCACCACGTCCTGATCGCCGCGGGCTCCGGGATCACCCCAATGCTGTCCATCGCGGAATCCGTCCTCGCCGCCGACCTCGACTCGCGCGTCACGCTCTTCTACGGCAACCGGCGCAGCGACACCGTGATGTTCGCCGACGAACTCGCCGACCTGAAGGACCTCCACCCGACGCGCTTCCAGCTCGGTCACGTCCTCTCCCGCGAGCCCCGCGAGGCCGAGGTGCTGTCCGGCCGCCTCGACGCCGACCGGCTCGCCGTGCTCGTCGACGCCCTCGTCGACGTGGGCGCCGCCGATCACTGGTGGCTGTGCGGCCCGCACGGCATGGTCCGCGACGCCCAGCAGGTCCTCGCCGGACTCGGCGTTCCCGCCGAACGCGTCCACCAGGAGCTGTTCTTCGCCGACGACGAGCCCGTGCAGCCCGTACGCCACGAGGACCGGCCTCCCAGGGGCCCCGTCAGCCAGGTCACCATCACCCTCGACGGCCGCTCCACCACCTCCGCATTGCCGCGGGACCGTTCCCTCCTCGACGGTGCCCAGAAGATCCGCCCCGACCTGCCCTTCGCCTGCAAGGGCGGCGTCTGCGGCACTTGCCGCGCCCTGGTCACCGACGGCACGGCCGACATGCGCCGCAACTACGCCCTCGAACCCGTGGAGGTCGACGCCGGCTACGTCCTCACGTGCCAGACCTTCCCCGTCTCCGACGCGCTGACCGTCGACTTCGACAGCTGAAGCAGGCCGTGACGCTTCATCTCTGTATCGCCGAGGGCATCGGGACTATCCGTCTGTGCCCTGTAGTCCTAGTGCCGCGGCAGGCAACGTTTGCCCCGTCACGACGCCCGGCACGCTCCCCCACTGCCCTAAAGGCGTGGGAGGTGCCCCCACTCGCCGCACCGGGCACAGACCCAAGTACATCCAGTACGAGGGCCTGCGCCCGGCACGCCGAGAGCACGCACCGGACGCCGCTCCTTGACGGGCAAACGTTGCCTGCCGCGGCACTAGCTCGGACAGCAGGGAGCAAGTAACGCCTCGGCAGGTCCTCAGGAACTCACCTCCGGCAGCGGGCTGCCGGGTCACGCTCGGCTAAATGCGGTCCAGGGAGCGTACAGATGGCAGGACCGGGCCGGCAGCGGGACTGTAAATCGTTCGGTGTAACTCCCGATCAAGGAAGATGCATCGACGACCAGCGAGAACGTGACCGAGCCCGAGACCACCGAGGCGGCTGTGCTGCAGCCGTCGAGGTCCGTGGACGACCAGTTGATCGACGAGCTGGTGGGTCGGGCCCAGGCCCAGGGGCTCCAGTTGACAGGCGAGGGCGGGCTGTTGCAGCAGCTGACCAAGCGGCTGCTGGAGTCCGGCCCTGGAAGGCGAGATCACCGACCACCTCGGCTATGACAAACACGACCCGGTCGGCAAGAACGGTGGCAACTCCCGCAACGGCACCTGCGGCAAGACCGTGCTCACCGAGGTCGGACCGGTCGAGATATCTGTGCCCCGCGACCGGGACGGCACCTTCGAGCCGAAGATCGTGCGCAAGCGGCAGAAGCGCCTGTCCGGCGTCGACGAGATGGTCATCTCACTGTCCGCGAAGGGTCTGACGACCGGCGAGGTCCAGACCCACCTCGCGGAGGTCTACGGGGCCGACGTCTCCAAGCAGACCATCTCCACCATCACCGACAAGGTCATGGCCGAATGGCAGAACCGGCCCCTCGACGCCGTCTACCCGGTCATCTTCATCGACGCGATCCACGTGAAGATCCGCGACGGCGCCGTGGCCAACCGGCCGATCTACGTGGCCCTGGCCGTCACTGCGGAAGGCCGGCGGGACATCCTGGGCCTGTGGGCCGGCGACGGCGGTGAGGGCGCCAAGCACTGGATGCACATCCTCACCGAGATCAAGAACCGAGGCGTCAACGACGTCCTCATGCTCGTCTGTGACGGTCTCAAGGGTTTGCCCGACGCCGTTGAGACCGTCTGGCCCCGCACCACGGTCCAGACCTGTGTGGTCCACCTGCTGCGGAACTCCTTCCGCTATGCCGCCCGCCAGGACTGGGACAAGATCGCCCGCGTCCTCAAACCCGTCCACACCGCGCCGAGCGAAGAGGCTGCCCTCGAGCGGTTCGCCGAGTTCGCCGATGCCTGGGGCAAGAAGTACCCGGCGATCGTGCGGCTCTGGGAGAACGCGTGGGAGGAGTTCACGCCCTTCCTCCGCTTCGACACCGAGATCCGCCGCATCGTCTGCACCACCAACGCGATCGAGTCCGTGAACGCCAGGAGCCGGCGGGCGGTCAAGGCCCGCGGCCACTTCCCGAACGAGCAGCCGCCTTGAAGTGCGTCTACATGGCCATCATGTCGCTGGACCCCACCGGCAAGGGCCAGGCCCGTTGGACCATGCGCTGGAAGACCGCCCTGAACGCCTTCGACGGCCGACTCACCGCAGCCTGCCAATAACTCCAACCACCCTGGTTACGCCGTTCGTTTGACAGACCCCCCTGGCGGATTCGCATGATCGTCGAGATCCGCTCCATGCTCTGCCGTAGCCCCAACTCGCTCAGCCGGTGCCTGAATTGGGCGAAGGTGTACTCCGACAACCCCGCAGGCTCTCCGAGCTGATGCCGGGTTTCCGGGCGATCTCGGTCAACGTCCGGCCCGAGGAGGTCACGCGCGCTATCGCGTCCCGCTTGAGCTCCTCCGAGTACCGGCCGGCGAACCACCGCCGTAAGCATGCTGGTGGGCGGCAGGCACACTTCGCGGGTTCCTGCGCCCTCCCGGCGCGGAACCCGCCGCCGGCGAGGGCCCAGGCACGGCATGAACGGTGCCGTCGGCACCCGGGCGGTTGTCGACGGCATCGGCGAAGCGAGCCGCGGTATAGCCGCCGGACCCGGCGAAACTCGGGCCGCGGCCGACGGCACCGCATGCTCCGGTGTCGGTGCCTCTGCCGACCTCGGTTCGTGACGGGCACCTCACCGTGTGCAGCAGTACCCGGGCGTGGCCGACCTTGCCGTCAGCGCCTGGTCACCGAGCACCGCCCATCCGCACTCCGCGGAAGAACCTCGTTCGGGGCCGACCCGGTGACCTCTCCAGTCAGGGGAGTGATCGCGATGGGTGCGGGTGTGGTGGGAGAAGTGCGGGCAGGATCTCCCTGGTGGATCCGTGGGGTGGAGCTTCAGATGCCGGGCTGGAGTACGTCGAGGTCCTGTTCTGCCCAGATGGTTTTCCCGGTGTCGCCGTGGCGGGTGCCCCAGCCGCGGGTCAGCTGGGCCACCAGTAGCAGGCCGCGGCCGCCCTCGTCGTAGGTGTGGGCCCGGCGCAGGTGGGGGGCGGTGTTGCTGGCGTCGGAGACCTCGCAGATGAGGTGGCGGTCGTGGATCAGCCGTAGCTGGATGGGCGGGGCGGCGTGGCGGATGGCGTTGGTGACCAGTTCGCTGATCACCAGCTCGGTGACGAAGGATGCCTCTGTCAGGTCCCAGGCCGCGAGCTGGGCGGTGACGAGCTTGCGGGCCTGGGCCACGATGGCCGGGTCGGCGGGCAGGTCCCAGGAGGCGACGTGCCGGGCGTCGAGCGCGTGGGTGCGGGCGATGAGCAGGGCGATGTCGTCGGTGCGGTCCTCGGGCCGCAATGTGCCGATCACTGTGTCGCAGAGGACGTCCAGGTCGGCGGCGGGATGGGCGAGTGCGTTGCGCAGCCGTGCCAGCCCCTGGTCGATGTCCAGGTGGCGGGACCCGATCAGGCCGTCGGTGTAGAGGGCGAGGATGCTCCCCTCGGGCAGCGCGACGTTGGTGGCCTCGAACGGCAGTCCGCCCAGGCCCAGCGGAGGGCCGACGGGCGCGTCCAGGAAGTCCACGGTGCCCTCGGGGGTGACCAGGGCGGGCATGGGGTGACCGGCGCTGGCCAGTGCGCAGGTTTGTGAGACCGGGTCGCAGACGGCGTACAGGCAGGTGGCGCCGAACCCCCCGGCGGTCTCGGCGGCCTGGTCGGTCGGCGACGTGCCGCCGGTGTCCGCGTCTGCCGCCAGCCGGATGACGAGATCGTCGAGGTGGGTGAGCAGTTCGTCGGGCGACAGGTCGACGTCGGCGAGGGTGCGCACGGCGGTGCGCAGCCGCCCCATGGTGGCCGCCGCCTGGATGCCGTGCCCGACCACGTCGCCGACGACCAGGGCGACCCGTGCGCTGGACAGCGGGATGACGTCGAACCAGTCGCCGCCCACTCCGGCGAGCGCGCTGGCGGGCAGGTATCGGGAGGCGACCTCCACGGCTTGCTGCCGCGGCAGCTGTTGCGGCAGCAGGGTCTTTTGCAGCGCCGTCGCGGTGTCGCGCTCGCGGGTGTACCGGCGGGCGTTGTCGATGAAGACGGCGGCCCGGCCGGTGATCTCTTCGGCAAGCAGCAGATCGTCCTCGCTGAAGGACTCCTGCCGTTGATGGCGGATGAAGACGGCGATGCCGAAGGTGGTGCCGCGAGCACGGAGAGGCACGGCCATGAGGGAGTGCATTCCGAGCGCGCGGATCACGGCTTCCCGGCGCGGCTGCCCAAGCGACCAGTCGGTGTTCGACGGGTCGTACTTCGGTCTGAGCACGGCTCGGCCGGTGGCGAGGCACTCGGCAGTCGGGGTGTCGGCGGCGTAGGAGTCCACCTCGCCGAGGGGGACGACCGCCTCAGGAGTTCCCGGGAGTACGGACTGGTGGGCCACACGGCGCAGACGGACAGCGCCCCGTCGGGCGGTTCCGGGCACCGGGCCGGAGGCGGGATCGGGGAGCAGATCAACGGTGGCGAAGTCGGCGAACTCCGGCACGGCCACTTCTGCCAGTTCTTGCGCTGTGCGCGCCACGTCGAGGCTGCTGCTGATCCGGACGGTGGCATCGTTGAGCAGTTGCAGCCGCTTACGCGCCCAGTACTGCTCGGTTATGTCGTGGGCCGCCATCCCCACGCCGCACAGGGCGCCGCCCTCGTCCCGCACCGGGTACACGGCGCTGGACCAAGCATGCTCCCGGCTCTCCCCGGGGGTCTTCACGTAGGTCTCCACCTGCTGCGGCTCCTCGCTTTCCAGCGCCAGGCGCACGGCTCGCTCCAACCGTGCGACAGCCGGGTGGGGGTCGCCCTCCATGAACCGCAGACCGCGCATCTCGGTCTCGGTGAGGCCCAGTGCGTTCTCCGCGCAGCTGTTGGCATGGCGCAGGCGCCCGTGCGTGTCGAACACGAGCATCGCGCAGCTGGGCGACTGCCTGAGCATCCACTCCATGAGCGGCTTGTCCTGCGGGGTGGCTGCCTCGGCCAGGGAACAGACCAGAAACCAGTCCGGGCCTGTATCCGTCATCGTCTGACGGTGGGCGAGCAGACCGGCCTCCACCGGTTGCCCGTCCCGGTGCCGCAGCCGCAGCCGGCCACTCCACCTCGACAGTGCCTGGATCTCGCGCAGCGTCTCCGAGGTCAGTGTTTCAGCGAGCAGGCGGGCGGCGGGCGTGCCGACGATCTCGTCCGGCAGGTAGCCCAGTAGCTGCCGGGAACCCTCACTCCATTCCGTCACGATGCCGTGCTGATCGACGACAGCCCACGCCGAGCCACCGTCGTCGACAACGTGGCCGGGCAGGCCCGGGCGTTCGGCGATGGAGGTCCGTCGCTGTTCCATCGCCGTCTCGTTTCCGCTGGAGGCTCGGGGACTTCCGCTTGCCGACGCCGCGCTGCGCGTCCGTCCGCCCCCGTGTCTCCATTATGGCTCGCCCCACCCGAACGGCACCTTGTGGCGCTTCGTCAGTCGGTGACGGCAGGCAGAAGGGCTTGTCGCCATGTCGTCGTTCAGCGGTCGTGGAGAGCCGCTGCCCGTGGTGACCTCGATGGAGACGGAGCGGTTACGGGGGCGGCGGAACCGGCCGGACGGTGCGCGCGGCCGGGCGCTCCATCGCGCTGGAACGCGTAGTGCTGGCCTCCTTCTCGGACCGGGCCCCGTGCAAGAACAAGGTCCACAGGGCGCCGTCCCAAGTGGTACTCGCCGAGGCCGAGCGGCTGCGCGGACAGCGGGCCGCCGTCGGTGATCCAGTCGAACGGGTCGTGATCGACCGGTCCCACTATGCCGTCGTGGCCGATCGCCCGGCTGCCTCCGGGGACGCGTCTGCTGTCAGCGCCGTGCGCCAGGCGGCCGGCCATGGTGCGCTGCCGCCCGCCTCTTTGTCGGGGACGTGCACGGTGACGTAGCTGCCCCGGGCGGCACGTCGGTGCGGCCCGCTGTCGGCGGCCTCCCGCCACACCTCGAAGGCGAAGGTCATCGAGGACCGGCCGAGGCGGACGAGCTCGATCCGGGTCGTTACCTCCTCGCCGAACCGGAGGGACGCCTCGAACTCCACCTCGTAGCGCACTCGGGGCGCCACCGGGAAGTAGCCGGGGATGCCGTGCTCGCGCATCAGCGCGGCCTCCGCCGACTCGGCGTACCGCACGACGGTGGTGTTGTGGTAGATCCCCGCGGCGTCGGTGTCCACCCACTCCACGCGGGAGCGATGGACAGCGGACGGGTGGACCGGGTCGCTCATCCGGTCGTCCGGCTGGGCGTCCACCGCAGGTGGACGGTGTCCTGGGGGGTGTCGCGCAGCAGCGCGAGGCGCGGGCGGACCGCGTCCGTGCGTGACGTCGGAGGCTTGCGGCGGCCGGCCGCGAACTGAGCCGGCCACTCGGCGCCCGGGCCGCGGTAGTTCTGTTCGGCGGCCGCCTGCAGGGTCCACTGCGGGTTGTAGAGGTGGGTACGGCCGAGCGCGCACAGGTCGGCGCGGCCGGCCAGCAGGATCGAGTTGACGTCGTCGTACGACGAGATCGCGCCCACCGCGATCACGGCCGCGCCCGCCGGGGCGGCGACCTCGTGCCGGATCCGGTCGGCGAACGGGGTCTGGTAGGAGCGGCCGAAGGCGGGCTTCTCGTCCTGGGTGACCTGGCCGGAGGAGACGTCGATCGCCGCCGCCCCGTGCGCGACGAACGCCCGGGCGATCTCGACCGCGTCGTGCTCGGTGTTGCCGTCCGGGGACCAGTCGGTCGCCGAGATACGGACCGTCACCGGGCGGTCGGCCGGGAAGGCGGAGCGGACCGCGTCGAAGACCTCAAGGGGGAAGCGCAGACGGTTCGTCAGTGCGCCGCCGTACTCGTCCGTGCGGTGGTTCGCGACGGGGGAGAGGAAGGAGGACAGCAGGTAGCCGTGGGCGGCGTGCACTTCGAGCAGGTCGAAGCCGGCCTCCGCGGCCCTGCGCGCGGCCGCCGCGAAGTCGGCCACGACCGCGTCCATGTCCTGACGGGTCATCTCGCGCGGCACGTGGCAGCCCGCACCGTAGGGCAGCGGGGACGGGCCGACGACCTCCCAGTTGCCCTCGTCGAGCGGCTGGTCAATGCCCTTCCATTGCAGTTCAGCTCAGTTCGGAGAGATCGCGGATGGTTGCGGCACCGGACCTGGCGCTCGGCGAGCATCCGGCGGAGTCCGGCATCGACATCGCCATGGCACCGCACCTCAGGCTGGACCACGGATTCGCCCATTCCACGGCGGACCTGTTCGGTTCCCTGTCCGCGGTGCCCATGCTCCCCGTCGTCATCAACTGCGTGGACCGGCCGCTAGTGCCGCGGCAGGCAACGTTTGCCCCGTCGCGACGCCCGGCACGCACTCTCGCCGCACCGGGCACAGACCCAAGTACATCCAGTACGAGGGCCTGCGCCCGGCACGCCGAGAGCACGCACCGGACGCCGCTCCTTGACGGGCAAACGTTGCCTGCCGCGGCACTAGCCACGGCGGCGCGCACGGCGGAGCTGGGCCGCGCGGTCGGCACCTTCCTGCGCACCCGCCTGTCGGCCGACGAACGGGTCCTCGTCCTGGGCTCCGGCGGCATCTCCCATGCCCCGCCCTCGCTGATTCCCGGTGCCCGGGACCTGACCGAGGGACAAAGGCAGAAGCTGATCACGGACAACCTGGCCCGTGCGGCCTAGGCGATCGACCCGGAATGGGCCGCCTTCCTGGCCACACTTCGCCGGCGACGACTGGCAGACGCCGGCCGGGGTGACCGCCGCCGACTGGCCCCCGCCGGCACCGGCGGCGCGGAGGTGCGCACCTGGATCGCCGCGGCCGTCGCCGGAGGGGGACCCTGGCCACGGTGGTCTACCACCCCGTACGGGAGTGGATCACCGGCATGGGGATCGCCGCCGGCGGGCCCTCGTCGAGGCGTGAACCGAGCACGGGGTGTGGCGGGTGCGATGTGCACCCGCCACACCCACGCCAGGAGCTGATCAGCCCTGGGACGTGAGATCGAGGGCGATGTCGGTGATCATGTCCTCCTGGCCGCCGACCATCTTGCGGCGTCCGGCCTCGACCAGGAGGCTGCGCGTGTCGAGGCCGTAGCGTTCAGCCGCCGTCTCGGCGTGGCGCAGGAAGCTGGAGTACACGCCTGCGTAGCCGAGGCTGAGGGTCTCGCGGTCCACCCGTACCTCGCGGTCCTGGAGCGGTCGTACGAGATCGTCGGCCGCGTCCATGAGGGGGAACAGGTCGCAGCCGTGCTCCCAGCCCATCAGGTCGGCGACCGCGATGAACGCCTCCAGCGGACAGTTGCCCGCGCCCGCGCCCTGGCCGGCGAGGGAGGCGTCCACGCGGGTGACGCCGTTCTCGACGGCGACGACCGTGTTGGCCACACCGAGGGCGAGGTTGTGGTGGGCGTGGATGCCGAGTTCGGTGTCCGGGTCGAGGACGTCGCGGTAGGCGCGGAAGCGGTCCCGCACGCCGTCCATCGTCAACCGGCCGCCGGAGTCTGTGACGTAGACGCAGTGGGCGCCGTAGGACTCCATCAGCTTGGCCTGGCGGGCGAGTTCGGCCGGTTCGGCCATGTGGGACATCATCAGGAACCCGGCGACGTCCATGCCCAACTCCCGTGCGGCGGCGATGTGCTGGGCGGAGATGTCGGCCTCGGTGCAGTGCGTGGCGATGCGTACGGAGCGGATGCCGAGGGAGTGCGCCTGCTTGAGATCGTGGATCGTGCCGATGCCGGGCAGGAGGAGTGTCGTGGGGATCGCCTGGCGTACGGCGACCACGACCGCCTCGATCCACTCCCAGTCGGTGTGGGCGCCGACGCCGTAGTTGACGCTGGAGCCGGACAGGCCGTCGCCGTGGGCGATCTCGATGGCGGCCACGCCGGCCGTGTCCAGGGCGGCGGCGATGGTACGGGCCTGGTCGACGGTGTAGCGGTGCCGGACGGCGTGCATGCCGTCCCGCAGGGTGACGTCCTGGACGTAGAGACGGGTCATCGGGAGGCCACCTCCGTGGCGATGGGGGTCCCCCCGCTCGAGCGAAGCCGAGAGTGGGGGAGGGCGGCCATGCGCTCCGCGGTGCGCAGCGCGGCCGAGGTCATGATGTCGAGGTTTCCGGCGTAGGCAGGGAGGTAGTGGGCAGCTCCCTCGACCTCCAGGAAGACCGAGACCTTGAGGGCCTCGCCCGTGCCCGGGGCGGTGAGGGTGTGCAGCGGGTCGTCCGCCGGCACGCGCTCGAACTGCACCTTCTGCTTGAGGCGGTAGCCGGGCACGTACGCCTGGACGCGGGCGACCATCTCCTCGACCGACGCCGTGACGGCCTCGGTGGCGCAGTCCGGGACCAGACAGTGCACGGTGTCCCGCATGATCAGCGGTGGTTCGGCCGGGTTGAGGATGATGATGGCCTTGCCGCGCGCGGCGCCGCCCACCTTTTCGATGGCCGCGGACGTGGTCTCGGTGAACTCGTCGATGTTGGCCCGGGTGCCTGGTCCGGCCGAGCGCGAGGCGATGGAAGCGACGATCTCGCCGTAGTGGACGGGCGCCACGGCGTTCACCGCGGCGACGACGGGGATGGTGGCCTGGCCGCCGCAGGTCACCATGTTGACGTTGGAGGCGTCCAGGTGGTCGTCGGCGTTGACCGGCGGGACGACGTACGGCCCCAGTGCGGCGGGGGTGAGGTCGACGACCGTCTTCCCGTGCTCACGCAGGACTTGGTCGTGGCGGCGGTGGGCGCCCGCGGAGGTGGCGTCGAAGACGATGCTCACGTCCTGGAACTCGTCCATGGCGACCAGGCCGTCGATGCCCTCGTGCGTGGTGGCGACCTTGAGCCGGCGTGCGCGGGCAAGACCGTCGGAAGCCGGATCGATGCCCACCATGGCGGCGATCTCCAGGCTCTCCGACAGCCTGAGCAGCTTGATCATGAGGTCGGTGCCGATGTTCCCCGAGCCGATGACGGCCACCTTGGTACGGGGTGAAGGGGGCGCGGTGGTCACTGGTGCTCTTCCTTCCGGTCGGGAGCGGGGGGTGCGAAGCCGACGCGTACGGAGCCGAGTCCCGAGATGGCCGCTTCGAAGCGGCTCCCGGGAAGGGCGGCGGTCATGGGGCCGAGGGCGCCGGTCAGCACGACATCGCCGGCACGCAGCGGGTTGCCCATCGCGGCCAGCGTCGACGCGAGCCACATGGCCGCGTTCAGGGGGCTGCCGAGGCAGTCGGCGCCGGTGCCCTGGGAGACCTCCTCGCCGTCGCGGGTGAGCGTCATGCGCACCGCGCGAAGGTCGACCGAGGTCAGGGGCACCGGGGTGCCGCCGAGGACGAACAGGCCGGAGGAGGCGTTGTCGGCGACCGTGTCGACCAGACTGATGTCCCAGTTCGCGATCCGGCTGTCGACGATCTCCAGAGCCGGGAGGGCGAAGTCCACGGCGCGCAGCACGTCGGCGAGCGTCGTCTCGGCGTGCGGCAGGTCCGAGGCCAGGACGAGCGCGACCTCCGCCTCGATCTTGGGCTGGAGCAGCCGGCCGCGCGGCACGGTCCCGCCGTCGGGTACCGCCATGTCGGACAGCAGGGCCCCGAAGTCAGGCTGGTCCACTCCCAGCTGCCGCTGAACGGCCGGTGAGGTCAGACCGATCTTGCGCCCGACGAGACGACGTCCCTGGGCGAGCCTGCGGTCGACGTTGGCGCGCTGTACGGCATAGGCGGCGCTGAGGTCTCCGGCGGGCAGGTGGTCGCGTACCGGCGGACATGGTGTGCCGGACTGCTCCGCCGCCCAGAGAGCGTCGGCCGTTTTGCGCGTCTCCGGGGAAGGCGCGTCGGGGGAAGGGGACGGCATGGGTAACCTCCGGGGGTGCGGGTGGAAGTAATCCCTGGATAGACGACACATGGCCGATGGGGCAAAGTTTGTTCCATGTCACGGAACAGTGCGAACGGCACCATGCTGGAGAAGGCAGTCCTCATCCTGGAGTGCTTCAAGCCCAGCGGCGGACCGTTCCGGCTCACGGAACTGGCAGAGCGCGCGGGCCTCGCCAAGAGCACCACGTCCCGGCTGGTCGGCTCCCTGCTGCGTCTCGGCCTGCTTGAGCACATTGACGAGGGTTATCACCTCGGGGGAAAGCTCTTCGAGCTGGGATCGCTCGTGCCGCGCCGCCGTGACCTGCGCGAGGCGGCTCTTCCGTTTCTGCAGGATCTGTTCGAGGCGACACACGCCACCGTGCATCTGGGAGTGCGCGAGGGCAACGAGGTCGTCTACGTCGAGCGGATCCACGGCCACGACTCCGTCGCCCTCCCCTCACGCATCGGCGGCAGCCTGCCCCTGACCTGCACCGCCGTGGGCAAGGCTCTGCTGGCCTTCTCACCTGCCGAACTCACCGACGAGGTGCTCGCGGGCCCGCTGCCCCGGCTGACCCGCTACTCGGTGACCGACCCGGCCAGACTTCGTGTCGCACTTGAGCAGGCCCAGGTATCGGGCCTCGCCTACGAGGAGCAGGAGGCCGCCGAAGGGGTCGGCTGTATCGCGGCGCCGGTGTTCGGGGCGGGTGGCAGGGCTGTCGCGGCGCTGTCGGTGGCGGTGCCCAGGGCGAGCTTCCACCCTGCGCGACTGGCCCCGGCGGTGCGCACCGCCGCGCTCGGCCTGTCCCGGACGCTGCGAAGCGGTGGTTGAGCACGGCGCTGGCGAGGGGGTTGTGTTCACCGGAAACCCGATCTAGCGTTACTGGCATGCTAGTACGCCAGCTTTGATGACGGCTGGACCGGCGGGAAACCGACCCGCCGACGAACCCGCGGCCGCTGCGGGCATGGGCATCTCCATTCATCGAGGGACGAGATGATCGACAACGAAGTCTTTGATGCCGACGTTCTGGTCGTCGGCGCCGGCCCCATGGGGGCGACCACAGCTCTGGCACTCGCCACCTACGGCGTGCGTGTCGCGATGGTGTCGCGCTGGCCATGGGTGGCCAACACACCCCGCGCCCACATCACCAACCAGCGCGCGATGGAGGTGCTGCGGGACCTCGGGGTGGAGGAAGAGGTCCTGCGGGTGGCGACACCCTGGGACCAGATGGGCGACATGCTCTTCGCCACCAGCCTCGCCGGGGACGAGATCGCCCGGCTGCGCGCCTGGGGCACCGGCGACGCGCGCATGGGCGACTACCTCAGCGGCAGTCCGTGCCCCCTGCTCGATGTCGTCCAGCCCCTGCTGGAACCGATACTGGTGCACAACGCCGCCGCCCGGGGAGCCGACCTCCGCTTCAACACGGAGTACCTCGGGCACGAGCAGGACGGCCAGGGCGTCACCTCACGGCTGCAGGACAGGGTCACCGGCCACGAGTACACGTTCAGGACGCGCTACCTGGTGGGCGCCGACGGCGCCCGCTCGCAGATCGCGGAGGAGATAGGGCTGCCCTTCGAGGGCCGCCTGGCCCGCGCCGGCACGGTCTACGTCCAGTTCGAAGCGGACCTCGACCGGTATGTGCGGCACCGGCCGAGCACACTGCACTGGATCGCGTGCCCGGCGGGCGAGTTCGGTGAGATCGGCATGGCGGTCCTGCGGGCGGTCCGCCCCTGGGACGAGTGGATCGCCGGCTGGGGCTTCGACATGGCCCAGGGTGAGCCGGAGCTCTCCCCGGAGGTGCTCATCGACCGGGTCCGCACCCTGATCGGGGACCCGGACATCGAGCTGACGATCCGGAACGTCTCCACCTGGTACGTCAATCAGCAGCACGCGCTGGACTACGCGAAGGGGCGGGTCTTCTGCGGGGGCGACGCCGTTCACCGGCACCCGCCGAGCAGCGGCCTGGGGTCGAACACCTCCATCCAGGATGCGTTCAACCTCGCCTGGAAGCTCGCCTATGTCGTGCGGGGGCATGCGGCGCCGAGCCTGCTGGAGTCGTACTCACCCGAGCGGGCCCCGGTCGGCGCGCAGGTCGTGGCCCGTGCCAACCAGTCCCGGCTGGATTACCGGCCGCTTCAGGACTGTTTCAAGGACCCCGGCGCGGAGGACCCTTTCGCCGCCGGGATGCGCAGGCTGAAGGACCCCGGACCCGAGGGCGTACGAGTACGTGAGGCGCTCTATCAGGCGCTGGCGCTGAAGCAGACGGAGTTCAGCGCACAGGGAACGGAGCTCAACCAGCGCTACGAGTCGTCCGCGGTGGTCCCCGAACCCGATGCCGAACCGGAGGAGTGGAAGCGGGACCCGGGCCTGTTCCTGCAGGCCACCACCCGTCCGGGTGCCAAGATCCCGCACGCCTGGCTGGTGGGGCGGGACGGTAGGCGCCTGTCGACGCTGGACATCACGGGCAAGGGCGAGTTCAGTCTCGTCACCGGCATCGCGGGACAAGCCTGGGCCCAGGCGGCGGCCGAACTCGAAGCCCCGTATCTGCGCACCGTCGTCATCGGGGAGCCCGGCAGCGCCGACCCGTACGGCGAGTGGCACGGCGTCCGCGAGCTCCCCGAAGCCGGCGCGCTGCTCGTGCGCCCCGACGGATACGTCGCCTGGCGCCACAGCGAGCCGGTCGATGACACCGCAGACGCTCGGAAGCTCCTGGAACAGGCCCTGCGCGCGGTGCTCGGCTGGGAGACGATCACGATGGAGGAAGTGAACCGATGACCCACGACACGTACACGAGCGTCTGGTCCGACCTCACGCAGGTCGAGTTCAGCCAGGGATTCCTGCAGGCCGGCCCCTACCGCACGCGCTACTTGCACGCGGGCGACGACTCCAAGCCCGTCCTGCTGATGCTGCACGGCATCACCGGGCACGCGGAGGCGTATGTGCGCAACCTGGCCGCCCACGCGGAGCACTTCTCGGTCTGGGCCATCGACTTCATCGGTCACGGCTACTCCGCCAAGCCCGATCACCCGCTGGAGATCAGGCACTACATCGAGCAGGTCAACGCCGTCCTCGACACCATCGGCACGGAGAAGGCGTACTTCTCGGGAGAGTCGCTCGGCGGCTGGGTCACGGCGGCCTTCGCCGGCCGGCAGCCGGAACGGGTGGAGCGCGTCGTGCTCAACACGATGGGCGGCACCATGGCCAACCCCGCGGTGATGGAACGGCTGTACACGCTGTCGATGGAGGCCGCGAAGGATCCCTCCTGGGAGCGCGTACAGGCGCGTCTGGAGTGGCTGATGGCCGACCCGTCGATGGTCACCGACGACCTCATCCGGACCCGGCAGGCCATTTTCCAGCAGCCCGACTGGATCAAGGCGTGTGAAGCGAACATGGCGCTGCAGAATCTGGAGATCCGCAAGCGGAACATGCTCTCCGACGACGACCTGCGCGCGATCCAGGCCCCCGCCCTCGTGCTGTGGACCACGAAGGATCCCTCCGGTCCGGTCGACGAGGGCCGTCGCATCGCCGACCTGATTCCCCATGGTCGCCTGGCGGTGATGGAGAACTGCGGCCACTGGCCCCAGTACGAGGACGCGGAGACGTTCAACCGCGTTCACCTCGACTTCCTCCTCGACCGCGCTCAGGAAGACTGAGGGGTACCGGACCATGCCTCTCGCACTGCTCTGCATGTCGCACAGTCCGCTGCTGGAGTTCACGCATCCCCCTCAGGAAGTGGCGGAGGACGTGGACGCCGCCTTCGCCGCGGCGCGAGGGTTCGTGAAGGACTTCGCCCCCGACCTTGTGACGGTCTTCGGGCCGGACCACTACAACGGCTTCTTCTACGAGCTGATGCCGCCGTACTGCATCGGCCTCCAGGCCCGGGGCGTCGGAGACTTCGGCACGGCCGAGGGACCGTTGAACGTCCCACGGGACACGGCTCACGAACTGGCCCAGGCAGCCATGGACGCCGGCGTCGACCTCGCGGTCTCCCTCCGCATGGAGGTCGATCACGGGATCGTCCAGCCCCTGGAGATCCTGTTCGGGGCGGCCGACAGCGTCCCCGTGGTGCCCGTCTTCATCAACAGCGTCGCGCCGCCCTTCACTCCCGTGGAGCGCGTGCGTGCCCTGGGGCAGGCCCTGGGCTCCCGGCTGGCCCGGAGCGACCAGCGGGTACTTCTCGTCGGATCCGGCGGGCTGTCCCACGACCCGCCGGTGCCCAGGCTCGCCGGTGCGACGCCGGAAGCCGAACAGCGGCTCATCTCCAACCGCAACCCCACGGCGCAGATGAGAGCGGCCCGCCAGCAGCGGGTCATCGACGCGGCCGCGAGTTTCGCGGCCGGTGACACGGAGCTGCGGGACCTGAACCCTGAGTGGGACAACCGGTTCCTCGACCATCTGGCCGCCGCCGAGTTCGACGCGATCGACGCGTACAGCAACGACGACATCGTCGCCCAGGGCGGCAACTCGGCCCAGGAGATCCGCTCGTGGATCGCCGCCTACGCGGCTCTGTCGGCCGCGGGCCCCTACCGGATGACGTACCGCTACTACCGTCCGATCAAGGAGTACATCGCCGGTTTCTCGGTGACGACGGCTCTCCCCGGCGCCGGGTGAACCGAACCGCGGGACGCAGGTTCCCGTCATCCTCGTGCGGTGCCAGGAACCTGCCGGCGACGCTGTGCCGGCGCGGCAGATCGTTTCAGAGCTGCTGGGGACGCATGACCGACAGCGTGCCCAGGATGTGCAGTTCCATCTCCCGGCGAGCGGTGCCGGCGTCTCGGTCCCACAACGCCTTCCGGATGGTCTCGTGGTCGTCATGACGAGCGTCGAGCGCGGCGTGCAGAGGGTGATCGGCACCGGAGGTGTTGATCAGGAAGTCGCTGAGATCCCACATACGGTGGCTTATCTCGCCGACCACAGCGGTACCCGCGAGCGCGTGGATGCGGGCGTGGTACTCGCGATTGAGGAGACGATAATGATGCGACCGCGCCACGGGATCGGTTTCGGAAGCAAGGTGTCCGATACGCGCCGAGACAGCGTCAAGTCCGCGTAGCCCGGCCTTCGTGCAACGCGTTGCCGCGAGGCCGGCGATGGTGCCTTCCATGCTGGCGAACAGGGCGAAGAAATCCTGGACTTCCTGCAGCTCGTAGCGGGCCACCTCGCAGCCGACCTGCGGAATGATCGTCACCAGTCCGTCCGCGGACAGCAGGCGCAACGCTTCCATCACCGGCTGCTTGCTCACACCCAGTTCGGCCCCCAGCTCGACTGCGGACAGCCGCTGCCCCGGGCCGTAGCCGCCCTCCAGCAGTCGCTCCTTTATCTGCTCGTAGGCCAGCGATCCGAGGCGCATCGGAGCGCGGCCGCGGGCGCCGCGGGCAGGGGTCCGCGCTCCAGTGATGGCCTCCGACCTGCGGTGACCGCTCTGGGGCTGGGTGTCTTCCCTTGCCATGCGGTGTCACCCGTGCCTCTCGGTGCGTGTCTGCGAATTCGTGTGTCCAAGGTATTGCCCGCAGGTGTTACCGAGGATACGTTTTCGTTCTAGAACGCTAGCATGCCAGTCCATAGGGCAGGCTCGCCGTTTCGAATATGTGCGGCGTGCGCTCTCAGGTCCCGCACGGCCGCCCACCGCAAGCGATTTCGGCTCCGGCCCCGCCCCTTCCCCGAATCCCAGCTGCCGTCCACTCACCGACCGGAGGTCGCCATGACCGAGCTAGACCCTTCCCGCACCGCTGTGATCAACGTCCACTGGCAGCGGGACATCATGAAGGCCGACGGGGCCTTCGGCCCGTTCTTCGCAGAGCCCGCCGAACGGCGCGGTGTCGTCGCCGTCACCGACAGGCTCAACCGCGCCGCCCGTGACGTCGGCGCCACGGTCGTCCACTCCCGTGTGGCGTTCCGGCCCGGGCACGCCGACCTGTTCGTGAACTGCCCGCTCCTCGCCCTCGTCGCCGAGCACAAGGCACTCGAAGACGGCAGCGCAGGCGCCGCGATCATCAAGGAACTCACTCCCGAGCCCGGCGACCTCGTGGTCACCCATCCCCGTCTCACCGGATTCCACGGCACCGACCTCGACGTCCTGCTGCGCGGCAAGGGCATCGACACCGTGCTCTTCACCGGCGTCGCCACGAACATCTCCGTGGAAGGCACCGCACGAGAAGCCGTCAACTACGGCTACCGGACCGTGATCGTCTCCGACGCTTGCTCCGCGGCCTCCGACGAGGCCCACCAGGCGACGCTCGACTCCTTCGCCTTGCTGGGTGAGGTGAGCACCGCCGACGCCCTGGTGGCGGCCCTGTCGGCCCACCCGCAGTAGCCCCCCGCCCGCCGCCCGGTCGTCCCACCGCACCGCACCCCACCGCACCCCAGCATCCAGGAGACATCACCCATGAACACCATGCTCACCGCCCGGCTGCACGAGATCGGCGCCGCCATGCAGCTCGACCGGCTGCCCGTCCCCGAGCCACGGCCCACCGACGTACTCGTCGAGGTCAAGGCGTGCAATGTCGTACCGAATCTGGGCAACGTACTCACCACGTACGCCGAGTGGTTCCCCTACCTGCCCCTGCCGAAGCTCCCGGCGGTCTTCGGGCTCGATTCCGCAGGCGTCGTCGCGGAGGTCGGCAGCCTGGTCACCGACGTCAAAGTAGGCGACCGCGTCTACGTCAACCCCGGACTGTCCTGCGGAGCCTGCCGGGCATGTCGTCGCGGTGAGGACCCCAACTGCGACAGCTACACCTTCATGGGCTACTTCTCCTTCGGCGCCGACGGCCAGGACCGGTTCGACGCCTACCCCTACGGCGGGCTGTCCGAATTCCTCACCGCGCCTCAGCGCAACCTCGTCAAACTGCCCGACAGCGTCACCTTCGAGCAGGGAGCTCGCTTCGGCTACCTGGGAACCGCCTTCTCGGCACTGCGCAAGGCCGGCGCCGGGCCGGGCCGCACCGTGCTCATCGACGGAATCTCCGGAACCCTGGGGCTGGGAGCCTGTCTCATCGCTCTCGGCCTCGGCGTCAGCCGCATTTTGGGCACCGGGCGCAACGCCGCCCTGCTGCAGGATGTGAAGGACCTGGCACCTGACCGGATCGACGTGCATGCTGCCGGCACCGGATCGCTGAACGACTGGGTACGTGAGCGCACGGACGGCGACGGAGCAGACATCCTGATCGACAGCCTCGGTCCCGGCAGCCCCGAGGAGTCCTTCGTCGAGGCGCTCTCCTCCCTGGGCCGTGGCGGGGTCGCGGTGAACATCGGAGGCATGATGGGGCGGCCGGCACTCGACCTGTTCGCGTTGATGTGCTCGCAGATCAGCGTCATGGGCAGCCTCTGGTTCTCCACCGGGGAGGCCCAGGACATGGCTGACATGGCCGGCAGTGGAGTGCTCGACCTCTCCATCTTCGAGCACCACACCTTCCCGCTCGAGAAAATCAACAGTGCCCTCGCCGATCTGCCGTCCCGGCACGGCGGATTCACGAACTTCATCTGCACGCCCTGAGGACGGTCGCTTCGGCCGTGACGGGTCGGTTACCTCGAGAGCTTCCGCTCCACGAGCAGGCCCCGGGGCCGCACCGCCGCGGCGAGGGCACGGTGTCCGGCCTGCTCAACGAGCACGACCCGGTCGGTCCCCCGCCCGGACACACTGCCACTGCCCATCTGCGCCGCCAAGGTGGCGGCGCGACGGTCCACGAGGGCGGCCATGGGCTTCGTACCGGGCCGCTTGCAGAGCCTCGCTGACCGGATGAGGCTCGGCCACGAGCCAGGTGGGTTCTCCGCCGCAGGCCAGCAGCTCGCAGGGCGTCGTCGAGGCGGCCACCGGCACTATCACAGCGACAGAAGTGTCGGTGATCCACTCAATGATCGGCTCTCGGGGCGCCAGGAATCCGGGAAGCTCCATGACGAGCAGACCCCCGGAGCCACGCTGAAGTGGGCCGTCGGCCGTGCGACCAGCCACTTCGGCACACCGGCCTGTCGCCCGCTTACGAACACGCGCCCGGTCCCGTAACAGGGGCCACTGCGACCCGCTGGTGCTCTGCGCAGCCGCTCTTGGCCCCGGTGTCCGCCCGAGGGTCAGAAGGCGAATGCTAGCATTCCAGCAGAGGGCGGTGCGGCGAGTCACCGCAGCCTTGGCCCCTGCCATCGCCGACGGAGGTGCCGCCGTGGACTCGGGCCGATGGAACACCGTGGTTGTCCCAAGCTGTCCGCTGCTCTTCGCCGGAGCCGTGGTCGCGGCATCTTGGGCCAAGGAGAACAGCTATGGGTTTCTCTCCAGCATCTTCATCGCAGTGGGCGCGATGGCTTTCGGATGCGGGTCAGTCATCGCGAGGCAGGCATTCCTGCGACGGCGGCGACCGGCGGCGACCGGCTACGAAGAGCACTGACACGCCAACGCAGCCGTATAGCTGATCAGGGTTGCGTGGCTGCCTGTGTCCGCCCTGTGCCGGCGGGGAGCGCTGTCGGATGCCGACGCTCTCGCCCTCCAGACTCCCTGGGCATCCTCACGGCGCGGCACGGGAGTGGTGGTCAAGCCTGTTCGCCGAGGAATTCCAGGGCGAGCTTTTTGAAGATGGCCGTCCTGTTTCCGCCACGGCCGGCGGGCCGCGGCGTGGATGACCTCGAAGCGGGCGTTGCGGACCGCTCTGCCGCCTCCAGGCAGGCACTCGCGCCGCCGCAAAGCATTCTGGCTTCAAGCAAACAGAAAGTGACGCCGACCACATCGCGGGGCGATACGTTGGGGCCGTGGTTTTCTGAAGCGTGAGCAATCGTCGACGGCACCACTGGGGGAACCGCACATGATCAGGCATGCGGCCACAGGAGAGATGGGAGCGCGAGGCTCGCGGCGGCTGGGAGTAGGCAGCTTGAGCTCCCAGGTTCACGCGGCGATCAAGGAGCGGCTGCTGGAGGGGGCGTACAAACCAGGTCAACGACTTTCCGCGGCCGAACTGGGCACCGAGTTCGGTGTGAGCAAGCAACCCACCATGGAAGCCCTCCGCCTGCTGTCCGCCGACGGACTCGTAACCATCGTGCCGCAGGTCGGCTGCGAGGTGGCGACCTACGAACCGCAAGAGGTCGAGGATTTCTTCGCGCTGTTCGCCAGTATGGAGGGCACCATTTCCGGTCTGGCCGCGAGCCGCCGCACGGAGGCCGGCCTAAGGCAACTGGACGCGATCTCCGGACGCATCGGTGACCTGACGGCCGAGACCGACCCGGCCGCGCGCTCGCACGGATACCGCGTCCTCAACCGTGATTTCCACGCCCAGATCCATGCTCTGGCGCACTCGGCTGTCGTCGCCGAGGTCAGCCATCGCATGTGGGACCTCAGCGACTTCCTCATCAACACTTCCGGTGCCGTCTTCCCTCTGCACGCCGCACTGGAGGATCGCCACCATGATCACGAAGTCATTCGGCAGGCGCTGCGGGACCAGGATACGGAGGCAGCTCGACAGGAAATGGAGCGCCATGTCCTCGGAACCTTGACGATCATGCACTGAGGTCTTTCAGCGTGGCCGCTCCAGGGTGAGGACGGCAGCGGCGATTGACGTCATTCGATTCGGGCTCCACCGGAACCTGCGGAAGATCCGCCATGACTTCAGCCGTGCGATGCCACGCTCGACCGATGCACGGGCTGCGGAGAGCGCGCGGTTACCCGGCCGCAGCCGGGGACGGCTCTCGGTCGCCGGGCTGCTGTGCTACCGGCCCGGCCCGCCCGCCTGTGCTACCGGCTGCGTCGGCACACCGGCCACCGGCGCCGGGGCTCGAGCGGCTCGCCGAGCTGGTCGACCGGTTCGCCGGCGGCGATGTGGAGATCACGCTCCGGCGAGAGGGAGAGCCGGACGGGGTGCCGCCGGTGGTAGGGCTGGCCGCGTACCGGATTGTGCAGGAAGCGCTGACGAACGTGCTCAGGCACTCCGGTGCCCGGCACGCGGCGGTGTCCGTCGTTCGGGGGGACGGTCGGCTGATGGTGGAGGTGGTAGATGACGGTTTGTCGGCCACGCCCCCGGCCGGGAGCGGCTTCGGGCTGGTCGGGATGCGGGAGCGAGCATCGGCGGCCGGGGGCACGATCGACTACGGGACGGTGCCCGGCGGCGGTTTCCGGGTGCGGGCCGAACTCCCGGCCCGCGGCGGCGACGGAGGGGAGCGACCGTGACCGTGCGCGTCGTGCTTGCGGACGACCAGACCGTCGTACGCGCCGGCTTCCGAGCCCTGCTGGATCTGACCGATGACCTGGTGGTGGTCGCGGAGGCGGCAGACGGGCAGCAGGCCGTCGAGGCGGTACGGCTGACCCGGCCCGACGTCGTCCTGATGGACATCCGCATGCCCGGCGTCGACGGCATCGAGGCCACCCGCCGGATCGCCGCCGACGGCGCGCTGGACGGCGTACGGGTGGTCATGCTCACTACGTATCAGGTCGACGCCTACGTCTTCGAGGCGTTGCGAACCGGCGCGGCCGGCTTTCTGCTGAAGGACATCGAGCCGGACGAGCTGCGGGCGGCGATCCGGACGGTCGCCGCCGGACAGAGCCTCCTCGCTCCGGCGGTGACGCGCTCGGTGGTGGAGGAGTTCGCCCGGCTGAAAGGTCCGGAGGCGGCCGGTGCCGAGCGGCTGGCGGTGCTCACCGAGCGGGAACGGGAGGTGATGGCGCTGGTCGCGGCCGGGCTGAGCAACGAGGAGATCGGCCGGGAGCTGCTGATGAGCCCGCTGACCGCGAAGACCCATGTGAGCCGGGCGATGACCAAACTGGGAGCGCGGGACCGGGCTCAGCTGGTGGTTCTGGCGTACGAGACGGGGCTGGTCAGGGCGGGGGAGCGCTGAGCGAGGAGTGCCGATGTGGTTCATCGGCCAGCGCGGTCGGCGACCCGGTTGGACAGGCCCGGCCCGGTGCGGCAGCGGTCCGGATCCTGCCCCGTGTCAGGCTTCCGGTTCCGGCACGAGCGCCGATCGGTTGTGCACGACCAACAGGCTGTGCAACGCGGCAGCCGAATCCTCCGAGCTGTCCCACCCGGCGACGCACACCTCGACGTACCGGGTGCCGCTCGCCTCATGACGGGCACGCACGGCGGCCAGGCCCTCGGGGGCGCACGGGACGATCGCCACGATGCCGTTACGGGCCAGCACCTCGGCCATCAGGCCCGTACGCTCGGCATCCATGGCGGGGCCGTGGAACCGGTCGAGCACTTCGACCCGACGCTGTTCGGCCAGCAGCTGTTCGGCCAAGGCGTAGGCGGCCGCCCGTCGGTCGGCCGTCGTCCGGCCGGTCACCCAGATCGTGGCTCCGGGGCAGGTACATCGGCACTTCACGTCGCTCAGCACGGATATCCCCAGGCATGGGTGATGTTGCGCAGAGCCGCAGGGATGTCCTGCGGATCCGGGAGGGGCCGCGCTTTTTGGATCTTCCCGGACTTGATGTTCTCGCTCCAGTCGCCGATGAACGGCACGAACGGCCCGTGATCGCCCTTTCGGTAATCAAGCATTTTCGATGTCCAGGGGATACCGAGATAGGTGCAGATCTCCCGAGTGACCGCCTCGGGTTTCTCGGTCAGTTCCTCGTAGCGGACCGTGAGACCATCCAGCCCGCCGCGGGCCGCCTCGACAGCTTCGACGTACATGCGCACCTCGCGCACGGTCGCCTCCAGGTCGCGGTCGGGGCGGTTGTTGATCAGCGAGCTCACCATCGATGCCGGGTGGCGCAGCAGGAAGATGTAGCGGGCCTTCGGCCAGCCCTCGCGCAGCCGTTCCCAGACGCCCGCGTTGCCGGGTGTCTTGTCCACGATGATCTGCTTGCCGCTGCGCGCGAGTTCCCGGTGGAGGATGCGGTCCCGCAGGAGATACTCCAACTCTCGCTGGTCGAGGTCCAGTTGGGTCATGGCCTTCTGGGTGTACGGCTTGGTGAGGTCGACAGAGAGGGTGCGCAGGTGCATCTCGTGGGGGGCCCGGATCTGCGGGTGGCTGTTGAGCAGGACCCGCAGCAGCGTGGAGCCGGAGCGCACGGAGGAGATGACGAACACCGGGTCCGGCACGAGGCGGTGGGCCGACTGCGGCGCCGGGGGCTCGGCCGCCTTCCGCATCCGCCGCCGTACTCCGCGGGCCACGCGGCGCACTCCCGAACCGCTCAACGCCATACCCGGTGCCTCCCTGCCCGCCTCGTGTCCGGAGCCTTACCTTCCCATTGAATACTTGACCATAGTGGGTGCAGGTCCTGGATTCGCCATGGTCCGGGAATGAGAATCCCGTGAGACAAACGCGATGACGGAAATAGTCTGGCACCGGAAAATTCAAGGGCAATACGCATGTTTGCCTGATATGCCCTCAGGGTGTCGGCAGCATCTTGGGACCGTCTGAACGAGAGCTACTCCCCTGGGAGTAGTCGCCGACTCCCGAGGGCGGATGTCCGGATGGTCCGGGCTTCTTACCGTCGTCGGCGTGATCGAAGCACGTGACCTCAGTGAAAGGTGCCGTCACCGCTGTCGTCGGCGTCCTGCTCCTGCCCTCCGTCCGGCGGCCGGCGAAACACGACACCCGCACTTCCGAGAGGACCTTCGCCATGCCGTGGAATCCCTCCCGCTTACGTCTGCTCCTCGCCCTGGTCGTCGCCGACCTTCTGCTGCTGATCGGGGTTTCCGCCACGGACGCCGAGGCGACCGCTCCCGCGGCGCACGGTGCCCGGGTCACCGCCGAGGAGAAGGCAGGTGAGCGTCTGGTCGACCTCACCGTCGACTCACCGGCTCTGGGCCGGGCCGCGAAGGTCCGGCTGCTGACCCCGGACGGCTGGCAGGAGCGGCGGCCGGGTGAGAGCTGGCCGACGCTGTACCTGCTGGTCGGCGGTGACGGCAATTACAAAGCCTGGACCGAGGACTACGACCCCCGCCTGCACGACCTGCCCCAGCTGCGCGACGTCCTGGTCGTGATGCCGGAGATGCCGCTGTTCGGCTTCTACAGCGACTGGCACAACGGCGGCCGGGGCGGACCGCCCGCGGTGGAGACGTTCCACCTGAAGGAGGTGCGCCCACTACTGGAACGCCACTACGGGGCGGGGAGTCGTCGTGCGGCCGCGGGGGAGTCGCAGGGAGGGTTCGGCGCCGTCTCTTACGCCGCGCGTCACCCGGGGATGTTCCGTGCCGCGGCGAGCTTCAGCGGCTTCGTACATCCACTCCAGCACCCGCATGCGATCCGGGCCGCGATGACGTACCTGGGCCTGGACTGGACGGCACTGTGGGGCGACCCGGTCGCCCAGCGCACCAACTGGCAAGCACACGACCCCTATTACCTGGCCGACCGGCTGCGCACCACACCTGTCTATCTCTCCAGCGGTGACGGCACGGCAGGCTCCCTGGACCCGCCCGGTACCGAACCCGACCCGGACATCCCCGGCCTGGAAGACCCTGCCGATCCGTTCCCCGAAAACGCGATCTCCCCCACGGAGACGCTCATGGAACGCGAGTCCCGGGCCCTGGCCGCCCGCCTGAACCATCCGCACGTGGTGAGCGTGTACGACTTCGGTTCCCATGACGGCCGGCTCTACCTGGTCATGGAACTCGTCGAGGGCTGGAGCCTGGCTCAGGAGCGGTCCCTGCGCGGCACCCTGGTCCCGCAGGTGGCGGCCGCGATTGCGGCACAGGTGGCGGCGGGCCTGTCGGCCGCACACAGTCAGGGCGTGATCCACCGGGACATCAAGCCCGCCAACGTCATGATCTCCAATGACCGCCTCGTGAAGATCACGGATTTCGGTATCGCCCGCTTCGCCGACAGTGCCGACAGCACCGTGACCGCCACCGGCAAGATCCTCGGCACCGCCGACTACCTGGCCCCCGAGCGGGCGCTGGGGCGACCCGCGCAGCCCGCATCGGACGTCTACTCGCTGGGCTGCGTGCTGTACGAGCTGCTCACCGGCCAGCCGCCGTTCCGTGGCACCACCTCGCTCGCCGTCGTGCAGCAGCACGTCGACGCCGCCCCGATGCCGCCGGCCCGCCTGCGCCCCGAGATACCGCAGCCGCTCTCCGACTACCTGCTGCACCTGCTCGCCAAGGCCCCCGGGCACCGGCCGAGCGCCGAGCAGGCAGCCACCTGGCTCAGCACGCAGGAGCAGGTGCCGTCCCCGACCGAGCCGGAGAGCACCGCCCCCATGCCCGCTCCGGTCGCCCCTGCTCCTGTACCGCCGCGCCCGGCCGATGCCCGCGCCACACACTCGCGGCCGCGCGGCCGGCGCAGGCTCGTGCCCAAGGCTGCGCTGGGCGGCGGCGCCGTGGTCCTGTTCGCCACTGCCGCCGTCATCGGAGCATCACTGAACTCAGGCGACGACAGTCCGGCACCCGCGACTTCGCCGACGCGGACGACATTGCCGACACCGACGACCGTTGTGTCCGTACCCGCCAGTGAAGCCCCTGCCGCTACGCCACCGGCTGCTTCGCCGTCCACCCCAGTGCCTCCAGCGCAAGACCATGGGGACGGCGAGGATCACGATGGCGAGGGCAAGCACGGCAAGGTAAAAGGCAAGGGATCCGACGACTGAGCCAGCGCCGTAGGGACCGAGGCCACGTACCCACGGGGCTGCGCACGCCGGTGCTGATCCGGTCGCTGATAGACACCAACGCGGCACAGGAAACGGCACGGCACCGGGCAGGGATCACGTCACCATCCAAAGGGGGTCCCGGGACCACCCTCTTGCGGGCACACGGACACGGGCGTGCTTGCGTGTCATGGTTGTGTGGCCTGGCCACCGATCATTTGGAGGGTCCGTGTGACGTGCCGTACGCTCCGGGGCGTTGCTCGGCCAGTGGGGGGACGGATCGTGGGAAAGGGAGGGCACGCTCAGCGCGTTTCGGCCGACGATCTGGCACTGCGCACAGCGGTTGCCCAGGCCCAGGACGGTGACGAGGCCGCGTTCTCCGCGCTGTACCGATTGATACAGCCGGGCCTGCTCGGCTACCTGCGCGGGACCGTGGGTGAGCGCGCCGCGGACGTCGCCGCCGCTGCCTGGCGGGAGATCGCCCGCGAATTGCCACGGTTTCGTGGCGACGGGCACGGATTCCGCGCCTGGACGGCGCACATCGCCCGACGCCACGCGCGCGGCCACCTCCGACCTCGCGGCCCATCGCCCCGCTCGGCAGGAAGCCCCTCGACGCCGCTGACCGGGGACCACATCGCCCACGCCCTGCCCGGAACCACGCTGTCCGCCGAGACCGCCCAGGCCCTGGTCACCCGCCTGCCCCGCGCCCAGGCCGAGGCGATCCTCCTCCGCCATGTCGTACGTCTGGACGAGCGCGCGGCTGCCCGGGTGATGGGCAGGCCCAGCGCCGTCGTACGGGTCCTGGCCCGCCGTGGCGTGAAGAACCTGTCCCACCTGCTCGGCCCCGACGAAGTGAGACAGGATGTCGCGCGGACGCTGGGGGAACCGAGATGGACACCCCTCGAAACGGAGACGAACGGTTGAGCGGCGAGGCCCACAAGCCCGAGGCCGCCCCACGCCTCGGCCACCCGACCGAACGCAACGACACGTCCGGCCTGGACCGCACGGCCGAACGGATCGGTGAGGCACTGCGGCAACAGCCCGTGGACGACAACGCGGAGCAGGCCGCCCTTGCCGCGTTCCGAAGCGCACGCACGGCGAGCGACGGGGTCCTGCGCACCCGGCGCCGGGACGACTGGCGCCCGAGGACCAGCAAGCAACGCTGGGCACGCGGCGGGGCACTCGCCCTCGTGCCGGGCCTGCTGCTGGGCGGCATCGCCTTCGCGTCCATCGGCGTGGTGGACAGCGGGCAGCACGATACTCCCGAAGCCGGCACCAGTCACAGCACGCCTCGGCCGCCCACACCCACGCCCGGCGAACAGGGCTCTCCTGCCACCGGGTCCGACACGGCACCCGCTGCCTCTTCCTCACACCCGGGCACCGCGAAGGCCGTTGAGGCGCACTGTCGCGCCTACGAGAAGGTCAAGGACCGTGGCCACGCGCTGAACGCCACGGCATGGCAGCGTCTCGTCCGCGCCGCAGGCGGCGAGCAACAAGTCGCTGCCTACTGTGCTCAGTTGACGGGATCGGCGAATGAAGCGACCCCGGCGCCGACGAAGACGAACAAGACCGAGAAGGCAAGGAAGGCAGAGAAGACAGGGAAGAGCCAAGGAAGGTTGAGCGCCGAGGCCAAGCCGTCGAAGGGGACCTCCAACCGGCCCTAGGCAGCACCCGATCCGAGGCGGAGCTACTCATCAACCGACGGTCCGGACCTGCCACACCGCAAGGGGCCCTCTTCCTGCCGGGCTGACCAGGCGGGAAGAGGGCCCCCGGCGTCATGCGTCCCTGATCCGAGGGCGGTTGGGGTTACTTGGTGTAGACGAGGCCGTCGGTGTTGATGGTGGGACGGCCGCTGGTGCCGACGACGACGGGTGATGGGCCGTCAGATGATGGGGGAGAGGAATCCGTTGGCGCGCATGGCCTGGCAGACGTCCCTCCCGTCGGCGTCGGGCAGTCCGACGTCGAGTACGGCGGCGGCGATGTCGTCGGTGGCCAGGCGCAGGGCGGTTGCGCCGTCGGGCGCGGGCGCCGTGTCGAAGTCCTCGTCGCGCAGTCCGCGCACCAGCACGTCATGCAGGGCGTGATCGTCCTCGACGACCAGGATCTTGGGGTGCATGGTCCTCCCTCGGTTCTGGTGCCGTGTCCGGCGTACCGGGTATCAATCGCTCGGGCAGCCACCAGGCCATCGCGCAGAGGCACACGCCCAGCCAGCCGAGGGCGAACAGCCAGCCGCCGACGACATCGGTGAACCAGTGCACCCCGAGGTAGACGCGGGTCAGCCCGACCAGCGCACCCCAACCGACGATGACCAGGGTGAGCGGGGTCCTGCCGCGCGGGCTGCACACGCGGACGGCGATGACGAGCAGTCCGGCGGTCAGGGCCGCGGTGGTGGCGTGACCGGACGGGAACGCCCACCCCGAAGCGTGCGCTGCCCAGTCCGCGTGCGGCGGCCGGGGCCGGGCGACGAGCGTCATCACCACGTGCCGCAACGCCTGACCCGCCCCGAGGCAGGCCAGACAGAGCGCGACGGCCACCATCCGCTGCCGCAGCGTACGCCCCGCGATGATTCCGGCTAGCACGGCCAGCAGATACGGGACGACAGCCGTCCCGCTGGCGGTCAGTCCGCGGGCGAACGCCACCGCCATGTCCGGTCGGTGGCCGACGGACCAGGAGAGAAGGTCGCCGTCCGCGAACTGGGGCACGCCGTCGCGGCCGACGACGACCATGGTCAGCACGCCGAACGCCGTCCACGCGCCGAGTCCGGTGCTGCCGGCCAGCTCGGCCAGATCGCCGCGCTTCATGTGGCCACCAGCAGTGGACGCAGCCGGGTGGCCGTGATGCGTTGGGCGAGGGCCTGTGGATTCCGCCGCAGCGCGGTCATCGCCAGCAGCGCTGTCAGGGTGCCCACCGTGACACCCGCCACTACGTCGTGGGGGTAGTGTGCGCCGACCCAGACACGCGAGGCCGCCATCGCGCAGGCGGCCACCACGGCGACCGCGCCGAGTCGACGGGAGACGAACAGCAGGGCGACGGCCGCCGCGGCGGCGATTGCCGCATGGTTGCTGGGGAAGGACCAGTCGCCGGGCGCCGGACACGCCTCCAGCGGGGTCACATGCAGGCTCTGGCAGGGCCGGTCCTCGCGCACCAGCAGCTTCAGCCCCGTATCCACCCCGTAGGCCAGAACCACGATGAACGGCACGGCGAGCGCTGTCACCGAGGCCCTGACGCCCACCCGCCGGGCACCCCACCAGCCGATGACCATGAGCACGGCGAACAGCCCAGGCCCGTACGTCGACCAGGCCGACACCGCGTCGTCCAGCCACGCAGGGGATTGCCGGGCGAGGTTGACCACGTCGGTGTAGGCAGAGCCGTCGATCGACGAGCCGTCGAAAGCGAGGATCATCCGCGGGTCTCCTTCGCCTTCGCGTCCCGGCGCGAGCGGTACACCTCGGAAGCGAGCGGAATCAGCGACAGGGCCACGATCGCCGCGACCATCGGCAGCAGATACCGGTCCACGTTCGGTACGGAGGAGCCCAGCGCGTATCCCGCCAGCGTGAGCCCCAGGCTCCACACCAGCCCGCCCGTCACCTGCCAGACGGTGAACGTCCGCACTGGTACCGCCAGTGCACCCGCCGTCGGGTTCAGCACTGTCCGCACCACTGGAACGAAGCGGGCCAGCACGATCGCCTTCGCATGCCCGTAGCGCTCCAGCAGCTCCTCCGCCCGTCTCGCCCCCTCGTGCAACCGGGCCGAACGACTGCGTGCGAGCAGGGCGCCGCCCGCCTTCCGGCCGAGGAGATATCCGCACTGCGAGCCCACCAGCGCCCCCACCGCCGCGGCGACCAGCAGTGGGGCAAGAGACAGCTTCAGCCCGCGGTCGGCGGTGCCGGTGCACAGCAGACCGGCCGTGAACAGCAGCGAGTCGCCCGGGAGGAAGAAACCGATCAGCAGGCCCGTCTCGGCGAACAGCACCACACCCACGCCGAGCACGCCGAAAGTGGACAGCAGCGACTGGGCATCCAGCACGTTGACAGCGAGCTGCGACGATAGGTGCATGGGTGTGGTCATCGACGAGAACCCCTTCGTCCGGATCATCGGATGCGGCGGAACGGCACCCGACAAGCGACTACAATGCTGTAGACGGTCTACTGGACTGTAGACGATAGCGGGGTGAGGAAGGTTCCATGACCGACGCGAAGGACGAGAGGCGGCCGGCGGGCGAGCTCGAGGCCGCCGTCATGGCCGCCCTGTGGGCCGCCGGGGCCCCGCTGACCGCGGGCCGGGTGCAGACCGAACTCGGCTCCCAACTGGCCCGGACGACGGTGACGACCATCCTGACCCGTCTGCACGAGAAGGGCGTCGTCGGCCGTGAACGGCAGGGGCGCGGCTATGCCTACTTCCCCGTGCAGGACGCTCCCGGCCTGACCGCCCGGCGCATGCACACCGAACTCGACCGGGACACCGACCGGGAGACGGTCTTGGCGCGCTTCGTCGCCCAGCTCAGCCCCGACGACGAGCAGCTCCTGCGCCAGCTGCTGGAGGGTGAGGAGCGATGACCGCTCTGCTACTGGTACCGCTGCTCCTGCCCTTCCTCGCGCCGGCGCTGGCCCGCCGCACCCTCGATCGCCTGGCTCCTGTCACCGCACTGTGGGTCCTCACGGCCTCTGTGCTGGCCCTGGCGGGCGCCTGCGTGGCCGCTCTCGGCGCCCTGGTCCTGATCGGACTGCTCAAACTTCCCGCATTCGCCGCACTCGGCGAACTCGTCCACCCCCTGCGCACGCCGTCGGACTTCCTCGTCGTCCCCGCGGCCACGGCGGCCACCGGAGTGCTCACCCTCAGTGCCTGGACCCTCGCACGCTCGGCCCTCCGCCAGGCCCGCCTGTTTCGCACCGCCCGCACGCAGGCCGACCGCCGCCCCGCCGCCGGCGACCTGTGCGTCATCGACTCACCCCACCCGGACGCGTACGCCCTGCCGGGACGGCCCCACCGGATCGTCGTGACCAGCGCGATGCTGCGCAGCCTCGGCCCCGCCGAACGCGAAGCCCTCTTCGCCCACGAACGAGCCCACAACCAGGCAGGCCACCACTACTTCCTCGCCGCCGCCGAACTCGCCGCTCACTGCCACCCCGCCCTGCGCACCATCCGGGCCACCATCCGGCTCACCGCCGAGCGGGCGGCCGACGAGGCCGCCGCCACCACACTCGGCGACCGGCGCCTGATCGCCACAGCCATCGCCCGCGCCGCCCTCGCCGGCCAAGCCTCCCGATCCACCCGCCCCGACTTCGCACCCGCGGCGACGACCGGCCCCGTTCCCCAACGCGTCGCCGCCCTCCTCACGCCCTCCGAGCGGCGCTCGCGCGCCACGCGCTGTACTGCGCTTCTACTCGCCGCCTGCGCGGTCCTGTCGGTCTGCGCCGGGGCAACCGGCGTGCTCGCCTTCCATCACCAGGTCGAAGTTGCCCAGGGAGAGGAGAGCCACTGACCGGGTTCGGGCCTCGCAGCTGACTGCGTCCGTTCCGCACCGGACTCTCCCTTGGAGCCGCTCGCCCTGGACACGGTGATCTAGCCGCCAGTGACCTTCGCGTCGACCAGCTGCGTCACCCGATGAGCCGCCATTCGGCCGTGAGCGCGTCTGGGCAGGCGCGTGTCAGTTGCGCTCCTGCTGGGGAATGGCGGAGTAGCCGTCGTGCCAGGCGGCTTTGGCGCCGGAGTCCCCGATTCGGTAGACCTGTATGCCTGCGCCCATGCCGACGACGAGCGACAGTGCGGCGGCGGCGATGCGCAGCGGAAGGTGCACCGTGGCCAGGGCCCCGCCGGCGGATTGCACCGCATCGGGGGTGCGGGCGGCGGCGCGGCGGTACGTCCACCACACGGCGGTGGCCAGCACGAACAAGGCCACCGCCCAGGGGAGCAGTTGGTCACCGAGTTCGGCGTGTTTGCGGACCAGGGCGTTGCTGTCCACGTGTTGTTCCAGCCACTCGCCGGCATTTGTCGTCAGTGGCACGCTCACCAGGGATACCAGGGCGAGGATCGGCAGTGCGAAACCGAATCGGCGCATGAGCGACGGCCGGACAGCACACAGGACCAGACAGAGTGCGGTGAGGGGCACCAGGACCACGACGACGTGGACGAACAGGACGTGTGCGGGGATGCCGTTGATGAGATGGGGTCCCACAGGGGGCTCCTTCGAGGTGGGTGTTCAAGGGCTGGAGGGGACAGGCGGGGCTCGGGCAACTCGGTCGGCCGTGGTGTGGAAGCCGCGGCCGTAAGGGGGGCGCGCGTTGCTTGAGGGCATGAGGTGGCCCGTGACCCGCGTCATCGTCCATGGACGGTGAATCCGGTTGTGCGCCATGCCTGGCCGTCGGGCTTGAGGGCGAGCGCCTCGTATCCGGGCAGCGATTCGAGCCAGTCGCGGGAGCTGTCGCCCCTGGCGAACGCGGCGGTGGCGTAGGCGTCCGTCATGGTCAGCCGGGGGCCGCTGACGGTGAGGGAGGTGAGTTCTGTGGCGGGTGTGCCGTCGTGAGGGTTCAAGATGTGGGCGCCGCGTTCGGCGGTTCCTGAGGTGGCGATGGCCAGGCCCTGCTCGGCGGTGATGACCGTGGCGAGCTCGCCGGGGCGCAGCGGGTGGGCGATGCCGATGTGCCACGGGGTGCCGGGGGCGGCATGGCCGCGCAGTTGGAGGTCGCCGCCGCCGTTGACGCATGTGTTGCGGGCGCCGGCTTCGTACAGCAGCTGGGATGCGGCTTCGGTGGCCCAGCCTTTGACGAGGCCGGAGGGGTCGAGGGAGCCGTTGGGGGTGATGCTGAACCAGCCGTCGCTGGTGTGCGTGGCGTGGGCGCACAGCGACAGCACTTCGTGGACCTCGGGCGGGCAGTCGGTGAGGCGGATGTCGCCGCGGTCGAGTCGGCTGATGGCGCTGTCGGGTCGGTAGGTGGAGAACACGGCGTCCACGGTGTGCAGGGCGCGGACGGCGTGGGCGAGGGCGCGGTGGATGGCTGAGGTGGGCTGGTCGCGGATGTCGAAGGAGAAGACGGTGCCCATCACGTGTTCGACGTGGTGCAGGCGGCGTGCGGTGTCAGGCATGGGCTTGGTCCAGGGCGCTCTGCAGGGACTGGATGTAGCCCTGGCTGGTGTAGCTGGCGCCGGAGACGGCGTCGATGTGGGCGCTCTGAGCGCCCAGCGCTTCCTGGGTCAGTCGGGGCAGGGCGTAGGAGGCGATCTGCTGGTCCCGGCCGTTCTGGTCCGGTGCCTGGAGCACCCGGACGGCGGTGAGTTTGCCGCTGGTGAGGGTGACGGCCACCTGCACGGTCCCGTACTGGGTGTCGATGGGATCTCCGGTGTACGTGCCCGTCCCTCTCGGCTTGCCCGAGGTAGTACTGCCCGGAGCGGGCGGCGCAGAGGAGGCCAGGGGGGAACGTGGCGGGACGCCGGCCAGGGCGGGGAGCTGGTGCGGTTTGAGAGCGAGCAGCGTGGTGACCAGGGCGCTGATCCCGGTGGTGGCCAGGACGGCTCGGCGCATGGTGGTTCTCCTTTTAGAGCGCGAAAGACTCGTGGTGGATGCGGCGGCCCGGCACACCTGCCTCCCGCAGTGCCCGTATCGCGGCCTCGGTCATGCCAGGCGGGCCGCAGAGATACACGTCGTGCGCGGCCAGGTCCGGCACCAGGCTGGTCAGGCCCAAAGCGGTGAGCGGCGGGGAGTATCCGGTCGGCTCGTCGACGATGTAGTGGACGGCGGCGCGGCGGTGGGCGGCGATCGCGTCGATCTCACCGCGCAGGGCAAGGTCCTCGGCGCGGCGGGCCCGGTAGATGAGCGTGACCTGTCCCGGCAGTGTCTCGAACAGGGTCCGCAGGGGGGTGATGCCGACGCCGCCGCCCAGGAGCAGGACCTTGGGGGCGGTGCGGCGGTGCGCGGTGAACCCGCCGTAGGGGCCCTCGGCCCATACGCGGGTGCCGGGAGCCAGCCGGGCGAGCGCGGCGCTGTGCCCGCCGGCCGCCTTCACCGTGATCCGTAGCCGCCCGGGATGGGCGGGGGCGGAAAGCGAGTAGGGGTTGGCGGTCCACCACAGCCCGCGGGTAAGGAAGCGCCAGCGCAGGAACTGACCCGGCTCAGCCCTCAGCTCGTCAAGGTGCTCGCCGCTGAGGTGGACGGAGACCACGCCCGGCGCCTCGGGATACACCCCAGTGACCCGCAGGCGGTGGCGCAGCCCGCGCCGCAGGGGAACGGCGAACCGGTACCAGGCCACCAGCGCGGCGACGCAGAGGAAGAGCGTGTACCAGGCCGCCTGGGCGAGTCGGTTGCCGACGAAGTCCGCGCCGTTGGAAAGCTGATGTCCGAAGGTGAGGAAGACGGCGAGGTAGGTGGCGAAGTGCAGGTAATGCCAGGTCTCGTAGCTCATCTTCCGGCGGGCGGCGCGGGCCGAGAGGATGCCGGTGGCGAGGAACAGCAGGAAGCCGGCGGTGCCCTTGAGGAGATCGGGGTAGTGAAGTACGAGGGTGGAGGTCTGGCTGACCACGTTCGTGTGGGAGGTCAGGGAGTAGCCCCAGATGATCAGCAGGGTGTGGGCGAGGGCGAGCGAGATGGTGCAGCGCCCGCCCAGGGCGTGCCAGCGGGCGAGGCGGTCGGTGCCCACGGTGTGGTCCAGGAGCGGGATGCGGCCCATCAGGGCCAGCAGGACCGCGCACGCGTAGCCGGCCAGCAGACCGGTGATACGCCCCGCGCCGGTGAGCCAGCCCGCCGGGCCGATCACGGAGGTCGTGTCGCTCCACCACAAGCCCAGCACCCCGGCGGCACCGGTCCAGATCAGCAGCTGCGCCAGGAACGGCACGATGCTGCGGCGCGGCTGCCGGTGACGCATTCCGCGGCTCGCATAGGTGGTGGACGTGAACGTGGTGGTCATGAGGCTCCTCCGGAAGAGCACGCTCCGGCGATGGGCGGCCAGCCTCACGGCCCGACCTCTGCGTACCTTCTGAAACAGCCCCCGGCGGCCCGCCTCAGCGGCGATTCAGAGGAAACTCAGAGGTCCCGCCCCTCACGGCAGTGCCGGGCTGGGGGATGCTGGGCAGACCATGGACGAGCGCGGAACGAAATCTCTCCTGCACCGACCCGACGGGGCGCCGGTGCGGGTCCTGGTCGTCGACGACGAACCGGACGTCACCGACGTGCTGGCCGGCGTACTGACCGGCGAGGGCTGGCAGGTGCGGACGGCCGCTGACGGGGCCGGCGCGCTCGCGACGGCCGGTGACTTCCGGCCCGACGCGGTGGTTCTGGACTGGATGCTGCCCGACCTTGACGGCCTGCAGGTCCTGCGCGAACTGCGGCGCGAGGCGCCCAGCGTGTGCGTGCTGTTCCTGACCGCCCGCGACGCGGTCGAGGACCGCATCGCGGGCATCACCGCGGGCGGCGACGATTACGTCACCAAGCCCTTCAGCCTGGAAGAAGTCCTGGCCCGGCTGCGCGGACTGCTGCGCCGGGCCGGCATGGCCACAGAGCCGGGTGAGAACTGGCTGACGGTCGGCGACCTCACCATGGACGAGGAAGCCCGCGAAGTCCGCCGCGCGGGGACGGTCGTGGACCTGTCCCGCACCGAGTTCGAACTCCTGCGGTTCCTCATGCGCAATCCCCGCAGGGTGCTGTCCAAGGATCAGATACTCGACCGGGTCTGGGCCTACGACTTCGGCGGCCGCGCCCACATCGTCGAGCTCTACATCAGCTACCTGCGCAAAAAGATCGACGCCGGACGCATCCCCATGATCCACACGGTGCGCGGTGTCGGTTACGTCCTCAAGCCGGAGCCCTCGTGAGACGGCTTGTGCCCCGCACTCTGCGCGGCCAGCTCACCGCCGGACTCGTCACCCTCCTCGCCCTCGCGTGCCTCGCCGTCGGTGTGACCACCGCTCTCGCGCTGAGAGGGTTTCTGATGGGGCGTCTGGACGAACAGCTCACCGCATCCGGCGGCCGGTTCGCCGCCAGCCTGGAACATGAAGCCACACCCGACGCCGACAACCGCCCCGATACCCGGGGGCAGTCCGAGGCGACCTTCGGCGCCCGCCTCCTTGCGGGAGCCGTCAGCCAGGCTGCCGTGGTCGACGACGCCACCGACCGCCCCGTCCAGCTAGCCAAAGGTGATCGCCGCGCACTGGCGGACATCCCCGCCGACGGACGCGGACACACCATCCGCCTCTCCACGCTCGGGCCCTACCGCCTCATTGCCGTCCAGGGCGACGACCACGACATCCTGATCACCGGTCTGCCGCTGCACCCCGTCGAAGACACACTCCACCGCCTCGAAGCCGTCGAGGCCGCCGTGTTCGGCGCAGCCCTCGCAGCCACCGGCATCGCGGGCGCCCTGTGGGTACGGATCTCCCTGCGCCCTCTCCAGAGGGTCACCGCACAAGCCGCCGGCGTCGCCGGACTGCCGCTCGCCAGCGGCGAAGTCGCCATGCCGCAGCCCCTGCCCGACACCGACCCACGCACCGAAGTCGGCCAGGTCGGCACCGCGCTCAACCACATGCTCGGCCACGTCGAGGACGCCCTCACCCGGCGCCAGGCCAGCGAGGAAAGACTGCGCGCCAGCGAGGAAAGGCTCCGGCACTTCGCCGCCGACGCCAGCCACGAACTACGCACCCCCGTCGCCAACATCCGCGGCCACGCCGAACTCGCCCTGCGCCACCACGGCCCCGTCCCCATCGAAGTCCACCACGCCCTGGAACGCATCGACGCCGAATCACAGCGCATGACCCGCCTCGTCGACGACCTGCTCCTCCTCGCCCGCCTCGACGCCGGACGCCCCCTCGAACACGAGACGGTCGACCTCACCCGGCTCGTCCTGAACGCCACCGAGGACGCCCGCGCCGCAGGCCCTCAATACCGCTGGCTCCTCGACCTCCCCGAAGAACCCGTCACCGTCACCGGCGACGCACACCGCCTCCAGCAGGCCATCGGCAACCTCCTCGCCAACGCCCGCACCCACACCCCACCCGGCACGGAAGTGACCATCTCCCTCACCGCGGACACCACCGGTACCTGGGTGACCGTGAGCGATGACGGACCGGGCATTCCCGAGGGGCTCCAGCCCGAGGTCTTCGGACGCTTCGTCCGCGCCGACCACGCCCGCTCACGCAGCACCGGAAGCACAGGGCTCGGCCTCGCCATCGTCCACGCCGTCATCACCGCCCACCACGGAACCGTCGACGTCACCAGCCGCCCCGGCCACACCACCTTCCGCCTGCTGCTCCGAAACTGACATGCCTCCGGCCCGGAAGACGGTGGAACCGGCCGTGTACAGCGGCCCCCCGTTGTTCTTCGAGGGCGTGGGTCCGCGGTCGGCACCGGCGGGTCCTGCCAGGGCCGCGAAGAACATGCCGGGGAAGCTCTGAGGTTCTGCTCAGCGGGCGCCGGCGAGTTCGAGGACGCGGTGCAGGTCGTGGGCGGCGGCGAAAGCGCACAGGGCGCTGGCGCCGACCACGGCGGCGGCTGCGGTCAACGGGAGCAGGGGGACGTGCAGCGGCGGCGAGTAGATGCGCGGCTCGGCCAGCAGGGCGGCGACGCGGCGGGGTATGGGCCCGGCGCCGTGCAGTGCGGAGCGGCGTCTGCCGAGCAGTCCGAGGACGGCTTCCGGGACGTAGTCTGCTCAGACCTTCTCGGCCGTACGCCGCCTCTGCCGCGACGCGGTGCTCCCGCCTCTGGTCACCAACGTGCCCCGATTGCACATCCAGGGCCGCTGGCGGTCACGGAGGTAGCGGGGCTTGGTCTGTCCGACTACCTGGGTGCCGGTGTGGTCCGGCGGTGTGCGGTCAGGGCCAGGGCGGGGCCGAGGGCCAGCAGGACGGCCAGGGCGGCGTAGCCGTAGGTGAGGGTGGTGGTGGCGGCGACGGCGCCGACCAGCAGCGGGCCGCCGGCGTCGCCGAGTTCGCGGCCGAGTTCGGCTGATCCCATGGTCTGGCCGAGCCGTTCAGGGGGTGTCGTGGCGGCGAGCGCGGCGAAGCCGAGCGGGGTGATCAGGCCGGTTCCGGCGCCGATGAGCGCGGCGCCGAGCAGCACGCCCGCAAGGCCGGGCAGCATCGCGGCCACCAGCCCGGCGGCGGTGAGGGCGAGTCCCCATGCCAGTCCGGTGCGTGCCGTGAAACGCTCGGCGTCCAGGGCCTTGCCCGCCCATGGCTGGACCAAGGCCGCGCACAGGGCCAGTACGGAGACCGCGGCCCCGGTGGCAACCGTGCCGAGCCCGGCGGCGGCCCCTGACACCGGCAGGAAGCCGACCCCGACCGAGAGCGCGGCGGTGGCGGCGGCCAGCGCGCCCGTCGGGCCGAGGAAGGCGGGATCGGCCAGGCGGCGGGCGAGGTCGAGGACGGTCTGCCGGGCGCGGGGCAGCGGTGGGACGTGCGGCACGGCGGTCAGCGCCCACACGGCGACGGCCGCGCCGAGCAGGGCCATCACCGTGAACAGCAGCCGCAGCCCGCCCGCCCAGACCAGCACTCCACCGAGCAGCGGGCCCAGGGTGTAGCCGATCGACTTGTAGAAGCCATACGAGCCGAACGCCCGTCCGTGCTTGGCCGCCGGGTTGAGCCGTGCGACCAGGGAGGATGCGGCGGGTGAGAACGCGGAGGCCGCCGCTCCCTGCCCGAGCCTGGCCGCCCACAGCCAGCCGGGGCTGTCCGCGGCCACGTACGAGGCCGAGGCGAGCGCGAAGCCGAGCAGCCCGCCGATCATCACCGGGCGGGCGCCGATCCGGTCGGCCAGCGTGCCGAACAGCGGCTTGAGGAGAACCTCGGCGCCGTCGTACAGGGCGAGCAGCCCGCCCAGGACCAGCAGCGAGGTGACCGCGTCGTCGGAGAAGCCGCCGAGGTTGGCGGCGATGCCGTGGGCGCCGAAGGCGGTGGTGAATCCGGCCGCGTACAGCGGCCACATGGTGCGCTTGGGCGCGGAAGCTGCTGCCTGCGCGGTCATATGTCCTGCCCCGGGGTCTGGTGCAGGGCGGCGAAGACGCGTTCCGCGTAGTCCTCGCAGGCCGCCGCGCACTGCTTGAGCCGTTCGCCCGCGCGGGCCGCCTCCGGCGAGCCGAAGACGTCCCGTGCCGTCAGATCCCGGTGCCAGCGGCGCAGCCGCTCCAGGCTCTGCTCTTCCTCCTCCAGCTCGGCCAGGGTGTACTTGGCCTTGCGGATCTCCTTGGCCAGCTCCGCCTCGTACTTGCCGCAGTCGGCCAGGAACTCGGCCCAGTCCTCGGCCCGGGCGGCGGCGAACAGCTCTTTGAGCCGTGCGGCGTCGGCGCCCGTGCGCCCACTGGCCGCCAGCGTCACCACCTCGCCGCCGGCCTCACCGGCCAACTGCGCGGCGCGCGCGAGGCCATCGGCGAACACCGGAACGTCGGGAACCGCCCAGGCACCCTGGCCCAGGGACAGCGCGCCGATCCGGCGCAATTCCCGCCACACGGCCACGCGGTGCCGGGAGGGGGCGGCGGGAAGCCGCACCAGCAACACCACCCAGGAAAGAGAGGGGCAATCATCAGTCACGCAGCTGAATGTAGCGATTGTTACTTCTGTATGGGTGGCGGGCGCTACGGGCTGCGGCTGCTGCGGGCGTCCGGGGTGGCTTCCAGGCTCCGACGGGTTCCGGCAGGAGAGGGAGCGGGCGGCGCTCAAGGGCTGCAGGGCGTCGGGCGGCGGCAGGGGGCGCGATCAGTGGACCCCGGCGAGTTTGAGGACCAGGTGCAGGTCGTGGGCGGCGGCGAACGCGCACAGGGCGCTGGAGCCGACCACGGCGGCGGCTCCGGCCAGCGGCAGCAAGGGGAGGTTCAGCGGCAGGGCGTGTGTGCGGGGCGGTTTGAGCAGGGCGGCGACGCGCCGGGGGATGGGGCCGGCGCGGTGAAGCGTGCTGCGGCGGCGGCCGAGCAGGCCGAGCACGGCGTCGGGCAGGCGCCTGCGGGGTCGGTGGTGGGCGGTGGCCAGGGCGGCCTTGCCGACCGCGCGGGCGACCTGGCGGCGGTCGCCGCACACGGTGGCGGCACGCTCGTCCGCCCAGCGTTCGACGGTGTAGGCGACCGTGGTGGCCACCGGGCGCAGCAGCGGGTTGCAGGCGGCGGCCAGGTGGGCGGCGGCGACGAAGGCGCGAGCTGTACCTGCTCACCGCCGCGGCCGTCCTCGCCACCACCCTCGTCGCCCGCCACCTGCACCGACGCCGCACAACTGCCGCCGAGCACCACTGAAGCGCGCCGCCCAGGAACCCACCCGCCGTCCTGGCCAAGACCGGCCACTTCCCGGCCTCGTACCACGCCCGCACCTGGACGCGCCCACCTGCGCCAGGGCACCGGCTTCACCTCCTTCAACAGTCTCCAAGAGCTGGGAAGGACGGCGACCACACCCTGATGCCCGGGGGCAGCTGTCAGCCCGCACATTCCGGCCGACCAGGAAGGCCCCCGCCCCCGATGACCCGGCCCAGGGGCAAGCTGCAGGAGCAGGCGACCGAGCTGAGAGCCGACCGCATTGTTCTCTTCTCCATCGGCTCCGGCGCAGCGCAGGCGGCGCCGACTCCCTCTCTTCTTGGCCCTGACCGGTGGTATTCCTGCCCCTGGGATCAGTGGCTTGATTCCAACCTGAAGTAGCAGGTCACAGCTCTGGTGTGGGCGGTGGGTGGGGCACTCCTGCTGGTGAATACGGTGATCGCTGCGGGGTGATCGTCCGTCACCGGGAGATTCAGCCTCGCGGAACTGCTTCGGCGGCCTCCAGCCGAGCCACCTCCGCGTCGATCTCTACCGCCGCTGCTCCACCGGCGAACACCATCACCTCGTCTGCCGGGTCTGCGGCAAGGCGGTCGAGGTCGAGCGCCCCGCGGCCGCGGCGGCAGAGGACTGAGAAGGGGTTCAGACACGGGGCAGATGGCGGCTCACGAGGACACGCAGCCGCTCCGCGTCCCGCGAAGAGCGCAGCCCGCGCTTGGGTAGCACCTCCACGAGCAGGATGTTCGGGTCGCGGCTGAGCAGCACCACATGGTCGCGGGTCTCGCGGTAACCGCGGAAGACTGACCAGCGCTGTACGAGCGTCGCGTGCGCGGTCTCGGCCGCGATCCCCGTCTCGCTCACGGACGTGCGGTACTCGCCCTGCCAGGAGACTGTGCGCAGCGCGTGGTGGGCCTGGAGGTGGGGGATCGACCAGATCAGGGCGGCGCAGAAGACGGCGGTCACGAACGACTGCGCGGAGCTTTCCGGTGCGGTCACCACCAGCACGGCGCCGGCCCCGAACAGCCCCGTGAAGCCCCACCGGACCAGGTGGAGGCGCCGACGGCGCTCACGCACCCGGACGCCCGCGAGGAAGTCGGCGCGCGTCGGCCGGTAGACCAGCTCGACCGTGTCCTGTCTTCCGTCCCGCCCCATGTCCACGACCATGAAACGGGATCGTACTGCCCATGCCGGCTGCCGTGATCAGCTACGTCCGTCAACGCTGGATCTCGCCGTTCGTCAGCACGAGGAGAGCCCGCAGGAGCGTGGTCGCGTGGCGGGCGTCGATGCGGACCTTGGTGAGGATCCGCCAGTTCTTCAGGTCTGCGAAGCCGTGCTCGTTCGCCGCTCGCTCGCGGCTGACCAGCCGGTTGGCCTCCTTCAGGGCGGCGGTGAGGGGATGGCCGCGGGTCGCTTTGCGGCCGGTGACGATCACCGGGTCGTCGGGGTCGTCGTCCAGACCGACGAAGCCGAGGTCCGCCAGCGCCCCGAGGCCGGCCTCCCGCAGGTGGGTGGTGATCTTGTTGTGGCGGGCGGCGGTGATCTCCGAGGAGCGCCCCGGCTTCGCCGCCGAGATCCACACCAAGTTGCCCTTCTCGTCGGTCAGGGCGAGGAACAGCAGGCCGTGGGTCTTGTGCTTCCCGCTGTAGTTCGGCCGGTTGGCATCCCCGGTGCGTCGGCGAGTGCGGACGAGAGTGCCGTCGAGCAACACAACGACGCCACCCTTCCGGGCGATTTTCTTCAGGGCGCGGTCCAGGCGCGGGGCCCCCGCGGCGAGCAGGCCGGTCACTTCCAGAAGCCAGCGGCGCACGGTGGACGCGGAGATGCCGTTGCCACCCGCCATGTCGGAAAGCCGCTGGTCGTGGCGGAGGACGGCCAGGACGATCAGGGCGATGCGGCCGGGCGGGAGCTTGCGCCAGCGCGAGCGGATCTTCTTCAGATGGCCGCGGATCAGGCCGGAGACCAGGTCCAGGGTGGCGCTCGACAGCGGCAGGCGGCACTGGTAGACAAGCCCTTCAGTGCCCTCGGCGGGGCGGTTGTTCCTTCGCATGGGCACCCCAACTCCCGTCGGGTGCCTGCGCGTTACGCCGAAATCCGGCCGCGGCCGGTCAGACCGCTGGCTGCGGCAGGGCGGTGAAGCGGCCGGCCGGGGTGCGATGCAGCCAGCCCCGGTCCGCCAGGCGCCTGAGCTTGTCGCGTACCGGTTCGACCTGCCCGGGCTGGGTGCCCCTGCCGAGCTGGATGCTGACGTCCTTGGCCGGGACCGGTTCCGAAGCCGCGGCCACGATCTTAATGATCGCCTGGTAGCCGGCGGGCAGCGCGCTCTCGTCCACGCCCGGCTCGCGGTGCGGGATCAGTAGCATCCCACCTGCACCCGGAGTCGTCGTCACTCGCTCCAACTCCTCAGCCACGGCCGGGTCGTCGGCCTGCCCGTTTCGCTCGGCCTCGATGAACTGTCCGATCACCACCTCGGCGGCCTCCAGCCGGGCCACCTCGGCATCGACTTCGGCGAGCTCCTTACGCAGCCGTTCGGCGCGATCGGCCAGCACGACCCTCCGCTGCATCACCCAGGTCAGCACGTCCGCCACCAGCAGCCCCCTCCCACCCAGCTCTCCTTGGAGCCTAGGAACATTCCGGACTCAGCATTGCGATTCCGGCGAACCGGCAACGCGCCGAATGATCACCTGCTAACGATCACGCCCACGACCGGCACGAGCCCCCCAGCCCCGGCCCACGCCAGCACCGGGACCAGCGAATTCAGGTTGAACAACGCTCATTGATACTCCGTCAGAGGAGCAGCTCAGGCGCAACTTCCGAGAAGCATCCCTGAAGCGTGGCTGCTGCTGGGCGTCGGTTACAGGCGCTTCGCTGTGCGGTCGCGCAGCAGCAGCCACTGACTCGCGTCGGCGTCGCCTGAGCGCGCTGCCGGTCCATGCAGCAGCACGGCGTAAGCCGTCCTCTCCGCCGTGCCCGGGGCGCCATACTGGCCTGGCGCCTCCGGGGCAGCAGCAGCCACTGACTCGCGTCGGCGTCGCCTGAGCGCGCTGCCGGTCCATGCAGCAGCACGGCGTAAGCCGTCCTCTCCGCCTTGTTCGGGGCGGCATACTGGCCTGGCGCCTCCGGGGTCGGGAATGACCTCGTCATGCCTTTCCAGGCCTTGTACGCGTTCGGAGTGCTGAGCATCGGCCCTCCTGGGCTCAATAGGGTCATGCAGTGAAGTACACGCAGGTACTGCTTCTCCCGCGGTGTCTTCTCGTGCCTGACGCGGGAGGCATGAGGCAGGGTCGTTTCAAAGTCCTGTTTGCGGGTGATCGTGCAGGTCAGGCGATGCCGCCTAGGTCGAGCGGCATGTTGAAGGGGTCGTGGCCGCCGAGGTCCGGGCTCTGGGCCTGAGTTGGGGGTGCTTCACGTCGAGCTGCGGCTGACGGCGAGCGGTCCCCGCGTGATCGAGGTCAAGGGCCGGCCGCCGGCGGCTCGCGGGCCGTACCGTCGCACGACGCAGGGGGCTCCGGGATGGTCGCCGCCTACGGAATCACCACCGCGCACGCGGCACAGGCGTCGGCGAGCTGCCAGGTCCGCCCCCGGTCCGCCCGGATCAGCACCAGTTGCTCTGAGCCTCGCTCTCGCCCGGGCCTGGAGCCAGGAGCTTCGCGGGGCCGCCGTGGAGAAGGAGTGCGAGCGGCCTTGCGGCATCGTGTCCACCGCTCTCCGCTACCTGCGCGAAGCAGGAGAGGGCCGCAGGGCAGGCCGGATCGAGCGAGACCTGAACGGGAGGTAGCTCAAGTCGGTGGGAGTGTCAGTGGTCGCCGCCATACTCAGAAGATGTGCAACTGACGTTCAGGCGCATGTCCAGGAGTCCTCGACCGAGTAGGAACGAATTGACACCCGAGAGCGACGCGGTGCCTGACCGCGACCCGTACCTTCTGGCGCAGATGCGAGAGGCCTTCGGGCGCGTGGTCTACAGCCACAAGACCCATGAGAAGCAGGCGGACATCTGCTTCACCAAGCACCGGTGGCAGCAGGGCGTCCTCATTGCTCTCACCGCGATCAGCTCGGGCACCTTCCTTGCCGCGGTGGTCGGCCTGCTCGGCAACGCAGTGCTGACGAGCATCGCGACCTCTTCTATCGCGCTCCTGGTCAGCTGGATGAGCCTTGGGGACGCAGACCTTCAAGTTCGAGGAGGAGTCCGAGGCCCACCGCGGCATCGCCTCTCGGCTGTGGGACGTCCGGGAGTCCTACATCTCCCTCATCGCCGACCTGATGTCCGGCACCGTCTCCAACGCGGAGGGCCGAGAGCGGCGAGACGAGTTGCAGCAGGCCGCGCGCGACGCCTACGCCGACGCGCCCAGGACGAGCAACAGGGCGTTCGAGCGCGCCCAGGGCGGGCTGCAGAACAACGAGGAGATGACGTTCACCTCGCACGAGATCGACCTCTTCCTCCCCGAGGCGCTCCGGCTCGGCGAAGGCGAGGCATGACGATGAAGACCTCAGAGATCTTCGAAACACTGCTCAAGAACCTGAAGGTCGGGGAGACGGCCACGACGGTCGCCTCACGGCGGGACGAGATCACGAAGGCGCTCAACAAGGACTTCCGCGACAAGGACGGCTGCACCGACTACAAGCTGATGGTCGGATCGTTCGGCCGGCACACCGCGATCAAGGGAGTGTCCGACCTCGACATGATCTTCATCCTCCCGCCCGGGATCCGGTCAAGCTACGAGGGGGACACCGGCCCGCGGAGAATTCTCGAGAGGGTTCGGGACGACCTCAAGGCGCGGTACAAGAACACGGATATCCGCGTCGACCAGTGTGTCGTCCGAGTGCGGTTCACGTCCAACGCCTTCAAGTTCGAGGTCCAGCCGGCATTCGAGAACGCCGATGGCAGCTTCGACTACCCGGACACGAAGGCTGAGGGCTGGAAGGTCACCAAGCCGCGCGAGGAGATCGCTGCGACCAAGGAGTGCAACGACCGCACCTCGACGAACATGCGCCACCTCGCCCGGATGGCACGGGCATGGAAGAACGCGAACGGCGTAAACATGGGCGGCCTGCTCATCGACACCCTCGTCTACAACTTCCTCGACCAGACCGACGACTACGACACAGCGGGCACAGGCTCGTTCGACCTCATGGCCCGCGACTTCTTCGAATTCCTCAAGGATCAGTCAGAGCAGGAGTACTACCTGGCGCTGGGCAGCCGGCAGCGGGTCCACGTCAAGGCGCAGTTCCAGCCGAAGGCGAAGAAGGCGTACAACCGATGCCTCGAGGCGATCGCGGACGAAGGCAAGACGTCCGCCATCAAGAAGTGGCGCGAGGTCTTCGGCACGTCGGTGCCGCTGGCGAAGAGCGCGAGCGAGTCGTCCCGGTCGTTCAGGGACACCGAGGAGTTCATCGAGGATGAGTTCCCGGTCGACGTGTCCGAGACTGTGTCCATCGACTGCGAGGTCACGCAGGCCGGATGGCGTCCGACCTGGCTCCGTGCGATGCGTCGCGGTGGGATCCTGCTCAAGGCCGACAAGGGCTTGAGGTTCGTGGTCACCAGTTGCTCGGTCGGGGAGCCCTACACGCTGAAGTGGAAGGTGCTCAATCGTGGTCCGGAAGCCGAGCGGCGGGACGCGATCCGCGGCCAGATCGTCGACTCGAGCAAGCGGGGAGTCCGCGTCGAGCACTCGGACTTCAAGGGCGAGCACGTTGTCGAGTGCTACGTCGTCAAGGACGGGGTCGTCGTCGCTCGGGACCGGATCGACGTGCCGATCGGCAACACGAGCGTCAAGACGGCGAACGCCTTGTAGGGAATCGATCCTCGGTGCGCGACGAGGCCCCGACGAATCTGCCGGGGTCTCGTCGCATCGGACGCATCCGCCCGTAGGGTTGAAGCATGAGCAGTTCTCTCGCTGCCATGTCCGAGTCCCTGCTCAACGCCGAGATGGCTTTCGCGGGAGCGGTACGCTGCCCGCCGCCCGGCTGAGCTGCGCTCCGAGGATCCCAGCAGGTCCGCAGAGCAGATCGTCGGTCTGCTCCGCGACGAAGCAGATACCGCGGAAGCGGAGTTCCAGCGGCTTCGAGACCTCGGCTGAGGCTGGTTCTCCGTCGGACGCTTCCGGAGAATGGTGCCGTGGAACGGCAAATCGACTTCTCGCGCGAGCGGCAGATGCTCTGTGGGCGCTGCGATCATCGGTGGCGCGTCGATCTGGACTGGATCGATCGGTGGGAGCAGGCGAAGGAGACCTGCCCCGGCTGCGGCATGGCCTGCGAGCACGAGGACTCGCCTCGGGTGACGCTCGACTCCGGCGACCCGGCGCTCGACGACGACAGGGTCGCGCAGTTCTCCTGGTACCACACGAGCACGCAGGCAGACTGGCCGACGCGGCACTTCGACCCGGCAGCCGTCTTGACTCCCGAGACCCGCAGGAGGATGGGCGGAGAGCAGCGGGTTTCCGCGTGGGCCGCGCGCCAGCGGGCGAAGGCCCTCCACGTCGGCACGTACGAGGCCGCTGTCCACAATATGCTGCGTCGGATCCGCGACCAGGCCGACCAGCGCAGCCAGTTCTGTCTGTATCGGGTCCGTCTGAAGCCATCCGTCGTGGTGCGGGAGGGGTGGCTCGTCGACCCAGCAACTTCGTCGGCGACGTCGTCCTCGACGAGGTCTGCCCTCCAGGCGTCGACGTCGCCCGCTACCTCAACTACCACGAGGACCCCGGCGGGCTCTCCCTGGCGCTGGGGCGGGAAGCGATCGCCGGCGTTCAGCAGGTCCCAGTTCCGCCCCCGGATGCCTGGTACACCGACTGGGTGAGAGAGGCCGTCGCGGCCCTCGAGACCGCTTCCGACGCCCCCATCCCGGCGACCGGCAAGCTGGCCCGCTTCAGCCCTCCGCCTGCGCCAACCGCACCGTCCGCTCCGCCAACTCGCTGATCCGCACTCCGTCGAAGCCGAACACCGCGCTGCGCACCGTGTCCTCCAGCGGGTCCTTCCACTGCGCGGGGATGGCGTCCGCGCCGGTCAGGACGCCGGCCACCGAGCCCGCGGTCGCGCCGGTGGAGTCGGTGTCCAGGCCGCCGCGGACGGTGAGCGTGATGGTGCGGGTGAAGTCGCCGTCGCCGTACAGGAGCCCGGCGGTCAGTACGGCGGCGTTCGGGATGGTGTGGATCCAGCCGAGCCCGGCGGTCTCCCCGGCCACCGTGGTGAGCGTGTCCTCCCAGGTCATCCGCGTGTCGTGGAGGGAGACGACCCGGCGTACCGTACGGGCGAGCCGGCAGCTCGCCGGAATCACGGCGAGCGCCTCGTCGACGGCGTGCCGCACGGTCGGCGCCGTGAACGCCGCCGAGATCAGCGCCGCCGCCAACATCGCGCCGTACACGCCGTTGCCGGTGTGGGACAGCACCGCGTCCCGGCGGGCGAGCGAGGCGGCGCGTCGCGGGTCGCCGGGGGAGGTCCAGCCGTAGATGTCGGCGCGGATGAGCGCCCCGATCCACTCCTGGTACGGGTTGTCGTACGTCGCCGTCAGCGGCGGCTTCAGCCCGTCCGCGAGGTTGCGGTAGGCGGCCCGCTCCGCGGTGAAGGTCTGCAGATACGGCAGCCGCAGCAGCCACAGCTCGCCGACCTGCTCCGTGCTGAAGTCGAAGCCGTGGGTCTCCAGGAGGTCCAGGCCGAGGATGGCGTAGTCGACGTCGTCGTCGCGGCAGCTGCCGTGGATACGGCCGCGCACGCACTGGCGCCACTCGGGGCGCAGCTCCAAGCCGTCGATGTCGCCGACGGGCTCGGGCAGGTAGTCGGTGAGCGGCAGGGCGGCGGCCTGCCGCAGATAGCGGTCGATACGGTCCCGCGTCCACAGGTCGCCCTGCTCGACCGGCTTGCCGAGCATGTTGCCCGCGATCCGGCCCAGCCAGCCTCCGAGGACGCGGTCGGCGAGCTCTGGCTCAGTGCCCACAGGGGTCATAGCACCGGTCTACCCAATTCCGGCGGCGCCCGCGCGGGTTCGGACCGCCCGTACAGGTGCTTGCCGGCCTTGGTCCAGTGGCGGGTCGGGGCATGACGGAGGGGGTGTCCTGAGGTTAAGGTCGCAGCGGCGCGACTGGCCCTGACGTGCGTCGGGCCCGGAGAGCAAGGGGATGGCAAGGTGGCGGACGCTGCAGTGAACGGTGCCGAGAGGGTGCTCATCGCCGCGGACAAGTTCAAGGGGTCGCTGACGGCCGTACAGGTCGCCGAGCGGGTGACGGCCGGGCTGCGCCGGGTCGTCCCGGACCTCGAGGCCGAGGCGCTGCCCGTGGCCGACGGCGGCGACGGGACGGTGGACGCGGCGGTCGCGGCCGGATTCGAACGGCGGGAGGTACGGGTCGCCGGTCCCCTCGGCCAGGAGGTGACGGCGGCGTTCGCGCTGCGCGGGGACACCGCAGTCGTGGAGATGGCGGAGGCGAGCGGGCTGCAGCGGCTGCCGGGCGGCGTCTTCGCGCCGCTCACGGCGTCCACGTACGGCTCCGGCGAACTGCTGCGGGCCGCGTTGGACGCGGGTGCCGGGACGATCGTGTTCGGGGTCGGCGGCAGCGCGACCACGGACGGCGGCGCCGGAATGCTGTCCGCGCTGGGTGCGCGGTTCCTGGACGCGAAGGGGGAGCCGGTGTCACCGGGCGGGGGCGGCCTCGCCGACCTGGCGTCGGCGGACCTTTCGGGCCTCGACCCGCGCTTCGCCTCCGTCGAACTGATCCTGGCCAGCGACGTCGACAACCCGCTGACCGGGCCGAAGGGCGCGCCCGCGGTCTACGGCCCGCAGAAGGGCGCCTCGCCGGACGACGTGGAGACGTTGGACGCCGCGCTGGCCCACTACGCGAAGGTGCTGGAGGAGACGGTCGGGACGAAGGCCGCGGAACACGCCGCCTCGCCGGGCGCGGGCGCGGCGGGCGGCATCGGCTACGGCGCCCTCCTCCTCGGCGCGCGTTTCCGCCCCGGCATCGAGGTCATGCTCGACGTCCTGGGCTTCGCGCCCGCGCTGGCGAAGGCCACGCTGGTGATCACCGGCGAGGGCTCCCTGGACGAGCAGACGCTGCACGGCAAGGCCCCGGCGGGTGTCGCCGCGGCGGCCCGTGCGGCGGGCAAGGAGGTCGTCGCGGTGTGCGGACGCCTCGCCCTTCCGCCGCAGGCGCTGGGCCGGGCGGGGATCCGCCGGGCGTACCCGCTGACGGATGTCGAGCCGGACGTGGCGAAGTGCATCGCGGACGCGGGGCCGATCCTGGAGCGGGTGGCGGAACGGATCGCGCGGGACTTCCTGACCTGAGGGAGCTCACGCGAGGCAAAGCCGAAGGGCCCCGAGCCAAGCAGCTCGGGGCCCTTCGGTTTGTCCTACGACCGCTACGGCAGCTGCGCCGCCCGCGCCTCACGCCGGTTGTCGCGGAAGTTGTTCACCCGGCGAGCCGTGGCGAACAGCGGGATCACCGCGCCCATGACCAGCTGGAGCGCGCAGCCCGTCTGGAGGAGCAGCTGTCCGCTCGGCGCGTCGAACGCCCATGCGGCCAGCAGGCCCATCGACAGGACGATCCAGGTGAGCATCGCCACCGCGAGTCGGCCCCGCGGCTTCGGGTACTCCACCCGGCTCACCATCAGCCACGCCGTGCCGAGGATGGCCAGCAGTGTCGCCACGAAGGGCAGCTCGAGCAGCACGATCGAGACCACCGTCAGCGCGCCGAACGGCGACGGCATGCCCTGGAAGGTGCCGTCCTTCACCGTCACGCAGGAGAATCTCGCCAGACGCAGCACCACCGCCAGCAGTACGACGATCGCGCCGACCGCCGCCACCCGCTGGTGCGCGTCGTCCGCGACCATGCCGTACACGAGCACGAAGTACGCCGGCGCCAGGCCGAAGCTGATCAGGTCCGACAGGTTGTCGAGCTCCGCGCCCATCGGGGACGAGCGCAGCTTCCTCGCCACCAGGCCGTCGAACAGGTCGAAGACCGCCGCGCACAGCATCAGGATCACCGCCGTGGCCGCGCTGTGGCGGGCCATGCCGGACTCCTGGCTGCCGGTGAGGTGCGGGATCAGGATGCCGGTGGTGGTGAAGTACACCGCCATGAAGCCGCACGTGGCGTTGCCGAGAGTGAGGGTGTCCGCTATCGACAGGCGCAGAGAGAGGGGCATCTCCTCCTCTTCGTCCACCTCGTCCGCCTCGGGCACCCAGCCCGCCTGGGTTTCTGGATCAATCACGGTCAATGCGAGTCACCCCAGCCACGGTCTTCTGGCCGACCTCGACCGCGACCTCCACGCCCTCGGGCAGGTAGATGTCGACGCGCGAGCCGAACCGGATCAGACCGATGCGGTCGCCCTGCTCGACCTTCGTGCCCTGCGGGACGTACGGCACGATGCGACGGGCCACCGCGCCGGCAATCTGGATCATCTCGATGTCGCCGAGTTCGGTGTCGAAATGCCAGACTACGCGCTCGTTGTTCTCGCTCTCCTTGTTGAACGCCGGAACGAACCCGCCCGGGATGTGCTCGACCGACGCCACCGTGCCGGAGAGCGGCGCACGGTTGACGTGGACGTTGAGCGGGCTCATGAAGATCGCGACGCGGGTGCGGCCGTCCTTCCAGGGCATGATGCTCTGCACCACGCCGTCGGCGGGAGAGATGACCCGGCCCGGGGCGATCTCGCGCTCGGGGTCGCGGAAGAACCACAGCATGCCCGCCGCGAGCGCGGTGGCGGGCACGGCGACGGCCTTGGCGGCGCCTGACTTGCGCGCGCGTACCAGGCTGAGGGCTGCGGTGGCGACGGTCGGGAGGAGCCACGGCGATGCTCCGCGCGCGAGGCGTACGCCTGCCAGGCTGTCGCGAGGTGCAGAGGTTTGGCTGTGGGGCATGGATGACCTTCGTAGCGGATGATGCCGCGCTGCGGGAGGGGGACGGCGGCTTTCCCGGGATCGTACCGGTCGCGGGCCACAACTGGGCAAGCCAGGAAGCCGAGTCGGCGGCTGAAGATTGCTGACGGGGTGTGATCTTCTTCTCGAAGAAAACACCCCAACCCGCACATCTAGCCCTGGAACCGATACTCCTCGAGCAGCCTGCGACCGATGATCATTTTCTGGATCTCGGCGGTACCTTCACCGATCAGCAGCATCGGAGCCTCACGGTAGAGGCGCTCGATCTCGTACTCCTTGGAGAAGCCGTAGCCGCCGTGGATCCGGAAGGCGTCTTCCACGACCTCCTTGCAGTACTCGGAGGCGAGGTACTTCGCCATCCCAGCCTCAAGGTCGTTTCGCTCCCCGGAGTCCTTTTTGCGTGCCGCGTTCACCATCATCGCATGAGCGGCCTCCACCTTGGTAGCCATCTCCGCGAGCTTGAACTGGATCGCCTGGTGCTGGGCGATCTGCTTGCCGAACGTGTGACGCTGCTGGGCGTACTGGATGCCCAGCTCGAACGCACGCTGAGCGACACCGCAACCACGCGCCGCCACGTTGACGCGGCCGACCTCCACGCCGTCCATCATCTGGTAAAAGCCCCGGCCGGTGGCGCCGCCGAGCACCCGATCAGCGGGAATCCGCAGGCCATCCATGATGAGCTCGGTGGTGTCGACGCCCTTGTAGCCCATCTTGTCGATCTTCCCGGGGATGGTGAGGCCGGGGCGGACCTCTCCGAAGCCGGGCTCCTTCTCGACCAGGAAGGTCGTCATCGACTTGTGGGGCGCGGTCCCCTCGGGGTGTCCTTCGTCACTTCGGACGAGTACGGCAACCAAGGTTGACGTTCCACCGTTCGTCAGCCACATCTTCTGGCCGTTCAGGACGTACTCGTCGCCGTCCCTGACCGCCTTCGAGGTGATCGCCGAGACGTCGGAGCCCAGGCCCGGCTCCGACATCGAGAAGGCGCCGCGAATCTCGCCCAGCGCCATCTTCGGCAGGAAGTAGTCCTTCTGCTCCTGCGTGCCGTGCTGCTTGAGCATGTACGCCACGATGAAGTGCGTGTTGATGATGCCGGACACCGACATCCAGCCACGGGCGATCTCCTCCACGCACAGCGCGTATGTGAGGAGCGACTCGCCGAGGCCGCCGTACTCCTCGGGGATCATCAGACCGAACAGGCCCAATTCCTTGAGGCCGTCGACGATCTGCTGGGGGTACTCGTCGCGGTGCTCCAGCTCGGTGGCGACCGGGAGGATCTCCTTGTCCACGAAGTCGCGGACGGTGGAGAGGATCTCCTGCTGGATGTCGGTCAGACCGGCGGTCTGGGCGAGTCGTGCCATGGCTACTTCTCCTGCTCCTTGAGCTGGGGCCGGCCGGGCTGCTCGCCGCCGCGCTCCTTGATGTACGTCTCGGTGGGCACCATCACCTTGCGGCGGAACACGCACACCAGCGTGCCGTCCTGCTTGTAGCCCTTCGTCTCGACGTGGACGATGCCGCGGTCGTTCTTCGACTTCGAAGGCGTCTTGTCGAGGACCGTCGTCTCGCCGTAGATCGTGTCGCCGTGGAAGGTCGGCGCCACGTGCTTGAGCGACTCGATCTCCAGGTTGGCGATCGCCTTGCCGGAGACGTCCGGGACCGACATGCCGAGCAGCAGCGAGTAGATGTAGTTCCCCACGACGACGTTCTTGCCGAAGTCCGTCGTGTTCTCCGCATAGTTGGCGTCCATGTGGAGCGGGTGGTGGTTCATGGTGAGGAGGCAGAAGAGGTGGTCGTCGTACTCCGTGACCGTCTTCCCGGGCCAGTGCTTGTAGACGGCCCCGACCTCGAACTCCTCGTACGTACGTCCGAACTGCATGGCCGTCACGCCTCCGGGATCTCGAACGTGCTGGTGCGCCGCATACCGGCGGCGCGCCCCTTGCCCGCGATGACCAGGGCCATCTTGCGGCTGGCCTCGTCGATCATCTCGTCGCCGAGCATCGCGGAGCCCTTCTTGCCGCCCGCCTCTGACGTGTAGTAGTCGTACGCGTCCAGGATCAGCTCGGCGTGGTCGTAGTCCTCCTGGGAGGGCGAGAAGATCTCGTTGGACGCCTCGACCTGGCCCGGGTGGAGCACCCACTTGCCGTCGAAGCCGAGCGCGGCGGCGCGCTGGGCGACCTCGCGGTAGCCGTCGAGGTTGCGGATCTGCAGGTAGGGGCCGTCGATCGCCTGGAGGTTGTTGGCACGGGCGGCCATCAGGATCTTCATCAGGATGTAGTGGTAGGCGTCCGCCGGGTAGCCGGGCGGCTGCTCGCCCACGACCAGCGACTTCATGTTGATCGACGCCATGAAGTCGGCCGGGCCGAAGATGATCGTCTCGACGCGCGGGGAGGCCTGCGCGATCTCGTTGACGTTGTTGAGGCCCTGGGCGTTCTCGATCTGCGCCTCGATGCCGATGCGGCCGACCTCGAAGCCCATGGTCTTCTCGATCTGGGTCAGGAGCAGGTCCAGCGCGACGATCTGCTGGGCGTCCTGCACCTTCGGCAGCATGATGCAGTCGAGGTTCGGGCCGGCGCCCTCGACGACCGTGACGACGTCTCGATACGTCCACTCGGTCGTCCAGTCGTTGACGCGCACGACCCTCGTCTTGCCCGTCCAGTCGCCCTCGTTGAGGAACTTGACGATCGTGTGCCGCGCCTCGGGCTTGGCGAGCGGCGCGCACGCGTCCTCCAGGTCCAGGAAGACCTGGTCCGCCGGGAGGCCCTGCGCCTTCTCCAGGAAGCGGGGGTTCGAGCCTGGTACTGCCAGGCAGGAACGCCGCGGGCGAAGACGGTTGACGGTCATGCGGGGACCTCCAGGGGGTCGAGCTTGTTCGCCTTGCGGATCTCGTCGACGATGCGGCCGATGATTCCGGTGATGTCGAAGTCCTTCGGGGTGAAGACCGCGGCCACGCCGGCAGCCCTGAGCTGTTCGGCGTCACCATTCGGGATGATGCCACCGGCGATCACCGGGATGTCTGTGGCACCGGCCACACGCAGCCGCTCCAGCACGTCCGGCACCAGTTGAGCATGAGAGCCGGAGAGGATCGAGAGGCCGACCGCGTGCACGTCCTCGGCCAGGGCCGCGTCCACGATCTGCTCCGGCGTGAGCCGGATGCCCTGGTAGACCACCTCGAACCCGGCGTCCCGGGCCCGCACGGCGATCTGCTCGGCGCCGTTGGAGTGCCCGTCCAGGCCGGGCTTGCCGACCAGGAAGCGGAGCTTGCCGACGCCGAGGTCCTGCGCCGTCCGGTCCACCCTGCGGCGCACCTGGGCCATCGCGGTGCCCTCCGCGGCGGCGACGGCCACCGGTGCGGACGACACGCCCGTCGGCGCCCGGAACTCGCCGAACACCTCGCGCAGGGCCCCGGCCCACTCGCCGGTCGTGACCCCGGCGCGGGCGCACTCCAGGGTGGCCTCCATGAGGTTGGCGGTGCCCTTGGCGGCCTCCTTCAGCCGCTCCAGCGCCTTGCAGGGGCGCGGGTGGTTGAAGGGGGGCTGGTAGCGCGTGTCGCGCCAGTGCTGGAGCGAGGCGATGACGCGGGCCTCGACGGCGGGATCGACCGTCTGGATGGCTGTGTCGAGGTCGGCCGTCAGTGGATTCGGCTCGGTCGTCTCGTAGATGTTGACGCCCACGATCTTCTCTTGACCGGACTCGATACGGGCCCGGCGCTCGGCGTGCGAGGCGACGAGCTGCGACTTGAGGTAGCCGGACTCGACGGCGGCCATCGCGCCGCCCATCTCCTGGATCCGCTCCATCTCCGCGAGCGATTCCTCGACCAGCTCGCTCACCTTGGCCTCGATGACCTTGGAGCCCTCGAAGATGTCGGCGTACTCCAGCAGGTCGCTCTCGTACGCGAGCACCTGTTGCATGCGCAGCGACCACTGCTGGTCCCAGGGCCGGGGGAGGCCAAGGGCCTCGTTCCACGCGGGGAGCTGTACGGCACGCGCGCGTGCGTCCTTCGAGAGGGTCACGGCGAGCATCTCCAGCACGATCCGCTGGACGTTGTTCTCCGGCTGGGCCTCGGTCAGGCCGAGGGAGTTGACCTGGACGCCGTAGCGGAAGCGGCGGTGCTTGGGGTCCTCGATGCCGTACCGCTCACGGGTGACGCGGTCCCAGATGCGGCCGAAGGCCCGCATCTTGCACATCTCCTCGATGAAGCGGACGCCCGCGTTCACGAAGAAGGAGATGCGGCCGACGACATCGCCCATGCGCTCCTGCGGCACCTGGCCGCTGTCGCGCACGGCGTCCAGCACGGCGATCGCGGTCGACATCGCGTAAGCGATCTCCTGGACCGGCGTGGCGCCCGCCTCCTGCAGGTGGTAGCTGCAGATGTTGATCGGGTTCCACTTCGGGATGTGGGAGATCGTGTACGCGATCATGTCCGTCGTGAGCCGCAGCGACGGCCCCGGCGGGAACACGTGCGTGCCCCGCGACAGGTACTCCTTGACGATGTCGTTCTGGGTCGTGCCCTGGAGCTTGGTGACGTCCGCGCCCTGCTCCTCCGCGACGACCTGGTAGAGCGCCAGCAGCCACATGGCGGTGGCGTTGATCGTCATCGAGGTGTTCGTCTGCTCCAGGGGGATGTCCTGGAACAACCGGCGCATGTCACCGAGGTGCGCGATCGGCACGCCGACCCGGCCCACCTCGCCGCGGGCGAGGATGTGATCGGAGTCGTAGCCGGTCTGGGTCGGCAGGTCGAACGCGACCGACAGACCGGTCTGCCCCTTGGCGATGTTGCGCCGGTACAGCTCGTTGGACGCCTCGGCCGTGGAGTGACCGGCGTACGTCCGCATGAGCCACGGCCGGTCCTTCTGACGCTCACTCATCTGGACCTCAGACGTTCCGGAAGCGGTTGATGGCGTCGACGTGCTTCGCGCGCTTCTCCGCGTCGCGCACGCCGAGACCCTCCTCGGGCGCCAGGCACAACACGCCGACCTTGCCCTGGTGGAGGTTGCGGTGGACGTCGTAGGCGGCCTGGCCGGTGTCGTCCAGGGAGTACACCTTCGACAGCGTGGGGTGGATCTTGCCCTTGGCGATGAGGCGGTTGGCCTCCCAGGCCTCGCGGTAGTTGGCGAAGTGGGAGCCGATGATCCGCTTCAGGGACATCCACAGGTACCGGTTGTCGTACTCGTGGTTGTAGCCGGAGGTCGAGGCGCAGGTGACGATCGTGCCGCCCTTGCGCGTGACGTAGACGGAGGCGCCGAAGGTCTCGCGGCCGGGGTGCTCGAAGACGATGTCGACGTCCTCGCCGCCGGTGAGTTCGCGGATGCGCTTGCCGAAGCGCTTCCACTCCTTGGGGTCCTGGTTGTGCTCGTCCTTCCAGAACTTGTAGTCCTCGGCGGTGCGGTCGATGATCGCCTCGGCGCCCATGGCCCGGCAGATCTCCGCCTTCTGAGGGCTGCTCACCACACAGATGGGGTTGGCGCCGCCGGCCAGCGCGAACTGTGTGGCGTAACTGCCGAGCCCGCCGCTCGCGCCCCAGATGAGCACGTTGTCGCCCTGCTTCATGCCGGCGCCGTTGCGGGAGACCAGCTGCCGGTACGCGGTGGAGTTGACCAGCCCGGGAGCGGCGGCCTCCTCCCAGCTCAGGTGGTCCGGCTTGGGCATCAGCTGGTTGGACTTGACCAGGGCGATCTCCGCCAGTCCGCCGAAGTTGGTCTCGAAGCCCCAGATGCGCTGCTCGGGGTCGAGCATCGTGTCGTTGTGGCCGTCTGAGGACTCCAGCTCGACGGACAGGCAGTGCGCGACGACCTCGTCGCCCGGCCGCCAGGCGTTGACGCCCGGGCCGGTGCGCAGGACGACGCCGGCGAGGTCGGAGCCGATGATGTGGTACGGCAGGTCGTGGCGCTTGGTGAGTTCGCTGAGCTTGCCGTAGCGCTCGAGGAAACCGAAGGTCGGCAGCGGCTCGAAGATCGAGGTCCACACCGAGTTGTAGTTGACCGAGGAGGCCATGACGGCCACCAGGGCCTCGCCCGGGCCGAGCTCCGGCACCGGCACGTCGTCCAGGTGGATGGACTTGCGGGGGTCCTTGTCGCGGGTCGCGAGGCCCGCGAACATCTCCGTGTCGTCCTTGTGCACGGTGATCGCGCGGTAGGACTCGGGGAGCGGCAGAGCGGCGAAGTCGTCCGGCGTGGAGTCCGGCGACTGGATCGCGTCCAGGATGTCCTTAACGGTCACGGTATTGCCTCCGGCGAATGGCGTCCTGAGGGGAGACGCTGAGGGTTACGTCGGTGCTGCTGAGGGTTTGAGGGATGCCGTCGGTTCGGCGGTGGTGCTGTTCGGCAGCGCTTTGTGGCGCGGGAGGTTGCCTGTGACGCAGGCGTCCGGGTGTGCGGGCCGATGGGCCTTGCTGGGACAGCCGCCCGGACTCCTTCAAGGTATGACACCGCGTGTCACCTCGCAAGGCACTGAGTGCCAGAACCTGCTCTCAAATGAAATCTTTACGTAACAAATGAGCGATGATCGATCGAATGGTCTCTGGAGGAGGGGCGAAAAGGGCCTCTGACATGCCAAAACGGCCACCCCGTGGGGTGGCCGTCGTCACAGCGGCGAGGAGGGTTCAGCGGTCCTTGAGGGCCTGTTCGATGGTCCGCATGACCTCGTCGAGCGGGGCGTCGGTGCGGGCGACGGTCACCAGCACCTCACCTTGCGTGGCAGCCGTTGCCGCGGCCGGCTTCGGGGACGTGGTGCGGCCCGCCATGATCCCCGTCCCGAACGTCTTCCGTACGATCGCGAAGGCGTGGTCCAGCTGTGCCTCCACGTCCCCCTGGCCGCCGGCCCGCAGCCAGCGCCGCAGGACGTGGTTGTGGGCGGTGACCACGGCGGACGCGGCGACCTCCGCCAGCAGCGGGTCGTCGTTGGCGTCGTCGTCGTGCACGTGCTCGTCGAAGTGGCCGAGCAGGTAGCGGGTGAAGAGGCGCTCGTATCGGGCCACCGACGCGATCTCCGCCTCGCGCAGGGTGGGAACCTCGCGCGTGAGCTTGTAGCGGGCGACCGAGATCTCCGGCCGGGCCGCGTACATCCGCATGACTTCCTTGATGCCGCGGCACACCGTGTCGATCGGGTGTTCGTGCGCGGGCGCGGCGTTGAGGACCGCCTCGGCCCGGATCAACGTGTCGTCGTGATCCGGGAAGATCGCCTCTTCCTTGGAGCGGAAGTGGCGGAAGAAGGTGCGGCGGGCGACCCCGGCCGCGGCCGCGATCTCGTCGACGGTGGTCGCCTCGTACCCCTTGGTCGCGAACAGCTCCATCGCCGCGGCCGCCAGCTCTCGGCGCATCTTGAGCCGTTGGGCGGCGGCGCGGCTGCCTGCGGCCCTTTCCGGCGCGTTGGGCGTAGCTGGTGTACGTGAGGACTTGGCGGGCTGGGACATGAGGTGAACGTACTGCATGTGCGCAGCTTGATGCGCATGTCCCCGGGTTCCCCCGCCCTCCGGGGGCGGGGGAGTGCCGGGACGGGCGGGCGGGGGCGAGCCGCGCTTGGAGGGCGGGGGAGAGCCGGCCGGATCGAGCAGTCCGCCCCACTCCTGCCCTGCTCCGTGCCAGTCGCCGGGACCCTCAGCGCCGGGCATGTTCGCGGAAGCCGCGGCCCGTCTTGCGGCCGAGGCAGCCCGCGGCCACCAGGTGCTCCAGGAGCGGCGCCGGTGCCAGGCCCGGGTCGCGGAACTCACGGTGCAGGACCTTCTCGATGGCCAGGGAGACATCGAGACCGACGACGTCCAGGAGCTCGAAGGGGCCCATCGGGTAGCCGCCGCCCAGCTTCATCGCCGCGTCGATGTCGTCAAGAGACGCATAGTGTTCCTGCACCATCTTGATCGCGTTGTTGAGATACGGGAAAAGCAACGCGTTGACGATGAAGCCCGCCCGGTCCCCACAGTCGACCGCATGCTTCTTGATCTTGGCGCAGACCTCGCGGACCGTGGAGTGGACGTCGTCGGCCGTCAACACCGTACGGACCACCTCGACCAGCTTCATCGCCGGCGCCGGGTTGAAGAAGTGCATCCCGATCACGTCCTGCGGACGCGAGGTGGCACGGGCACAGGCGACCACGGGCAGCGACGACGTCGTGGTGGCCAGCACCGCGCCCGGCTTGCACACCTTGTCCAGCGCCGCGAACAGCTGCCGCTTGACCTCCAGGTCCTCGGCGACGGCCTCCACGGCCAGGTCGACATCGGCGAAGGCGTCGTACGAGCCCGCCGGAGTGATCCGGTCCAGGGTCCGCGCGGCGGCCTCGGCGGTCAGCCGGCCCTTGTCGACGGAGCGCGACAGCGACTTGCCGATCCGGGCCTTGGCGGCCTGGGCCTTCTCCTCGCTGCGGGCGGCGAGCACGACCTCGTACCCGGCCTTGGCGAACACCTCGGCGATGCCGGACGCCATGGTGCCCGAGCCCGCGACGCCGACCGAGCGCACCGCACGGCCCGGGGCGAGATCGCCGCCCTCCAGCGGCGTCAGCGCGTCCCGCACGACGGTGGCGCTGCCCGGGGCCTCGTACGTGTAGAAGCCGCGACCCGACTTGCGGCCGGTCAGGCCCGCCTCGCTGAGCTGCTTGAGGATCGGCGCGGGGGCGTGCAGGCGGTCGCCGGACTCGGCGTACATGGCCTCCAGGACCCTGCTGGCGGTGTCGACGCCGATCAGGTCGAGCAGGGCGAGGGGACCCATGGGCAGCCCGCAGCCCAGCCGCATCGCGGCGTCGATGTCCTCGCGGGAGGCGTACTTCGCCTCGTACATCGCGGCCGCCTGGTTGAGGTAGCCGAACAGCAGCCCGTCGGCGACGAAGCCGGGCCGGTCGCCGACCGCGACGGGCTCCTTGCCCAGTTCGATGGCGAGGTCGGTGACCGCGGCGACGGCCCGCGGCGCGGTCAGCACCGAGGAGACCACCTCGACCAGCCGCATCGCCGGTGCCGGGTTGAAGAAGTGCAGCCCGAGGACGCGCTCGGGGCGGGCCGAGTCGGCGGCCAGCCGCGTGACCGACAGGGCGTTGGTGCCGGTCGCCAGGATCGTCTCGGGCCGCACGATCGCGTCGAGCTCGCGGAAGATCTGCTGCTTGATCGAGTACGACTCCGGAGCCACCTCGATGACGAGGTCGGCGTCGGCCGCGGCGCGCAGATCGGTGGAGGTGCGGACCCGGGAGAGCAGGTCCGTGCGCTCCGGCTCGGTCATACGCCCGCGCCGCACGGCGCGGGCCGTCGCGGCCTCCAGGGCGGCGACCGACCGGGCGGCGGCGGCCTCGCTGATGTCGATGCCGACGACCTCGCGGCCGGCCTGGGCCAGGACCTCGGCGATTCCGGTGCCCATGGTGCCGAGGCCGACGACGGCGACGGTCTTGAGCGGGGACAGAGGGGTGTCGGACAGGGGAGTGGCCATCGCGGGACTCCAGGGTGAGGGTGACGACTGGGAGCGGCCCCGGGTGCGCCGAAGGGGCTCGGCCTGGGCCGGACCAACGGTGCGCACCGGGTGCGAGAGGGATGCGGGTGTTGCCGGGCTACTGGCGCACACGCCCGGTGCCGTGGTGCCGGGCGCGCACACGCCCGGAGATACGGCGGGAACCGACCGGCCCTGTCCCGAGGCCGAGCCGTACTGAGGTACGCGATGTACCGAACCGACTTCCCCCACTGCCTTGAAGGCGTAGGAGGGACCCCCATCGCGGTGGCTGCGTCACCAGGCCACCACAAGCAGATCCGCGAGTGGGTAACTCGCTCGTCTGAGCTTAACTCGCGGGTAACGAGCGCGCCAACCCCCGAGTTTGTGATGTGGGTCCCGCGGCCCGGACGGCACGCATAATCTCGGGTTCATGGACGAAGAGTTGCGATCGCTCACGGAACGCTTACGGCAGGAGTCCGGGGCGTCGGCCGCGTACGACCGCCTGGTGGCCACCGAGGACCTCGACGAACTCGCCGGCGTGCTCACCGAGCCCGGGCAACCGCTGTGGGCCAGGGAACTGGCCGCGTTCCGGCTCGGCGTCGCGGGCGACCGGCGCGCCTTCGAGTCCCTCGTCCTACTCCTCAACCACCGCGACCCGCCGCGCTGCGCCTGTGCCGCCCACGCCTTGGCCCGCCTCGGGGACCCGCGCACGGCCCGCGCGGCCGCCGCCCTCGCCACCAACGAACTGCGCGTCGCCTACGCCCTGCATCCGGTCCGGCTCCTGGTGGAATTGCGCGCCCCCGAGGCCGTACCTGCGCTCATCACCACCCTGGAGCGACGGCTGCGCCCGCACGACCCCTACCGCCGCGTGGCCCTCGCCTGCGTGGAGGGGCTCGGCACGCTGGGGGACGCCCGCGCCAGACCCGTACTGAACGAGGCCCTCGCACACCCGGCGCTCGCCGAGGCGGCGGTGCACGCACTGGCGCGGATTCCCCGGCAGCGGTGAGTCGTCAGCCCACGAGGTTCCTGGCGTACCGAACTTCGGGGACGGCGACCCCGTCCACCTCGAAGGGCTCCTCGGTGCCGTCGGCGCGGAATCCCGCCCGCTCGTAGAACCGGCGGGCACGGATGTTGCGCTCCACGACCCAGAGGAACACCCGCTCGTGTCCCGCGTCGCTGCATCGCCGTAGCGACTCCTGAAGAAGCGCCTGCCCGATGCCGCCGCCGTACCGCCCCGGGTCCACGTAGATCGCGTACAACTCGGCGTCGGGGGTGCACACTTCGCCGCTCCGGTACGGGCCGTGGCACACCCAGCCGACGATGTCCCCGTCCTGCTCGGCGACGAGGTTCACCACGCTGCCGTCTCCCGCGATGAAGCGGGCGCGGTGCTGCGCGGCGTCCTCGGTCACGCTGAGCGCGTCGAGGTACGACTGCGGCATGAGGCCCGCGTACGCGCTCTGCCAGCCGCGGACGCGGATCTCGGCCACCCGCTCGCAGTCGGCGAGAGTCATCTCCCGCACCCCCACCCGCGTGACCGTCACGTGCCCACCACCGCGAACGCCTCGATCTCCATCAGGAATTCGGGCCGGACCAGCGAGGACACCTGCACCGCCGAGGCGGCCGGCAGGCGGTCGTCGGGTATGTGGACGGCGCGGGCCGCGCGGATCGCGGGCATGTGGGCCATGTCCGTGACGAAGAAGGTGAATTTGACGACGTCGTCGAAGGTGGCGCCCGCGGCGGCCAGGCAGCGGCGGAGGTTCTCGAATACCTGGCGGGCCTGGGCCGCGGGGTCGCCCTCGCCGACCGGCTTGCCGTCCTCGTCCAGGGCGAGCTGGCCGGAGACGGCCACGAAACGGCCTGTGCCCAGGACGACGTGGCTGTACTGGGTGGCGGGGGCGACTCCGTCGGGGGCGGCGATCCTCGTCAGTTCACTCATGCGTCCATGGTGGACCATGACACTGACAGCGCCCGACGGAACGCCCCCGACGGATCGTCAGGCGGTGCTCAGCCGCGGAAGCCGATCAGCCCGTGCAGCGTCGAGCCACGCGACGACGTCGACGCGGCCTTGGAGTTCAGCGGCTCGGGATCGGGCAGCGCCTGGCACACCGCGTCGGCCTCGCCGGAGCCGCGCGGCACCGAGCCGTCGGTCAGGTACGCCGCCAGGTACTTGTCCAGGCAGGTGTTCCCGCTCAGTGAGATGCCGTGGTTCCCGCCGCCCTGCTCGACCACCAGACTGGAGCGGGCGAGCAGCCGGTGGACCGTGGTGCCGCCCTGGTACGGGGTGGCCGCGTCGTCCGTCGCCTGGAAGAGCAGCACCGGCGGCAGCTCGCCGTTGGCGACGTTCACCGGGTGCAGCGGCCCAGTCGGCCAGAACGCGCACGGCGCGTTGTACCAGGCGTTGTTCCAGGTCATGAACGGCGCCTTCTCGTACACCGTCCAGTTGTCCTTGCGCCACTGGTTCCAGTCGCGCGGCCAGGAGGCGTCCCGGCACTGCACCGAGGTGTAGATGCTGTAGCTGTTGTCGCCCGCGGCGTCGACGGCGGCGAAGTTCTCGTACGCCTCGACCAGCGGGTCGGCGTTCTTGTCGTTCACGTACGCGGCGAAGGCCTCGGCGAGGTAGGGCCAGTAGCCGTTGTAGTAGCCGCCGGGGAGGAAGGTGTCCTCCAGCTCGGAGGCGCCCACCTGGCCGCCGGCCGGCTTCTTGGCGAGGGCCGCGCGCATCGCGTACCACTTGGCCTCGATCTTCTCCGGATCGGTGCCGAGCCTGTAGGTGGCGTCGTGCTTCGCGATCCACGCCATCAGGGCCCGATGGCGGTCGTCGAAGGCGTAGTCCTGGGCGAGGTTGTCGTCGTACCAGACGCCGGTCGGGTCGACGACGGAGTCCAGGACCAGGCGCCGCACCCGGTGCGGGTAGAGCTTGCCGTAGACCGCGCCGAGGTAGGTGCCGTACGAGTAACCGAAGTAGTTGATCCGCTGGGCGCCCAGGGCCCCGCGGATCGAGTCCATGTCCTTCGCGGCGCTGATCGTGTTGATGTACGGCAGCACGCTCGCGTACTTCTTGCCGCAGGCGGCGGCGAAGGACTTGGCGCGGGAGAGGTTGGCCTTCTCGATGGCGGGGGTGCTCGGTACGGAGTCCGGGCGCACCGGGTTGAAGTAGCCCGGCTCGCAGTTGAGCGCGGGCTTGCTCGCGCCCACCCCGCGCGGGTCGAAGCCGATCACGTCGTACTGGGCGGCGACCGCCTTGGGCAGTGAGGACGCGACATATCCGGCGAGCGTCAGACCGCTGCCCCCGGGGCCGCCGGGATTGACCAGCAGCGGGCCCTGGTACTTCGCCGCGGTGTGCGGGACGCGGGACAGTGCGAGCGTGATCTGCCGCCCATACGGATTCGCGTAGTCGAGCGGCACCTTGAGGGACGCGCACTGGAGAGTCGGATAGTCGGTGGTGCCGCATTTCTTCCAGGTGAGCTTCGCGGCTCGAGCGGTTTCCGCGGCGCGGGGAGCGCTCGCCTCGGCGGGCAGGGCCGTGACGGTCCCGGCCACGACGACGGCGGCACCGCACAGCGCGGCTGTGCGTCTTCGCATGGGGTCCTCCCAGGACGGAGGGGTTTCGGACCGTGAGGGTCACGGTCCACGCCGCATCGTCCCGGAAAGCACGCTCGGAAGAACGCGTTCTGGCAATACTTGACCCAATCGGGTCGCGGGATGCGCTCGAATGATCTCAGAGAAGCGTAAGTTGGACCGGTTCGGTCAGGTTCGGATCAACTGGCTCCGGTTCCCGGATGCGCCGCGGCATCCCCCCGCGCGCCGGACCGATGCCGTACTCCTCGGCGAGCTCGTGGACCTGACGGGTGATCCGGCGCTGGTACCACTTCGGGGCGTAGGCGCCGTCCGCGTACAGCCGCTCGTACCGGCGCACCAGATGCGGGTGCTCCCGGGTCAGCCAGGCCATGAACCACTCCCGGGCCCCGGGGCGCAGATGCAGCACCAGGGGAGTGACCGACGTGGCCCCGGAGGCGGCGATGGCCCGTACGGTGGCCCGCAGTTGAGCCGGGTGGTCGCTGAGGAACGGGATGACCGGCGCCATCAGGACACCGCACCCGATGCCGTGCTCGCCGAGGGTCCGTACGACCTCCAGGCGCCGCTCCGGCGCCGGCGTGCCCGGCTCGACCGTGCGCCACAGGTCGGGATCGGTGAAGCCGACCGAGACCGAGATGCCGACGTCCGTGACCTCCGCCGCCTGCGTCAGCAGGTCCAGGTCGCGCAGGATCAGTGTGCCCTTCGTCAGGATCGAGAAGGGATTGGCGTGGTCGCGCAGGGCGGAGAGGATGCCCGGCATCAGGCGGTAGCGGCCCTCGGCGCGCTGGTAGCAGTCGACGTTCGTGCCCATCGCGATGTGCTCGCCCTGCCAGCGGCGCGAGGAGAGCTGGCGGCGCAGCAGCTCCGGGGCGTTCACCTTGACCACGATCTGGGAGTCGAAGTCCAGGCCCGTGTCGAGATCCAGGTAGCTGTGCGTCTTGCGGGCGAAGCAGTACACGCACGCGTGCGAGCAGCCCCGATAGGGGTTGACCGTCCACTCGAACGGCATGCGCGAGGCACCCGGCACCCGGTTGAGGATCGACCGGGCCCGCACCTCATGGAAGGTGATGCCCCGGAACTCGGGCATGTCGAAGGTACGGGTGGTCACCGCGTCCGCGCCGAACAGCGCGGCGTCGGCCCGGCTGTGTTCGCCGGACTCAGTGAGGTTCTCCCAGCGCATGAGGCCTCCTCGGTAGCACTGCGCACAGAATAGAACACTTGTTCCCTTGATCGTGCGACCCGTCTTTTCGATCGCTGTGCGATCACTTCCGGCACCCCGATTTGGGCGGCCGGGGAGCGGGGTGGTTGGCTTGCCCCAACCCCGAGAACTCAGGTCCTGGAGGAAGTCAATGGCGCAGGTCGAGGCCACTACGGAGCGGATCGTCGCGGCGGACGCGGAGAAGGTGTTCGACGCCCTCGCCGACTACAGCGGCACGCGCGCGAAGCTGCTGCCCGAGCACTTCAGCGAGTACGAGGTGCGCGAGGGCGGCGACGGCGAGGGCACCCTCGTCCACTGGAAGCTCCAGGCCACCAGCAAGCGCATTCGCGACTGCCTCCTGGAGGTCAGCGAGCCCACCGACGGCGAGCTCGTCGAGAAGGACCGCAACTCCTCGATGGTCACCACCTGGCGGGTCACCCCGGCCGGCGAGGGCAAGTCCCGTGTCGTCGTCACCACCACCTGGCAGGGCGCCGGCGGTATCGGCGGCTTCTTCGAGAAGACCTTCGCGCCCAAGGGCCTGGGGCGGATCTACGACGCCGTGCTCGCCAAGCTCGCCGCCGAGGTCGAGCAGTAGCCCCAACGGGCCATTCTTGACGGCGCGTTGGCCACCTCACCGGTTCGAGTGGAACTGTTCGCCGCCCCTCGGCGCGCCGTAACTCGTCGCGCTTGCACGCAGTTGTCGCTTTACGCGGGAATTGTGCGGCAGCGCGACGAGGGGAGCGATACGTGGGCGGGGTCACTCTGGTACAGGACGAACCGGCCGCGGCACCCCCGCGCAACGCCGCACCGCCGCCGGACCCGAGCGCCGAACTGAGCCCGCGCCGGGTGCGGTTGGTCTTCTTCGGGCTGATGCTCGCGCTGCTGCTGGCGGCGCTGGAGCAGATGATCGTCGCCACCGCGCTGCCGAAGATCGTCGGCGAGCTGCACGGCCTGGACAAGATGTCCTGGGCGATCACCGCCTACCTCCTCACGGCCACGGTCGGACTGCCGATCTACGGCAAGCTCGGCGACCTCTACGGCCGCAAGGGCGTCTTCCAGTTCGCCATCGTCGTCTTCGTCGTCGGATCCGCCCTCGCGGGCCGGGCCGGGACCATGGACCAGCTGATCGCCTACCGCGCGGTGCAGGGCGTCGGCGCGGGCGGCCTGATGATCGGCGTGCAGGCGATCATCGCGGACATCGTGCCGCCCCGGGAACGCGGCCGGTTCATGGGCCTCATCGGCGCCGCGTTCGGCCTCGCCTCGGTCGCCGGACCCCTGCTCGGCGGCTACTTCACCGACGAGCTGTCCTGGCGGTGGTGCTTCTACATCAACGTGCCCTTCGGCCTGATCACCCTGGCCGTCGTCACCGTCGTACTGAAGCTGCCGAAGCCGACGGCGAAGCCCCGGCTCGACCTCCTCGGCGCGCTGCTGCTCGCCGCGGCCTCCACCTGCCTGGTACTGCTGACCAGCTGGGGCGGCACCGAGTACGCCTGGGACTCGCGGGTCGTCCTCGGCCTCGGCGCGGGCGCGCTGGCCGCCACCGTCCTGTTCCTCGTCGCCGAGCACTTCGCGGCCGAACCCCTCATCCCGCTCCGGCTGTTCAGGGACTCCGTCTTCAACGTCACCGGCCTGGTGGGCCTCGTGATCGGCGTCGCCCTGTTCGGCGCCGCCAGCTATCTGCCGACCTTCCTGCAGATGGTCGACGGGGCCTCCGCCACCGAGTCGGGCCTGCTGATGCTGCCGATGATGGCCGGCATCGTCGGCGCCTCGATCGTCTCGGGCCACCTCATCAGCCACACCGGCCGCTACAAGATCCATCCGATCCTCGGCAGCGCCCTCTCCGCCGTCGGCATGTGGCTGCTGTCCCGCCTCGACGCCGACACGCCCCGACTGCACTACAGCATCTGGATGGCCGTCCTCGGCGCCGGCATCGGCATGGTGATGCCGGTCCTCATCCTCGCCGTACAGAACTCCGTGCGCCCCGCCGACCTCGGCACCGCCACCAGCGCCAACAACTACTTCCGGCAGATCGGCGGCAGCGTCGGCGCCGCGATCTTCGGCACCCTCTTCGCCGACCGGCTCGCCGACGCCCTGCACGAACGCCTTCCGGCGCGCGCGGGCGCACAGCTTCCCGACCCCGAGTCCATTACCCCGCAGCTCGTCCACGCGCTGCCCCCGGCGCTGCGCGACGGCTACATCCGGGCATACGCTGACGCCATGCCGAGGATCTTCCTCTACCTCGTGCCGGTCCTCGTCCTCGGCCTGCTCATCGCCTTCTTCCTCAAGGAGAAACCTCTGGTGAACGCCGCGGGGTCGGACAACGCCCCCGCCGCCGAGCCGGAGACCGCGCAGGTGAACGCCCCCCTTCCGCGAGCTCGTTCGTCGTACGCGGCGGCAATCCCCGTCCGCGGCACGGTGCTGCGCCCCGACGGGACCGTCGTGCCCCGCGCGGCACTGACCCTGATCGACGTCACGGGACAGCAGATCGGGCGGGGCGGGAGCGGCGAGGACGGGCGGTACACGCTGGCCACGCCGGGCTCGGGAGCGTACGTCCTGATCGCCGCGGCGGGCGGCCACCAGCCGCAGGCGGTCTCCGTGACCGTCGGGGAACGGTCCGTCGAGCTGGACGTGGTCCTCGGGGGCGCCGGCCGCCTCGCCGGGACCGTGCTCACCGCGGACGGCACCCCGGTGCGCGACGCCACCGTCACGCTCACCAATGTGCACGGCGAGGTCGTGGCCACCACCCGCAGCGGCCCCGACGGCGGCTACGTCATCACCGAGGTGGTGGCCGGCGAGTACACCCTCGCCGCCGGCGCGCACGCGTTCCGCCCGGCCGCGCTGCCCGTGACCGTCCAGGCCTCCCGGGAAACCCGCCGGGACATCGAACTCGCGGGCGGCGCCCTGCTGCTCGGCACCGTGCGGGCCGGCGGCGGACGGCCCGTCGAGGAGGCGCGGGTGACCCTGCTGGACGTGGCGGGGAACGTCGTGGACACCCTGACCACCGGCCCGGACGGAACCTTCCGGTTCGTCGACCTGGCCTCCGGCGAGTACACGGTCATCGCGGTCGGCTACCCTCCGGTCGCCACCGTGCTCCAAGTGGCGGGCGGCGGACACACGGAACGGGACCTCCAGCTCGGACACGAGGACTGAGACGCCCCGGCGTCCGCGCGCGACGCGATGTCCCTGGGGGTGGGACGGGCAGGGGCGGCCACTGGCGCGTCCCGCCCACACGCGCCCCGCGTCCCGCCCACACGCGCCCCGCGTCCCGCCCACACGCGTCCCGCCCACACGCCCCCGCGCCCAGTCGCGCGCACAAGCGCCGGCGCGCGCCGCGGGTGAGTTCGTGCGCCGGTGCGATCCGCTGAAGCCAATTGCCCTGTTGCCGCACATCGCGACCGACCCGCGCCGTACCGTGGTGACGGCGGCACAGATCTTGCGGAGCCGTGGGGAGAGAGGGCCTGGGTCATGGACCGTGGCACCGACAGGGACGCACCTCCCAGCCCTGGAGCTGGGGACGGCGCGGTGGCACACACCGCCGCCGGCCGCATCCCGCTGGCCGTGGTCGTGGTGGACCGCGACGGCCTGGTGTCCCACTGGAGCACGGGCGCGCGACGCCTGTTCGGCGCCGCCAAGGAGGAGGCGATCGGACGGCAGGCGGCCGATCTGCTGCCCGTCTCCGGAGCGCTGCCCGAGGAGGACACCGCACCCTACGCGGCGTACGACGGACTCGGACCGGACCTCGAGTCGTCCCTCGACGGAGGGCTGTCCTACCCGGCCGCGGGCCGCGCCCGCCTCACCGTGCCCGAGCGAAGCGAGATGGGGGTACCCCCGCCCGCAGGGTGGGGGAGCCACCGGGTCGACGTCCTGTGGTGGGCCTATCCGCTGGTGGGTCCCGGGCGGGAGCGGCTGCTGGTGCTGGCCGCCGACGTGGGCGGGCTGCCGCCGGACGACGCAGAAGAGGGCGCCGAGTCCGTGGCGTTCGAGCGGATCGCACCCGGCTTCGCGCTGCACACCGACTTCCCCGGCGCCGACGAACTCGCCCGCAGGCTCCCCGAGATCCTGCCCAGCATGAGCGTCGACGAAGGCGCCCGCATCGTCGCGCAGATCCTCGAACTGGGCTACCCCGTCCTGGAGTTCAGCCAGAACGACCGGGTGCCCGTCACCCCCGACTGGGGCGTGCCCCGGCGCGCCGAGCGCAGGGCCCGCAGGGAACGGGCGGCGCTCGCGGCCGCGGCCGGTGAGCCCCTGCCGGAGGACCTCGCCGACGAGGGCGAGGACCTCGAGTACGCCGCCGTACGCGAACGCCTGGAATTCCTCAACGAGGTCAGCGGCCGCATCGGCACCTCCCTCGACCTGTCCAGGACCATCATCGAGGTCAGCAAGGCCGTGGTCCCCCGCTTCACCGATGTCGCCGGCACCTATCTGCGCGAACAGGTCGTCGCCGGTGAGGGCTTCCCGGAGGGCGTGCCGGACACGACCACCATGTGGCACCGGGTCGCCGTCGAGCACACCGACGAACCCGGCCGCTGGGACGACGTCGTACCGGTCGGCGAGGCCATGCCGTTCCCGGCGCACACACCGTTCTTCCAGTGCATGACCACCGGCGAACCCGTCCTCGTGCCGCGCATCAGCGAGCAGATGGGGCACGCCATCGCCTCGCAGTTCGAGAAGCGGGACATCCGGCCCCTCATCACGGGCCGCTCCATGCTGGTCGTCCCCCTCAAGGCACGCAACGTCGTCCTCGGCTTCATGATCCTGCTGCGGCACCCGGAGCGCGTCGAGTTCAACGACATGGACCGGGTCACCGGCGCCGAACTCGCCGCCCGCGCGGGCCTCGTGCTCGACAACGCGCGCATGTACACCTACCAGGAGAGCGTCGCCGAGACCCTCCAGGACAGCATGCTGCCGCACATCCCGCCGCGCATGGCGGGCTGCGACATCGCCACCCGCTATCTGCCCGGCACGCTCCTCGGGCGCGTCGGCGGCGACTGGTTCGACTCCGTGAAACTGCCCGGCGCCCGCACCGCCCTGGTCGTCGGCGACGTCATGGGTCACGGCCTCAACTCCGCCGCCATGATGGGCCAGTTGCGTACGGCCGTACAGACCATGGCCGCCCTCGACCTGCCGCCCGCCCAGCTGCTGCGCAACCTCGACGACCTCGCCCAGCGCCTCGGCGACACCTACTTGGCGACCTGCCTGTACGCCGTCTACGACCCGATCGCGAGCGAGCTCCACATCGCCAACGCCGGTCACATCCCGCCCGTCCTGGTCCGTGCCGCGGACGGCGGCAGCGACCTGCTGGACCTGCCGACAGGTGCGCCGATCGGTGTCGGCGGGGTGCCCTTCGAGGCGGTACGCGTGCGCGTGGAGCCCGGCGACCGGCTGGTGATGTGCACCGACGGCCTGGTGGAGGTGCGCGGCGAGGACATCGGCGTAGGGCTCGCCACGCTGTGCGAGTCCGCCGCGCACCCGGCCGCGTCCATGGACGACGCCTGCGACACGATCATCCGCGCCCTCGCTGTGACATTTTCAAAAGCGGGTCGCGGCGGCCGCAAGGACGACGTGGCCCTGCTGATGGCCCGGCTGGGCGGCATCGAGCCGGACGACGTGGCCGAATGGCGGTTCCGCCTCGATCCCGTGGAGGTCGGCCGGGCCCGCGCGGTGGTCCGCGAGCAGCTCCACGACTGGGGGCTGGCGAAGCTCGCGTACACCGCCGAGCTGCTGGTCAGTGAGCTCGTCACCAACGCCGTACGGCACTCCCACAGCCGCCCCGTCGACCTGCGTCTGGTGCGCGGCGACACCCTGCTGTGCGAGGTGGACGACGACGACCACGACCTGCCCACCCTGCTCAACGCCGGTCCCGCCGACGAGTCCGGGCGCGGCCTGCGCGTGGTCAGCACCCTCGCGCGCGAGTGGGGCACCAGCCGGACGAAGGCCGGCAAGACCGTGTGGTTCGAGCTGACGCTGCCGCGGCGCTGACCGGCCCGGTGCGCTGACCGGCCCGGTGGCGCACGGCGTGCACAAGGCGCACGGCGTGCACAAGGCGCTCGGCGTGCACAAGACGCACGGCGCGCGCACCGCGTACGAGGCGCACAAGTTGCGCGGGATGCACTACGGCGTACGTGGGGTCGAACGAGCCGTGAAGGAATGCCCCGCGCGCTTGTCGCACTGACCGGGGCGCGATACACCGTACTCGCCCGTCACTTGCGGCGGGCGGCCTTCGCACCCTGGGGAGTTGGTCATGAGCGTGACGAGTCGTTATCGGGAGGCCTGGGAGGGCTTCTGGCGTGAGGCTCCGGGCGAGCAGGGGGCGGTGCTCTGGGACGCGGAGCCGATGCTGACCGCGGGCGCCCATCTCGCCCTCTTCGAGCCCCATCTGGTCGACCACGGCCTGCCGTTGGTGGACCTCGGCTGCGGCAACGGCACTCAGACACGGTTCCTCGCCGACCGCTTCCCCCACGTCATCGGCGCCGACCTGTCCGCCGCGGCCCTCGACCACGCCCGGCGCGCCGACCCGGCGGGGCAGGCGACGTACCGGCTGCTGGACGCCGCCGAGACGGGTGAGGCCAAGACGCTGCACGCGGAACTCGGTGACGCCAACGTCTACATGCGAGGCGTCCTCCACCAGGCCGATCCCGACGACCGGCAGTCGCTGGCGGACGGGCTCGCCGCACTCGTCGGCGAGCGTGGGCGGGCCTTCCTCGTCGAACTCTCCGAGTCCGCCAAGCCCGTCCTGCTGGGCCTCGCCCAGAGCCCGGCCGGCCCGCCGCCCAAACTCGCGCCCATTTTCCGGCACGGCATCGCGCCCGGCGAGGTCACCGACGACGCGGTCCCCCTCTATCTCCACGCGGCAGGGCTGACCGTCCTGGCGGTTGGCGAAATGCCGCTCATCACCACGGAGTACCGGTCTGACGGCACCCGGATCGAGCTGCCGTCGAAGTGGCTGGTGGTGGGGCGCACGGCGTGACGCCGGGCGGTCGGGGCCGGAGGGAACTCCGAGAGGCGCTGGGGCGTTGTCAACTCACGGGATTGTCACAGTAGTTGTCGCAGTGGTTGTCAACGAAACCCACGCCATGGAGGCCCCCCCACCATGCCCCCGACCCACCCCCACCCCCACCCGACCCGGCGCGCCGTGCTCGGCGGCGCATCCCTGGCCGCGCTGGCCGTGACGGTCGGCGTCGGCACGACGAGCGCGACCCCGAATGCCACCTGGCCGACGGAGTTCCCCCTGCCCAACGGCTGGCTCCCCGAGGGCATCGCCATCGGCGCCAAGCCGTACGCCTACCTGGGATCCCGCGCCAACGGCGCCGTCTACCGCACCGACCTGCGCACCGGCGAGGGCAAGGTCCTCTTCGCGGGCGGCACCGGCCTGATCTCCGTCGGCCTGAAGGTCGACGACCGCGAGGGCCTGCTGTATGTCGCCGGCAACACGGGCGTGGCCCGGGTCCACGACGCCCGCACCGGCGAGCTCCTCGTCACCCACCAATTGAGCGAGGCCACCGGCCACTTCATCAACGACGTGACTCTGCTCGGCGGCCGCGCCTGGTTCACCGACTCGCGCGCCGCCGCCCTCTATGCCGTCCCGCGTGGGGGCAAGGAGGGCGCCATACGCACCCTGCCGCTCACCGGCGACTGGACGCAGCTGCCCGACGTCAACAACGCCAACGGCATCGTCGACACGCCTGACGGCCGCGGTCTGATCGTGGTCAAGAGCACGCCGGGCGAGCTCTACAACGTGAACGTCAAGACGGGATACGCGACGAAGATCAAGCTGGTCGGCCAGGACACCGTGGTCAACGGCGACGGCCTGTGGCGCATCGGCCGCACGCTGTACGTCGTCCAGAACCGCCTCAACCTGATCAGCGTCTGGGACCTCGACCAGCAGGTCACCACCGCCACCCTGCGCAAGACGATCAGCGACCCGCGCTTCGACGTACCCACCACGGCCGCCCGCTTCGGCGACCGCCTCTACCTGGTCAACGCGCGCTTCACGACGACCCCGACGCCCGAGACGACGTACAACGCCGTCGCGGTCTCCCTCTGACCTCGCCCCGCAGGGGCCGTCAGCCGGCCCGCGCCTGACAGCGCGGCCGCGAGCGCGGCGACGGACAGCACGGTGACGCCGGTGGAGGCGAGGCTGCCGCCGGCGGTCGACGTGCCGCCGTGGTGCCGGTGCCGCCGGTCGTGGAGCCGGAGGCGCCGCCGCCGTGGTGCCGGTATCGCCCGAGGAGCCGGCCCGTGCCGCCGGTGTCACCCGCATCGCCGAGGCCTCGGCGTCCCGACGGCGGGCAAGGTCCTCAACGCCCGTATCGACAAGGAACTTTCGGCGGCCCGCACCGCCGTTCCCAAGGGCAGCGGACGCGCTGATCGACGCGGCCGGCGCGTTGGAAGCGGGCGTCGAGGCGGGGCTGGGCAAGCCCTTCACGCCGCCTGTCCTCAGTAGGTGGGCACAGCCGTGGCCCTGTGCCCGGCAGACGGGAACAGGGCCACGTGGGGAAGCGGGTTACAGCCCGGCCGCGGCGCCGTGCAGGTTCTTGGCGGCCAGGGCGAGTCCTTCGGTCTGGGAGTAGGCGGCGTCCTCGTGCTCGATGTTGACGGCCATGTCCGGGTCGATCTCGGCGAGGGCGCGCAGGAACTCGGTCCAGAAGGGGACGTCGTTCCCGAGGCCGACGGCGACGAACTTCCACGCCGGGTTCTCCGGCCAGGCGTTGCACCAGAAGCCGTAACCGGTGGGGACCTTGCCGGGGGCGTCGGCGGGGACGCGGGTGAACGAGGTGTCCAGGACGCCGCGGATGTCGGCGCCGGGGCAGAGCGTGGCGTCCTTGGCGGCGGCGTGGAAGACCAGCGGGCCCAGCCACTTGACGGCGGCGACGACGTCCATGCCCTGCCACATCAGATGGGAGGGGTCCATCTCCGCGCCGACGTTCGTCGCGCCGGTCTCGTCGACGAGCCGCTTGAGGGTGACGGGGGAGAACACGACGTTGTGAGGGTGCATCTCGACGGCTACCCGGACGTCGTTCTCCCGGGCCAGCGCGTCGATCTCCTTCCAGAACTCGACGGCCACGCCCCACTGGTAGTCCAGGACGTCCATGTAGACGCCGTCCCACGGGTTCACGACCCAGGACGGGTACTTGGCGTCGGGGTCGGAGCCGGGGGTGCCGGACATGGTGACGACGTGCTTCACACCGAGCAGGCCCGCGAGGCGGATGGTGCGGCGCAGGTCGTCGGCGTGTTTGGGGCCGACGCCGGGGAGCGGGTTGAGCGGGTTGCCGTTGCAGTTGAGGCCGGTGAGTTCCATCCCGCGGTCGGCGAAGGTGGCCAGGTACTCCGCGCGCGCGGTGGCCGAGGACAGCAGCAGGTCGACTGGGCAGTGCGGGGCGGGGAGGAAGCCGCCGGTGTTGACCTCGACGGACGTCAGGCCGTTGGCCTTCAGGATGTCGAGGGCCTCGGTGAGGGTCCGGTCGTGCAGGCAGGCCGTGTAGGCACCGAGCTTGAGAGCCATGTGTCTTTTGTCCTTCTGTGCGGGAGGTCAGACACCCCATGTCGTTTGGTGTCAAGCGGTCGGGGTGTGGGCGTGGTGTGACCAGGCGGTCGCTTCGTCGTAGGGGGTTCGGGTTTTGAGGCATCCGTGGAGGATGCCGACGAGGCGGTTGCCGAGTTGGCGCAGGGCCGGGTTGTAACCGGCTTCGCGGGCGCGTTGCTTGTCGTAGTAGCGGCGGGCGCCGGGGGATGCCCGCAGGGCGGAGAACGCCTGGGTCTGCAGCGCGTCGGCGAGGCGGTTGTTGCGGACGTAGCGGGCCTGGACGGTGTGGCTCTTGCCGGAAGCCCGGGTGATCGGGCTGGTGCCGGCGTAGTTCTTGCGGGCCTTCGCGGACGCGTAGCGGGCGGGGTCGTCCCCGAACTCGGCGAGCACCCGGGCGCCGGTGATCTCCGCGATGCCGGGCATCGAGAGGTAGATCTCAGCGTCCGGGTGCTTCAGAAAATGGGCCTTCACCTGCCCTTCCAGGTCGGTTATCTGCTCGTTCAGCGCGATCAGCAGCTTCGCGTGGGCGGTGGCGGTGGCCGCGTAGGCGGCGGTGACCGGCTCGGGCAGGCCGAGTTGCCTCTCGCGCAGCGCGGTGATGATCGTGGCTGCCTTCGCGTCCCGGTTGTGCCGGCGGGCGCGGGCCAGGACGGCGGTGATCTGGGTGCGGGTCAGCTTTGCCCCGGCCGCCGGGGTGGGGGCCTTGATCAGCAGTTCTAGCGCGTCCGTGCTGGTCAGCGTGAGATCCGCGTAGGCGTGCAGGGCGGCGGGGAAGTACTCGCGCAGCGTGCTGCGCAGCCGCTGGAACGTGCGGGTGCGTTCCCAGATCAAGGTCTGGTGGGCGCGGGCGACGACCTTGACGGCCTGGGCCTGCTCGCTGTCCCCGGCCACCGGACGCAGCTGGTCCCGGTCGATGCGGACCATGTCGGCCAGCGCGTGCGCGTCGCCCTTGTCGCTCTTGGCACCGGAGGAGCCATACCGCTCCTTGAACCGGGCGGCCTGCCGGGGGTTGATGGCATAGACCCGGTAGCCGGAGGCGATCAGCGCCTGCACCCACGAACCACGGTCGGTCTCGATCCCGATCACCACCCCGGCCGGATCAAGGTCCTCGCCGCCGTGCTTCGCAACGAGCTCGTGCAGCTTCGCGATCCCCTCCACGCCCTCGGACAGCCTCGCCACGGCCAGTTTCCGGCCCGCCTCGTCCTGGACCTCGACATCATGGTGGTCTTCGGCCCAGTCATCGCCGATCAGCAGCAACTCACCCTCCCAGTCCGGTACTTCGCTCGTGCAGCCTGCGGAAGGCGCGGCACGCGGCCTAATGGATCCAGTGCTCACGCCCCACTGCCCGGCGGGCACGCCACCCCATCAACGGTCTGGCCTTCCGGCCCACCAGCAGGGGCACGGTCTGACCTCAGAAGTCGGATGCTTCCGGCGGCGTGAGTGCTCACCCACTGGCGGCTACAGCACCGAGTCTCTACGACCCGACAACTCCCATTAGGCGGCGGGCGGAACCGCGACGGCGCCGCCGTCGCCGGAGGACTCCACGACGGCCCGGATGATCTCCATGGTCCTGAGCCCGTCGGCGAACGTGGCGCAGGCCGGCAGCGGGTCGGCGACGCCCGCGACCTGGTCCAGGAAGGCCCGGGCCTGGTAAGTGAAGTGGTCGGCGTTGCCGGCGCCCACACCCGGCGCCTCCATCGGGACACCGCCCGCGAAGTACGGCAGCTGCGGGCCGACGATGATCTGCCGGGCCCCGCGCGTACGGGCCTCCGGCTGCGCGTCGTCGAAGAGGTACTCGGCGGGCCGGTGCTGGTCGAACGCGGCCCGCCCGCCCACGCCCAGAACGTCGAAGGCGAGCCCGTTGGGCAGGCCGAAGCCGGTGCGCGTCACCGAGAAGGTGCCGACCAGACCGGACTCGAAACGGGCCGTGAAGGACGCGGTGTCCTCGTTCTCGACCTCGCCCATTTCGTCGGAGACGGGCGCGGCGTTGTGCCCGACGACCGCGCCCAGCGGCAGCGGCCGCTTGGTGATCTGCGTCGACAACGAGGCACCGGAGACCGAGGCGATGGGCCCGGCGACGTACTCGGCGGCATCGATGATGTGCGAACCGATGTCCCCGAGCGCACCGGAACCGGCGCCGCCCTTGAACCGCCAGCTCAGCGGCCCGTTCGGGTCGGTCGCGTAGTCGCACCAGTAACGGCCGCTGAACAGCGTGAGGTCACCCAGCTCACCGCCACGCACATGCTCACGGATCGCGGCGATGCCGGGCGAACGCCGGAAGGAGTACCCGACGGCCGTCACAACCTCCGCACCCCGCTCCAACTCGGCCATGGCACGGGCGTCTTCGAGCGACCCGGCCAACGGCTTCTCGCACAGCACATGCTTTCCGGCAGCGATCAGAGCGTCCGCGATCGGACGGTGCCGATCATTTCCTACGACGATGGAGACCGCGTCGATCGTCGGGTCCTCGGCGACGGCCTCCCAGCTCGGCAGCGCCTTCTCGTACCCGTAGCGGCGGGCAGCGTCCTCGCCGAGCGCGACGTTGGCGTCGGCGATCGCGGCCAGGCGGACCGGCGGCAGACCGGTGCCGAAGACCGTGTTGACGTTGCGGTAGCCGGCGGCGTGACTACGCCCGGCCATACCGGCGCCGATCACCGCGACGGAGAGGGGTTGGGTCGAGGTGGTCATGTGGGTGCCTTTCGGGGATCTCGGTCACGGAGATTCACGGAGATTCACGGAGATTTAAAGCGCTTTAGAAGGAACTGCGGGATTTCCCGACGGATCGCCGAAGCGCACCCGCGTCAGGACCCGGCGGCCAGATACTGCGCGATCTTCTCCCGCATGAAGAGGGACGACTCCTTCGCCCGTTCCTCCCAGGCGAAGACGCACGCGGTCAGCGTGCCGTCGAAGCCGTTCGCGCGCAGTTCGCGGAAGAGCTCGTCGAAGTCGACCTCGCCCTGGCCGATGTCGAGGTGCTGGTGGATGCGGGCCGGGGTGCCGGGCGGGTTGAGGATGTACCGGTTGCCGGAGGACGCGGTGTGGTCGAAGGCGTCGGCCAGGTGGACGTGGGTGAGCAGGTCGCCCGCGTACTCGATGATGCCGGGGGCGTCGTTGCCGATGTGGAAGGTGTGCGGGGCGCAGTAGAGGAAACTGACGTGGGAGTGGTTGATGCCCCGGATCAGGTTGACCGCGTCGTAGCCGTTCTCGATGAAGTCGTCCGGGTGTGGTTCGAGGGCGAGTCGGATGCCCTCGCGCTCGAACAGCGGCAGCAGCTCGTCCATGGACTTCCAGAACTGCGCCTCACTGCGGTCGGGGTCCTCGGGGCGCCCGTTGAACTCGGAGATCATGCTGTCCACTCCGAGGTCGGCGGCGATCTGGATCGATCGCTTCCAGTACCGTACGGCGGCCTGCCGTGCGTCCTCGTCGGGACCGGACCAGCGGAACAGGGGCAGGAGGGAGGAGATGCCGACGCCCGCCGCGTCCAGCGCCTTGCGGAACTTCCGCACGGTGGCGTCGTCCACCCGTGGGTGCCGGAAGAACGGGATGAAGTCCTCCCGCGGGGACAGCTCGATCCACTCGTAGCCCAGCTCGGCCACTACTGCGGGCAGTTCGAGCAGCGGGACGTCGCGGATCATGTAGGGGTCGAGGGCGATCTTCATGACGGTGCCTTCTGGTCAGTGGGGGACGGGGCGCCAGGGACGGGCCAAGACGCGCCGCGCCGGCGGGCATTCGGCAGTTCGCCGTCCTTCTGGCCGGCCGGCGAAGCCGGCGACGGCGAGCCCGTCGCCGGAGCCGTTGTCCGGGCCGTGCTCGTCACCGGGTGCCCTTCGCGGCGTACTCGGCGATCTTGGCGACGTTGGACTTGTCGACGAAGGCCGGGCCGGTCAGCACCGGCGCCTCGCCACCACCGCTGTAGTTGCCGTTGTTCCTGTAGAGCCACAGCGCGTCGACCGCCAGGTAGCCCTGGAGGTAGGGCTGCTGGTCGACGGCGAACTGGATACTGTCGTTCTCGATGGCGCCGGTCAGTTCCTTGTTGAGGTCGAAGGTGGCGATCTTCGCCTTGCTGCCCGCCTCGGACACCGCCTGTACGGCGGTCAGCGCGATGGGGGCGCCGAGGGTGACCACCTCGTCGATGGAGCCGTCCTGCTTGAGCTTGGCGGTGATCGTCGACTTCACGGACGGCATGTCGGTGCCGTTGACGTAGAGGACGTCGGTCTTGCCGCTGAAGGTCTTCTTCACGCCGTCGCAGCGCTCTTGGAGGTTCACGTCGCCCTGGGCCTGGATGACGCACAGCGCGTGCTTGGCGCCGGTGCCGTTGATCTTGTCCCCGAGCGCCTGGCCGGAAACGGACTCGTCCTGGCCGAAGAACGACAGCAGGCCCTGCTGCTTCCAGACGCTCAGGCCGGCGTTGAGGCCGACGACCGGGATGCCGGCCTTCTCGGCCTTGGCGACGACGGCCTTGAGGGCGTCCGGCTTGGCGAGGGTGACGGCGATCCCGTCGACCTTCTGGTCGATCGCGTTCTGCACCAGGTTGGCCTGGTCGCCGGCGGTCTCGTCGCTGGAGTAGATGAGCTTGATGTTGTCCTTGGCGGCGGCGGCCTCGGCGCCCTTGCGGATGGTGTCCCAGAAGGTGTCGCCGGAGGGTGCGTGGGTGACCATTGCGATCGTCATGCGGGGCGTATTCGCCTTGCCGGCGGAGATGTCGTTCGCGGCTTCGTCGGCCTTCTTGCCGCCGGAGCCGCTGGAGCAGCCGGCGAGGGTGAGGGCGGCCGCGGCGGCGACGGCCACGGCGGGGACGATTCTGCGAGAACGGGGGAGGGCTGTGCGGTTCATGGCTGATGCACCTCGCTGTGCAACTGGGAGGGGAGGTGGGAAGGCGGTGGATCCGCGGCTGCTGGTCGGCCGGGGCGGTCGCGACGGCGCCGGTCGGCGTCGCGGTGCCGTGGGAGCCGGAGGGCGCAAGAGGTGAGGCGCCGCACTCCCGGGCTGTCTTCGTTGGAACAACAGGTTGATTTAAAGCGCTTTAAGTCCTGGTACTATCGGCTCGTTTCGTGAGCGTGTCAAGGGCGTTGCGCGAGGGGATTGCCGCCGGGAGGCACAAGTGGACGACATCGATGCCGCGCGCCACCGCAACGGCACGAACAAACGCCCCCGGCTGGAGGACGTGGCCGCCCGTGTGGGGGTGTCCACCGCGTCCGTGTCCCTGGTGCTGCGCGGTGTGCCCGGCCCCAGTGAACGCACCCGGCAGCGCGTGCTGAAGGCGGCCGCCGACCTCGGCTACCAGGTCGACCGCACCGCGAGCGTGCTGGCCAGCAGGCGCAGCAGGCTGCTCGGCGTCATGGTCGACATCCACAGCCCCTTCCACGCCGAGCTGGTCGAGCACCTGCACACGGCCGCCGAGGAGGTCGGCTACGACCTCGTCCTGAGCACCCTGACCCGCACCCGCGACGAGCCCACCGCCGTCGAGACGCTGCTGGCCTTCCGCAGCGAGGCGCTGATCCTGCTCGGCCCGACGGCATCCGCCGACACGCTCGCCGCTCTCGACGGCAAGGCCCCCGTGATCGCCGTCGGCCGCCGGATCGCCGACGCCGCCCTGGACGTCGTACGCACCGCCGACGACGACGGGGTCGGCCAGATCGTCGACCACCTGGTGGGCCTCGGCCACCGGTCCATCGTGTACGTCGACGGAGGCAAGGGCGTCATCGCCACCGACCGGCGTCGTGGGTACCGCACCGCCATGCGCCGCCACGGTCTGGACGCGCACATCCGGGTGCTGCACGGCGACCACACCGAGGCGGCCGGCGAGCGCGCCGCGCGTCACCTCCTCGACGGCGACGACCTGCCCACCGCCGTGGTCGCCTTCAACGACCAGAGCGCCATCGGCGTCCTGGCCGCCCTCGCCCGCGCGGGCGTCTCCGTCCCGGGCGAGGTGTCCGTGGTCGGCTACGACGACGACACCCTCTCCCGGCTGAGCTGCTTCAACCTCACCACCGTCAGCCAGGGCGCCCGGGAACAGGCGTGCCACGCGGTGACGGCCGCCGTCGAGCGCCTCGACCAGGGCCGCACCGCCCCCCGCGAGGTCGTCCTCACCCCGCACCTCGTCGTCCGCGGCACCACAGCCGAGCCCGCCTGACCCGCTCAGAGCCGTCACCCTTCTTCCATTCGGTCCAATCGTCTGGACCGACGGACTGACGCGCCCTCAGGAGAAGTACTTTCGTACCGGCTGCGGGGAAGCGCCCTAACTGGCGCCGGCGTGGGGCTGCCGAACCTCCCGTCCCCTTCGTGGCAGGTTCCCTCGCCGGCGCGTAACGTGACGCAGCATGAAGATCCTCATCAGCGCCGACATGGAGGGAGCCACCGGGGTGACGTGGCCCGCCGACGTGCTGCCGGGGACGCCGCAGTGGGAGCGGTGCCGGGCGATGTTCACCTCGGACGTCAACGCCGCCGTGCTGGGGTTCTTCGACGGCGGCGCCGACGAGGTGCTCGTCAACGAGGCGCACTGGACCATGCGCAATCTGCTGCTCGAACGGCTGGACGAGCGAGCACAGATGCTCACCGGCCGGCACAAGTCCCTGTCCATGGTGGAGGGCGTGCAGCACGGCGACGTGGACGGCATCGCCTTCGTCGGCTACCACGCGGGCGCCGGCATGGAGGGCGTCCTCGCCCACACCTACCTCGCCAACTCCATCACCGGCGTGTGGCTGAACGACGTACGGGCGAGCGAGGGGCTGCTCAACGCGCATGTCGTCGCGGAGTACGGCGTGCCGGTCGTCCTCGTCACCGGCGACGACGTGGCCTGCGAGGACGCGCTCGGCTACGCCCCCGAGGCGCTGAAGGTCGCGGTCAAGGACCACGTGTCGCGGTACGCGGCCGTGTGCCGCACCCCGGGCAGGACCGCCGCCGACATCCGGGCGGCGGCCAAGGAAGCCGCCGCTCTGGCGGTCCGTCAGCAGCCCGTGCGCAGCGGCCCGTTCACGATCGCGCTGGAATTCGACGCCGAGCACCTCGCGATGGCCGCCACCGTCGTACCGGGCGTGGCCCGCATCGGGGAGCGGAAGGTGGCGTACACCAGCGAGCGCATGTACGAGGGGATCCGCACGTTCAAGGCGGTCACCACGATCGTCTCGGCCGCGGTGGAGGAGCAGTATGGCTGACCAGCAGGCCCTGGACGAGGTCGTCGGGTTCACCTCCGACCTCATCCGCATCGACACCACCAACCGGGGCGGCGGCGACTGCCAGGAACGGCCCGCCGCCGAGTACGCCGCCGCACGGCTCGCCGAGGCGGGCCTGGAGCCCACTCTCCTGGAGCGCGCCCAGGGCCGTACGAACGTCGTCGCCCGGATCGAGGGCACCGACCCGTCGGCCGACGCCCTGCTCGTCCACGGCCATCTGGACGTCGTGCCCGCCGAGGCCCGGGACTGGAGCGTGCACCCCTTCTCCGGGGAGATCCGCGACGGGGTCGTCTGGGGGCGCGGCGCGGTCGACATGAAGAACATGGACGCGATGATCCTCGCCGTGGTCCGGTCCTGGGCGCGGGAGGGCGTACGGCCCCGGCGCGACCTCGTCATCGCCTTCACCGCCGACGAGGAGGCGAGCGCCGAGGACGGCTCAGGATTCCTCGCCGACCGGCACGCCGGGCTGTTCGAGGGCTGCACGGAGGGCATCAGCGAGTCGGGCGGGTTCACCCTCCACGACGGCGCCGGGCGGCAGATCTACCCGATCGCGGCCGGTGAGCGCGGCACGGGCTGGCTGAAGCTCACGGCGCGCGGGCGGGCCGGGCACGGTTCCGAGGTGAACCGCGAGAACGCCGTGACCCGTCTCGCCGCCGCGATCACCCGGATCGGCGAGCACGAGTGGCCGCTCAGGCTCACCCCGACCGTGCGCGCCGCGCTCACCGAACTCGCCGCGCTGTACGGCATCGACACCGACCCGAACGACGTGGACGCGCTGCTGGACAAGCTCGGCCCGGCGGCGAGCCTCGTCGAGGCGACCGTCCGTAACAGCGCCAACCCGACCATGCTGGACGCCGGATACAAGATCAACGTGATTCCGGGGGAGGCGGCGGCATACGTCGACGGGCGCTACCTGCCCGGCACCGAGGCAGAGTTCAGCGCCACTCTCGACCGGCTCACCGGACCGGACGTGCACTGGGAGTTCCACCACCGGGAGGTCGCCCTCCAGGCCCCGGTGGACTCGCCGACGTACGCGAAGATGCGCGCCGCCGTCGAGGAGTTCGCGCCGGAGGGGCATGTGGTGCCGTACTGCATGTCCGGCGGCACGGACGCCAAGCAGTTCTCGCGCCTGGGCATCACCGGCTACGGATTCGCGCCGCTGAAGCTCCCCGAGGGCCTCGACTACCAGGCCCTCTTCCACGGAGTCGACGAACGCGTGCCGGTCGAGGCGCTGCATTTCGGGGTTCGGGTGCTCGACCGTTTCCTGCGGACGGCCTAGGCCAGTGGGAGACAGTATGCAGACGTCGGCATACGGTTCGTGGCCCTCGCCCATCTACGCGGCACTCGCCGCCGCGCACGACGGTCACCCCGAGTACGTGGGCTTCGTCGGCGACGAGGCCTGGTGGACCGAGCCGCGGCCCGCCGAGGGCGGCCGGCGCACGCTCGTACGACGGCGGGCCGACGGCACTGAGGAGTCGGTGCTGCCGGCTCCGTGGAACGTGCGCAGTCGGGTCATCGAGTACGGCGGACAGCCCTGGGCCGGGACCGTGGTCGACGGCGCGCCGCTCGTCGTCTTCGTGCACTTCGCCGACCAGCGCCTCTATCAGTACGAGCCGGGTGGCCAACCGCGACCGCTCACCCCCGTGTCCCGGGTGGGCGGCGGACTGCGCTGGGCGGAGCCGCAGGTGCGTACCGACCTCGGTGAAGTGTGGTGTGTGCTAGAGGAGTTCACCGGCGAAGGGCCCGGCGATGTGCGCCGGGTGCTCGCCGCCGTGCCGCTGGACGGTTCGGCGGCCGAGGACCGTGACAGGGTGCGCGAACTCACCGACGACCGGCACCGGTTCGCCACCGGCCCGCGTCTCTCCCCCGACGGGAGCCGCGCGGCCTGGCTGGCCTGGGACCATCCGCGCATGCCGTGGGACGGCACGGAGCTGGTCGTTGCCGAGGTCGGGAACGACGGCACGTTCCGGCGGGCGCGGACGGTGGCCGGCGGACCGGAGGAGTCCATCGCCCAGGTGGAATGGTCGACAGACGGCCGTCTGCTGTATACGAGCGACCGTATGGGCTGGTGGAACCTGTATACCGACGACGGTGAGCCGCTGTGCCCGTGCGAGGAGGAGTTCGGCGGCCCGCTGTGGCGGCTCGGTTCCCGCTGGTTCGCCCCGCTGGACGGCGGCCTGATCGCGGTCGTGCACGGTCGCGGCGCCACCACCCTCGGCGTACTCGACCCGGAGACCGGCGAGGTCGTCGACGCGGCGGGCCCCTGGACCGAGTTCGAGCCCACTCTCGCGGTACACGGCGAGCGAAGCGAGATGGGGATCCCCACGCCCGAAGGGTGGGGAAAGGTCGTCGCCGTCGGGGCGAGCCCGCGCAGCGCCGCGGAAGTGGTGGAACTGGACACGCGTACCGGCCGGGCGAGGGTGATCGGTGCCGCGCACCACGACGTCGTGGACCCCGCGTACTACCCCCGGCCGCAGATCCGCACGTTCACCGGCCCGGCCGGACGCGAGATCCACGCGCACGTCTACCCGCCCCACCACCCCGACCGCGTGGCCCCCGCCGACGAGCTGCCGCCGTACGTCGTCTGGGTGCACGGCGGGCCCACCAGCAGGGCTCCGCTCGTGCTCGACCTGGAGATCGCCTACTTCACCTCGCGGGGCATCGGGGTCGCCGAGGTCAACCACGGCGGCTCGACCGGGTACGGGCGTGCCTACCGCGAACGGCTGCGCGAGCGGTGGGGCGTGGTCGACGTCGAGGACTGCGCGGCCGTCGCGCTGGCCCTGGCCGACGAGGGCATCGCCGACCGCGAGCGGCTCGCGATCCGCGGCGGCAGCGCGGGCGGCTGGACCGCCGCCGCGTCACTCGCCACCACCGACGTCTACGCCTGCGGCACGATCCGCTACCCGATCCTCGATCTGGCCGGCTGGGCCACGGGGGAGACCCACGACTTCGAGTCGCGGTACCTGGAGACGCTGATCGGGCCGTACGCCGAGGTGCCCGGCCGGTACCTGGAGCGGTCGCCCGCCGAGCACGCCGACCGGATCACCGTGCCCTTCCTGCTGTTGCAGGGGCTGGACGACGTGATCTGCCCGCCCGCGCAGTGCGAGCGGTTCCTGGCCCGGATGGCGGGCCGCGGGGTGCCGCACGCGTACATCACCTTCGAGGGAGAGGGACACGGGTTCCGGCGGGCCGAGACGATGATCCGGGTGCTGGAGGCCGAACTCTCCCTGTACGCCCAGGTCTTCGGGCTGAATGCACCCGGCGTCCCGGCTCTGGAGCTCGCCAAGTGAACGAACACGTGGAGGGAGCAGGCCCGGTGAAGGAGCTAGGGCCTGTGTCGAAAGTGGCGTCGTCCGCCCGAAGGGCGGGCCGGGCGGCGCCACTTTCGACACAGGCCCTAGGGCCTGTGTGACGTTGTGATCAACCTGTCGCCTTCAGTAGATCGTTGATCCAGATCATCGAGGCGCGGAGGTAGAGGCCGGCGAGGTAGCTCTCGGGCGTCTTGTCGTATCGAGTCGCGATGCCCCGCCAGGCCTTCAGCTTGTTGATCAGGCGCTCGACGGTGTTCCGCTCCTTGTAGAGACCGGTGTCGTGACCTGTGGGCCGGCCGCCCCGGCTGCCTTTCTTCTTTCGGTTGGCAGCCTGGTCCCTCTTCTCCGGGATGACGGCCTTGATGTTGCGTTTTCGCAAGTAGGAACGGTTGGCGCGGGATGAGTAGGCCTTGTCCGCAGCGACAGCGCCAGGCCGGGTCCGGGGACGGCCGACAGGCAGACGGACCCGCACCTTCTGCAGCACGGGGACGAACTGCGGGCTGTCGGCGGCCTGTCCTGCGGTCAGGACGAACGACAACGGACGGCACTTGCGGTCCGCGGCGAGATGAACCTTGCTCGTCAGTCCGCCACGGGACCTGCCGAGCAGGGCTTCCTTCAGACGGAGCTTGCGCCGTCGCCTGACGTGCCGCCGCTCTTCCCGGCCGGGGGTGTCGCTTCCGTCCTGTCCGTTCTGTTCCGGCGGGCCGCCCCCTTTTGCCAGGCCCGTTCCTGGTCGGCGGCGGCTTCCTCCAGGGCGTCCATGACCTCCTTGCCGATGCACATCCCGGCGGCGTCGTGGTGGGCCCGGGCGGTGGTGGAGTCCACGCTGACCAGGGACAAGTCCGTCTTCCCCTGGCGGGCGGCCTCAGCGATCACACCTTCCAGCAGTGCGGTGAAGACGCCGGCGTCCCGCCAGACCCGGAAACGGCCGTAGACCGTCGGCCACGGGCCGAACCCGCCCGGCATTTCCCGCCACTGACTGCTGGTGCGGAACCGCCAGATCACCCCCTCGAACTGCTCACGCAGCCGCTCAGGGTACGGACCGCACTCGCCTATCGGCAGGAACGGTTCGATCAACTGCCACTGCTCGTCGGTGAGTTGCCTTCGCGTCACGATCGTCTTCCTACCGGATCTGCCTTCCAGAGGGATCCGGATCGGCAAGATTGATCACAACGTCACACAGGCCCTAGTACGGCCGCCCCGGCTCGCCCCCGGTGCCCGCGTGGCCGTCGTCGCGCCCAGCGGGCCCGTGCCCGAGGAGCGGTTGCAGGCCGGGCTCGACGTGCTGCGCGGCTGGGACCTCGACCCGGTCGTGGCGCCCCATGTGCTGGACCGGCACGGCGAGTTCGGCTACCTGGCGGGTACGGACGCCGACCGGGCCGCCGATCTGCAGGGCGCGTGGTGCGATCCGACCGTGGACGCGGTGCTGTGCGCGCGGGGCGGGTACGGGGCGCAGCGGATGGTCGACCTGCTCGACTGGGCCGCGATGCGGTCGGCCGGGCCCAAGGTGTTCGTGGGTTTCAGCGACATCACGGTGCTGCACCAGGCGTTCGCCACGCGGCTGGGCCTGGTCACGCTGCACGGGCCGGCGGCGGCCGGCGTCGACTTCGTCAAGAACGCCCGGGCGCAGGAACACCTGAAGGCCACACTGTTCGCTCCGGAGACGGTCCGCGCGATCGCCTCCGCCGGTACGGCCATGGTTCCCGGGCGGGCCCGGGGCGTCACGCTGGGCGGCTGTCTGAGCCTGCTCGTCTCCGACCTCGGTACGCCGCACGCCCGTACCGGCGCCCGTGGCGGCCTGCTGCTGCTCGAGGACGTGGGCGAACGGACGTACCGAATAGACCGGATGCTGACCCAGCTCCTGCGCAGCGGATGGCTCGACGGCGTCTGCGGGATCGCGCTCGGCTCCTGGGCCCGGTGCGGTCCGTACGAGGAGGTGCGCCCGGTCCTCGCCGACCGGCTCGGCGGCCTCGGTGTGCCCGTGGTGGAGGAGTTCGGGTTCGGGCACTGCGAGGGGGCGTTGACGATCCCCTTCGGGGTGGCGGCGGAACTCGACGCCGACACGGGCACGGTGACGCTCGACGCACCGGCTCTGAGCTGAGCCCGCTTCCCTGAAAGCCCGTCAAGAAACACCCGTTACGGCGATTGACCTCGCCTGACACGTGTCACACCATGGCTCTCGACCGGTACTTACTGGTCGGTAAGTCGTGCTGTTCTCCGTGTGATCGTCCTCAGTGTGGAGGCCTTCGTGACCCGTCGTGTGCCCAGACTCCGAGTCCCGCTCGCTCTGCTGCTCGGGGCCACGCTCATCGCACCTCTCGCCCTCACCACTCCCGCGTCCGCGATCGGCCCTGTCACCGTCACCGCACTGAAGTTCACCGTCCAGGCGGGCGGCCGCACCTGCACGATCGACGCCGACCTGTACCGGCCCGCCGACGTGGACCGAGGCCGCCCCGCACCGGCCGTGCTCGTCACGAACGGCTTCGGCGGCAGCAAGGCCGACGGCCAGACGGACACCATGGGCAGGGCCTTCGCCCAGGGCGGCTATGTCTCACTCGTCTACTCCGGGCTCGGCTTCGGCGGCTCCGGCTGCCTGATCTCGCTCGACGACCCGGCCATCGACGGCACGGCGGCCTCGAAACTCATCGACTTCCTCGCCGACAAGCGGTCCGCCGACGACGGAACCAGGGCCGACTTCGTGACCCTCGACAACGCGGGCGACCCGCGGGTCGGCATGGCGGGCGGCTCCTACGGGGGCGCCATCCAGTTGGCGACGGCGGCCGTCGACGACCGCGTCGACGCGATCGTGCCGATGATCACCTGGAACGACCTGGCGTACTCCCTCGCCCCGAACAACGCGATGGGCGCCGGGAGTGTGCCCGGCGCCTTCAAATGGCAGTGGACGAACGCCTTCTACCTCATCGGCGAGCGACAGCCACTGCTCTGGCCGAGCCTCGATCCGTCCCGGATCAACTCCCTGCCCTGCCGGCACTTCGTCACAAAGGCCTGCGACACCGTCCGCACGCTGAACTCCGGCCGCTTCCCGGCCGACCGGACCGCCGAGCTGCTCGCCTACGCGCACAGCGTGTCGCCGATGTCGTACCAGAACCGGATCAAGGCGCCCATGCTGCTGGTCCAGGGGCAGGCCGACAGCCTCTTCAACGTCAACGAGGCGACGGCGACGTACAAGGCCCTCAAGGCGCGGGGAACGCCCACGAAGATGATCTGGCAGTCGTGGGGCCACAGCGGCGGGCTGACGGACCCGGCCTCCGGTGAACTCAACCTGTCCCAGGGCAACTTGGACACCAGCTACGTCGGCAGGCGCATCCTGGCCTGGTTCGACCACTACCTGCGAAAACAGAAGACGGTCGACACGGGCCCGGCCTTCGCGTACTACCGCGACTGGGTCGACGACCCCACCACTACCTACGCCACCGCCGACCGCCTGCCCGCCCTCAGCCGGAAGCTGTACCTGTCCGGCGACGCCAAACTCGTCGACAACCACCGGAAGGTGACCCGAGGCAGCCGCACCTACACCAACTTGCGGGTCCCCACCAGCCATTCGGAGAACTCGCTGGCCGGCATCATCGGCCTGCCGGACCCGGCGCCGTACGACACCGCGGGCACCTACCTCGGCTGGACCAGCGAGCCGCTGTCCCGCACGGTCGAGGTCGTCGGCGCCCCGAGGATCACGCTGAAGGTGAGCTCCCCGAGGGCCGAACGCACCCAGGACTCGGGCGACGCCGCCGACAAGCTGGTCCTGTTCGCCAAGCTCTACGACATCGCCCCCGACGGCACCAAGACCCTGGCCCACCGACTGGTCGCCCCGATCCGCGTCCCCGACGTGACCAAGACCTTCACGGCGACCCTCCCGGGCATCGTCCACCGCTACCAGCAGGGCCACCGCCTGCGGTTTGTGATCGCGGCGAGCGACGACGCGTACTTCGGCAACCGAGGGATCAAGCCGGTGACCGTGGCGAGCGCGCCGGGGGAGGCGGGGGTGCTGGAGCTGCCGGTGGCGGGTGGCTGAGTCACTCCCGGGTCAGTCACCCGGTGAGCACCTTCACCGCGCGTGAGGCGGCTTCGGGCGCATCCTGGAGGCATGAGCCCGAAGACCTCCGACAGTCGTAGGGTGGCCCGATGCCCGACAGCACTTCCCGTTACCTCGCCGAAGGCCCCCGCGTGGGCATACGCCACTTCACCTACGAGGACGGTGCCGAGTTCACCGCCCGGGTCCGGGAAAGCAGGCAGCTGCACCGGCCGTGGCTGTTTCCGCCGGACAGCGCGGCGGCGTATGCAGCGTACGCCGGGCGGCTGATCGAGGATCCGACCAAGGCCGGGTTCCTGGTGTGCGAGAAGGTGGCGGAGAAGGGCGACGGGGCCATCGCCGGGTTCGTCAACATCAACAACATCGTCGAGGGCGGCTTCCAGTGCGGAGCCCTCGGCTACGGGGCCTTCGCGCACGCCGCCGGACGCGGGCTGATGCGCGAGGGGCTCGATCTTGTCGTCGGGTACGCGTTCGGGCCGATGCGGCTGCACCGGCTGGAGATCAATGTGCAGCCGGGCAATGCCGCGTCCATCGCGCTCGCCCGCCGCTGCGGGTTCCGGCTCGAGGGGTTCTCGCCGGACATGATCTTCATCGACGGGGCCTGGCGGGATCACGAGCGCTGGGCGATCACCGCCGAGATGCGGGCCTGAAGTCGGTCTTCATCGTGTCCAGGTCCGTCACGGCCGACTGCTCCGCCCGCCGTCGACAGGCCCGCCCCGGCTACGCCCCGCCGCGGTCCGCGTACTCGTACACCGTGCCGTCCGGATGCATCGCGATCAGATTGCGGCCCACCGGCGTCGGCACCGGGCCCGCGATGATGTGCGCGCCCATCTCGGTGAGCACTTGGCGGGCCTCGTCGACATTCTTCACGGCGATCGTCGCGGCGACCTTGCGCAGCACCTCCAGTTCGGCCTCGGGACCGCTCATCAGCAGGAAGCAGCCGACCGCGGCGACCTGCACGCCGCCGCGTTCGAAGCGGAGGGCTCTGCCGCCCGCCAACCGTTCGTAGAAGGGGACCGCGGTCTCCAGGTCGTCGACGCAGACGCGCAGCGTGGCTCCCAGAATGTCCATGCGACGAGCCTAGTTGGGGCCGCCGGATGAGGAGATCGTTTTCACGCTATCCCCCCGCCCCGCCCGCTGGGGGCGGCTGCTCGGGTCAGCCCATGGCCTTGCGTACGGCATCCCGTGTGCGGTCGACGACGGCCGCGACCGGGCCCACCGCGACGTTCTTCAGGGCCGTGTCCGTGCCCGGGTGCGGGCGGGTCGGCGCCAGGGCCTCCGCCGCCTGTACGGCGCGGGCCATGGTCTCCAGCTTGCCGCGGTCGGCGACCCGGTCGAAGTGCGCGAACTCGTAGCGTTCCTCGTTGTCGGCGTGCGCCAGGACGTCCTGGCGCAGGGCCGCGAACTGGTCGAAGAACTCGGGGGCGCCGGGATCCATCTCGTCCAGACGCGCCAGCGCCTCCTTGGCCTGCTCCTCCTCCTGGATACGGTCCCTGACGACGAGTTCGCCGCCGTCGATGTTCGTGCGGGCGAAGGGATGGACGACCTCTTCCTCCGCGGTCTCGTGCACCGCGAGGAGGCGGACGAGGTCCTGGAAGCACTGCTTCCGCTCGTCGCCCCTGGTGGCCGCCACCTCGTCGAGCAGTTCTCGGATCCGCGTGTGCTGCCCCTTGAGCAACTCCACGACGTCGGTGCGCTCGGTCATCCTCATTTCTCCCTGAATAGGAGGTTTTCTCCCTGAAGAGGGGGCTTGCGAGCAGAACGGGTACCCGCGGGCAGGAGCGTTACGCGCCGGTGGCCGGGGGTACCCGGCGGCCATGGACCGCTTGGATCACCTGGAGCATCTGGACAAGCATCTGGTCGACGAACTGGCGCAGGTGGCGCGGGAGACCGTACGTGACGAACTGCGCGAGCAGACACGCAGGCAACGCCGTACGGCCATGCTGTACGCCGCGTCCGGCGCCGTCGCCCTGTACGCGGGCGCGGCCCTCGCGCTCACCGTGGGTCTGGCCCTCGCCGCCGGTCTGCCGGACTGGGCCGCCGCCCTGATCACCGCCGTGATCCTCGGCGTCGTGGCGTATGTGCTGCGCGGTGCCGCCCGGCCCTCGGCGTCCCGTCCGACGCCCGAACGCGCGGCGGAACAGGCCACGGAACGGGACCGCCTCCGCACCGCCGCGCCCGTCGGCCCGCCGGGCGGCCCCGGCAACGCCCCGTACCCGCCGATGCCCCCCGTCGCGCCCGGCGGCGCGGCCGGAGCCCCCGGCGCGCCGGGGGCGGGTGCGCCGCCGACCGGCCTGGCCACAGGCCCGGCGCCGCGCCCGGACGACATCGACCCCGAGCAGCCGCACCACCGGGCGTGATGCGCCGTGCGCGACTTCCGCAAGGGCCCGCTGTCGAGGCACCGCAAGGCCGTCGTGGTGACCGGGGCCAGTGGTGGTGTGGGCCGCGCCACGGCCGTGGCCTTCGCCGCCCGGGGCGCCCGGGTCGCCCTGCTGGCCCGGGGCCGCGAGGGTCTCGCCGCGGCGGCGGACGAGGTGCAGCGCGCCGGCGGTGAGGCGCTCGTGGTCACCGTCGACATGGCCGACGCCAAGGCGGTCGACGACGCGGCCCAGAAGGTCGTCGACGCCTTCGGGCAGATCGACGTCTGGGTCAACAACGCCTTCGCCGGAGTCTTCGCCCCCTTCACCGAGATCACCCCGGACGAGTTCCGGCGGGTGACCGAAGTGGCGTACCTGGGCTATGTGTTCGGCACCCGGGCCGCGCTGCACCACATGCTGCCGCGCGACCGGGGCACGATCGTGCAGGTCGGCTCCGCACTCGCCTATCGGGGGATTCCGCTGCAGTCGGCGTACTGCGGCGCCAAGCACGCCATTCAGGGGTTCAACGAGTCGTTGCGCTGCGAGCTGCTGCACGCGGGCAGCGGGGTCCGTACGACGATGGTGCAGCTGCCCGGCGTAAACACCCCCCAGTTCGACTGGGTGTTGAACCGGATGCCGGGGCGGGCCAGGCCGGTCGCGCCCGTGTACCAGCCCGAGGTGGCGGCACGGGCGATCGTGCACGCGGCCGGGCACTCGCGGCGGCGGGAGTACTGGGTCGGAGGTTCCACGGCGGCCACGCTGATCGCCAACGCGGTGGCGCCCGGGTTCCTCGACCGCTATCTCGCACGGACCGCGTTCGCCTCGCAGCAGGACGAACCGGCCGCGGGGGAGCGCGGCGGCGGCCCCGGGAACCTGTGGACGCCGGCCGACGGGCCGCACGGGCGGGACTACGGGGCGCACGGCCGGTTCGACGACGAGGCGGTGTCGGACAGCCCGCAGGACTGGGTGTCCCGGAACCGGGGACGGATGGGAGCGGGGATCGTGGCCGGTGGGCTGGGCGCCGTGGTGACCGCCGGGCTGCGTCGCCGGGGCCGGGGCCGCCGGGGCCGGGGCCGCCAGGGCCGGGTGCGGGGCCGGGTGCCGTCGCGGCGGACATGAACGACTAGGGCCTGTCCGGCGGATCAGGTCGCAGGAAATCGGCGGCGCCTCGTCGAGGCCGGTGAGCGGGGTCTGGTGCGTCCAGCTGCAAGGCGGAGGAGGGCGGCGACGCGATGGGGGTCCCCCCGCGCGAGGTTGTTCGAGCGTGGGGGAGTCGGCAACCGACGACAACGCCGCAGATGGGCGTACCAGACCCCGCGTCTGCGGCATGATCCGCCGGACAGGCCCTAAGCCACCCGGTACTGCTCCACCTCCCCCGTCCGCAGCGTCAGCCCGTGGCCCACTCCGCTGAGTGGGCGTACGACGCCTCCCGACGGGTCCAGGGCGCCGTCGAAGAACATGTCCTCGATACGGACGTGGTCGTGGAACCACTCGATGTGGCGGAGATTGGGGATCGTGGCGGCCGCGGCGGCGTGGACGTGCGGGGCGCAGTGGGTCGAGACCTCCAGGCCGTGGGCGTGGGCGAGGGCCGCCGCGCGCAGGAACTCGGTCAGGCCGCCGCAGCGCGTCGCGTCGAGCTGAAGGCAGTCGACGGCACCGGCGGCGATCATGCGGGCGAAGTAGGGCAGGTCGTAGCCGTACTCGCCGGCCGCCACGTCGCACACCAGGGCGTCGCGGACGAGGCGCAGGCCGGTCAGGTCGTCCGAGGAGACCGGTTCCTCGAACCAGCCCACCCCGTGCTCGGCGAGCGCGTGCCCGACCCGGACCGCCTGCTTGCGGGTGTAGGCGCCGTTGGCGTCGACGTACAACTCCGCGTCGGGGCCGATGACCTGGCGGGCGGCGTGGACCCGGGCCAGGTCCCGGGTGACCGCGCGGCCCCAGCCCTCACCGATCTTGATCTTGACGCGCGGGATCTGCTGCCCGTGCACCCAGCCGTTGAGCTGCGCGGCCAGATGCGTGTCGTGGTACGTCGTGAAGCCGCCGCTGCCGTACACCGGGACCGTCTCCCGGGCGGTGCCCAGCAGGTGGGCCAGGGGGAGTTCCAGCAGCCGGGCCTTGAGGTCCCACAGGGCGATGTCGAGTGCCGAGATCGCGCAGGACGCGATGCCCGGACGGCCCGCGTTGCGCACCGAGCGGCACATCACGTCGTGCACGGCGGGGATGTCCAGGGCGCTGCGCCCCTCGACGAGCGGACCGAGGAAGCCGTGCAGGAAGTCGCCGACCGCCGCCGGGCCGTAGGTCCAGCCCGTGCCGGTCGTGTCGTCCGTCGACACCTCGCAGATCACCACGGTGGTGGCCGCCCAGGCCAGCGTGCCGTCCGCCTCGGGGGCGTCGGTCGGCACCGTGTACACGGAGACGGCGGGGCGGTGGAGTTTCATCGCGGGCCCGACCCGGTCAGGAGGCCTGCCGCAGCTGCGGCAGCACCTTCGTCCGGTAGAAGTCGAAGAAGCCGCGCAGGTCGGGGCCGATCTGGTTGACGTACACCATGTCGAAGCCCGCGTCGGCGAACTGCTTCAGCTCCGCGACGTGCTCGTCCACGTCGTCCCCGCACACCCGGGTCTCGCGCACCATGTCCTCGGTGACCAGCGTCTGCGCCTGCTCGAAGTGCTTCGGCGAGGGCAGCACCTGGCCCAGCTCGCCGGGCAGCTGCTCGTTCGCCCAGAGCCGGTGGACGGTGCGTACGGCCGCGTCCTTGTCGAGGTCGTAGCAGACCTTGGTGCCGCCGCTGACCGGGTTCGCGCCACCCCCGCCCTTGCGGTACTGCTCGACCATCGACTCGTCGGGCTGGATGGTGATGTAGCCGTCGCCCACCCGGGACGCCAGCTGCGTCGCCGCGGGTCCGAAGCCGGAGATGTCGACGGGGACGGGCTCGTCGGGAACGGTGTACAGGCGGGCGTTCTCCACCGTGTAGTGCGTGCCGTGGTGGCTTACCTCCTCGCCGGTGAACAGCCGGCGCATCACCTGGATGGCCTCCTCCAGCATCTCCAGCCGTACGTGCGCGGGCGGCCAGGCGTCGCCGAGGATGTGCTCGTTGAGCGCCTCGCCCGAGCCGACGCCGAGCCGGAAGCGGCTGTCCGTCATCACCGCGCTGGTCGCCGCGGCCTGCGCCACCACCGCCGGATGCATGCGTACGGTCGGGCAGGTCACCGCCGTCTCGACGGGCAGCGACACCGCCTCGGACAGCGCGCCGATCACCGACCACACGAACGGGCTCTGGCCCTGCTCGTCGTTCCACGGGTGGTAGTGGTCGGAGATCCACAGCGACTCGAATCCGGCCTGCTCGGCCATCCGCGCCTGCTCGATGAGCTCCGCGGGACCGTACTGCTCGCACGAGAGGAAATAGCCGAACTGGGGCATGGGGGTGCGCCTCCACGACGTGGGCGGTCGGGACGCCGTCCGAGTACCCGGCGGCCGGACGGGAAACCGGCGGACGTTTGGCCGCCCTGGCCAGGGGGACGCGGAAGGCTCCCGAGGTACGCGACAGCGCCGGAGGCGAACCGTGAGTCGACCCCGCACAGTGATCGTCGGTGCCGGCTTCGCCGGTTACCGGGCGGCCCGAGAACTGTCCCGGATGTCCCGGGGCAAGGCCGACATCACCCTGCTGAACCCGACCGACTACTTTCTGTATCTGCCCCTGCTGCCCCAGGTCGCCGCCGGGATCCTGGAACCACGCCGGGTCACCGTCTCCCTCTCGGGCACCCTGCCGCACGTACGCCTGGTGCTCGGCGAGGCCGACGGCATCGACCTCGACGGGCGGACCGTGCACTACAGCGATCCCGAGGGCGGCGAGGGCGTGCTGCCGTACGACCGGCTCGTGCTCGCCGTCGGCAGCGTGAACAAGCTGCTCCCCATCCCCGGCGTCGCCGAGCACGCGCACGGCTTCCGCGGGCTTCCCGAGGCCCTGTACCTGCGCGACCACGTCACCCGGCAGGTGGAGCTCGCGGCGGCCGCGGACGACCCGAAGGGCTGTGCCGCGCGCTGCACCTTCGTGGTGGTCGGCGCCGGCTACACCGGCACCGAGGTCGCCGCGCACGGGCAGCTGTACACCGACGCGCAGGTGCGCAAGCACCCCCTGCGGGAGGGCATGCGGCCGCGCTGGCTGCTCCTCGACGTCGCGCCACGTGTGCTGCCCGAGCTGGACGAGCACCTGTCCCGCACCGCCGACCGCACGCTGCGGGAGCGGGGCGTGGAGGTGCGCATGGGGACCTCCGTGAAGGAGGCCACGCCGAACGGGGTGCTGCTGACCGACGGGGAGTTCGTTCAGACCCGGACGCTCGTGTGGTGCGTGGGCGTACGGCCTGATCCGCTCGTCGAGAGCACCGGGCAGCCGCTGGAGCGTGGGCGGATCGTCGTCGATCCCTACCTTCAACTCCCTGGCCGGCCGGAGGTGTTCGCGTGCGGGGACGCGGCCGCCGTACCCGATCTCAACAACCCGGGGAACTTCACGCCGATGACCGCGCAGCACGCCTGGCGGCACGGCAAGACCGTGGCTCACAACGTCGCCGCCTCCTTCGGTATCGGCGAGCGGCGGCCCTACCGCCGCAAGGACCTGGGCTTCGTCGTGGACCTGGGCGGTGCGAAGGCCGCCGCCAACCCGCTCGGTGTGCCCCTGTCCGGCCCGGCGGCCGGGGCGGTCACCCGCGGCTACCACCTCGCGGCGATGCCGGGCAACCGGGTCAGGGTCGCCGCGGACTGGCTGCTGGAGTCCGTACTGCCGCGCCAGGCCGTGCAGTTGGGACTCGTACGGTCCTGGTCGGTGCCGCTCGACACGGCCTCGCCGGAGCTGGCACGGGTGCCGGGCGGGCCGGAGCGGCAGCAGGAGGCCGAGGCCCGCTCGGGGCCGGGGGCGGCTACAGCCGCCGACACGGGCGCCGGGGACGCCGAGCGGCCGGGAGACGAGCCCGCGAAGAACCAGCCGGGTGGTGAGCCCGCGAAGCAACAACGCGGCGGTGAGCCTGCGAAGAACCAGCCCGGCGGTGAGCCCGCGAAGGACCAGCCCGGCGGTGAGCCCGCGAAGGACCAGCCCGGCGGTGAGCCCGCGAAGGACCAGCCCGGCGGTGAGCCCGCGAAGGACCCGCCCGGCGGTGAGCCCGCGAAGAAACCACCCGGCGGCGAACCCCACAAGGCCCCCGGCCCCGTCAAGCGCACCGACATCCCCGAGGACAGCCCGGACACCTCGGACACCTCCGCGGAAGGAGACTCATGAACACCGGTGAACTCGTCGAACTCGCACAGCAGCTGCGCGTGGACAGCGTGCGCGCCGCGGCCGCCGCGGGCTCCGGGCACCCCACATCCTCGATGTCGGCCGCCGACCTGATGGCCGTACTCCTGGCGCACCACTTCCGCTACGACTTCGACCGCCCCGCCCACCCCGGCAACGACCGCTTCGTGCTCTCCAAGGGTCACGCCTCGCCCCTGCTGTACTCCGTCTACAAGGCGGCGGGCGCCATCGACGACGAGGAACTGCTCAGCTTCCGCAAGCTCGGCAGCCGTCTCGAAGGGCACCCGACGCCGCGGCGGCTGCCGTGGGTGGAGACGGCGACCGGTTCGCTCGGGCAGGGACTGCCGGTCGGCGTCGGTATCGCGCTGGCCGGCAAGCGGCTGGACCGCACCGGCTACCGGGTGTGGGTGCTGTGCGGCGACAGCGAGCTCGCCGAGGGCTCCATCTGGGAGGCCGCCGAGCACGCGGCGTACGAGCACCTCGACAACCTCACCGCGATCGTCGACGTCAACCGGCTCGGCCAGCGCGGCCCGACCCGGCACGGCCACGACCTCGACGCCTACGCCCGCCGCTTCCAGGCCTTCGGCTGGCACACCGTCGAGGTGGACGGCCACGACGTCGACGCCATCGACCGCGCCTACGGCGAGGCCGTCTCCACCAAGGGCCAGCCCACCGCGATCCTCGCCCGCACCCTCAAGGGCAAGGGTGTCAGCGACGTCGAGGATCGGGAGGGGCTGCACGGCAAGCCGCTGAAGAACGCCGACGAGGCGATCGCCGAACTCGGCGGCCCCCGCGACCTCCGCGTCGAGGTGCAAGAGCCGCCCGCCGCCCGGATGCTGCACGCCGTACGCACCGGTCACCTCGAACTGCCACGCTTCGACAAGGGGGACGAGATCGCCACCCGCAACGCCTTCGGGCAGGCGCTGGCCGCGCTCGGCTCCGCACGCGGTGACGTCGTCGCCCTCGACGGCGAGGTCGGCGACTCCACGCGCGCCGAGTTCTTCGCCAAGGAACACCCCGACCGCTACTTCGAGTGCTACATCGCCGAGCAGCAGATGGTCGCCGCCGCCGTCGGGCTCGCGGCACGCGGCTGGGTGCCCTACGCCTCCACCTTCGCGGCCTTCCTGACGCGGGCGTACGACTTCGCCCGCATGGCGTCCATCAGCGGCGCCGGCATCAACCTGGTCGGCTCTCACGCGGGCGTCGCCATCGGACAGGACGGGCCCAGCCAGATGGGCCTGGAGGACCTGGCGATGATGCGGGCGGTGCACGGCTCGACCGTGCTGTACCCGTGCGACGCCAACCAGACCGCGCACCTCGTCGGCGAGATGGCCGGCCTGGACGGCATCCGCTATCTGCGCACCTCGCGCGGCGAGAGCGCGGTGATCTACGGGCCGGACGAGGAGTTCCCCATCGGCGGCAGCAAGGTGCTGCGCTCCTCCGACCGGGACCGGATGACGTTCGTCGCGGCGGGCGTCACCGTGCCCGAGGCCCTGGCAGCCGCCGACGCGCTGGACGAGGAGGGCATCCAGGCCCGGGTGATCGACCTGTACTCCGTCAAGCCCGTCGACCGGTTCACCCTGCGCCAGGCCGCCGAGGACACCGGCTGCCTGGTGACCGTGGAGGACCACCACGAGGAGGGCGGCCTCGGCGACGCCGTCCTCGACGCGTTCCTCGACGGGCGCCCGATGCCGCGCCTGGTGCGCCTCGCCGTCCGTACGATGCCGGGCTCGGCGTCCCCGGCCGAGCAGCTGCACGCCGCCGGCATCGACGCCGAGTCGATCGCGGCGGCCGGACGGTTGCTGGTGGAGCAGGCGGTCGTGCCGTGAGCGGTGACGGCGTACGGACCGTCCGGGCGGGCAAGCGCACGGTGGAGGTGCACCGCCCGGACAAGGTGCTCTTCCCCGGCGACGGGGACGGCGGCGTGAAGGAGTACACCAAGGGCGACCTCGTCGACTACTACCGGTCCGTCGCCCCGTTCATGCTGCCGCACCTGCGCGGCCGTCCGCTGATGCTGGAGCGGCACCCGGACGGCCTCGACGGCCAGACGTTCATGCAGAAGAACACCCCGGAGCACTACCCGGACTGGATCACCCGCGTCGAGGTGGCCAAGGAGGACGGCACCGTCCGCCACACCGTGTGCGACGACACCGCCACCCTCGTCTACCTCGCCGACCAGGCCGCCCTCACCCTGCACCGCTGGCTGTCCCGCGTCGGACGGGTCGACCACCCCGACCGGATGGTCTTCGACCTCGATCCGTCGGGGGACTCCGGGGCCTCCGGCGTCTCAGGGGACTCAGGGGACTCAGGGGACTCCGGGGATTCCGGGGGCGCTTTCGCGGCGGTGCGGGAGGCGGCCCGGCTGCTGGGCGACCTGCTCGACGAACTGAAGCTGCCCTCGGCCCTGATGACCACCGGCTCGCGCGGCCTGCACGTCATCGTGCCGCTCAACGGCCACCACGACTTCGACGAGGTACGTCGGTTCGCCCGGGACGTCGCCGACACCCTGGCCGCCGGCCACCCCGACCGGCTGACCACCGCCGCCCGCAAGAAGGACCGCGGCGACCGGCTCTACCTCGACGTGCAGCGCAACGCTTACGCGCAGACCGCGGTCGCGCCCTTCACCGTCCGCGCCAAGCCCGGCGCGCCCGTGGCCACCCCGCTCGCCTGGACCCAGCTGGACGACCTGGGCCTCGACGCCCGCCGCTGGACCATCGCCGACGCCGTCGAGCAGGCCCGCACCAACCCCTGGGCCGGCGTGCTGACCAGGGGCCGCGCCCTCGGCCTCGCGCGGCGCCGGCTCAACGCGTTGATGCCCCAGTGACGGTTTGCCCGGCCGCAGGTTTGGCCAACGGGCGATCGGCCACCCGGAGTTAGAGGTGGCCATGTCGAACACAAAGAACACACCAGAGTCCCAGAGTTCACACAACTCCCGCAAAGGGACAGAAAACGACACCAGAGACGGCGCGGACAACAGCGCGGACAACAGCGCGGACGACACCGCGGACGACACCGCGGACGACACCGCGGCGGACGCCCGGCGGCCCACTCCCATGGAGGTGCTGCGCCAGGCGCGCGCCCAGCTGGCGGAGCTGACCGGTATGGCCGCCGAGAACGTGTCGTCCTTCGAACAGACGGAGGACGGCTGGTCGCTGGAGATCGAGGTCCTCGAACTCGCCCGGGTCCCCGACACGATGAGCCTGATGGCGAGCTACCAGGTCGACCTCGACCCGGAGGGGCAGCTCACCGGCTACCGGCGCGTTCGCCGTTACGAACGCGGGCGGGCCGACGCACACAGGCCCGGCGGCCGCTAGGCCGCCCTCCCGCGCGCACACCCGTTCACCAGTCCACAGACAAGGAGGCACGGTCGGCATGACCGTTGTCCCGGCACAGCAGACCAGCGGCTCAGGCGGCACCAGCGGCCTCTACGACGTTCTGGAGCTCGTCCTCGACAGGGGGCTCGTCATCGACGCGTTCGTACGGGTCTCCCTCGTCGGCATCGAGATCCTGAAGATCGACGTACGGGTCGTCGTCGCCAGCGTCGACACCTATCTGCGCTTCGCCGAGGCGTGCAACCGGCTCGACCTGGAGTCCGGTCCGAACAAGAGCCCCGGCCTGCCCGACGTGGTCGGCGAGATCACCGAGTCCGGCTCGCGCGGCAAGTCCAAGGGGGCGCTGTCCGGCGCCGCCGAAACCATCTCCGGCGCCTTCAAACAGGCCCGTGAGGAGGGTCAGGGCGAGACCGAGTCCAGGCCGCGCGCCCGCAAGACCACCGCGTCACGCAGGAAGGAGGAACAGGAGTGAGCACGTACGTCTACGGCATCACCGCCGCGTCCCATCCTTCGCTGCCCGAGGGCATGGGGGGCGTCGGTGATCCGCCGCGTCCCGTGCGCATCCTGAAGGAGGGGGACCTGGCGGCCGTCGTCAGCGACGCGCCCGAGGGGCTGCGCCCCAAGCGCAGGGACCTGCTCGCCCACCAGAACGTGCTCAGCGAGGCGGGCGTGGCCGGCTGCGTGCTGCCCATGCGGTTCGGCAGTGTCGCCCCGGACGACGGGGCGGTCACCGGGGTGCTCGCCGAACGCGCCGAGCACTACCAGGAGCGGCTGCGGACCCTGGACGGCAAGGTCGAGTACAACGTCAAGGCCGTCCACAACGAGGAGGCCGTACTGCACCGGGTGATGTCCGAGAACCCGGAGATCCGCGCCCTGACCGAGGCCAACCGGAAGGCGGGCGGCGGCAGTTACGAGCAGCGGCTGCAGCTCGGCGAGATGGTCGTGGCCGCGGTCAAGGCCCGCGAGGCCGAGGACGCCACCGATGTGCAGCACACCCTGGAACCCGCTTCCGAGGCGGTCAGCGTGGGCCCGGAGTCCACCGGCTGGCTCGCCAACGTCTCGTTCCTGGTGGACCGCGACGCGGCCGCGGCCTTCCTCGCCGCCGTGGAGCAGGTCCGCAAGGGCCACCCGCACCTCGAACTGCGCGTCAACGGGCCGCTGCCGCCGTACAGCTTCGTCGAGCCCGGCCCGGCCGAGCCCGCCGGCACCACGGTGGGCACCGACCGCGGGGAGGAGTGAGCGGACCGTGGGACTGATCGGAGAGGTACTGCTGCTGCCGTTCGCCCCGGTGCGCGGCAGCGCATGGGTGATCAGACAGGTGCTGGACGAAGCGGAACGCCTCTACTACGACCCGGCCACGGTCCGGGCCGAACTCGCCCAGCTGGAACAGCGGCTCGAGGAGGGCGAGATCGACGACGAGGAGTTCGACCGCCGGGAGGACGAACTCCTCGACCGGCTGGAGATCGGTCTGCGCGGTGGCGCGGGCACGGGTGACGGGACGGCACGATGAACCGAGCGGGACTGGGCCTCGCGGTAGGGGCCGGATACGTCCTCGGACGTACGAAGAAACTGAAACTGGCGTTCGCCGTCGGCACGCTCGTGGCCGGCAAGCGGATGCACCTGAGCCCTCGGGCGCTCGCGGACCTGGTGTCCGGGCAGCTGCGGAACAACCCGCAGTTCAAGGAGATCGGGGACCAGCTGCGCGAGGACCTGCGCGGTGTCGGCAAGGCGGCCTCGGGCGCCATGGTCGAGCGGCGGATCGACGCGCTCGCCGACCGGCTGCACGGCCGTACCGCCCAGGTCCGCGACCAGCTCGCGGGCGTGGTGCCGGACATGTCGGACCAGGGCTCCGAGGCCGAGGAGCGGGCGCGGGAGTACGACGAGCCCGAGGAAGAGCCGGATGAGGAAGCCCCCGCGCATGGCCGCAAGGCGGCGGCGAGGACGGCACCGCCTCCGGCGAGGAAGGCCGCCAAGAAGGCGACCGCGAAGACGGCATCGGCGAAGAAGACCCCCGCGAAGAAGACCCCCGCGAAGAAGGCCACTAAGGCGGCCGGCAAGACATCCGCCGGAAGGGCTCCCGCCAAGAAGGCCGCGGCCAATAAGGCCGCGGCCAAGAAGTCGGCCGCGAAGAAGGCGACCGCGGCCAAGAGCGCCGCCCGCGGCACCCGGGCCCGGCGGCCGAGGGGAGGCGGTGAACGATGACCGAGACCCTCGGGACGGCCCGGCACGCCACCGACCAGGCGAAGGGCAACCCGCTCACCGACGCGGCCCGCAGCGAGGCCGCCGACCGGCTCAAGGCGGAGGCGCGGGAGTACCTCGCCGTCCAGGCCCAGCGCCTGCTGGCCGGCGTCGGCCGCAGGCTCGGCGAGGCCACGGTCAGGCTCAACGACATCGCCGAGGGCAACAGCCCGGGCTTCGCCCGGCTCGCCCTGGACGGCGGCCGCAAGCTCGCCGAGGGCAAGGGGCCCGTGCGCGGCGCCCTGGAGATCGGCGCCTCCCGCGCCAAGGACAACGTGCTCGGCGCGCTGAAGAACCTCGGCGCGGGCAAGGGGAAGCGCACGGGCGGGGCGGGCAAGAAGCCGACCGTCATCATCGAGCACATCGACGTCGGCGTGCCGCTGCGCACGGCCTACGACCAGTGGACCCGGTACCAGGACTTCAGCACCTTCGCCAAGGGCGTCCAGAGCGCGAGCCGTGCCGACGACACCGCCTCCGACTGGCAGCTGAAGATCTTCTGGTCGAACCGCGGCTGGAAGGCCCACACCACCGAGCAGGTCCCCGACGACCGGATCTCCTGGACGTCGGAGGGCGCCAAGGGCACCACGAAGGGAGTCGTGTCCTTCCACCGGCTCGCCGATCACCTCACCCGGGTCCTGCTGGTGATCGAGTACTACCCCAAGGGCCTGTTCGAGAAGACCGGCAACCTCTGGCGCGCCCAGGGCCGCCGGGCCCGCCTGGACCTGAAGAACTTCGCACGCTTCATCACGCTGAAGGGAGCGGCGGACGACGGCTGGCGCGGCGAGATCCGCGACGGCGAGGTCGTCCGCAGCCACGAGGACGCCCTGGCTCAGGAGGCTCCCGAGCAGGACGAGGAGGCCTTCGAGAGCGAGGATGAAGAGGAAGAGGAAGAGGAAGGCCCGTACGCCGAGGAGGACCAGGCGTACGAGGACGAGGACCGGGGCGAGTACGACGAAGAGGAGCCGTACGGCGAAGAGGCGCCGCGCGACCAGGACGAGGCCGAGACCGAGACCGAGGACGAGCCCGAGGCCGAGTACGAGTACGCCGACGACGGCGGGAGCCGACGATGACCACCCCCAGCCGGCTGCCCGAGCCCTACGGTTCAGGCAGCGGTGCCAACCTCGCCGACATCCTGGAGCGCGTGCTCGACAAGGGTGTCGTCATCGCGGGCGACATCCGCATCAACCTGCTCGACATCGAACTCCTCACCATCAAGCTGCGGCTCATCGTCGCCTCCGTCGACAAGGCGAAGGAGATGGGCATCGACTGGTGGGAGGACGACCCGGCCCTGTCCTCACGCGCCCGCCGCGACGAACTGGCCCGGGAGAACGCCGAGTTGCGTGAGCGGATCGCCCAACTGGAGCCCGCCCGCACGCAGGAGGAGGCACCATGACCGGACTGCGGTACGTCTACGCCGTCTGCCGCCCCTTCGGCGCGGCCCTGCAATCCCAGCTGACGGGCGTCGCGGGTGATCCGCCCCGGCTGCTGCACCACCACGGCCTGATCGCCGTGGTCAGCCATGTGCCGGAGCGGGACTTCGCCGAGAAACCGCTCCGCGCCCATCTGGAGGACCTGGACTGGCTCACCCGGACCGCCCGCGCCCACCAGGGCGTGATCGACGCGCTCACCGTCGTCACCACGCCGCTGCCACTGCGGCTCGGCACCGTCTTCCGGGACGACAGCGGCGTACGCGTGATGATCGAGGAGCGGGAGGACGCCTTCAGGCGCGCCCTCGACCGGCTGGAGGGCCGGGTGGAGTGGGGCGTCAAGGTCTACGCCGAAACGGAGGAGCCGGAGCCCACGCCGGAGCGCCCGGAGACTGGCGGGCCGGCTCAGAAGGCGCTGTCGGGCCGGGACTATCTGCGGCAGCGGCGGCAGCAGGCCCGGGCGCACGAGGACCGGTGGCAGCGGGCGGAGGAATTCGCGAGCCGACTGCACGAAACGCTGTCCTCGTACGCCGAGGACTCCCGACTGCACGCCCCGCAGAATGCCGCCCTTTCCGGCGCCCCCGGACGGAATGTGCTCAACGCCGCCTATCTGGTGCCGCGCGCCGATTCCGAGGAATTCGTGGAACTTGTGGACCGTACGAAGGACGAGGCCCCCGGAATGAGAGTGGAACTCACCGGCCCCTGGGCCGCCTATTCCTTCGCGGGGGACATCGCGGGGAATGTGGCAGGTGATGTCGCAGGGGATGTGTCAAAGGACGCGAAGCGGGATGTGTCAGAGGACGCGAAGCGGGATGTGTCGGGGGACGCGGAGCGGGATGTGTCAGGGGACGCGGAGGATGCGGCGGGGGAGGAGGACCGGTGACGGTGATCGAGCGCCGTGAGGTCGCCCTCGTGGACCTCCTCGACCGGCTGCTCGCCGGCGGCGTCGTCATCACGGGGGACATCACGCTGCGCATCGCGGACGTCGACCTCGTGCGCATCGACCTCAACGCGCTGATCAGCTCGGTGAACGCGCAAGTCCCATCGCCCTGGGGGGAGCCGACGTGACGACCGGACGCAGGAACCGGATGGACCTGGACCCCGACACCGTCGAACGTGACCTGGTGAAACTCGTCCTGACGGTCGTCGAGCTGCTGCGTCAGCTCATGGAACGACAGGCGCTGCGCCGGTTCGACGAGGGCGACCTGACCGACGAACAGGAGGAGCGGATCGGGCTCACGCTGATGTTGCTCGACGACCGGATGACCGAGCTGCGCGAGCGCTACGGACTGCGGCCCGAGGACCTCAATCTGGACCTCGGGCCGCTCGGACCTCTGCTTCCCAGGGACTGAATCCCCGTCCCCGGAGACCGAATCCCCGGTCCCCGGGGACTGAATCCCAGGGTCAGTTCCTCACCGGTAACCGTTCACCACCTGTACCAGCGGCCCCTGCCTCCGGCCGCGGTCGTACCCCGCATCAGGAAGCCCAGAAGCCATAGCACCAGGACAGCCAGCGCAATCCACCAAAGCATCTTTACCGCGAATCCGGCACCGAAGAGAATCAGCGCCAGAAGCAGGACGATCAGAATGGGAACCATAATGTGAACCTCCTGCTTTCCGGGTTTCCCGAAAGCGGCGATTCAGGCTTCCTTGCGGCAGAGGATTTCTCCGTGCAGCACGCTGAACCAGCCCTCTTCCCGTTGTCCCCACTCCCGCCAGGCCCGCGATACCGCCCGCAGTTGCTCGCGGGTCGCGTGGCCGCCCTCCGTGGCCCGCTCCGCGTACGCCGAGGCCAGGGTGCGGTCCGCCCACAGGCCGCTCCACCACGCCCGTTCCTCGGCTGTGGCGAAGGTCCAGGTGCTGGAAGTGGCGGTGATGTCCGTGATGCCGGCCCGCAGCGCCCAGGACTTCAGCCGGCGCCCGGCGTCCGGCTCGCCGCCGTTGGCCCGGGCCACCCGGCGGTAGAGGTCCAGCCAGTCCTCCATCCCCGGTGACTCCGGGAACCAGGTCATGGCCCGGTAGTCCGAGTCGCGGACGGCGACGAACCCGCCCGGAGCAGTGACCCGCTTCATCTCGCGCAGCGCCCGCACGGGGTCGCCGACGTGCTGGAGTACCTGGTGGGCGTGGACCACGCAGAACGTGTCGTCCGGGTAGTCCAGCGCGTGCACGTCGGCGACCGCGAAGTCGATGTTGGTCAGGCCCCGTTCGGCTGCCGTGGCCCGGGCCTGGTCCAGGATGCCCGGCGCGTGGTCGACGCCGGTGACGTGTCCGTCGGGGACCAGCGCCGCCAGGTCGGCGGTGATCGTGCCCGGTCCGCAACCGATGTCCAGGATCTTCATGTGGGGTTTGAGCGAGCCGAGCAGATAGGCCGCCGAGTTGGCGGCGGTCCGCCAGGTGTGGGAGCGCAGCACGGACTCGTGATGGCCGTGCGTGTAGACGGCGGTCTCCTGCGGTTTCGACATGGCGGTCCCCTCTGGTCGTACCGGCGCACGAGGGTCTCGCGACCCCTCCGGCGATACGGATCACCGTACTCCCGTATGTCGAATGTTGAGACTAAGCGTCTTGGTATGTGGTCTGACAGGTAATCAGCTCCCTGGCAACGGACGATAGACGGTGAGCGCCTCGGGAAGCTTCTCCAACGTCACCTCGCCCTCCACCTCGGTGACTTCACCGTCGTAGGCCAACAACGTGCCCGGGGCGACACTGGCGATACGCAGACGGCCGACCTGGACCGCCGCGTGGGCGGGTGAGCGGGTCAGCGGCCCGGCGAGGGCCGCCGAGAGCAGCCGCAGGGCGGGCCGACGGCCGCCGTGCACGACCCGTACGTCGAGCTGCCCGTCCGCCAGGTCGAGACGGCGGCCCGGCGTGAGGCCCATCCGGTGGTACGTGCCGTTGCCGGCGAACAGCAGCCACAGCGGCCGTGCCTCGCCGCGGAACTCGGCCTCCAGCGGATGCCGGTCGGTCCGCACCACGCGCAGCGCCGCCAGCACGCCCGCCGGCCAGCCGCCGATCAGGTGCGACCAGCGTTCCCGCTCGCGCACCAGCTCGGGATACACGCCCAGGCTGCAGGTGTTGAGGAAGATGCCCTCCTTCGCGCCGCAGACGAACCGGGCGGCGTCCACGTGCACCCCCTCGCCCTGCTGGACGGCCCGGCTCAGATCGCGGACGCCTTCGATGCCGAGGTCGTAGGCGAAGTGGTTCAGGGTGCCGCCGGGCAGCACCGCGAGGGGCAGACCGTGCCGCAGGGCGACCTCGGCGGCGGCGTTGACCGTGCCGTCGCCGCCGCACACGCCGAGTGCCCGGGCGCGCGCCGCGGCCTTCTCCAACTCGGCGGGCACATCGGCCGGTTCGGACTCGACGACCTCGGCCGCGGGCAGGGCGGCCCGCAGCGCGCGGGCACGGTCGCCATTGCCCGAGGCGGTGTTGGCCACCACGACCAGGCCCGCGCCGTCCGGCAGCGCCGGAACGTCCGCGCGGGGCCGGGCCGGCGGCACGACCTGGGCCCGGGTCGGCACCATGCCGCGTACGGCGAACGCGGCGCCCGCGCCCAGGGCCGCACCCGCCAGAACGTCGCTCGGGAAGTGGACACCCGTGTAGACGCGGGACATCGCCACCGAGAAGGCCACCGGAGCCACGACCGCCCCCCATTTCGGCGACTCCAGGGCGACCCCGGTCGCGAACGCCGCCGCCGACGCGGAGTGACCGGACGGGAACGACGTGGTGATCGGCTGCCGCTTCAGCTGCCGGACCAGCGGAACCGGGTCCAGCACGGGCCGGGTGCGGCGCACCGAGCGCTTGCCGAGCGTGTTGATGGTCAGGGAGGCCAGGCTCAGGGAGGCCAGGCCGCGCGCGGCCGCCCGGCGACCCCGCGGGGTGCGGCTCGCGGCCATGGCGGCGCCCGCCGCGAACCACAGCACGCCGTGGTTCGCGCTCCGGCTCAGCCGCGGCAGGACCGGTTCGGCGGCGGGCCAGTGCCGCTCGGCGGCGAACTCGAACAGCCGATTGTCGAGGGCCAGCAGCCACTCGCGCAGCGCGTGATGGCCGGGCTTGGGGACGGTGAGGTCGACGTCTGGGCTCATGCCCATGCGTGTACCCCGGCCCGCGCGGTTCCTGTACGGCGCCACACGGGTCCTTCACCGGGGCGGGCCGCCGGAAATCCGCTTGTCAGCGCGGTCCCGCGACCGCAGACTGGCTCCCCATGGGACACCTGGAAGCCGCGCACCTCGAGTACTACCTCCCCGACGGCAGGGCGCTCCTCGGCGATGTGTCCTTCCGAGTGGGCGAAGGGGCCGCCGTGGCCCTGGTCGGACCCAACGGCGCGGGCAAGACCACCCTGCTCCGGCTCATCTCGGGCGAGCTGAAACCGCACGGCGGGAGCGTCACGGTCAGCGGCGGCCTCGGCGTCATGCGGCAGTTCGTGGGCTCCGTACGGGACGAGACGACCGTGCGGGACCTGCTCGTGTCGGTCGCGACACCCCGCATCCGCGAGGCCGCCGAGGCCGTCGACAAGGCCGAGCACGCCCTCATGACCGTCGATGACGAGGCAGCCCAGCTCGCTTACGCGCAGGCCCTCGCCGACTGGGCCGAGGCGCGCGGGTACGAGGCCGAGACGCTGTGGGACATGTGCACCACGGCCGCGCTCGGCGTGCCGTACGAGAAGGCGCAGTGGCGCCAGGTGCGCACCCTGTCCGGCGGTGAGCAGAAGCGGCTGGTCCTGGAGGCGCTGCTGCGCGGCACCGACGAGGTGCTGCTGCTCGACGAGCCCGACAACTACCTCGACGTGCCGGGCAAGCGCTGGCTGGAGGAGCGGCTGAAGGAGACCCGCAAGACGGTCCTGTTCGTCTCCCACGACCGCGAACTCCTCGCCCGCGCCGCCGAGAAGATCGTTTCGGTGGAGCCTTCTCCAGCCGGTGCCGACGCCTGGGTGCACGGCGGTGGCTTCGACACGTATCACGAGGCCCGGCGCGAACGCTTCGCGCGCTTCGAGGAGTTGCGCCGCCGCTGGGACGAGAAGCACGCGCAGCTGAAGAAGCTGGTGCTGAACCTGCGTCAGGCCGCCTCGATCAGCCATGAGCTGTCCTCCCGCTATCAGGCCGCCCAGACCCGGCTGCGCAAGTTCGAGGAGGCCGGGCCGCCGCCGGAGCCGCCGCGCGAGCAGGACATCAGGATGCGGCTCAAGGGCGGCCGTACCGGCGTCCGGGCCGTGACGTGCGAGGGGCTCGAGCTGTCGGGTCTGATGAAGCCCTTCGACCTGGAGGTCTTCTACGGCGAGCGGGTCGCCGTCCTCGGCTCCAACGGCTCCGGCAAGTCGCACTTCCTGCGCCTGCTGGCCGGCGACGACGTGGCGCACACGGGGCAGTGGAAGCTCGGTGCGCGCGTGGTGCCCGGCCACTTCGCTCAGACGCACGCCCATCCCGAGCTGGAGGGGCGCACGCTCCTGGACATCCTGTGGAAGGAGCACGCCCAGGACCGGGGCGCCGCGATGTCCCGGCTGCGCCGCTACGAGCTGACGGGCCAGGCCGAACAGACCTTCGACCGCCTCTCCGGCGGCCAGCAGGCCCGTTTCCAGATCCTCCTGCTGGAGCTGCAGGGCGTCACGGCCCTGCTCCTCGACGAGCCGACCGACAACCTGGACCTGGAGTCCGCGGAAGCCCTCCAGGAGGGCCTGGAGGCCTTCGACGGCACGGTCCTCGCCGTCACCCACGACCGCTGGTTCGCCCGTTCCTTCGACCGCTATCTGGTCTTCGGCAGCGACGGCCGTGTGCGGGAGACGACGGAGCCGGTGTGGGACGAACGGCGGGTGGAACGGGTCCGCTGACTGTCGGCTGTCGGCTGTCGGCTGTCGCCGGTCGCCGGTCGCCGGTCGCCGGTCGACTGGCGGTCAGCGGTCAGCGGTCAGCGGTCGACTGTCGACTGCGGACTGTCGACTCGCGTCCGTTCACGTCCAGCGCAGCAATGCCCCCAGGCCGCCCACCGGCGCCTCCTGCTCCGTCCTGGTCTCCGGCGCGGCCGCGGTCACCGAGATCGCCGGCGCGCCCGTCGCGACCGCCGAGCGGATCAGAGCGTCGTCCGCACGGGCCGGCCAGGAGTGCTGCTCGCCGAGGATCTTCAGGTCCGTACGGCGCACCGCCAGCTGGTCGGGGTCCTCGCCGATCCACACCTCGCGGTGTGCGTCGGGGCCGTCCGGCCGGATCAGCAGCTCGTCGATACGGTGCTCACGCGCCGCCTCGACCAGGGCGGGGACGCCCTCCACGGCCGCGGCGCGCCCGTCGTCCCCGGGTTCGCGGGCCGCCAGGAACCGCTCCAGCTCCCGCTCCGCCCGCTGTCGGACGTGTTCGGCGCGTGCCCGCTCCACATCCTCGTTCAGCAGCCTGCTGCCGGTGCCGTGCGAGGCCTCGACGACGAGTTCGTGCAGCCGCTTGGGCAGCCGCTCGTGCACGGAACGCCGCTCCCGCTGCTCACCGACCAGGATCAGCAGGTCGGCCCGCGTCTCCTCCTGGCAGACGGCGAGCGCGTCGGCGATCTCGGCCGCGTTGTGCTCCCAGGTGTTCTCCACCCGCAGCTGGAAGTGCCGCTCGGACCAGTCGGCCGAGCTCGTACGGTGTACGGGATACTGTCGACCGGCGACCGTACCGGCATCCCGTCGACCGAGCGCACTGCGCAGTTCGAAGTCGGCGCCCTTGCGGTCGATGTACGCCACGATGCACACCGGGTCCTCACCGGCCAGCTCCAGCAGCGGCGCGGTGTGCGGCAGGGGTGCCCAGTACGCGCTGTCGCCGTCCGGCGCCCTGGCCAGCGGCGGGTCCAGTACGACCTCGCCGGCCCGCGCGAACAGGGCCCGTCCGTGCGGTTCGGAGGAGTGCCGCAGCTCCTCCAGTGCCTCCTGCACGGCTCGGCAGGTCTCCTCGTCGGCGCCCTGGCGGGACAGTTCGCCGGACAGGGCCAAGGCCGCCAGATGCCGTTCGTGGGGCGTGTCCTCCGTATGCCGGGAGGTGTCGACGTACACGGAGGCCCAGGGCCCCGGATGTTCGTAGAGTGGATGCAGAAAAGCGAGATCCATGGCTCCCTCCCGGATGCCGCGTGGGGCTAGTGCTTGCCGGGCGGGTACCCGAACCGCATGAACGAACACGACGAGCGGGGCACCACCATGACCGGCATCGACCCCAACCGGCTGGACGACCAGCAGCTCATGAAGGAGCTGGAGACCATCCACCGCACGCGTCACGACACCCTCCTGTACGGCTCGAACGACGCGCTGCGGGCCCACAACGAGCGCATGGCGCAGTTGGAGGGTGAATACCTGCGCCGCAACCCGCGTCGCCCGGTCGCCGCGGGCCGCACCCGCGAAGGTGCCCGTGAACGCGAGAGCGGGGAGTCGACGACTCCCCGCAGCTGATCAGGTCCCCGACCTCCCCGACCTGGAGCCGGCCAGTGCCTGCCTGATGCCGGTCCGGCTCGCCGTGTCCGGGGTCGGCCGTCGGCTCAGCAGCGCAGCGGCGGCCGGTCCCAGTGCCGGTGCGCCGCGACGGCGTCCACGAACGCCCGGAGGAACTCCTCGCTCGCGGTGCCCGGCGAGGTGTCCGTCACCACACCCTGGTCGGTCACCACGCGGTGGAACTCGGTGGACAGCCTGAGCCCCTCCGGTTCCAGCGACGAAAGGATCCCCACGCCGGAGCCGAGCGCGCCCACCGGCTTCCCGTGCCGGTAAGCGTCCCGGACGAAGCGCATCGCGTCCTGATCGGCGGTGGTCGGCGGGGTGCCCACCGGTCCGCCGGGCAGCAGGACGGCGTCATACAGTACGGACGCTACGGTCGGCAGTGCGCGGTCGACCGTATACAGTTCACCGCCGGCGCCCTCCACCGTGCCGTCCGTCGCCGCCAGCGCCTCCACGATCGCGCCCTCGGCGGCCAGCGCCTCCCGCGCCGACGTCACCTGTTCGGCGTCGACGCCGTCGGTGACGAGCACCGCGATCTGCCGGGTGCGGATCGTGCCGTCGCCGCGCAGCGACTCCAGGCTGAGCGCGGGAGAGGCCGCCTTGTGCGCGGTCTCCTGCTCGGACGGCTCCGGCACCCCGATGCCGCGCGCCACCGCCGTCGCCAGCTCGCCGTCCACCTTGCCCAGGTGCTCGACCGTACGGGCCCGGACCGTCATCGCGCCGACCTTGCCGAGCTCGAACCGGAAGGCCTCCACGATGTGCTGCTTCTCCCAGTCCGCCATGCTGTTCCAGAACAGCGCGGCCTGGCTGTGATGGTCCTGGAAGCTCGGACTGCGCCGCCGGATCTTGTGCCCGTCCACGCGCTCCGCGTGGTGCGTGAACGCGTGTCCGTCCACACCCGCGTGGGCCGGGCAGCTGCCGCCGAGCGAGTTCGGGAAGTAGTTGGTGCCCCGGTGCAGGGCGCTCTGGTGATAGCCGTCGCGCTGGTTCGTCCGTACCGGCGCCACCGGCCGGTTCACCGGCAGCTGCGAGAAGTTGGGGCCGCCCAGGCGGATCAACTGGGTGTCCAGGTAGGAGAAGTTGCGGGCCTGGAGCAGCGGGTCGTTGGTGAAGTCGATGCCCGGGACGACGTTGGCCGTGTGGAAGGCGACCTGCTCGGTCTCGGCGAAGAAGTTCTCCGGGTTGCGGTCCAGGACCATCCGGCCGATCGGCCGTACCGGCACCTGCTCCTCCGGGATGATCTTCGTGGCGTCGAGCAGATCGAAGTCGAAGGCGAACTCGTCCTCCTCCGGCACGAGCTGGACGCCCAGCTCCCACTCCGGATACTCGCCGGCCTCGATCGCGTCCCACAGATCCCGCCGGTTGAAGTCCGGGTCGCGGCCCTGGCACTCCTGCGCCTCGTCCCACACCAGCGAGTGCACGCCCAGCTTCGGCTTCCAGTGGAACTTCACGAACGTGCCGCGCCCCTCGGCGTTCACGAACCGGAAGGTGTGCACGCCGAAGCCCTGCATCATGCGGTAGCTGCGCGGGATCGCCCGGTCCGACATCAGCCACATGATCGCGTGCAGTGTCTCGGGCTGGAGCGACACGAAGTCCCACAGCGTGTCGTGCGCGGAGGCGCCGGTGGGGATGTCGTTGTGCGGCTCCGGCTTGAGCGCGTGCACGAAGTCGGGGAACTTGATGCCGTCCTGGATGAAGAAGACCGGGAAGTTGTTGCCGACTAAGTCGTAATTGCCCTCCGACGTATAGAACTTGGTGGCGAAGCCGCGTACGTCCCGCACGGTGTCAGCCGACCCCTTGGGGCCCTGCACCGTCGAGAACCGCACGAAGACCGGCGTCTTGACGGAAGGGTCCTGGAGGAAGGCCGCACGGGTGAACTCCGCGCAGGACTCGTACGGTTCGAAGTAGCCGTACGCGCCCGCGCCCCGCGCATGCACCACCCGCTCCGGGATCCGCTCATGGTCGAAGTGGGTGAGCTTCTCCCGGAAGTGGAAGTCCTCCATCAGCGTGGGCCCGCGTTCGCCCACGGTCAGCGAGTCGTCGGTGTGGTCGACCTCCACACCCTGGTCGGTGGTGAGCGGGCCGGCCGCCGGGTCGTCCGCGCGGAAGGCCTCCCGCTGGTCCTGCTTGCGGTCATTCGGGAAGGCCATCAGGCGGCCTCCCCGGTGAACACGTCGAGGAACGCCTCGCAGAACGCCTTCAGATCGTCCGGCCTGCGGCTGGTGACCAGCTTGTTGTTTCCGTGGTCGCAGATCTTCACCTGCTCGTCCACCCAGGTGCCGCCCGCGTTGCGGATGTCCGTCCTGACACTCGGCCAGGACGTCAGCACCCGGCCGCGTACGACGTCCGCCTCGACCAGCGTCCAGGGGGCGTGGCAGATCGCGGCCACCGGACGGCCCTGCTCGAAGAAGTCCTTCACGAACGACACCGCCTTGTCGTCCATCCGCAGGAAGTCCGGGTTGGCCACCCCACCCGGAAGGACCAGCCCGTCGAAGGAGTCGGCGGACGTCTCGCCCACGACCTCCTGCACGGGGAACGTGTCCGCCTTGTCGAGGTGGTTGAAGGCCTGGATCTTCCCCGGCCTCGTCGACACGAGCACGGCCTCGTGGCCGGCGTCCACCGCGGCCTGCCACGGATCGGTCAGCTCGATCTGCTCGACGCCTTCCGGTGCCGTCAGAAATGCGATGCGCATGATGGTTCAACGACCTTTCATGAAAAGCTTCTTGGAGCGCGGCGCTCGCCAGTGAGCCTCGTCGCTCGACGCGCGCTTCTTCCGAGTCCCGGCCGCCCGCCGGCAGCGCAGCAGCTCCTCGCCGTACGGCAGGAGCACACAGGTGCCGATCGCGGCGGCGATGCCGACGAGGTAGCCGGGCGACAGCGGGCGCCGGCGCGGCACGAGGCGCCAGGCGTCCGGGTCGCCGCGGCCGCCCCGCAGCAGTGACCTGACCTGGTCGGCGTGCAGACACATCAGCGAGGCCAGCGCGCCGAACGGCAGCGACTCCAGAAAGCTGTGGATGTGCTGCTCGACCGGCTTGACCTGGCGCTCGCTCTTCACCGCCGTGCGGACGTCCCACAGCGCGGTCGCCTCGTGCACCGCGGCCCCGCCCAGCTGTACGGACAGCAGCAGCGGGTTGACCTCGTAACGCAGCGTCAGCGCGATCGGTACGCCGACCTCGGTCATCATCAGCGTGGGGGCACCTCCCACGCCTTTAAGGCAGTGGGGGAGGATCAGGGACTCCTTCGTCCCCGCCGTTTCCTCGATCCGGGTGCGCCGGTGCATCACCCAGTCGGCGAGACCGGGCACGAACCAGCTGGGCAGCAGCCCGTACAGCAGGTAGCGCGTGGTCACGTCGCCGACGTCCACGGTGGCTCCCGCGGCGGCGATCTCGGCGGCCTGGTCGCGACCCCGGCTCATAGGCGCCCCCGCCCGTCGTCCGGCAGGGCCCGGCTGATGTCGGCGAGTGCCGAGTCGGGATCCTGCGACTCCGCCAGGTCCCCGAGGCTCACCATCCCGACCGGCATGCCGCCCTCGACGACCGGCAGCCGGCGCACGGCGTGCTCGCGCATCAGCGCGACCGCCGCCGACACCGGGTCGTCCGGGGCGACCACCACCGGATCCGGCGTGCACACCGCCTGGGCACTCACCGTCAGCGGATCGGTGCCGTCGGCGACGGCACGCACCGTGATGTCCCGGTCGGTGAGCAGACCGACGACGTGCTGCCCGTCGGCCACCACGACATCGCCGATGTCCTGCGCGCGCATCAGCTGCGCCGCCTCGACCAGCGAGGCGTCCGGGCGGACGGCGACCACACCGGGTGTCATGACCTCCCTCACGAAATCGGCCATCACTGCGGGCCCTCCCTGCGGGTCACTGCCCGCGCCAGCTCCTGCACGTTGGCGTAGCGCTCCTTGCGCGGCAGCCGCTCCAAGGCCTCCACGAGGGCGTCGGGCGCGTTCTTGCGGCGCAGGACCCGCGCCAGGTCCGCGGCGGGCGCGGGGAACACGCTGCGGCCCAGGATCCGGGCCAACTCCAGCCGGACAACCTCCAGCGACGCTCCGGAGCTCCCCGGTGCCACCGGCCCGCCCGCGATCTCCGGATCGTCGTCGGCGGTCGGTTCGGGGTCGTGCCACTCCTCGGTCCGCGTGGGGTGCCCGGAACGGAGCAGCCCCTGCAGTTCGTGCTTCATCTCGTCGTCACGGTGGCGGCTCAACCGGTCGCTGCCTCGCTGCATGTCTCCCTCCAGACCTTCCGGGGTGGGCACCGCGTACCCGTAGACCGGAAGCCGACACGGGGTTTGCAAGCCGGATGACGGGAGACCCGGCCCACACCCCCCGCGCACATCCCTGGGGAAGGACGCTCCATGGCGATGCTCGCTGTGATCATCCCGCTCCTCATGCTCGGCGTGGTGCTGGCACTGGGCCGATACGAGGAACTGCTGCTGCCGCAGGACTCCGGTCTGGGTGCCGACCGGCCGGATCGGGCCGGACCCCTTGGGGTCGGGTCCGCTCCCTTCAGACAGTCGCTCCCTTCAGACAGTGGTGCGGTCGTCGGGGTAGTCGGCGCTGAGGGTGACGTCGCGCCATGCGGTGAAGTTGGTTTTGAGGGCGTCGAGCCGGGCCAGGGCGACGTCGAGGGCGACCTTGCCCAGGAGCAGGCGCAGCGGGGGGTTCTCGCACTGCACGGCTTCGATGATGGCGGTGGCGGCGCGTTCGGGGTCCCCGGGCTGGTGCCCGTAGGTGTCCAGGGTGCTCTTGCGGCGGGCGCCGGCGGTGTCCGCGTAGTCGTCGATCCGCGTGGCCGACTGGCGCATGGAGGGCCCGGACCAGTTGGTGCGGAAGGCTCCGGGCTCGACGATCGTCACGTTGATGCCCAGCGGTGACACCTCGGCCGCGAGTGATTCGGAGAGTCCTTCGACGGCGAATTTGGTGGCGTGGTAGTAACCCGTGGCGCCGAAGGCGGTCAGGCCTCCGAGAGAGGAGACGTTGACGACGTGCCCGCGGCGGCGGGCGCGCATTCCGGGCAGAACGCGGCGCGTGACATCCACGAGGCCGAAGACGTTGGTGTCGAACAGGGCGCGGACCTCGTCGTCCTCGCCCTCCTCGAGAGCCGCGAGGTAGCCGTGGCCCGCGTTGTTGGCGAGTACGTCGATGTGACCGAAGGACTCCTTCGCGGCCTCGACGGCGTTGTCGATCTGTTGGGCATCGGTGACGTCGAGCGCGAAGCCCAGCGCTCGGTTCTCGTGGCGGGCGACGATGTCCGCCACTGCCTTCGGGTCGCGGGCGGTGACCACCGCTCGCCAGCCCCGGTCGAGAACCGCGTCGGCCAGGGCGCGGCCGAGTCCGGTTGAGCAACCCGTGATGAACCAGACGGGCGTGTCATCTATAGACATAGGGGATATGTCCCTTCGAGGAGCGTGTCGTTGAGGGGGACGCCACGGCGCACGGGCGCGGCGGCCTCCGAGGAATGGCGACAGGGGCGAATTCAGTCGCCTGTGGCGAGGTCCTGCTGTACGGAATCCGAAGCTCGTGCCGTCTCCGTAGCGGCGAGGCTGCCGAGCAGCGACAGTGCGTGGGCTGAGGGGCTGCCGGGCTCGGCCCGGTAGACGACGAGTTGCTGACCCGGTGCGCTGTTGATGGTCAAGGACTCGTAGTCCAGCGTGAGTTCGCCGACGACCGGGTGCCGGAAGCGTTTGGTCTCATGCCTCTTCTGACGGATGTCATGACGCGACCACAACGTGCGGAACGCTTCGCTCTTGAGCGACAACTCGCCGACCAGCTCGATCAATCGCGGATCGTCGTAGTCGGTTCCCGCTGCCTCGCGCAGGCCGCCGACCGTGTTGGCGGCGACCCGGTCCCAGTCCGGGTAGAAATCCCGGGCGTCGGGGTCGAGAAACACGAGCCGCATCAGGTCTCCGCTGTAGGTGTGGCCGGCGAACAGGGCGCCACCCAGGGGATTGTGGGCCAGCACCTCCATACAGCGCCCCAGAATCACGGCAGGTGTGCCGGCCCAGCCGTTCATCATCTGCCGCAGAGCGGGACTCACCCGCTGACGCCGGGCGTTCTTGCGGGAACGTCCCGGCACGGGCCGGGCCAGCCGGTGCAGATGGGCAATCGCGTCGTCGTCCAGCAACAGCGCGCGGGCCAGCGCGTCGAGTACCTGTACCGAAGGGTTCCTTTCGCGGCCCTGTTCCAGGCGCACGTAGTAGTCGGTGCTCAGCCCGGACAGCATGGCCACTTCCTCCCGGCGCAGGCCCGCCACGCGGCGGCGGCCGATCACGGGCACGCCTTGTTCCTCGGGCTGCACCAGGCCGCGTCGAGCTCGCAGGAACTGTCCCAGAAGGTTGTCGCTGTCCATGCCATCGACAGTAGCTCCGCACCACATCGCACACAGCTGCCCAAGGTGGCCGCGATACTCCTAGGGACGTGGCCTGGAAGGAACGGCCAGGGACGTGACGAAGGTCGGCCTATCGCTTCACCGGCGTCCGGCCGTGGGCGCTCCGATCAGTGCGGTTCGCGGACGACGGCGACTCCTCCGGGCGGGATGGTGACGGTGCCGGTGACGGGCGTGCCGGTGAGGAGTTCCACGCCGTCGGCGGGCGCCTCGGCCCCCTTTCCGGCGTGGTCGATGAGGAACAGGTAGTCGGCTTCGCTGCCGCGGCGCCGGACGACCACGACCCCGTTCGGTGCCTCGTGCTCCGGTGTCACGCCGGCTTCCCGGACGATGCGGTGGAGCAGGCCGGCGAGCGTGTCCGGGGCGGGGTGGGTGGCCAGGTACCAGGCGGTTCCGCGGCCGTGGTGGTGGCGGGTGACGGCGGGGTGACCGGCCGGCGACCCGTCGGCGAAGGTGGCGACGGCCCGTGCGCCCGTGAGCCGGACCCGTTCCGACCACAGGTCGGCCGTGGCGCCCGGAGGCACCTCGCCGGCCAGGCCGGTCGTCTCTCCGGGCAGCAGGGGGAAGAGCTCGTCGGTGATCACCCCGAGGACATCACGGAATGCGCCGGGGTAGCCGCCGAGACGCACATGGGCGTTCTCGTCGACCATGCCGCTGTGGAAGCCGACGCCCACAGGCGAATCCGAGGCCGTGCGCAGTGTCCTGGCCGCAGGCGTCGAAGAGGTGGTCATCAAGCGTGGCGCACGCGGCGCGACCACCTTCACACGCGGCGCGACCACCTTCACACGCGACGGGGCAACCGACCGCGCGGCGCGAGAGGTTGACGCCGTCGACCTGGTCGGCGCGGGCGACGCCTTCGTGGCCGGCTACCTGTCCGGGCTCCTCCACGGCGCGGACATCCCGGCCCGTCTGCACCGAGCCGTCACCACCGCGGCCTTCGCCGTCGCCACCCGTGGCGACTGGGAGGGCCTTCCGACGCAGGACGAACTGAGCCTGTTCGACCAGCCGGACGGCACGACCTTGGGTGTACTGGCAGTACACCCCAACCTGCCCGGCTCGGTCGTACGGTCGAGGTGTGGACAACCGTGACGAAGTCCGCGAGTTCCTCACCTCGCGGAGAGCCAAGATCACCCCCGAGCAGGCCGGGCTGCCCGCCGGCAGCCGGCGCCGCGTGCCCGGACTGCGCAGGAGCGAGGTCGCCGCGCTGGCCGACGTGAGCGTGGAGTACTACGCCAAGCTGGAACGCGGCAACCTCTCCGGCGCCTCACCCGCCGTGCTCGAAGCCGTCGCCGGTGCGCTGCGGCTCGACGACGCCGAGCGCACCCACCTGCTCCACCTCGCCAGGCCCAAGAAGGCTCCGACACGCTTGCCCGCCCACGGGCGCGCTCGACCAGGCAGCGGACCTTGCACGAGAGCCTGCGATGGACCCTGGACGCCGTCACCGCCGGGCCGGCGTTCGTCGTCAACGGCCGGCTGGACGTGCTCGCCGCCAACCAACTCGGCCGCGCCTTCTTCAGCGACCTCTACGAGGGCGGCATGAAGTCGCCGAACTTGGCCCGCTTCCAGTTCCTCGACCCCGCGGCCCGCCGCTTCTACCCGGACTGGGACCACATCGCCGGCATGACGGTGGACGTGCTGCGCACCGAGGCCGGCCGCAACCCGCACGACAAGGACCTCCACGACCTGGTGGGCGAGCTGTCCACCCGCAGCGACGCCTTCCGCACTCGCTGGGGCGCCCACAACGTCACCCACCACGGCACCGGCATCAAACGATTCCACCCCCCGGTCGTCGGCGACCTCACCCTCGCCTGGGAAGCCCTGGCGCTGGCCGCCGAACCCGGACTCACCCTCACCATCTACACCGCCGAACCCGGCTCACCCTCCGAGGAAGGCCTGAGCCTGCTCGCTTCCTGGGCCGCCACCCAGGAAGCCGCCACCGGTTCTCCCCTTCGGCCTCCGCCCTCTCCGCCAGATTGACCGCCGAACGGGAAGCCATCGGGGCCGCACCAACCACACAGAGGGGAGACGACTGACATGGCACTGATTCTGGTGACCGGGGCATCCAGCGGCCTCGGGCGCAACACGGCGAATGCGTTGGCCGACGACGGGCACGACGTGGTCGTCCACGTCCGCAACCCGGACCGCCTCACCGACGCGGGTGACACCGCCCGGTGGAAGGGCGTCGTCACCGGGGACCTGGCCGAGCTGGAGGAGATCCACGGAGTTGCCCGGCAGGCCGCTGAGTTCGGCCGATTCGACGTCGTCATCCACAACGCCGGCGTCTTGCACTCTCCGGAGGCGATCACCGTCAACACGGTCGCGCCCTACGTGCTGACGGCCCTGATGGACAAACCGGCCAGACTCATTTACCTCAGTAGCTCCATGCACCGAACCGGCTCCACCGACCTGCGACGGCTGACCGACGGCATCGCTTCCTACGACGACAGCAAACTGTGGGTCACCACCCTCGCGCTTGCCCTCGCCTCCCGGTGGGAAGGAACCTCGAGCCATGCGGTCGACCCCGGGTGGGTTCCCACACGCATGGGTGGTGCCGGCGCATCGGATGACCTGGTCGCCGGGCACCAGACACAGGTGTGGCTCGCCACCCACCATGACGTGACCCCGGGCACCGGCGGCTACTGGTATCACCAGCAGACACAGACACCACATCCTGCGGCGCAGGACGAAGAGTTCCAGGCTCGCCTCATCCGAGTCCTGGAGAGCCGCACAGGCGTCCAGCTTCGTCCGTGACGCGAGCGCAACTGGCGGACGCGGAGCGGAATTTGGCGCTTGGCGACTGTCCGCAACCGCTTCCGGAGTGCCATGGCCATGCATGTAGTCTCGGTCTTGATCAATCGTCTCGTGGTTTGGAGGAAGTACCAATGACGAAGGCCCCGTTCGTCGCCATGGCCGCAGCTACCGCGGCGCTTGGGACTGCGCTTGGTTCCCTCGCGCTTGAGCTGCGCGCAGAGGGCTATGAGCAGTACGTCGAAGACGTAGCCACCTTCAGCGTCCTGATGTACGTCACCGCGGCTCTGGTCGTGGTGGCATGGGTTCGAGACGGTCGGCCGCACTCGAACTGAGTTCTTCGCGGACGCAGGGATACGGCCGAGGTCGGACTTCTCGACCGCGGCGACCCCGTCGACCGCTGTGACGATGGGGGCGGCTCAGGCGGCGGGGGTGGTGATCGCTCCGGCCACGACCGACCGCGGCTCACCGGCGCCGAAGGCCGCTGTGCCTTCACCACCAGGGGGTTCCGGGTTCCTCCCGTCGCATGGGCAGGGTGTCGGGGTTGCTGATGCGTGGGGAACCGGGTGCGCAGCTGGGACTGTTGACTCTTCGTCGGGGGCGGAGCCGTCCCGGCCGCTCTGGAAGACCTCCTCGAACAGCGGCATGACCGCCGCCGCCAGGGAGGCGCCGGTGGTCGCCTGCACCACCTGCAGCAGGTCGGTGGCTGTGGTGAGGTCCTGGATGGTCAGTTCCTCTCCCTCGCGCATGCGGACCAGGGCGTCCCTGAACGCCTCGACGAGATGTGCCGCGCGAGGGTCGGACAATGCCGGGTCGTTGTCCCACGGACCAGTGGGCGTGGTCATGATGGTCTGCTCCTTGGAAGGCGGGTCAAGGATCACCGACGGGGTCGGTTCAGGACAGGCGGTACGGCGTCAGCCCTTGAAGATCTGCTCGGCCTGGTCGCGCTTGGTGGTGTGCAGGTCCCAGTAGACGGGGGAGATCTGCTCGGGCTTGGCTGTCGGGAATCCGGGGACGACCGACATGCCGATCGACACGTCGATGGCGGCGTGGGCGGCCTGGATGCCGGTGCCGTTGAGTTCTTTGTGCAGGTTGATCGCCCAGTTGCGTAGGGCTGCGGCGGCGGTGTTGACGTTGCCGACCTGTGGTATGGGGTCGATGGAGCCGGCGCCGGTGGTGTAGAGCAGGGTGCCTGTGCCGGCGGTGCGCATCGCGGGCAGTACCGCGTGGGTGGCGGTGATGGCTCCGTACAGCTGGAACTCGATCTCGTGTTGTACGTGCGGCGGTTCGGTGTCGGCCGGTGTGGTCAGGGTGGTGGAGCCGAATGTCCCCACGGGGGAGTACTCCAGTACGTCGATGCCGTCGAACTGGGTGGCGGCGTCCTTGAGGGCCTGGGTGAGTGCGTCGCGGTCGAGTACGTCCGCGGGGAACGCGGCGGCGGTGATGCCTTCGGTGGTGAGCTTGCCGACGAGGTCGTCGAGCTTGTGGCGGTTGCGGGAGATCAGGGCGACGTCCAGGCCGTGGGAGCCGAAGGTGCGGGCGATGGCCAGGCCCAGCTGGGGGCCGGCTCCGACAATGGCGATGCTGGTCACAGCAAGACCTTTCGTAAAAAGGGTGCGGTTGGGTCGGCAGAAGGGTGGGGGTGGGTCGGCGATGAGGGGTGAGGTGGGTGGGGTGGTCTTGCCGACGCCGTTGCGAGACCACTCCGCCTTTCGGATAGACCTATCCATTTCGCGATCCGGATAGGCCGATCCGTATTTCTTTGGGTGAGCGTAACGCAAAATCGGATAGGCCTATCCGATTGCTAGACTGGCCGGTATGACCCCTGACGCCCAGCATCCCGACGACACCGCCGCCCAGCCGTTGCGCAGCGACGCCGAGCGCAACCGGGAGCGGATCATCGCCGCCGCGCGCCGGATGTTCGCACGTGACGGCCTGAACGCCTCCATGGCTTCCGTGGCCCGCGAGGCAGGCGTGGGGATCGCCACCATCTTCCGCCGCTTCCCCACCAAGGAAGAGCTCGTCGCCGCCGTCTTCGCCGACCGCATGGACGCCTACGCCGACGCGGTCGCCGTCGCCCTCGACGACCCCGACCCCTGGCACGGTTTCATCGGCTACCTCGAGACCGCCTGCGCGATGCAGGCCGCCGACTCCGGCTTCGCCGACGTGCTGACCACGACTTTCCCCACCGCCAAGGCGATGGAGGAGCGCCGCAACGAGGCATACGAGGGCATGGTCGAGCTCATCGACCGCGCCAAGGCGACGGGGCGGCTGCGCGAGGACTTCGACCCCTCGGACCTGGTGCTGGTGCACATGGCCAATGCCGGGGTCGTCAATGCCACCGGCGACGCCGCTCCCGACGCCTGGCGACGCGTCGTTGCCCTGCTGATCCAGTCCTTCGAGGCCCCCGCCCGCGGCCCCCTGCCCGCCTCGCCCGAGCATGACGCCCTCTACAGGGCCATGCTCCGCGCCGGCCCGGCGGGCCTCACCGCGGCGGAGCCGGACACGAGCAACTGACCTCAGGAGCGAAACCACCGCGCCCTCCACGCCTGGTGCGCTGCGAGGACGCGGCCGTCGGTGAGTGGTGACGTGCCTCGTCACCTGGGCATGGCCGAGTGGCCTGCGGGATGCTCCGCGGGGCCATTGGATGGAAACCCTCGGTGGCGTGATGCCCCACGGTGAACTCCACGTCGCATGCGAAAGTCGCTGCACAGCGCCCGGCGCCGAGGACCGCCGGGCGCTCGCCGCCCTGCGCGACGCTCGCCACAGGCACGTGCGGCGCGGGCCCGTCCGACCGGGCTCCAGGCCGAGTACGACCAGGTCAGCGCCCAAGTTCAGAGGTCCGCGGGCCGTAGATCCGGCCTCAGTCGGAGATCCCGCGCGCCGTGACGAAACCGCCCGTGCTCTCGGTGCCGACATCCAGCCCGACCACCACGTCCGGAGCGACCGGAGTGTGCTCGAAGCCGTGGCACCCCGGCCAGAATTCGCCGCCACCAGAAGGAGCGAACAAGCGGTCCGGGGCTGCCTGGGAGGCGGGCTTCCCGTGCCCCGGTCAGATGGGAGGCGGATCAACGGGCGGCATTCCGGCCGCCGACCAGCAGCAACGGTCGCCCGTCCCCGCCGCGGTGGCGGCCGCTCGCACCGGACCAGCGCCCCATGGTGTCGTGGTGGATCGGTGTGTGCGAGCCGCTCAGCGGCAGACCTGTTCCGCCCTGCCGGGCGGCGACGATCTCGGCCGCGATGGACAGGGCGGTCTCCTCGGGTGTGCGGGCGCCGAGATCGAGGCCGATCGGCGAGTGGAGGCGGGCCAGTTCGGCTTCGGTGAGGCCGGTATCGCGGAGTCTGCGGTCGCGGTCCTCGTGGGTGCGGCGCGAGCCCATCGCGCCGACGTAGGCGGCCGGCAGCCGCAGGGCCGCTTCCAGCAGGGGCACGTCGAACTTGGCGTCGTGAGTGAGCACGCACACCACCGTGCGGTCGTCGGTCTCGGTTCGGCGCAGGTAGCAGTGGGGCCAGTCGACCACGATGTCGTCGGCCTCGGGAAAGCGTGATCGGGTGGCGAAGACGGGTCGGGCGTCGCACACGGTCACGTGGTAGCCGAGGAACTTGCCCATGCGCACCAGCGCGGCGGCGAAGTCGATGGCGCCGAAGACGAGCATGCGCGGCGGCGGCACGCTCGACTCGACGAACAGGGTCAGGCCGGGCTCGCAGTGGGCTCCGTCCTGAGCGATGTCGAAGGTCCCGGTGCGGCCGGCGTTCAGCAGGGAGCGGGTTTCGGTTACGACGGCGCGGTCCAGGTCCGGATGCCCGCCGAGTCCGCCTTCGTACGAGTCGTCCTGACGCACCGCCAGCGCCCGCCCGAGGAGTTCTGCCGGGCCTCGGACCACGCGGACGAGTGCCGCCGCCTCGCCCCGGGCGGCGGCCGAGAGTGCCGTCTGGAACGTCTTCCGGGTGGGTCCGTCGGCGGGCACCGGTGTGACCAGGATGTCGAGGACACCGCCGCAGGTGAGTCCGACGGCGAAGGCGTCCTCGTCGCTGTAGCCGAACCGCTCGCCACCACTTGGCCGTCCTGGAGCGCCTGGGCGCACAACTCGTAGACCGCGCCTTCCACACAGCCGCCGGACACCGACCCGATGGCCGTTCCGTCGGCGTCGACGGCGAGCGCGGCGCCCGGCCCGCGCGGCGCGCTGCCGCTGACGGCCACGACCGTGGCGTGGCAAGGAAAGCCCAAAAATCTGGATAGACCTATCCGTTTCTCGATCCGGATAGGTCTTTCCGGTTCGCTGTGGCAACGGTACCACGAAACTGGATAGGGCAATCCGATTGTGTGGCAGGGTGGCGGTCGGTCGAGGTCGCGCCACTGATGCCCCTTGTTCTCGCGGGCCCCTTGACAGGCCACCGCTTCGAGCCTCAGGGTGTCGGTCAACACACAGAACGCAATATATTGCATATGGCAGGAGTGGGTATGGACGCCGCTGACCAACACCCCACCAGCACAGACACTCGACTGAGCCCGCCCACAAGGTTCTTGCGGCGATGCCTCCGGATGCCGATCGGCATCCAGTCGATCATCGCCGTCGGCCTCGGAGCCCTCGTCGGATCCCTCGCCCCATCCGGGGGCGAGCAGATGAAGATCCTCGGGGAGGTGTTCCTGAACCTGGTGCAGGTCGTCGTGCTGCCCCTGGTCTTCCCGCTCATCGTGCTGGGCATCGCCCGCATGGAGTCGGTCAAGAAGGTCGGCCGGATCGCCGGCAAGGCGATCCTCTACTTCGAGATCGTCACCACCGTCATCCTGCTGATCGCGGTGGGCCTGGCCAAGTTCACGGGCATCGGCAAGGGCGCCCCCGTCGAGAGGGCCGATGCCAAGGACCTCGACGGCATGAGCCAGGGCATCGACTTCCACGAGCTGGTCCTGCACGCCGTACCGAAGAACATCTTCGCCGCGTTCGGCGAGGGCAACCTGCTCGGCGCGATCGTCTTCGCCCTCCTCGTGGGCGTCGCCATGGCCGCGATCGGGGAGAAGTCCCAGCCCTTCGCCGCCGTGCTGGAGTCCGTCGCCGCGGTGATGTTCAAGGTCGTCGGCTACGTCATCCGCGTCGCGCCACTGGGCGTGCTCGGCTTCATCTCCTACGACGTCGCCCACTACGGCTTCGGCAACCTGCGCAGCCTGATGGGCTTCATCGCCGTGGTCTACGCGGGCCTGGCCATCGTCGTCGGGGTGCTCTTCCCGCTCATCGCCGCCATCTACCGCATCCGCTACGGCGACCTGCTGAAGTCGATCGCCGGGCTGGCCGGGATCGCCTTCGTCACCCGCAGCTCCGAGTCCGTTCTGGCACCGCTCATGGGCAGGCTCGAAGCGTTCGGCCTGAGCCGGTCGACGACCTCGTTCGTCGTCCCCCTCGGCTACTCCTTCAACACGGACGGCTCCGTTCTCTACCAGGCCGCCGCCCTGGTCTTCCTCGCCAACGCCTACGGCACGGACACGTCCCTGCCCGCCCTGCTCCTCATGGTCGGCGTGCTGGTGATCCTCTCCAAGGGCATGGCCGGAGTCGCCTCCGCCTCCATAGTCGTCCTCATCGCCGCCGGCAACTCCATCGGCCTGCCCGCCGAAGGCGTCGCACTGCTCCTCGGTGTGGACTTCATCGTCGACATGGCCCGAACCGGCGTGAACGTCATCGGCAACTCGCTGGCCGCCGCCGTCGTCGACAGCTCCGAGCAACGGCGTGAAACCAGACGCGGCCGTCGTGAAACCTCCCACGCCCCAGTCGCGCACGAGGCCGTGGCACTGCAGAAGGACACCGCGCAGTGAGCACCCCCACCGCCGCCACTGAGATCATCGGCATCCTGGGCGGCATGGGCCCAGCGGCCACCGCCGACTTCTACGCCAAGTTGGTGTCGACGACCCCGGGCGACAACGACCAGGAGCACCTGAGAACGGTCATCTGGTCCGACCCCACCATTCCCGACCGCACCGAGGCCCTGCTCGGCGACGGCCCCGACCCCACCCCCTGGCTCCTCAACGGCAGTCGCGTCCTGCGCGAGGCCGGGGCCACGGTCATCGCCATCCCGTGCAACACCGCGCACGCCTTCGTCCCGCGCATCGCCCACCACGTCGGCCTGCCCATCGTCCACATGATCGGCGAAGTCGCCCTGCACCTCACCACGTCGAGGCCCCGCGTCCACACCGCCGGACTGCTCGCCACCAGCGGCACCGTCCGCGCCGGCCTGTACGAGGAGTGGCTGGACCGCTCCGGCATCCGCCTCGTACTGCCCGATGCCGCAAGCCAGGACCGCGAGGTCATGGCCGCCATCCACGCGGTGAAAGCAGGCACACGCGACAAAACGACGACCGCGCTTCTGGCCCGCGCCGCACAACGCCTGACCGAACAGGGCGCGCAGGCGGTGATCGCCGGCTGCACCGAAATCCCCCTCGGGCTGCCCGCCGGCGCCGTGGACGTCCCCCTCATCGACCCGGCTCTCATCCTGGCCCAGGCGCTGGTCCGCCGGGCCAGAACCAATGGTGCGGCGGGATGGGGCGAGTGAGAGCGATGTACTGTACGCAATATGTCACTCGACAGTCCTGTCTCCCGCCGCCTCCTCAGTGACGAGGTCTTCGACCGCCTGCGCGACTCCATCGTGCGCGGGGAGCTCGTCCCCGGCGAGAAGGTGAAGGACGGCGAGCTCGCCGAGCGCCTCGGCCTCAGCCGCACCCCGGTACGCGAGGCGCTGGCCCGGCTCGCCGACATCGGCCTGGTCGAGGCCAAACCCGGTGTCTACACCCGCATCACCACCCTCAACCGGCGCGACGTCGAAAAGACCCTCGCCGTCCTGCGCTCCCTCGACCAGCTCGCCATCGAGACAGCGGTACCGGTCATGACCGAGCGGGACCTGCAGCGCATGCGCGAGGCAAACCGCGACTTCGAACGGGCCGTCGCCGCCAACGACACCACCGCCGCACTCGCCGCCGACGACCGCTTCCACGCCGTCCCCATCACGGCCGCGGACAACCCCGTGCTCAGCCGGATCGTCGAGCAACTCCACCCGCAGATCCACCGCATCCTCTACCGCAAGTTCTCCACCCTGCTCGGCGGCCGCAACACCATCGAACACCACGACCAACTCATCGACGTCTGCGCCGGCGGCGACGCCCGCGCCGCCGCCGAAATGTCCGGACACCACTGGTCCGAACTCGGCGGACACATCAACCGGCTCTTCGACACCAACCAGTTCGCTGAGGCAGCCACCGGTGAGGACGCCGGTCCCTGACCACTGAAGACCACTGAACGGTGCGGTGGGCTACCGGACTCCTCCGTGCCGTTCGATCACGGCGCCCGTCATTTCTTCTCGCGGCCCGGCAGAAACTCCTGCACCTTCGCCTTGAAGCCCTGCTTGACCATGGACCCGCGGTCCGCGTCGCCCTTGAGGATCGAGGCGGCCGTCGACTCCATCTGGTCCCAGGTGGCGTGCGGCGGGATCGGCGGCACGGCCGGATCGGTGAGGAACTCGATCACCGCGGGCCCGTCCGCCTCCAGACCGGCCCGCCAGCCCGCCTCGACGTCCTCCGGCTTCTCCACCCGCACCCCGGTCAGCCCGAGCGAACGGGCGAAGGCGGCGTACTGCACGTCCGGGATCTCCTGTGAGGGCAGGAAGGACGGGGCGCCCTCCATGGCCCGCATCTCCCACGTCACCTGGTTCAGGTCGTGGTTGTTCCACACCCCGACCACCAGCCGCGGGTCCTCCCACAGGTCGCGGTACTTCGCCGCGGTGATCAGCTCCGCCATCCCGTTCATCTGCATCGCGCCGTCCCCGACCAGCGCGATCGCAGGCCGGTCCGGGTGCGCGAACTTCGCGCCGATCGCATACGGCACACCGCATCCCATCGTCGCCAGCGTCCCGGACAACGACCCGCGCATACCCGGCCGCATGGTCAGGTGCCGCGCGTACCAGTTCGCCGCCGACCCCGAGTCCGAGGAGACGATGGCGTCGGCCGGCAGCAGCGGATCCAGCGCGTGGGCGACGTACTCCGGGTTGATCGGATCGGCCGACAGCTGCGACCGCCGCTCCATCACCTCGCGCCAGCGCCGCACGTTGTCGCACACCGTGTCGTACCACTCGCGGCCGCCGCGCTCCGTCTGCAGCATCGGGATCAGCCGCTGGAGCGTCGCCTTCGCGTCGCCGACGAGATTCACCTCGTACGGATACCGCATCCCGACCATGTGCGGGTCGATGTCGATCTGCACCCCCCGCGCCTTGCCGAACTCCGGCATGAACTGCGTGTACGGGAAGGACGACCCGATGGTCAGCAGCGTGTCGCAGTCCCGCATCAGCTCGTACGACGGACGGGTGCCCAGCAGGCCGATCGAGCCGGTGACGTACGGCAGTTCGTCGCTCAGCACGTCCTTGCCCAGCAGCGCCTTGGCCACGCCGGCGCCGAGCAGCTCGGCGATCCGCTCCACCTCGGCCCGCGCGCCCGCCGCGCCCTGGCCGACCAGGATCGCCACCTTGTCACCGGAGTCGAGGATCTCCGCCGCCCGCCGCAGGGACTCCTCGGACGGAACCGCCGTCCAGGAAGAGCGGTCCAGGCTGGACGGAACCATCTTGAACTCGTGCGTCGGCGGCGAGTAGTCGAGCTCCTGCACATCGCCCGGGATGATGACCGCCGTCGGACAGCGGCGCGCGTAGGCGGTGCGGATCGCCCGGTCCAGCACGTTCGGCAGCTGCTCGGGGACCGTCACCGTCTCCACGAAGTCGGAGGCGACGTCCTTGAAGAGCGTGTGCAGGTCCACTTCCTGCTGGTACGAGCCGCCCATCGCGGTGCGGTGCGTCTGGCCGACGATCGCCAGCACCGGCACATGGTCGAGCTTGGCGTCGTACAGCCCGTTGAGCAGGTGGATCGCGCCCGGACCCGAGGTCGCCGCGCACACTCCGAGACGACCGCTGAACTTGGCGTAGCCGACCGCCTCGAACGCGGACATCTCCTCGTGCCGTGACTGGACGAAACGGGGCTGGTTCTCCGCCCGCCCCCACGCGGCGAGCAGACCGTTGATGCCGTCGCCGGGATAGCCGAAGACGTGCTCCACACCCCACTCGCGCAGCCGCGCGAGGACGTGGTCGGAGACCTTGGTGCTCATGGACGGACCTCCCGGACATAGGTGACACAGGCAGCAGCCTTACGAGTCACCCCGCGCGCCCCCGGAAAACCTGCCCCGTGTTTGCCGCCGGGGTCCGGGGGCAGGCGCACTGCACAGTGCTTCGGACCGGAGGCACGTCCGTGGGAGCGGCGGGACGCCGCCCCGGACGCGTCTGTCCGAACCGCAGACGCGCTCCCACGGTGACCGTCCAACCCAGAGCACAATCAAGGGAGTTGCGACGCATCATGCCCACTCAAGTGAGCGCGAAGCACCACCCGCACGACGACGCCCCCGACACGGCACAGGCATTCCGCAGGCTCGCCGAGCTCCCCCCGGGCCACGAGCGCGACACCCTCCGTGATCAGGTCGTCGAGGCATGGCTGCCCATGGCCGAGCGGCTCGCCGGACGGTTCCGCAGCCGCGGCGAGAGCTTCGAGGACCTGCGCCAGGTCGCGGCCCTCGGCCTGGTCAAGGCCGTCGACCGGTACGACCCCTCGCGCGGCAACGCCTTCGAGAGCTACGCCGTGCCCACCATCACCGGCGAGATCAAGCGGCACTTCCGCGACCACATGTGGACCCTGCACGTACCCCGCCGAGTCCAGGACCTGCGCAACCGCGTCCGCTTCGCCTTACAGGACCTGTCACAGACCATCTCGGGGCACAGGCCCACCGTCGCGGAGATCGCCCAGCACGCGAACATGAGCGAAGAGGACGTCCTGGTGGGCCTGGAGGCCCTGGAGAGCTTCACGGCACTGTCGCTGGACGCGGAACTGCCCGGCAGCGAGGACGGGTACTCGCTGAGTGACGCGCTGGGGTCGGCGGATCCCGCGCTCGACACGGTCGTGGACCGGGAGGCGGTGAAGCCTCGGCTGGCCGCGCTGCCCGAGCGGGAACGGGCGATCCTGTACATGCGGTTCTTCCGGGACATGACGCAGAGCCGGATCGCCGAGCAGCTGGGGATCTCGCAGATGCATGTCTCCCGGCTGATCAGCCGGTGTTGTGGGCGGGTTCGTGAGCAGGTGATGAGGGACGCCGCCTAGGTCAGAGGCCAGGCCCTACCGCGTTCCGGTCATCGCCAGCGCGATGTGGCGGGACATGGTGTCCACGGCTTGGGCCTCCGCCATCGAGAAGGCGAGGCGGGGGCCGCAGCGGAAGAGGGTGAGGACGCCCTGGACCGCGCCCTCCACCCTCAGCGGCACGCACAGCAGTGACGTGACGTTCGCCTGGGCCAGGACCGGCGTGCCGTACTCGTCGTGGCCGAAGGCGTTCGGGTCCTCCGGGCGGATCTGGAGGGCCGTGGAGCCGCCTCGGGCCGCCTCCACGGCCAAGGGGCAGGTGGCCGGATCCTGCGCCGACAGGGCCGCCGCCTCCTTTTCCGAGGGGGCCAGGACCGTCGTACGGGACAAGCGGGCGGCGCCGGTGTCGGCGATCACCCAGTCGGCGAAGCGGCCGTGCAGCACGTGTGCCGCCCGCTCCAGGACCGTCGCACGGGATAAGCGGGCCTCGGGCCGGGTGGTCAGCAGGGTCGTGGTCATGGTGTCCAGGAGGTCCATCAGCGCCGCGTGCCGGGTGGCCTCGGTGAGGTCGGGGACCTGGCCCGCCGTGCCCTCGGCCGGGGCCGGGGTGGCGGGCACCGTGGAGCCGGCCGGCTGCAGCACCACCAGGACCGTGGTGCGCGGCTCGCCGCGCGGGTGTATGGCGGTGAGGGTCGCGTGGACCGGAACCGACGGGCGCTGCTGGAGGTGGACGGTCAGGCTGCGGTCGCCCTCGCCGCGCGCCACCGCCGCGGCCTGGGAACGGAACGCGGCCCGGTCGGCGTGCGCGAGGAACCCCGTCAGCGGGCGTCCCGTCGCGTATCCGGCGCGGACGCCGGTGAAGGCGGTCGCCGCGAAGTTGAGCCGCCGTACGACCGTCTCGCGGTCCACCAGCGCGACCGGCTGCGGGAACCGCTGGAACACGGTGCGCAGCAGGTGCTGCTCCTGACGGTCGGCACGGTGGCCGGAGGGAGCGCGGGACGGGCCGGTCGCGGACAGCCGCTGGTACCAGGGCCACAGCTGGTCGGCGACGTGGTCGAGTTCGAAGAGCGCCGCGTCCAGCACCGTCGACAGGTCCCCGCCCGAGGCGGACCGGGCCGCTTTGAGCTCCGCGACGCGGCGCACGAAATCCGCGAGCTCTTCACCGAATTCGTCCGTCTGCGTCATGCGACGAACCTAACGTGCGCGACTCGGCCCCGACCGGTGGTGGTCACAAACCGTGGATGCCGTTTCCCGTCCGGGGCACCGGGAAGGTGCGCACAAGAGGAGGAGAGCAGCATGCCGGACACCGCACGCCCCGGCTCCTGGGCTACGGAGTCTGCCGAGTCCGCCCTTCCCGGGCGGCGACTGTCGGAACTGGTCGAGCAGGCCGCTCGCTGCACCGCCGACTGCTGCGGTGCCAGCGGCATGGTGAACGAGGGCGCCGGTGAACCGCCCGCCGCGGTCACCCACCCCGACCTCGCCGCGCTCGTCGCGGTGCAGCTCCGCTCCGGTGACGGGCCCATCCCGGCCTCCCTGGACCGCGGGAAGACCGTGGACTGCGCGGACCTGCTGCGCGAGGAGCGCTGGCCGGAGTACCGCGCCCTGGCGCTCGACTCGGGGGTGCGCTCCAGTGTGACGATCCCCTTCCGGCGCTCCGGGCTGACGGTGGCCCTCAGCCTCTACAGCTTCCGGCCCGGCGCCCTGTCCGACGCCCCGCACGGGCCCGCCCGGGCGCTCGGCGACCTCGCCGCGACCTGCCTGGTCCGCGACCGCTCCTACCGCGCCGCGCTCACCGAGCTCGACCAGCTGGGCACCGCCCTGCGCTCCCGCCCCGTCGTCGACCAGGCCTGCGGCATCGTCATGCACGTCCTGGGCTGCGACGCCGACACCGCCTTCGGCGTACTGCGGCGCATCTCGCAGGGCGCGAACCGGAAGCTGGCGGACGTCGCCTCGGCCGTCGTGGAGCGGCGGGGGAGGGGGCTGGAGAAGGAGCTGGCGTCGCTGCTGAACTGACGCGGGCGGGCGGGCGGGGCCGGGGAGACCGGGCCTCGTTGCTCTGATCGCTCTGGGCGGTGGTGGCTGGTGCGGGTTGTCGTGATCGCTCTGGGCGGTGGTGGCTGGTGCGGGTTGTCGTGATCGCTCTGGGCGGTGGTGGCTGGTGCGGGTTGTCGTGATCGCTCTGGGCGGTGGTGGCTGGTGCGGGTTGTCGTGATCGCTCTGGGCGGTGGTGGCTGGCGCGGGTTGTCCTGATCGCTCTGGGCTGCGGTGACCGGCGCGCGTCGCCCCGGATCGCTCCGCGTCGCGGTGGACCGGCCCGCGTCGCTCCGGGCACAGCCCGCGTCACCGGGGAGCCCGGCCGTGCCCCCGTGGCACCGGTCGTGTCACCCGCTCGGCCGTCCCCGTCCCGCGAATGGTGTCCGGCCGCGCGCGTCCCTGCGGTGGGCGGGCTGTGATGGCTGCGGGGGCACGACCGCCGTGTCCCCGGCCCTGCCCTCGGCCGAAGGAGCCCACTCCATGCGCCGCACCGCCCGTGCCCTGTCCGTCGCCGTCCTGGCCGGTGCCGCCCTGTCCGTCACCGCGCCGGCCGTCTTCGCGGAGCCGACCGCCGAGGTCAGCCCCAGCAGCGTCTCGCCGGGCGGCAGCGTCACCGTCTCGGTCTCCTGCGACCCGGTCGGCGGGCAAGCGCCCGACACGATCGACGCCACCTCGCAGGCGTTCGAGAAGGGCACCGTCCGGCTGAAGCTGGTCTCCGGCAACGGCGACGAGAAATCCGGCCCCGCCTACAACGGCACCGCCCGCATCGCCCCAGCCGAGAACTTCGAGGGCGGCGTCGACGCGGTCGGCAAGGAGTCCGCGTGGGCCGTCGACGGCACCTGCCCGGCGGCGCACGGCGGACAGGGCAAGCAGTGGAGCGCCACGCTCACGGTCTCACGCGAGGGCGGGAGCGGGAGCGGCAAGGGGAGTGGGAGCGGGAGCGCCAAGCCGTGCGACACCGGGGCGCACCACCCCGGGTCACACGAGACCGCGTCGCACGAAACCGCGTCACACGACACCGACAAACACGACAAGTCGTGTGCCACCGCCCGGCCGTGTACCGAATCGCACGGCGACTCCTGCGACGACGCGGTCGTCCCGCGCGGAGTGCGCGCGGGCGAGGGCGGTTCCTTCAGCGACTCCGTGCCCGCCCTGGTGACCGGAGGCCTGCTGATCGCGGGGGCGTCCGGAGCCGCCGTGTACCGGCTGCGCCGCAAGAAGCCCGACGCGGAGGACTGACCCGGACCGCCGCCGCACGGTTCCCTGTGACCGGAACAACCCGCCTGGAGGCCCATGGTCCGGCGTCACCCTGGGTACTCAGAGCCCGAGGGCACGACCCGCCCCGTACGACCCACGGAGCCGACGGCACAGAACATCAAGCCCCCGACTCGGAGGTGCACATGCGGCGGACGGATCCGGAAGGCCACGGCCCCGTCCGGTTCGGGCCGCCGCTCCCCGAGGACGGGCTGCCCGTGCTGCCCGAACTGTCCGCCGTGCTCGCCGCGGCGGCGGGCCGCGCCGGCAGTGAGCCGGTCGGCGGCGGGAGCCCCCTGCTGGAGGCCGCGTGCGGCTACTGGGACCGGCGTGGTCTGCCCGCCGAGCCCGGCCGGGTGGTCGCCGGCCCCGGCGCGCCGTCCCTGCTGCTCGCGCTGACCGCCGCGCTCGGCGGCGACGTCCTGGTGCCGCGGCCCTGCGCCGCCTGGTGGGCGCCGTACGCACGCCTGCTGGGCAGACCCGTCTTCCATGTCGCGACCTCGGCCGAGTGCGGCGGTGTCCCGGACCCCTACGCCCTCCTGGAGACCGTCCGCCGGGTCCGCGCCGAGGGCGGCGACCCCCGGCTGCTCGTCCTGTCCGTCGCCGACGACCCCACCGCCACCGTGGCCCCGCCCGAGCTGCTGCACGAGACCCTCGAGGCCGCCGTCGGCGAAGGTCTGCACCTGGTCAGTGACGAGACCTGGCGCGACACCGTGCACGAGCCGCACGACACCGTGCTGCTCAGCCCCGCCGAGATGCTGCCCGAGCAGGTCACCGTCGTCACCGACCTGGCCGGCGCCCTGCTGCCGTCCGGCTGGCCCGCCGCGGTCGCCCGCTTCCCCGCGGGCGAGGCCGGCGACGACCTCCACGCGCGCGTGCTCGACGTGCTCACCGCACTCGGCGCCCGCGTGGCCGCACCGGTAGCCGCCGCTGCCGGGTACGCGCTGACGGAACCCGAGCCGCTCACCGCGCGCCGCGACGCCGCCGTACGCCTGCACGCGCGCGTGGCCGCCGCCGCGCACTCCATGGTCGTCACGGCGGGTGCCCTGGCCCGGCCGCCGCAGGCCGGCCGCCACCTCTACGTGGATCTCGGACCCCTGCGGTCCGCGTTCACCGACAGGGGCGTCGGCGATGCCCAGGACCTGGAGGACTTCCTCGCCACCCGGCTGGGCATGCCCGCACCGGGCGGCCACCGTTTCGGAGACGACCTGGAAGCGCTGCGCGTACGGCTGTCCACCGGCCCGCTCCTCGGCGGGACGGACGAGGAGCGCGCGGAATGCCTCAGGTCACCCTCGCCGTTGGAACTGCCACACGCGCAACGCGCGTTGACCCTTCTGGAATCGGTCTTCGACGATCTCCGTGACGACGCTCAGCGATGGGAGCCTCCTCGATGACGCAGCAGTCCGAGTCGACCACGAGCACGCCCGCCCAGGAGGCCGACGACCAGGCGGCCCTGTCGCCGTTCGAGCCCGCCGTCCCGCCCCTCGCACCCCCGAGGCCGCTCGGCGAGAGCCGGGCATGGCCGCGCACCTTCCACGACCGCCTCACCGCCCCGCTGCCCGGCCTGAAGGCCATGGCCCGGTTCGCCCGCGAGGGCGCCGTCCGGCCGGGCCGCGAGGGTCTCGCCGACATTCCCCGGCTGCCGTTCGCACCGGGCCCGCTGCCCCGCGTGGACGCGGGCACGGTCGCCGTCTCCTGGGCGGGGCACGCCAGTTGGGTGGTGCGGATCGGCGGGCTGACCGTCCTCACCGACCCGGTCTGGTCCCGCCGCATCCTCGGCACCCCGGCCCGCATCACCCCGGTCGGCATCGCCTGGAGCGCCCTGCCGCCCGTCGACGCCGTCGTCATCAGCCACAACCACTACGACCATCTGGACGCCCCCACGCTGCGCCGGCTCCCGCGCGACACCCCGGTGTTCGTGCCGGCCGGCCTCGGCCGCTGGTTCCGCCGCCGCAGATTCACCCGCGTCACCGAGCTGGACTGGTGGGAGGCGGCCGAACTGGGCGGCGTCCGCTTCGACTTCGTCCCCGCCCACCACTGGTCCAAGCGCACCCTCACCGACACCTGCCGCACCCTGTGGGGAGGCTGGGTGCTCACCGCCCCCGACGGACAGCGGCTCTACTTCGCGGGCGACACGGGATACGGCCACTGGTTCGACCGCATCGGCCGACGCTACCCCGGCATCGACCTCGCCCTGCTGCCCATCGGCGCCTACGACCCGCGCTGGTGGCTCAGCGACGTGCACTGCGACCCGGAGGAGGCGGTGCGCGCCGCTCAGGATCTCGGGGCGCGGCGCATGGCGCCCATGCACTGGGCGACCTTCGTACTGTCGGCCGAACCCGTCCTCGAACCCCTCACCCGGGTGCGGGCCGCCTGGGAGAAGGCAGGCCTGCCCAGAGACGACCTGTGGGACCTGCCGGTGGGCGGCTCGCGCGTACTGACCTAGGCACGCCTGCTGACGCTCGATCGAAGCTGACTTGAATTCGATGCTTCCCTTCACCAGGTAAGTAATATGAGTTGGCGATGATGACGCTCAACGTGAGAGATCTGGGTTTCTCCTGCGGCGCTCGAACAGTCCTCGATTCAGTTGAGTCCAGCACTCTGTTGCGGCTCCTGGCCGGCGAGGAACAGCCTCAGGCAGGCTCGGTGGACGCCGCCGGAACCGTTGGCCACCTTGCGCAGGAACGCGATCGCAGGACCGGGGAGTCGCTGCGTGGTTATCTCGCCCGGAGAACAGGCGTGGGCGCCGCCGAGGAGGCGTTGGAGGAGGCGTCGCAGTCGCTGGCCGAGGTGTGGGTCTGGCCCTGCTCCAGCACCGGCAGGCGAACCTGCTGATCCTGGACGAACCCACGAACCACCTCGACCTTCCCGCCATTGAGCAGCTGGAACAGGCGCTGCAGAGTTACAAGGGCACCTTTCTCCTGGTGTCGCACGACCGGAGGCTGCTCGAACGTGTCCGGCTCTCTCACCGTCTGCTGGTGCGGGACGGACGCATCCGGCGGGAGCCCGTGTCCCAGTCGGTGACCGAGCCGGGACGAACAGGCGGTGTCCGCCCGGACCAGCGGCGCATCGCCGGCCGTTCGTGCGCGGCGTACAAGCAGGGACCGCCCGCCCCGCACGTCGTTGTTCGCGCAGGCGACGATCAGCACTGCGCTTCGACGGCCCCGGCGGCCAAAGGCCGAAGGGCCTGTGGGGAAGCTGGAGACGGCACTGGGACTGGATGCTCCGTGCTGAGCGACGCGGGCCTTGTCGGAGACCGATTACAGGCCCTGGGCACGTTGTGCATGTGGGCCGCCATCCTGCTGCGGGCTGCCCCACGCCGTCGTACCGCAGCGCCGGCGGCCCCTCTGGCTGATCATCCTGGCGGCGGCGATGGCCAACTCCCCGGACCTCGAACAGACGGGGCGCCTCATCGACGGGTGGGGCTGGGAGGGCCACCGTGTGGACCTGGTGCGCAATGTGTGCGGGGTCGTCTCGGCGGTCATCCTCCTGGAGTTCGCCGGTTCCGTCACCGGCAACAGGTCGCTGGGGCGTTGGCTGCGCGCTGTGGCGGGCGCCGTCGTGCCGGCCGTGGTCGCCCTCGACGTCGCGAGCCTGCCGCACGGTGCGCACAGCGTGGGAGAGGACGGTCCGCCCACGCCCTCCACGGCGTACTGGCTGCTCATCGTCGTCACCCACCTGACCGCCAACCGGGTGTGCGCGGTTGTCTGCCTGAGACATCTGGGCGACACCGGCAGCCGCCGGCTCCGCGCGGCGCTGTTCCTCTTCTCCTCCGGAGCCGCGTTCGCCAGTCTGTTCTGGCTGGGTGTCCTCTCCCAGCCCGTGGCCGGTCCTGCCTGGCCGCTCTCGCTCAAGCCGTTCTTCCTTGCCCTGCACGGGCTGCTCACCTCCACGGCCCTCACGATTCCCACGGTGGCGGCGATCGGCCGGGCCGTGAGGCCTGTCGCCGAAGGCGAAACGCCAACTCCTGCTCCACCGCCAGGTCGTGGAGATCCACGACGCGATGCTCGTCCTGCACGACTACGCCACCCCCGAACTACAGGCCAGGGCAGGGGACTTGTCCGAGTCGACGGGGCACGGCACGGACCGGACCGCTGCCGCGCCGGCATACGTGCTCAAAGGGGCGCGGGAAGCGAAGCTGGCGGGCGATCCGCCCCAGCGCCGTGCCGTCGCCGTCGCCGGGCCCGGCTGTGAGGACCTGGCCGAGGAGGCGGGTTTCCTGGTCAGGGTCGCCGAGGTGTACGCCACCGCGCCGCCGCCGGTGCTCAGTGCCCGACCGCACGCCGGACGTACGGCACGTACGGCACGTACGGCACGTAGGGAAGGCCGGAAGCAGAGGAAGCACACGGAACACACGTAGAAGCACACGAAATGTACGTGAGAGACGAAGGAAAACTCGCATGAGCACAGTCGCCCCGCCCCGTGCCGGACGGCGGGAGTGGACCGGACTCGCCGCCCTCGCCCTGCCCACGCTCCTCATCTCCATGGACATGACCGTCCTCTATCTGGCGGTGCCGCAGCTGAGCGCCGACCTCGGACCGACGTCCACAGAACTGCTGTGGATCACCGACATCTACGGCTTCCTCATCGCCGGAGCGCTGATCCCGATGGGAGCGCTCGGCGACCGAGCCGGTCGTCGCCGGCTGCTGCTCATCGGCGCGACCCTGTTCGCCGCCGCGTCCGTCCTCGCCGCGTACTCGACCAGTGCGCCCATGCTGATCGGCGCACGCGCCCTGCTCGGCCTCGCCGGGGCCACGCTCATGCCCTCCACCCTGTCCCTGGTCCGCGTGATGTTCCACGACGCACGCCAGCGTGGCTTCGCCGTCGCCGTGGTGATGACCAGCTTCTCGGTCGGCACCACCATCGGCCCGCTGCTCGGCGGCGTGCTGCTGAGCCACTTCTGGTGGGGCTCGGTGTTCCTGCTGGGAGTTCCGGTGATGGCACTCCTGCTCGCCGTGGGGCCCGTCGTGCTGCCCGAGTACCGCGACCCCGGTGCCGGGCGGCTGGACCTGGCCAGCGCCGGCCTTTCGCTGGCCGCCGTGCTGTCGGTCGTGTACGCGGTCAAGCACGTCGCCGAGCACGGCATGGGCTGGCTGCCCGCGTCGTTCGCCGCGTTCGGGCTGGCGGTGGGCGCGGTGTTCGTCCGACGTCAGCGGAAACTGACCGACCCCCTGCTCGACCTGGGGCTGCTCGGCGACCGCGTCATCAACACCTCGTTGGGAACCTACCTGTTGGGGCTGCTGGCGATGGGCGGAACCCAACTGTTCATCGCCCTGTATCTGCAGGAGGTTCTGGGACTGTCCCCCATGCTCGCAGGCGTGTGGATGGTCCCCGCCGCGCTGGGGACCGTCGTCGGTTCGCTGCTGGCTCCGCTACTCGTGCGCCGGCTGCGCCCGTTCGCCGTCATCACCGGCAGCCTCCTGGTGGCGGCCGTGGGCTTCGGCCTGATCACCCAGGTGGGCAGTGACGACCTCCCGCTGCTCATCGTGGGATACGTGATCGTCGCACTCGGCCTGAGCCCGATGATCGCCATCTGCACCGACCTCGTCATCAGCACCGCGCCGCCCCAGCGGGCGGGAGCGGCCTCGGCCCTGTCGGAGACCGGCGGCGAACTGGGCGTTGCGCTCGGAGTCGCGGTCCTCGGCAGCTTCGGCATGGCGGCCTACCGGGACAGCCTGTCCGAGAACCTGCCGGACGCTCTCCCCGCGGAGGCGTCGGACGCCGCGAAGAACACGATCGCCGGTGCCCTGCGGATCGCCGAGGATCTCCCCGGCGGCCTCGGTCCCGCGCTGTCCGAGGCAGCCCGTACGGCGTTCGCCCAGGGACTCGCCCTGTCCGCCGCGGCGGCCACCGTGATCGTGGTCGCCGCCGCCGTCCTCAGCGCCGTCAGGCTCCGCGATCTGCCGGCCTCCGCCGACTCCGCTCCCCAGCCGGACGCCGACGGGAACGCCTCGGCGCAGCCCGCCACCGTCTCCGCCGACAGGTACGGACGCGGACCCGGACCCGGCACCGAGGAGGGCGAACGCTCATGATCCGCGACATGGTGGTCACGAACGGCGCCGCGCATCTGGCGGCCGAGGACATCGTCAAGGCCCGCGGCGACCGGATCGTGCTGAACGGTGTCACCGTCACCGTCTCGGCGGGCGATCGCCTCGGCCTGATAGGAGAGAACGGCGTCGGCAAATCGACTCTGCTGCGCATACTTGCCGGAAGCGAGGCCCCTGACCGTGGGCAGGTCCGGTCGGCCCTCGAGGGGCGACCCCGGCCATCTGCCGCAGGAACCCGAACTGCCGGGTGGCTGGGACCTGTCCCGGTGTCTCTCCCTGGCCCGCGCCGACCTGGACCGGATCAGCGGGCGGATGCGTGAGCTGGAGCAGCGCATGGACGGCGCCGACGCGGACGAACTGCCCTTGGTCCTGGACGAGTACGCCGCGCTCCAGGAGGAGTTCGCCGCACGCGACGGGTGGCGCTTCGAAGCCCGCGCCGAAGAGGTCTTCGAGGCACTCGGTCTGCGCCGCCTGCCGCCCGCCCGGCTCGTCCGCGACCTGTCCGGGGGCGAGCGGGCGCGTCTCAGTCTGGCGCTGCTCGTCCTGCGACGGCCGCCCGCGCTGCTTCTCGACGAGCCGACGAACCATCTCGACGACGCGGCGGCGGACTGGCTCGCGGGATGGCTCCGCACGTACCCCGGGCCGTGCCTGATGGCCTCTCACGACCGCGATCTGCTCGACAGCGCCGTCACCGGCCTGATCGATCTGGATGGCCCGGAAGGAACCGCGGTCCGCTACGGAGGACGGTACGGGGCCTACACCGCCGAACAGGCCGCGGCACGGCGACGCTGGGAGACCCGTTACCGCGCGTGGGAGGAACGGCTCGCCGCGGCCAGGGCGCGACTCTCCCGCGCCAGTGTGACGGCGCGTGGCTACCGGGGGCCACGCGACACCGGGAAGATGGAGTACGACGCCCGGGCGGTCGGCGCGCAGGCGGCCGTCTCGCGGCAGGCGCGTTCGGCCAGGGAGGAGATCCGGCGCCTGCACGCCTCCTCCGTTCCCAGGCCTCCGGCGCCGTTGCGTTTCCGGGCGGCCGGCCTCGCCGACGGCCCGCCCACGACGGACACCGGTGACGGCCCGCTCGTCGAGGCCGAGGCCACCGAAACACTCGGCGGCATCCGCCTTCCGCCGGTGGTCCTCCAGGGCACGGACCGCGTCGTCGTGGTGGGCCCGAACGGTGCGGGCAAGTCCACTCTGCTCCGCGTCCTCGCCGGAGAGTCGCCTCCGTCCTCCGGTACGGTGCGTCACCGGCCGGGCCTGCGAATCGCGCACCTGCCGCAGGAGAGCCACTTCCCCGCCGAGACCCAGCCGTTGCTGCGGGCCTTCGCCGAGACGGTGAACGCCGCGGAGGACGAAGCCGCTGAGCAACTCCTCGGCCTCGGACTGTTCCGGGAAGAAGACCTGCGGGTGCCGGTGGGTTCGCTGAGTGTGGGCCAGCGCCGTCGGCTCGATCTGGCTCGGCTGGTGAGACTCCAGCCGCACGTGCTGCTCCTGGACGAGCCGACCAACCACCTCAGCCTGCCACTCGTGGAGGACCTCCAGGCAGCGCTCGACGACTTCCCCGGCCCGGTCCTCACCCACGACCGGCGGCTGCGCCGGGTCGCGGGACGGCTGATCGACATGGGAGAGGCCGGCTCCTCGCGTGGCGGCCCCGCCATGTCACCGGAGGGTCGGACGAGGAGAGATCGGTAGCGGGCGCGGCGGCGCCGGGGGAGGTCGAGGGTGCGAGGTCGGGGAGGGCCGGTCGTACTGCTGGTCGTCCTACCAACCTGTCCGGACAGCACACCTGGGGCCGGCCCTCAAGCAGCCGTCGTCTTCGGCTTCCGTATCCGCCGCCACAGGCCGGGCGCCGCGCTGATCAGCAGGGTCAGCGCGACCGCCGCGACCACGCCCTCCCAGGGCTCATCGAACAGCGAACCGCCGAGGATCCCGATCAGCTGGTACGTCACCGCCCAGGCCAGGCAGGCCGGCAGGTTGCCGCGGGCGAAGCGGCGCAGCGGCCACTTCGCCATCAGGCAGGCCAGCATCACCGGGATCCGGCCCGCCGGCACCAGCCGGGACAGCACGAGCACCGCCACCCCGTGCTCGGCGAGCTTCTCCTGGGACCGTCTGAGGCGGTCCTCGGGGGCGCGCGAGCGGATCGCCTCCAGCCAGCGCGAGCCGTTCTTCGAGCCCATCCCGCGCCGCCCCAGCCAGTACAGCGCGATGTCACCGAGGAACGCCGCCGCCGAGGCCGTCACGAACACCAGCGCCAGTGAGAACGGAGCCGTCTGGTGGAAGGCCACCACGGCCGCCGAACTCACCAGCGCCCCCGTCGGCACCACCGGCACCAGCGCGCCGATCAGCACCAGCAGGAACAGCGTCGGATAGCCGATCGCCTGCTGCGCCGTCTCGTGCGGCACGGTCGCCGGGGCGGCCGCGAGCCAGCTCACCGGGCGACCTCCAGCCGCACGCTCTCCCCGTGCCCGAGCCGGTGCACCGACACCCGCGGCGCGTGCTCGGCCGCCAGGCGCACGAACTCGTCGCCCGGCGCGTGGAACTCGTGCGGGCGCACCGCGTCCATCCCGATCGGCCAGTACGTGCCGTAGTGCACCGGCACGGCACTGAGCGGCGCGAGGCGGGCCAGCGCCTGCGCCGCCCGCCCCGCGTCCAGGTGCCCCTCACCGAGGTACGGCCCCCAGCCGCCCACCGGCAGCAGCGCCACGTCGACCGGCCCGACCTCCTGAGCCATGTCGTCGAACAGCCCGGTGTCCCCGGCGAAGTAGGTGCGGGCCTCGCCCTCGACGACGTAGCCGAGTGCGGGGGAGCGGTGCGGGCCCAGCGGCAGCCGCCGGCCGTCGTGCCGGGCGGGCACGGCCCGTATCAGCAGGTCGCCCACCCTGGTTTCGTCCCCCGCAGCCACCTCGCTCACCCGGAGATGAGTGAGCCGGCGCAGCCCCGGTACCGCCCGTGGTGCGCCGCGGGGCACGAGCAGGCGCGTGCCCGCATCGAGCCGCGCCAGCGACGGCACGTGCAGATGGTCGGCGTGCAGGTGGGAGACCAGTGCGACGTCCGCGCGCCGGGCGCCGGGCGGCGGCAGCGCGCCGCGGCGGCGCCGCAGATGCGCGAGCCGCCGCGCGAACAAAGGGTCGGTGAGCACACGCATGTTCGAGTCCTCGACCGTGCAGGTGGCGTGACCCCACCAAGTGATCTCCACCGGCACCTCTTTGCCTCCTTCGCGCGACTCCCCGAAGCCTACGGGCAGGAGTAGGGTCGGCGGCGAAACCCGGAGGTGAGGGGGACTTCATGGGAGAGGTTCGCGGTGCCCACGGCACGTCCTCGCCGCTGCGTGTCACGGCGATCGCCAGTCTGACGCCGCTGGAGGAACTCGACGACGACCCCTTCCTGGTGGACTCCCGCAGCCAGCACGCCATGTGCGCCCGCTGGGCCGCCGAGCGGGGCTACGTCGTCACCCGCGAACTCCTCGTGCGCGGACTGCGGTACGACCACTGCGTCCTGTGGGAGGGCGTCGGACCCGGCCGCGACCTGTTCGTCGCACCGAGCCTGCGCGTGCTCAGCAGCGCGCTGTCGTCGGTCGACGAGTTCACCGCCGAGTGCGCGCGGCGCGGGGTGCGCGTGGAGACGGTCGACCGGGCGGAACCGTCGTACGACGCCCAGATGAAGGCCCGGGTGCACCGCCGGCTGTCGATGCCGACGGCCGGCTACGACGGGCGGTAGCGGGCCCGACCAGGGGGCGGGGCGGCGAGGTGGCGGCTCTGTCAGTGCCGTATGACAGTCTTGGCTGAAGGCCCGCATCGACGACGGGCCCGGACGTGAGGTGTACGGGGCGTGCGTGGAGGGCGTTGGCGGCGGGTCGCCAGTCAGGTCGGGCGGAGCGTCGCGGTGTGGGCCGTGTCCACCCTGACGATGCTCGTGCTGGCCGGCATCCTGCCGGACTTCCGGCTCCAGTCCGCCGACGGCGACAGCGCCACCCGGATCGCCGCCACCGCGGCCCTCGGCGCCGGCGCCTTCGGCCTGCTGTCGGCCCTCGTGTGGCCCCTTCTCGTACGGCTCCTGCTGCTGGTGCCCGCGCTCGTGCTCGGCCTGCTGGTCTTCTTCCTCAACGGCTCGCTGCTGATCCTCGCCCTGCGCATCGTCCCCTCCGGCGACAGCGAGGCCGCCCCCGAGACGGCCGTCATCGTCGCCGCCGTCATGTCCGCCGTCGCCTCCGCCACCGGCGCCGCCCTGGCCGTCCGCGACGACGACGCCTACCGGCGCCGCCTGTACCGCCTCGCCGACCGCCGCCGCAGAACCCTGCCGCCCGGCCCGACCAGCCCCGGCACCGTCTTCCTGCAACTCGACGGCGTCGGCCACGACGTCCTGCTCACCGCGGTCGGCCAGGGTCTGATGCCCACCGTCGCCCGCTGGCTCGACGGCGGCGACGGACGCCGCCCCACCCACCGGCTCACCCCGTGGCGCACCGACTGGTCCAGCCAGACCGGCGCCAGCCAGCTCGGCATCCTGCACGGCAGCAACCACGACATCCCGGCCTTCCGCTGGTACGAGAAGGACCGCCGCGAAGTCATGGTCTGCAACCGCCCGACCAGCGCCGCCGAACTCCAGCGCCGTGCGGTCGCGGCCACCGGCGACGGCGGACTGCTCAGCGCCGACGGCGCCAGCCGCGGCAACCTCTTCTCCGGCGGCGCCGACGAACAGGCCCTCGTCCTGTCCGTCGCCGGCCGCCGCAGTCGCGAGAACCGCTCCAGAGCGGGCTACTTCGCCTACTTCTCCGACCCGGCCAACGCGGTGCGCACCGCCCTGTCCTTCGTCGCCGACGCCGGCCGCGAGATAGGCCAGTCCACCCGGAACCGCGTGCGCAAGGTCCGCCCCCGGGTCTCCCGCGGCGGCCTCTACCCCTTCATCCGCGCCTTCGCCACCGTCGTCGAACGCGACGTCGTGGTCGCCGCGGTCATGGGCGACATGCTCGCCTGCCGCACCTCCGTCTACGCCGACCTCGTGGCGTACGACGAAGTGGCGCACCACTCCGGGCCGTTCAGCCGCGACGCCGAGAAGGTCCTCGAACGCCTCGACCGGGCGCTCGCGCTCATCGAGAACGTCGCCGAGCACGCCCCGCGCCCGTACCGCATCGTCGTGCTGTCCGACCACGGCCAGAGCCCCGGCGAGACCTTCCGCACCCGCTACGGCCTCACCCTCGGCGACCTGGTCCGGGCCGGCTGCGGGCTGCCCGTACCGCGCAAGGCCGAGCGCACCCACAGCGGCGCCGAGGCCCGCGCCGCCGTCCGCGCCGCGCTGCGCCGGCCCGTCGAGGAGGGCGGCGAGCAGCACCGGCCCTCGCACCGCCGCTCGGAACCGATCGTGCTGGCCTCCGGCAACCTCGGCCTGGTCTCCTTCCCGGACGTCCCGCACCGCATGAGCAAGGAGGAGCTGGACGCCCGCCACCCCGCCCTGCTGACGACCCTCGCCAACCACCCCGGCATCGGCTTCCTGCTCGTGCGCAGCGAGGAGCACGGCGGGGTCGTCCTCGGCCCGTTCGGCACGGAAATACCGCTGGACGAGCTCGACGACAACCCCGGCCCGCTCGCCGACTTCGGGCCCGGCGCCGCCGACGTCGTCCGCCGCACGCACTCGTTCCCGCACACCGCCGACATCATGGTCAACTCCTGGTACGACCCCGCCGAGGGCGAGGTCCTCGCCTTCGAGGAGCAGATCGGCTCGCACGGCGGCCTCGGCGGCGCCCAGGCCAAGCCGTTCCTGCTGTCGCCGCTCGCCTTCTCCGCACCCGTCGAGGACGGCGAGGAACTAGCCGGCGCCGAGCACATACACCGCGTGCTGCACCGCTGGCTGCGCGAGTCGGACGGCCCGCAAGTCCCGCTGCCGGCACGCCAGGAGCGACGCGCCGCCTGAACCCAGGTGGAAAATCGGCTGCGCCCGTCGATCGCCGCGCCCAGACTGTTCGTATCGGACCTCGCGCACCAGCGAGCCCTTCTCGAACACCCCCAGGAGTTGCTGCGTGCAGGCAGCCGTCACCGTCACGCCCGCCCGTATCCCCGAACTGCTGCTCGGCCTCGCCACCGTGCGGCCGGTCTTCGTCTGGGGCGCCCCCGGCATCGGCAAGTCCTCCCTGGTACGGGAGTTCGCCGCGTCGCTCGGGCTGGAGTGCGTGAGCCTGCTGGGCACCCAGCTCGCCCCCGAGGACCTCATCGGCGTGCCCCAGATCCGCGACGGACGCTCGGTGTTCTGCCCGCCGGAGACGATCGCCCGCGACGAGCCGTACTGCCTGTTCCTGGACGAGCTGAACGCGGCCACACCGGACGTGCAGAAGGCGTTCTACTCGCTGATCCTGGACCGCCGTATCGGAAACTACGAACTCCCCGCGGGCTCCATCGTGATCGGCGCCGGCAACCGCGCCACCGACAACGCCCTCGCCCGCCCCATCGCCTCCGCCCTCGTCAACCGGCTCACCCACGTGCACCTGGAGGCCTCCGCCAAGGACTGGCTCGTCTGGGCCGCGGGCAACGGCATCCACCCCTGGATCGTCGACCACCTCACCGACCGGCCCGACCACCTGTGGTCCAAGCCGCCCAAGACCGAGGAGCCGTTCTCCACGCCCCGCTCCTGGCACATGCTCTCCGACGCCCTGCACTCCTTCGGCCAGGACCTCGACGAGGAGACCCTGAAGGTCCTGGCGCACGGCACGCTGACGCCCGCGCACGCGACCGCGTTCTGCGGCTACGTCAAGATCGTCCGCAGCCGGTACGGCATCGAGGCGATCCTCAAGGGCGACGCCCGCTGGCCGAACCGCCTCCAGGACCGCGACCTGCTCTACTACCTCGCCGAGTCCTTCCGCGGCCGCCTCATCAAGGAACTGCCCGCGAGCAAGGACCACATGTCGGCGAACGGCCGCCAGGCCGCGTACCGCGCCAAGTCGCTGCTCGTGCAGCTCGCCGAGATCTCCGTCGAGGTCGCCCAGAGCGTCATCGCCTCCGACACCGACGGCAATCCGGTGCTGCCCGCCTGGTTCCTGGTGGAGGCGGCGCGGGACATGCCGCGGCTGGTGGAGGCGCGGCGATGAGCCGCACGCGGTCGAAGGGGCAGAAGAAACGGGACCTGGCGGGGGAGGCCTTCGCCGAGGGGCTGCGGCTCGTGCGCGCCAACCCGGCGCTGGCCGCCGTCGACTTCACGGTCTGCCGTGAGGAGAACTGCGCCCTGGCTCCCCGCGACGGCCTCGTCCGCGTCGACTCCGACGGCACGCTGCACGCCCATCCCGACCTCCCCCACGCTCGAACAGGCTCGCGCGGGGGCACCCCCACCGCCGACCCCGCCGCCTGGGCCTGGTCGCTCGCCCACGCCGCCCTGCACCTCGGCTTCGGGCACGTCCCGGCGGCCAAGGGCGACCGTGTCCAGCCCGACCGGTACGAGCTCGCCGCGCGCTGCACCGTCGTCAACCGCTTCCTGCTGACCTTCCCGGTCGGCCGCGCCCCGGACCGGCTGCCGCTGTCGTACCCCGACGGCGACGAGGAGCAGCTCGCCGCGCGCTGGCGACGCGACGGGCTCCCGGCCGCCTACGAGCGCTGCGGCACAGCGGGCCCGGAGCCCGACCAGATACTCCTGCCATGGGTCTGGTACGGCCGGCAGATCCCCGACTGGCAGCTGGCGTTCGCCACCGCCCTGACCCGGACCGTCTCCGCCGCGATGGACATGGCGGGCGGCCGCCGCGACCGTCTCGACGGCGAGGCCGCCGACCGCCGCCCCTGGGAGGAGGCCCTGAGCTGGTTCATCTCCTCGTATCCGCTGCTCGGCGGCATCGCGGCCGGCATCAAGCTGGTCGCCGACGCCGAACTCGCCCGCGCCCACGGCATCTGGGTCGCCGCGGTGAACGCCCAGGCGGCGGAGATCTACATCAACCCCCTCCAGCGGTTCGAGGACGAGGAATGGCGGTTCATCCTCGCCCACGAGATGCTGCACGCCGCCCTGCGCCACGGCGACCGCTGCGGCACCCGCGACCCGTACCTGTTCAACATCGCCTGCGACTACGTCATCAACGGCTGGCTCAGCGAGATGCAGGTCGGCACGATGCCCGAGGGCCTGCTGCACGACCCGGACCTGACCGGCCTGTCCGCGGAGGAGGTGTACGACCGGATCGCCGGCGATCCGCGACGGATGCGCCGCCTGGCCACCCTGTGCGGCAAGGGCCGCGGGGACATCCTCGGCGGCCCGCTCGGCTCGCCCCGCGACTACGTCGACCTCGACGAGTTCTACCGCCGGGGCCTCGCCCAGGGCCTCGACCTGCACCAGCGGCAGGCACGCGGCTTCCTGCCCGGCGGACTGGTCCAGGAGATCCGCGCGCTGAGTCATCCGCCGCTGCCCTGGGACGCCCGACTCGCCCGCTGGTTCGACGAGTTCGTGCCCCGCCCCGAGCCCGTACGGTCGTACGCGCGTCCCTCGCGCCGCCAGGCGGCCACGCCCGACATCCCGCGCGCGGGCCGGTACTTCCCGCCCGAGGAGATCGCCCGCTGCACCTTCGGCGTGGTCCTCGACACCTCCGGCTCCATGGACCGGGTCCTGCTCGGCAAGGCACTGGGCGCGATCGCCTCCTACGCCGAGGCCCGCGACGTACCGGCCGCACGGGTCGTCTTCTGCGACGCCGCCCCGCACGACGCCGGGTATCTGCCGGTCACGGAGATCGCCGGCCGGGTACGGGTGCACGGCCGCGGCGGCACCGTGCTCCAGCCCGGCATCGACCTGCTGCACCGCGCGGACGACTTCCCGCCCGGCGCACCGGTCCTCGTCATCACCGACGGCTGGTGCGACGTACTGCGGGTACGGCGCGAGCACGCCTATCTGATCCCGCAGGGAGCGCGGCTGCCGTTCACCGCCCGCGGTCCGGTCTTCCGGGTGAGTTGAGCCGGAGTGTGATCGGATGGGGTCCGTAACCCGGAACCGGGATCATTACGAAAGGAAAGACCGTGGCTACCACGCGCTCCGCACACACCGTCTGGGAAGGCAACCTGCTCGAGGGCAACGGTGTCGTCACCTTCGACTCCTCCGGCGCCATCGACCAGCAGCCGGTGACGTGGGCTGCCCGCAGCCAGGAGCCGAGCGGCAAGACCAGCCCCGAGGAGCTGATCGCGGCCGCCCACTCCAGCTGCTTCTCGATGGCGTTCTCGCACGCCCTCGCCGGCGCCGGCACTCCGCCCACCAAGCTCGTCGCCTCCGCCGACGTCACCTTCCAGCCCGGTGAGGGCATCACCGGCATCCACCTCACCGTGGAGGGCACGGTGCCCGGCCTCGACGAGGACGGCTTCGTCGCCGCCGCCGAGGAGGCCAAGGTCAACTGCCCGGTCAGCCAGGCGCTGAAGGCCGTACCGATCACGCTGTCGGCGAAGCTCGCCTGACCTGACAGGACATCTTCGGAACCTGACAGGACATCTTCGGACAAGACATCGCGCAGGCCGCCGTGGTCGGGTGGCCTGCGCGACGTCGGTTCAGGGCCGTGGGGCAGGGTAGGAACAGGACGGCGTCGGAAGGACTTCGATGGTGACGGGAACGGCCGGTGGCGCGACGGTGCTTGACTCCGCCACTCGCGAACTCACCCGCGTACTCCTGCTGTTCAGCCTCGACGGGCGACTGCGCCCGGAGAGCTCCCCACTGGGCGGTCTCGTCGACCGGCTCGACTTCGGCCGCTTCGAACCGCACCTGAGGTCGGGCGAAGCGGTGCTCCCCGTGCCGGTCCTGGCCGAGCGCGTGACACCCGAGGAGATCGAGCTCCCGCACGGCGACCACGGTCTGGCAATCGCCTCGGCCGAGGTGATGGTCCTCGCCACCCCGCGCGGCGACGTGACGCTCCTCGTCGACTGCTCGTTCGCGGACCGGACCGCACCCGACGCCCTCGCCTCCTGGCTGGCGGACACCTGCTTCGACCGCAGGCGGATCACACTCCGCGGCCGGCCCATGCTGGACGTGCTGAACGAACGGCTCGCCCGGCCGGCGCCTCTCACCTTCGGCCAGAACGTGCACCAACTCGTCTTCCCCGGCGGACAGTTGCTGCGCGACCTGCTGAGCACCGGCGTCGACGACGCGGCCCGCAGACCCGCCCTGCTGAACGAGATCGTCTACCGCGGCCGGATGCCGGTGAGCGACACCGCGGACCTCGACGACGCCATGCCGCCCAACCTCACGAACCACGGCCTCACCCTCTCCGCCCACGGCCGCGGTGTCTCCGTCCAGGCCGGCTGGGCCCCGCACGTGGAGAACGGCCTCGCCCTGGTCGCCGTCGGCATGATCTCCGCCCTCGCCGTTCTGCAGCGCACCCGACTGGCCGCCTTCGAGACGATGCGGGCCAACGAACGGGCCACGACGGACTCCCCGTACGAGATCCGCTCCCTCATCTCCCGGCTCTCCGCCGGCGTGAACGAACTCCAGCTGGACCTGGCCTTCGGCGTCGAGGCCTACGTGGACAGCCTGCTGATCCCGGAGATGCTCATGGAGCGTTTCCAGTCCTCGCTGGGCGACGCCCTCGGCATCCGCGACAGCCTGGAGAACTCCGCCCGCATGGTCGAGCGGCTGACCTCCGTGATCAACGCCCGCTCCGCCGCCCTGGACGCCGAGCTCGCCGAACGCGGCGACCGCCGCGACCGCATCGTCTCCGCCCTCGTCGCCGCCGCCACCCTGATCGCCCTGCCGCCCACCCTGCTGCTGGCGTTCTTCGGGACCAACAGCACGAACGTCCACCCCGACCGTTCCATCCTCGACCTGCGGGTGTACGGCACGGCGTACGCGCTGGCCTGGCTTCCCTTCGTGATCCTCGCCGTGATCGGATACGTCCTGCTCAGACGGGTCAGCAGACGCTCCGGCAGCCTCCTGTCGCAGCCCGACGGCCGCCCCTTGCCGGTGCCCGCGCCCCGAGCCCCCTCCGGGAGGTGACCCGCCGATGCCGCGACGACCCGCCGTCTCCGCCCACCGGGGAGGATCCGAACGAGCCGGCTCCGCCACCTGGGAGGCGTACGAGGACGCGATCCTGTCCGGCGCGGAGTACGTCGAGTTCGACATCCGGCGCACCGCCGACGGTGTCCTCGTCGTCTACCACGACCCCCGGGTGGCGCACACCGGCCCGCCGCTGTCCCGGATCACCCACGCCGAGCTGAGCGAGCGCGCCGGATACGCCGTACCCGTCGTCGACGACGTCATGGCCCTGATCGCCGGGAAGCTCGTGGGGCACCTGGACCTGAAGGAAGTGGGCTACGAGCGCGACGTGATCGACCGGGCGGTCACCCTGCTCGGCGCGGACGGTTTCGTCGCCACGACCCTGGAGGACCGTTCCGTCGCCGCGATCACCCAGGCGTACCCGGCCGTCCGCACCGCCCTGTCCCTGGGCCGCGACCGCAGGGAGATCGGCTCGGCACGCCTGGCCGGCACCCGGCTGAGCGAGCTGATGCCCATGCGGCGGGTGCGCGCCTGCGGTGCGAGCGGGGTCGCCGTCCACCAGCGGCTGGCCCGCGCGGGCGTGCTGCGCGAGGCGGCCCGGCACGGCCTGTTCACCATGGTGTGGACGGTCAACGACGACCTCCCGATGCGGGCGTTCCTCGCCGACCCCCGGGTGGACGTGCTGATCACCGACCTCCCCCGGCGGGCCGTCGCCCTGCGCGGCGGGCGGCACGACGAGCGCCCCCTGGGGTACCCGGCTCCATGACGAGCGTCGGCCACTGAGGAAGACGACTGAGAAGGGCCACTGAGAAGGGCGACCGAGAAGGGCCCTGAGGAAGAGCCACCTGTCGGCAACCCTCTTGACAAGAGGCCACTCAAGTTTTGTGCTGGAGTGCGGGAGGCTTCCCGGCGGAAGGGGACAGCGATGGGACGTGCGGTCGGAATCGATCTGGGCACCACGAACTCGGTGGTGGCCGTCCTCGAGGGCGGCGAACCCACCGTCGTCGCGAACGCGGAGGGGGCCAGAACCACACCGTCGGTCGTGGCCTTCGCCAAGAACGGCGAGGTGCTCGTCGGCGAGGTCGCCAAACGGCAGGCCGTGACGAACGTCGAGCGCACCGCCCGCTCCATGAAGCGACACATGGGCGACGGGAACTGGCGCTTCCCCGAACAAGGTTCGATCGACGGTACCCGCTACCGGGCGCAGGAGTTGTCCGCGCGGGTGCTGCAGAAGCTCAAGCGGGACGCGGAGTCCTATCTCGGCGAGGACATCACGGACGCCGTGATCACCGTCCCCGCCTACTTCGACGACGCCCAGCGGCAGGCGACGAAGGAGGCCGGTGAGATCGCCGGCCTGAAGGTCCTCAGGATCATCAACGAGCCGACCGCCGCCGCCCTCGCCTACGGCCTCGACCGCGGCGAGGAGCAGACGGTCCTCGTCTTCGACCTCGGCGGCGGCACCTTCGACGTGTCGCTGCTGGAGATCGGCGACGGGGTCATCGAGGTCAAGGCCACCAACGGCGACACCCACCTCGGCGGCGACGACTGGGACCAGCGGATCGTCGAGCATCTGATCAGGAAGTTCAAGGGCCAGTACGGCATCGACCTGGGCAACGACAAGATGGCCGTGCAGCGGCTGCGCGAGGGCGCCGAGAAGGCCAAGATCGAGCTGTCCAGCTCGTCGGAGACGACGATCAACCTCCCTTACATCACCGCCTCCGCCGAAGGCCCCCTGCACCTCGACGAGAAGCTGACCCGCGCCCAGTTCCAGGAGCTCACCGCCGACCTCCTCGACCGCTGCAAGACCCCCTTCCACCAAGCGGTCAAAGACGCCGGCATCAAGCTCTCCGTGATCGACCACGTCATCCTCGTCGGCGGCTCCACCCGGATGCCCGCCGTCACCGACCTGGTCAAGGAACTCACCGGCAAGGACCCGCACAAGGGCGTCAACCCCGACGAGGTCGTGGCCGTCGGCGCGGCCCTCCAGGCGGGCGTCATCCGCGGCGACGTCAAGGACGTCCTGCTGCTCGACGTCACCCCGCTGTCCCTGGGCATCGAGACCAAGGGCGGCATCATGACCAAGCTCATCGAACGCAACACCACGATCCCCACCCGCCGTTCGGAGATCTTCAGCACCGCCACCGACAACCAGCCCTCGGTCGGCATCCAGGTCTACCAGGGCGAACGCGAGATCGCGGCCTACAACAAGAAGCTCGGCGTCTTCGACCTCACCGGCCTGCCGCCCGCCCCTCGGGGAGTGCCACAGATCGAGGTGGCCTTCGACATCGACGCCAACGGCATCATGCACGTCTCCGCGAAGGACCTGGCAACGGGGCGCGAGCAGAAGATGACCGTGACCGGCGGCTCCGCCCTCCCCAAGGAGGACATCGACCGCATGATGCGGGAGGCCGAGCAGTACGCCGAGGAGGACCGCAAACGCCGGGAGGCGGCCGAGACCCGCAACCAGGCCGAGCAACTCGTCTACCAGACCGAGAAGTTCATCCGCGACAACGGCGACAAGATCCCCGCGGACACCAAGGCGGAAGTGGAGTCCGCGGCCACGGAACTGAAGCAGCTCCTGGACCAGAACGCCGAGACGAGCGCTCTGCGCACCGGCGTCGAGAAGCTCGCCACCGTCAGCCAGAAGATGGGCCAGGCGATGTACGCCTCCGCCTCCGACTCCGGCGGCGCGACCGACGCGCAGGGCGCGTCCGACCAGCGGGGCACCTCGGACGAGGAGGGCGTCGTGGACGCGGAGATCGTCGACGACGAGAAGGACACGAAGGGCGGCGCCGCCTGAAATCGGAATTTCTCGGACTGTTTGTCCTCATATATGCCGTTCGGGTGAAGGTGGAAGGATTAGGCATGTACGGGCCTCTGGTGAGGCTAAACGTGCTGGAGTCAGCGGAACCGACCTCACCAGAGGGAGTACTACATGAGCATGAACAGGACGACGTGGGGCGTGCGTGCGGCGGCTCTCGCGGCGGGAGCGCTCCTGGCGGGCGCTGCGGCGGTGGCGGCGCAGGGCAGCCTGCACGCTGTCGCGGCTCCGCCCGGGCAGCACGACAGCAGCACGAGCGGCAACTACGAAAGCAGCACGCAGGGCCAGGACGAGAGCGGCACGGGCGGCTTCCAGGAGGGTGGTGCCGGCACGGAGGGCTCCCACGACAGTAGCGCCGGCACGGAGGGCTTCCAGGAGGGTGGCGCCGGCTCGGAGGGCTCGCAGGGCGGTGGCGCCGGCACGGATGGCTCGCAGGGCGGTGGCGCCGGCTCGGAGGGCTTCCAGGACAGCTGAGGTCACGAATAGCGCGGCGTGACGTCGCCGGGCGCCGGCACGTACCTGTAACGGGTCAGGGCTTGCGGGCGACCCCCGCGTACACGGGCACGATGCCCTCCGCCTGCGCCGCCACGTCCTCGGGCTCCGGCCGCCACCCGGAGACCGGGATCAGGCCCGGCCCGAGGAGCTCCAGGCCGTCGAAGAAACGGGAGAACTCGGCGAGCGAACGGGGGAAGAACGGGGTACCGCTCTGCCGGAACTGGTCGGCGGCCCTCTCGACGGCCTCGGGGCTCAGATCGGGGGTGACCTGCGACAGGATCAGACAGCTGCCGGGGGCGAGCTCGGAGACGTACCGCTTGAGCAGGCCGTACGCGTCGTCGCCGTCCGGGCCGTCCGGCTCGTCGCTCAGGTAGTGGGTGAGCGCGACCAGGGACAGGGCCACCGGCTGCGTGAAGTCCAGGGTCCCGGAGGCCGGACGCAGGACGGTGTCAGGGGCGCGGACATCGGCGTGCACATAGGTCGTGCAACCCTCGGCGGTGCTGTGCAGCAGCGCCTCGGCATGCCGGAGCACGATCGGATCGTTGTCCACGTACACGATCCTCGACCCCGGGGCGATCCCCTGCGCGACCTGATGGAGGTTGGGTTCGGTGGGTATGCCCGTACCGATGTCCAGGAACTGACGCAAGCCGGCCTCGGCGGCGGCGCGCACGGCCCGTTGCATGAAACGCCGGTTGGCGCGAGCCCCGCGCAACACCGTGCTGTCCAGGGCGAGGATCCTGCGGGCCAGCGCCTCGTCCACCGGATAGTTGTCCTTGCCGCCCAGCCACCAGTCGTAGACCCGGGCCGGATGCGGCCGGCTGGTGTCGACGGCGGGGGGTGCGGCTTCGGATTCGGTCATCCGGTGTCTTCTCCTCGATCCGTTCGTCAAGAAGTGGCGTGGGTCGCAAGTGGGTGGGGTCAGAAGTCCCCGCGGCGCTCCCGCAGCAGCTGCTTGGTGCGCTCGGCCGACGCGGCGCGCGCCGACATGTGGTCCAGGACCTCCAGATGCGTGGCGACCTCCTTGCGGGAGTCGAGGTAAAGGGCACCGGTCAGGTACTCGGTGAAGACCAAATCGGGCAGCTCCGGCTCCGCGAACCGGAACAGCGAGAACGGCGCGTACGTCCCCGGATGCGGGCCCTGCGAGAACTCGGCGACCTGGAGTGTGACCCCGTCCCGCTCGGTGAGCTCCAGGAGCTTGTCCAGCTGGTCGCGCATGACCGCGCCGTCGATGCTCACCGGACGCCGCAGCACCGTCTCGTCCATGATCACCCACAGGTGGGGCGGGTCCGCACGCTCCAACAGCTGCTGCCGGGCCATGCGCAGGGACACATGCCGCTCGATCGACCCCGGCCCCGACTGCCCGATCGTCCCCGCCTCCATGACGGCACGCGCGTACGCCTCGGTCTGCAGCAGCCCGGGCACGAAGTGCGGTTCGTACGACCGGATGATCCGGGCGGCGCCCTCAAGACTCACATACAGGCTGAACCAGTCCGGCAGCACGTCGTGGAACCGCTGCCACCAGCCCGGCTGGTTCGCCTCCTCGGCCAGCGCGACGAACGCGGCCGTCTCGTCCGCGCCGACACCGTACGTCTCCAGCAGCACCTGCACATACGGAATCTTCAGCGCGACCTCGGCCATCTCCATCCGCCGTACGGTCGCCGGGGCCACCCGCAGCACCTGCGCGGCCTCCTCGCGTTTGAGGCCGGCCGCCTCCCGCAGTTCCTGCAGGCGCTTGCCGAGCACCACCTGGCCCACGGTGGGCGCAGGACGCCGCTCACTCACGCCACGCCTCCCCTACGCGTCGAAGCTTGCGTGCAGTGTGTCATGTTCCGCTCCGAGTCTCACTGGTCTCGCACCGGTTCTCACACCGGCCTCACAGGGGTGACGGTGGGTCATTACCCCAGGGGTAATCGACGGGGGTGGCGTAGGGCGGGATGGTGGTGGCACCGGGTTCCGGGCCGGCGCACTCCGGCCCGGGATCCGGGATCCGAGATCTCCAACACGGGATCCGAGATCCGCAACACGGGATCCGAGATCTCCAACACGGGATCCGAGATCCGCAACACGGGATCCGAGATCTCCAACACGGGATCCGAGATCCGCGACACGGGATCCGAGATCTCCAACACGGGATCCGAGATCCGCGACACGGGATCCGGGATGCCATATCCCGGATCTGGGATCCAGCTGTCGCAATCCGACCTCGACGGAGGATGATTCGTCATGTCCGCGACCCAGCTCGCCGCACTCGCCCGGACCTCCGACCCGCACACCATGCTGCGGCGCTTCCTCGCCCTGGACGCGGTGGTGACGGGCGTGAACGGCCTCGCCTACCTCGCCGCCTCCGGCCCGCTCGGCCGCTTCCTCGGGGCCGATTCCGGGCTGCTGCTCGCCCTCGGGGCGTTCCTCGCGGTGTACGCGGCGGCGGTCGGCCTGCTCGCCGCCCGCCCCCGGCCGGCCGCGCTGCCGGTCCGAGCCGTGGTCGAGGCCAACCTCGCCTGGGCGGCGCTCAGTTTCGTCGCTCTGGCGCTGTGGCTGTCGCCGACCGCGGCGGGCGCCGTGTGGACGGTGCTGCAGGCGCTCACGGTGGCCGGGTTCGCCCTGGTGCAGTACATCGCTCTGAGGACGCGTCAGGGCAGCAGCGAATGAAGGTACTTGACCGTCGCGGGGTCGGCCGGGAGCAGCGTCTCGATGGCAAGCTCGGCGACGGTCACGTCCATGGGTGTGTTGAAGGTGGAGATGGAGGAGATGAAGGACAGCGTCCGGCCCTCGTGCTCGATCCGCATCGGCAGCGCGAAGTACGGGACGGACTGGGCCGGTTGGCCTTCGTAGTCCGCCTCCGGAACCGGGTACGCCGCCACTTCCTCGTACAGAGCGCGCAGCGGCTCGGAGCGGCGCAGGGCGATCTGCCGTTCCATCTGGGCGAGCAGATGTCCGCGCCACTCACGGAGATTGCGGATGCGCGGCGCGAGGCCCTCCGGGTGGAGGGTCAGCCGCATCGCGTTGAGCGGGGGCGTGAGCAGCGCCTCCGGGATGTCGTCGAGCAGCATCAGGATGCCCCGGTTCGCCGCGATGACGTTGTACATCGCGTCGACCACGAGCGCCGGATAGGGCTCGTATCCCTGGATCAGACGCTCGATGCCCTCGCGCAGGGCGTCCAGCGCCGGGTCGTCCAGGGGCGTCTCCGGGTAGCGGGGCGCGTAACCGGCCGCGAGCAGCAGCGCGTTGCGCTCGCGGACCGGGACGTCGAGGTGCTCGGCCAGCCGCAGCACCATCTCCTCGCTCGGCCGGGAACGGCCCGTCTCGATGAAGCTGATGTGCCGGGCCGAGGAATCCGCCCGCAGCGCCAACTCCAGCTGACTGACCCGCCGTTGCTCCCGCCAGGCCCGCAGCAGCGGGCCGACACCCTTGTCGGCGGGGGCGGTGGCGGGCGCGGCGGAGCCGGACGCGACAATGGTCATACGGACGACCGTAGTCGAGGAACGGCGACAGTATCCAAAGGATGGGCGACCGTATGCAATGGCCGGGTGGCTGTATGCGAGGAGCGGGTGGCTTGTATCCGGGCGGCGGACGACCGTATACGCGGAACGGGCCGCCGTATCCGAACAACAAGCGACTGAAGTCGAGGAGCCTGCATGATCCTGCCGTCGAAGCCGACCTTGGAGACCGCGGCGGTGTACCGCGCCAGAGTGCGCGGCTGCCTCCTGGGCGGGGCGATCGGTGACGCCCTCGGCTACCCCATCGAGTTCTCCTCCCTGGACCGGATCCGCGCGACCCACGGCGGGCGCGGGGTGACCGGGTTCGTGCCCGGCGGCGGGGGCGTGGTGGGCCGGATCAGTGACGACACGCAGATGACCCTGTTCACCGTCGAGGCCCTCGTCCAGGCCCACGCACGGGAGCGGGAGAAGGGCATCGGCGGCGGCTGGGCCCTGCTGCTGCGCCAGGCGTACGAGCGGTGGCTGGAGACCCAGACGAAGCCGGGCCCGGACCAGGCCGCACCGCCGGCCGACGGTGCTCCCTCGGGCGGTCTGATCACCGAGGCCTGGCTGTACTCCCGCCGCGCGCCCGGCAACGCCTGCCTGTCCGGGGTCGCCCAGATGTACGCCCCCGACCCGTGGCTTGCACTGGACGGCAAGCCGGGGCAGGTCAACCCCGACTCCAAGGGCTGCGGCACGGTGATGCGCTCGGCCCCCTTCGGCCTGTGCAACCCCGCCGACGCGGCCTTCGCCATGGCCGCCCGTGGCGCCCAGATCACCCACGGCCACCCCACCGGCTACTACGCGGCGGGCGCGCTTGCCGCGATCGTGGCGAACGTCGTGGCCGGGGACTCCCTGGAGGGCTCGGTGCTGCGCGCGCTGCGGGTGCTGGAGCGCCACCCCGGCCACGAGGAGACCTCGATCGCGCTGCGCCGGGCCGTCGATCTGGCCGCGACGGGATCCCCGACGGCGGAGAAGGCCGAGTCCCTCGGCGCCGGCTGGGTCGCCGAGGAGGCCCTCGCCATCGGCGTGTACTGCGCGCTCGCCGAGCCTGGCGTCGAGCAAGCCCTGCTGCTGTCCGTCAACCACTCCGGCGACAGCGACTCCACCGGCTCGATCTGCGGCAATCTGCTCGGCGCCCTGCACGGCGACGTCGGTCTGCCGCACGGGTGGGTAGAGCGGGTCGAGGGCCGGGCCCGGATCGCCGCGCTCGCCGACGACCTGGCGGCCTGAGGGTCCGCCTCTGACGGGCGTGTCCGCGGCTGACCACCGGAAACCCGCCTGACCAGGCCCGAAGCGGCACGCTTGTGGCAGGCTGAAGAGGTACCCCGGCATCCAGGGAGGAGCGAGGTCATGCCCGTCGAACCGCTGTCGCAGAAGGAGATCGAGGACCGGCTCGCGGAGTTGCCCGGCTGGTCGCTCGACGGTGACCGCCTCGCCCGCTCCTACCGGCTCGGCAGCCACTTCGCCGCCACGGCGATGGTCGTTCACATCGCCCAGGTCCAGGAGGAGCTCGACCACCACTCCGACCTCACCCTCGGCTACAACTCCGTGTCCCTGACCGTGAACACGCACAGCGTGGGCGGGGCCGTGACGGAGCTGGACTTCGAGCTCGCCCGCAGGGTCGAGGACCTGGCACCGGGCCACGGAGCGCACTGACGCACATGCTCGACTACGACAAGGAAGCCGACGCCTACGACGTCACCCGCGGCGGCGAGCCCAGAGCCGCCGCGGCCGCGGACGCCGTACTCGGGCTGGTCCCGGCCGCCGCCCGCCGGCTCCTCGACGTCGCCTGCGGCACCGGCATCGTGACCCGGCGCCTCGCGGCGGCCCGGCCCGCCCTGCGGGTGACGGGCGCGGACCTGACGTACGGGATGGCCCGCATGGCGGCCGTACGGCTGCCCGGCGCGATCGTCCTCGCGGACAGCCGTCGGCTGCCGTTCCCCGACCGGACGTTCGACGCCGTCACCAGCGTGTGGCTGCTGCACCTGCTCGACACGGGCGACGACGCCCGGGCCGTCATCGCCGAGTGCGCCCGGGTGCTGCGGCCCGGCGGCGTGTACGTCACCACGGTCGACAAGGCCGCCGCGCACGACGTCGGCAGTGACATCGACGCGGTGCTCGCCCCACGCCCGCGCCGGCCCGCCCAGGACGCCGCCGCGGCTGTCACGTCGTACGCCGCCGCGCGGGGACTGGCCCCGGCCGGGCAAGCCCGTTTTCCCGGTCGCGGTCAGGGCCGCAGCCCCCGCAGCACGATCGCGGACCTGCGGCGCGGCTGGTTCACCCGGCTGCCGCCCGGCGACCCGCGCGCCGAACGGTTCGCCGCGCGGCTGGCGACGCTCCCCGATCAGGACCGGCCGCGCCCGGACCCGGAGTTCAAGCTACGGGCCTTCAGGAAGCCGGCCGCCGGGTGAAGTCCATGGTCCAGTTCCTCACCCAGGTCTGCCCGCCGTCGGGCGAGAACGCCATCTCCCAGTGGGCCGCCGTCTGCGACAGCACCGACCACAGATAGCGGACCCGCACGTCCTCGCCGCGATAGGTGTCGTCGCCCTGGAACTCGCCGCGCCTGTCCGCGCCGAAGCGGCCGATCACCGGCGGGAACAGTGTGCCCGTCTGGCTCGGCGACCAGTACAGGTGCCAGTCCTCCGTCTCCCGGTCGAACAGCCGCAGCGTCACCCCCTTGAAGCCCTTGGTGGGGCAGCTCATCTCGTCGATGTTCGCGGCTCCGTCGTGCAGGCTCCGGCACCAGTGCGTGGCGGGGAACTCCTCCCAGCCGCTGTCCGGGTCCAGGTAGTTCAGGAGGCGGCGGTTGATGATGTCCCACTCGCCGTGGAGAAAGTCGAAGTCGTGCGGCGTGCTCATGAACGGTCTCCAGTCGTGCCCTCGAGGAGGGTGTCGGTGACATAGGCGTCGAGGGCGGGGGCGTCGGGCGCGAGCATGTGCCGTACCCAGGCGTCGCGTTCGTGCAGGATCGGCGGCAGCTCCCAGACGCAGCCGATCCACGGCAGGTCGGGTGTGATGAAGTGCGTCGGGTCGTCGTCCGGGCAGCCGAGGGCCGACTGGCCGGCCGCGGCGCCCTTGAAGTGCAGGACGTTGTCCCACACCCAGCTGTACGCATTGAGGTACGCGCCGTCGTCGCCGCCTCGGTGCAGTACGACGAACGTCGCCGGCGGTGTGCCATCCGGCTCCGGGAGCAGCTTGGGCAGGATCGCGTACGCCGCCTCCTGGACCTCGGGCGCGATGCCGGCCGGGTCCGCGGTGACGTGGTAGCGCTTGATGTGCCGTCCCGCCACCTCGATCGGTGGCGGTACGGTCAGCAGTTTCTCGCTGAATGTCTTCTGCAAGGCCATGGACGGGACGCTAGGGCCGCTTCACTGACATCCTGTGTCAGTGAAGTCCAGCCGACTGGTGACCATCCTCCTGCTGCTCCAGACCCGCGGCCGGATGACCGCCGCCCAACTCGCGGAGGAACTGGAGGTCTCCGTTCGCACCGTCTACCGCGACATGGAGGCGCTCGGCGCGGCGGGTATCCCGCTGTACGGCGACGCGGGTCACGCCGGTGGATACCGTCTCCTCGACGGATACCGCACCCGCTTGACCGGCCTGACCGCGGGCGAGGCGGAGGCCCTCTTCCTCGCCGGCGTCCCCGGCCCCGCCGCCGACCTCGGTCTCGGCTCCGTCCTGGCCGCCGCCCAGCTCAAGGTCCGCGCCGCTCTGCCGCCGCAGCTGCGAGCCCACGCCGACCGGATCAGCGGGCGCTTCCACCTCGACGCTCCCGGCTGGTACGCGGACGTGGACGAGACGCCGTATCTGTCGACGGTCGCCGACGCGGTATGGAACAACCGAATCCTGCATATCGTATACCGTCGTTGGCGTACGCCCACCGACGTGGAGCGCCGCCTGGAACCATACGGACTGGTCCTCAAAGCCGGCCGCTGGTACGTCGTCGCGGCCCCCGGCCCGCGCACCTTCCGCGTCGACCAGATCCTCGAACTCTCCACATCCGACGAGGAGTTCACCCGCCCCGACGACTTCGACCTGGCCGCGTACTGGACGGCGTACCAGCGCGACTTCCATGACCGGCTGTACCAGGGCGAGGCCGTGGTGCGTCTGGCGCCGGGCGTGACACTCACGACGCCGACGAAGGCCGACGGACGTACGGACGACGACGGCTGGACCGTGGTCACCGTCCCCATCGAGTCCGTCGACCACGCCCACGCCGAGTTCCTGCGCCTGGGCACCGACATCGAGGTGCTCGCCCCGCCCGAGCTGCGCGCCAGACTCGCCCGGACGGTCGCCGAATTGGCCGAGAGATATGGCAACCCCCAGGCGCCCGGCGGCGACTGAGGAGGAACGGAATCGCCCCGTCCTCCCAGGAGGCCCCCGTGCAGAACCCGCACCCGCACAAGCGCAAGCACCACAGACGCCGAGTCGTCTTCGCGGCGGCCACCGCCGCCGCGGCCCTGGTCGGCGCCGGACTCACCACCCTTGTCACGGACAGCGCCGAGGCCGCCACCGCCCGCCAGGTCGAGAAGCTCGACCGCGGAGTGGTCAGCGTGCACACCGACAGCGGCAACCTGATCAGCTGGCGCTGGCTCGGCACCGACTCGACCGACGTCTCCTTCAACGTCTACCGGGCCGGCACGAAGGTCAACTCCACGCCCGTCACCGGATCCACGAACTACTTCCACTCCGGCGCGCCCGCCCATGCCGACTACACGGTGCGCGCTGTCGTCGGCGGGGTGGAGCAGGCCGACTCCGTCCACGCGGTCCAACTCCGCACCGGCTACAAGGACGTGCCCATCAGCGCGCCCGCCGGCGGCACCACCCCCGACGGCGTCGCCTACACCTACGAGGCCAACGACGCCTCCGTCGCCGACCTCGACGGCGACGGACAGCTGGACTTCGTGCTGAAGTGGTATCCCACCAACGCCAAGGACAACTCCCAGTCGGGATACACCGGCAACACGATCGTCGACGGTATACGGCTCGACGGCACCCGCCTGTGGCGCATCGACCTGGGCCGCAACATCCGTTCCGGCGCCCACTACACGCAGTTCCAGGCGTACGACTACGACGGCGACGGCAAGGCCGAGGTCGCCATGAAGACCGCCGACGGCACGAAGGACGGCACCGGCGCGGTGATCGGCAGTTCGTCGGCCGACCACCGCAACTCCGGCGGCTACGTGCTGTCGGGCCCCGAGTACCTGACGATGTTCAACGGCCAGACCGGCAAGGCGATGCAGACCGTCGACTACGTCCCGGCCCGCGGCACGGTCTCCTCCTGGGGCGACTCCTACGGCAACCGCGTCGACCGCTTCCTCGCCGGCACTGCCTACCTGGACGGCTCGCGTCCCTCCCTCATCATGGCCCGCGGTTACTACACCCGCACGGTCATCGCCGCCTGGGACTGGCGAGGCGGCAGCTTCACCCGCCGCTGGACCTTCGACACCAACTCCTCCACCAACAGCGGCAAGGGGTACGACGGTCAGGGCAACCACAGCCTGTCCGTCGCGGACGTCGACGGCGACGGCAAGGACGAGATCGTGTACGGCGCGATGACGGTCGACGACAACGGCGGCGGGCTGTGGACGACGAAGCTCGGCCACGGCGACGCGGGTCACGTCGGGGACCTCGTCCCGTCCCGTTCGGGTCTGGAGTACTTCAAGGTCTCCGAGGACAGCAGCAAGCCCGGATCCTGGATGGCCGACGCGCGCACCGGCTCGATCCTGTGGCAGACGGCCTCGGGCTCCGACAACGGCCGTGGGGTCGCCGCCGACATCTACGCCGGCAGCGCGGGCGCCGAGGCCTGGTCCGCCGCCGACACCACTCTGCGCTCGGCGACCGGTGCTTCCCTCGGCCGGGAGCCCTCCAGCATCAACTTCGTGAACTGGTGGGACGGCGACCCCGTCCGCGAACTCCTGGACGGCACCCGCATCGACAAGTACGGCACCTCCGGCGACACCCGCCTGCTGACCGGGTCCGGCGTCCACTCCAACAACGGCACCAAGGCCACCCCGTCCCTGTCCGGGGACATCCTCGGCGACTGGCGTGAGGAGGTCGTCTGGCCGACGTCGAACAACACGGCCCTGCGGATCTACTCCACGCCGATCGCCACCAGCACCAAGATCACGACGCTGCTGCACGACACGCAGTACCGCACGGCACTGGCCTGGCAGAACACTGCATACAATCAGCCGCCGCACCCGAGCTTCTTCATCGGCAACGGGATGGCGACGGCCCCGCGGCCGACGGTATACACGCCGTAGTACACGGCATACACGCCGCAGACGACCAAGAGGGCGCGTGCCGGTGCTTGGGTTCTAGGAGTCGTTGCAACACCCCAGTTCAAGGGGTGCGATGGACTTCGAGATCCGTAAGGACCGGGAGAGGCCTCAGGGCAGGAAGAAGCTCGCCAGGGAGCGGGAGGCATACTCCCGGCTCATGCAGCAGGGTGTGAGCAACCGGGAAGCGTGCCGGATCGTCGGGATCGACCGCCGGACCGGCCAGAAGTGGCGCAACGGTCGTCAGGCATACGGTAACCGGAAGGCGCTGCCACCGATCAACGCGGTGGCAGCGCCCTGCGGGCCGTCCCGGTACCTGCGCGAGGAAGACCGCATTCACATCGCCGACCGGCTGCGGGAGAAGGCGACCGTGCGGGCGATAGCCGCGGAGCTGGGCCGCAGCCCGTCGACGGTCAGCCGGGAGATCCGCCGCAACCGTCACCCGACGGGCGGCCAGTACCGCCCGCACGCGGCCCAGGCCCGTGCCGATGCCCGCCGGCCCCGTCCGAAGCCCGGGAAGATCGGCCAGAACCCGCAGCTGCGCAACTTCATCCAGGACCACCTGGACCTACGGTGGAGCCCGGAGCAGATCTGTCAGGCTCTGCGGGCACGGTTTCCCCAGCGGCCGGAGATGCACGTGGTCCACGAGACGGTCTACCAGGCCCTCTACGTCCAGGGCCGGGGTGAGCTGCGCCGCGAACTGGCCCGCGCCCTGCGCACCGGACGCGCCCGGCGCAGACCTCGCCGCCAGGCCCAGCAGCGCCGGCCCCGGTTCGCCACCCCGATGGTCATGATCAGCGAGCGTCCGGCCGAAGCCGAGGACCGGGCGGTCCCCGGGCACTGGGAGGGTGATCTCATCATCGGCAAGGACGGAAAGTCGGCGATCGGTACCCTGGTCGAGCGGGCCACCCGCTACGTCATGCTCCTGCATCTGCCCGGCGACCACGGCGCCGAGAGCGTTCGCGACGCGCTGGTCACCACGGTCCGGACCCTGCCGTCCCACCTGCGACGGTCCCTGACGTGGGACCAGGGCTCGGAAATGGGCAGCCACGGCGCGTTCACCATCGCCACCGACGTCCCGGTCTACTTCTGCGATCCGGCCAGCCCCTGGCAGCGCGGCTCGAACGAGAACACCAACGGCCTGCTCCGGCAGTACTTCCCCAAGGGCACCGACCTCGCCGTCCACACCCGCGAGCACCTCGACGCCGTCGCCGCCGAGCTGAACGGCCGCCCACGCAAAACGCTCGGCCGGGAAACCCCAGCCGAGCGCCTGCATAAACTGCTCACCGCCTGATCAACACAACCACGTGTTGCGACGACACCTAGAAACCGCCGTGCGGCACGCGCCCTCGAGGCCCGGGTCAGGCGACCTTGCAGGTCTGGTCACCCAGCTTGAAGGACGTCGGTTTCGAGTTCGTCGCCGACGAGCTGCCGGTGAACCCGAAGCTGACGGACGAGCCCGCCGCCACGTTGGCGTTCCAGCCGACGTTCTTGGCGGTCACCGCCGCGCCCGACTGCGTGTACTCGGCGTTCCACGCCTGCGCGACCTTCTGGCCGTCCGCGAAGGTCCAGCCGAGCGACCAGCCGCTCCAGGCGTTCGAGCCGGTGTTGGCCAGCTGCACATCGGCCTGGAAGCCGCCCGACCACTGGTTGGTGACCTTGTACGTCACCGTGCAGGCGCCGGTCGGAGTCGGATCCGGACCCGGCCCCGTGGGGCCGCCGGAGTCGGAGCTGTCGCCGTAGACGACCCCGCGCCCGTTCGTCGCCACGTACACCCGGCCGTACACCCGCGGGTCACCGGTGATCGCCGCACCCGTCCAACCCCACTGGTGGGCGTCGTCGTTGATGCGCGTCCAGGTCGCGCCCTTGTCCGTCGAGCGGAAGATGCCGCGTACACCGCCGATCTTCGCGCTGGTGTAGAGGGTCTGGTACGACGCTCCCGTCGCCGCCTTGCCGAAGCCGATCGTGTCGGCCTGCTCGACGCCCGAGATCTTGGTGAAGCTCGTGCCGCCGTCCGTGGAGTGCCACAGCCCGTACGCGCCGTCGCTCGCACCGCCTGCCAGCCACACGTCGCCCTTGATGCCGGGCAGCGCCTTGAAGCGCACGCTGTCCCCGCTCGGCAGGCCGGTCGCCGCGGACGCGGTGAAGGTGGCGCCGCCGTCCGTACTGACGTAGAACTTCCCGGACTTGAAGCCGTAGAAGGTCTTCGGGTCGACCCGGTCGGACTCGACGATCGCGCCCGCAGGGATGCCGCTGGAGGCCGACCAGGAGGTGCCGAAGCCCGTCGCGTACTGCACGCCCGTACCGTCCGGGCTCCACACGAACCGGCTGCCGTCGGCCGCCGCCGCGACCGTACCGCCGCCGCTCACGCCCGAAGGGTCCGTCCCGGCGAACCAGTTGGCGCCGTTGTCCGTCGAGAACGCGATGTGCGGGCCCGAGTCGAGGTTTCCGACGCGGACGACCGTGTTCGGGTTGGTCTCGGCGAAGTCGAGGCTGGTGGTCGTGGTGAAGTTGGGTGAAGTGAACATCATCGACGGCACCTTGGTCAGGTCCGTGTGCCGGAAGCCGCCGATGTCACCGAGCGCGCTGAGCAGCGGGGCCCCCGACGGGGGAGAGGCGAGGTCGTTGACCGCCGTCTCCTCCAGGCCCTGCACCATCGGCTTGATGGAGAACTGGCTGCCCGAGTCCCAGTTGGTGAGGTTCTCGCTGCCGTAGATCGTCGCGCCCGTCCCGTACATCATCCGGTTGGAGTTGAACGGGTCGATCTCCAGCGACTCCGTCATCCAGCCCAGCTTCGGGGTCTGCTCGGGCGGCGAGGGATTCGCGCCCCAGGTCAGCCACGGCGAGGACGAGACGTCCATCGTGTAGCGGTTCGCGCGGGTGGGATACGACGTGTAGTCCCACGCCTTCGTCCAGGTGGCGCCGCTGTCCGTGGAACGGAAGATCTGAGTGTCGGGCCACCAGGAACTGTATGCGGTGGCCATGACGGTGCCGGGCTTCTGCCGGTCCACCGTCAGCCCGCTGAAGCCGTAGTAGGTGTCGGCCTCGGCGACCGGGCTGATGTCCGTCCAGGTGCCGGTCGCGGTCGCGTACCGCCACAGCCGGCCCTTGCCGCCGTCGTACGGACCACCCTTGTCGCTGTATGCGATGTACAGATAGCCGTTCTTCGTATCCAGTACACCCTTGTGTGCGAGGTATCCCGTCGGCTGTCCGGCCAGCCGGGTCCAGCTGGCACCCGCGTCCGTCGAGCGGTACACCGCGTTGTCCTTGTCGGCGACCCCGACGTAGATCGTCTTCGTCGCGCTGCCGGACGTGCCCGTGGACTCGTCGAAGGTGACCCAGACGATGCCCTGGTTGTCGCTGGCGTAGCCGCTCGTGTCGCTGGGATCCTGCGCGTAGTTGCCGACGTTGGGGAAGCCGGTCACCTGCGACCAGGTGGCGCCGGAGTCCGTCGACCGCCACAGGCCCTTGCCGCTGGGCGCGCCCAGATACAGCACGCTGTTCTTGTTCGGGTCGACGGCCAGGCGTTCGCCCATGCCCCGGCCGGGCATGTTGCCGCCCAGCTTGAACGGCAGGTCCGCCTTCTGCCAGGTCGCGCCCCGGTTCGAGGAGCGCATGATCGCGCCGTTCTTCGGATCCCAGCTGTTGGTGTACGTGCCGACGGCCGCGTACACCCTGTTCGGATCCACGGAGTCGGAGGCCAGGCTGACCACGCCCGTGTGCCCCCAGTCGTCCCAGCCGACCGAGTCCAGCAGCGGCGTCCAGGTCTTCGTCGACTCCTGCCAGCGGTAGGCGCCGCCGATGTCGGTACGGGCGTATGCCAGGTTCTTCTCGCTGCGGTTGAAGACGATGCCGGGGACGAAGCCGCCGCCGTCGACGCGGACGTTCTTCCAGGTGTAGGTGTCGGCGGCGACGACCCCCTTCGGGGTGTCGGCGGCCAGCGCGGGCGGGGTGCCTGCGAGCAGGCCGGCCGCGAGTGCGAGCACGGCCGTGAGGATGCGGGTTCTTCGCACGGTGGGGGACCTTCCTTTCGGGAGGGCCGTTCAGGAGGGGAGCGTGCGAGGACCGGGCGGCCCCTAGTGCGGGTGGGGGCCGCCCGGCAGGCCGGCCTCGCCGTCAGGTGACGAGACCACGCACGCGGAGCTTCAGGCGTTCCGGAGGGGCGCGGTACTGCCCCCGCGCCCCAAAGGGGCGCGGGGAACTGCGCGACCGGCCACACACGGCCCGCAGCTTTCGCACCGCCCGACCCGCGGAGCGCCCGGCGGGGACTATTCGAGGAGCTCCGCGTACGAGCCCATGGCCAGGGCGATGTCCGCCTGGGCCCAGAACCGGTGGTACGTGAAGGAGGGCGCGGCTCCGCCCGCCAGGTAGGCCTCGATCTTCGACCAGGCCGGGTCGTCCTCGTAGAACGAGCGGATGGAGTCGAAGGCGGACGAGGAGTTGATCGCGTCGCCGTTCGGCATCGTCCCGGTCCAGCCGCTCGGGATGTAGACGCCGTCGTCGAAACGGTTGTAGTCGGCGCGGGTCTCCGGGACGGCGATGCCCAGGCTGTCCTGGTGGTTGTTCCACATGCCGTCGAGGAGCGCCTTCGCGGTGGACGCCGCCTGGGTGTCACCGGAGCGGTCCGCGTAGTACGTCAGGGTCTTGGCGTACGCGGCGGCCACACCGACGTCGTTGGTGTAGTCGGCGACGGTGACGTGCAGGCCGCTGTTGGCGCCCGGGTTGGCGGCGTTCCAGGTGTCGGGCTGGCCCGACCACTGGAGCGTCGATGGGATCAGGTAGGTGCCGTCCGGGTTGATCGTGGTCTTGGACAGCGCCCAGTCGACCCACTTGTCGAGGACGGCCTTGGCGTCCGCGTCACCCGTCTGCTGGTAGTACTCGGCCACCCGCTCCATCGACCACGCCTGGAAGCCGAACCACTGGTTGGACGGCGGGTCGTGGTAGACGGGCTGCTGGTCGTAGTACATGCCGTAGAACGTCGACTTCCCGGCCGGCGGGGTCGCGTACCGGCCCGCCCAGCTGTTGGTCGCACCGCCAGCGATGGCGCCCTCGTCCGACTGCAGCCAGCGGTAGAACTCCAGCTGCCGGTCGAGCGACTTGGCCCAGTCCGCCTGCCCCGTCGCCGACTTGGGCTTCAGGTCGGCGTAACTGCTCAGCGCGTACGCCGCCAGAGGGTTCTGGTAGCCGCCGTGCGCGTGGCTGGAGCCGATGCGCCAGGCCCAGCCCGCGGAGGTGTCGGTGGCGCCGCCCCAGGCGTAGTACCAGGACATCAGGTAGTGCGAGGCGTCCTTGCCGGTACCGGCCGTGCAGGAGGAGGGCCCGACACAGTTGCCGACCTTCTTGAAGTACTTGTCGTACATCGTATACCGCAGATAGTCGCCCATCTTCGCGGCCTTGCCGACGGTCGCGGAAACGTCACTGCCCTTGCCCTGTTCCTCGGCCCACTTGTCGGCCCAGTACGCGGCCTGCACCGCACGGGCGTCGGCGTCCGGGGCGTTGGTGAACTTCCACTGCTTGGCGTAGGACGCGTCACCCGTGAACAGGTCCAGGTAGCCGTTCTTCCCGCCGTACTTGAAGGCGTCACAGGTCGGCTGCGGCACCGTCTCCCACACCGACTCCTGCGCGCCGCGCTGGAAGGTGTTGATGTACGACGGTCCGGTGTCCGTCGGCCCCGCCTCGCACTTGCCGGGCGAGTTGCCGTAGCCGTAGACGTTGTCGACATCCTGCAGCCAGTGCATACCGTAGACATCGTCCGTACCGTATGCGGTCTTCAGTTCACCGGCGATCGGATCCGAACCGACCGAGACTCCGGCGTCCAGCTTCGCCGGGTACTCGTTGGGGGTGTCCAGCTCGGGCGCGTACGTCGCCGGCTTGGACGCGTTGTAGAAGGAGTTGGTGGGCTGGTCGGCGTGGGTGGGGATCATGTACTTCTCCATGATGTCCCAGGCGCCGTTGAACTTGGACCAGTCACCGGTGACCTTGCCGTACATGGCCTGCAGCCAGAGAAGGTAGCTGTATGCCTCCGACGTGGTCTCGTGGCCGTGGTCCGGAGCTTCGACGATCAGCGTCTCGACCGAGTGGTAGGGGATGCCCTCGGGCGAGAAGTAGCCGTTCGCCGGGTTGGTGATCTTGCCGTACAGCTCCAGGAACCGCGCGTCGTACGCCTTGGTCGCCGCGATCTGGGTGACCGTCACCGAGGCCTTGCCGTGACCGGTGGCCGTCGACTCGAAGGTCGCCGCACCTGTGCCGGAGGAGCCGGCCGTGATGGTCACCTTCTGGGCGGTGTTCCAGTTCGACGGGGTGAAGGTGAGCGACGCCCCGCCGGTCACCGTGAGGCCGGAGTTGCCGCTGGTGCGGGCGGTCGTCACGGTCACGTTGCCCGACGGCTGGGTCGACAGCTTCACGTCGTACGTCGCCGTCTGGCCCTGCTGGACGGCCAGCTGGTTGGTCGAGGCCACCACGGTGGGCCCCGAGGCGACCGTGATGCCGACCGGCGTGGACTCCGCGGATGCGCCCAGGCTGTCGTACGCCTTCGCGAGGAGCGAATGACTGCCCACGGTCAACCCAGAAGCGGAGAGTGTGAAGGGCGCGCTCGTGTCCGTGCCCAGCAGGGTGGTGTCGTCGTAGAACTCCACCTTGCTGATCGTCGCGCCGTCGGCGGCCGCGGCGGTCGCCGCGAGCGGGACCGCGTCACCCTGTGTGTAGACCGCGCCCGCGGCCGGGCTGGTCAGCACGGTGATGGGTGGCTGGTGCGCTCCGGTGCAACTGGTGCCGTTGACCGCGAAGTTCGTGGGGGCGGCGTTGGTGCCGCTGTAGGTGAACTGCGCGCCGGTGGAGACGGCCGCGCCGGCGGCGATCGTGGCGTTGTACGAGGCGTTCTTGACCGTGATCGCCTGGCCGGACTGCGACCAGGAGCCGTTCCAGCCGTTCGACAGCTTCTGGTTGCCCGAGTAGCTGTAGGTCAGGGTCCAGCCGTTGATGGCGTCCGTGCCGCGGTTGGTGACCGTCAGGTCCGCGGTGAAACCGGCGCCCCAGTCGTTCGTCTTGTAGTCCACGCTGCACTGAAGTGCCGCAGCCTGAGCGGGAGTCGAACCCGTACTCATCATGGTGAACGGAAGGGCCAGGGCCGCTACGACAGCGGTCCACAAACGCCGGGCGGCCCGGCGTCTTTTCCTGGGGGGCATGTGCTGGTTCCTCCTTGCGGCTCGGAGAAGTCAAGGCTTGAACCAGTGGGAGCGCTCCCATAGTGGGGACGGGGGTGAGAGGGGTCAAGGTGCTTGAAGAGTCGAAAAGATTCGACGGCAGGCGTTGAGGAAAAGTCAGTGACTCCTCTGTTCTTTACCGTCACTTGGCGCTAGCTTCATTGACACCAGTGGGAGCGGTTCCATCAGTCGACGCGTCCGTCCCGGCGCGCCCGAACTGCAAGGAGTCGCTCATGCGACACCCCCCGCGTTCAGTACTTTTAGCCGTCGCCGGAGCGGCCGCCCTTGTCGGGTCCGTGACGGTGCCGGCGGTCACGGCGTCCGGGGCCGCACCCGCCTGCACGGTGGAGTACTCCGTCACCAGCCAGTGGGACACCGGCTTCCAGGCTGCTGTGCGGATCACCAACAACACGGCTGCGGTGAGCAGTTGGCGACTCACCTTCGACCTCGCCGGCGGCCAGAAGATCAACCAGGGCTGGAACGCCAAGTGGTCCCAGTCCGGTACGACGGTGACCGCGGCCAACGAGAGCTACAACGGTTCGCTGGCCACCGGCGCGAGTATCAGTGCAGGGTTCCTCGCCTCCCGGTCGGGGAGCACCGCCGTACCGACGTCGTTCCAGCTCAACGGCATCACCTGCAACATCGACGCCGAACCGTCGCCCACGCCGGATCCGACCGATCCGCCGGACCCCGGTGACGGCACGGCACCCGCCCTGCGCGTTGTGGGCAACAAGCTCGTGGACGCCGGGGGCGGGACGCGTCGCCTGCTCGGCGTGAACCGGTCCGGCGGCGAGTTCATGTGCGTGCAGGGCCGCGGCATCTGGGACGGTCGGGTCGATGACGCCTCCGTCAAGGCGATCGCCGACTGGAACGCCAACACCGTGCGCATCCCGCTCAACGAGGAGTGCTGGCTGGGTCTTTCGAACATCGCACCCGAATACCGTGGCGCCAACTACATCAACGCCGTCAAGGACCTGGTGGCCAAGGTCAAGGCACACGGCATGACGCCGATGCTCGAACTGCACTGGTCCCACGGCCAGTACACCGGCAACTCGGCGGGCTGCCCGGACGTGTACGCCAGCTGCCAGAAGCCGATGCCCAACATGGAGTACACCCCGTCCTTCTGGACGTCGGTGGCAAGCACCTTCAAGGACGACCCGACCGTCGTCTTCGACCTGTTCAACGAGCCCTACCCGGACCGCGCGACAGCCACGACCACCCAGGCGTGGCAGTGCTGGCGGGACGGCGGCACCTGCTCCGGCATCGGGTATGAGGTCGCCGGTATGCAGGATCTCGTCGACAGTATCCGGGACACCGGCGCCAGAAACCTGATCCTGGTCGGCGGTCTCGCGTACTCGAACGACCTGAGCCAGTGGCTCTCGTACAAGCCCACGGACCCGGCCGGCAATCTCGCCGCGGCCTGGCACGTGTACAACTTCAACTCCTGCTCGAACGAGAGCTGCTTCAACTCCACGCTCGCCCCGGTCGCCACTCAAGTGCCGCTCGTGGCCGGGGAGATCGGCGAGAACACCTGCTCGCACGGCTTCGTCGACCAGGTCATGAAGTGGTTCGACGACCGCGGCCTGTCCTACCTGGGCTGGACCTGGAACACCTGGAACTGCAACACCGGTCCCGCCCTGATCACCAGTTACGACGGTACGCCCACCGCGTACGGCATCGGGCTGCGCGATCACCTGCGCGCCCTGAACGGCTGACAACTCCCGCAACCGAGTCACCCGTAACCGAGTCGCACCCGCAACCGAGTCACGCCCGCAACCGAGTCACCCGCAACCGAGAAGGAACCCGCACTCATGAGTCGTACCAGAACCGCGATGCTCGCTGCCCTGGCGCTGGTCGCAGGGGCCTCCGGGACGGCACTGGCCGTCGTCCCCGGCGACGTCGGCGCCGCCGCCGTCCCCTGCACCGTCGACTACAAGGTGCAGAACCAGTGGGACACCGGCTTCACCGCCAACGTCACCATCACCAACAACACTGCGGCCAAGTCGAGTTGGTCGGTGAAATGGTCGTACGCCGGAAACCAGAAGATCACCAGCGGCTGGAACGCCAAGATCAGCCAGAGCGGTGCCGCCGTCACCGCGGCCAACGAGGGCTACAACGCCCAGCTCGCTACCGGTGGTTCGGTCAGCTTCGGCTTCCAGGGCACGTACAGCGGCACCAACGCCATACCGGCCACCTTCACCCTCGACGGTGTGACCTGCAACGTCGACGACGGCAGCACACCCGGGCCCACCGATCCGCCGGGTCCCGGCGGACCTGCCAACCGTGTCGACAACCCCTACAACGGCGCCAAGGTGTACGTGAACCCGGAGTGGCGGGCGAAGGCCGCAGCCGAGCCGGGCGGCAGCAGGATAGCCAACCAGCCCACAGGCGTCTGGCTGGACCGGATCGCCGCGATCAACGGCGTCAACGGCGGTATGGGCCTGCGTGCCCACCTCGACGAGGCGCTGCGGCAGAAGGGCTCCGGCGAACTCGTCGTCCAGCTGGTGATCTACAACCTGCCCGGCCGTGACTGCGCGGCTCTCGCCTCCAACGGTGAGCTCAAGCCCGACGAGATCGACAAGTACAAGACGCAGTACATCGACCCGATCAAGGCGATCCTCGCCGACTCGAAGTACGCCTCGCTGCGGATCGTGACCACCGTCGAGATCGACTCGCTGCCGAACCTCGTCACCAACACCGGCAGCCGCCCGACGGCCACCCCGCAGTGCGACGTCATGAAGGCCAACGGCAACTACGTCAAGGGCGTCGGATACGCGCTGAACAAGCTCGGCGACGTGCCGAACGTCTACAACTACGTGGATGCGGGACACCACGGCTGGATCGGCTGGGACGACAACTTCGGCGCCTCGGCCAACACCTTCAAGGAGGCGGCGACCGCCGAGGGCGCCACGGTCAACGACGTCCACGGCTTCATCACCAACACGGCCAACTACAGCGCCCTGAAGGAGAACAACTTCACCATCAACGACTCCGTGGGCGGCAAGTCGGTCCGCGAGTCGGACTGGGTCGACTGGAACCGGTACGTCGACGAGCTGTCGTTCGCCCAGGCCTTCCGCAACCAGTTGGTCTCGGTCGGTTTCAACTCCGGCATCGGCATGCTGATCGACACTTCCCGCAACGGCTGGGGCGGCACCGCTCGGCCGGCCGGCCCCGGTCCGCAGACGACTGTAGACACGTATGTCGACGGTGGCCGCTACGACCGCCGCATCCACGTCGGCAACTGGTGCAACCAGTCCGGTGCCGGCCTCGGCGAACGCCCGCAGGCCAACCCGGCCGCCGGGATCGACGCCTACGTGTGGATGAAGCCCCCGGGGGAGTCCGACGGCTCGAGCCAGTTCATCGAGAACGACGAGGGCAAGGGCTTCGACCGGATGTGCGACCCGACGTACACGGGCAACCCGCGCAACGGCAACAACCTGTCCGGCGCGCTGCCGAACTCCCCGCTGTCCGGGCACTGGTTCTCGGCACAGTTCCAGGAGCTCATGAAGAACGCCTACCCGGCGCTGTAGCACTCGGGTGATCCGCCGGGGTCCGTGTCCTTCGGGGCCGGGCCCCGGCGGATGGGCGTGAAGGTGCCGCTTTCCGCATACCTTTTTTGCTGTCACGGCAACGACGGTGGCCCCGTCGCGGTGCGTCGGCGCACGCTGGCCGCATCGCGACGAGAGGCTGACCACCATGGCGCACGATCACCATCACGACAACCACCACCGCAACGGCCACGCCGGCGGCCATCACCACGACCACACCGACATCGACTGGGCCGAGATGGGCCCGCTGCTGGAGACGCAGGCGGAGCTGTTCACCCCTCTGTACGAACGGGCCCTGGCCTGGCTCGGACACAAACAGACCGAGCCGGGGCTGATCGTCGACGCGGGCAGCGGACCCGGCGTCGTGTCGTGTCTGTTCGCCGAGGCCTTCCCCGGCGCCCGGGTCGTAGCCGTCGACGGCGCCGAGCCGCTGCTGGAGCGGGCCCGTGCCCGGGCAGGGCGGCTCGGCGTCGCCGACCGCTTCGGCACTCTCGTCGGCGAACTGCCCGGCGTTCTCGAGGACTTGGACTACCCCGCCGATCTGCTGTGGGCCGCCCGGAGCCTGCACCACCTCGGTGACCAGCGCGCCGCGCTCGCCGCCTTCGCCGCGCGGCTCGCCCCCGGCGGCACGCTCGCGCTCCTGGAGGGCGGCCTGCCCGCCCGGTACCTGCCCCGCGACATCGGCATCGGGCGGCCCGGCCTGCAGGCGCGAGTGGACGCGCTGGAGGAGGAGTGGTTCGCCCGGATGCGTGCGGACCTGCCCGGCACCGTCGCCGAGACCGAGGACTGGCCCGCCCTGATGGCCGCCGTCGGTCTCCGGCCCACCGGTACGCGCAGCTTCCTGCTCGACCTGCCCGCACCGACCACCGACCGGGCCCGCGCCTACGTCGCCGCCTCCCTGTCCCGCCTCCGCGACGGCCTCGGCGAGCACCTCGACGCCACCGACCGCGCCACCCTCGACCGGCTCCTCGACCCCGACGACGAGGCGAGCGTGCACCACCGGCCGGACGTCTTCGTCCTGGCGGCACATACGGTGTACACCGCCGTGCGTACCGGCTGACGACGGTATACGGGATTCAGCACAGGCCTGGTCGGGCGTAGACGGCAATCCGCGCGCCCCGGACGTGCCGGGTCCCGCACTCCACGAAGTACGCGGCGAGCACCCGCCGTTTGGCCACCTCCTGGTCGGTGTGGTCGACCGGCTGACCGGCGGGATCGCGCAGGACGACGATGCGGGCCGTCGCCAGCATGCGGGAGCGGATGACCGGGGCGGGTACTTCCGTTCCGTACAGCGTGTGCGAGGCGGCCGGGCCCCGATCGAGGGCGAGGTCGCGCAGGCCGCGGACGGAGTCCGGTTCCGGCAGCGACCACGCGCGGCGCCGTGACGGCATGTAGAGGACGCCGTCGGCGTCGCCTCCCTCGGCACGGACGGCCTGGGCGACGGCGCTGACGTCGTCGGTTCGGCTCTGTGGCGTGCGCAGCTGCAAGGTGACCGGCAACAACGCGAGCACGGCCGCCCCGGCCGCGAGCACGGCGACCGTCCGGATCCGTCCCCCGGCGCGCACGAGCCGCTCGAGGGCGGCGCCGACCAGCAGCGCTGTGCCCGCGTGGCCGTAGAGGACGTAACGGTCCACGTACAGCGGCTTGAGCGGGGTGAGCGCGATGAGCAGGAACGCGGGCAGGACGAGCAGAGACAGAGCCAGCGCCGTGAGCTGCACACGGCTCCGGCTCCTGCGGACACCCCTGAGCAGTGAAGCACAGGCCACCCCGAGCACGGTCACGCCGACGAAGCCGGCCAGCGCGCCGGCTCCGAGGCCGCCGATCCACGCCACCTGAGCGGACTGACGCGTGCTCAGCACCACCAGCGGGGCGAGACCCGCGCAGACCGCGAGAGCCGCCAGAACCCAGGCACGCCGGGCCGCCCGCGGCAGCGCCACGAGATGCGCGGCCAGGGCCAGCACGGCGAACTCGTGCAGCAGACAGGCGGTCAGCATGACGGCCGAGTACCCGGTCCAGGCACGCGGGGCCGACCGCTCCACGGCCCGTATCAGCAGGTACGTCGCCCACACGACCAGGGCGCACACGAGTGCATACGATCTACCCTCTTGTGCATACCGCTGGACCGGCGGCAGCAGCGCGAAGACCACCCCGGCCGACAGCCCCGCGCGCGGGCCGGCCAGGCGGCTTCCCAGCAGCGCCACCGTTCCGGCCGCCGCGGCGGTCGCCAGCACCGACGGCAGCCGTAGCACCAGCAGCGGATCCGCCTCGCCGGATATCCGGAAGAGCCCGTGCAGCAGCAGGTAGTACAGCCCGTGCACGGCGTCGACCTGCTCCAGCGTCGGCCACAGCTCTCCCGGCGCGCGCCGCGCCATGTCGTACGTCACCGCCTCGTCCCGCCACATGCTGCCGCCGCGCCGGACGCCCCACAGCCCGAGGGCGAGGGATAGGGCGACAGGGCCGAGCGCGTGCCAGGGCGCGCGTCGGCGTGGAACGACGGCCGCGGAGGGCAACCGGGCGGGCCGCAGGAGAGGTCCAGGAGAGTGTGTGGTGGCGATGACTGACTCCGGTGCGTGGGTCCGGGCGAGGGGCCGCGGGAGCGGGCCGCGAGGAGGCGTGCACCGACGAGTTCAGACGCCGAAGGATTGTTGGGCAGCCCCGATTCGGAGTGCCCATCAATTCGCGGGGGCCGGTTGTTAGCTTGTGGGACGGCCGTGACCGAGGGGGAGGCACGCATGGGGCGCCGGGAGAAACCGCTGGATCCGGGGGCGGGAGCGGTACAGCGCTTCGCGTACGAACTGCGCAAGCTGCGCGACGAGGCGGGCACCCCGACCTACCGCGCGATGGCGCTCGGCGCGGGCTACTCGGCGCCCACGCTGTCGGCCGCGGCGGCCGGCGAACGGCTGCCGACCCTGCCGGTCCTCCTGGCCTACGTCACCGCGTGCGGCGGCGACACCGGGGAGTGGGAACGCCGATGGCTCGCGGCCGTCGCCGAGTCGGCCGACGCGGGGGACGACCCGGAGGGCGAGGACAGCCCCTACCCGGGACTCGCCCGGTTCGAGACCGGCGACGGGGAGCACTTCCACGGCCGGGACGACCTGACCGCCGACCTGCTCCAGCTCACCGCCCGCACGAGATTCGCGGCGATCGTCGGCGCTTCGGGCAGCGGCAAGTCGTCACTGCTGCGGGCGGGTCTGATCCCGGCGCTGCGCGAGGCGACCGACCCCGGCCCCCGCCTCGCCACCATCCGCCTGCTCACCCCCGGCCCTCATCCGGCCCGCACGCACGTGGCCCTGTTCACCCCGCACGACGCGCCGGGCGACACGTTGCTCGTCGTCGACCAGTTCGAGGAGGTCTTCACGCTCTGCGCGGACTCCGCCGAACGGGCCCGGTTCCTAGGGCAGTTGCTCGCCGCGGCCGATCCGTCGTCCCGGCTGCGTGTGCTGATCGCCGTGCGCGCCGACTTCTACGGCCGCTGCGCCGAGCACGGGCCGCTCGCCGAGGCGTTGCGCCACTCCGCCCTGCTCGTCGGACCGATGCCGCCGCACGCCCTGCGCCAGGCCGTGGTCCGGCCGGCCGCCGCACGACGCCTCGTCGTGGAACGCGCCCTGACCGCACGGATCGTCGCGGACGTGGCCGGCGAACCGGGCGGTCTGCCGCTGATGGCCCACGCCCTGCGCGAGGTGTGGCGGCGCCGCACCGGCAAGACGCTGACCCTCGCCGCGTACGAGGCCGTCGGCGGCGTCCGGGGCGCCGTCGCGCACACCGCGGCGGCCGCCTACACCCGGTGCACACCCGCCGAGGCCGCCGTGCTGCGGGCGCTGCTGCTGCGCCTGGTGAACCCCGGCGACGGCACCGAGGACACGCGGCGCCCCGTCGACCGTGCGGAACTCGACGCCGACGAGACGACTGCATACATTCTGGAGCGGCTTGTAGACAGTCGGCTGCTGACGGTCGACGGCGATACAGTCGACCTCGCCCACGAGGCGCTGATCGGGGCCTGGCCGCGGCTGCGCGGCTGGCTGGACGATGACCGCGAGCGGCTGCGCCTGCACCGACGGCTCACCGAAGCGGCCCTCACCTGGGCCGAGCTGGACCGGGACGCGGGCGCGCTGTACCGGGGGACACGGCTGACCGAGGCGCGCGAGACCTTCGGCGACGAAGGCGAAGCGGTCGCGGCGGTGGGCGAGTTGAACCGGCTCGAACGCGACTTCCTGGCCGCGAGTGTGGCGGCCTACGAGCAGGGTCGGCGGGCCGCGGCCCGGGCGTCCCGCCGCCTGCGCACGCTGACCGGCGCGCTCGCTGTGCTGTTGTGTCTGGCCGTCGTCGCGGGCGTGGCCGCCTGGTGGCAGAGCGGGGTCAGCGCACGGCAGCGCGACGAGGCCGAGGCCCGCCGGGCCGCCGCACAGGTCGACACGCTCCGTTCCACTGACCCGCGCGGCGCGATGCGGCTGGCCCTGGCCGCCTGGCGCACCGCCGACCTGCCCGAGACGCGGGAGGCGCTGCGGACGGCCGCGGCGCAGAGCGAACAGGATGTGTTCACCCAGCCCGAGGACGGCGGACGCGCGCTCAACGAGCCCGCCTGGCTCAGCCGTGACGGTCGGATCCTCACGACGGTCGTCCACGACAAGGCGGTCCAGTGGGATGTGCTCGGGCACCGGCGCATCCGTTCCGTTCAGCGCACCGGTCTGTCCGAGGGTGTGGTCGGTGCCAGCCCTGATGGTCGGTATCTTGCATACCGTTCACGGGATGGTGCGGGCATGGTGATCGGCGGACTGGCGGACGGTAGTACGCGCCGGCTCGCGACCGGGTCGTGGACCAATACCGACGGCGGGTTCGGGCCGAGCGGGCGCACCTTCGTCGTACGGCGTCCGGTGCGGGGAGCGGACCACGGACGGGCGACGCTCGAAGTGTGGGACGTGCGCCGACAACGCGTGCTGTTCCGGTACGACGGCGGCAGCGACGACGGCGGTTTGCCCGTGCTGAGCCGGGACGACCGGTACCTCGCCTGGTGCGCGCACGACGGTGACCGACTACAGATCCTCGACGGCGCCGAGGGGCGCCTCGTGGCCACGGGGGTGCCCCGGGCGACCCAGCGGACGCTGTGCCAGGGAGAACTCACGTTCACCCCCGATCACCGGGCCGTGGCATCCGGTACCTCCGAGGGGATCGTGATCTGGGACTTCCTGGCCGGCCGTGAGCGGCCCCGGCTGCCGCTCGCGGGCGGCGCGCACGCCGTGATTCGCCGGCGCCTACGCCCTGGCCTGGGGCAGGGGCTCCTTCACCCTGTGGCGTACGGACCTTCCGGCCCCGACGGACGACAGCACGCGCGAGCCGCTCCTGACCTATCCCGTGGCCGCCTCCGCGATCGGCGACATCCGTCTGGATCCCGATAAGGGCGTGCTGCGTTACCGCGAAGGCGGACGGACCAGCGTCGTGCGCACCCTCTCGCTGCACGGGCTACTGGGCAACGACTGGCGGGACGCTCCGACGCCCGATGAGACCTCGCGCGTCACCGTCACCGTCGACGGCATCGAGTCCGCGGCCGTGACCGTCGACCCCACGGGCCGCACCGCGCTGACCTCCGAGGGAACACTCGTCGACGTGTCGACCGGCAAGCACCGCAAGGGAGTCGGCGGAGAGGACATCCTCCGCGACGGCGCCTTCAGCCCGGACGGCAGTTACCTCGCCGTGACCGACTCCCAGGGCCGCCTCACGCTGTGGAACGCCCGCACCTGGCGCAGGATCGCCGTCCTGAGGGCCGTCGGCTCCACCGCGCAGGACACGGCGCTGGCATTCTCCGCCGACGGCTCACTCCTCGCGGGCAGCGCGCCCGACGGCTTCGTAGAGGTGTGGGAGACGGCCTCGCCCGCCCTGCCGACGGCGACGCTGCCAGCCGGGGACGGGCCTGTCCTCGAGCTCGGATTCACCGAAGACGGGGGCGAGTTGCGCATCGCCACTGCGCATCTCGCCGAACGTGTCCGCCCGTTGGCGGCGGGCCGGGCGGCGGAGGAGGTGTGCGCGCGGGCCCGACGCGGGCTGACCGAGGCCGAGTGGCGCCGCCACTTCCCCTCGGCCGAGTACCGAGGCACCTGCGGGCGATGACTCCCGCGTCCCCTTGACCTCGAGAGTGCTCCAAGTGATGGACTCCCCTCCGCCGAGGAACAGTCCTCGAAGAACACAAGGGGTACCCATGACCGACTCACCGGTCGCGCTCATCACCGGCGGCGGCAGCGGCATCGGCGCCGCGGTCGCCCGGCGGTTGCTCGACGCCGGACAGCGGGTCGCCGTCACCGGGCGCGGCGAGGAACGGCTGCGCGGATTCGCCGAGGAACTCGGCCATCCCGATGGTCTGTTGACGATCGTCGGCAACGCGTCCGACTACGACGAAATACGGTCGGCTGTCGACCGTACACTCAAGGAATACGGTCGACTGGATACAGTCGTCGCCAATGCCGGTTTCGCCACCCATGACTCGGTCGCCGAAGGCGACCCCGCCGGCTGGACCGAGATGGTGCTGACCAACGTCCTCGGCCCCGCGCTGCTCATCCGCGCGTCGATCGACGCCCTCAAGGAGACCCGCGGTCGGATCGTGCTGGTCGGCAGCGTCGCCGGATTCGTCCCCGGGCCGGGCAACATCTATGGGGCGACGAAGTGGGCGGTGACCGGGCTCGCGGAGAACACCCGCCGTCAGGTCACCGAGTTCGGTGTCGGCGTCACCCTGATCGCGCCCGGCCGGGTCGAGACGCCCTTCTGGGACAGCTACGGCAGCCTGCCGCCCGGTCACCTGCTTACCGCCGACCAGATCGCCGACTCGGTCCTCTGGGCCGTCGGGCAGCCCGACGGCGTCGACGTCAACACCGTCGTCGTACGGCCGATAGGGCAGCCCAACTGACGTATCACGGGGGTCAGTTGTCCTGGAGAAACTGTTCCGCCAATCGCTCACCGAGGGCCACCGCCGCGCTGTGACTCTCGATGGGGGAGGCCCGTGAGTTCGTGAACAGGATGTAAGTCACCCCGGAACGGGTGCCGCCGTGTGCCGGGTCCGGGTCGATGCCGAGGGCCCGCGCGGTGGCGTAGGAGGCCTCCCCGATGATCTTCCTGGGGCCGGTGTCGCCGACGACCGCGTACTGGACCTGGTCGCGGTGGATCACCGCGGCCACACCGCCGCCCTTGATGCCCGCGGCCCTGTAGTTCCACTTGCGGCTGGGGCTGGGCACGACGATGTACGGCAGGGTGTCGGACTTCAGGGGTTCGCCGTCGGACTGGCGGAAGGCGGTGTCGCCCTGGAACCAGGGGTCGGTGTCCTCGTTGCACCGGACGGTTCGTTGACCGTCGCAGTCGATGTCCATGTCGGCCTTCCAGAAGACCGCGCCCTTCTTGCCGCACACCGGGACGGTGGCCCGCGCCCCCGCGTCGGTGCGGTACCTGCCGTGCGAGATCGGGTCGCAGGACGTCACCTCGGCGAGCAGTTCGGTCGCGCCGACCGTGCCCTCGTGGGCCTGCGTCTGGGCCTGCGTCTGGGCCTGGGCCTGGACCTGGCCCCGGGCCTGGGCCGGCGTCGGACGTGGGGTACCGGAAGCGCCGGCGGGCAGCAACCCGGCGGCGAGCAGCGCGGCTCCCGAGGCCGCGGCCAGGGGCAGTGGTCGGATGCGCACGTCGGATGACCTTTCTGTCCGGAAAGCTTCCACACCGGATTCGATCACGGCGAGCCACCCATATGACCAACGCGACCCCAGTCGGGTGTCGTCTCCCGGCCGGGCGGCCGGGAGAACGACCGCGCCCCGGGACCGAGGTGCCGGTCCCGGGGCGCGAAGCCGTCGACGTCAGGTCAGGGCATGGTGAACACGGCCGGGTCCGGACCCAGCCGACGGTCCTCGTTCAACGCGCTGATCGCCGCCAGGTCCTCGTCGTCCAGGCTGAAGTCGAAAACCTCGATGTTCTCCTTGATCCGGGACGGCGTCACGGACTTCGGGATCACGACGTTGCCGAGCTGGAGGTGCCAGCGCAGCACGACCTGGGCCGGGGTGCGGCCGTGCTTCTGCGCGATGGCCACGATCGCCGGGACTTCCAGCAGGCCCTTGCCCTGGCCGAGCGGCGACCAGGCCTCCGTGGCGATGCCCTGCTCGGCGTGGAACTCGCGGGATGCGCGCTGCTGCAGATGCGGGTGCAGCTCGATCTGGTTGACCGCCGGGATGACCGACGTCTCGCCGATCAGCCGCTGAAGGTGCTCCGGCAGGAAGTTGGAGACACCGATCGCGCGGATACGGCCGTCGGCGTGCAGCTTCTCGAACGCCTTGTACGTGTCGACGTACTTGTCCGCGGATGCCATCGGCCAGTGGATCAGGTACAGATCGACGTACTCCAGGCCGAGCTTGTCCAGCGAGGTGTCGAAGGCGCGCAGCGTCGAGTCGTACCCCTGGTCGCTGTTCCAGAGTTTGGTGGTGACGAAGATGTCCTCGCGGGGGACGCCGGAGGTGGCGATGGCCTTGCCGGTGCCTTCCTCGTTGCCGTAGATCGCCGCTGTGTCGATGCTGCGGTACCCGGTCTCCAACGCGGTGGCGACAGCCTGCTCCGCCTCGTCGTCCGGCACCTGCCAGACGCCGAAGCCCAGCTGGGGCATCTCGACGCCGTTGTTGAGGATGATCGGGGGGACCTTGCTGCTCACGAGCTCTTGATCCTTACGGTTGTCGTCAGGTGGTACTTCCCATCGTCAACGATCACGAGCCGCGATGCATTCCTGAACGGCGAATCCGCCGGAAACAACCTCAGGCTCGGTACAACGCCTCAACCTCATTGGCGTACGCGTTCTCGATCGCCTTGCGCTTCAGTTTCAACGACGGGGTCAGCAGGCCGTGTTCCTCGGTGAAGGGCTGGGCCAGGATGCGGAATGTGCGGATCGACTCGGCCTGGGAGACGAGCGTGTTGGCGGCGACCACCGCGCGCCGCACCTCCGTCTCCAGGTCCGCGTCGCGCACCAGTTGGGCCGGCGGCATCTGCGGTTTGCCGCGCATCGCCAGCCAGTGTTCGACGGCTTCCTGGTCGAGGGTGACCAGGGCGGCGATGTACGGACGGTCGTTGCCGACGACGATGCACTGGGCGATCAGCGGATGGTCGCGCACCCGCTCCTCCAGCACCCCCGGCGAGACGCTCTTGCCGCCGGACGTGACGAGGATCTCCTTCTTGCGGCCGGTGATGGTGAGGAAACCGTCCTCGTCGAGGGAGCCGAGGTCGCCGGTGGCCAGCCAGCCGTCGTGCAGGGCCTGGTCGGTGGCCTTGGGATTGTTGAGGTAGCCCTGGAAGACGTTCTCGCCGCGCAGCCAGATCTCGCCGTCGTCCGCGATGTGCACGGTCATGCCCGGGATGGGCTGCCCGACCGTGCCGTAGCGGGTGTGGTGGGGCGGGTTGCAGGTCGCGGCCGCGGTGCACTCGGTGAGGCCGTACCCCTCGTAGATGTGCACGCCCGCCCCCGCGAAGAACAGCCCCAGCTTGCGGTCCATCCCCGAGCCGCCGGTCATCGCCTGCCGGATACGGCCGCCCATCGCGGCCCGCAGCTTGGAGTAGACCAGCTTGTCGAAGAGCTGGTGCTGCATGCGCAGGCCCGCTGACGGCCCGGGCCCGATACCCCAGGCCTTCGCCTCCATCGCGTCCGCGTACTTCACGGCGACCTCGACGGCCTTCTCGAACGGCCCGGACTTGCCCTCCCGCTCCGCCTTGCGGCGGGACGCGTTGAACACCTTCTCGAAGATGTACGGCACCGCGAGGAAGAACGTCGGCTTGAACGCGGCCAGGTCGGGCAGCAGCGCCGCGGCGCTCAGCTGCGGCTGATGGCCGAACTTGACCTTGCCGCGGATTCCGGCGACCTCGACCATCCGCCCGTAGACATGCGCGAGCGGCAGGAACAGCAGCGTCGACGCCTGGTCGCCCTTCTTGGAGTGGAACACCGGCTCCCAGCGCTGGATGACCGTGTCCGCCTCGAACATGAAGTTGCCGTGCGAGATGACACAGCCCTTGGGACGGCCCGTGGTGCCCGAGGTGTAGATGATCGTGGCGACCGAGTCCGGGGTGACCGCCTGCCGGTGCCGGTGCACCACCTCGTCGTCGAGGTGGGCGCCGGCGTCGTACAGCTCCTGCACCGCGCCCACGTCGAGCTGGAACAGCTGGCGCAGTTGGGGAAGCCGGTCGATGACGGTGGCGATCGTCATCGCGTGGTCCTCATGCTCCACGATCGCCGCGGACACCTCGGCGTCGTACAGCGTCCAGAAGCACTGCTCGGCCGAGGAGGTGGGATAGAGCGGCACCACCTGGGCGCCGATCGTCCACAGCGCGAAGTCGAACAGCGTCCACTCGTAGCGGGTGCGGGACATGATGGCGACCCGGTCGCCGAACCGGACGCCCCTGACGAGCAGGCCCTTGGCGAGGGCGAGGACCTCGTCGCGGAACTCCGCGGAGGTCACATCCCGCCACTGCCCCGTCTCGTCCTTGCGGCCGAGCGCGATGTACGCAGGGTCCTCCTGGGCATGGTGGAAGACGACGTCGGCCAGTCCGCCCACCGGCGGTGCCAACGCCAACGGAGGGTTGGTGAACTCGCGCAAACCCCGCTCCCCGCTTTTCTTGTGGCGTTCCGCACAGCGCCGTGAAAGCTACCCCACCCGAGGACGGGGCGGGAGGGGGTCAGAAACCGAGCAGGGCTCACGTATGCACTGGTCAGTGGCGGAAAATGCCCTCACATGGGGAAGGGTCGGACAGAAAACTGACGGTTGAGTAAGTTTCGGTGCCGTAATCTCCACCGAATCTGTACGACCCGATTACGCCCGGCGTGTCCGTTCGTGGCGCCTCACGCCGGGGCGCGGACCCGTCTTCTTTCAGCGTCTGCGCTGCCCGATCCGTCACTGCCGGCTCGGGCGTCATCGCCCCAGCCGCTGACGTACCGGCCGTCCCCGGGTCAGCCGCGCCCGCGGCGCTGCAGCCGGTCACCGCCCGCCAGAATGGCCGTCGCGAGGGCGTCCGCCGCGCTCTGGGCGGAGGTGTGGCGGTGGCCGTGGACCAGGACGAAGTCGACGCGGCCCAGCTCGGGCAGTCCTGCCCGCTCCGGCACGCGCACCAAGCCCGGCGGGACGAGTCCCCGCGAGTGCGCCATCACGCCCAGGCCCGCGCGGGCCGCCGCGATCAGCCCGTTGAGACTGCCGCTGGTGCACGCGATGCGCCAGGCCCGCCCCTGCCGCTCCAGCGCCTCCAGGGCGAGCGCCCGGGTGATGCCGGGCGGCGGGTACACGATCAGCGGCACCGGCCGGTCCGGATCCAGCCGCAGCCGCTCCGCGCCGATCCACACCAGCTCGTCCCGCCAGACCAGCCGGCCTCGCGGATCCTCGGGCCGCCGCTTCGCCAGCACCAGATCCAGTTTCCCGGCCGCCAGCTGTTCGTGCAGCGTGCCCGACAGCTCGACCGTCAGCTCCAGGTCGACCTCGGGATGGTCGTAGCGGAAGCCCTCCAGGATCTCCGGCAGCCGGGTCAGGACGAAGTCCTCGGACGCGCCGAACCGCAGCCGCCCGCGCACCCGCGTCCCGGTGAAGAACGCCGTCGCCTGCTCGTGCACCTCCAGGAGCCGGCGTGCGAAGCCGAGCATCGCCTCGCCGTCCTCCGTCAGCTCCACGGAGTGGGTGTCCCGGCTGAACAGCTGCCGTCCGGTGGCGTCCTCCAGCCGCCGGATGTGCTGGCTGACGGTCGACTGGCGCAGCCCGAGCCGCCGGGCGGCCTGCGTGAAGCTCAGCGTCTGGGCCACCGCGAGGAACGTACGCAGCTGGGAGGGGTCGTACACGACCCCCAGGCTATCGCGGAACGCGATGACAGTGAGTGCGGTATGCCGGATTCCCGATCGCCGGGCGGGAGAGCAGGATGGAGAGGGGACCCGTGAGCCCGTACCGGGGCCGGTCCTCCCGGAGGGCCCGCCCCCGAACCGCCTACAGCACCGAGCAACGCCCAGCACCGAGCAACGCCCAGCACCGAGCAAGTGGAGCACCGTGAAACGCCTGCGATGGCCGAGTTGGATGCCGATCGACCCCTACATCCTGCTGCTGCTCGGGACGGTGGGCCTCGCGGCCCTCCTCCCCGTCCGCGGGACGGCCGCCGACGTGGCCTCCGGTGCCTCCACCGGTGCGATCGCCTTCCTCTTCTTCCTCTACGGCGCCCGCCTGTCCACCCGTGAGGCGCTGGACGGACTCAAGCACTGGCGGCTCCACGTCACCGTCCTGGCCTGCACGTTCGTCGTGTTCCCGCTGCTGGGCCTGGCCGCCCGCGGACTCGTCCCGGTCTTCCTGACGCACCCGCTCTACCAGGGCCTGCTCTTCCTCACACTCGTGCCGTCGACCATCCAGTCCTCGATCGCCTTCACCTCGATCGCCCGCGGCAACGTGCCCGCCGCCATCTGCGCGGGCTCCTTCTCCTCGCTGGCCGGCATCGTCATCACCCCGCTGCTGGCGGCCGCCCTGCTCGGCAGCAGCGCCGGCGGGTTCTCCGCCGACTCGCTCCTGGAGATCGTGCTCCAGCTCCTGGTGCCGTTCGTCGCGGGTCAGGTGCTGCGCCGCTGGATCGGAGGCTTCGTCGCCCGGCACAAGAAGGTTCTCGGCCTGGTCGACCGCGGCTCGATCCTCCTCGTCGTCTACACCGCGTTCAGCGAGGGCATGATCCAGGGCATCTGGCACCAGGTCAGCCCTGTCCGGCTGGCCGGTCTGCTCGGCGTCGAGGCCGTGCTGCTCGCCGTGATGCTCGCCCTGACCTGGTACGGCGGCAAGGTGCTGCGCTTCGACCGCGAGGACCGGATCGCGATCCAGTTCGCCGGCTCGAAGAAGTCCCTCGCCTCCGGGCTGCCCATGGCGAGCGTGCTGTTCGGCGCGCACGCCTCGCTCGCCGTGCTTCCGCTGATGCTCTTCCACCAGATGCAGCTGATGGTGTGCGCGGTGATCGCCAAGCGCCGCTCGCACGACCCCCGCGAGGACGTCACCCCTTCGACGCCAGCCGCAGCGTCACGAACCGCGGTCGGTACAGGGACACATTCCGGTTGAGCTGCGCGGCGGCGCCGGTCGGCTCCAGCCAGTTGACGTCGTAGCTGAGCACCAGCCGCCCGTCGTCGCTCAGTTCGGGGTGTGTCTGCGGGTTGTAGGCGGCGACCTGGCCCGGTGGCAGCGTCGGGCTGAAGTCCTTCGTCGGGCCGCGCCAGGGACCGGTGGGGGAGCAGGACCAGTACGAGGTCACCGTGGTCAGTCCCTTCGTCCCCGAGGCCATCGTGAACAGCACGTACGTCGACTCTTGGCGGACCACGGAGAAGGCGCTGCCCACTCCGGTGCGCTGCCCGTCCCCCAGCACCGCGGAGGGCCGGGCGCGGGCCGTCCACGCCGAGCCGTCCCAGTACTCCCAGGCGGCCGGATCGCCGAGCCCGCCCTCCGGCACCCGCGCCACGTACGCCGACGAGGCGGGCCGGGACGCGGCCTGACCGTCGTCGCCGCCGAAGACGTACGTCCAGCCGTCCTCCTTCACCAGCGTGGTGCCGAACAGCACCCGCCGGGACGGATCCGGGACCTGCTGCTGGTCGAGGACCTTCACCACCGACTCCACGCGCAGGTCGGGCAGGGAGAGGGTCGCGACCTCGGTGGCGGTGGGCACCCCGTAGATCCATGGGGCCGAGCCCGCCGTCCGCACCCACAGCAGCACCCGCAGTACCTGCTCGGAGGAGCCGGGGGCGCGCGGCTCGACCCGGGCCGCGACCGGCCAGCGCCACTGGTTCGGGCCGGGATCGGGGAAGAGGGGCGCGGGGAGCGTGGTCTGCAGGCGTCCGTCGCGCATCACCACGGCCGAGTTGCGCACCAGCGGGGCTGTGGTGTCCCGCCAGGCGTAGGACTCGCCGACCGGGTTGGGCGGGCCGTGCACCTGACCCAGGTAGGTGTCCGAGAACAGCCACAGCATCCGGCCGTCCGGCAGCCGCACCGAGTGGGTGCCGTCGCCGCCGGTCCAGTCGTCGGCGCGGGTCGCGTCATCGCCGTAGCGGGCGAATTCGGTGGTGAGGCGGTCGTCGGCCGACCACGAGGCGACGGTATGCGGTATGCAGTCGTCGGCATCCTGCTCACCGTCGTCGTCCGGGAAAGCGATGAGCAGCACGGCCGCGAGAACCAGGGCCAGCAGCAGACCGACCCCGGCTCCCGTGCGCTGTCGTGCTCGCGTGTCCTCGGGCACGCTCCGCGACGTTAGTGGCTGTCGCTCACCTGGTCCATGGGCAGCCACAGGACGGGATCGCCCGCGGGTGCCCTGCCGGTGGTGATGTCCCCGTCAGTCAGCGCCCGGTCCCAGACGCGTACGTCGTCGATCGCACCGGTGAAGAACGCCCTGCTGTCCATGCGCTGCCCGATGTGTACACCGAAGGCAGAGTTACGGCTGACCGAGCCCGGCACGTCCGCGACGCCGACCGCCCTGCCGTCGACGAACAGGGTCAGCCGGCCCCCGCCACGCCGCAGGGCCAGGTGGTGCCACCGGCCGTCGTTGTAGGCGCCGGATGTGCTCACGGAGGCCGAGCGGAGGGTCGTCGCGCCCTCCCGCACGGTGATCAGCCCGCGCACCCGGCCGCTCGCGGGCTCGACGCGCAGCCAGACCTGAGGCTGGCGGTTGCCGACGCCGCCCATCCACAGCAGCGGCTGCTCCCCGGTCCTGGCGGTGTGGCGGAACCACAGCGACGCCGTGAAGTCCTTTGTGCTAAGGGGGAGTTGTGCACGGTACGGCAGACGTACGGCGTCGTCGGCGCCGTCGAACTCCAGCGCGCCGCCGACCGCGCCGTCCGTCTGTTTCGCTCCGCCGAGGACGGCCGCGGGGCCGGCCTGCGGGGCGAGGTCGGTGGTGGTCGGGTCGGGATCTCGGCGCGGCCGCAGCCAGTCCGAGGTGAACCGCGCGAAGCGGATCTCGTCGCGCGCGTCGACGGCTCCGCCCTCGTACAGCAGGCCCACCGTGTGGTCGTCGATCGCCGCCATGTCGGAGTAGCCGGACCAGTCCGTGGTGACGACCGTGCCGCGGTCGACGGTGTCCCAGGTGCGGCCGCCGTCGTAGGAGGAGCGGATCATCATCGTCCGGCGGCGGTCCGGGTCGCCGGGGCAGGACAGCAGGGTGCGGTCGCCGAGCCCGAGGATCGCGCACTGGACCTGAGGCGCGTAGAGGTCCGGGAGCGGGGCGAAGGGGGCCGTGAAGCTGTCGCCGCCGTCGAGGCTGACGGCCTGGGTGCGGTGGCCGAGGTCGGTGCCTTCCTCCTCGCGGGCGCTGATCAGGAGGGAGCCGTCGGTGCGCTCGGTGAGGGTCAGTTCGGCCGGCTTCTGGCGGAAGGTGCCGTCCTCGGCGAACGGCCAGGAGTCGGTGGCGCCGATTCTCCAGTGGTCGCCGCCGTCGTCACTGACGACGAGGGCCGCGTGGTTGGCGGTGACCCGACCGCCGTTCCACGTCTCGGAGTTGACGCCGAACACCAGGCGGCCGGCGTGCCTGCCGCGGGTGAGCTGGATGCCGTGCACCGGACCGGTGGCGTACCAGGAGTTCCAGTGCGCGGGCAGGGTCTCGGCGCTCAGGTCGCGCGGGGCCGACCAGGTCAGGCCGTCGTCGTCGCTGTACTGCAGATGCGGGGTGCGGTCGCAGGGCGCGGAGCAACTCGCGCTGTCCGTACGGCCTGTGTTGTAGGTCTCGGCGAGCAGGATGCGGCCGGTTCGCCGGTCCACGACCGGGGCGGGGTTGCCGTGGGTGTCGCCGCCGCCGTCGTTGACCACCTGGAGCGGGCCCCAGGTGCGGCCGCCGTCCGTGGAGCGCTTGAGGACGATGTCGATGTCGGTGGCGTCACCGCAGTTGAGAACACGGCCCTCGGCGAATGCCAGCAGTGTGCCGTCGACTGTATGCACGATCGCCGGGATGCGGAAACAGGCGTAGCCAGGATCCTGAGAGGCCTTGAAGAGGATCTGCTGCTGGAACTCCGGTGCGGAGGTGCTGGATCCGGCGTTGGCGGGAGCGGGCGAGGCAGCCATCGCCGCAGTGGCGATGGCCGCGGTCAAGGTGGGTCTGAGACGTGTGCGGAGCCATGCCGACGGCCTGGAGCCACCTTCCCTTTCCTGACTGAACATCTGGACATACTATGTCTGACGACCCGTCATAAATGTTAGCCACGGCCGCTGACGCGCTGACGGGGCAGAAGCTGGCGCCTGAAGGTGTCACCCGTTGGGGTCAAGGCCGCAACAGCACCTTTCCGAGGTTGCCGCGCGACTCGATCGCCCCGTGCGCCTTCGCCGCGTCCTCCAGAGCGAACACCTCGTGCACGGCGGGCCTGAGCGTGCCGGCCGCGAACATCCGCCACAGCTCCCGCCGCCACCGCTCGTACACCTCCGGCTCGTCGCGCGCGATCCGCCCCATCTGGAAGCCGATCACGGACTTGGCGCCCCCGAGGAGGTCGTACGCCTGGATGGTCCCGCCGCCCGAGCTGTACGCCACGAGCCGCCCGCCGGGGGTGAGCGCGGCGACGGTCCGTGTGAGCAGTCCGCCGCCGACCGCGTCCAGGGCATAGTCGACCGGCTCGCCCCAGTCGTCGTCGCCGTACACGATGACCGCGTCGACGCCCAGGGATCGCACGAAGCCGGCCTTCGCCGGATCGGAGACGGCGCCCACGACCCGGGTCGCGCCCCGTGCCCTCGCGAGCTGCACGGCCAGGTGGCCGACTCCGCTCGCCGCGGCCGTGACCATGGCCGCCTCTCCGGGTACGGGCCGCGCGGCCATCAGGGCGCCGAGGGCGACCATGCCGCTGCGGACGAGCGCCACCGCGTCGACGGCCGAGGCGTCGTCGGGCACGCGGGAGGCCATCGCCTCGTGCAGGGGCGCGTAGTCGGCGTAACCGTGGCCGAAACAGAGCCCCGTCACGCGATCGCCGATTCCGAAGCGGGTGACTCCCGTACCGACGGCCACCACCTCGCCGGCGATCTCGCCCCCGAGTGGCACGGGGCCGGTCGCCTCGGTGACCTTGCGGACGACCGGGAGAGTGACGCCGATCGCCTCGCAGCGTACGAGGAGTTCGCCGGGACCCGGCTGAGGGACGGGAACCTCTTCCAGGAACAGGGGGCCACCGGTGGCCTCGTAGCGGACGCGACGCATTGACCGCACCTCCAAGGGTTCGTTGGTGATCCCAACGATAGACAGTGAATCATGGGGGCCGCCAACGAATATTCGCTAGGCTTGCCGGTATGGCCGACGCTCCCCTCCCCGCGATCCGCTCCCTGCCCAGCTGGCTCCTCGGCCGTGCGGCCGCCCGCGGTCGGGCCCTGGTGGCCGAGGCGCTGGCCGCGGAGGGCATGAAGATGTGGCACCACGTGGTGCTCTCCGCCGTCCGCGACCTCGCCCCGGTCGCCCAGGCCGACCTCGGCCGCAGTGTCCGGCTGGACCCCAAGGACCTCGTCGGCATCCTCAACGACCTTCAGTCCGCGGGCCTGGTCGTGCGCGAGCCGGACCCCCAAGACCGCCGCAAGAACGCGGTATCCCTCACGGATGAGGGAGCCCGCCTGCTGAAACGCTGCGAGAGGGTGGCCCGCGCGGCGAACGACGAGCTCCTCGCCCCGCTGACGGCAGCCGAACGCGACCAGTTCATGGGCCTGTTGATCCGGATTTCCGGCACGGACGGGTGACGATCGATAACGTTCCGTTATGAACGCCGCACCGTTCCTATGGACTGAGCGGGAGTGAGTCCTGCTTCGAGGACTCATGCTCAGCCGAACGCCCCGAACGGTGTCGGGCGTTCTGGTCGACCGCGTTCGCTCCGCGTCCGGCGCGCACGGATCGTGTCCGTGGTCCGGGAATGCGGGGGCGGTGCCTTCCGTCGCCGGATCGGGTGTCCCAGGGCGCGCCTTCCGATCGCCACGGCGGCTGCGTCGTGGCGGCTGGTGGTGCGGTTGTTGCTGTTGAGGTGTTTGTGCCAGTGCTGGGCACCCCAGCGGGAGGTGTAGGCCGGGTCCACGGCGACCAGCGGGATGCCCAGTTCGGCCGCCATGGACACCAGCCGCGCCCGCAGCCCGGAGGTGGGCATGCCCGAGATGAGCTTGCGGAACCGCTTGCGGCGGCCGTGCTTCTCACGGGTCTCCTCGGCGGTGAAGTCCAGGTTCTCGATCGCGATGGCCAGGCCGTGGCGTTCGCTGATCGCGGCCTTCGCCGCGGCGGCCCGGGCGCAGACACCGGCTGAGGCGGAGCGGGCGCCGGACTGAGGCGGGGCCCCTGCGGCGCAGGGGGCGCTCCCCGCCGGTCGGGGCCCCGCCGCCGTGTCGCGGGGAACCGTTCAGCCCTGGGCGGCCGCGGCCCGCAAGGCGATGCGGTCCTCGCCCGCGTACACGTTCATGGAACTGCCCCGCAGGAATCCCACCAGTGTCAGCCCCGCCTCCGCGGCCAGGTCCACGGCCAGCGAGGACGGCGCCGAGACCGCCGCCAGCACTGGGATGCCCGCCATCACGGCCTTCTGCGCCAGCTCGAACGAGGCCCGGCCCGACACCAGCAGGATCGTCCGCGACAGCGGCAGGTCGCCGTTCTGCAGGGCACGGCCGACCAGCTTGTCGACCGCGTTGTGCCGGCCCACGTCCTCCCGTATGTCGAGCAGTTCCCCGCCCTCGGTGAACAGGGCCGCCGCGTGCAGGCCCCCGGTCCGGTCGAAGACCCGCTGGGCCGCGCGCAACCGGTCGGGGAGGCTCGCGAGCAGCTCGGGTTCGACGCGGATCGGGGGAGTGTCGGCGATGGGCCAGCGGGCCGTCGTACGGACCGCGTCGAGGCTCGCCTTGCCGCACAGGCCGCAGGAGGAGGTGGTGTAGACGTTCCGCTCGAGCGTGATGTCGGGGATCGTCACGTCCGGAGCCGTCTTCACGTCGACCACGTTGTAGGTGTTCGATCCGTCTACGGTCGCCCCCGCGCAGTAGACGATATTCAGCAGATCGGATGCGGCAGCCAGTACGCCCTCGCTCACCAGAAATCCGGCGGCCAGCGCGAAGTCGTCGCCCGGCGTGCGCATGGTGATCGCGAGCGGCTTGCCGTTCAGTCTGATCTCCAGGGGTTCCTCGGCGACGAGCGTGTCCGGGCGGCTGGAGACCACCCCGTCCCGGATGCGGATCACCTTGCGTCGTTCCGTGACTCGTCCCATGTCCTGATCAGCCCCGGTTCTGTACGTGCTGGTAGCCGAAACGGCCCTTGATGCAGAGGTTGCCGTGGGTCACCGGGTTGTCGTGCGGGGAGGTGACCTTCACGATCTCATTGTCCTGCACGTGCAGGGTGAGGTTGCAGCCCACTCCGCAGTAGGCGCACACCGTCGTCGTCTCGGTCTGCTTCGCCTCGTCCCACGTACCCGCCGCCCGCATGTCGAACTCCGACTTGAACGACAGCGCACCCGTCGGACACACCTCGATGCAGTTGCCGCAGTACACGCACGCCGAGACCGTGAGCGGGGCGTCGTGCTCCACCGCGATCCGGGCGTCGAATCCGCAGCCCGCGACGGAGATCGCGAAGGTGTTCTGCCACTGGTCGCCGCAGGCGTCCACGCACTTGTAGCAGAGGATGCACTTGTCGTAGTCGCGCACATACAGATCGTTGTCGATCTTCGGTTCCTCGCCCAGCCGGGCCGCGTCCGGGCCGAAGCGGTCCGGCTTCGCCTCGTACTCCTTGATCCACTCGGCGACCTTCGGTGTCGTCGACAAGTCGACCGAGGGCGCGAGCAACTCGAGGACGATCTTGCGGCTGTGGTGGGCACGTTCGGTGTCGGTCTTCACTTCCATGCCGGGCTCGGCCTTGCGGGAGCAGGCGGGAACGAGCGTCCTGGCCCCTTCGACCTCGACGACACACACCCGGCAGGCGTTCTTGGGGGTGAGGGTGTCGCCCTGGCAGAGGGTCGGGATGTCCTTCCCGGCCGCCCGGCACGCGTCGAGGATGGTCGAGCCCTCGGGAACCCTGGCTGCCTCCCCGTCGAGGGTGAACTCCAGCAGGCGGCGGGGGATCCCCAGCGGTGTCACGGTCATTCGTACGCCCCCAGACGGTCGATGGCGGATTCCACGGCGTTCCACGCGGTCTGTCCGAGACCGCAGATGGAGGCGTCCCGCATCGCGCGGCCGACCTCCCTGAGCAGGGCGATGTCATCGGCCGCGGCCGCGCCCGTGCGCTCGGCGATCCGGTGCAGCGCCTCCTCCTGGCGCACGGTCCCCACCCGGCACGGCACGCACTGCCCGCACGACTCGGCGCGGAAGAACTCGGCGATACGCAGGAGCAGTCGAGGCAGCGGCACGGTGTCGTCGAAGGCCATGACGACCCCCGAGCCGAGCGTCGTACCGGCCTCCCGTGTGCCTTCGAAGGTGAGCGGGATGTCCCTTTCGTCGGGGCGTACGAAGCCGCCGGCCGCGCCGCCGAGGAGGACCGCCCGCAGGCCGTCGCGCACGCCGGCCAACTCCAGCAGCTCGCCCAGCGTCGCGCCGAACGGCAGCTCGTAGATCCCTGGCCGGTCCACGCTCCCCGACACACAGAACAGCTTCGGCCCGGTGGACCTCCCTGTGCCGATCGCCGCGTACGCCGGGGCGCCCATCGTGAGGATCGGCAGTACGTTGACCAGTGTCTCCACGTTGTTCTCGACCGTCGGCTTGCCGAACAGCCCCTTCTCCACGGGGAACGGTGGCTTCGAGCGCGGCTCGCCCCGGTAGCCCTCGATCGAGTTGAACAGGGCCGTCTCCTCGCCGCAGATGTACGCCCCCGCGCCCCGGCGGATCTCGATGTCGAAGGCGTAGCCCTGGCCGAGGATGTCGTCGCCGAGCAGACCTCGGGCACGCGCCTGGTCGACAGCATATTGCATACGGTGTATCGCCCGCGGATACTCGCCACGCAGATACAGGTATCCCTGGTGTGCGCCGATCGCATACGCGGCGATGGTCATCGCCTCCACCAGCGCGTACGGGTCGCCCTCCATGAGCACGCGGTCCTTGAACGTCCCCGGCTCGGACTCGTCCGCGTTGCACACCAGGTAGTGCGGATGGTCGGGCTGGGACGCCGTGGCCTGCCATTTGCGGCCGGTGGGGAAGGCGGCACCCCCGCGCCCGACCAGGCCGGAGTCGGTCACCTCGCGGATGACTCCCGCGGGGCCCAGCTCGAAAGCCCGGCGCAGGGCGGTGTAGCCGCCATGGGCGCGGTAGTCGTCCATACTCGTCGGATCCACCAAGCCGACCCGGCGCAGCAGCGTCAGCGAGGCGTCTCCCGCCTGGGGCACCGCCATCGCCGCGGGCGGCTCCGCGAGCGCCGAATCGGGAGAGCTCGCGGCGAGAACGGCCTCGTGCACGGTCGCCGGCGCCGACACCGCCGTACGTACCGGATCCCCCCCGCCTTGAGCGCGAGCGCGGCCGGGGCGCGTTCGCACAGTCCGAGGCACGGGCTGCGCTCGACGGACACACCGCTGCCGAGGCCCAGCCGGGCTTCGACACCGGCGCACAACTCGGATGCCCCGGCGGCCGCGCACGCGAGGTCGGTGCACACGTGGAGCACCGTCGCGGGCCGGGGTTTGACCGAGAACATCGCGTAGAACGTGGCCACGCCGTACGCCTGAGCCGGCGGCACCGTAAGCCGCCGGCACAGGTAGTCGAGGGCGCCCTCGCTGATCCAGCCGACCCGGTCGTTGACCGCGTGCAGCCCCGGCAACAGCAGGTCGCGGCGGTCCCGGGCCGCGCGCCCGCCGCGCGCCCACCTCAGGTCCGCGACCCTCATCTCATCGCGGGCCGCCCCCTCCCACGAGGATTCGGGGGGACCGAGCAGCGCGTCGATCGCCGCCCGTTCCTCGTCCGTCGGTTTGCTGTCACCGAAGTGCAGGTCCACTTGCGTCACCTCACGTAGGTCACGACCGGAAGCTTCTCGATCCGGATCGCCGACGCCTTGAACTCCGCCGTCCCCGCGATCGGGCAATTCGCCTCGATCGTCAGCTGGTTGGTGTCCACCTCGTCGGGAAAATGCATGGTCATGAAGGCCAGCCCGGGCCGCAGGGCGGTGTCGACCCACACGGGCGCGACGACCGAGCCGCGCCTCGAGGTCACCTGCACCTCCTCGCCGACCACGACCCCATAGCGCTCGGCGTCCTCCGGGCACAGCTCGACGTACTCGCCACGCCTCAGCGGCGAGGCGTAACCCCCGCTCTGCACACCGGTGTTGTACGAGTCGAGCCGCCGCCCCGTGGTCAGCCGGATCGGGTACTCCTCGTCGGTGAGATCGACCGGCGGATCGTGCTGCACGAGCCCGAAGGGCGCGGGCCGGCCGCGCCGGTCCGGGTCCTTCTCCCACAACCGGCCGTGCAGGTACGTCGGTTCGAGATTGTCCGTGTCGGGACAGGGCCACTGGATGCCCTGGTGTTCCTCCAGGCGTTCGTACGTCATCCCGTAGTGGTCCGGCGACACCGACCTGAGCTCGTTCCAGACGGACTCGGAGTCGGCGTACTTCCAGTCGTGGCCGAGCCGCGCCGCCAGCTCGCAGATGATGTCGATGTCCTCACGTGCCTCGCCGGGCGGCGTCACGGCCCGGCGCACGCGCTGAACCCGGCGCTCGCTGTTGGTGGTTGTACCGTCGGTCTCGGCCCAGCCGGCGGTGGCGGGCAGGACGACGTCCGCCAACTCGGCCGTCTTCGTGCGGAAGATGTCCTGCACGATGAGGAAATCCAGCGCCTTCAGCCGTCGTACGGCCTGCTCGCTGTCCGCCTCCGACTGCGCCGGGTTCTCGCCGATGCAGTAGACCGCCTTGAGCGCGCCCTCCTCCATCGCCTCGAACATCTCCGTCAGGTTCAGCCCGTAATGCGGCTGGATGACGGTGCCCCAGGCCGACTCGAACTTCAGCCGGGCCTGAGGGTCGAGGATGTCCTGGAAGCCGGGCAGACGGTTGGGGATGGCGCCCATGTCGCCGCCGCCCTGGACGTTGTTCTGGCCGCGCAGGGGTTGCAGGCCCGAGCCGTAGCGGCCCACGTGGCCGGTGAGCAGGGACAGGTTGATCAGCGCGCGGACGTTGTCGGTGCCGTTGTGGTGCTCGGTGATGCCCAGGGTCCAGCACAGCTGGGCGCGCTCGGCGCGGGCGTAGGCATGCGCCAACTCCCGTATGGCGGCGGCCGGTACGCCGGTGACCTTCTCCGCGAGCGACAGCGTCCACGGCTCGACGAGCTGCGCGTACTCCTCGAAGCCGCTGGTCGCGCGCTCGATGAACGCCTGGTTGGCCAGGCCCGAGTGGATGATCTCGCGGCCGATCGCGTGCGCCATCGGAATGTCGGTGCCGACGTTCAGGCCGAGCCAGCTCTCCGCCCACTCGGCGGTGGAGGTCCGTCGTGGGTCGACCGCATACAGTCGGCCGCCGTTGTGTACACCCTTCAGCACGTGCTGGAAGAAGATCGGATGCGCGAAGCGGGCGTTGGAGCCCCACATCACGATGACGTCGGTGTGCTCGATCTCCTCGTACGACGACGTCCCGCCGCCCGATCCGAAGGCCGCGGAGAGACCGGCCACGCTCGGAGCGTGACACGTCCGGTTGCAGGAGTCGACGTTGTTGGTGCCCATGACGACCCGGGCGAACTTCTGCGCCACGTAGTTCATCTCGTTGGTCGCCCGGGCGCAGGAGAACATGCCGAACGCGCCGCGCGCCGCCTGCAGGCCACGCGCCGCTCGGTTGAGGGACTCCTCCCAACTCGCCTGCCGGAACGGTTCGTCGCGTGAGTCCCTGACGAGCGGGTGGGTGAGCCGGGTGTAGGTCTTCGGGGTCCGGTCGCGTTTCCTCGTGCTTTTCATGCGGCGCTCCTCAGCGCGAGCAGGTCCGAGATGGCGTGCACGGTGCGCAGGGTGGGCACCTCCACGCCGGTGATCTCCGCCAGCTCTACGACGGCCGTGAGCAGGACGTCGAGTTCGAGCGGCTTGCCGCGCTCCAGGTCCTGGAGCGTGGAGGTGCGGTGGTCGCCGACCCGCTCGGCGCCCGCGAGCCGGCGCTCTATGGAGACGCCCACCTCGCAGCCGAGGGCCTCGGCGACGGCCAGCGTCTCGGTCATCATGATCTCGATGACCCGGCGGGTGCCGCCGTGCAGGCACATCTGCCGCATGGTGGCGCGGGCCAGTGCGCTGATCGGGTTGAAGGAGATGTTGCCGAGCAGCTTGATCCAGATGTCGCCCCGCAGATCGGGTTCGACCGGGCACTTCAGACCGCCGGCCTGCATGGCCCGGCTGAAGGCGAGACAGCGCGCCGAGATGCTGCGGTCGGGCTCGCCGATCGAGAACCGGGTGCCTTCCAAGTGCCGTACGACTCCCGGTCCTTCGAGCTCTGTCGCCGCGTAGACGACACATCCGACGGCCCGTTCGGGCGCGAGCACCGCACTGACCGCGCCGTCCGGGTCCACGCTCTCGACACGGTGACCGTCGTAGGGGCCGCCGTGCCGGTGGAAGTACCACCAGGGGATGCCGTTCTGGGCGGCGACCACCGCCGTGGTGTCGTGCAGCAGCGGCTCGATCAGCGGCCCGCACGCCGCGTACGAGTTCGCCTTCAGGCCCAGGAAGACGTAGTCGACCGGGCCGACGTCGGCCGGGTCGTCGGTGGCGTGCACGCGGGCGGTGAAGTCGCCGCGCGGGCTGAGCACCCGCACTCCGTGCTGCCTCATGGCCGCCAGATGCGGTCCACGGGCGATGAGGTGCACGTCGGCGCCCGCGCGGTGGAGCGCGGCGCCGACGTAGGCGCCGATGGCACCGGCGCCGAGTACTGCGACTTTCATGCGAGGGAGCTCCGTTCGGTCGAGGGTACCGAGGAACTGCCGAACTCTGTCGACGAAATATTGTCTACAGTATGGAAGATGGCTCAGCAAGGGTTCGCGCAGCAACGGGAACCGGTCGCGCCCGACCGTTCGCCGCATGCTGGATACCGCTCATCGCATACGGTCGACGCGCCGCCTTTTCAACCGCGTTGATCTTTCCTACCGTTCCGGATTCATGAGTCCTCCTGTCGCACCCCTTGGCTGGAGCCGCTGGCTCGTCCCCCCGGCCGCCCTCTCCGTCCATCTCTCCATCGGCCAGGCCTACGCCTGGAGCGTGTTCAAGCCACCGCTCGAATCCGCGCTCGGTCTCAGCGGTACGCAGAGCGCGCTGCCCTTCCAACTCGGCATCGTCATGCTCGGTCTGTCGGCCGCGTTCGGCGGCACACTCGTGGAGCGCAACGGGCCGCGCTGGGCGATGACCGTGGCGCTGGTCTGCTTCTCCTCCGGCTTCCTGCTCTCTGCGCTGGGCGCGGCCACCGAGCAGTACTGGCTGATAGTCCTCGGCTACGGCTTCGTTGGCGGGATCGGCCTCGGCATCGGCTACATCTCGCCCGTCTCCACGCTGATCAAGTGGTTCCCGGACCGGCCCGGCATGGCCACGGGCATCGCCATCATGGGCTTCGGCGGCGGTGCGCTGATCGCCTCGCCCTGGTCGGCGCAGATGCTGGAGTCGTTCGGTTCCGACAGCTCCGGGATCGCGCTCGCCTTCCTCGTCCACGGGCTGACGTATGCCGTATTCATGCTGCTGGGCGTGCTGCTGGTGCGGGTGCCGCGCAGCGAGCGGCCGACGGAAGCCGGGCCGAGCGCCTTCGAAGGACCGCAGGTGTCGGCTCGCAACGCGGTGCGCACTCCTCAGTTCTGGTGTCTGTGGGTCGTCCTCTGCATGAACGTCACCGCGGGCATCGGCATCCTGGAGAAGGCCGCCCCGATGATCACGGACTTCTTCGCGGACACCTCCACACCGGTGTCGGTGTCCGCCGCGGCCGGCTTCGTCGCCCTGCTGTCGGCGGCCAACATGGCGGGCCGCATCGGCTGGTCATCGACCTCCGACCTGATCGGGCGCAAGAACATCTACCGCGTCTACCTGGGCGCGGGCGCGCTGATGTACGCGCTGATCGCCCTGTTCGGCGACTCGTCCAAACCCCTGTTCATCCTGTGCGCGCTGGTGATCCTGTCCTTCTACGGCGGCGGATTCGCGACGATCCCCGCCTATCTGAAGGACCTCTTCGGCACGTACCAGGTCGGCGCGATCCACGGCCGGCTGCTCACCGCCTGGTCCACGGCCGGAGTCCTCGGACCACTGATCGTGAACTGGATCGCCGACCGGCAGGAGGACGCGGGCAAGCACGGCTCGGCCCTGTACGGCATGTCCTTCGTCATCATGATCGGGCTGCTCGTCGTCGGCTTCCTCGCCAACGAACTCGTCCGTCCCGTCCACCCCCGTCACCACATCCCCGAACCCAAGCAGGAGGCCGTCGATGTCCAGCGACAGCAGTCAGAGTCCGCCTGACCGGCGGGGGCTGATCGCCTTCGCCTGGCTGTGGGTGGGGGCGCCGCTCGGGTACGGGCTGTACGAACTCGTCCAGAAGGCGACACAGCTGTTCACCGGGTGACCGTTCGGGAAGTGTTCGGGCGTCCGAGGGTCTGAGCGAAGCCGACAAGGCGGGCGCCTGTTTCCTGTGGCTTCACCTGCCGTCGTACCCGTGAGTCACTGACCAGACTGGTGGATCCCGCTGTCCGCAGCACAACGAGGGGGATCGCCCATGAACGGCACACGCATCGCCGCCGTCGGTCACTACCAGCCCGCCAAGGTACTCACCAACGAGGACCTGGCGGGCCTGGTCGACACCAGCGACGAGTGGATCAGGACCCGGGTGGGCATCCGCACGCGCCGCATCGCCGGGCCCGACGAGCCGGTCGACGAGCTGGCCGCGCACGCCGCCGCCAAGGCGCTCGCCTCGGCGGGCCTGGCGCCCGCCGACATCGACCTGGTGCTGGTCGCCACGTCCACCGCCGTGGACCGTTCCCCGAACATGGCTGCCCGGGTCGCCGCCCGGCTCGGTATCCCGTCGCCCGCCGCCATGGACGTCAACGTCGTGTGCGCCGGCTTCACCCATGCCCTGGCCACCGCCGACCACACCGTCCGCGCGGGCGCGGCGAGCAGGGCCCTGGTCATCGGCGCCGACAAGATGTCCGACGTGACCGACTGGACCGACCGCACGACCTGCGTGCTCGTCGGCGACGGGGCGGGAGCCGCCGTCGTGGAGGCGGCGCCGTCGGGTGGTGTACCCGGGATCGGGCCCGTGCTGTGGGGTTCGGTGCCGGAGATGGGGCACGCGGTACGGATCGAGGGGCAGCCGGCGCGGTTCGCGCAGGAAGGGCAGAGCGTCTACCGCTGGGCGACCACTCAGCTGCCGCCCATCGCCCGCCGGGCGTGCGAGCGCGCGGGGCTCGCCCCGGCGGACCTCGCGGCCGTCGTGCTCCACCAGGCGAACCTGCGCATCATCGAACCCCTCGCTGAGAAGATCGGCGCCGTCAACGCAGTGGTCGCGCGCGATGTCACCGAATCCGGTAATACGTCGGCCGCGAGCATTCCGCTCGCCTTCTCCAAGCTGGTGGAGCAGGGGGCCGTCTCCACGGGGGATCCGGTGCTGCTCTTCGGGTTCGGCGGGAACCTTTCGTACGCCGGACAGGTCGTCCGCTGCCCCTGACGTGCCGGTACAACAGGGTGTGACGAGGCCGACTCCCCGTTTCCCTGGTCATTGTGCACCGTAGACTGTAGACGAAAGACAATCGATACTGGGTCTACAGGCGAACCGGCTTCACCGCCGCTGTGCATGGCCCTGCCGAGGAGGGGGACCGCGATGTTGTCGACAGGACTGCCGCAGGGGGCCGTGCCCAAGCTGGAACGGCCGGGGCCGCTGCGCGAGCGGGTCTACGAGGCGCTGCTCGAACTCATCACCACCCGCGCCCTGCAGCCCGGCCAGCACCTCGTCGAGAGCGAACTCGCCGGGCACCTCGGCGTCTCCCGGCAGCCGGTGCGTGAGGCGCTGCAGCGGCTGAACACCGAGGGCTGGGTCGATCTTCGGCCCGCCCAGGGTGCGTTCGTGCACGAGCCGACGGAGGAGGAGGCCGACCAGCTCCTCACCGTACGGACCCTGCTGGAGGCCGAGGCCGCCCGGCTGGCCGCGGTGAACGCGGACAAGGCAGGTCTCGATGCCCTGTTGGGGCTGCTGGCGCAGGGAAAGCTCGCCGTCGCCAAGGACGACGTGGATGCCGCCGTCGCCCTGAACGCCCGCTTCCACGCGAAGATCATGGAGCTGGCCGGCAACGCGGTCCTCGCCGAACTGGCGGCGCAGGTCGACCGCCGGGTGCGCTGGTACTACACGCCGGTCGCCCGGCAGCGCGGGGACCAGTCCTGGATCGAACACGGGGAACTGATCCACGCGATCGCCGCCCATGACGAGCAGCTCGCCACCCGGCTGATGCGCGAGCACACCGAGCACACGCGGCGCTCGTACCACGCACGTAAGGAGTCGTAGCCGTTTCAAAGGCCGAAACAGAGGCTGCCGTTCAGAACTGCCTCCGCGTGCCCTCGCGCTACGGCTTCGGCATGGCGGCCTCCATTTCGGCGCGGGCCTCCTGGTGCGGGAGCCCGACGGCGCGCAGGTCCCGGCCCAGCACCTCGCCGAGCAGGGGGACGCGGTCGGCGGGCAACAGCGCCTCGGGCCCGGTCAGTTCGAGGACGCGGCCTGCGTACGCGTCCGACAGCAGGGCGGTCAGGGCGACCTGCGCGATGTCATACGGATCGATGTCGGCGGTATACACGTCCGGGAACGGCACCCGCACCGCGTCGCCCTTGCGGACCTGGTCCGTCAGCCGCAGCGCGTTCGACATGAAGCTGGTCGGCCGCAGGAACGTCCACGGCAGCCCCGACTCGCGCACCGCGGCCTCCGCGTCGATCAGATAACCGGCGACCGCGTTGCCCGTGTCGCCCGTGCCCGCCGACTTCCCGGACAGCATGACGACCCGCCGCACACCCGCGGCCCGCGCGTCCGCCAGGATCTGCCGCTGCCCGTCGTAACCAACCGGGCATCAGGAAGAGGGCTTCTACGCCGTCCAGCGCCTCGCGCACCGTCTCGGGCCGATTCAAATCGCCTGCCACGGCCTCCGCCGTCGACGCCTGCCCGTCAGCCCGGCCGGAACGGCTCAACACCCGCACCGGCTCCCCGGCCCCGGCCGAGGCGCGGACGAGTTCGGCACCCGCATTCCCCGTGGCGCCCGTCATCAGAATCACACGCCCCCCTCCCGGTCCCGGGCCGAGACGGTCCCGGTGTCGTGCCCATCCTGCGGTGTCAGCCCGGTGAGCACTAGGTCACTACGTGTCTTTGTCCTGGGAGTGGAGAAAGTCTGCGGCAATTCGTGCGCAACTTCTTCCCACCCTCGGCTGCCGCTGCTACGTTCCCCTCGAAAGCCAGCCAACCGGTGGCCGATTGAGGCGGGGAGGGGCTCGTGAGACGCATGACGGCACGACCCGCGAACGCCCATCAGGCCCGGTTGCTGAAGCTGTTGCGGGACGGCGGCCCCAACTCCCGTGCTCAGCTGGGCGATCAGGTCGATCTCTCGCGGTCCAAGCTGGCCGTGGAGGTGGACCGACTGCTGGAGACCGGCCTCGTCGTGGCCGACGGACTCGCCGCCTCGCGCGGTGGGCGCCGCTCCCACAACATCCGGCTGGCCCCGGCCTTGCGTTTCCTCGGCGTCGACATCGGCGCGACCTCGGTCGACGTCGCCGTCACCAACGCCGAACTGGAGATCCTCGGACACCTCAACCAGCCCTTGGACGTGCGCGAGGGGCCGGTCGCGGTCTTCGAGCAAGTCCTGTCCATGGCCGCGAAGTTGAGGGCCTCGGGGCTGGCGGAGGGCTACGACGGCGCCGGCATCGGCGTCCCGGGACCGGTCCGCTTCCCCGAGGGGGTGCCGGTCGCCCCGCCGATCATGCCGGGCTGGGACGGCTTCCCGGTGCGGGAGGCGCTCAGCCAGGAACTCGGCTGCCCGGTCATGGTCGACAACGATGTGAACCTCATGGCGATGGGGGAGATGCACGCGGGCGTCGCACGCTCCGTGGGCGACTTCCTCTGCGTCAAGATCGGCACCGGCATCGGCTGCGGCATCGTCGCCGGTGGCGAGGTCCACCGCGGTGTGACGGGCAGCGCCGGCGACATCGGGCACATCCAGGCCGTGCCCGACGGCCGCCCGTGCGCCTGCGGCAACCGGGGCTGTCTGGAAGCACACTTCAGCGGGGCGGCCCTGGCCCGCGACGCCACGGAGGCCGCCCAGCAGGGCCTGTCGGCGGAACTCGCGACGCGGTGGGAGACGAACGGCGGTCTCAGTGCCGTCGACGTCGCCGCCGCGGCCGCCGCGGGTGACGCCACCGCGCTCGACCTGATCCGCGAGGGCGGCAACCGCACTGGCCAGGTCATCGCCGGACTCGTCAGCTTCTTCAATCCGGGCCTGGTGGTGATCGGCGGCGGGGTGACCGGCCTCGGCCACACCTTGCTCGCCGCGATCCGCACCCAGGTCTACCGCCAGTCGCTACCGCTTGCGACCGGCAACTTGCCCATTGTCCTTGGCGAGTTGGGCCCCACCGCCGGAGTGATCGGCGCGGCCCGCCTCATCAGCGACCACCTGTTCTCACCCGCATAAGCACCGTTCTCCTCACGACCCGCTGCATACGGCTCACCGCATACGGCTCACCGCATACGGCTCACCGCATACGGCTCACCGCATACGGCTCACCGCATACGGCTCACCGCACACGGCGCATTGCATACAGCTCAAGTCATAAGGCTCACCAGCACCACTGACTGCTCCGCCCTGCCCTGAAACCGGCCCGCACGCCCGCCAAGGGGAACCCGATGGCATCAGAACCACCGCTGCTCAGCATGTCCGGCATCACCAAGTCGTTCCCCGGAGTCCGGGCCCTCGACGGCGTCGACCTCGACGTCCAGGCCGGCGAGGTGCACTGCCTGCTCGGCCAGAACGGGGCCGGCAAGTCCACGCTCATCAAGGTCCTCGCCGGTGCCCACCAGCCCGACACCGGCACCATCCGCTGGCGTGGTGAGGACGTCACCCTCCGCTCGCCGATCGCCGCGATGCGCCTCGGCATCGCCACCATCTACCAGGAACTCGACCTGGTGGAGCACCTGTCCGTGGCGGAGAATGTCCACCTCGGCCATGAACCCACGGCGGCCGGGTTCGTCGTACGAGGCAAGGTCGCACGAGCCTCAACAGCCGCTCTGTTGAGGCGACTTGGACATCCAGAGATCGATCCGGTCCGCATGGTGGGGGAGCTGCCGGCCGCCCAGCAGCAGATCGTGTCCATGGCCCGGGCACTCTCGCACGACGTCCGGCTCATCGTGATGGACGAGCCCTCCGCCGCCCTCGACCCGGACGAGGTCGACAACCTCTTCCGGATCGTCGGCGACCTCACCGCCGACGGTGTCGCCGTCGTCTACATCTCCCACCGCCTGGAGGAGATCCGCCGGATCGGCGACCGGGTGACCGTCCTGAAGGACGGGCGGGCCGTCGCGGTCGGGCTGCCCGCGAAGACTACGCCGACCCGCGAGGTCGTCGCGCTGATGACGGGACGCAACGTCGAGTACGTCTTCCCGGAGCGGCCCGCGACGGCACCGGACGGCACGCCCGTTCTGGAGGTCCGGGGGCTGGCCCGGGAGGGCGAGTTCGAGCCGCTCGACCTGCACGTCCGGCCAGGCGAGATCGTCGGCCTGGCGGGACTCCTCGGCTCGGGCCGCTCCGAGATCCTGGAGACGATCTACGGCGCCCGCAAGCCCACTGCCGGTCAAGTCCTCGTCGACGGGCGGGCGTTGCGGCCCGGCAGTGTGCGCGCCGCCGTCCGCGCCGGGCTCGGACTCGCCCCCGAGGAACGCAAGGCCCAGGCGCTGCTGATGCTGGAGTCGGTCACCCGCAACGTCTCCGTCTCCTCCATGTCCCGCTTCTCCCGCGGCGGTTGGATCGACCGGGGCGCCGAACACGGCGCGGCACGGGCCGCCACCCGGGAGCTGTCGCTGCGCCCCGACAACCCGTCCGTGCCGGTGCGCACCCTGTCCGGCGGCAACCAGCAGAAGGCCGTCCTGGCGCGCTGGCTGCTGCGCGGCTGCCGGGTGCTGCTGCTCGACGAGCCGACCCGCGGGGTCGACGTCGGCGCCCGCGCCGAACTGTATGCAGTCGTCCGTCGACTGGCTAATGAAGGCCTCGCAGTGCTGCTCGTCTCCAGCGAGGTCCCCGAGGTGCTCGGCCTCGCCGACCGCGTCCTGGTGCTCCGCGAGGGCAGCGTCGTCCACACGGCGCCCGCCCACGACCTGGACGAACACCGCGTACTCGACCTCGTCATGGAAGGAAGCCCCGCGTCATGACGCAGCCCGTCTCCCCACCCAGGGACAGCGCCGACAAGGTGCCCCCGGTGGCCCAAGCTCCCGCCTGGCGCGCCCTCGTGTTCCGCGCCGACGTCCGCACCCTCTCCCTCCTAGGCGTGCTCGCCGTACTGATCCTGATCGGCGGCATCACCAAGCCCGACGAGTTCCTCGACACGCGCAACCTCCAACTCGTGCTCACCCAGGCCTCGGTGATCGGCGTCGTCACCGTCGGGATGACCTTCGTCATCACCTCCGGCGGCATCGACCTGTCCGTCGGCGCGATCGTCGCGCTGGCCTCGGTATGGGCGACCACCGTCGCCACGCAGGAGTACGGCTTCGGCGGCATCCTCTTCACCTCGGTCCTCGTCGGACTCGGATGCGGCCTGGTCAACGGACTGCTCATCGCATACGGCGGAATGGTCCCCTTCATCGCCACGCTCGCCATGCTGGCCTCCGCGCGCGGCCTGGCCCTGCAGATCACCGACGGCCGCACGCAGATCGTCACCGTCGACGGCATCCTCGACCTCGGCGAACGCGACGCGTACGTCCTCGGGATCCCGCCGCTGGTGATGGTGTTCGCGGTCGTGACGATCATCGGCTGGCTGCTGCTGAACCGCACCACCTTCGGGCGCCGCACGGTCGCCGTCGGCGGCAACGCGGAGGCGGCCCGGCTCGCCGGCATCGACGTACGCCGCCAGCGGCTGTACCTCTACCTGCTGTCCGGACTGTGCTGCGGCATCGCCGCCTTCCTGCTGATCATCCTGTCCGGATCCGGCCAGAACACCAACGGCAACCTCTACGAGCTCGACGCCATCGCCGCCGCGATCATCGGCGGCACGCTGCTCAGCGGGGGTCGCGGCACCATCACCGGCTCCGTGCTCGGCGTCCTGATCTTCACCACGATCACCAACATCTTCGCCCTGAACAACCTGCAGAGCGACGTCCAGCAGATCGCCAAGGGCGCGATCATCGTCGCCGCCGTGCTGGTCCAGCGCCGTACCGCGAGCACGAACTGAGGAAAGGGTTCACCGCCATGCCAGAGCCGACGTCATTCACCAGCCGCTTCACCAGTCGCAGAGGACTGTTCCTCGGGACCGCCGCCGTCTCGGCCGGTGCCCTCCTCACAGGTTGCACCAGCAACGAGTCGAGCGACGACGAACCCGCAGCGAACGACCAGCCGGCCGCCGAGGACAAGCCCGGCAAGCAGGTCACCATCGGCTTCGCCGGCCCGCAGGCCGACCACGGCTGGCTCAACGCCATCAACGACAACGCCAAGAAGCGGGCCGAGAAATACTCCGACGTCACCCTGGAGATCACCGAGGGCTCGAACGACACCGCCCAGCAGATCGGACAGATCGAGACCCTCATCAACAAGAAGGTCGACGTCCTGGTCGTCCTGCCCGCCGACGGCAAGGCCCTGACCCAGGTGGGCCTGAAGGCGATGCGCGCGGACATCCCGGTCGTCAATCTCGACCGGATCTTCAACACCCCGCAGGCGTACCGCTGTTGGATCGGCGGCGACAACTACGGCATGGGCCTCAGCGCCGGCCACTACATCGGCGAGAAGCTCAAGGGCAAGGCGAACGCCCGGGTCATCGAACTGGCCGGCCTCGACAACCTGGAGCTGACCAAGCAGCGCACCCAGGGCTTCGACGACGCGCTGAAGAACTACCGCAATATCCGCAAGGTGGCCCGCCAGGCCGCCGACTTCACCGTCGAGTCCGGCCAGGCCAAGATGGCCCAACTCCTCCAGGCCCAGTCGGAGTTCGACGCCCTGTGGAACCACGACGACGACCAGGGCGTGGGCGCGCTGCGCGCCATCGAGCAGGCCGGCCGCGACGACTTCCTGATGGTCGGCGGCGCGGGCGCGCTGTCCGCCTTCCAGGCCATCAAGCAGGACAACGGCGTCCTGAAGGCGACCGTCCTCTACCCGCCGACCATGGCCGCCTCCGCGATCGACCTCGCACGCGCTCTCGGCCAGGCCAAGGGGGTCAGCGGCCTCGCCGAGTACGAGATCCCGGCGTCGATCACGCTCTACTCGGCGGTCGTCGACAAGACCAACGTCGACCAGTACATGTCCACCGGCTTCAAGTGAGGCCTCCCTCCAAGGAGCCCGCCCCGTCCACGGGCCGGGCCGCACCCCCCACCGCGCCACGACGACGAGGAGGACACTCCGCATGGCACAGCCGCAGCAGTCAGAAGGGCCCGGAGCCGAAAAGCCGCCGCTGCGCGTCGGCATGGTCGGCTACGCCTTCATGGGCGCCGCCCACTCCCAGGGCTGGCGCACCGCGGGCCGCGCCTTCGACCTGCCGCTCAGCCCGGTCCTGGCCGCCGTCTGCGGGCGGGACGCGGCCGCCGTGCGCGTGGCGGCCGACCGGCACGGCTGGGCGACGACCGAGACCGACTGGCGGGCCTTGATCGCGCGGGACGACATCGACCTCGTCGACATCTGTACCCCCGGCGACAGCCACGCCGAGATCGCCCTCGCCGCGCTCGCCGCCGGAAAGCACGTCCTGTGCGAGAAACCCCTCGCGAACACCGTCGAGGAGGCCGAGGCCATGGTGACGGCCGCGCAAGCTGCGTTTGAGCGTGGCAAGGTGGCGATGGTCGGCTTCAACTACCGCCGGGTGCCCGCCACCGCGCTGGCCCGGCGGATGGTCGGCGAGGGCCGGCTCGGAGCCCTGAGGCATGTACGAGTGACGTACCTTCAGGATTGGCTGGTCGACCCGGAGTTCCCGCTGACATGGCGACTGCGCAGGGAACAGGCGGGCTCCGGTTCGCTCGGTGACCTGGGCGCGCACATCGTCGACCTCGCCCAGTATCTGGTCGGCGAGCGGCTGGCCGGGGTCTCCGCGCTGACCGAGACCTTCGTACGGCAGCGCCCGCTGCCCGGTGGACCCGCCAGCGGCCTGTCGGCCGTGTCGACAGTCGGCAGCGGACAGGTCACCGTCGACGACGCGGCCCTGTTCACCGGCCGCTTCACCTCCGGCGCCCTCGCCTCCTTCGAGGCGACCCGCTACGCCACCGGCCGCAAGAACGCGCTGCGCATCGAACTCAACGGCGAGCGCGGCTCGTTGGCCTTCGACCTGGAGCGCCTCAACGAGCTCGCGTACCACGACGGTACGGAACCGGGGGCGCACGCCGGCTTCCGGCGCATCCTCGTCACCGAACCCGACCACCCCTACCTGGACGCCTGGTGGCCGCCGGGCCACGGCCTCGGCTACGAGCACACCTTCGTCCACCAGGCCCGCGACCTCGTCCACGCGATCGCCGAGGGCCGGCAACCCGAACCCTCCTTCGCCGACGGGCTGCAGGTGCAGCGCGTGCTGGCGGCGGTGGAGGAGAGCGCCGAGAAGAACTCCGTCTACACGCCCATCGCGGTCTGAGGAGGCGCACAGAAATGCCGCGCACGTTCACGCTGTTCACCGGCCAGTGGGCGGACCTCCCGCTCGAAGAGGTCTGCCGTCTCGCCCGCGACTTCGGCTACGACGGACTCGAACTCGCCTGCTGGGGCGACCACTTCGAGATCGACAAGGCCCTGGCCGACCCGTCGTACCTCGACTCCCGCAGGGCACTGCTCGACAAGTACGGCCTGAAGTGCTGGGCCATCTCCAACCACCTGGTGGGCCAGGCGGTCTGCGACGCCATCATCGACGAACGCCACCAGGCGATCCTGCCGGGCCGCATCTGGGGCGACGGCGACGCCGAGGGTGTGCGGCAGCGGGCCGCCGCCGAGATCGCCGACACCGCGCGTGCCGCTGCCGCCTTCGGCGTCGACACCGTCATCGGTTTCACCGGCTCCGCCATCTGGCACCTGGTCGCCATGTTCCCGCCCGCCCCCGAGTCGATGATCGACCGCGGTTACGAGGACTTCGCCGAGCGCTGGAACCCTATCCTCGACGTCTTCGACGCCGAAGGGGTGCGGTTCGCGCACGAGGTCCACCCGAGCGAGATCGCATACGACTACTGGACGACCGTACGCACCTTGGATGCGGTCGACCGTCGACCGGCTTTCGGACTCAACTTCGACCCGAGCCACTTCGTGTGGCAGGACCTCGATCCTGTCGGCTTTCTGTGGGACTTCCGCGACCGGATCTACCACGTCGACTGCAAGGAGGCCCGCAAACGGCTCGACGGCCGCAACGGCCGCCTCGGCTCCCACCTGCCCTGGGGCGACCCGCGCCGCGGCTGGGACTTCGTCTCCGCGGGCCATGGGGACGTCCCCTGGGAGGACGTCTTCCGGATGCTGCGCTCCATCGACTACCAGGGGCCCATTTCCGTCGAGTGGGAGGACGCCGGCATGGACCGGCTCCAGGGCGCCCCCGAGGCCCTGTCCCGCCTCAAGGCATACGACTTCGAGCCGCCGTCGGCCTCCTTCGACGCGGCGTTCGGCAACTGATCTTCCTTCGCTCTCCGGGATGACGGCGCATCCCGGCGTACGCACCCGCACGTACAACCGGCCCCATTCTGGAGGCATCCGTGCACGGGACCGACCGCACCACCAGCACCGACAGAAACGAGACCCACAGACGACGCCCGTCGTTCCGTAAAGCGGTGGCGCTCTTCAGCGGCGTGCTGCTGGCAGGGGCGACACTCACTCTCACCGCACCCCAGGCCGGCGCAGCCGTCGCCGACGAGGGGGTCGTCGCGGCCGAGGACTTCCAGCAGGTCACTCTCGCCAAGGGTGAGGCGGAGGTCGGCGAACCCATGTCCCTGGCAGTCCTCCCGGACCGCTCGGTTCTGCACACCTCGCGCGACGGCGAACTCCGCCTCACCGACGCCGCGGGCAACACCAAACTCGCGGGCAAGCTCGACGTCTACTCCCACGACGAGGAAGGCCTCCAAGGCATCGGCGTCGACCCCGGCTTCATCACCAACCGCTTCATCTACCTCTACTACGCGCCCCCGTTGAACACCCCCGCGGGCGACGCACCCGAGACGGGCACCGCGGCCGACTTCGCGCCCTTCGACGGCGTCAACCGGCTCTCCCGGTTCGTCCTGAACACCGACGGGACCCTCGACACGGCCAGCGAGAAGAAGATCCTCGACGTCCCCGCCTCCCGCGGCATCTGCTGCCATGTCGGCGGCGACATCGACTTCGACGCGGCGGGCAACCTCTACCTGTCGACGGGCGACGACAGCAACCCCTTCCAGTCGGACGGCTTCACGCCCATCGACGAGCGCGCGAACCGCAACCCGGCCTTCGACGCCCAGCGTTCGGCCGGCAACACCAACGACCTGCGCGGCAAGATCCTGCGCATCAAGGTGAAGGCCGACGGCTCGTACTCCGTCCCGGACGGCAACCTCTTCGCACCCGGCACGGACAAGACGCGGCCCGAGATCTATGCGATGGGCTTCCGCAACCCGTTCCGCTTCAGCGTCGACAAGGAGACTGGCATCCTCTATGTCGGCGACTACGGCCCCGATGCCGGCGCCGCCGACCCGGCCCGCGGTCCCGCCGGTCAGGTGGAGTTCGCGCGGTTGACCGGTCCGGGCAACTTCGGGTGGCCCTACTGCACGGGCGACAATGACCCGTACATTGCATACGATTTCGCGACGGGCGCATCCGGAGCGGCCTTCGACTGCAGCGCGCCGAAGAACACCTCGCCGAACAACACCGGGCTCACCGACCTGCCCCCGGCCCAGCCCGCCTGGATCCCGTACGACGGGGGCTCCCTGCCCGAGTTCGGCAGCGGCTCCGAGTCGCCGATGGGTGGCCCGGTCTACCACTACGACGCCGCGCTCGACTCGCCGGTGAAGTTCCCCGAGGCGTACGACGGGGACTTCTTCGCAGGGGAGTTCGGCCGCCGCTGGATCAAGCGGATCGTCAGCGACGGCAGCGGCACCGTGCAGTCGATCAACGACGTGCCGTGGACCGGCACCCAGGTGATGGACATGGCCTTCGGCCCGGACGGCGCGCTGTACGTCCTCGACTACGGCACCGCCTGGTTCGGCGGCGACGAGCACTCGGGCCTGTACCGCATCGAGAACGCGACCGACGGCCACTCCCCGGTCGCGCAGGCCGCCGCCGACCGGACCTCGGGGCAGGCGCCGCTGAGGATACGTTTCTCCTCCGAGGGAACGACGGACCAGGACGGCGACGCCCTCACGTACAGCTGGGACTTCGGTGACGGCGGCAAGTCGACGCAGCCGAACCCGACGTACAAGTACAAGAAGAACGGCACGTACACCGCGACGCTGACCGTGAAGGACCCGAGCGGCCGCACCGGCAACGCGAGTGTGCAGATCGTGGTGGGCAACACCGCGCCCAAGGTGACGCTCGAACTCCCCAGGGACGGGCAGCTGTTCAGCTTCGGTGACGCGATTCCGTTCAAGGTGCGGGTCGCCGACGTCGAGGACGGCAGGACCATCGACTGCGCGAAGGTCAAGGTCACCTTCATCCTGGGCCACGACAGTCACGGCCACCCGGTGACCTCGGCGAACGGCTGCACCGGCACCATCCAGACCAGCGCCGACGGCGGCCACGACGACGACGCCAACATCTTCGGTGTCTTCGACGCCGAGTACACCGACGGCGGAGGCGGCGGCCAGGCCCCGCTCACCACCCACGACCAGAACGTAGTCCAGCCCAAGCACCGCCAGGCCGAGCACTTCGGCAACGGCTCCGGCGTCTCGATCATCACGAAGGACACCGCGCACGGCGGCGAGACCGCCGGCGACATCAACAACGGCGACTGGATCTCCTTCACGCCGTACGTCCTCAGCAACGCCAAGAAGATCACAGCGCGCGTCTCCTCGGCCGGCGCGGGCGGCACGCTGGAGGTCCGTGCCGGGTCCTCGACGGGCACCCTGCTCGGCAAGGCGACCGTGCCGGTGACCGGCGGCTGGGACACCTTCCAGGACGTCAGCGCCGACCTGTCGCGCGCCCCGCGCGGCACGACCACGCTCTATCTGGTCTTCAAGGGCAGCGGCTCGGGAGCCCTGTACGACGTCGACGACTTCACCTTCACCACGAGCTGAGAGGAGGTGACGGCGATGCGTTCAACCCGACGACTGGGTACCGCCGTTGTGGGCGCGGCCCTGTTGCTGGGCTGTGTCTCGGAACCCGCCGCCTCGCAACCCGCCGACGACCAACGGGTGCTGGTCTTCTCCAAGACGGCCGGCTTCCGGCACGACTCCATCCCCGAGGGCGTCGCGACGGTGAAGCAGCTCGGCGAGACGGACGGCTTCACGGTCGACGCGACGGAGGACGCCGGCGCGTTCACCGCACGCAACCTGCGGCGCTACGACGCGGTCGTGTTCCTGTCGACGACCGGCGACGTCCTCGACCCGGCCCAGCAGCGGGCCTTCGAGGACTACATCCACCGCGGCGGAGCCTACGTCGGCATCCACGCCGCCGCCGACACCGAGTACGACTGGGCGTTCTACGGCGGCCTGGCCGGCGCCTACTTCCAGTCGCACCCGGCGATCCAGCCCGCGACGGTGCACGTCGAGGACCGCGCTCACCCAGCGACATCGGGCCTTTCGCGGACCTGGGAACGCACCGACGAGTGGTACAACTACCGCTCGAACCCCCGGGAGCGGGCCCACGTCCTCGCCTCGCTCGACGAGTCGTCGTACACCGGCGGCACCATGCACGGCGACCACCCGATCGCCTGGTGCCAGACCTACCAGGGCGGCCGCGCCTTCTACACCGGCGGCGGTCACACGAAGGAGTCATTCGCGGAGCCCGCGTTCCGTCGACATCTGGCAGGCGGAATCCGGTATGCAATAGGCGATGTCCAGGCGGACTGTCGACCGGAGACGGGATACCGTCCACTCTTCGACGGCAGCTCGCCGGCGGGCTGGCAGCAGGCCGGCCCGGGCTCCTTCACCCTGGACGACGACGGCACGATCACGTCGTCGGGCGGGATGGGAATGCTCTGGTACGCCGACCGGGCCTTCGGGGCGTACTCCCTGAAGCTCGACTGGAAGATGGCCAGTGAGTCGGGCGACGACAACTCCGGTGTGTTCGTGGGATTCCCGCCCTCGGACGACCCGTGGTCGGCCGTGAACAACGGCTACGAGATCCAGATCGACGCCACCGACGTCCCCGAGAAGACCACCGGATCCGTCTACGGCTTCCAGTCCGCCGACCTGAGGAAGCGCGACCGTGCGCTGAATCCGCCGGGGGAGTGGAACACGTACGAGATCCGCGTGGAGGGCGAACGTCTGCGCGTCTGGCTCAACGGCGTGAAGATCAACGATTTCACCAACACCGATCCGGCCCGGAGCCTGCGGGACGGGCACGTCGGCATCCAGAACCACGGAGCCGGCGACCAGGTGTCCTTCCGTGACATCCGGATCAAGGAACTGCCCGTGCAGGGCGACTGAGCGGCGGCGGGCGGGGGACGCCGGACTCCCGCCCGCCGTCTTCGCCCGCAAGGGGGTGATCCCACCCCGCGGGCTCGCATACGAGGCGTGTGCGCATACGAGGTGTTCGTCGCATACCCAGGCGTTCGACGAGGAGGCTGCCCATGTCCGCGTCCGTTTCCCCACCGCGCGTCGGCGTCTGGCTGATCGGGGCACGGGGCTCCGTCGCCACCACGGTCGTCGTGGGATGCGCCGCCGTCACCGCGGGTCTGCAACCGCCGACGGGACTGATCACCGAGACAGCCGCATTCGCCGACAGCGGCTTACCGGCCCTGTCGTCCCTCGTCTTCGGCGGCCACGACACGGTCGACTGCCCCCTGCCCAAGCGCGCGGAGGCACTGGCGGCCGGAGGCGTCCTGCCGCACGGCCTTGCGACGGCGGTCGGCGCCGAACTGGCCGCCGCCGACCGGGAGGTCAGGCCCGGCGGCCCACTCGCCGGGGACACGCGGGACGCGGAGGAGCTCATCGTCGCCTTCGCCGACGACCTACGGGACTTCGTACGGCGGCACGGCCTCGCGCGGGCGGTCGTGGTGAACGTCGCCTCCACGGAACCGACGCCCACCGGCATCGAGCTCCCCGCCAGCTCTCTGTACGCGGCGGCGGCCCTGCGCGCGGGCTGCCCGTACGTGAACTTCACCCCGTCGACCGGCCTGCACCACCCCGCGCTGGCCCAAGCGGCCCAGTCGTCGGGGCTGCCGTACGCGGGCCGCGACGGCAAGACCGGGCAGACGCTGCTGCGTTCGGTGCTGGGCCCCATGTTCGCGCAGCGGGCGCTCGCGGTCCGGGCCTGGTCCGGCACCAACCTGCTCGGCGGCGGAGACGGTGCCGCCCTGGCCGATCCGGCCGCCGCGGCGGCGAAGAACGCGGGCAAGGAACGGGTCCTCGCCGACACCCTCGGCACGACACCCGAGGGCGAGGTCCACATCGACGACGTCCCCGCGCTCGGCGACTGGAAGACCGCCTGGGACCACATCGCCTTCGACGGCTTCCTCGGCGCCCGCATGATCCTGCAGACCATCTGGCAGGGCTGCGACTCGGCCCTGGCCGCACCCCTGGTCCTCGACCTGGCCCGCCTGGTCTCCCGCGCCCACGAGAGGGGCCTGTCCGGACCGCTGTCCGAGCTGGGGTTCTACTTCAAGGATCCCGTCGGGGAAGGACCCTCGGCTCTGGGGGAGCAGTACGCGGTACTGCTGGGGTTCGCCCGGCGATTGCGGAGCGGTGCGGTGGCGCCGCGGGCGGACGAACACCCGGGGGAGGGCCGGTGAACGGCCGACGCGATGCCCCGAGCCCGAACGGCGTGGACGCGATGGCCGGTCCGGGCCTGAACGGCGTGAGCGCGAGCGGTGCGGGCCTGGTCGGAGTGGGGACGGTAGGCAGGGGACCGAGCCGCGCCGCCGGCGCGCAGGCGTGGACCGAACTGCTCCGCCTCCCAGCCCTGTTCACGGTCCCGGGAGACGCCCTCGCCGGTGCCGCGGCAGCCGCCGCGCGCCCCAACCCCCGCACCCTGCTCGCCATCTGTTCCTCCCTGTGCCTGTACGAGGCAGGCATGGCCCTCAACGACTGGGCCGACCGGCACGAAGACGCAGCGGAACGCCCGCACCGTCCCCTGCCCTCCGGCCGCATCCGCCCCACGGCGGCCCTCGCGGCAGCCTGCGCGTTCACCGGCGCGGGCCTGTCCCTGGCCGCCCGCGCCGGCCGCCCAGCCCTGGCCGTCGCGACCCCTCTCGCCGCGACGGTCTGGGCATACGACCTCCTCCTGAAGCGCACCCCGGCAGGCCCGTTCGCGATGGCGGCGGCGCGCGGTCTGGACCTGCTCCTCGGCGCGGCAGCCACGACGGGCGGCGCGACGCCAGCGGGTGATACGGGGACCACCGCGGGCTCTGCGCGCCGCGCCGGCGGCGTTCGCCGAGCCCTTCCGTCCGCCGCCCATCTCAGCGCACACACCCTCGCGGTCACGGCCGTGTCCCGCCGGGAGACCCGGGGCGGTTCACCCCTGGCCCCTCTGGCAGCGCTTGCCACGACCGGCGTACTGACCAGGCTCCTGACGCGCCCGCCCACCAGCCGGGTCACCACCGCGCCCCCGCCCGGGCGTCCCGGCCGACCGAACCGGCACGGCCGCCTCGACCTGCCCGACCGGGACTCAGCAAGCCCCCCTCGCCCAAGGCTGTCCCCGGCCGCCGCCCCGCGCACGGCTCTCGCCGCCGCCTACGCCGCAACCGCCGCCCGCCCCTACTTCCACGCCACGCTCAACCCCTCACCCCCGCTCACCCAACGAGCCGTCAGCGGCGGCATCCGCGCCATGATCCCGCTCCAGGCCGCACTCTCCGCCCGTTCCGGCGCGACCGCCACGGCGCTGCTCACCGCGGCGCTGGCCCCGATCGCGGGGAGATTCGCGAGGAAGGTGAGCATCACATGACCGCCGAAGCCCTCCCTTCCTCCGCAGGCACCCCGTTCCACTTCGGCTACGGCACCAACGGCCTCGCCGACCTCCGCCTCGACGACGCCCTCGTCCTCCTCGCCGATCTCGGTTACGACGGCGTCGGGCTGACCCTCGACCACATGCATCTCGACCCGCTCGCCCCGGACCTTCCCGCCCGTACCCGCCGTCTCGCGCACCGACTGGACGCGCTCGGCCTGACGGTCACCGTGGAGACGGGCGCCCGCTATGTGCTCGACCCGCGTCGCAAACACGGCCCCTCTCTGCTGGACCCCGACCCGGACGACCGCGCCCGACGCGTCGACCTGCTGATCCGCGCCGTACAGGTCGCCGCCGACCTCGGCGCCCACGCCGTCCACTGCTTCAGCGGCGTCACCCCGGCAGGCACCGACACGCACACGGCGTGGAAACGGCTGGCCGAGGCCCTCGGGCCCGTCCTGGACGCCGCCACCAACGCCGGCATCCCCCTGGCCGTCGAACCCGAGCCCGGCCATCTCCTCGCCACCCTCGATGACTTCCACCACCTCCGTCGCGTTCTCGGGGACCCGCACCACCTCGGTCTGACCCTCGACATCGGCCACTGCCAGTGCCTCGAACCGCTCCCACCCCCCGACTGCGTACGCGCCGCCGCTCCTTGGCTGCGCCACGTCCAGATCGAGGACATGCGCCGCGGCACCCACGAACACCTCCCTCTCGGAGACGGGAAGATCGACTTCCCGCCCGTCCTCGCCGCCCTGTCCGCCGTCGGCTACCAGGGCCTGACCGTCGTCGAACTGCCCCGCCACTCCCACGCGGGCCCCCACTTCGCCGAGCTCTCCCTTCCGTTCCTCCGCCGCGCGGCAGCCGTCGCGGCGGTTCGCAGGACCGCGACGCCGCCCAGCGCTCTCCGCCGGCCAGTCCCGCCGCGCACCCCGCACCTCGCACCCCCAGGCGAGCCCTCCGCCACCCCTGAAGGGAGCACACCATGACCCATCCCCATGCCGCCCCGGACACCCCCGCGTCGGACACCCCGGGCACCACCCTCGCCCGCACCCCGCTGGACGTCCTGCGCAGCCACGTCAACGCCCACCTCGGCGCAGCCGCCCGTGCCTGGCTCGACCAGGCCCTCGACGAGGCCGCCGCCCATCCCGGCACGCACGGACCCATCTCCATATGGGAGCTGCGTCTCGCCGAGGCCGGACGCCGCTGCGGCCCCGAGCACGCCGACGCCGTCCGTGTCCTCATCCTGAACGCGGCCAGAGCCGACCCGGACGCCCTCGCTCGCGTCTACGCCCAGGGCACCGCAGCCGAACGCCGGGCCGTCCTGCACGCCTTGCCCCACCTGGTGCCGGGCCCCGAGGCCGTCCCGCTTGTCGAGGACGCCCTGCGCACCAACGACACCCGACTCCTCGCCGCCGCCCTCGGCCCGTACGCCGCCCGGCACCTCGCCGCTCACCACTGGCGGCACGCCGTCCTGAAATGCCTCTTCACCGGCGTGGCCGTGGCCGAGGTGGCCGACCTGGAGCGGCGCGCCCGCGGCGACAGCGAACTCGCCCGCATGCTCGGCGACTACGCCGCCGAACGCACCGCCGCGGGCCGCCCCGTCCCCGAAGACCTCTCCCGCGTCCTGGCCCTGACCGACCCCATGTCCCCGCCGCCGGCCGAGCACGGCATCCGCGGCCCCGACGGCAAGGAGTCCTGATGCGCATCTTCGACCCCCACATCCACATGACGTCACGGACCACCGACGACTACGAGGCCATGCACGCCGCCGGCGTCCGCGCCGTCGTCGAGCCGTCCTTCTGGCTCGGCCAGCCCCGCACCTCACCCGACTCCTTCCTCGACTACTTCGACTCCCTGCTCGGCTGGGAACCCTTCCGCGCCGCGCAATACGGCATCGCCCACCACTGCACCATCGCCCTCAACCCCAAGGAGGCGGGCGACCCGCGCTGCGTCCCCGTCCTCGACGAACTGCCCCGGTATCTCGTCAAGGACCAGGTCGTGGCCGTCGGCGAGATCGGCTACGACTCGATGACCCCCGCCGAGGACACCGCCCTCGCCGCGCAGCTCCAGCTCGCCGCCGACCACGAGCTGCCCGCCCTCGTCCACACCCCGCACCGCGACAAGCTCGCCGGCCTGCGCCGCACCCTCGACGTGGTCCGGGAGTCCGCCCTCGCTCCGGAACGGGTCCTGGTCGACCACCTCAACGAGACCACCGTCAAGGAGGCCAAGGACAGCGGCTGCTGGCTGGGCTTCTCCGTCTATCCGGACACCAAGATGGACGAGGAGCGGATGATCGAGATCCTGCGCGCCTACGGACCCGAACAGGTGCTGGTGAACTCCGCCGCCGACTGGGGCCGCAGCGATCCCCTCAAGACCCGCAAGGTCGGTGACCTGATGCTCGCCGAGGGCTTCACCGAGGACGACGTCGACCGGGTGCTGTGGCGCAACCCCGTCGCCTTCTACGGCCTGAGCGGCCGCCTAGCCCTCGACGTCGCGGCCACGCAGGCCACCCACGAAGGCAACTCCATCCTGCGCGGCGCCCCGAGAGACCCGGACGAGGCGGCCGGCGCCCTGTCCCCGGGGGCGTGACCGATGCGCTTCCGCCACCCCGACGGCACCACCGTCCATCTCGCCTACTGCACCAACGTCCACCCCGCCGAAACCCTCGACGGCGTCCTCGCCCAGCTCCGCGACCACTGCGAACCCGTCCGCCGCCGCCTCGGCCGCGACCGTCTCGGCATCGGCCTGTGGCTCGCCAGGGACGCGGCGCACGCCCTCGTCACGGACCCGTCCGCCCTGCGGGGCCTGCGCACCGAACTCGACCGGCGCGGCCTCGAGGTCGTCACCCTCAACGGCTTCCCATATCAGGGCTTCGGCGCCGAAGTGGTCAAGTACCGCGTGTACAAGCCGGACTGGGCCGATCCCGAGCGCCTCGACCACACCACCGCCCTGGCCCGCGTCCTGGCCGGACTCCTGCCCGACGACGTCACCGAGGGCAGCATCTCCACCCTGCCGCTCGCCTGGCGCACCGACCTGCTCGTACCGCCCGGCTCCGCACCGGCGGACGGGACGCCGGCGGCGGAGCGCGCGGAGACGGCCCGTACCTGCCTCGCCGGCCTTGCCGAGCGTCTGGACGCACTGGCGGAGCTGACCGGCCGCTCCATCCGCGTCGGCCTGGAACCCGAACCCGGCTGCGTCGTCGAGACCACCGGCGACGCCATCGCCCCGCTGGCCGCGATCGGCCACGACCGGATCGGCATCTGTGTCGACACCTGCCATCTCGCCACCTCCTTCGAAGACCCGCACACCGTCCTGGACGCGCTCGCCGGGGCCGGCATCCCCGTCGTCAAGTCCCAGCTCTCGGCCGCCCTGCACGCCGAACACCCCCATCTGCCCGAGGTCCGCGCCGCCCTCGCAGCCTTCGACGAACCCCGTTTCCTGCACCAGACCCGCACCGCGACGTCCGCCGGCCTGCGCGGAACCGACGACCTCGGCGAGGCCCTCGCGGGCGACACCCTTCCCGACGCGGCCCCGTGGCGTGCCCACTTCCACGTCCCGCTGCACGCGGCCCCCGCCGCGCCCCTCACCTCCACGCTCCCCGTGCTGAAGGCCGCCCTGACCCGGCTCGTCGGCGGCCCGCACCCGCTCACCCGCCACCTCGAGGTCGAGACCTACACCTGGCAGGCGCTCCCGCCCGAGCTCCGGCCCCGTGGCCGGGCCCAGCTCGCCGACGGCATCGCCGCCGAACTGGCGCTGGCCCGTGACCTGTTGACGGACCTCGGCCTGAAGGAGCTGCCATGAGCACCCGCGTCACAGGCGTGAGCACCCACCGGACCGCCCCGGGCCCGACCCCGCTCCTCGTCCTCGACGTCGTCGGCCTCACCCCCCGTCTCCTCCACCACATGCCCCACCTCAAGGCCCTCGCGCAGTCCGGTTCCCGCGCGCCGCTCGGCACCGTCCTGCCCGCCGTCACCTGCGCCGCCCAGTCCACCTTCCTGACCGGCACCCACCCCTCGGAGCACGGCATCGTCGGCAACGGCTGGTACTTCCGCGAACTCGGCGACGTACTCCTGTGGCGCCAGCACAACGGCCTGGTCGCCGGAGACAAACTCTGGGACGCCGCCCGCCGCGCGCACCCCGGCTACACAGTCGCCAATATCTGCTGGTGGTACGCCATGGGCGCCGACACCGACATCACTGTCACCCCCCGTCCGATCTACTACGCCGACGGCCGCAAAGAACCCGACTGCTACACGCGCCCCGCCGACCTGCACGACGAACTCACCGAGAAACTCGGCACCTTTCCCCTCTTCCACTTCTGGGGACCCGGAGCGGACCTGGTCTCCAGCCGCTGGATCATCGACGCGACCCGGCACATCACACGCACCCGGCACCCCGACCTGACGCTCTGCTACCTCCCTCACCTCGACTACGACCTGCAACGGCACGGCCCCGACGACCCGCGCTCCCTGAAGGCCGCCGCCGACCTGGACACGGCCCTGGCTCCGCTCCTGGACGACGCCCGCGCCGAGGGCCGAACGGTCGTCGCCCTGTCCGAGTACGGCATCACCCGCGCGGAGCGCCCCGTCGACATCAACCGTGCCCTGCGCCGCGCCGGACTGCTGGAGGTGCACACGCAGGACGGCATGGAGTACCTCGACCCGATGGCCTCCCGTGCCTTCGCCGTCGCCGACCACCAGATCGCCCACGTCTACGTCCGCCGGCCGGAGGACCTCGACGCGACCCGGGCCGCCCTCGACGGCCTGCCCGGCATCGAGCAACTCCTCGACGACGAGGGCAAGAAGGCCCACCATCTCGACCATCCGCGCTCGGGCGAGCTCGTCGCCGTCGCGGAGCCGGACGCCTGGTTCACGTACTACTACTGGCTCGACGACAGCCGAGCGCCCGACTTCGCACGGCTGGTCGAGATCCACCGCAAACCCGGCTACGACCCCGTCGAACTCTTCATGGACCCGCTCGACCCCTACGTCAAGGTCAAGGCGGCCACGGCGCTGGCGCGCAAGAAGCTCGGCATGCGCTACCGCATGGCGGTCGTGCCCCTGGATCCCTCACCTATTCGCGGCAGCCACGGCCGCCTTCCCGCGAGCGACGACGACGGTCCGCTCCTCATCTGCTCCACCCCCCGCGCTGTCGGCGACCGCGTCGCGGCCACCGACGTGAAAGCACTCCTGCTCCAACTGGCCGGTCTTTCCTGACTGGTCACAAGTGAAGCACTCACCACTGACAACGCCCCGTGACCTGGAGGAGTTCCAGATGAGCCGCACACCTCGCACGGCCCGAACGAGCAAGGCGCACGACCCCGGACTGGCGCACCGCCTCAGCAGACGAGGGATGCTCGGCGTCGCCGCCGGCGCCACCGCCGCCGCGCTGCTCGGCGCCGCCGCGGCCCCCGCCACGGCAGCTGCCGCCGCGGAAACCTCCGCCGCGGGCCGGGGCCGTCCCGTCCTGCCTCCCGGCCGGCTCGGCATCCAGCTCTACAGCCTGCGTGACAAGGTCTCCACGCTGGGCTTCGCCCCCGTCTTCGCCGAACTCGAGAAGTACGGCTACGACGAGGTCGAGTTCGCCGGATACACGCAAGGAGCGGCGGGCGCGATCACCCTCGCCCAGCTCAAGCGGCTGGCCAGGAACCACGGCCTGAACCCGATCGGCAGCCACGTCGGCTACTACTCCAGCGACCCGAACGCCTACACCTTCGCCCAGAACCTCACGAAGGTCCTCGACGACGCCCAGGCCCTCGGCCTCAAGCACATCGGCACCGCCGCCGGCCCGTTCCGCTACGGCTCCACCGTCGACGCGTGGAAGCGCGCGGCCGAGGACTTCAACACCTACGGCGCGGCGGCCAGGGCACGCGGCATGAAGTTCTACCAGCACAACCACTCCGAGGAATTCTCCTTCGCCACCGACAACCCCAAAGTCCGTCTCTACGACGTGCTGCTCGCCGAGACCGACCCCGACCTCGTGTACCTGGAGATGGACATCTACTGGGCGTACTCGGGCCAGTTCCGCTTCTCCAAGCGGCCCGACGGCACGCCCGCACCCTTCGAACCCCTCGACTACGTCCTCAAGCAGCCCGACCGCTACCCGCTCTTCCACGTCAAGGACGGGGTGAGCGACCCGGCCAACCAGTACGGCTACCGCATGGTCGACGTCGGCGACGGCGACATCGACTACCAGAGGTTCATCTCGGCTGTGACCCGGCTGCGCGGCCAGCGGTTCGCCCACCACTGGCAGGCCGAGCACGACAATCCGACCGAGTCCTTCACGTTCGCCCGCCGGTCCAGTGAGCACCTGCACTCGCTGCGCGAGAAGTGCTGACAGCCGTACACACGTGAGGAGGCCCTCCCCGGTTGGCAGATTCGAGGGGTCGTTGCAACACGCGGTGAGTTGATCAGGCCGCGAGCAGTTTATGCAGGCGCTCGGCTGGGGTTTCCCAGCCGAGCGTTTTGCGTGGGCGGCTGTTGAGTTCGGCGGCGACGGCGTCGAGGTGTTCGCGGGTGTGGACTGAGAGGTCGGTGCCCTTGGGGAAGTACTGGCGGAGCAGGCCGTTGGTGTTTTCGTTGGAGCCGCGCTGCCAGGGGCTGGCCGGGTCGCAGAAGTAGACCGGGACGTCGGTGGCGATGCTGAAGCCGCGGTGGCCGGCCATCTCGCTGCCTTGGTCCCAGGTCAGGGACTGCTTCAGGTGAGGCGGCAGGGTCTTGACGGTGTCGATCAGGGCGTTGCGCACGGCCGTGGCTCCGTGGCCGCTTGGCAGGTGGACGAGCATCAGGAAGCGGGTGCTGCGTTCCACGAGGGTGGCGATCGCGGAGCGGGAGTTGGTGCCGACGATCAGGTCGCCTTCCCAGTGCCCGGGGATGGCCCGGTCGGCGACGTCGGCGGGCCGCTCGCTGATCAGGACCATGTCCTTGACGGCGCGGGAGTGCCTCTTGTGAGCCTGGCGGTGAGGGCGGCGGACGGCACGACCGGTTCGCAGCGCGCGGGTCAGCTCGCGGCGGAGTTCGCCGCGGCCCTGGACGTAGAGGGCCTGGTAGATGGTCTCGTGGGTCACGTGCATCTCCGGCCTGTCGGCAAAGCGTCTGCGCAGAGCGTGGCAGATCTGCTCAGGACTCCACCGCAGGGTCAGGCGGGCCTGGATGAAGTCGCGCAGCTCCGGGTTCCGGCCGATCTTCCCGGTCTTGGGGCGAGGCCGGCGGGCGTCGGACCGACGCTGGGCGGCATGGGGCCGGTAGGACCAGCGGCCGTCGGCCGAGACCGTGCGGTTGCGGCGGATCTCGCGGCCGATGGTCGAGGGGGCTGCGGCCCAGCTCGGCCGCGATCGCCCGGACACTGGCCTTCTCCCGCAGCCGGTCGGCAATGTGGATGCGGTCGGCCTCGCGCAGGTATCGGGAGAGTGCAGGAGGCGCGGTCTCCTCCACGACGGACGGCACCACCGAGTTGATCGGTGGTGCCGCTCTGAACCGCCCGGACGCATTGCGCCGGTTACGCCATCGCTTGCCGGTCCGCAGATTGATACCGACGGCCCGGGCAGCCTCGGCGTAGGTCATTCCTTGATCCACAAGCCGGAAGTATTCCTCCCGCTCACGGACCAGGGTCCTGGGCCCCTGAGCCACCATCCGGTTCTTCCGGATCTTGAAGGTCATTGCATCCCCGAGCTGGGGTGTTGCAACGACCACTAGAACCTAGGGTTCGGGGAGGGCCTCCTCACGTACGCGACGCGTCAGCCCGCTGTCCGCGGTCGAGGAGTACGCGCCGCGTCCCGCCCCGGCTGCCGCAGCAGCAGCGCGATCGCGGCCGCCATCAGGGACACGCCGCCGGCCAGCGCGTACGCGCCGTCGTAGCCCCAGGCCGCGACCACCATGGAGCCGAGGCCGCCGCCGAACAGCCCGCTGACCAGCTTGCCGCTGTAGACCAGGCCGTAGTTGGTGGCGTTGTAGTTCTCGCCGAAGTAGTCCGGCGTGAGCGCCGCGAACAGCGGGTAGAACGCGCCGCCGCCGAAGCCGGACAGGAAGGCGAAGAACAGGAACAGCCCCTCGCTCTTGATGTCCCCGGCCCAGATCACGCCGAACTGGGCGAGGCCCAGGACGACGATGACGAACACCAGGGTGGACCTGCGCCCCCACCTGTCGGACAGCCAGCCCACGACACCGCGGCCGATGCCGTTGATGACCGCCATGATCCCCATCGAGGACGCCGCCACCAGCGGTCCGAAGCCCACCTCCTTGGCGTAGTCGACCTGGAAGGAGATCCCGAAGATCGACACACCCGCGGTCATCACGACGGAGATCCACATCAAGGGCAGCATGCCGGTCCTGATGGCCTCCCTCGGCGTGTACTGCCGTACCGCAGGAGGGTTCTTGGCGAGGCCGGCGGCGTTCTTCCGGTTGCCGGAGTACGTGAGCGGGTCGATGTCGGCGGGCCACCAGTTCTTCGGCGGGTCCTTGAAGAAGAACGCACACCCGAACACCACGATCACGATGTAGCAGCCGATGAGGTCCAGCACCCGGTGGTAGTTCGCGGAGTCGAAGCCGTAGTTGAAGATGAAGATGAACGGCAGCGACCCGTACGCGAACCCGCCGTTGACGAAGCCGGTCCTCGCGCCACGCCGCTCGGGGAACCACTTGCCGACCATGTTGATGCAGGTCGCGTAGACCAGTCCGGCGCCGATGCCGCCGACGACGCCGAAGCCGAGGATCGCGAGCCGGACGTCGCTCAGGTGCGACAGGGCGAGGAACCCGACGACGCACATGAGGGAGCCGACGTACATGGCCGCCCGCGCGGTCAGGATGCCCCTCTCGCGCAGCCAGCCCGCCGGGAAGGCGATGCCGGCCTGGAAGAACACCCAGACGCTGAGGATCCAGAAGGTGTTGCGCTGCGTCCAGCCGTGGGCGTGGGACAGGGTGTCCTCCGCCGAGCCGTACGCGTATTCGAAGACGCTGATGGCCATCATGGCGATCCACGGCAGGTACACCATGAGCCCCCGGGAGTGACCGAGGATGTCCCGGTCGCTCTCGCCCACGCGGTAGACACGGCCGTGGGAGTCGGTCACTTCACGGTAGGGACGGTTCGCGGCGTCGGGAGGTGCAGATGAGCTGTTCGATGCGACGGGGTCAGCCGTCATGTCACGCCATCTCCTCGCCGAGCGGGTGCGGGTTGGGGACGATGCGCCGGGCCTTCGTCGGCCTGCCCGGTGCCTTGAGGAAGAGCGCCAGCACCGCGGAGGCCAGGCCTATGGAGCCCGCTATGACGAACGCGCCCTCGTAGTCCCACGCGTCGACCACGACCGCGCCCATCCCGGATCCCACGAGCCCCGAGATCAGCTTCGAGCTGTAGACCATGCCGTAGTTGGAGGCGTTGTTGTTCTCACCGAAGTAGTCCGCCGTCATGGCCGCGAACAGCGGGAAGATCGCGCCGCCGCCGAACCCGGAGACCATGGAGCAGAACAGGAAGAACGGCATGCTGCCCATCTGGCCGGACACCAGCACGCCGAACTGGGCGGTCCCCAGCACCAGACACACGATGATCAGTGTGTTGCGGCGGCCGAACTTGTCGGAGATCCAGCCGATCACGCCGCGTCCAGTGCCGTTGACGATCGCCTTCAGGGACATCGCCGTCGCCACGATGCCGCCCGCGAAGCCCATGTCCTTGCCGAACGGCACCTGGAAGGCGATGCCGAAGATGTTGATGCCCGCCGTGCACAGCAGACAGAACCACATCATCCACAGGACGGGTGTCCGCGCGGCCTCCTTGGGGGTGTACTGCTTGACCGCCGGCGGGTTCTTCTCGAGCGCCCGGCGGATCTTCGGGTCGTCGGTCTGCTTGAGCGGGTCGACGTGTGCGGGCCACCAGTTCTTCGGCGGGTCCTTGAAGAACCAGCCCGCGGCGGCGACGACGGCGCAGCAGATCACGCCCACCATCACCAGGACGACCTGGTAGTTGCTCAGGTCCATGTACGAGGTGAACAGGAACACGAAGGGCACCGAGCCGTAGGCGAAGCCGCCGTTGACCATGCCGGTCTTGCCGCCCTTGCGCTCCGGGTACCACTTGCCGACCATGTTCACGCAGGTCGCGTAGACGAGGCCGGCGCCGATGCCGCTGCACATGCCGAAGCCGAGGTAGGCGACGAACACGTTCGGCGCGTACGCGAGGGAGAGATACCCGAGGATCGTGCCCAGTGCGCCGAGCATCATCGCGTACCGCGCGGGGAGCTTTCCGCTCTCCCGCAGCTGCCCGGCGGGGAAGGCGACGGCCGCCTGGAAGAACACCCAGACGCCCATCAGCCAGAAGATGTGCCCGTTGTCCCACAGATGCGCCTCGTGCAGAGTGTCCTCGGCGGAGGTGAACGCGTACTCCGAGGAGCTGATCCCCATCATGCCGATCCACGGGAAGAGCACCATGGTCCATCGTGGCCGGCCCATGATGTCCCGGTCGGTCTCGCCGATCCGGTACAGGCGGCCGTTGTGGTCCGTCACCTCCCTGTAGGGAACGGACGTCGAGAAGTCGGTGGCTGTCATGTGTGTCGCACCCCTTGCGTCGAAAGTTCTGGCCAGCGCCCCCTGTCCAATGCCTTTCGTGTGCGCACGGGTCCCGGGGCCGGCCGACGCGCACCGTCGGCCGGCCCCGTGTCCACTCACCTCATGAACCGCCCCCCAAGAGTCGTGCCGCCCGCGCCCAGCGGTACTTCGCGCCGAGCACGGCCACCGGCTTCTCGGTCGTGTACGGGTACGCCACGACCCCTCGCTCGTACAGGTACTGGCAGGCCTCCTCGACCTCCACGTCGCCCGCCAGCGACGCCACCACCGGCTTTGCGATCCCGCGCTCCCGGAACTCGGCCACCACGCGCGCGGTGAGCTCCGCGAAGACCATCGGAGGAGTGACGATGGTGTGCCAGTAGCCGAGGACGAGAGCATGGATGCGCGGATCCTCCAGGCCGAGCCGGATCGTCGCCTCGTACGTCGACGGCGGCTCGCCGCCGGTGATGTCCACCGGGTTGCCCGCGGCCCCGAAGGGCGGGATGAACTCCCTGAAGGACGCGTCCAGGTCCGGCGGGATCTCCATCAGGGTGAGGCCGTTGTCGGTCACCGCGTCGGACAGCAGCACACCGCTGCCGCCGGCCCCGGTGATGATCACGATGTTGTCGCCCTGCGGAGTGGGAAGCACCGGCAACGCGCGCGCGTACTCCAGCATCTCGTTCAGCCCGGGAGCCCGGATGACCCCGGCCTGCTTCAGGATGTCGTCGTAGACGGCGTCGTCCCCGGCGAGAGCACCGGTGTGCGAGCCGGCGGCCTTCGCACCCGCCGCCGTACGCCCCGCCTTCAGCACCACGACCGGCTTCTTCGGTACGGTCGCCCGCGCGGCCTGGACGAAGGCGCGCCCGTCCTTGAGGTCCTCCAGGTGCATAGCGATGCACTCGGTGTGCGGGTCCTCGCCGAACCAGGTCAGCAGGTCGTCCTCGTCCAGGTCCGACTTGTTGCCGAGGCCCACGATCGCCGACACGCCCGTCTTCGTGGTCCGCGCGAAGCCCAGGATGGCCATCCCGATGCCACCGGACTGCGAGGTCAGGGCGACCCCGCCCTTGACGTCGTACGGCGTGCAGAACGTGGCGCACAGGTCCTGCCACGTCGAGTAGTAGCCGTAGATGTTCGGCCCCAGCAGCCGGACGCCGTGCCGCTCCGCGATCGCCACGATCTCCGCCTGCAGCGCGTGTTCACCGGTCTCCGCGAACCCGGAGGGGATCAGGACGGCGTTCGGGATCCTCTTGCGTCCCACCTCCTGAAGGGCCGAGGCCACGAACTTGGCGGGGATCGCGAAGACCGCCACATCCACCTCACCGGGAACGTCGGTGACACTCTTGTACGCCTTGCGGCCCAGAATGTCATCGGCCTTGGGGTTCACCGGATGGATCTCCCCGGAGAAGCCGCCGTCGATGAGGTTGCGCATCACCGAGTTGCCGATCTTGCCCTGCTCGTTGGAGGCGCCGATGACGGCAACCGAGCTCGGCTGCATCAGCCGGCGCATGGTCGTCAGGATTTCGTCGCGTGTATACCGCCGACGGGATTTCGGCTGCGACTCGGAGACGATCACCCGGATATCGGCGGCGACCGCGCCCTCCGCAGTGGCGATCACCGGATTCAGATCGACCTCGGCGATCTCCGGGAAGTCCGCGACCAGTTGGGACACCCGGCGGATCTGCTCCGCGATCGCCCACCGGTCCACGGCCGGCGCGCCGCGCACCCCGTGCAGGATCTGAGCCGACCGGATCGAGTCGAGCATGGACAGCGCCTCGTCCGCGTCGACCGGCGCCAGCCGGAAGGTGACGTCCTTGAGGACCTCGACGAGCACCCCGCCGAGCCCGAAGGCCACGACCTTCCCGAACGTCGGGTCGGAGACCGCGCCGACGATGACCTCCTGCCCCTGGGGCAGCAGCTCCTGCACCTGTACACCCTCGATACGGGCTTGCGGGCTGTACGCGCGCGCGTTGTCGATGATCTTGTGGAACGCCGCCCTTACGTCGGTGGCGCCCTCGACTCCGACGATCACCCCGCCGGCGTCGGTCTTGTGCAGGATGTCGGGCGAGACGATCTTCATCACGACCGGGCCACCGAAGCGCGCCGCGTACGCCACGGCCTCCTCGACGTCGGTCGCCAGCTCCTCCCCGGGTACGGCGATCCCGTACGCGTCGGCGATCACCTTGCCCTCGGGAGCGGTCAGCGCCGTGCGTCCCTCGGCCCGCACGGAGTCGAGGAGCGAGCGCACCCTCAGGAGGCGGTCTTCGGCCATCACGTCAGATCACTCCGTTCGACTTGAGCAGGCGCAGTTCCTCGTCGCCGAGGCCGAGTTCGCCGATGTAGACCTCTTCGTTGTGCTCGCCGAGCAACGGTGAACTGTTCACCTCGACGGGGGAGTCGGAGAGCTTCAGCGGGCTGCCCACGGTCACGAACTCGCCCCGCTCGGGGTGCGGCACCGTGACGACCATCTCGTTGGCGACCAGCGAGGAGTCCTCGATGATCTCCTTGGTGGACAGGATCGGCCCGCACGGGATGTTGTGGGCGTTGAGCTTCTCCAGCACGTCCCACTTCGGGAGCGTCGAGGACCACTCCTCGATCAGCTGGAACATCTTGCCCAGCTTGGGCAGCCGGGCCTCCGGCGTCGCCCACTCGGGGTCGTCGGCCAGTTCCGGCCGGCCGATGAGCTCGCTGAGCGGCTGCCAGCCGACGGGCTGCACGATGACGTACACATAGTCGTTGGGACCGCCAGGCGCGCACTTGACCGCCCAGCCGGGCTGCCCGCCGCCGGATGCGTTTCCGGACCGGGGAACCTCGTCGCCGAAGTCGTCGTTCGGATATTCAGCGAGCGGGCCGTGTGCCAGGCGCTGCTGGTCGCGCAGCTTCACCCGGCAGAGGTTGAGCACAGCGTGCTGCATGGCCACATTGACCCGCTGACCGCGCCCGGTGTTCTCCCGCTGGTACAGCGCCGCGAGAATCCCCGCCACGGCGTGGACACCCGTGCCCGAGTCCCCGATCTGGGCCCCCGTCGCCAGCGGCGGCCCGTCCTCGAAACCGGTGGTCGACATCGACCCGCCCATGGCCTGCGCCACGACCTCGTACGCCTTGAAGTTGGTGTACGGACCGTCGCCGAACCCCTTGATGGAGGCATAGACGGTCCGCGGATTGATCTCCTGGATGCGGTCCCAGGTGAAGCCCATACGGTCGACCGCGCCCGGTCCGAAGTTCTCGACCATGACGTCCGAGCGTCGGATCAGCTCGGTGAGGATCTCCTTGCCGCGCTCGGTCTTGGTGTTGAGCGTGATGCTCCGCTTGTTGCAGTTGAGCATCGTGAAGTAGAGGGAGTCGACGTCCGGGAGGTCGCGCAACTGCTTGCGCGTGATGTCACCGGTCGGCGCCTCCAGCTTGACGACGTCCGCGCCGAGCCAGGCGAGGAGCTGGGTCGCGGAGGGCCCGGACTGGACGTGGGTCATGTCCAGGACGCGGATGCCTTCGAGTGCCTTGGTGGTCACCGGGCTCACCTCACTTGTACATGGTCTGGTTCATGGTTCCGGGGGCGTACGCGTCCGGGTCGACCCAGACGTTGATCAGCGACGGCTTGCCCGACTCGCGGGCGCGCCGGAGCGCGGGGCCGATGTCGGCGGGGTCGCGGACCTCCTCGCCGTAACCGCCGAGCATCTGGGCGAACTTGTCGTAGTGGACGTCGCCGAGGGTGTTGCCGACGCGCTCGCGTTCCTCGCCGTACTTGGCCTTCTGGCCGTAACGGATCTGGTTCATGGAGGAGTTGTTGCCGACGATGCCGACGAAGGGGAGGTCGTAGCGGACGAGGGTCTCGAAGTCCCAGCCGGTGAGGGAGAAGGCGCCGTCGCCGAAGAGGGCCACCACTTCCTTGTCGGGCCGAGCCTGCTTGGCCGCGAGCACGAAGGGGACGCCGACGCCGAGCGTGCCCAGCGGGCCCGGGTCCATCCAGTGCCCGGGTGACTTGGGCTGCACGACCTGCCCGGAGAAGGTGACGATGTCGCCGCCGTCACCGATGTAGATGGAGTCCTCGGTGAGGAAGTCGTTGATCTCGCTGACCAGCCGGTACGGGTGGATCGGCGAGGCGTTGGACTTCAGGCTCGGCAGCCGCTTCTCGATCGCCGTCTGCTCCGCGGCGCGCAGCTCGTCGAGCCACTCCTTGCGCTTCGACGCACCCCCGTTGACGCGACCGGAGGCCGCCTCGGTCACCGACTTCAGCACCAGCCCGGCATCGCCCACGATCCCGAGGTCGATGTCGCGGTTCTTGCCGACGGTCCGGTAGTCGAGGTCGATCTGCACGACGGTCGCGTCCGGCGACAGTCGCTTGCCGTAGCCCATGCGGAAGTCGAAAGGCGTGCCGACGATCACGATGACGTCGGCGTTCGAGAAGGCGTACCGGCGCGACAGCTGGAAGTGGTGCGGGTCGCCGGGCGGCAGAGTGCCCCGTCCCGCGCCGTTCATGTACGCCGGGATGTTGAGGGTCCGTACGAGCTCGACGGCCTCCTCGGTGCCGCGCGTCGTCCACACCTGACTGCCCAGCAGAATCGCCGGCTTCTCGGCGTGCACGAGCAGGTCGGCGAGCTTCTCGATCGCCTCGGGGTCGCCGGCCGAGCGGGTGGAGGCGCGGTAGGCGCCGGGCTTCGGTACGCGCGCCTTCCCCACCGGCACCTTGGCGTCGAGGACGTCGCGCGGGATCTCCAGGAAGGAGGGGCCGGGCGCGCCGTGGTAGCACTCGCGGAACGCCATCGACACCATGTCCGCCGCCCGGGCCGTGTCCGGCACGGCCGCCGCGAACTTGGTGATCGGCGTCATCATGTCGACGTGCGGCAGGTCCTGGAGGGACCCCATCTTGTGCTGGGTGAGGGCGCCTTGCCCGCCGATCAGCAGCATCGGGGACTCCGCACGGAAGGCGTTGGCGACACCGGTGACGGCGTCGGTCGTACCGGGACCGGCGGTGACGACCGCGCAGCCGGGCTTGCCGGTGATGCGCGCGTAACCGTCGGCGGCATGGGCGGCGACCTGTTCGTGCCGGACGTCGACGACTTCTATGCCCTCGTCGACGCAGCCGTCGTAGATGTCGATGATGTGGCCGCCGCACAGCGTGTAGATGCGGTCGACCCCCTCGGCCTTCAGCGCTTTGGCAACGAGATGACCACCGGAAATGACGTCCTGGGTGTCGTCGGGCATGGCGAAGTCCTGTCCCTTCGTAGGGGGTGGGAACGCTCTCGCGGTACATTGCATACAGTCGACGAATACTGTATGAACCTTGTTATCCCGCATCCGGTGGGTGGTGTCCAGGGGGTGTGCGGCACTTTTGAGTCAGGAGCCGAAATGGACCTGTACGAACACCAGGCAAGGGAACTCTTCGAAGAACACGGCATCTTGGTGCCGAGGGCCGACGTGACGGACTCACCCAAGAGGGCGCGGGAGATCGCCCGGTCCCTGGGTGGGCGGGTGGTCGTGAAGGCCCAGGTGAAGACCGGTGGGCGAGGGAAGGCCGGCGGCGTGAAACTCGCGGCCGATCCGGCCGCCGCGGAACTGACGGCACGCCAGATCCTCGGTATGGACATCAAGGGTCACAGGGTCGGCGCGGTGATGCTCGCCCAACCCGTGGACATCGAGGCGGAGTTCTACGTCTCCTACGTCCTCGACCGTGCGGCGGGCCGTTTCCTCGCCATCGCCTCGGCGGAGGGCGGTATGGAGATCGAGGAGGTCGCCGCCAGTCGACCGGATTCCGTCGCCCGTATGCACATCGACCCGGCCGAGGGCGTCACCTCGGTGAAGGCCGCGCAGATCGCCGAGGCCGCCGGACTCCCGCCGCAGACCGTGGACGTCCTCGTCCGGCTGTGGGAGGTGCTGGTCCGCGAGGACGCCGTCCTCGTCGAGGTGAACCCGCTCGTCCGCACCAGGCAGGGGCGGATCCTCGCCCTCGACGGCAAGGTCACCCTCGACGACAACGCCCGCTTCCGGCAGGCCCGTTGGGGAGCCGAGGGTGCCGCGCACGACGACCCCCTGGAGGCGACGGCCGCCGCCAAGGGCCTCAACTACGTCAAGCTCGACGGCGAGGTGGGCATCATCGGCAACGGTGCCGGCCTCGTCATGTCGACCCTCGACGTGGTCGCCGGCTGCGGAGCCCGCCCCGCCAACTTCCTCGACATCGGCGGCGGGGCGTCGGCCCGGATCATGGCCGACGGGCTGTCGGTCATCCTCTCCGACCCAGCGGTGATGTCCGTCTTCGTCAACGTCTTCGGCGGGATCACCGCCTGCGACGCGGTGGCCGACGGCATCGTGCGGGCCCTGGACACGATCCAGTTGACCCGGCCGCTCGTCGTGCGCCTCGACGGCAACAACGCCGCCCGGGGCCGCGCGATCCTCGACGAGCGCGCCCATCCGCTGGTCCAGCAGGCCCCCACCATGGACGGCGCCGCCCGCCGTGCCGCCCAACTCGCCACCGCAGCCTGAGGAGACGGACATGGCGATCTATCTCACCAAGGAAAGCAAGGTCCTCGTCCAGGGCATGACCGGTGGCGAGGGCATGAAGCACACCCGGCGCATGCTCGCGGCCGGCACCAACGTCGTCGGTGGCGTCAACCCGCGCAAGGCCGGCCGCACCGTCGACTTCGACGACCGGGCCGTACCCGTCTTCGGGTCGGTCGCCGACGGTATACGGTCGACCGGCGCCGATGTCACCGTCGTCTTCGTACCGCCCGCCTTCGCCAAGGCGGCCGTCATCGAGGCCGCCGACGCGGGCATCGGCCTCGCGGTCGTCATCACGGAGGGCATCCCGGTCCACGACTCCGTCGCCTTCACCACGTACGCGAAGCAGAGAGGCACCCGGATCATCGGTCCCAACTGCCCGGGCCTGATCACCCCCGGACAGTCCAACGCGGGCATCATCCCGGCCGACATCACCAAACCGGGCCGCATCGGCCTGGTGTCCAAGTCCGGCACGCTCACCTACCAACTCATGTACGAACTCCGCGACATCGGCTTCTCGACCTGCGTCGGCATCGGCGGCGACCCGGTCGTCGGCACCACCCACATCGACTGCCTCGCCGCCTTCCAGGACGACCCCGACACCGGACTCATCGTCCTGATCGGGGAGATCGGCGGCGACGCGGAGGAACGCGCGGCCGCGTACATCCGCGCGCACGTCACCAAGCCCGTCGTCGGCTACATCGCCGGTTTCACCGCGCCCGAAGGCAAGACCATGGGACACGCGGGCGCGATCGTCTCCGGTTCGTCCGGCACGGCACAGGCGAAGAAGGCGGCGCTGGAGGCGGTCGGAGTGCGGGTGGGGAGCACGCCGACGGAAACCGCGCAGCTGGTCCTGACGAAGCTGGGGGCGTGACGTCACTCATAGTTGACGCGAGGTCACTTTCAGGAGTCGAGGTGCCTCGCTAGCGTCACTTCACCGCCATGCACGACCCGCCCCCGACTGTGCACCGAGAGCGGAGAACCCCGATGGCAACCACCCTCACCCTCAAATCAGGCACCTCGTGGACCGACGCCTGGCAGCGCTGCCTCGCCGTCGCCCCCGAGGCCTTCCAGGACGATCGTGTCCTCAACCTCTGGGACTGCGCCTGGCGGGCCGACGGCCGGGCACTGCCCGCCACCAGTCCCGTCGACGGCAGCCCGATCGCGGGCCCGCCGCGGCTGGACCAGGCCACCGCCCATCAGGCCGTACGCGCCTCGCTCGACCAGCACCGCGCCTGGCGGCACATCCCCCTCGACGAGCGCCGCGCCCGCGTCGCCGCAACCCTCGACGCCCTCACCGCGCACCGCGAACTGCTGGCGCTGCTTCTCGTCTGGGAGATCGGCAAGCCCTGGCGGCTCGCGCAGGCGGACGTCGACCGGGCCATCGACGGCGTGCGCTGGTACGTCGACGGCATCGAGCCCATGGCCGACGGCCGGGCCCCGCTGGACGGCCCGGTGTCCAACATCGCGAGCTGGAACTACCCGATGAGCGTGCTCGTTCACGCATTGCTGGTACAGGCATTGGCAGGCAACGCGGTCATCGCCAAGACCCCGACCGACGGCGGTGTCGCCTGTCTGACGCTGGCCTCGGCGCTCGCCGCCCGCGAGGGGGTTCCCGTCACCCTCGTCAGCGGCAGCGGAGGAGAGCTGTCCCAGGCGCTGGTGCGGGCGCCCGAGATCGGCTGTGTCTCCTTCGTCGGCGGCCGCGACACCGGCGCCGCGGTGGCCACGGCCGTCGCCGACCTCGGCAAGCGTCACATACTCGAACAGGAAGGACTCAACACCTGGGGCCTGTGGAACTACACGGACTGGGACGCGTTCACGGCGGTCGTCCCCAAGCTCTTCGACTACGGCAAGCAGCGCTGCACGGCGTACCCGCGCTTCGTCGTCCAGCGGCAGCTGTTCGACGAGTTCCTGGCGGCGTACCTCCCGGCGGTCCGCACGCTCAGGGTCGGCCACCCGCTCGCCGTCGAGCAGCCCGACGCGCCCTGCCCGGAGCTGGACTTCGGGCCGGTGATCAACGCGGCCAAAGCCAAGGAGCTGCGCGACCAGGTGGCCGAGGCCGTCGACCGCGGCGCCGTACCGCTGCATCGCGGCAAGCCGGCCGACGCCCGATTCCTGCCCGGCCAGGACACCTCGGCGTACGTCCAGCCGGTCACGTTGCTCAACCCGCCCCCGTCCTCCCCCCTGCACCACGCGGAACCCTTCGGCCCGGTCGACACCATCGTCCTGGTCGACACGGAGGCGGAGCTGCTGGCCGCGATGAACGCGTCCAACGGCGCGCTGGTGGCCACGCTGTCGACGGACGACCGGGCGACCTTCGACCGGCTCGCCCCGCAGATCCGGGCGTTCAAGGTCGGGCACGGCAAGCCGCGCTCCCGGGGCGACCGCGACGAGCTGTTCGGCGGATTCGGCGCGTCCTGGCGCGGGGCGTTCGTGGGCGGAGAGCTGCTGGTGCGCGCCGTGACACAGGGTCCGGCGGGGGAGAGGCTGCCCGGGAACTTCCCGGACCACCACCTCATGCCGTGACGGGTCGGCGTCGCCGGCGATGCCGCCCCCGGGAGCGGGTGGCGCGTGCCGGCGACGCCGAGACCAGCACGGTCGTCATGGTCGCCACTGACTCCGGAGTCGGCGTTCGCGCGACGGATACGCAGGTGAAAGGCACCCCGAAACCTTGGTATTGTTGTCCCTGTCGCCCCGGGGTACACCCCTGGCAAGGCGGCAGACACCTGGTCCGGGTGGCGGAATGGCAGACGCGCTAGCTTGAGGTGCTAGTGCCCTTTATCGGGCGTGGGGGTTCAAGTCCCCCCTCGGACACATACCCATACTGTGCACCCACCACTGGTGCCGACCGTGCTTCGGTCGGCACCAGTGGCGTTTTCGTGCTCACATGCACCTCGAATAAAGAAACGCTTGCGTTTCGCTTAGGGTCTCCGTAGTCTCGGTACGAAACTGTTTCGTATCGATGGGAGTCCGGGGCATGCCCAGCCGCCGCAGCAGCCAGCCGGAAACGATCGCCGCGCTGTGTGCGGCCGCCGGAGCCGTCGCCGTCATCGCCGCCCGCGTGGTCCCGACCACCGTGCGGGCCTCGTGATGGCGGCCTCTGCGGTGCTCCTGGCCGTCGTACTCTCGCTGGTCTCGGCGATCTGCTACGCCACGGCCGCCGTGGTCCAGGAACGGACCGCCGCGGACACCGCGAGCGTGCGCGGCGCGCTGACCCGCGGCTCGTGGTGGTGGTCCGTGGTCCTCAACGGCACCGGTGCGTTGCTGCACGTGGTGGCCCTGCGGTACGGGCCGCTGACCCTGGTGCAGCCGCTCGGCGCGCTCAGTCTCGTGGTGGCGGTGCCCCTGGGCTCGCTGGTCGCCCGTCGCCGGACCTCGGGCGGCCAATGGCGCGGTATGGCCCTCACCCTCGCCGGGCTGACCGCACTGCTGACCGTCACCGCCTCGGGCCACGCGCCGGACGACACCTTGCACACCACCGAGGTCCTCCTGGTCGCGCTCGCCGCCGCCACCGTCATCGCGGTGCTCGTGCGCTTCACCCCGGGTCGCTCCGCCTTGGCCGGCCTCTCGTTCGCGGCGGCCTCCGGCATCGCCTCCGGGATCGGCTCCACGCTGGCGCAGAAGCTCGCGGTCGGGCCGGAGCTCTCCTGGAGCGTGGCGCTGGTGGCGGCTCTGACCGTCGCGTTCGCCGTGGCCGGGTTGCTGCTCTCCCAGAAGGCGTACCGCGGCGGTCTCGGCGGGCCGCTCGCCCTGCTCACCCTCCTCAACCCCGTTACCGCGTCCGCCATCGGCATCGTCCTGCTCGGCGAAGGCTTCCGGTTCGGAGCGACGGGCACCGTGGTCGCGCTCGCCGGTGCCGCGGCGGCCGTGCACGGCGTGATCCTGCTCAGCCGTCCCCAGACCCGCCGTGAGCGTCCTGGTCATCGTGACCGCCGGCACGGCGTCCACGACCGGCCGCGCGTGCCGTTCCCGGCAGCGCGGGGTGCCGTGCCGGGCCTGCGACCCAGCCGGCTCTTGCGGTCCGGGCCGCCATCCACCGGGCCGCTGCGCCCGGTCACCGCTGACATCACCGGCCCCGGCCGGGCCATCCGAGAGAGAGCACCAATATGACGACTCTTCAACTGCCCCCTCGCACCGCTGTCCGCGCGGCGGGACTGGTGGACGTACCCGCCGTGGTACGCCTGTTCGCCCCGCCTCCGGCCTCGCTGCGGCCGTCGGTCCCGGGTCCGGACAGGGCCGCCGTGGACAGGGCCGCCATGGACTGGACCGACGTGGACTGGGAGCAGACACAGCGCGCCATGCGGCTGATGCTGGCCCACCACGCTCTCGAAGAGGGACACGTGTGGGTGGCCGAGCGTGCGGACGGCGCGCTCCTCGCGGCCGGTGTCTGGCTGCCGCCCGGCACCGGGAGCGAGCCTCCCGACACGGGTGTCAGCAGTCTCCTCGCCCGTGAACTCGGCATCTGCCCGCCGGAACACCCGGCCCTGTCGACGGCACTGAAAGCGGCCGGGCCCGACGAGCCGCACTGGACTGTGGTCACCGTCTGCGCGCCGGACGCCACGGAGGCCCGGGACCGTACCGTGGTCGCCGAGCTGCTGGCCCCCGGGTTGCGCGCCGTCGACGACGAGGACGCCACCGTCGTCGCGATCACGGTCTCCGCCCGCCATGCGGACCAGCTGCGGCCCCTCGGGTTCCGTCGGCCGCGCGAAGTGCACGTCGCTCCGGGCGCGAGCGTTTGGCTGGCGGCCCGGCATCCGACAAGCCATCCGCGGCAGTCCCGCTAGAGATTTTCGAGGTCGAGGACTCCCTTGCCTTCAGGCGGTCGTCCCCTCAGGCGGTCAGCAGGGGCCGAGTTGTCCGGCGAAGAGGACGAACAGACGGTACTCGTCGCGGTTGTGGCCGACGATCAGCTCCACGTCCCGCCCGCGCCGCCCGCCAGCGCCTCCCAGGGCGACGTGGGCAGCACCTCGCCGTCGATGACAGGGGAGAAGAGACTGAGCGTGTGCGCCAACGAGCCCCAGCGGCCCTCGTACTGCCGCGTCTTCGGCTCCAGCGCCTGCCCGGCCGCCGCCAGTTGTCGCGGATCCACGCCGGACAGCTCCCTGACCGTAGGACGCAGGCCCGCCTCGGCGGCGAGGACGGCTCCGACGTCCCGGGCCAGGGCGGCGGAGAAGAACGTGCCCGGCACGCTCTGGCCGACGGCCATCCGGAACAGTAAGGCGGTCTTCTGCGCCGCGATCATGCCCGCCTTCGGCGTCAAGTCCGGCCGCGTCGACAACACCCCCATCGAGGCCGGCCCCGACGCCCTCACCTGCACAACTCCCGTAGGGACGTTGAGGCCATCGGCAACGTCGGCGCCGTCGGCCGCTCCGGCGACCTCGGCGCTCTTCCCTACGCCGTTCGAGTGGTCGCGCCCCGGAGACGGGCGTACGGTCGAACGGTGGACCGCAGTGGACGGAACCGTTCACTGCCCCCTCGCGAGGGTTCGACCCCCGAGAGTGCGATCTGCCATGACGAGCCCGCAGCCGACGCCCCCAGCACAGACCACCGCCAGGGAACCCGGCGATGGCGGGAGCCCCATGGCCCTGCTGGTCATCGCGTCGTGCCAGCTGATGGTGGTGCTGGACATCACCATCGTGAACATCGCGTTGCCGCACATCCAGCGCTCCCTGGACTTCTCCACGGCCGGCCTGTCCTGGGTGGTCAACGCCTACACCCTCACCTTCGGCGGTCTGCTGCTGCTCGGCGGCCGGACCGGCGACATCCTCGGCAGGCGGCGCGTCTTCATCTTCGGGGTCCTGCTCTTCGTGCTCGCCTCCCTGCTCGGCGGGCTCGCCCAGAACGCCGGCCAACTCCTCGCCGCCCGCGCGCTCCAGGGCGTCGGCGGTGCCATCGCGTCACCGACCGCCCTCGCCCTGATCAGTACGACCTTCCGCGAAGGGCCCGCGCGCAACCGGGCCTTCGGGGTCTTCGCCGCGGTCTCGGCGGGCGGCGGCGCGATCGGACTGCTCGCGGGCGGGATGCTCGTCGAATGGCTGAACTGGCGATGGGTGCTCTTCGTCAACGTCCCGATCGGGTTGCTCATCGCCCTCGCCACGCCCCGCTGGATCAAGGAGTCCGAACGCCATCCCGGCCACTTCGACATCGCCGGTGCGCTCACCTCCACCGTGGGGATGGTGCTGCTGGTGTACGGATTCATCAGGGCAGCTCAAGACGGCTGGCGGGACGGGCTCACGCTGGCCTCGTTCGCCGCGGCTGTCGTCGTCCTCGCGACCTTCATCCTGATCGAGCGGCGTTCCAGGCAGCCGATCACGCCGCTGCACATGTTCGCCGACCGTAACCGTTCGGGCACGTACGGCATCATGCTGTGCCTGGCCGCCGCGATCTTCGGCATGTTCTTCTTCCTCACGCTCTTCACGCAGAACGTGCTGGACTTCAGCCCTCTGCGGACCGGGCTCGCCTTCCTACCGGTCAGCGTGGTCATCGCGATCGGCGCCGGGCTGGCATCGCGGTTCCTGCCCGTATACGGCCCCAAGCCCTTCATGGTGGTGGGCGCGATCCTGGCAGCGTCGGGCCTGGCCTGGCTGACCCTCACCGACGTCCACTCCACCTACGCGGGCAGCGTCCTCGGGCCGCTCCTCGTGTTCAGCCTGGGCATGGGCATGGAGTTCGTCTCGCTGACCCTGATGGCGCTCTCCAACGTCTCCATCCGGGAGACCGGCGCCGCCTCCGGGCTCCTCAACGCCACCCAGCAGGTCGGCGGCTCGCTCGGCCTGTCCATCCTGGTCACGATGTTCGGTACGGCCAGCAGGAACGAGGCGGAGGAGCAGATCCCGCGCTTCCTGGCGCAGGCGACCCCGGCCGAGCGGCTGCGCTTCGAACGCACCGGTGATCTTCCGCCGCCCTGGGCCGATGAGGTCCTCACCGCCGGCGTGTCGGCCGCTTTCATCGCGGCGGCGATCTTCGCCGTGGTCGCCGCGCTGATCGCCTTCCTGGTCATCGAGGTCCGCCCGTCCGACGTGGAACGCCTCAAGGGCGGGGTGGGCCCGGGGCCGGGCTGAGACAGGGTCCCCCCGGCGAAGGCGCGGGGGGACGAAAATCCCGTGCCCCGATCCTCCTCGGTTCCTTACACTCACCATGCAGCACATGCCGCCCATGCCAGCAACAGGGCCCGCGTGTGCCATGACGTGACAGGCGAGTGAGGGGAGACGGGCCGTGCGCGAGTGCACCGCTGTCGTCGTTCCCCGGCCGCAGTACGACGTGATCCTCGTGTCCTCGTCCCTCCGGTGCCCGCTGCGCGGCCGGTACCGGATGCCCGCGACGAACGACTGACGACCGCTCATCCCGACCGTTCAGCCCGACGGCTCACCCCGTGGCGCCCCGGCTTGCCTGCCGGCCTGCCGCTTGGCCTGCCGTGACATCCGTTTCGTCCGGGAATCGCGCTGCCCTGTCACAACACCGTCCGAAAGGCCAATGGGCCGTGCGCACTCACCTCAACCCCCTCGCCGTCGTCCGCAACCTGGGCATCCTCGCCCACGTCGACGCCGGCAAGACCACCGTCACCGAGCGGATCCTGTATGCCACCGGGACCACGCACAAGCGCGGCGAGGTCCACGACGGCACGACCGTCACCGACTTCGATCCGCAGGAGCGCGATCGCGGGATCACGATCTTCGCCGCGGCGGTGAGCTGCGCCTGGGACGGCCACCGGATCAACCTGATCGACACCCCCGGGCACGTGGACTTCGCCGACGAGGTGGAGCGCTCGCTGCGCGTGCTCGACGGCGCGGTCGCGGTGTTCGACGCTGTCGCCGGCGTGGAGCCGCAGAGCGAGTCGGTGTGGCGGCAGGCCGACCGGCACGGCGTGCCGAGGATCGCGTTCGTCAACAAACTGGACCGGGCCGGCGCCGACCTCGACACTGCGGTGGCGTCGATCCGGGAGCGGCTGCACCCGGCCCCGCTGGTCGTCCAGTTGCCCATCGGCAGCGAGGATGCCTTCACCGGCGTCGTCGATCTCGTCCGGCTGCGGGCGCTGACCTGGGCCGACGGCAGCGGGGCGGTCGAGGAGGGCCCGGTGCCGGACGCCCTGCGCGAGGAGGCGCTGCGGCGACGTCGGCTGCTGGAGGAGGCCGTGGCCGAGCTCCACCCGGGAGCGTTGGAGGAATTCTGTATGCAGACGACGCGCGACATGCCGTCGCTCGACGCGCCGTCGCTCAGTACGCAGACGCTCGTCGGCGCCCTGCGCGACCTGACCCGCAGCGGCGACGGCGTGGTCGTCCTGTGCGGTTCGGCCTACCGCAACCGTGGCATCGAGCCGCTGCTCGACGCCGTCGTCGCGTATCTGCCGTCGCCGCTGGACGTGCCCGCCGTACGCGGCACGCACGACGGAGCGCGGCAGGAGCGCGCCGCCGACCCGCGGGCGCCGTTCGCGGCTTTGGCGTTCAAGGTGAACGCGACCCCGACGGGACGGCTGACGTACCTGCGGGTGTATTCGGGAACCATCGAGAAGGGAGACGCGGTGCGGGACACGAGTGCGGGGCGCACCGAGCGCATCGGACGGATCCTGCGGGTCCAGGCCGACCGGCACGCCCGGCTGGAGACGGCGGTCGCCGGGGACATCGTCGCCGTGGTCGGGCTGAAGTCCGCCCGCGCCGGCTCGACCCTGTGCGCACCGGACGCTCCGCTCGTCCTCGAACCGCCGAGCGTGGCCGAACCGGTGGTCTCCGTCGCGGTCGAGGCGCGCCGGTCCACCGACACCGACCGGCTGGCCTCGGCGCTCGCCCGGCTGGCGGAGGAGGACCCGTCGCTGGTGGTCCGGACCGACCTCGAGACCGGCCAGACGGTGCTGTCCGGCATGGGCGAGCTGCATCTTGAGGTCGCGGTGGAGAAGGTACGGCGCGGCCACGGGCTGGACGTGGGCGTCGGCCGCCCTCGGGTGGCCTACCGCGAGACGGTCGTCCGCGGCGTGTCCGGACTGGTTTTCCGGCACGTCAAACAGGACGGCGGGGCGGGCCAGTTCGCCCATGTCGTGCTCGACGTGGAGCCGTGTGAGGACGGAGGCTTCGCGTTCGGCTCGACCGTCGTCGGCGGGCGCGTGCCGCAGGAGTACGTCCGGGCGGTCGAGGCCGGCTGCCGGGACGCCCTGGGCGAGGGGCCGCTCGGCGGGCATCCGGTGACCGGGCTGCGCGTCACCCTCACCGACGGGGCGACGCACGTGAAGGACTCCTCGGAGGCGGCCTTCCGCACGGCGGGCCGGTTCGCGCTCCGGGAAGCCCTGCGTGCCTGCGGGATGGCCGTACTGGAACCGGTCGTCGAGGTCACGGTCACCGTGCCGGAGGACGCCGTCGGCGCGGTGCTCGGCGACCTGGCCGCGCGCCGCGGCCGGGTCTCGAGTTCGACGGCACGGGCGGGTTCGGCGGTCGTCACCGCCGCCGTGCCGCTGGCCGAACTCTTCGGCTACGCGACCCGGTTGCGCAGCCGCACCCAGGGCCGCGGCACCTTCACGACCCGGCCGGCCGGCTACGCCCCGGCGCCGGTCGCGACGCCGACGCGGTAACAGGCGAGGCGGCCCCTCCCATACGCGGGCGGGGCCGCCGTCGGCCTCGGAGCCTGTGTCACATCCCCGGTCGGGCGCGCGGCGTCTGGCACGCACTCCCCCACTCTCGGCTCCGCTCGAGCGGGGGGACCCCCATGCCGCGTTGCCGAATCGCCCACGTGGCTCCTCCCCCACGCTCGAACAACCTCGCGCGGGGGACCCCCATCGAGGGCGCTCCGGCGCCTTGCGATCGCACGCACCAGACGCCGCGCGCTGATCCGACCGGGGATGTGACACAGGCTCTCAGATCCCGGGCCCACTGATCACCCGGCGCCGCAATCCGGTTGCCCGACACAGCGCCCGCTGACAGGCTCGCGCGCATGCCCGCCTTCTCCGCGCCCGACGGAACCCGCCTCGCCCACCACGTGACCGGGGACGGTCCGCCCCTGATCTGCCTGCCCGGCGGCCCCATGCAGGACTCCGTCTACCTGGGCGACCTGGGCGGCCTGACCGCCCACCGCAGCCTGATCAGACTGGACCTGCGAGGAACGGGCCACTCGGCGACGCCCGCCGACCCCGCGTCGTACCGCTGCGACCGCCAGGTCGACGACGTCGAGGCGCTGCGGAAGGAACTGGGCCTGGACCGGATGGACGTCCTGGCCCACTCGGCCGGAGCGAATCTGGCCGCCCTGTACACCGCCCGCCACCCCGACCGCGTTGGGCGGCTCGCCCTGATCACCCCGAGCGTCTACGCGGTCGGCGTCGAGATCACTCCCGAGGACCGTCTGCGCACCGCACGCCTGCGCCGGGACGAACCGTGGTTCGCCCCGGCGTACGAGGCCCTGGAGACGATCACCGCCGGCCACCCGGCCCCCGACGCCTGGCAGGCGATCGCCCCGTTCTCCTTCGGCCGCTGGGACGAGCGGGCCCGGTCCGTCAAGGCCGCCGAGGGCAAGCAGCGCAACGACGAGGCCGCGGCCCGCTACGCCTCCGACGGCGCCTTCACCCCCGAGTCCACGCGCCTGGCCCTGGCCGTCTTTCCGGGACCGGTGCTCGTACTGGCCGGCGAGGTGGATGTGCCGGGACCTCCCCGGGCGCTGGGGGAGTACGCCGGACTGTTCCCGGACGCGGAGCTGGTCGTCCAGCCCGGAGCCGGCCACTTTCCCTGGCTCGACGACGCCGACCGGTTCACCGCGACCGTGGCGGACTTCCTGGACCGGGTCGGCGACCCTGGCGGCCTCCCCGTCAGCAGTCCCTGAACTCCGGCGACTGGTTCAGCACCTGCGACCGCACGGACGTGAACCGGGCGTACGTCTCGCCGCCCCGCGAGTCCGGCCGGAACGCCGCCACCCGGTGGCAGTTCTGGAAGGCGAGGCTCACGCCGAAGTGGCGCTCCAGGCTGCCGCGGATGGCGTCGCTGGCCAGGGCGCGCAGCAGCTGGCCGCGCTCCTTCTCGGACGGGGGAGGGGTCTGGTTGTCGGTGAACTCGGCCTGACCGCCCTGGAGTTCGGCGGCAAGGGAGGCGATCAGGTCGTAGGCGTACGGCAGGGAGGTGCGGACGGTGTCCACGAAGTCCTCCTCGCGGATGTCACCGTGCTCGGCCTCGGCGAGGAGCGTCGGGGAGACGTCGAGAGACATGTGAGGGATTCCTGTTCCGTTGGCGAAGTCGTGTGCGAAGTAATTGGCGAAGTGGGGGGCGATGTGGGGCGAGGGGGGGCGATCAGGCCAGTGCCGCCGGTCCCGGTACGAAGTCCGGGTCCACCTGCGCGGCCAGGTCCAGGCCGGTCGCCTGGTCCGCCCAGGCGCGGGCGTTGCGCAGATGGAACTCGACGGCGTGCCGCTGGAGGGCCGGCCAGTCCTTGGGGCGGGAGTCGACGGCCTCACGCAGGACGTCGAGGGCGTGCAGGTTGTGGGCTTCGAGGGTGTCCAACCCCTCCTGGGCGCGGCCCTGTTCGGCCGAGCGCACCCAGGGGGAGTGCACCAGGTGGGTCAGGAGGTCGTCGCCCACATGTTCCTTGAGGAAGAGCAGGTCGTCCTCGCCGGTCACCTTGTTGCCGACGACGGCGATCCGGATCCCGAACTCCCGGGCGTGGTCGCGGTACTGGCGGTACACGGAGACGCCCTTGCGGGTGGGTTCCGCCACCAGGAAGGTGAGGTCGAAGCGGGTGAACAGGCCGGAGGCGAACGCGTCGGCGCCCGCCGTCATGTCGACCACGACATACTCGCCGGGACCGTCGACCAGGTGGTTGAGGTAGAGCTCCACGCCGCCGAGCTTGGAGTGGTAGCAGGCCACCCCGAGGTCGCTCTCGTCGAACTCGCCCGTCACCATCAGCGGTACGTCGCCCACGCGCCGTACGTGCCGCGCGTGCAGTTCGTCGTCGCCGAGCGGACACAGCAGACGGGAGCCGCGTCCGGGCGGGGTGGTCTTGATCATCGCCTCGCGGGAGGCGATGCGCGGGTTGGAGCCGCGCAGGAAGTCCTTGATCTCGCCGAGGTGCGCGCCCAGCGGGGGTGCTCCCAGGGGATCCCCGTCGTGGCCCAGGGCCTCGGCCAGGTGCTGGTTGATGTCGCCGTCGATGGCGAGAACCGGCGCGCCGGAGCCTGCCAGATGCCGGGTGAAAAGCGCCGACAGGGTGGTCTTGCCGCTGCCGCCCTTGCCGACGAATGCGATCCGCACTAGCGCTCCATCTCTCTAACGTTCCAGATTCTTGAAAATGGATGTCATATCGGTAGGTTTTAGGGGGCTGATCGGCGGGTGTCAAATCGCCGACGGATGTAAATCGCCTGACGGCCCCTCGTTGTGATCAAGCTCCGGCTTGATGCATATGATGCGCAAGTGCGTGACTACAGCATTAGGGCAGCGAGCCCGGACGACCTCGACGGTGCGCGAGCCGTGATGCTCGACACCGTCTACCGCGACCTCGGCACCGGCTACGTGCCCCACTGGCACGGCGACATCCTCGATCCGGCCGCCGCCTATCTCACCCCGGCCCGTCACACCCTCCTCGTCGCCCTCGCCCCGCAGGACGGAGCCGTCGTGGCCACGGCCGCGCTCGACTCCCGGGGCCCGGCCCACCCGCCGAACCCGCGCCGGGTCGCCGACCGTTACCCCTCCGGCGAGACCGCGCAACTGCGCCGGGTGTACGTCCGTCCCGAGCACCGCAGGCGCGGCCTCGCCCGGCGCCTGGTCGACGAACTGCTCGCCTTCGCGGCCGCGGACGGCGGCTACCGCGCCGTCTACCTGCACACCGACCCGGCCGTCCCCGGCGCCGAGCCCTTCTGGCGGTCACTCGGGAAGGTCGTGCACGACGAGCGCGAGGATCCCGGCGGCGGCAACGGAGTCATCCACTTCGAGATACCGATGGGGCGATAGGCCATGCGCCGACTCCGCCTGCTCCTCGCCCTCCTGCTCGCCCCCGTCCTCACCGCCTGCTTCGCCTCCTCCGACGGAACCACCTCTTCCGATGACGCCGAGGACGGCTCCCGGCTGCGGGTCGACCTCGCCTTCCTGCCCGTCGAGAACCTCTCGCCGTACGGCTCGGACGGCACCATCCTCAGCCGCCTCGGCGTCACCGAGGGCCTGACCGCCCTCGACGCCAACGGCGCCGCCGCCCCCGCGCTGGCCGAGTCATGGCGTCGCGAGAGCGACCGCACCTGGGTGTTCACCCTGCGCGAGGCCACCTTCCAGGACGGCACCGACGTCACTCCGGCCGCGGTGGTCAACGCCCTCACCTACGCCGCCGCGGCCAAGCCCGCGCCCGCGGCCCTGACCGGCGTCACCCTCACCCCGAAGGCCGACGGCGGCCGGGCCGTGCGGATCACCACCAAGACCCCCGACCCGATCCTGCCGCTGCGCCTGTCCAGCCCCAACCTCGCAGTCCTCGCCGCGAAGGCCTACGGCAAGACCGGCCGGGTCGATCCGGTCGGCACCGCCACCGGCCCCTTCGAACTCACCGAGGTCACCGGCAGCAGCGCCGCCTCCCTCGACCGCTACGGCGACTACTGGGGCGGCCGCGCACAGGCCTCCGGGGTCGACGTGAAGTTCATCGCCGACGGCACCGCACGCACGAACGCCCTGCGCACCGAACAGGCCGACCTCGTCGAGGCGATCCCCGTCGCCCAGGCCGCCACCCTCGACCAGGCAACCCGCAAGGCGACGGCCACCACCCGCACCACCAGCCTGCTGCTCAACACCGAATCGGGACCCTTCAAGGACGCGAAGCTGCGCGCCGCCGCGCGCGCGGCCGTCGACACGTCCATGCTGGCCAAGGACGTGTACGAGGGATACGCGGACGCGGGCGTCGGCATCTACGGGCCGGCCGTGTCCTGGGCCGAGGGCAAGCGGAGCAAGCCGGTCGGCCGCGCGCGGGCCGACGCCCCCGACGGCACCTCGATCACCTTGGCCACGTACGACAACCGGCCCGAACTCCCCGAAGTCGCCCAGGTGTTGAAGCAGCAGCTGGAGAAGGCCGGATTCAAGGTCACGCTGGAGGTGCGGGAGTACTCGAGGCTGGAGAGCGACGCACTCGCCGGGAAGTTCGATGCGGTCGTCCTCGCTCGCAACGCCCTGGTCGACACCGGCGACCCCGTCTCCGTCCTCGCCGGCGACTTCACCTGCGACGGCGACTTCAACCTGGCGCAGCTGTGCGACACGGACGTCGACCGGGCCGTGGCCAAGGCCGAGGCCAGCGCCGACACCGCCGAGCGGCAGAACGCGGCCATGGCCGCCGAGGCGCGGATCCTCGGCACCGACGCCGTCGTCCCGCTGGTCCACCAGCGCGTCATCACCGGTGTCGCCCCCTCGGTACGCGGCGCGCTCCTCGATCCGTACGAGCGCACCCTCGTCGGCCTCGGCACCAGGCGCTGACGCATGCGGCAGCAAGCAGTCACGCTGCTGTGGCGTGCGGGGATCGCGGTCGCCCTGGTGTGCGTCATCGGTGTGCTGCCCTGGCTGTCGCACACCGATCCGGCGCTCACCGTGCTCAAGGCACGCTCGGCGGACCGCGATCCCACGCCGGAAGTGCTGGCGGACATCCGCGCCCAACTCGGCCTCGACGACGGTCCCTTCCACTTGCTCGGCCAGTGGCTGGGCGGGCTGTGGCGCGGGGACGCGGGGCGGTCGTGGCTCTCCGGCGACGAGGTCACGCCCGCCGTGCTCCAGGCCCTCGGCGCGTCCCTGCTGCTGATGGCGGTGGCCCTGGTGGTAGCCGCCGTGACCGCCGCTCTGATCTGCGCCCGCACACTCTGGCTCGGCGCGCACCGGCGGCTGGACGGGCGGCGCGCGGGAGGCAGCGGCTCGGCGGTACTCGCCGCCCTGCCCGAGTTCCTCACCGCGTCCGTACTCGCCACGGTCGTCGGCGTCCAGCTCGGCTGGCTGCCCGCCCTCGGCTGGTACGGGCCCCAGTGGACGGTCCTGCCCGCGCTCGCCCTCGGCCTGCCCGCCGGGGCCGTCATCGGCCGACTGCTCGACGACCTGCTGCCCGGCGCGTTCGCCGAGCCCTGGGCCCTGGCCGCCACCGCGCGCGGACTGCCCGGGCGGACCATAGCCCGCCAGGCGCTGCGCCGCTGCGTGCCCGGACTGCTGCCCAACACCGGCCTGTTCGTGGTCGGTCTGACCGGCGGGGCGGTGGCGGTCGAGCAGATCTTCGACATCCCCGGCCTCGGCCGCACCACCCTCCAGGCCGCCCTCGCCCAGGACCTGCCCGTCCTCCAGGCCGGCACGCTCCTCCTCGTCCTGCTCGCCGCGGTCGCCGCCGGACTCGCCCGCCTCGGGACCCGCTTGCTCATAGGCCCCGCCCTGCGCGACGGCGCCCTGCCGTCCCTGCACCGGCCGACGCCACCTGCCCGCGGGATCCTGCCTTTTGTATACGGTGGCCTGCTGATCGTCGTCATCGCGCTCGGCCTGCCCCGCGACCCGCTCGCCCTCGACACCGGCGAACGTCTCCGATCACCCTCCTGGGCGCACCCGTTCGGCACCGACGCGCTCGGCCGCGACATCCTCGCCCGCGTCGCCCACGGTGCCCTCGACACCCTGCTGCTCGCCCTCGCCATCGGCGCCGCCACGCTGCTCACCGGCGTCCTGCTCGGGCTGCTGCCACGGCTGTCCGGGCCACTCGTCGACACCGTCACCGCGATGCCACCCGTCCTCGCCGCACTCCTCGTCACCGCCGTCGCGGGCAGCGGCCCCGCCACCCCCGCGCTCGCCGTCGGCGCCGTCGCCTGGGCGCCGCTCGCCGCCCATACCTCCGCGCTGCTGCGCCAGGAACGCGCCGCCCTCCACATCACCGCCACCCGGGGCCTGGGCGCGGACCGCCGGTACCTCCTGCGCCACGAACTGCTGCCCGCCGTCCTGCCGCCGGTCACCCGCCACGCCCTGCTCCGCCTGCCCGGCACCGCCCTCGCGCTCGCGTCCCTCGCCTTCCTCGGCCTGGGCACCCAGCCGCCCTCCCCGGAGTGGGGCCTGCTCCTCGCCGAGAACCAGCCCTACGCCGAACGCGCCCCCTGGGCGGTCCTCGCCCCCGCAGTCGTCCTCGCCCTGCTCGGAGCGCTGGCGGTGAGCGCGGCGGGCGGAGTGCGCCTGCGCCGCCGGCGGACTGAACCTCCTACCGCCCTGCTGGTGGACGCCGAACAACCGTCATCCACAAGAGAGTTGGTGGAAACCCGATGACCTCGCCGTCGATCGGCCTGAGACGCAAGCCACCCGGGACCGGGGCACCCGGGCGCCCCCGCCTCTCGCCCCTGCTGCGTCTGCTGATCCTCACCCAACTCGCCTTCAACATCGGCTTCTTCGCCGTGCTGCCCTTCCTCTCCGAACACCTCGGACAGGCCATGGGCATGGCGGGCTGGCTGGTCGGCCTGGTGCTGGGCCTGCGGACCTTCAGCCAGCAGGGGCTGTTCGTGGTGGGCGGGGCGCTGGCCGACCGGTACGGCATACGGCCCGTGGTACTCGCCGGATGCCTGCTGCGGATCACCGGATTCGTCTGGCTCGGACACGCCGAGCAGACCTGGGCGGTCATCGGTGCCGTCCTGCTGATCGGGTTCGCCGCGGCGTTGTTCTCGCCCGCCGTGGAGTCCGAGGTGGCACGGCAGGCGGTGGTCTGGGAGGAGACGGGCGGCGGTTCCCGTACGCGTGTCCTGGCGCTGTTCACCGTCGCGGGGCAAGCGGGGGCGTTCGTCGGGCCGCTGCTGGGCGCGCTGCTGCTGTCGGTGGACTTCCGCACGGTCTGCCTGGCCGGAGCCGGCATCTTCGTCCTCGTCCTCGCCGGGCACGCGTGGCTGCTGCCGCAGCGCATCCCCGGGCGGGAGCCGGTCCAAGTCCGGGGCGGCATGGGGCCGTTGCTGCGCAACCGCCGCTTCCTGGCGCTGTGCTGCGCGTACGGCGCCTACCTCCTCGCCTACAACCAGCTCTACCTCGCCCTCCCCGCCGAAGTGGAGCGCGCGGCCGGCTCACAGGCCCCGCTGGCCTGGCTGTTCGCCCTCTCCTCGCTGCTGGTGGTGACCGCCCAGCTTCCCGTCACCCGTTGGGCGGGGACGCGGTTCACCCTGCGTCGGTCCATGGTCGCCGGGCTGCTGCTCATCGCCGTCGGCTTCGCCGTTGTGGCCGTGGCCCGCCCGGCCGACTGGACCGGCACGGCGGGCCTGCTGCCCGTGGCCGCCTTCGTCGTCCTGCTCACCGTCGGCCAGATGCTCGTCGCCCCCGTCGCCCGCGCCTGGGTCCCCGACCTGGCCGAAGAGGGCCGGCTCGGCCTCTACACGGGTGCCCTGTCCTCGGTGTCCGGCCTGATCGTCCTGCTCGGCAGCTCGGCCACCGGCATGCTCCTGGACAGCGGACTGCCGTCGGCGGTCCCGTGGCTGGTGCTGGCCGCCGTACCGGCCGCGGCGATCGGGCTGCTGCCGCGCCGGGACGCTGAAAGGCCGCGCGGGTAGGGCTGGATACGGGCGACTAGGGTCCGTCGCATGGATTTCGCATACATCCAGGTGAAGACCGTCCGGGAAGCGGACCAAGAACTCGTCGACGCCTTCGGCCGGATGCTGCCGCAGCTGTCCTCGACCGCCAGGCCCCTCGACCTCGAGGCACTCAACCGCATCCTGGCCTGCGAGGCGAACACGTTGCTCCTCGCCCGGGCCGGCGGCCTCGCGGTCGGCACGCTGACCCTGGTGATGTTCCCTGTGCCGTCCGGACTGCGGGCCCGTATCGAGGACGTCGTCGTGGACGGGGCGGCGCGGGGGCGAGGCGTGGCTGGGCTGTTGATCCGGGAGGCGCTGCGGCTGGCCGGGGAGGCCGGGGCGCGGACCGTCGATCTCACCTCGCGGCCGGACCGGGAGGCGGCGAATCGGGTGTATGAGCGGCTGGGGTTCCGGGCCAGGGCGTCGACGGTATACCGGGTGGCTCTGGAGGACTGACGACCGTTTACCGCATACCGTGGGCGCGTTACGGCCTACCGTAGGCGAGTCGGCGACGGCGTACCGCATACCGTAGGCCGGTCGGCGACGGTATACCGCACACGGCACACCGCTCACCGCACACGGCACACCGCATGCGAGACGGCGACGGTATACCGGCCACCGTCGACCGTCTGACGCCCTCTCAGGACGCCACCGGCTCCCGACACTCGGACACCAGCTCGAGCACGTCAGCCACCTCAGCAACCTCAGACATCTCTGAAGCGTCAGCTGCCTCAGCCTTCTGCGACCGCCACGTCCGCCACAGCCACAGGATGTCCCGCCCGAACGACCAGACCAGCAGGCCCAGCGCCGTTGCGACGACCGCGAACGTCGCCACGTACGGGAGGAGGTTGGACGCGGCCAGGAGCAGCAGGATGCCCTGGAGCGCGGCCACCGTCTTGCGGGCCGTGCTGGGCGGCAGGGGCGCGTTGAGCCAGGGCAGGGCGCGGGCCGCTGCGACGAAGCCGTAGCGCATGGCGCCGATCAGCAGGACCCACGGGCCCAGCGACATCGAGACGTACACGCTGAGCACCAGGATGAGGAACGCGTCGACCTCCATGTCGAAGCGGGCGCCCAGCGGGGTGGAGGTGCCGGTGGCGCGGGCGACCTTGCCGTCGACCCCGTCGAGGATCAGGGCCACCGCCGTCAGCCCAACGAAGAGCGTCACCGGCGGTGAGCTCTCGAAGGAGTCCGCGACCAGCGCCGTCACAGCGCCGACCAGGGTCGCCCGGCCGAGGGTGACCCGGTTGGCGGGGCCGAAGGAGCGCGGCCGCGTGCGATGCAGGGCACGCGAGAGCACCGCCCAGGTCGCGATGGCGAAGGCGAGGCCGGTCAACCAGCCCGCCGGGCCCATGCCGATCGCCGTGCCGAGCAGGGCCAGCAGCAGGATCTGCAGGCCCGCTCCCACCGCGGTCTCCTGCTGGACCAGCCTCGCGTCGTAAGTGTTGTTCAGGGCCACCGCACATTCCTCCGGGCCAGGTGACAGAGTCGATCAACGCCGCGTACTGTGCGCGGCCTGTGCACCTCGGTACGTGAACAGGTTCCCGATCGTTCAGGAGGACGCCGATGAAGCGCACCGCACGTGCGTTCTGGCTCAGCTCCCCGGGGCAGGGCGAGATACGCGACGTGACCCTGCCGGATCCCGCCGAGGACGAGGTCGTCGTCCGCTCGCTGTACTCCGGAGTCAGCCGCGGCACGGAGACCCTCGTCTTCCGCGGCGGGGTGCCGGAGAGTCAGTACGCGGCCATGCGGGCGCCGTTCCAGGAGGGCGACTTCCCGGGACCGGTGAAGTACGGCTATCTCAACGTCGGGTCGGTGGAGGAGGGACCGGAGGACCTCGTCGGCCGGACCGTCTTCTGCCTCTACCCGCACCAGAGCCGATACGTCGTTCCGGCGAGCGCCGTGACGCCGGTACCGGAGTCCGTGCCCGCCGAGCGCGCGATGCTGGCCGGCACCCTGGAGACCGCCGTGAACGCCCTGTGGGACGCCGCGCCGCTGGTCGGCGACCGGATCGCGGTGGTCGGCGGCGGCATGGTCGGCAGCTCGGTGGCCGCGCTGCTCGCCCGCTTCCCGGGCGTGCGCGTGCAGTTGGTGGACGCCGACCCCGCCCGGGCCAAGACCGCCGAGGCACTCGGCGTCGACTTCGCGTCGCCCGGCGACGCCCTCGGCGACTGCGACCTCGTCGTCCACGCCAGCGCCACCGAACAGGGCCTCGCCCGCTCTCTCGAACTCCTCACCGCCGAGGGCACCGTCCTTGAGCTCAGCTGGTACGGCGACCGGCGGATCAGTCTGCCGCTCGGCGAGGCCTTCCACTCCCGGCGCCTGGTCCTGCGCAGCAGCCAGGTCGGCTCCGTCTCCCCGGCCCGCCGCTCCAGCCGTACCTACGCCGACCGGCTCGCCCTCGCGCTCGACCTGCTCGGCGATCCGGCCCTCGACGCCCTCGTCACCGGCGAGTGCGCCTTCGAGGAGCTGCCGGACGTGCTGCCGCGGCTGGCTTCCGGCGAGATCCCCGCGCTGTGCCACCGGGTCCGCTACGACGGCCGCGCCTGACACACCGGTTCACCTCCGGTTCCATTTCCGTGCCGTCTGCTCAGGGCAAGAGCGCCTAATGGGAGCTGTCGGGTCGTAGAGACTCGGTGCTGTAGCCGCCAGTGGGTGAGCACTCACGCCGCCGGAAGTATCCGACTTCTGAGGTCAGACCGTGCCCCTGCTGGTCGGCCGGGAGGCCAGACCGTTGATGGGGTGGCGTGCCCGCCGGGCAGTGGGGCGTGAGCACTGGATCCATTAGGCCGCGTGCCGCGCCTTCCGCGGGCTGCACGGAGCGAAGTACCGGACTGGGAGGGTGAGTTGCTGCTGATCGGCGATGACTGGGCCGAAGACCACCATGATGTCGAGGTCCAGGACGAGGCGGGCCGGAAACTGGCCGTGGCGAGGCTGTCCGAGGGCGTGGAGGGGATCGCGAAGCTGCACGAGCTCGTTGCGAAGCACGGCGGCGAGGACCTTGATCCGGCCGGGGTGGTGATCGGGATCGAGACCGACCGTGGTTCGTGGGTGCAGGCGCTGATCGCCTCCGGCTACCGGGTCTATGCCATCAACCCCCGGCAGGCCGCCCGGTTCAAGGAGCGGTACGGCTCCTCCGGTGCCAAGAGCGACAAGGGCGACGCGCACGCGCTGGCCGACATGGTCCGCATCGACCGGGACCAGCTGCGTCCGGTGGCCGGGGACAGCGAGCAGGCCCAGGCCGTCAAGGTCGTCGCCCGCGCCCACCAGACCTTGATCTGGGAACGCACCCGCACGTTCCAGCGGCTGCGCAGCACGCTGCGCGAGTACTTCCCCGCCGCCCTGCACGCCTACGCGGATCTCACGCTGACCAGCACGGACGCGCTAGAACTGCTGATCAAGGCCCCCACCCCGCAGGCCGGGGCAAAGCTGACCCGCACCCAGATCACCGCCGTCCTGGCCCGCGCCCGCCGGCACAACCGGGACGCGAAGGCAGCCACGATCATCACCGCGCTGCGCGAGAAGCAACTCGGCCTGCCCGAGCCGGTCACCGCCGCCTACGCGGCCACCGCCACCGCCCACGCGAAGCTGCTGATCGCGCTGAACGAGCAGATAACCGACCTGGAAGGGCAGGTGAAGGCCCATTTTCTGAAGCACCCGGACGCTGAGATCTACCTCTCGATGCCCGGCATCGCGGAGATCACCGGCGCCCGGGTGCTCGCCGAGTTCGGGGACGACCCCACCCGCTACGCGTCCGCGAAGGCCCGCAAGAACTACGCCGGCACCAGCCCGATCACCCGGGCTTCCGGCAAGAGCCACACCGTCCAGGCCCGCTACGTCCGCAACAACCGCCTCGCCGACGCGCTGCAGACCCAGGCGTTCTCCGCCCTGCGGGCATCACCCGGCGCCCGTCGCTACTACGACAAGCAACGCGCCCGCGAAGCCGGCTACAACCCCGCCCTGCGGCAGCTCGGCAACCGCCTCGTCGGCATCCTCCACGGATGCCTCAAGACCCGAACCCTCTACGACGAAGCGACCGCCTGGTCACACCACGCCCACACCCCTGCCACTTGACCCCCAACGACATGGGGTGTCTGACCTGAGAAAAGAGTGAGACTCGGCTGAACAACGGGAAGCGAAGAGCCGTACTACACGGCATCCCCCGGCAGGGATCGGCGGGGGACCAGACGCGCCGCACCTGGAGGGTCGTCCGTTGTTCAGCATCACCGTCCGCGATCACATCATGATCGCCCACAGCTTCCGCGGCGAGGTCTTCGGGCCCGCGCAGCGCCTGCACGGAGCGACGTTCCTCGTGGACGCCACATTCCGGCGCGAACAGCTGGACGACGACAACATCGTCGTCGACATCGGACTGGCAACTCAGGAACTGGGAGCCGTAGTCAGCGAGCTGAACTACCGCAACCTCGACAACGAGCCCGACTTCGCCGGAATCAACACCTCCACGGAGTTCCTGGCCAAGGTCATCGCCGACCGCCTCGCCGAGCGCGTCCACAAGGGTGCGCTGGGCGAGGGCGCCAAGGGCCTGGCGGGCCTCACCGTCACCCTGCACGAGTCGCACGTCGCCTGGGCGAGTTACGAGCGTGCCCTGTGACCGACGTGACCCTGGAAAAGGTGGAGCAGACGGCGCCCAACGGCATGGAGCAGCGGCTCGCCTACGTGCCCGTGCAGCACTCCGCCCTGAAGAACGCCGAGATCATCCCCATGTCGCTGAGTTCCGTGCACTTCGTCATGCCGGGCGGCGTCGACGACCCGAGCGCGCCCAGCGGCGGCAACGCCTACGACCGGCGCGTGAGTCTGGACCTGCCGGGCTTCGGCTGGCAGGTGCACCAGCACGCCGTGCCCGGCGAGTGGCCCCGCCCGGGGGTCGCCGCCCGTACGGAACTCGCCCGTGTCCTGGCCAACCTGCCGGACGACACGGTCGTCCTGCTCGACGGGCTGGTCGCCTGCGGTGTCCCCGAGATCATCGTCCCCGAGGCGGAGCGGCTGCGGCTCGTCGTCCTCGTCCACCTGCCGCTCGGCGACGAGACGGGACTGGAGCCGGCGCTGGCGGCGGAACTGGACGCCAAGGAGCGGGCCGTCCTGCGGGCCGTGCCCGCGGTCGTCGCCACCAGCGACTGGGCGGTGCGCCGCCTCGTCTCCCATCACGGGCTCGCCCCCGACCGGGTCCATGTCGCCACGCCCGGCGCCGACATCGCCCCCCTCGCCTCCGGCACCGACGGCGTCTCGCGCCTGCTGTGCGTCGCCGCCGTGACCCCGCGCAAGGGGCAGCACCGGCTGGTGGAGGCTCTCGCCGCGGTGACCGACCTGCCGTGGAGCTGCGTCTGTGTCGGCGGACTGGGGCACGACCCGCAGTATGTGGCCGGACTCCAGGTCCTGATCCGGAAGTACGGCCTCCAGGACCGCCTGCACCTCGCGGGCCCGCAGGCCGGCGCCCAACTCGACGCCAGCTACGCCGCCGCCGACCTCATGGTCCTCGCCTCCTACGCCGAGACCTACGGCATGGCGGTGACGGAGGCACTGGCGCGCGGCATCCCGGTGCTCGCCACGGACGTCGGGGGCGTCGCGGAGGCGGTCGGCCGCGCCCCCGACGGCGGCGTGCCCGGCATTCTCGTCCCGCCGGAGGACCCCGCCGCCCTCGCCGCCGAACTGCGCGGCTGGTTCGGCGAGGCGGACGTACGGCGCCGCTTGAAGGCGGCCGCACGAGGCCGACGGGCCGCCCTGGGGGGTTGGGCGGCCACGGCCCGCAGTCTGGCCGGAGTACTGGGCCGACTGCCGAACGAACCCAGGAGGGCGGCATGAGGAAGATGGCGATGACACAGCACGCGGGCAGGATTCCGGCCCAGCCCGGGCCGCGGGAAGCCGCCGAGTCGACGGAGACCTTGGCGTCCCGTACCGAGTCGACGCAAACCGTCGTGGCGGGCGCCGAGTCGGCCGCAGCCTGGATGGCCGGTGCCGAGCCGGTGGAAACCGAAACCGTCATCCCCGGCGCCGGCCCCATCCTCCGCGCCGGCGAGCGGCCCACCGTACGACTGCGGGACGCGGGCCCCGACGACCCGCCGCGCTACGCCCCGGAGTGGCTGGAGCTGCGGGAGGGCGCCGACGCGGCCGCGCGGGCGCCGGAGCTGCTCGATCCGCTGCGGATCCGGCTCGCCAATCTGCCGGGACGGGCCGACGGGGTGGTCGTGCACGACCTGGGCTGCGGCACGGGTTCGATGGGCCGCTGGCTGGCCTCCCGCCTGGACGGCCCCCAGCACTGGATCCTGCACGACCGCGATCCCTACCTGCTCCACTTCGCCGCTGTCGCCTCCCCGCGCTCGTCCGCCGACGGCAGCCGGGTCACGGTGGAGACCCGGCGCGGTGACGTCGCCCGGCTCACCCCCGACGCCCTGGCCGGCGCCTCGCTGGTGACGGCCTCCGCGCTGCTCGATGTCCTCACCCGCGAGGAGATCCACGCTCTCGCCGCCGCCTGCACCGGCGCCGGCTGCCCGGCCCTGCTGACGCTCTCCGTGGCCGGCCGCGTGGAACTGACCCCGTCCGACCCGCTGGACGAGGAGATCGCCGAGGCGTTCAACGAGCATCAGCGCCGGGACGGACTGCTGGGCCCGGACGCCGTCAACGTGGCGTGCGAGGCCTTCTCCGAACGCGGTGCGACCGTACGGCTGCACCCGAGCCCCTGGCGGCTCGGCCCCGCCGAGTCCGTGCTGACGGCACAGTGGCTGCGCGGCTGGGTCGGCGCGGCCGTCGAACAGCGCCCCGAGTTGAAGGCCCGCGCGGAACGGTATCTGCGGGAGCGACTCGAAGCCTGCGCGGCGGGGGAGCTGAGGGTCGTGGTCCACCACAGCGACCTGCTCGCGCTGTCCCGGCCCACGGGCGGGGCGTCATGAGCGTGGAGACGGTGCGGGCGTGGGTCGTGCGGCCCGACGCGGACCAGCGGGTGAGCCGCGTGCGGTCCGCCGTGCCGCTCGTCCCGCACGGACAGAAGAAGGTGGCCCGCACCGACGCGGCCGTCTCCGAGGCCCGGATCGGCGTGATCGTGTCCGAGGCCCGTACGGACGCCGCCCCGGAGGCATCCCGGGTCCGCGCCGTTCTGCGCACGCTCCTGGCGCGCGTCAACTCCCGCGCCGTACGTACCCACTTCGGCACCGTCGCCGGCGTCGCCATCCTCGCCGTACTGCTGTGGCGCATGGGCACCGGCGTCTTCGTGGACGGGCTGCGGCGGATCGACGGACCTACGCTGCTGGTGGCGCTCGGCGTCGGCCTGGTCACCACCGTGTTCAGCGCCTGGCGCTGGCAGTTGGTGGCCCGGGGCCTGAAGATCCGGCTGCCGCTCGGCCCGGCCGTGGCCGACTACTACCGCGCGCTGTTCCTGAACGCGGCCCTGCCCGGCGGTGTCCTCGGCGACGTCCACCGGGCGGTACGGCACGGGCAGAGCGCCGGCGACCTCGGCCGAGGTGTCCGCTCGGTCGTCCTCGAACGGGCCGCGGGACAGGCCGTGCTGGCCGTCGTCGGCGTGGCGGTGCTGCTGACCATGCCGTCGCCCGTGCTGGCCGACACCCGGCAGCTCGCCCCGCTGGTCGGTCTCGCCGCGCTGGGTGCGCTCGCGGTCGTCGCGGCCCTGCGGATGAACCGGACGCCCTCCCGCCGGGGACGGGCCCTGCGCGCGAGTCTCGGCGAGGCCCGCGAGGGCCTGCTGTCCCGCCGGAACTGGCCGGGCGTCGCCCTCTCCTCGGCCGTCGTCCTCTCAGGCCACCTCGCGATGTTCGTCGTAGCCGCCCGGGTCGCCGGATCCGCCGCCTCCGCCGCCGTCCTGCTGCCGCTCGCGGTCCTCGCGCTGCTCGCCATGAGCCTGCCGCTGAACGTCGGCGGCTGGGGACCCCGCGAGGGCGTCACCGCCTGGGCGTTCGGCGCCGCCGGCCTGGGCGCGAGCAGCGGACTGGCGGTCGCCGTGGTGTACGGCGTGCTCAGCTTCGTGGCGAGTCTGCCGGGGGCCGTCGTCCTGGTCGCCCGCTGGTACACGGGCCTGCGCGGCGCCGGCGCCGGGGCCCGGGCCGTCGTGACGGACCCGGAACCCCGCTTGGCACCGGACGGTCACTGCTCGGGCGTCGAAGTGAGCAGCGAGAAATACGACTCGAAGGAATCGGCGAGGCTCGCCAGCAGTTCCTTCCCCTTTTCCGCGGATCCCAGGGAAGGACGGCCAATGACGCCCGAATCGGTATAGGCGGACATTCCGGCGGTGAGTAGATGACGGCGGTCGTCCGCGACGAAATCGGCGGACTCATAACCGGGTCGGACCAATTCGGGATGGGCGTGCAGAAGGATGGAGGTCTCGATTTCCCCCGCGTGCATGTCGGTCAGTAGCGAGGTCGCGACACCGGCCCGCTCCCGCGCCGCCTCCCAGTCCTCCGGGGCCGGGAAGAGCGCCATCCGCTCACCACGCGCGGAGGACTCCTGGACGACATTGCCCAGGACGTAGTTCCCGCCGTGCCCGTTGACCACGACCAGGGCCTCGACGCCCGACCGGCGCAGCGACGCCGCTATGTCCCGTACCACCGCGTGAAGGGTCACGGAGGAGATGCTGACGGTTCCCGGCCAGTCCGCGTGCTCGTGCGAGCAGGCGATGGTCACCGGAGGAAGGAGGTGCACGGGGTACGCGGCGGCGATCTCCCGTGCGACGGCGCAGGCGACGAGCGTGTCGGTCGCCAGCGGGAGGTACGGGCCGTGCTGCTCGAAGCTGCCGACCGGAAGAACGGCCACCTGCGTTGAGACGCCCGCCGCGCGCGTCCGTACGTCTTCCGTAGTGTCCGCCGGCACCAGACCGTATGCCGCCGACCGTATTCCCGAACCACTCATCTTTCCACGGCCTTTCGTCTCTGCTTAGGAACCAGATCATGACAGATAAAATTGGCGTGCTCGGCAAGAAGTCGCCACAGCGCACCGGCGTGGAGCGCGTGGTGAATGCCCCGCTGCCCACCGTGTACGGGAATTTCCAGGCGGTCGGCTACCTCGACCACGATCGCGGTGACGAGCAAGTCGCCCTGGTCTACGGTGACATCGCCACGGACGGCGTCCTGACCCGGCTGCATTCCGAGTGCCTGACCGGCGACGCCTTCGGATCCCAGCACTGCGAGTGCGGCGACCAGCTCGACTCCGCACTGCGCGCCGTGGTCGCCGAAGGCAGCGGTGTCGTCGTCTACCTCAGAGGGCACGAGGGGCGGGGCATCGGCCTGCTCGCCAAGCTGCGGGCGATGGCCCTGCAGGCGGAGGGTCTGGACACGGTCGAGGCGAACCTGGCGCTCGGCCTGCCGGTGGACGCCCGCGACTACGGCGTCGCCGCGGGGATCCTGCGTGACCTGGGCGTGAACTCCGTACGCCTGATGTCCAACAACCCGCGCAAGCGCGAGGCGTTGCTGCGGCACGGCATCCAGGTCGCCGAGCAGGTGCCGCTGCTGATACAGCCGTGCGAGAGCAACATCACCTATCTGCGCACGAAGCGGGAGCGGTTGGACCACCACCTGCCCCATCTGGACGCGGTGGCACACCTGTCCTGATGGCCGGTCGTCGCCGTCCCGGAGGGCGGATCGGTCTCCTCGTGGCCGGGCCGGGCTGCGAGGAGACGGCGCGGTCGTCCGCGGCCTGTGCCCGGGCCGCGTACCCTTCGTGGACGTCAGCCCCTTGAGCGCCGGCCGGTTCGCGGCCGACGCCCCGCGCCCGGAGGCCAACCTGGTATGACCGAGCTTCATTTGTGGCTGCGCCATGAGGCCCGTACCACCGAGCGGCGCACCCCGATCGTGCCGTCCGACGCCCGGCGGCTCGTCGACAGCGGAGTGACACTCACCGTCGAGGAGTCCCCGCAGCGGATCTTCCCGATCGAGGAGTACGAGGCGGCCGGCTGCCGGGTAGCTCCGGCGGGCTCCTGGGTGTCGGCGCCGGCCGACGCCGTCGTCCTCGGACTGAAGGAACTCCCCGACGAGCCGGCCCAGTTGCAACACCGGCACATCTTCTTCGGGCACGCCTTCAAGCGGCAGCCGGGAGCGGCCGAGCTGCTCGGGCGGTTCGCCGCCGGGGGAGGGGCGCTGTTCGACCTCGAGTACCTCGTGGACGATTCCGGGCGCAGGCTCGCCGCTTTCGGTTTCTGGGCGGGGTATCTGGGCGCCGCTCTGGCCGTGCTCCAGCACCGGGGCAGGCTCGTCGCGCCGCTGACGCCCACGGTTCAGGAGGAGCTGGACGAGCTTCTCCGACCGGCCGCCGGGGACGAGGAGTTCACGGCGCTGGTGATCGGCGCCCTGGGCCGCAGCGGCCGGGGTGCGCGCCTGGCCTTCCACACCGCCGGCCTCGAGCCGACGTGCTGGGACCTCGCCGAGACCCGCGACCTGGACCGTCGGGCCCTGCTGGACCACGACGTGATGGTGAACGCGGTGCTCGCCATCACCCCGGTCCCGCCCTTCCTCCGGGAGGAGGACCTCGACGACCCGGCCGGCCGGCTGCGCACCCTGTGCGACGTCACCTGCGACGTCGGCTCGCCCCTGAACGTGCTGCCCGTCTACGACCGCACCACCGACTGGGACGAGCCGGCGAGGCGCCTGCGCAAGGAGCCCCCGCTGGACCTCATCGCCATCGACAACCTGCCGTCCCTGCTGCCCCTGGAGTCCAGCACCGGTTTCTCGGTATCGCTGCTGCCCCAGCTGCTGGAGTTCGGTGTCGGCGGGCCGTGGGGGCGCTGTCTCGACCGGTTCCATCGGGCCTGCCGTGAACTCGGCATCGTGGAAGGGGAGTCCCGCCATGACTGACCTGGTTCCCGCGAGTGGCACCGTGCACTGGATCGGCGCCGGACTGTCCACCGGCAGCGGTCTGGCCCGGCTGTGCGAGACGGCCGGGCGGGTACGGCTGTGGCACCGCACCGAGGAACGCGCCGCCGAGGCCCTCGACCGGCTGGACCTGGCCGGACGCGCCGAGCCCCGCGCGTACACGCTCGACGCGCTGACGGCCGAACTGGCGCCCGGGGACGTGGTCGTGTCGATGCTGCCCGCCCCGGAGCACGCCGCGATCCTCGCCGCCTGCCTGCGGAAGAAGGCGCACTTCGCCTGCTCCAGCTATGTGTCGGACGCGGTATTGGAGCAGGTGCCCGTGGCCGTGAAGGCCGGCATCGTCGTCCTCACCGAGGCCGGCCTCGACCCGGGCATCGACCACCTCTTCGCCCACAGCCTCGTCGCCCGCGCCCGGGAGGCGATCGGCGACGGTACGGCGGCCTCGTACGGCCTCACCTCCTACTGCGGCGGCGTCCCCGCCGTACCCAACGCCTTCAGGTACCGCTTCAGCTGGGCACCCGCCGGAGTCCTGAACGCCCTGCGCTCGCCCGCCCGTTACCTCGAGGACGGCCGCGAGACCACCGCCGACCGGCCCTGGGAGGCGACCCGGCGGCACGTCGTCGAAGGCGAGGTCTTCGAGGTCTACCCCAACCGCGACAGCGTGCCCTTCGTCGCGCAGTACGGCCTGCCGCCCGCCTGGGGGGCGCGGACCTTCGTGCGCGGCACCCTGCGTCTGGAGGGCTGGCTGCGGGCCTGGGAGGACGTCTTCGCGGAGCTGCGCACCGGCGACGACGCCCGGATCGCCGCGCTGGCGGAGGAACTGGCGGCGAAGTACCCCACCACGGACGCCGACCGCGACCGGGTCGTCCTCGCCGTGTCGCTGGACGTGCGCGACGGGGCGGGGAAGGAGTGGTCGGGCGGCTACCTCCTGGACCTGGTGGGCGACGAGGAGGAGAGCGCGATGGCCCGCTGTGTCTCCCGCACGCTCGCACTCGGCGTCCGGCACGTCCTGGAGGGCTCGCTGCCGCCGGGCCTGAACCGCGCCGCCGAGACCGCGGCCCGGTCCGAGGAGTGGCTCGGCGAACTCGCCCGCGAGAGAGTCCACTTCACGCTCCGGGTCGATCAGTAGGCCGGCCGGACTCCGGGGCGGCGGTCCAGTTGCGCCGAGATCACCCACAGCAGGCACAGGTCGAAGACCAGCTCGGTGACCGACGCGAACTGGTTGATCGTGAACTTGAATATCTGCCCGAACAGGATGTCCGTGAGGAGCGCGGCCCGCAGCAGCCGGAACGCCGCCGTCCGGTCGGCGCGCAGGCGCATCAAGCCGGCGACCCCGAGGACGGTCGAGGCCATCGCGCTCACCAGCACGCCGATCAGGGCGCCCCGCTGCGGCTCGCCCGCCAGTTCACCGCCGAGGGCTCCGGCGGTCAGCCAGCCGGTGAACAGCATCGCCTCGGTCAGCACGCAGAGCACGGTGAGCGTGAGCACCAGCCAGTGGCCCGCCGCCCGCCGCAGCACCTCTTTGGCCCGGGCCGCCTTGGGGCGCCACCGCGCCGAGATGCCCGGGCGGCGCTCCGGCACGGTGGCCAGCAGCCGTACCAGCGCCGCGTCCACCTCGCGATGGGAGCCCTCCACCAGGTCCATCGCCGACTGCCGCTGTCCGGCGGTGAGCCCCGAGGCGATGCCCGTGAGCGCGAGGTCGGCGGCGTGGGCGGTGCGCTGCTCCGCGGTGAGCTCGGTGCGGCGGCGCAGCAGCTGGGTGAGCAGCAGGAGCAGGGCGAAGGTTCCGTAGATGATTCCCGCGGCCGGCCGGTAGAAGTAGCCCGGCTCGTCGGTGACCTGCTTGCCGACCTCGTCGATGAAGAGCCCGAAACCCACCCCGCTCACGCCCGCGCAGACGAGGCGTGCCGGGCGCCCGAGGAAGCCGAGCGCGAGCAGGGTCGCGGCCATCATCAGCAGGCCTCCCCACAGCATGTGGGCGATGTGCAGCTGACTGCCGTCGCCCCCGCCGAGCTTGGGGTACCCCGCCAGCGCCAGGAAGGCGCGGGTGACGAGGACGGCGGCGATGCCGGACAGCGCGAACAGCCTGAGGTGGGCGGCCGCCCCGGTGGCCCTGACGAGTCGTCCCCTGCTCAGCATCATGTCCCCCCTGTGCCCCCGTCCGGCGGACGGCCGCACTCCGAGCAGCCGTCCGCGCGCTCGCCTTCCAGGCTGGCACGACCGGGGCCCGTGACTGATCGGGGATTTCCCTGAGATGTCCCCGAGCGATCCCGGAGGTCCGGACAAGAGATGGCCGACGGCCTGACAGACGGCCTGACAGACGGCCTGACAGACGGCCTGACAGACGGCCTGGCCGACCCCTTGGCCGACGAACAGTGTCGACGGCCTAGCCGGCGACCGCCTCGTGCACCAGCCGCTTGAGGTCCGGGAAGATCGTGTGCGAACTCTTGGGCCGTACCTGCGTCATGAACTGCACGGTCAGGTCGCGGCTCGGGTCGACCCAGAACGTCGTCGTCGCCACGCCGCTCCAGCCGTACGTGCCCAGGCCCGAGGGCGCCTGGGTGCGGGCCGGGTCGATCACCACCGAGACGCCGAGGCCGAAGCCGACGCCCTCGTTGCCCGGCTCGTCGTGCGCGGGCTTGCTGCCGAAAGCGCGCAGGTCGGCGCCGCCGGGGAGGTGGTTGGACGTCATCAGGTCCACCGTCTCCGGGGCGAGAAGCCGGGTGCCGTCGAGCTCGCCGCGGCGGCGTAGCAGCTCCATGAAGCGGTGGATGTCGTGGGCGGAGGCCACCATCCCACCGCTGCCCGACAGGAAGCGGGGCCGGCCGCGCAGCGGGAGACCGGGGATCGGCTCGATGCCGCCGCCGTCGGCGTCGCCGTACAACTCGGCGAGTCGGCCCGCCTGTTCGTCGGTGACGCGGAACCCGGCGTCGGTCATCCCGAGAGGGCCGAAGATCCGCTCGGCGCAGAAGGTGTCGAGGGGCTGCCCGGACACCACCTCGATCACCCGGCCGAGCACGTTGGAGGCGACCGAGTAGTTCCACTGTGTGCCCGGCTCGAACTGCAGCGGCAGGCTGGCGTACACGTCGACCGTGTGCGCCAGGTCCGATCCCGGCACCACCGACGACTCCAGGTTCGCCTCGCGGTAGAGGGCGTCCACGGGGTGGGTGTGGTAGAAGGCGAAGGTCAGGCCCGCGGTGTGGGTCATCAGGTGCCGTACGAGTATCGGTCCGGTGGCCGGGCGGGTCACGATGTCGGCGCCGGAGCCGCTGACGTACACCCGCGGCTCGGCGAAGGCCGGGAGGTGGCGGTCGACCGGGTCGTCCAGCGACAGCCGGCCCTCCTCCAACAGCATCAGCGCGGCGACGGCGGTGACCGGCTTGGTCATGGAGTAGATCCGCCACAGCGTGTCGGTCTCGACGGGGAGCCCGGCGGCGATGTCACGGCGGCCGTGCGTAGTGAGGTGGGCGACGCGTCCGCCGCGGGAGACGGCCACGAGGAAGCCGGGCAGGCGGCCTTCGTCGACGTAGTGGGCGAAGTGCTGGTCGAGGCGGTCCAGTGCCTTCGAATCCAGCCCGACCGCACCCGGGTCCACCTCTTGCCGCAGTTGTGCCATCGTTCTCCTCCGTCGCGTTCGTCGAGGTGCGGTCCGACATACCCCGCCGGAACGGCCTCAGACATCATCGTCGCGCAAGGGCAGCAGGAACAGATGAGCGGTCCCCCGTATCGAATTGATCGTCGATCGCTCCGGCATCACGCTCCGGCGGCGCCCCGCAGGCCATGGCATCGACCGGGGCCACCGCGGCGAGGACCGTGAGCGGCAGCCCTGCGGCAGCCCCCGGCCGCCGGCGGGCCCCATGAGCACGGGTCGCCGAGGGCACGCCGACCGTCGGGCCGACGTCCGTCGTGGTCTGCTGCCATCCGCCCGGCAGGCCGGCCGCCTCGACACCCTGTGCGGTACGACGACGGGGGCACTCCCGCCATCACCGTGCCCACCCCGGCCCCCACCAGCGCGAATCCGGCGCAGAACGCCAGCGTGCCCGATGCCCGGGCGAGCACCAGGATCCCGAGGCCGAGTCCGAGGACGGCCATGGCCCACCCGCCGATGGTGGAATACACCGCTCGGCGCCCGAGTTGATCGAGCATGACTCAGGACGCGCTGCTCCGACTGCTCTCCGAAGGCCACGGCGGGGTGCTCGTCACCCTCAAGCGCGACGGCCGGCCCCAACTGTCGAACGTGAGCCACGGCTATGACCCGGACCAGCGGATCATCCGGGTCTCCCTCACCGACGACCGCGCCAAGACCCGCAATCTGCGCCGGGATCCGCGCGCGTCGTACCACGTGACCAGCCCCGACCGGCGGGCCTACACCGTAGTCGAGGGCACAGCCGACCTCTCGCCCGTCGCGCGGGATCCGCATGACGAGACGGTGGAGGAGCTCATCCGTCTCTACCGCGACGTCGTGGGCGAGCACCCGGACTGGGACGACTACCGGGCCGCGATGGTCCGCGACCGCCGGCTGGTGCTGCGGTTGAAGGTGGAACGGGCGTACGGGATCCCCGCGGGGGCCAATAGCGGATGAGGTCCTCCTGCCTGTTGGCGCCGACGGTGCTCTGGTGACGCCGCCGACCACTCCGCGCCCGCCATCGCCGCGTTCCACCGGGAGCGGCATCAGGTCGTAGGGCTCGGGACGCAGGGCGGATGACCGATGGTCCCGGCGCTCGTGGGCTGCCTACGCTGCCGAGCAGATCACCGCCGGCGAGGACGCCATGAGGAGGGGCACCATGCCCGTCAACGGTCGCAGCCACATCCGTATCGCCCGCCCGTCCAGCGACCTGGCCGCGGCCGAGCGCTTCTGGGGCGAGGGGCTCGGGCTGAGCGTCGTATGGCGGGCCGAGGGCGGGTCCGGACCCGGCGAGCACGATCTGCTGATGCTGGGTTGGCCGGACGCGGACTGGCATCTGGAGCTGGTCCACGAGGCAGCGCAGCCCGTCGAGCCCCGGCCCACCGAGGAGGACCTCCTGGTGATCTACGTCGACGGCCCGGTGCCGGACGACCTGGTCGCCCGGCTGGAGGCGCACGGCGGCAAGCGGGTGGCGTCGCCCAACCCCTACTGGAACCGGTGGGGCGTCACGATCGAGGACCCGGACGGGTACCGGCTGGTGCTCTGCGAGCGGGCGTGGTCCAACGCGTGACGGTACGGCGGCGGCCGGAGCGGGACGGTACGGCGGTCCAGGTGCGACGGCGCGGCGGCGGTTCAGGCGGTACGGCGAGACGGCACGGCCCTCGCGTCCATGACGGCTGCGAGGGACCGTGACGGCTGCCAGGGACCGTGAGGTGAGCAGGCGCGGCGGGGTCAGGCCGTCACCCTCTCCGGCTGCCGCGCCGGGTGGGGCGGGCGCTCGCCGAGTTCCTCCGTCGGGACCCTGTGGGTCTCGCGGGCGGAGAGGACCGCGATCACCGGCGGTACGCACAGGGCCGCGGTGAACAGGGCCACCGCCATCCAGCGTCGCCGTCCGGACCCGCGATCTGCGCGGCGAAGGTGACCGCGAAACCCGCCACGGCGAAGCCGATCTGGGTGCCGATCGCCATGCCCGACAGCCGGACCCGGGTGGCGAACATCTCGCCGTAGAAGGACGGCCACACGCCGTTCGCGGCGCTGTAGACGACACCGAAGGCGACGATGCCCAGGAGCAGGGTCAGCGGGTAGGAGCCCGTCGAGATCGCCCACAGGTAGACGAACATCGCCACCGCGCTGCCCGCCGCGCCGATCAGATACACCGGGCGCCGGCCGATGCGGTCCGACAGCGTGGCCCACAGCGGGATCGCGACGAGTGCGACGAGGTTGGCGAGCGCGCCCACCCACAGCATGGACGAGCGGGACACCCCGACCGAGTCGCTGGTCGCGTACGCCAGCGCCCAGACCGTGAAGATCGTGCTGACCGAGGCGATGAGCGCGCCCGCGATCACCCGCAGTACGTCCCGCCAGTGCTCGCGCATCAGGATCGCCAGCGGCAGCCTGGCGACGCCCTCGTCGGAGGCCTGCTGGGCGAAGGCCGGGGTCTCGTCGAGAGTGCGGCGGATGACGTAGCCGACGACGGCGACCGCGACGCTCAGCCAGAACGGCACCCGCCAGCCCCAGGACATCAACTGGTCCTCGGGCAGCGCGGCGACGGGGATGAAGACCAGCGTGGCGAGCAGCTGGCCGCCCTGGGTGCCGCTGAGCGTGAAACTGGTGAAGAAGCCCCGCCGGTGCGCCGGCGCGTGTTCCAGCGTCATGGAGTTGGCGCTGGCCTGCTCACCGGCCGCCGAGATGCCCTGCAGCACCCGGCACAGGACGAGCAGGACCGGGGCGAGGGTGCCGACCTGGGCACGGGTGGGCAGACAGCCGATGAGGAACGTCGACAGGCCCATCAGGATCAGCGTGAAGACCATGATCTTCTTGCGGCCGACCTTGTCGCCGAAGTGCCCGAGGAAGAGCGCACCGACGGGACGGGCCGTGTACGCGACGCCGAACGTGGCCAGCGACAGCAGGGTCGCGGTGGCCGGATCGGACTCGTCGAAGAAGACCTCGGGAAAGATCAGCGCGGCGGCGCTGCCGTAGATGAAGAAGTCGTAGTACTCCAGGGCGCTGCCGATCCAGGCCGCCGTGGCGGCTTTTTTCGGCTGGCCGGGCGGTGCGGCGGGGACGGACACGGCGTGCTCCTTCGGGGGAACCCCACCCTAGGTGGAGTGAGCGGAGGGGAGAGGGCCGGATCGCGGCTAATTAACCCACTGGGTAGTTAGTAGCGGTGGGGTGGGATGTTGCGCCGACGTTTCCCGGGTGTCAAGAGGTCGCGCCGAGGGATCTTCCGGTACGGGGGCGGGGTCTCAGTAGGCCGCGCGGTCCGCCGTCAGGTAGGCGATCACCATGTCGCCGAGCATCGCGCGGTAGTGCTCGCGCTGCGCGGGATCCACCAGGTCACGGCCGAACAGGGCGCCGAAGGTGTGCCGGTTGGCGACCCGGAAGAAGCAGAACGAACTGATCATCGCGTGCAGGTCGACCGCATCGACGTCGGCCGTGAACAGCCCCGACTTCCGCCCCGACTCCAGGATCCGGCGGATCACGTCGAGGGCGGGCGAGCCGATCTTCCCGAGCTTCGCCGAGGCCGCGATGTGCTCCGCCCCGTGGATGTTCTCGATGCTCACCAGACGGATGAAGTCCGGGTGCTGCTCGTGGTGGTCGAAAGTGAGCTCCGCCAGCCGCCGGATGGCCGCGACCGGGTCCAGGTGGTCGACGTCGAGCCGCTGCTCGGCCTCGCGGATCACGGCGTAGGCCCGCTCCAGCACGGCCGTGAACAGCTGCTCCTTGCCACCGAAGTAGTAGTAGATCATCCGCTTCGTGGTACGGGTGCGGGCGGCGATCTCGTCGACCCGGGCCCCGTCGTAACCGGCCCGGGCGAACTCCTGGGTCGCCATGTCGAGAATCTCGGCCTGGGTGCGGGCGGCGTCACGGATGCGCCCGTTCGGTCGTGCCGGTTCTTCGACGCTGGTCATCGGGTTCCTTCGGGCGAGGGGCCAGTGCCGAGATTGTAGAAGCCGGCGCGCATCGCGTTCCCGGAGAGGCCTTCCCCCTGCAGCTGCTTTGCTGCTATAGGTAACGTACCAGTTCGTACATTAGTGAGCCGATCAGGAGGCCCCTCAGTGCTGTCCAAGGACTCGTATCTCGTCGGACTGATCGGTTCCGGCATCGGCCCGTCGCTCAGTCCGGCGCTGCACGAGCGGGAGGCCGACCGCCAGGGCCTGCGCTATCTGTACCGGATCATCGACATCGACACCCTCGGCGTCCCGGCCGAGGCGGTGGGCGATCTGGTGCGGGCCGCCCGCGACCTGGGCTTCGACGGTCTCAACATCACGCACCCGTGCAAGCAGCACGTGATCCGGCACTTGGACGCCCTGGCCCCGCAGGCGGAAGCGCTGGGCGCGGTCAACACCGTCGTCTTCGAGGACGGTCGCGCGGTCGGCCACAACACCGACGTCACCGGCTTCGCCGCCTCCTTCGCGCGCGGCCTGCCCGACGTGCCGCTGGAGCGGGTGGTGCAGCTGGGCGCCGGAGGCGCGGGCGCGGCCGTGGCGCACGCCATGCTCACCCTCGGCGCTGAACGGGTCACCGTCGTCGACGCGCTGCCCGAGCAGGCCGTCGCCCTCGCAGACTCCCTCAACCGCCACTTCGGGGAGGGCAGGGCGCTCTCCGCCACCCCTGACCGGCTGGCGGACCTGCTCGCGCACGCCGACGGCCTCGGCGGCCTGGTGCACGCCACTCCCACCGGCATGGCCGCCCACCCCGGCCTGCCCCTGCCAGCCGAACTGCTCCACCCCGGCCTGTGGATCGCCGAGGTGGTCTACCGCCCCCTGGAGACCGAGCTGCTGCGCACCGCCCGCGCGCTCGGCTGCGCCACCCTCGACGGCGGAGGCATGGCCGTCTTCCAGGCCCTGGACGCGTTCCGCCTGTTCACCGGCCGGGAACCCGACAGCGCCCGGATGCTCGCGGACTTCACCGAGCTGACCGGGACCGGGGCCGTAGGGGCCCAGCAGTAGCCCGCGATCAGTCCGCGAACAGCCCGCTGGCAAGGCGCCTGAAGAGAACCGCAAGCAAGGGGCCTGAAGAGAAACAGAGGTACCGACGTGCGTACGTCCATCGCCACCGTCTCCCTCAGCGGATCCCTCACCGAGAAGCTCACGGCCGCCTCCCGGGCCGGCTTCGACGGCGTCGAGATCTTCGAGAACGACCTGCTCGCCAGCCCCCTCGGCCCCGAGGAGATCCGCGCCCGCTGCGCCGACCTCGGCCTCACCGTCGACCTCTACCAGCCGATGCGGGACATCGAGGCAGTGGGGGAGGAGGAGTTCGCCCGCAACCTGCGGCGCGCCCGGCACAAGTTCGAGCTGATGGGCAGGCTCGGCGCCGACACCGTCCTGGTCTGCTCCAGCGTCTCCCCGCATGCCGTGGACGACGACGCGCTGGCGGCCGAGCAGCTGAGCCGACTCGCCGACCTGGCACAGGACTTCGGTATCCGTGTCGCCTACGAGGCGCTCGCCTGGGGCCGGCACGTCAGTACGTACGACCACGCCTGGCACATCGTCGAGACGGCCGGCCATCCGGCGCTCGGCACCTGTCTGGACAGTTTCCACATCCTCTCGCGGGGCTCCGACGTCAAGGGCATCGAAGACATCCCCGGCGAGAAGATCTTCTTCCTCCAACTGGCAGACGCCCCACTGCTCGCGATGGACGTCCTGCAGTGGAGCCGCCACTACCGTTGCTTCCCGGGCCAGGGCGGATTCGATATAGCGGATCTCGTACGCCGTGTATTGCATACCGGATATGGTGGTCCGCTTTCCTTGGAGATCTTCAACGACGTCTTCCGCCAGGCGGAGGCCGGCCCCACGGCCGTCGACGCCCGGCGCTCCCTCCTCGTCCTCCAGGAGACGGTGGGCGTGGCCGCGCCACCCGCGCCGGTCGTCCCCACGGGCGTCGCCTTCGCGGAACTTGTCACGCCGGACGCGGACCCCGTCTCGGCGGTCCTCGGCGCGCTGGGCTTCGCCCGCACGGCCCGGCACCGCAGCAAACCCGTCGACCTGTGGCAGTGGGGCGAGGCCCGCGTCCTGGTCAACACCGGGGCGGCCGTACGCCGTGACGGCACCCAACTCGCCGCGATCGGGCTCGAGTCACCGGACCCGACGGCCGCCGCCCGCCTCGCCGAGGCCCTGCTGGCCCCCGTGCTGCCGCGCCGCCGTGCCCCGGAGGACGCCCCGCTGGACGCCGTGGCGGCGCCCGACGGCACGGAACTGTTCTTCTGCGCCACAGACCGCCCCGAACTCCCCAACTGGCGGGCGGACTTCGAGGACGTGAAGAAAGGGGCCGTAAAGGATGAGGCCGTAAAGGATGACGTCGTCAAAGATGAGGCCGTCGAGGATGCGGAGCACCCGCCCGCCGCGGCGGAGACGGCCCGCATCGACCACCTCGCCCTCACCCAGCCCTGGCACCACTTCGACGAGGCGACCCTCTTCCACCGCAGTGTGCTCGGCCTCGACGCCCAGGAGAGCGTGGACGTCGCCGACCCCTACGGCCTGCTGCGCAGCCGCGCCGTCACGAACGCCGACGGCAGCGTCCGCATCGCCCTCACCGTCGGCGCGGCGCCGACCGACGACACCGTCCACGCTCAGCACATCGCGCTGGCCACCGACGACGTGGTCGCCGCGGCCCGCCGCTTCGTCGCGGCCGGCGGCCGCCTGCTGCCGATCCCCGCGAACTACTACGACGACCTCGCGGCCCGGTACGAGTTCGCCGACGGCGAGCTGGAGACGTACCGCGAACTCGGCATCCTCTACGACCGGGACGCCCACGGCGAGTTCCGCCACTGCTACACCCGCACCGTCGGCCGCGTCTTCTTCGAACTCCTCCAGCGCGACGGCGACTACCGCGGCTACGGCGCCCGGAACGCCCCCGTACGCCTCGCGGCCCAGCACGCCGTCAAGCGGCTCACTGGCGGCTGACGGTCCGGGTCACGCCGGCGAAGACCGTCGTGGCCAGGATCCAGCCGGCGATGACGAGGGCGTACGACAGCGTCTGGTACCAGCCCTCCGGGGCGAACGCCCCCTCCTGACCGAAGGAGATCACCGGCAGCAGCAGGTCGAGCGTGAAGAACACCGGGTTGAAGTCCGGGGCCTCGGAAGGCTTGAGCGGGCGGGGGTGGTGCAGCGCGTACGCGACCGAGCCGACGGCGAGCAGGGACAGCAGCCAGCCGCACGCCCGAAGCGGGCGGAAGCCGTAGCCGACGGTGGCGTCCTGGACGTGGCCCCACAGACGGCCGTACCAGGGCAGCGTGCCTCGGTGGCGGCGCTGCTTGGCGAGCTGGACGAGCCGGGCCGCGTCGTCGTCGCCGATGCGCCGGTATGCGGCGGTCAACTGCTCGTAGGCGTGCGGGACATAGCCGTCGCCGTCGCGCTCCAGCATGGGCAGGCGGCGCTCGGCGGGTTCGTGCGGGGTGAGGGAGGTGTAGACGAGGCTGTTGAGCAGCATCCGGTCCGGCACCATGTCCGGTTCCAGGAACAGCACGTCGATCTGGGCGCGGCGCAGATTGAGGAAGCCGTCCGGAGGCGGTCCCTTGCGCAGCCAGAGTTCACCGATGGTGCAGCTGGTGGCGCGCAAGGTGGCGCCCTCGGGGTTCGACAGGCGCGCGTACGACAGGTCGAGGCGGCCGGTGACGCGGGCGCCGCGCAGGCCGATCCAGCCGCGTACGTGGGTGTTCCGCAGCGAGAGGTCGCCGTTCACGGTGAGGGTCTGTGCGTCGAGGGCGATCTGGCCCGGGTGGGTGAGGTGCGCGCCTCTGAGATCGACCGATCCGTTCACGGTCGCCCCGTTGAGCCGTATCTCGCCGTGTGCGCGCAGCTCCGTCGCCCGCAAGTCGTCCTCGATCAACGCCTGGTTGAGCTTGAGTACGGGGTGCGAGTCGTCCTGCGCGGTCAGTTCCGTGCGGTCCAGGAACAGGGCACCGGATATCTGCGCGCCGCTCAGCTGGATCCGCCCGCGCACCCGGCAGTCCGACAGCTGCACCACGCCGTCGACCCGCGCGCTGCCGAGGTCCAGGGCCGGGAGCACGGAGCCGCGCAGGCTGAGTCTGCGCAGCTGGATGCCGTACAGGTCGGGCGGGTCGGTGAAATGGCAGTGGGTCAGGCGGACCGGGTGGTCGACGACGGCGTGGGTGAGGTCGAGCGCGCCGGTGATCCGTGCGCCTATGACCCTCAGGGCGGCGATCTCCCCGTCCTCCTGGGGCGCGCTGACCAGCAGCGCCCTCAGCACCGAGGCGCGCAGTGTCCGTTCCGGTCCCCAGTCCGCCCCCGCCGCGCAGTCCTCGTCCGCGGTGGTACGGAAGTCCACCGCCTGCCCGCAGGGAAAGGCGCGCCACACCTGCGCCTCGGCCGGCGTCAGCTCGTTGATCTCCATCAGCGGGGACTCTGACGCGGTGGCCGGAGGCTGTCAACTCGCCCCCGGCCGTGATGCGTTACGTCCGGCTGTTCCATTCCACGATCGCCGGTCGACCGTGTTCTGTAGACAGTCGACTGACTGTTCCCGTCGCGAGCTGGAACAGTCGACCGTCGGCCGGCGCCAGCCCCAGCCGACGGGCCGTGAGCACCCGCAGGAAGTGGCCGTGGGCCACGAGGATCACGTCCCCGTCGAGCAGCGCCGCCTCCACCCGGGACAGCACCCGGTCGGCACGACGCCCCACCTGCTCGGGCGATTCGCCGGGGTGTCCCTCCGGGCCGGGCGGAACGCCATCGGTCCACAGGTACCAGTCGGGGCGGGTGCGGTGGATGTCGACGGTGGTGACGCCCTCGTAGGCGCCGTAGTCCCACTCGTGCAGGTCGGGGTCCGTCACGACCCCGGTCAGGCCCGCCAGTTCGGCGGTCCGTCTGGCGCGGACCAGCGGGCTGGTCAGCGCGAGCGCGAAGGTCCGGCCGGCCAGGAGCGGAGCGAGGAACTTGGCCTGTTCCTCACCGCGCTGGGTGAGGGGCAGGTCGGTCCAGCTGGTGTGCTGTCCCGACGCGCTCCACTCCGTCTCGCCGTGGCGGACCAGCAGCAGATCCCCCACGGCGCGCCTACTCCTTCGCCGACTCGACGGCGTGCCCGCCGAACTGGTTGCGCAAGGCCGCGACCATCTTCATCTGCGGGGAGTCGTCCTGGCGGGACGCGAACCGCGCGAAGAGCGAGGCGGTGATGGCCGGCAGCGGCACCGCGTTGTCGATGGCGGCCTCGACGGTCCAGCGGCCCTCGCCGGAGTCCTCCGCGTACCCGCGCAGCTTCTGAAGGTGCTCGTCCTCGTCGAGGGCGTTCACGGCGAGGTCGAGCAGCCAGGAGCGGATGACCGTGCCCTCCTGCCAGGAGCGGAACACCTCCCGGACGTCCGTCACGGAGTCGACCTTCTCCAGGAGCTCCCAGCCCTCGGCGTAGGCCTGCATCATCGCGTACTCGATGCCGTTGTGGACCATCTTGGAGAAGTGTCCCGCGCCGACCTTGCCGGCGTGGACATAGCCGTACGGCCCGTCCGGCTTGAGCGCCTCGAAGATCGGCTGGAGCCGGTCGACGTGTTCCTTGTCGCCGCCGACCATCAGGGCGTAGCCGTTCTGCAGGCCCCACACGCCGCCGGAGACGCCCGCGTCGACGAAGCCGATGCCCTTGGTGCCGAGTTCCTCGGCGTGCTTCTCGTCGTCGGTCCAGCGGGAGTTGCCGCCGTCGACGACCGTGTCGCCGGGCGACAGCAGGCCGCCGAGTTCGTCGACGACGGACTGGGTCGGGGCGCCGGCCGGGACCATCACCCAGACCGTGCGCGGGGCTTCGAGCTTGTCGACCAGTTCGGCCAGGCTGGCGACGTCGGAGAGCTCGGGGTTGCGGTCGTAGCCGATGACGGTGTGGCCGGCGCGGCGGATCCGCTCGCGCATGTTGCCGCCCATCTTGCCGAGGCCGATGAGTCCCAACTGCATGTCAATTCACTTCCTGAGAGCGCGGTATGTGGCCACGAGGGCGGCGGTCGAGGGGTCGAGGCCGGGCACCTCGGCACCTTCGGTGAGCGCGGGCTCGACCCGCTTGGCGAGGACCTTGCCGAGCTCCACGCCCCACTGGTCGAAGGAGTCGATGTTCCAGACGGCGCCCTGGACGAACACCTTGTGCTCGTAGAGCGCGATGAGCTGGCCGAGGACCGACGGGGTGAGTTCCTTCGCCAGGATCGTGGTCGTCGGGTGGTTGCCCTTGAACGTGCGGTGCGGCACCTGCTCCTCGGACACCCCCTCCGCGCGCACCTCGTCGGCGGTCTTGCCGAAGGCGAGCGCCTGCCCCTGTGCGAACAGATTGGCCATCAACAGGTCGTGCTGTGCCTTGAGTTCGTCGCCCAGCTCGTCGACGGGGCGGGCGAAGCCGATCAGGTCGGCCGGGATGAGCTTGGTGCCCTGGTGGATCAACTGGTAATAGGCGTGCTGCCCGTTGGTGCCCGGCGTGCCCCACACCACCGGCCCGGTCTGCCACTGAACGGGGCGTCCGTCGCGGTCCACGGACTTGCCGTTGGACTCCATGTCCAGCTGCTGGAGGTAGGCCGTGAACTTCGACAGGTAGTGGCTGTACGGCAGGACCGCGTGCGACTGGGCGTCGAAGAAGTTGCCGTACCAGATGCCCAACAGGCCCAGGAGCAGCGGGGCGTTGTCCTCGGCGGACGCGTTCTGGAAGTGCTCGTCGACGATGCGGAACCCGTCGAGCATCTCCAGGAAGCGGTCCGGGCCGATGGCGATCATCAGGGACAGGCCGATCGCCGAGTCGAAGGAGTAACGGCCGCCGACCCAGTCCCAGAACTCGAACATGTTGTCCGGGTCGATGCCGAACTCGGTGACCTTCCGCTCGTTCGTCGACAGGGCGACGAAGTGCCGCGCGACGGCCTTGTCCTCGCCGAGGCCGCCCGGACCGTTCAGCAGCCAGGAGCGGGCCGAGGTCGCGTTGGTGATCGTCTCGATGGTGGTGAAGGTCTTGGAGGCGACGATGAACAGGGTCTCCGCCGGGTCCAGGTCGCGGATGGCCTCGTGCAGATCGGCGCCGTCGACGTTGGACACGAACCGGAACGTCAAATCCCGTGCCGTGTACGCCCGCAGCGCCTCGTACGCCATCGCCGGGCCCAAGTCGGAGCCGCCGATGCCGATGTTGACGACGTTCCTGATCCGCTTGCCGGTGTGGCCGGTCCACTCGCCGGAGCGGACCCGGTTCGCGAAGCCGGCCATCTTGTCGAGGACCGCGTGCACCTTGGGGACGACGTTCTCGCCGTCGACCTCGATCACCGCGTTCGCGGGGGCGCGCAGCGCGGTGTGCAGGACGGCGCGGCCCTCGGTAGTGTTGATCTTCTCGCCGCCGAACATGGCGTCGCGCAGCCCGAACACGTCGGTGGCGGTGGCCAGTTCCTGGAGCAGGGCGAGAGTCTCGTCGGTGATGAGGTTCTTGGAGTAGTCGATGCGCAGGTCGCCGACGCGCACCACGTACCGCTCCGCGCGCCCGGGGTCCGCCGCGAACAGCTCCCGCAGATGCGCGTGCCACTGAGCGCGGTGATCCTCCAGGGCGACCCACTCGGGCCGCCGGGTGAGCTTGGGGGAGCCGGAAACCGAGTCAGACATGAGAGGGGATCTCCTTGGTGGCCTCGCCGCGCAGGGCGACGGCGTACATCTCGTCCGCGTCGAGGCGCCTGAGCTCCTCGGCGATGAGTTCGGAGGTGGAACGGACCTTCAGCGCGAGGGTGCGCGAGGGCTGGCCCGGCAGGGACAGCGTGGCCAGCGGGCCCTCGGGGCGGTCGATGAGGATCTCGCCGTTCTCGGTGCCCAGCCGTACGGCCGTGACGACCGGCCCTGCGGTGACGACCCGGTCGACGGTGACGCCGAGGCGGGCCTCCAGCCAGCGGGCCAGCAGCTCGGCGGCCGGGTTCTCCTCCTCGGCCTCCACCGCCGCCGAGATGATCCGCACCCGGGCCTGGTCCAGGGCCGCGGCCAGCATCGAACGCCACGGCGTGAGCCGGGTCCAGGCGAGGTCGGTGTCGCCGGGCGCGTAGGAGCGGACCCGGGTCTCCAGCACCGCGAGGGGGTTCTCCACGGCGTACAGGTCGGTGATCCGGCGCTGGGCCAGCGCGCCCAGCGGGTCCTTCGCCGGGTTCTCCGGCGCTTCCACCGGCCACCACACCACGACCGGGGCGTCCGGCAGCAGCAGCGGCAGCACGACGGAGTCGGCGTGGTCGGACACCTCGCCGTACGTCCTGAGGACGACCGTCTCTCCGGTGCCCGCGTCCGCGCCCACCCGTACCTCGGCGTCGAGGTGTGAGTTGGTGCGGTCGCGCGGGGTGCGGGCGTGCCGCTTGATGACGACCAGGGTGCGCGAGGGGTGCTCGTGCGAGGCCTCCTCGGCCGCCTTGATCGCGTCGTACGCGTTCTCCTCGTCCGTGACGATCACCATCGTCAGGACCATGCCCACGGCGGGCGTGCCGATGGCGCGGCGACCCTGCACCAACGCCTTGTTGATCTTGCTTGCCGTGGTGTCGCTCAGGTCGATCTTCATGGCCTGCGCCAGCTCCGTCCGTCTCGTGCGAGCATCTCGTCGGCTTCCTCGGGTCCCCAGCTGCCCGACGCGTACTGCGCCGGCCGGCCGTGCGTCGCCCAGTGCTCCTCGATCGGGTCGAGGATCTTCCAGGACTCTTCCACTTCCTGGTGACGGGGGAACAGGTTGGCGTCCCCGAGGAGGACGTCCAGGATGAGGCGCTCGTACGCCTCCGGGCTGGACTCCGTGAAGGACTCGCCGTACGCGAAGTCCATCGTCACGTCCCGGATCTCCATCGAGGTGCCCGGAACCTTGGAGCCGAACCGGACCGTCATGCCCTCGTCGGGCTGGACGCGGATGACGATCGCGTTCTGGCCCAGCTCCTCGGTGGCCGTGGAGTCGAAGGGGGAGTGCGGCGCGCGCTGGAAGACGACCGCGATCTCGGTGACGCGGCGGCCCAGGCGCTTGCCCGTCCGCAGGTAGAAGGGGACCCCGGCCCAGCGGCGGTTGTCGACGTTCAGCTTGATGGCGGCGTACGTGTCGGTGGTGGAGGCCGGGTCGATGCCGTCCTCCTCGAGGTAGCCGCGCACCTGCTCGCCGCCCTGCCAGGCCGGCGCGTACTGCCCGCGCACCGTGTGGGCGCCGATGTCCTCCGGCAGCTTCACGGCCTTGAGCACCTTCAGCTTCTCCATGAGCAGCGACTCGGCGTCGAAGGCGGCCGGCTCCTCCATGGCGGTCAGCGCCATCAGCTGCAGGAGGTGGTTCTGGATGACGTCGCGGGCGGCGCCGATGCCGTCGTAGTAGCCGGCGCGGCCGCCGATGCCGATGTCCTCGGCCATGGTGATCTGTACGTGGTCGACGAACGACCGGTTCCAGATCGGCTCGTACATCTGGTTGGCGAAGCGCAGCGCCAGGATGTTCTGGACGGTCTCCTTGCCGAGGTAGTGGTCGATGCGGAAGACCTGGTCCGGCTCGAACACGTCGTGCACGAGCGCGTTCAGCTCTCGCGCGCTCGTCAGGTCGCGCCCGAACGGCTTCTCGATGACAGCGCGCCGCCAGGACCCCTCGGGCGCCTTGGCCAGCCCGTGCTTCTTCAGCTGCCGGACCACCTTCGGGAAGAACTTCGGCGGTACGGAGAGGTAGAAGGCGTAGTTGCCGCTGGTACCGCGGGAGGCGTCCAACTCATCGACGGCGGAGCGCAGTTGCTTGAACGCCGTGTCGTCGTCGAAGTCGCCGGGGATGAACCGCATGCCCTCGGCGAGCTGCTGCCAGACCTCCTCGCGGAACGGCGTGCGCGCGTGCTCGCGCACCGCGTCGTGCACGACCTGCGCGAAGTCCTGGTCCTCCCAGTCCCGGCGGGCGAACCCGACGAGCGAGAAGCCCGGCGGCAGCAGACCGCGGTTGGCGAGGTCGTAGAGCGCCGGCATCAGCTTCTTGCGGGACAGGTCGCCGGTGACGCCGAAGATGACGAGACCGGACGGGCCGGCGATCCGGGGGAGACGGCGGTCGCGGGCGTCGCGCAGGGGGTTGGACCAGTCGGCGGCCGGGAGGACCGGGACGGTCACCTCCTGCTCGGCCGGCGGCGTCGTGGTGTCCTCGACTGCCGTGTCGGGAAGTTTCTTGCTCATTCCGCGTCAACCCCCTTGCTGTTCAGGGACTTCGTCACCGCGTCCAGCAGGTCCTGCCAGGCCACCGCGAACTTGGCGACACCCTCGTCCTCCAGTTGCCGCACGACCTCGTCGTAGGAGATGCCGAGCCGCTCCAGGGCGGCCAGGTCCGCGCGGGCCTGCGCGTAGCCGCCGGTGACGGTGTTCCCGGTGATCTCGCCGTGGTCGGCGGTGGCGTTCAGCGTGGCCTCCGGCATCGTGTTGACCGTGCCGGGCGCGACCAGATCGTCTACATACAGCGTGTCCTTGTATGCGGGATCCTTCACACCGGTCGACGCCCACAGCGGACGCTGCTTGTTGGCCCTGGCGCCGGCGAGGGCGGTCCACCGCTCACCGGCGAAGACCTCCTCGTACGCCTCGTAGGCGAGCCGCGCGTTGGCGAGAGCGGCGCGGCCCTTGAGGGAAAGCGCTTCCGCCGTCCCTGTGACCGTCAGCCGCTTGTCGATCTCGGAGTCCACGCGGGAGACGAAGAAGGAGGCCACCGAGTGGATCTCGGCCAGGTCCAGGCCCTTCGCGTTCGCCTTCTCCAGGCCCGCGAGGTAGGCGTCCATGACCTCTCGGTAGCGCTCCAGGGAGAAGATCAGCGTGACGTTGACGCTGATGCCGAGACCGACGACTTCGGTGATCGCCGGGAGGCCGGCCTTCGTCGCCGGGATCTTGATCATCACGTTCGGGCGGTCGACCAGCCAGGCCAGCTGCTTGGCCTCGGCGATCGTCGCCGCGGTGTCGTGGGCGAGGCGCGGGTCGACCTCGATGGAGACCCGGCCGTCCCGACCGCCGGTCGCCTTGTATACGGGATGCAGGATGTCGGCGGCTGCACGCAGGTCGGCGGTCGTCAACATACGGACGGCCTCATCCACCGTCACGCCCCGCACGGCCAGGTCGGTGAGCTGCTCCTCGTAGCCCTCACCGGAGCCGATGGCGGCCTGGAAGATGGACGGGTTGGTGGTGACGCCCACCACGTGCTTCGTCTCGACGAGTTCGGCGAGGTTGCCCGACTCGATCCGGCTGCGTGACAGGTCGTCCAGCCAGATGGAGACGCCCTCGTCGGAGAGGCGCTTGAGTGCTCCCGCGGTCGCGGTCGCTTCGGTCACTGTGATCATCTTCTTTCTGGCGATCGGATCAACCACGGACGGTGGCCAGCGATTCCCTGGCTGCGGCGGCGACGTTCTCGGCGGTGAAGCCGAACTCGGCGAACAGGGTCTTGGCATCGGCGGAGGCGCCGAAGTGCTCGAGGGAGACGATGCGTCCCGCATCACCCACGAACCGGTACCAGGTCAGACCCACGCCGGCCTCGACCGCGACGCGGGCCTTCACGGACGGCGGCAGGACGCTCTCGCGGTACTCCCGCGGCTGCTCCTCGAACCACTCCACGGACGGCATCGACACCACCCGCGTACCGACCCCCTCGGCCTCCAGCCGCTCCCGCGCGGCCACGGCGAGCTGGACCTCGGAACCGGTGGCGATGAGGACGACGTCCGGAGTCCCGGTCGACGCCTCCTTCAGGACGTAACCGCCCTTGGCGGCATCCGCGTTCGGAGCGTACGTCGGTACGCCCTGGCGGGTGAGCGCGAGGCCGTGCGGCGCCGGGTCGGTGGCGTGCCGCCTGAGGATCTCCGCCCAGGCGACGACGGTCTCGTTGGCGTCGGCGGGACGGACGATGTTCAGGCCGGGGATGGCGCGCAGGGACGCGATGTGCTCGACGGGCTGGTGGGTGGGGCCGTCCTCGCCCAGGCCGATGGAGTCGTGTGTCCACACGTACGTCACCGGCAGCTGCATCAGCGCGGACAGGCGTACGGCGTTGCGCATGTAGTCGGAGAAGACGAGGAAGGTGCCGCCGTAGACGCGGGTGTTGCCGTGCAGGGCGATGCCGTTCATCTCCGCGGCCATGGAGTGCTCGCGGATGCCGAAGTGGATCGTCCGGCCGTAGGGGTCGGCCTCGGGCAGCGGGTTGTCCGCCGGGAGGAACGACGACGTCTTGTCGATGGTGGTGTTGTTCGATCCCGCCAGGTCGGCCGAGCCGCCCCACAGCTCCGGGACGACCGCGCCGAGCGCCTGGAGCACCTTGCCGGACGCGGCGCGCGTGGCGACGGACTTGCCCTCTTCGAAGACCGGCAGGGCGTCCTCCCAGCCGTCGGGCAGCTGACCGGCGACCACCCGGTCGAAGAGCCCCGCACGCTCGGGCTGGGCGCCGCGCCACTTGTCGATCCGCTTGTCCCAGGCCGCGTGCGCCTCGGCGCCCCGGTCGAGGGCCCGGCGGGTGTGGGCGAGGACCTCGTCGGCGACCTCGAACGTCTTCTCCGGGTCGAAGCCCAGGACGCGCTTGGTGGCCGCGACCTCGTCCTCACCCAGAGCCGAGCCGTGCGCGGCCTCGGTGTTCCGGGCGTTCGGCGCGGGCCAGGCGATGATCGTGCGCATCGCGATGATCGAGGGGCGCGCGGTCTCGTCCTGCGCGGCCTTGAGTGCCGTATGGAGGGCGTGGACGTCGATGTCGCCGTCGGAGGCGGGCTCGACGCGCTGCACGTGCCAGCCGTACGCCTCGTACCGCTTCAGCACGTCCTCGGAGAAGGCGGTCGCGGTGTCGCCCTCGATGGAGATGTGGTTGTCGTCGTAGAGGAAGACGAGGTTGCCGAGTTTCTGGTGGCCGGCCAGCGAGGAGGCCTCGGCGGAGATGCCCTCCTCCAGATCCCCGTCGGAGACGATCGCCCAGATGGTGTGGTCGAAGGGGGACTCGCCCTCGGGGGCGTCCGGGTCGAACAGGCCGCGCTCGTAGCGGGCGGCCATGGCCATGCCGACGGCGTTGGCGACGCCCTGTCCGAGCGGCCCGGTCGTCGTCTCCACACCGGCCGTGTGCCCGTACTCGGGGTGGCCCGGCGTCTTCGAACCGTGAGTCCTGAAGGCCTTCAGGTCGTCGAGCTCCAGCTCGTACCCGGCGAGGTACAGCTGTGTGTAGAGGGTGAGCGAGGTGTGCCCGGGGGACAGCACGAAGCGGTCACGACCCGTCCACTCGGGGTCGGCCGGATCGTGGCGCATCACCTTCTGAAAGATCGTGTATGCCGCCGGGGCCAGGCTCATCGCGGTGCCGGGGTGGCCGTTGCCCACCCGCTGGACGGCATCGGCCGCCAAAAGGCGGGCGGTGTCGACGGCACGCCGGTCGAGTTCGGTCCATTCGAAGCTGTCCGGTGTCTGCGTGCTCATCTTCAAGAAGTCCTCAAGGGGAGCGAAATAGCTGGTCTGACGCGTTCAAACTTAAAAGTATGACTTTTAGGAGGGAAGGTCGCGGTGTGTCAGCCTGTGGTGAAAGTGGGACACCCCCGAACGGCACAGTCCGAGACCGAGGGCGGCGCGAGAAGGACATGGCGGACAGAACCATCCAAGGCGGAGACGGTGACGGCGGCATGGACGGGATCAGAACGTTCCCCTTCCCGGTCGAGCTGAGCGTCGGCGGCGTCGGAATGCAGGTCGGCCCGATGGGCACCGGCCGTACCTGGCACGCCGACGCACCCCTGGAACGCGTCCACCGCATCGACTTCCACGTCGTGATGCTCTTCGACGACGGCCCCGTACACCACATGATCGACTTCGCCGAGTACGAGGCGACGGCCGGCGACCTGCTGTGGATCCGCCCGGGGCAGGTCCACCGCTTTTCGCGGACGTGCGAGTACCGCGGAAGCGTACTGACCATGCAACCGGGCTTCCTGCCCCGCGCCACCGTCGAGGCCACCGGCCTCTACCGCTACGACCTCCCGCCCCTGCTGCACCCCGAAGAGCCCCAGTTGGCGGGTCTGAGGTCCGCCCTGGCCCAACTCCAACGCGAGTACGAGGACACGACGACCCTCCCGCTCAGCCTGCACACGTCGGTCCTGCGCCACTCGCTCACGGCGTTCCTGCTGCGCCTCGCCCACCTGGCGGCAAGCTCCGCGGAGGCGGCCCGACGTCGGTCGGACACCACTTTCACTCTCTTCCGGGACGCGGTCGAGAAGGGCTTCGCCACCAACCACAGCGTCAGCGCCTACGCCGACGCCCTCGGCTACTCCCGCCGCACCCTCGTCCGCGCGGTTCGCGCCGCCACCGGCGAGACACCCAAGGGCTTCATCGACAAACGCGTCGTCCTGGAGGCCAAGCGCCTCCTCGCCCACACCGACATGCCCATCGGCCGCATCGGCGCGGCGGTCGGCTTCCCCGACGCTGCGAACTTCTCCAAGTTCTTCCAGCAGCACACGGAGATGACGCCGGCGGCGTTTCGGGCGGAGCTGCGCTGATCTGCTCCGCTTGTGCTCTGTGCGGTTGGGGCGTTCTCTTACGGGTCCCGCACGCCCTTCAGGACAATTCCCACTGGCCCGACGCCCAACGGACCCTGACTATCAGCGCCGCCGCGAGCTCGGTTACACCGACCTCGAGCCGCACCAACTATGTGATGGGAAAATCGAAGTAGGTGTCCGGATAAGGTTCGTTTTTGAGAGTGTAATGCCACCACTCGTAGTCGTATGCACTGAAACCGCACGTCTCCATGATGGATCGAAGGTACTGACGGTTCCTCGCTTCGGCTTGTGTGACCCCTTTTGCTCCATGATGTGAGACGGAATCCATGAGGTCGTGGTCACCGCCCATGGGAGCGAGCTCACGGGTGGCCAGGTCATAGAGCGTGAGGTCAACGGTGCTGCCCCGGCTGTGGCCCGACTTGGCGGCCACATATCCCTTTTCGAACATCTCGGTTCTGTCGATATTCGGATAGTGCCGTGACTTCGTCCGGCCATCCTCTGGCTGTTTCGACCAGCGCAGAAAGCAGTCGACGGCGCGCTGCGGGCGATAACCATCCCAGAGAAGTAAGCCGAACCCAAGAGATTCGGCCTTCTCTCGCGCGCGTTCCAGGGCTGCGCATAAAGCCCTGGTTCCGACAACCCGATTTGCCATGTACCCGTCCACCGGTTTGCCGGTGAAGTTGTCCCATGTAGCGTACTTGGCATCCCAGCGTATTCCGGATGCAAGCTCGTCCACAAAGGAAAAGTCATCCTTCATCGGCTTTTTCCCGTCAACGCCAGCGACACCGTCCGGTCGATCACTTCGGCAAGCGGAAACCCCGCGGCCGCCATCATTCTCGGATAACGGCTGTACGAGGTCATGCCGGGCATAGTATTGACCTCGTTGAGCACTACTTCTCCATCGTCCTTGAGGAACATGTCCACCCGCGACAGCCCCCTGCATCCCAAGGTGCGGTATATGGCCTTGGCTGTCCCCTGAACGAGCAGTCGCGACTCTTCCGGAATGTCGGCGGGAACGATTGCCGTTGAGTTTTCGGAGCCGGTCTCCGGCTCATCCTCCTGATGAATTCTGAAGAATCCATGAGAGAGCGCGATTCGATCCACCTTGCCCGCGACCAAATCCAGATCGTTCCCCAGGATGGCGCATCCGATCTCGCTGCCGACGACAGCCTCTTCGATCAACACCTTCGAGTCATACTGCCTTGCGGTTTCCACCGCACTCGGCAGTTCCTCTTCACGAGATACTTTGGTGACACCGAAGGATGACCCCGAACGCGCCGGCTTCACGAAGACGGGATAAGGGAGCCGATCGGGATCAATGTTCTCGTTCGCCGTGACGGTCCAGAAATTCGGCGTCGCGATTCCCGCGCTTCTGGCGACGATGTAGGCAAGGGATTTGTCCATGCACAGAGCAGAACTTTGGACGTCGCAGCCGATGTAGGGGATGCCGGAGAGCTCCAGCAGACCCTGTATCGCGCCATCCTCGCCGAGTGAGCCGTGCAGAATCGGCAACACGACGTCCAGACGGAACGTTTCGTATCGTCCCTGCTCCTGGACAAGCAATCCGTGCACGCTGCTGTCCGGTGACAACACGGCCGGACGGCAGCTGCCGTTCTCCCAATCTGCGTCAGGCCCGTCGCAGAGCTTCCAGGCACCGCTCTTCGTGATCCCGATATAGAAGGGTTCATACTTCTCCATATCGAGGTTTCGTGCGACCTCTCGCGCAGACTTGACGGAGACGGGGTGCTCTTCGGAACGCCCCCCGAAGATGATTCCGACCTTCAACCTATCCATGCCGATTCCTGCTTTCGAATTTCAGACAGTTGATGAGGGAGTTTTCCACGGTGTCACTCAGAGCGTGGTCCGTGTAGTAGGCGGTGTGCGGACTGATGAGCACATTTGGCAGCTCGTGCAGCCGCAACAACGTTTTGCTTTCGATGGGTTTGTTTCGGCAGTCGGCGTAGAATATTCCTTCCTCTCCTTCGAGGACATCCAGCGCCGCACCGCCCAGCCTGCCGCTTTCCAATGCCGATACAAGCGCCTCGGTATCGATAAGCGCACCACGTCCAGTGTTGACAATCAGCGCGCCGTGCTTCATCCGCTCCATCCGCTGCCGATTCAGCAGATGGCGCGTATCCGCGTTGAGCGGCGCATGGAGCGTGACCATGTCGCTCCGCTGCAGCAATTCATCGAGAGGAAGGTAATCGGCAGCGGTCTTGGGGCGATTGTCATGGGCCAGGATTCGGCAACCGAAACCCCGCAGCCTATCCATGACCGCTACGCCGATGCGGCCTGTTCCGATCACCCCGATGGTCAGATCGCGTAGCTCTCTCCCGCGCACTTCACTCAATCGGTAATCGTGTATTTCCGAGCGACGGATGATGGATTTCGCCTCTCGCACCATCATCAACATCAGCATCAGCGTGTAGTCGGCCACGCTGTCCGGCGAGTAGGTGACGTTTTCAACTGAAATGCCGACGCTGTCCGCGTATTCCACATCGACATGGTTGTATCCGATGCTCCGCGTAGAGATATACGTCACGCCGGCCTGACCAAGCGCGAGAAGAGTGGCGTTTGTGACGTGAGTCTTGTGGCCGACGCTGATGCATCGGCTTCCGGATGCCAGTTCAACATTGGCTTCGGATACCGGTGCGTCTGTGATGGTCGGCGTCACGCCGAAGCGAGGCGCCAGCTCTCGGAATAAAACGGCCTCATCCGGGCCGCACCCGTAGATGGTGATGCGGACCGGTTCGCTGTAGGTCATGCCTACAGTCAAGGCGGCGTGATGTTGCCGGAACGTATGCGGTTTTCAATATGCCGGCGATACACCACGTTGCCTTGACTGGAGGCATGCCTTTCAACGAAACAGCCTCCATCAGCTCCATCAGCCTGTGCCTTGTCAGCCTGCTCCCGCTCGGCGGCCTCCGCGCCGCGCGGTCATGATCCCGCTCAGCCTCGGCGAGATCGCCGAGGTCGTCGGCGGGAAGGCCGAGGGCGACAGCTCCGTGACAGTGACCGCGCCGGCCGTGCTCGACGGCCGGCAGGCCGAGCCGGGCGGCCTCTTCGTCGCCTTCACCGGCGAGCACGTCGACGGCCATGACTACGCCGGCCAGGCCGGCCGGGCCGGCGCCGTGGCCGTGCTCGGCTCCCGGCCCACGCCGCTGCCCACCGTCGTCGTCGAGGACGCCCAGGCCGCGCTGCAGGCGCTCGCCGCCCACGTTGTGGCCCGGCTGCGCGACGGGCTGACCGTTGTCGGGCTGACCGGCTCCCAGGGCAAGACCAGTACCAAGGACCTGCTGGCGGCCGTGCTTTCGAGCGCCGCGCCGACGATCGCCACGATCGGCTCGCTCAACAACGAACTCGGTGTGCCGCTCACCATGCTGCGCGCCGACGCGGCCACCCGGTTCCTCGTCCTGGAGATGGGAGCCCGCCATGTCGGCGACATCGCCGAGCTCACCGGCCTGGTCGCGCCCGACATCGCCGTCGTCCTCAATGTCGGCCAGGCCCACCTCGGCGAGTTCGGGTCGCGCGCGGCCATCGCCAGGGCCAAGGGCGAGCTGGTGCAGGGGCTGGCGCCAGGTGGCGCCGCCGTCCTCAACGCCGACGATCCCCGGGTGGTCGCGATGCGCTCGCTCACCGACGGTCCGGTGCTGACGTTCGGCCGGGCGGCCCACGCCGATGTACGGGCGCTCGGCCTGGCCCTTGACCGGCTCGGCCGGCCGTCCTTCACGCTGCGGACCGCCGAGGCCTCGGTTCCCCTCACGCTGCCACTCGTGGGTGCCCACCAGGCGCTCAACGCGTCGGCTGCCGCGGCGGCGGGGCTGGCGGCCGACGTACCCCTCGACATGGCCACGGCGGCGCTGGCCACCGCTTCGCTGTCGAAGTGGCGGCTGGAGCTGCGCGATCTCGCCGGTGGCGCGACGCTGCTCAACGACTCCTACAACGCCAACCCCGACTCGACCCGCGCCGCCCTGGACGCGCTGGCGGCGATCGAGGGCGGGCGCCGCATCGCCGTCCTCGGCGAAATGCTGGAGCTCGGCGACGACAGCGAGGCTGAGCACCGCGCCGTCGGGGAGTACGCCGCCTCCCGGGCCGACGTGGTGGCCGCTGTCGGCGAGGCCGCCCGGTCGATCGCCGACGGCGCGGGAGAGCGGGCGATGGTGCTGGCCGACAACGACGCGGCCGTCGACTGGCTGCGCGGCCACATCGCCGCCGGCGATGTGGTGCTCGTCAAGGCCTCCCGCGGGGCGCGCCTCGACGAGGTCGCCGCCGCGCTCGCCTGAGTCACTCGTACGCGGGCACCGGGCCGAGGCCGTAGCTGTCGCCATTGGCGACCGGCACCAGGCCGCCGACCAGCATGAGATCCGGCCTCATCGCCCGCGCCGCCTCATATAGAGATCGAAGGCCCGGTAGACCATCGGCCGCAGCGGCAGGTCCCACTCGCCGACGTGCCGCTTCGCCTGACCGCCGGTGCCGACCTTGAACTGGATCAGCCCGACGTGCGGGTCGTCGGCGTCGAGGGTGGGGGTGATTCCGCGCAGGTCATAGACGTCGCAGCCGGCCGCCAGCGAGTCGCGGATCATCGCCCACTGGCAGGCGTTGGAGCCGCGCACCTCGCGATTCTCGGTGGATGAGGCGCCGTAGGAGTACCACGCGTGGGCGCCCACGCGGACCAGGATGGCGGCGGCGACCAGATCGCCCTGGTGGTGGGCCAGGTAGAGCTTGATCCGCTCGGGGTCCTCGGCGCTCAGCGCCGCGAACATGGTCTCGAAGTAGCGCAGCGGCCGGGGCGTGAAGCGGTCGCGCTCGGCGGTGTGGACGTAGAGGTCGTGAAACGCCTTCAGGTCTTCGCCCACCGTGACCTCGACTCCCTCCTTGGCCGCCTTCTTGATGTTGCGGCGCCATTGCTGGTTCATGCCCCTGAGCAGGTCGTCCTCAGTCCGGCCGGCCAGCGGAACCTCGTACCTGAACTGCGGATGCCCGATCCCGAACCCGTCCTCCGGGCTCTGCGGCAGCCAGCCTGCTTCCCTGAGCCGGCTGGTCACGCGGGCGCCGACCGGGTCGGCCCACCGGCTCCGCAGCTCGGTGAGCCGCTGGATGTCCGGGGCGGCGATGCCCTCCTTGACCTGGTCGGCGCTCCAGGTGTTCGTGCACACCGGCGGGCTGAGCCGGATCGCGAACGCGCCGTGTGCCTTGAGATACGCCGTCAGCGGGTCGAGCCACGCGTCGATATCGCCGGTCCAGTCGATGACTGGGCCCTCGGGCAGATAGGCCAGCGTGAAGCGGTCGAGCCGCGGCACCGGGCGGTGCAGGACGAGCCCCGCACCGACCAGCAGCCGACCGTCGAACCAGCCGAGGGACTCGCTGCGCCACTCGGTCTTGACGCGGCCCCATGCCGGGGTCTGCAGGAAGCTGACCGACCGCAGTGTCCGCACGAACGCCAAGTGCTCGGCGGCGCTGATCGGCCCGACGGCCAGCCTCACGCCCGCCCCCTGCCGGCCGAGGAGGACAAGGACACCGGAGACTGGGGCGGCGACTGGGCTGCTGTTCGTGCTGGTTCGCTGTAGGACATGCCATCAGTCAAGGCAGCGTGGTGTTGTCGGCGCGTATGTGGTTTTCGATATGCCGACGATATGCGCAGGCTCGTAGCCTCGGGGCATGCGTGTGTTGATTGTCGAGGACGAACCGTATCTGGCAGAAGCCGTCCGCGATGGCCTGCGCCTGGAAGCGATCGCGGCGGACATCGCCGGTGACGGCGACACCGCTCTGGAACTGCTGAGCATCAACGCCTACGACATCGCCGTCCTCGACCGTGACATCCCCGGCCCGTCCGGTGACGAGATCGCCAAACGCATCGTCGCCTCCGGCAGCGGCATTCCCATCCTCATGCTCACCGCAGCCGACCGTCTCGACGACAAGGCGACCGGGTTCGGACTCGGTGCCGACGACTACGTCACGAAGCCGTTCGAGCTCCGGGAGCTCGTCCTGCGGCTCAGAGCGCTCGACCGCAGGCGTGCCCACACCAGGCCTCCCGTGCGAGAGATCGCAGGCCTGCGTCTGGATCCGTTCCGCCGCGAGGTCTACCGTGACGGCCGCTACGTCGCGCTCACCCGGAAGCAGTTCGCCGTGCTCGAAGTCCTCGTCGCTGCCGAAGGCGGTGTCGTCAGCGCCGAAGAACTCCTGGAACGGGCGTGGGACGAGAACGCGGACCCGTTCACCAACGCCGTGCGCATCACCGTCTCCGCACTGCGCAAGCGTCTCGGCGAACCCTGGCTGATCGCCACTGTGGCCGGCGTCGGCTACCGCATCGACACAGCACCCGGCACCGGACGTGAGGGACGAGACCATGGATAGGCAGCCTGGTTTGAGCGTTCGCGTCAAACTCACCCTCAGCTACGCCGGCTTCCTCATGATTGCCGGCGTCCTGCTGCTCGCGGCGGTGTGGGTGTTCCTCCTGCGTTACGTCCCTAATCGTGCGATGCTCATCAACCCCGATGACAGACCCACGAATGGTGTTTTCCCCATCCGGTCCGTCCTCCTGCAGGTTTTCGCTCCGAGAGCAGCCGCAGTACTGGCTTTCCTGCTGGTTTTCGGCCTCCTCGGAGGGTGGATCCTCGCCGGCCGGATGCTCGCCCCGCTGACCCGCATCACCGACGCCACACGCATGGCCACGAACGGATCGCTCTCCCACCGGATCCGGCTACCGGGCCGCAAAGACGAGTTCCGCGAACTCGCCGACGCCTTCGACGCCATGCTCGCGCGGCTCGAAGCACACGTCGCCGAACAGCGGAGATTCGCAGCCAACGCCTCTCACGAGCTGCGCACGCCGCTGGCGATCTCGCAGGCACTTCTCGACGTGGCCATCAGCGATCCGAACTGCGACACCGGCGAAATCATCGACCGCCTCCACGCCGTCAACACCCGAGCCATCGACCTCACCGAGGCGCTGCTCCTGCTCAGCCGCGCCGACCAGCGGTCCTTCACACGAGAACATGTCGACCTGTCTCTCCTGGCGGAGGAAGCCACCGAAACACTCCTGCCCCTCGCGGAAAGGCATGCCGTCACCCTCGAGACCAACGGCGACATCGCCCCCACGATCGGATCTCCGGCGCTCCTGCTGCAGCTGACCACGAACCTCGTACAGAACGCGATCGTCCACAACCTGCCGGAACACGGCAACGTATCGGTCCACACCAGCGTCCGCCCCAAGACCGTGGTGCTCACTGTCGAAAACACCGGCGAGCAGCTCACCCCACAGCTGGTCTCGACCCTCACCGAACCCTTCCAGCGCGGCACCGAGCGCATCCACACCGACCAGGCAGGCGTCGGTCTGGGCCTGGCCATCGTCAAAACCATCACCCAGGCACACGACGGAACCCTCACCCTCGCCCCGCGCTCTGCCGGCGGGATCCGCGTCACCGTCGAACTACCCGCGATATCGCCGCACGCCGACAGGTGAAGAATCGGGGAATCGATGCGCGGCCGGCACGGTAAATCTCCGAAGTCCATATACAGGTACGCGGGCGGACGACGACGACGGTCTCCGGGCTCGCCCTCGCATCGCCGCCGGCCAGGCTTCTGGGCCGACCTCAAGGCCGCGGTGGCCGTCACGCCGACCTCATGCGTGAGCCGGCCCGGCCGGACCGTCCGGCCGGGCCGATGGGCCCGTGGCTGATGTCACCGGCCCTGTTGCCCTGTTGCCCTGTCAGCGACCGAAGTTGAACCAGTTCACGTTCACGAAGTCCGCCGACTGGCCGCTCGTGAAGGTGAGGTAGACGTCGTGGGTGCCGGTGACCGAACTGATGTTGGCCGGCACCGTTCGCCAGGACTGCCAGCCGCCCGTGTTGGCCAGGGAGAAGCTGCCGATGGGGGCGTTGCTACGGCTGTCCAGGCGGACCTCGACCAGGCCGCTCACGCCGCCCGCCGCGCCGCTCGCCACCCGGGCGTAGAACTGTCTGGCCGCGGTGGAACCGAAGGCGACACCCCGGTAGAGGGCCCAGTCGCCGTTGGCGAGAGCGCCGAGGTTCTGGCCGCCGCCGGTGTCGGACGTGGTCTCGGCGCTGGTGCCGGACTGGCTGTCGTACGACTCCGCCTGGATGGCGCTGTAGGCGTCACGGTTGCCGGTCGGCGGGGGAGTGGTACCGCTCCCGCCATCGGCCGACTGGAGCACCTGGACGTAGTCGACGACCATCGGCACACCGGACCGTGTGTCGCCGTCCAGGCCGCCGCCGAACGCGTCCGGGAAGGCGCCGCCCATCGCCACGTTCAGGATGATGAAGAAGCCGTGGTCGGTGGCGTTGGTCCAGGTCGTCGCGTCGACCTGGTTCTCGGTGACGGTGTGGAAGCTGACGCCGTCGACGAAGAAGCGGATCGCTTCCGTGCTCGCCGAGCGGTCCCACTCCATGGTGTAGGTGTGGAAGCCGGACTGGCAGGTCGTGTTCGGGCAGGCGGTGGAGTTGCCGAGACCGGTGGTCTCGTTGCACGGGCCGCCGGGGTTGGTGCCGCAGTGCATCGTGGCCCACACGGTGTTGCGGCCCTGGACGTTCTCCATGATGTCCAGCTCGCCGACGCTCGGCCAGTTCTGGTAGTTGCCGCGATAGGGCGCGCCCAGCATCCAGAACGCGGGCCAGTAACCCTCGGCTGCGGTGCCGGTGACGTTCGGCATCTGGATGCGCGCCTCGACCCGCATCTTGCCGCCCGACGCCGGCTGGAAGTCGGTGCGGTTGGTCTCGATGCGGCCCGAGGTCCATCGGCCGGCCGCGTCGCGCAGCGGCGTGATGCGCAGGTTGCCGTTGCCGTCGAGCGAGACGTTGTTCGTGCTGTTCGTCATCGTCTCGACCTCGCCGGTGCCCCAGTTGGCGGGGCCGCCCGGATACGAGGTCCCGGTCGCGTACTGCCAGTTGGAGGTGTTGACGCCGGTGCCCGCGGCACCGTCGAAGTCGTCGAGGAAGGCCTGCGTCCAGCCGGTCGGGGGCGGGGGCGCGGAGGCGTTCGCGGACGGGGAGGTGACCGTGGCGGCCGCGGCCGCGAGACCCAGCGTGCCGACGACTGCGACGAGCGCCCGCCGGAGGGGACTTCGCCGTCTGCGGGGTATGCCGGAGGTTTCGCTCATGGTGAGTGCCTCTCGGGTACGGAGTGGAATGCGCGGGTGCCTTCGAGAGCCCTGTGCTGAAGCTTTGAGAGCGCTCTCAAAGTGCGCCCAATGTGCTCTCGGTCACTCCGGTCGTCAAGAGGTGAAACAGTGAAAGTCCTTCCGCCGCAGGTGAGTTCACCTCATGAATGGCGCGAAAGGGTTAAGACGCCGTCAGGAACGGACTGCCCCTGTCACTGGGCATCTCCGGCGCCAACATGCACGACAGCCTCGGCCTGAAGCCGCTCGTGCGCGGGATCCCGCCCATCCGCTCCCGGCGCGGCCCTCGCCGCCGGTGCCCGGCCAAGCTCCATGCCGGCAACGGATACGACTACGACCACTTGCGCCGACGGCCCCGCCGACGCCGCATCCGCCACCGCATCGCCCGCAAGGGCATCGAGTCCTCCCAGCGGCTCGGCCAGGGGCACAAGCATGGCTGACTGGCAGAACATCTTCGGGGGTCCCGGCGGTGGCGGACGAGGGCTGCGGCTACGGCGCGATCTACCGTTGCACCGGTCACGACGCCAAGCCCTGGGTCAACATGCCGGGCAGCGCGACGGCGTCCCCATCGAAGTCGTCCGCCGCCGCCTCGGCCACGCCTCCACCGAGACCACCCAGCTCGCCGACGGAGTCGCCGACAATGAGTTCCGCGCCCGCCCGACGACGCCGCCGCGAACGGCGCTGACACGGATGGTCCCGAGACCGAGACCCCGAGCCAGGTTCCCAACCACGGCTGGACGATGGACATCAGACGGGGCACCGGCCCCGTGCACGGCATGGGCTTCGGCGGGTGCGAATCGTTCCTGCGGTGAAATTCCTGGGCCATGCGGGTGAGCGCTGCCGCTTATGTCTCCGGGGGCGTGCGAGGGCGGGTAGAACGCGGGGGGTTGTTCCGTCGTGCTGGAGGGTGGTCATGGTGAGCCGAGGCTTGATCGTCGTGGATGTGCAGAACGACTTCTGTGAAGGAGGCAGTATTCCCGTGACGGGTGGCGCGCGGATCGCGACCAAGATCGCCGACCTGGTGGAGCGGACCGCGGGCCGTGACTACCAGTACGTCGTTGCCACCCGCGACCACCACATCGACCCGGGAAGTCACTTCTCCGAGACCCCGGACTTCAAGGACAGCTTCCCCGTCCACTGCGTGGCCGGAGGCGAGGGCAGCGAGTTCCACCCCCACTTCGCCCCCGCCGCCACGGGCGGAAAGGTCGACGCCGTCTTCTACAAAGGCGCCCACAGTGCCTCCAAGAGCGGCTTCGAAGGAGCCGACGAAGCAGGAATCCCCCTCGCGGACTGGCTGCACGCCCGCGGGGTCGAGGACGTCGACGTGGTGGGCATCGCCACGGACCACTGCGTGCGTGCCACCGCACTGGACGCCGTGAAAGCCGGCTTCCGCGTGCGGGTACGCCTGGACTACTCGGTCGGAGTCGCCCCGGACACGACGGCCGCGGCCGTGGACGACTTCCACCGGGCAGGCATTGCTGTATCCGGTGAGGCACCCGCACCGCGGTAGTGCCCGCACCAGGCCCGGTGCAAGTCCGGAGCGAACTGTGGTGCGCCCTGCCTCCGAGAGTCGGCGACAGGGCGCACTTGGGCGCGGCCGAGCCGGAAGTGCTGGTTGGACGTCGCTTCACCGGGTGAGTCGGCGGTGGCGGACGAGGGCTGCGGCTGTGCCGGCGAAGGCCGGAAGTGCTCGGCCTCGCGTTCGTACCGGCGGTGCTGGCGTCGGCATCCGGCCGGCCGGGACACTGTCCTTTCGACGCCCCAACGGTGGCGGCCGAGTCGCTGGGAGGACTCGATGCCCTTGCGGGGAGCGGATGGGCGGGATCCCGCGCACGCTCTTGGCGCGGTCGGTCGGAATCGGTGACCGATCACGCCGTAAGAGCCGGTGTCCAAAGCTCGCTCCCGGCCCTCATCACCTCCACGGAAAGATCGTTGTCGACCGTGTAGTAGGGACGCAGGACCGCACCGCCGACCGTGACCTTCGGGTACACGAACACCTCCTTGCGGTCCGCCACGTCGTCGAGAAGACGGGCGACCCGGATGAGGGGTGCTTCCGCCGCGGGTCGGACGAAGACGTCCCAGACGCCGCTCCCGGCGGCCGTCCCCGCGGCCAGGTCCTCATGGTCGATCGTGAAGGAGAAGCTCCGGCCGTCGTCTTCGGCCCGTGGTTCCACGGTGCGCACGGTGCCGCTCCGCAGGCGCAGGCGTACGGCGGCTCCCGCCTGGAGGGCGGCGCCGTGCAGGCGCGCGCGGACGGTCGTCGACCGCTTCGTTATGTCGATGCGGCTGACCTCGGCGTGGGCGGTGCGCAGCCAGGCCCGTACGGCGAGATAGCCGTCCTTGGTGGCGTAGGGGATCCGGATGGCCAACGGGGACTGCCAGTCACGGAGGTGTCCGTCGACGAGGACGCGAAGGTCGCGCAGGCCCGGGCGCAGTCGCTGTCGCCCGGATCCCGCATCCTGGATCAGGTATACATCCCACCGTCCCTCCGCGAGAACCGCGTGCGGACCCAGGACGGTATACAGGCGACCGTCGGCGGCCGGCTCCAGGTCGAGGACGTGGAGTGCCTTCTCGGGCTGTCCCTTCTTCGGTCGCAGACGCAGCAGCAACTGTTGCCCTTCGTGCCTCTCCTCCGGCGGCGTCGGCAGGTCGAAGGTGATCCGGCCGTCCGCGTCGACCGCGCAGCCGACGCGTGGGTGCGCCCCGTGTTCCGCGCTCATCGCTGCCCCCTCCGTACGATGCGCAGGGCGCCGCCGGCCGCGATGTACGCGGCGTCGCGGGCGGCGAAACCCTGGCTGACCAGGACGCGGTGCGGGCGGGCCGGCTGCTGTACCACCGGTCGCCCCGCCCTTCGCGCCGAGACGGCCTCGGCGAGCAGACGCTCGGCCTGCTCGACCACCGGACCGGGAGCGAACCGCCGCGCGTTCTGCAACGCCGCACGCCCCATACGGCGGCGCCGCTCGTCGTCCCGGACCAGTCCCAGCAGGGCCGCGCCCAGCGCGTCACGGTCCCCGACCGGCACCAGCCGGCCGTCGATCCCGTCCTGGATGATTTCCCCCGGCCCGTAGGGGCAGTCGGTGCTCACCACCGGCAGGCCGCAGCGCATCGCCTCGACGATCGTCATGCCGAACGGCTCGAAATTGGAGGCGGCCGCACCGATCGAGCCCTTGACCCACTCCGCCTCCATGGGGGCCGCCGCGCCCATCAGGAAGACGTTGTCCCACAGCCCGAGGTCCGCGACGAGCTTGCGCAGCCGATCGAGTTCCTCACCCTTGCCGTAGATGCGCAGCTGCCAGTCCCGGTGTTCGGCGGCGACCGCGGCGAAGGCCTCGATGAGCAGGTCGTATCGTTTCACCGGGACCAGTCGGCCGGCCGCGACGACCACCTTCGCGGTGCCGTCCGCGGCCGGCAGCGCGGGATCCGGCACGCTGTTCGGGAGTGTCTCCACCCGTACCCCGGGCAGCCGCATCTTGCGCCGGTAGGCGGCGGCGTCCGCCTCGGTCACCGTGGTGAGTGCGTCCAGCCGGCGGTAGGCCCGGCGCAGCGTGCTGCGCAGTCTTGGCGAATGGTTGTCCAGGGTGAGGTGCTCCTGCCCGACGCGTGCGACGTGCTGCGGAGCCTGGAGCGCCAGATGCACGTTCAGCCCCGGCCGGGTTCCGATCACCACGTCGGCGTCGGTCGCGGCCAGGCACTCGCCGATCCGCTGGTCGGTCAGCTCGCTGTACTGCCTGTACCGGTACTCGGCGCGGGGGAACACTCTCGCCGGTCTCAGGTGTAACGGATGCTCCTTCTCCTGCCTGAGGTCCACCAGTGGCCGCAGCGACACCTTCGGGTCCAGGGTGAAGTTCGGGTGCTCCCGGTGCCGCAGTACGGAGACGATCTCCACTTCGTGCCGCTCGGCCAGTGCCTGGGCGAGATTGAAGGTGGTGGAGATCGTGCCGCCGATGCCGTAGGCGTTGTGCAGCAGGAAAGAGATCTTCATGGCGAAGTAGACGGCGCCAACTCCCGTACGGTTGTGATCCGTTACCACTTCGTAGCGCTCAGATGTACTGAAGGAGGCGTCAGACCGAACCGTTCGTGCCCCCGGCTGGGCTCCCCTCGGGCTGCCACCCGAGCGCCCGCGAGATCCCGCGCGCCGCGAGCCGCACCGCAGGGATCAGCACCGGCACCTGGGCGCCCTTCTGGGGCACCACGACCGACACGGCCGCGACCAGCGTCCCGTCCGGTCCGCGTACCGGGGCCGCGACCGACAGGGCGTCCATGGTGACCTGGCGGTCGCTCACCGCCACCCCCGAGCGCCGTACTTCGGCCAGGACCCGGCGCAGCCGTCCCGCGTCGGTGATCGTGTACGGGGTGAAGGAGACGAGGGGCTTCGCGCAGTATTCCTGCTGGAGTTCCGGGTCGCCGTACGCCAGCAGCACGAGGCCCACGCCGGTGACGTGCAGCGGCCAGCGCGCCCCGACGCGGATGTGCACGCCGACCGACGAGCGCCCCGAGATCCACTCGATGTAGACGACCTCCGATCCGTCGCGCACCGCCAACTGCACGTTCTCGTGCGTCGCTTCGTACAGGTCCTCCAGATACGGCAGCGCCGCCTGCCGCAGTGCGAGCCCGCGCGGCGCGAGGGCGGCGACCTCCCACAGTCGCAGCCCCACGTGGTAGACGCCGGACTCGTCGCGTTCCAGGGCGCCCCACTCGGTCAGGGCGCCCACCAGGCGGTGCGCGGTGGTCAGGGTCAGCCCGGCCCGCCGGCTGATGTCCGTCAGGGACAGCGCCGGGTGCTCGTGGTCGAACGCGGCGAGCACGGACAGCAGCCGGTCGGGCGCGGAGCGGACGGTCATGGCCGAGGGCCTCCAGGGGGCACCAGGGCGTCGGCCGGGTGCGCGAGGTCGTACGGGCGGGGGTAGGTGGCGGGCCGGTACGTGACGTAACGGGCCTCGCCCGTCGGATCCGCCTGCCGGGCACGGGTGTTGAGGACAGGGGCCGAGGTGTCCCAGCGGCCCGTGTCCAGCCGGTGTTCCAGTGTGTGCAGGGCGCCGAGCATCTCGCCCGGTGTGAAGGTGCAGTGTCCGGGGCCGTCGACGTAGGCCTGGCTGAGCAGGCTGCCCGCACCGGCCGCGGTCGCGGCCCGCCGGTAGGCGCGCTCGGCCTGGACGGGGATCAGCGCGTCGCCGGTGGTGTGGATGTTCAGCTGGGGATCGGTGAGCCGGCCCGTGAAGGCGCTGGTGTGCCGCATCCACCGTACGGCCGCGGGGTCGGCGGAGATCCGGGGGGCGTGGTCGAGGGTCGTGAGGTCGTCGCGCAAGGAAAGGCCTGCCTCCTTGTAGAGCTCCGTGACCTCTTTGTACAGCGGGGACCGGTGGAGCATGCCTGTGTAGTCGGCGCCCGTGTTCCAGGAGGGGTTGCCTCCGGCCCGGCTCTCCGCCTCCTGTCGCCAGGAGAAGGCGGGGCGTGTGAGGAGTCCGGTGACGGCCGTGTACTGGTTGGCCTGTTGGGCATTCCAGTCGGTCGGGCCCGGTTTCGGCTGTGCGGGGTCGTTGTGGCCCGGGATGTTGTGCAGGGCGGCGGCCAGCGCGATGCGAGCGCGGCCGGCAGGGGTCTCCTGGGCCGTGGCGGCCTTGGTGGTGAGCTCCTTCGCCGCGGCGGTCGCGGCCGCCTGGTCGGCGAAGCCCGTGAGCGGGATGGCCGCGTCGGGTGCGAGCAGGGTCTTGAGCGCGAACACCGGGTCCAGGGTGCTGTTCCAGTTGGCGACGCCGCCCTGCACGAGCCCGCACATCGACAGCGAGCCGTCGAAGCGGTCGGCATGCCGCTCGGCCAGTGCCGTCGTGACGAAGCCGCCGTAGGACCTGCCCCAGGCGAGCGACCGCCGGGACGGGCCGAACTTCTGCGTGAACAGGTCCAGCGTGGCGAGCTGGTCGGGCACGGCCTCCGTCACCGCCCAGCCGCTGGTCGCGTAGGAGGAGCCGATGAGCGCGTAGCCCTCGTCGAGCAGGCTGTCCCGGGTGGCCGAATCGGGCGAGTTCTCGGCGAGGTTGGGCCCGTCGGCGGGGCGGTAGCCGTGGCTGAAGAGGAGCACGGTGCCGTTCCAGTCGGCGGGTACGTCCATCACGTACGCCGCGCCTGACGGCAGCCGGCCCTCCAGATGGGAATCCGTGTCGGCCTGTGCGGGCAGTGCGGTCGCCGCGCACAGGGTCACGGTCAGTAAGGCGATGGGGGCGTGGATCCTCAACGGGGCGTCCCTTCGGGTGTGGGGGTGGTGGTGCGGGACGGAGCCGGGTCGAGCGTGTCGGTGTGTGTCTCGCGCATCCGCCACACGGTGAGCGCGGTGATCGCCGCGCCGCCGCACAGCAGCCACGAGACAGGGGCGCTGCCGCCGCCGTACGAGGCGAGCAGGCTGCTCGCGATCAGCGGCGAGAACCCGGCGCCGACCAGGGTGGCCGCCTGGTAGCCGAGGGAGGCGCCTGTGTAGCGGACTCGGGTGCCGAACATCTCGGTGAGCAGGGCACCGAGCGGTCCGTACATCGTGGACTGGGCGACGCCGTGGCCGAGGGCGAGGGCGAGGATCAGCAGGCCGGGGGAGCCGGAGTCGACCAGTGCCAGCACGGGGAAGGCGAGCGCGGCCGAGGCGAGGGCACCGGCCAGCACCACCGGACGGCGGCCGACCCGGTCCGAGAGCGCGGAGGCGGCGGGCAGCACGGCCAGGGCCACGCAGGAGGCGACGGTCACGGCGGTGAGCACCTGCGGTCGGCTGTATCCCTGGTCGACCGCATACGAAATCATGAATCCGGTCAGCAGCGACTGCGCCGTGAACGCGCCGATACCGACACAGGCGGCCAACAACACCGGCTTCGGCCGGCGCAGCACCTCCACGACCGGCGGCTTGTCCAGCGGCTCCCGCTTCGCCTGCGCGAACAGCGGGCTCTCGGCGACCTTGAGACGGACGAACAGGCCGACGGCCAGCAGCACGATGCTCAGCAGGAACGGCACCCGCCAGCCCCAGGAGCGGAAGTCGTCGTCGGGGAGCGCGGAGACGAAGGTGACCACCCCGGCCGACAGCACGGAGCCGAGCGGAGCGCCGAGCTGGGTGAAGCTGGACCACAGGCCGCGCCGCGAGCCCTGGGTGCGTTCGGCGTGCTCCACGACCATCAGGGTCGCGCCGCCCCACTCGCCGCCGATCGCCAGGCCCTGTACGACACGCAGGGCGACCAGCAGGACGGGGGCCCACACGCCGATCGCGTCGTATGTCGGCAGAACGCCGATCAGGAAGCTGCCGCAGCCCATCATGGCCATGGTCAGCAGCATCATCGACTTGCGGCCCAGCCGGTCGCCGAAGTGACCGAAGACGATGCCGCCCAGCGGGCGGGCCACATAGCCCGCGGCGAAGGTGCCGAAGGCCGCGATCGTGCCGACGGCCGGGTCGGCTTCGGGGAAGAACAGGTCGCCGAAGACGAGCGCGGCGACCGTGCCGTACACGAGGAAGTCGTAGAACTCCACTGCCGTGCCGAGCAGTCCGGACAGTGCGACGCGGCGCAACTGCCGGTGATCCGGGGACGGTTGGGGGGTGGACGTTTGACGGGCGGACGGAGGGGGTGGCTGCACGATGAGCTCCCTGGGGCCGGTGCCGTGGGTGTCACCGGTGGGGGACCGCACCGGTGCCCCGGTGAAGCTAGGCATCTTTCGTGCGGCCGTCAATCATCTGCACAACATCAGTTGAGGCCGTCCTCCGCGATCCGCAGGAGCAGGGCGTGCAGGGTCTCCCGCTCGGCGGGGTCCAGCGGGCCCAGCAGTTCGTCGGTCGCCCGCAGGCCGGCCTCGTCGCTGTCCCGCAGGAAGGCGCGGCCGGCCTCGGTGAGGGCGACGATCCGGCTGCGACGGTCGTCCGGGGAGGGCCGGCGCTCGGCGAAGCCCAGCTTCTCCAGGTCGTCGACCAGGCCGACGATCGCGCTCGGGTCGTAGCCGAGGGACGTGCTCAGCTCGCGTTGCAGCGCGCCCCGGGACGTGGCGAGGAAGCGGAGCAGTGCGTAGTGACGCATCCGCAGGCCCGACTCCTGGAGGAAGGCGTTGAACAGCTGCCCGGAGCGCAGGCCGAGCCGGTACAGGAGGTAGCCCGAGTCCGCGTGCAGCCCGCGCATCCACGGCTCGTGCGCGTCGATCGGAGCGGGGTTCTTGGCCTCTGGCTGACGGGCGATGGCGGGCTCCCTGGTCGAGGCCCCGGGAGGGGCGGTTTCGGTGTCCGGGTCCAGTCTGGCGCAACGGCCGGTCGGCAACAACTATTGACGTCACCAATTATTGCTCTTAACTTCGATCTCGAAGTCGCCACCCCCAGGGAAGGACCCGCTCGTGCCCAGCATCGATCTCACCGGCAAGGCCGCCGTCGTCACCGGCAGTGGTCGAGGCCTCGGTCTCGCCTACGCGCACGCCCTGGCCGCCCACGGCGCGTCCGTGGTCGTCAACGACATCGACGAGGCCGTGGCCGAGCAGGCCGTGAAGTCCATCACCGAGGCGGGCGGCACGGCCGTCGCCGAGGTCGTCGCGGTCGGTACGTCCGAGGCCGCGGACCGGCTGGTGAACAGGGCGGTCGAAGAGTTCGGGCGCCTCGACGTCCTGGTCACCAATGCCGGCATCCTGCGCGACAAGGTGCTGTGGAAGATGACCGACGACGACTTCGACGCGGTGATCACCACCCACCTCAAGGGCACCTTCACCTGCGCCCGCGCCGCCGCCGTGCGCATGCGCGAGCAGGGCGAGGGCGGCACCCTGATCCTGGTCGGTTCCCCGGCCGGGCAGCGCGGCAACTTCGGGCAGACGAACTATGCCGCCGCCAAGGCCGGCATCGCCGCCATGGCCCGCACCTGGTCCATGGAACTGGGCCGCGCGAACATCACCGTCAACGCGATCGTCCCGGTCGCCGCCACCGCGATGACCGAGACCATCCCCGGCTTCTCCCCCTACATCGAGGCGATGCGGAACGGCGAGCCGCTGCCCGGCTTCCTCCGCAAGGGCGAGGGCTTCGGCACCCCCGAGGACTGCGCCGCGCTCGTCCCCTTCCTCGCCTCCGAGGCCGCGCGGGGCGTGAGTGGCCAGTGCATCGGCATCGGCGGCGACAAGGTGGCACTCTGGTCGCATCCGCAGGAGATCAGGGCGGCGTACGCCGACGGCGGCTGGACCCCCGGCGCCCTGGCCGACGCCTGGCCCACCTCGGTCGGCGCGGAACTCCAGACGGTCGGCATCCCGGCGCCCAAGTTCCCGGAGGCGTGACACCATGACGACCCTCAACGTCGAGGACCTCGTCGCGATCGACGTCCACACGCACGCGGAGGTCTCCGCCAAGGGCCACGGCTCCCTGGACGACGACCTGCACGACGCCTCCTCCGTCTACTTCAAGGTCGAGGGCAAACGGAAGCCGACCCTGGAGGAGACCGCCGCCTACTACCGTGAGCGGAAGATGGCCGCGGTGATCTTCACGGTGGACGCCGAGTCGGCGACCGGCACCGAGCCGGTCCCCAACGAGGAGGTCGCCGAGGCCGCCGCCGCCAACGCGGACGTCCTCATCCCCTTCGCCTCCATCGACCCCTTCCGGGGCAAGGCGGGGGTCAAGCAGGCTCGCCGCCTGGTCGAGGAGTACGGGGTGAAGGGGTTCAAGTTCCACCCCAGCATCCAGGGCTTCTTTCCCAACGACCGCTCGGTGGCGTACGACCTGTACGAGGTCATCGAGGAGACCGGCACCATCGCCCTCTTCCACACGGGTCAGACCGGCATCGGCGCGGGCGTCCCCGGCGGGGGCGGCATCCGGCTCAAGTACTCCAACCCGCTGCACATCGACGATGTGGCCGCCGACTTCCCGCACCTGAAGATCATCCTGGCGCACCCGTCGTTCCCCTGGCAGGACGAGGCCCTCGCCGTCGCCACGCACAAGCCGGGCGTGTACATCGACCTGTCCGGCTGGTCGCCGAAGTACTTCCCGCCGCAACTCGTGCAGTACGCGAACACGCTGCTCAAGGACAAGGTCCTCTTCGGCTCCGACTTCCCCGTCCTCACCCCCGACCGCTGGCTCGCCGACTTCGAGAAGCTGTCGATCAAGGAAGAGGTCCGGCCGAAGATCCTCAAGGAGAACGCCGCCCGTCTGCTCGGGCTCACCAAACCGTAAAGCTCACCGAAACCGTAAAGAGGCGTGAAGATGCGCAACGAGGGACTGGGGTCATGGCCCGCACGCCGGGCCCGCAAGACCCCGCACCGCACGGCCCTGATCCACGGTGAGCAGTCGACGGACTACCGCACACTGCATACACGCACCACCCGACTCGCCCACGCCCTGCGCGCCCGGGGCATCCGACGCGGCGACCGGATCGCCTACCTCGGCCCCAACCACCCCTCCTACCTGGAGACCCTGTTCGCGGCGGGCACTCTCGGCGCGGTCTTCGTCCCCCTCAACACCCGCCTCGCCGGCCCGGAAATCGCTTACCAACTGGCCGACTCCGGGGTCAAGGCCCTCGTCTACGGCCCCGCGTTCCAGGGCCTGGTCGCCGGGCTGCCGGGCAACACCGACGTACGTGCGTACATCGAGGTGGGTGCCGAATACGAGGAGGCGCTCGGCGCGGCCTCCGCCGACCCCATCGACGAGCCGGTCGCCCCCGACGACACCTGCATCATCATGTACACCTCGGGCACGACCGGTCGCCCCAAGGGCGCGATGCTCACCCACGGCAACCTCACCTGGAACGCGATCAACGTCCTCGTCGACCACGACCTGATCGCCGACGAGCGCGCCCTGGTCTCCGCCCCGCTGTTCCACACGGCCGGCCTCAACATGCTGACCCTGCCGGTGCTGCTCAAGGGCGGCACCTGTGTCCTGGTCGAGGCATTCGACCCCGACGCCTCCTTCGACCTGATCGAACGGCACCGGATCACCTTCATGTTCGGCGTGCCGACCATGTTCGACCAGATGGTCCGGCACCCGCGCTGGAAGGACTCCGACCTGTCCAGCCTGCGGATCCTCACGTGCGGCGGCTCCCCGGTGCCCACCACGCTGATCGCCGCCTACCAGGAGCGCGGCCTGACCTTCCTCCAGGGCTACGGCATGACGGAGGCGGCCCCCGGAACGCTGTTCCTGGACGCCGAACACGCCGTGAGCAAGGCGGGCTCTGCCGGAGTGCCGCACTTCTTCAGCGATGTACGGGTGCTGCGGCCCGACCTCGCCCACGTCGAGGTCGGCGAGACCGGCGAGATCGTGGTGCGCGGACCGCACGTCATGCCCGGCTACTGGGGGCTGCCCGAGGAGACGGCCGCCGCCTTCGCCGACGGCTGGTTCCGCAGCGGGGACGCGGCGCGGGTCGACGAAGACGGTTACGTGTACATCGTCGACCGTATAAAGGACATGATCATCTCCGGCGGCGAGAACATCTACCCCGCCGAGATCGAGGACCTGCTCCTCGCCCACCCGGACATCGTCGAGTGCGCGGTCATCGGTGTGCCCGACGACAAGTGGGGCGAGGTGCCGCGCGCGGTCGTCGTGCCGCGCGAGGGCGCCTCGGTGGACGCGGACGAGGTGCTGGCCTCCCTGGCCGGGCGCCTGGCCAAGTACAAGATCCCGAAGTCGGTCGTGCTCGCGGACGAACTCCCGCGCACCGCCTCCGGAAAGCTTCTGAAGTCCCGGGTGCGCAAGCGCTTCGGCAACCACTGACTCTCTGCATCAACTCCCCGAAGGAACAGGCTACTTATGAGCATCACCGTCAACGGCCTCGACGAACTCAAGAAGCTCTCCGGCAGCGACCTCGGCACCAGCGAATGGATCGAGGTCACCCAGGAGCGCATCGACACCTTCGCCGACGCCACGGGCGACCACCAGTGGATCCACGTGGACCCGGAGAAGGCCGCCGCGGGGCCCTTCGGCGCCCCCATCGCACACGGCTACCTCACCCTGTCCCTCTTCATCCCGCTGTTCACCGAGCTGCTGGACGTCCAGGGCGTCACGACCAAGGTCAACTACGGCCTCAACAAGGTGCGTTTCCCCTCGCCCGTGAAGGTCGGGTCGCGGATCCGGCTGGTCGGGAAGCTGGCGGAGGTCGAGGAGGTGCCGGGCGGGGTACAGATCACCGTCGACGGGACGATCGAGATCGAGGGCGGCGCCAAGCCCGCGGCCGTCCTGCAGAGCCTTTCCCGCTTCTACGCCTGATCAGGGCGCACCGGCACCAGATCGAGAAGGCGTTCCGAGGCGTCCCGCGCGAGCGGGGTGAAGCGCTCGTGCACCGCCCGGAACGCCTTCTCGGCCTGCTCCGCCGGCCAGTCGTCCGGCAGATGCTTGACCGGCAGGCGGGGGTCGCGGCGGATGACCTGCAGCCACTCCGCCTGCAGTCGCAGCCGGAGCGCGAGCGCCTCGTCGGCGTCCGGCACCCGCGTCCGCCACGGCTGCCAGCGTCCTGCGAACGCCTCGTAGCGCGCCGCCAGTTCGGTCAGCTCCCAGGTCTCCTCGATCATCGCGCCGATGTCCATGCCGGCGTCGGCGTGCGCGCGGAAGACCTTCACATGGGCGGACAGGCCCAACTCGGCCACCAGCGAGGACACCTCTACCTCGCCGGGCGCGATCCACAGGCCGTTGAACAGCGGGCCGAAGCCGCTCCAGGTGAGCTTCGAGCGCAGATCGTGGCGCTGGCGCTGCCAGGACTCGGGCAGCGAGAACCCGAGCAGGGTCCAGGTGCCGTCCCAGTGCCGGTTGACCGCGCCGGTCTGCCAGACGCGCCGCTCGCCGTCGCGCAGCACGGCCGCCGACCGCCCGGTCAGCCCGAAGTACATCCGGCGCCCCTCGCGCTGGCGGCGCAGCAGTCCGCGGTTCACCATGCGGGTCAGCGTCGAGCGGGTCGCCTGCTCGCCGACGCCGGCACGCGCGAACACGTCGATGACGCTGCCCGAGTACACGCACACGTCCCGCCCGAGCACCTGGTCGCCCAGGAACGTCAGCATGAGGGACTGGGGCCGAAGCGACTCTTCACCGGTCACGCGGCCCACCGTACCTCCGCTCGATCAGTCCGCTCGATCAGTCCGCTCGATCAGTCCGCTCGAGTCCGTTCGATCAGTCCGTGACCTGCCGGTACGAGTAGACAGCGGTCGCCACCGCGCACACCCCGGGCGGGATCATCTGCGCGCGCAGGGTGCCGCTGGTGACGTCGTAGTCGACGCCCTCCGTCTCGAACGTGCCCGTGCACACGCTGCGCTGCGGCAGCGCGAACAGGCTCTTGACCTTGCCGGTGACCGGCTGCCCGTCCAGCTTGTGGGGCAGGTCGACCTGGAGCAGCGGCCGGATCTCGGGGAACAGCGTGCCCGTGGCGTCGTTGGAGGCGCACACCAGCCGGGTGTCGGTGACGAAGTCGCAGCCCTGGATGTCGCGCACCGGCTTGTCCAGCGTGATCTGCCCGGCATCCTTCAGGTCGCCTCCCGTCGAGGGAGTGGACGGGTTGAGCAGGGGAGCGGGGAAGACCTGGAGTCTGTGCTGCTCGCCCCACTCGCCCGACACCAGCCACCGCGCGTCGGGCGAGACGGTGGCGAAGGAGTTGTTCAGCTTCTCGCCCGGGTTGAGCGGGTGGACGTACTCGTAGCGCTTCCCGGCCGGTGTGGTGACGGCGAACATCTTGGACGTGGCCGTGTCGGCGCCCTGGTAGGCGTCGAAGACGTGGCCGCGCGCGATGTCCGGGTCGCCGATGTGGTTCCAGCCCTTGATCCGCAGGTCCAGCGGGATGGAGGCGAGGCCCCGGTACAGCAGCGAGCCGTCCGCCCGGCCGGCGAGGCCCTGCCCGCCGCCGAGCGTGTCGGTGTACGCCGTGCCGGTCTGCGCCCAGCTCGGCTCGCTCACCGCCGAGGCCGGACTCGCCGCCAGCGAGAAGGCACCTAATAATCCGGCCAGAGTGAGGAGATGACGCCGCATCAGGAACCTTCCACGTCGACGAAGATGGGGTTGGAATAGAACCACGTATCCGCCCACGGGTCACCGTTTCCGGGCTCATGGGGAATCGGACCGTTCGGGTCCACCGAGGCGCCCAGGTAGCCGGCGCCGTTGCGGTTGCCGTCGCTGCCGCGCAGCCGCACGTAGAAGGACTCGTCCCCGGCGGTCAGCGGGACGCGCAGGGTGTACGTCCCCTTCCGGCCGGCCACGTCCTGGGTGCGGACGACCTTGGTGTCGGGCGCCTGCCAGCTGTCCCGGTCGGCCACCGGGCCGCGCACGGCGCCCCGGATCATGTCCACGTGCGCCAACTCCGGGAGAATTCCCTGGGCGTTGGGCCGCGAGGCCGTCGTCACGGTGACGTTCAGCGTGAGCCGGTCTCCCTTGCGCACCCGCAGCCGGCCGCCGAGCGTGACGCCCCGGCTCTGGTCGCGCTCCCGCTTCAACCGCACCTCGAGACCGTCCAGCAGATGCCCGTGGTCGAGCCAGACGCGGCCCGCGCGCAGGCCCGCCATCACCGCGCGGTAGCCGTAGCGGGTGACGCCGACATGGGTGCGGCTGAACTGGCCGGGCCAGAAGTCGCTGCCGGGCTGCGGGGTGTCGGTGTTCACCGGGTCGGGCAGCCTGCCGGTGGTGTCGAAGGTCTGGCCAGGCAGCCAGTCGCCGTTCTTCCAGGTGTCGAAGACGATGCGGTGGGCGTCGGAGTTCGTGGTGATCGAGAACAGGCTGCCTTCTGCCAGCATCGAGTCCCACAGACCGCCGACCGTCGCGGTCGCCCAGTCGAAACCGCCGTACGTGAGGTAGGAATCCGTCGGATAACCCGCCCACGACTGCGCCGACGGCTTGTTCTCGTACTCGCCGCGGATCGACGTCGTCCCGCGCCAGCCGGGGATGGCCGCGCCCTGGGCGCCCGGCGCGCCCTCCATGCCGATCATGATCTCGGGGGCCGCGTCGCGCCAGTTGCGCATCTCGTGCGGGGAGTCGATGCCCAGGCGCATCGGGTGGTTGGCCAGGACCAGCACATCGTCCACGTAGCCGGTGCGGCGCTGTGCGGCGAGCCACTGGATGGCCTTGACGGCGTGCGCCTCGTTGCGGGCGGTGTCCGCGGCACCGGCGGAGCCCTCCGTGCAGCCGAGAAGCTTTCCGTCGTAGGCGCTCTCGAACCGGGTGAGGACGTCGACCTCGTGGGGGCCGGGTGCCGTGAAGACCGTGCAGTGCTCGGCGGCCGGGATGTACCACTCCAGGCCCTGGAAGATCAGCTGGCGCGGGTTCTCGGCCCGGGCCTCGAGGATCTCCTCGTGCTCCAGCGGGGCGCCGTACTTGGCGTGCCCGAAGTTGGAGTGCTCGGTGAACACCATCCAGTCCAGGCCGTACTTGGATCCCGCGGTGGCCAGTTGGGAGAACGTGTATTTGGCGTCGTGGCTGTAGACGGTATGGATGTGGTGGTCGCCGACCAGGTAGGCGAGGTGCGGGTCGCTGCCGCCGTAGCTCTCCTGAGAAGCCGCCGCGGGCACGGCCGTGGGGCCGAGGGCGAAAGCGGCTCCGAACAGGCCCGCTCGGCGCAGGAGCTGGCGTCTGGAGACACCCTGCGGGTCGAGGTCGGCGGGGGAGACGGACGGGTCGGCCCAGACGGGCAGCTGCTGCTTGTTCATCATCTTGGAAGTCCTCGTCGAGGGTCAGTGATTCATGAACGACGTGACGGGCAGCGCCCGCTCGACGATCCGGACGTCGCCGAGTCGGCCGTAGAGGATCTGGTCGATCTTGCCGCCGTACTCGTAGCCGCCCAGCAGCCACGGCAGCCCGACAGAGGTGAGCCCGACGGCCAAGGCGTGCGGATTACGGGCGACGGGGCAGCCCTGGACGTACATCGTCGTGTGGGAGCCGTCGTTGACGACGGCGACGTGCCACCACACCTCCCGCGCCGTCTCGTCGCCCCAGTTCGTGGCGATGCCCTGCTGGTTGAGCGGGCGGACCGCCCACTGCGGGCCGGGGCCGTCGGACAGGGAGAGCGTGGCCAGCGGCTCGTCCGGGTCGCCCTCGGTCTTGCCCGCGGCGCCGCCCGTGCCGGTGCGGCTGACGAGCCCGCCCCAGGCGTTGTGGGAGGCGTCCCAGTCGGCGGGGACACGGTAGAAGGCCTCGATGGTGTAACCGGCCTTGAAGGTCGCCGAGTTGAGTGGCGCACCGTCGACCGTGCGCAGGTAGGCGCCTTTCAGCGGTGACTTGAAGCCGTGGAACTCCAGGCTGCCGTGGCCGGGCTGGTCCGGGTGGTGGTCCGAGGACCAGGTCAGCGTGGAACCGCCGACGGTGACGAGGCTGAGGTCGTTCCCGCGGCCGGACAGGTCACGGACCGTGCCGCTGACGGCCTCCCCGTCGGCGTGCCCGTCGAAGCGCCAGTAGGCGACCGTGCCGGGGACCAGCATCTTCGACGCGGGGCGTGCCGGGCGCGGGGGCACCGGGGCGAAGCCGGAGAAGCGGTCCGTGAAGTCGATGTCGACGGAGAACCGGTCGGCGTCGCCGCTCAGTTCGATCTCCTGCCGCTCCAGCTCGTTGAGCCCCTTCGCGGCCCGGCCCAGGATCCACGGGGAGACCGTCTCCACGTCGATGACGTTCCGGTCCAGGTCGAAGTGGTAGAGGCGGATCATCGCCGCACCGCCGAAATAGCGATTCTGATAGTTCGTCAGATGAAGGTGGACGTCATGTCCCGCCGTGTTCTCGCGCGTGGCGCGGCCGGCGGGCCAGTAGTGCCCGTTGAGCGTGAGGAAGATCTGGTCGTGGTCCGCGATCAGCTGGTCCCACAGCTGCTGCCCGTACTCCGACAGGCTGTCGTCCTCGACGACCAGCTCGTGCGTCGTGAGGATCACCGGAGTCCTCGGATGCCGGGCGATGACCTCCTTGGCCCATGCGTACCCCTTCGCCGACAGCCGCCAGTCCAGCGCGAGCACCATCCATTCCCGGCCGGCCGCCTTGAAGAGGTGGAAGGTGTTGTAGCCGTCCGGGGAGGCCCCGCCGAACGTCGGCTTGCCCTGGAACCGCCGCGGCCCGAAGGCGTCCAGGTACGGTGTCGACCCCCGCTGGTCGTCGGTCGACGACTTCACGTCGTGGTTGCCGGCCAGGACGCTGTAGCCGACGCCGCGCCGGTCCAGCAGCCGGAACGCCTCGCTGATCGCGGTGACTTCGGCCGGGGCGCCGTTCTCCGTGAGGTCGCCGAGGTGGGACAGGAAGACGATGTTCTCGTCCTTGCCGTGCTCCAGCAGGTAGCGCAGGGACGCCTCGATCGGCGCCTTGTCGATGCTGGGCCCGTCGAAGAGGTACTGCGTGTCGGGCATGACGGCGAGCGTGAAGCGGCGGCTGTCGGGGTCGGGCCGCCAGCTCGCCGCGGCAGCCGGGGAAGCCTCGGCGGTGGCCGGCAGCGCGACGCCCGCCGTGGCGACCGCGCCCAGCAGCGCCGTCGCCCGCAGGAAACCCCGTCTTCCGGCGCCGGCCTGCTCGGCCTCGCCCTGATCGTGCTCATGCGAAACGCACACGTGTGCTCCGTAACACTGCGTAAAGGTGACAGAGGAGGCGTGGGGGGCAGAAGAGGTGTGGAGGGTCAGAGAGTGCGCAGGGTCCAGCTCCAGCGGTGGACGCCCGGTGGGACGAGATACGACGGTGAGGTGTCGGGCCCGCACGAGGCGGTGCCGAGACCCCGGTGGGCCGCGTCGAGATGCACCACGCAGCCGGCTCGCGGGACGACTTCGTCATGGTGGCCTACGGCGGTCAGGTCCTCGGCGCGGTAGCGGGTGACGCAGACCTGGCGCGGTTCGTCGAGCACCACCGTCAGTCCGGTGGCGTCCGGCGCCGACAGCGTGAGGTGCCGTACGCCGTGCCGCCCGCCGCTCTCCTGCGGGCGGAGATAAGGGGTGAACAGCTCGTCCACCGGTACGGAGTGATGGCCGACGGGCGCCCCGAAGGCGCGGTCCGGATAGGACTCCCAGTGGCCCTGCCCGTACCACTCCATCAGATCCAGGCCCGCCACCGTCTCGAACACCGAGCCGACCCGCGCCACATCGGCGAGCGCGTCCGGCAGTTCGGCCGACTCCTCGACGTGGATGCCGTCCTCGACCGGGGTGAACACCTGCGTGTGGCGCACGACGCCGGCGTCCGACGCGTACTCGGCGTGCACGGTGACGCTCCACGCCGCCTGGCGCACATCGACGACCTTGCGCACCAGCGCGTCCAGCCCCCAGGCGCGCCAGCGCGGGGCCGTTCCGCCCAGCTCGTCGTTGTCGGTGGGCGCCCGCCACAGCGACAGCGTGGGGGCGGAGGTGAGCAGAGGGTGGAGCAGCAGGCCGTCGGCGTCGACCTCGACGGAACGATTCCGCACCGGCAGGACCCGCTTCGGCGCGGCCGCCCGCAGCGGTACCTGCGGCAGACACACGACCGTCCCGCGTGGCGCCCAGGGCTCGTCGCCGGCGGTCGTCACCCGCAGCGTCAGCCATGCCTCGCCGCCGTCCTCGGGCAGCTCGAACGGCAGCGGCACCGCCGCCGTCTCGCCCGGCCGCAGAGCGGGCAGCTCGGCAGGCGCGGTCCGCGTGCCGCCGTCCGCGAGAGACAGCTCCCACTCGGCCGTCAGCCAGTCCAGGCCGCGGAAGTGCTGGTGGTTGCCGAGGACGATGCCCTCGTGCCTGAAGCACTCCAGGCGCACCGGCGCCGCGAGCTCCCGGTGCTCGTACATCACCGGCTTGGGCGTGCGGTCCGGAAACACCACGCCGTCCGCGATGAACGCACCGTCGTGGATCGTCTCCCCGAAGTCACCGCCGTACGCCCACCGGTGACCCGGCGCGGCGACACCGCCCTCGTACAGCCCGGCACCCCCACGCCCGACCGGTCTTCCGTCGTTCACACGCTGGAGGATGCCGTGGTCCCAGAACTCCCAGATGAAGCCGCCCTGAAGACCCGGGGTGGACTCGATGGCCGCCCAGTGGTCGGCCAGCGTGCCGTTGCTGTTGCCCATGGCGTGCGAGTACTCGCACTGGATGAGCGGCCTGGTCTGCTCGCCGGACAGCGCGTGCGCCACGCAGTCCTCCAGCGGCGCGTACATCGGGCAGGCGATGTCGGAGGCGAGGCCCGGATCCGCCCAGCCCAGCTTGGCCGCCCCCTCGTACTGGAGGGGCCGCGTCGGATCGTGCCGGCGCACCCAGCCCGCCGCCGCGTCGTGGCCCGCGCCGTAGTCGGACTCGTTGCCCAGCGACCAGATGATCACGGACGGGTGGTTCTTGTCCCGCAGCACCATCCGGGAGACCCGGTCCAGGAAGGCGTTCAGATAGCGGGGGTCGTCGGCGATCTCGTGGGCGTGGTCGTGGGACTCGATGTCCGCCTCGTCGACGACGTAGAAGCCGAGCTCGTCGGCGAGGTCGTACAGCGCCGGGTCGTTCGGATAGTGCGCGGTACGGATCGCGTTGAAGCCGAAACGCTTCAGCAGGACCAGATCCGCGCGCATGTCGTCGTACGACACGGTCCGCCCGGTCAGCGGATGGAAGTCGTGCCGGTTGACGCCCCGCACGAACACCCGCTCGCCGTTGACCAGCAGATCCCGGCCGACGATCTCGACGTCGCGGAAGCCGACGCGGTGGCGGGAGGCGTCCGCGACCGTGCCGTCGGCGCGGTGCAGCCGCACAGTCAGGTCGTACAACTCGGGCGTCTCGGCACTCCAGGTGCGCACGTCGGGGACGGTGGTCCGCAGCCGTGCCTCGCCGAGGAAGTCGGAGACGCGTTCGTCCTCGGCGTTGATTCGGTCGAACTCCGTGTCCTGGCCGAGGAGTTGACCGTCCAGCTCTCCGCTGACGTACCACCCGTCGGGCAGCGCACCGCCGGTGTCCCGCACCCGGCAGTCGACCCGCAGCTCCCCGTACCGCCCGGCCCGCACGGTCACGTCGGCGAGGTGGAGCGGATCCGTCGCGTACAGCAGCACCGAACGCGTCACGCCCCCGTGCCACCACTGGTCCTGGTCCTCGATGTGCGAGGCGTCCGACCACTTCACCACCGTGAGCCGTACGACCGTCCGCTCACCGGGGGTCACCAGGCCGGTGAGGTCGAACTCGGCGGCCAGGTGGGAGTCCTTGGAGATGCCGACCGGTCGCCCGTCCACGTGCACCAGCAGCACGCTCTCGGCGGCGCCGACCTGGAGCACGATCCGCCGGCCGGCCCAATCGGCGGGGACGTCCACCTGACGCTCGTAGACGCCCGTCGGATTGGCGGCGGGCGACTGTGGAGGGAATTCTGCATACGGCATACGGACGTTGGTGTACTGCGGAAGGTCGTCCGTATCCTGCATCGTCCAGACACCGGGGACGTACGACGACGACCAGACGTCGGACACCGGCGCGTCCGGCGCCGGCAGCAGCTGGAAGCGCCAGTCGCCGTCGAGCTTCAGCGCCCCGGCGCGGCGGTCCACGGCGTTCATCGGCAACCGCCCCCAGGAGGTCACCTCCGGTGCCTCCCAGGGGCGCAGCGCCAGCAAGGGATCCATCAGCGGATGGCCCCCTTGCCGAGGTCGCTGATGATCTGCTTGGCGCCGATCGCGAACACGATCAGCAACGGGACGAGGGCGAGCAGCGCGCCGGTCATCACCATGCCGTAGTCCGTCGTGCCGTGCGTGCCGTTGAGCTGGGACAGCGCCACCTGGAGGGTGACGTTGTCCGGGTTGGTGAGGGCGATCAGGGGCCAGGCGTAGTCGTTCCACTGGCCCATGAAGGTGAAGATGCCGAGGAAGGCCAGGCCCGGGCGGACGACCGGGAGCGCCACGTGCCAGTACTGGCGCAGGAAGCTCGCCCCGTCGATCCGCGAGGCGTCGAGCAGTTCGTCGTGGATGGCGCTCTTCATGTACTGGCGCATCCAGAAGATGCCGAACGCGTTGGCCGCCGCCGGGACGATCAGCGAGGTCATCGTGCCGATCCAGCCGAGCTTCGCCATGATCACGAACTGCGGGATGGCCGCCAGCTGGGCCGGCACCATGAAGATCGCCATCATCAGCCCGAACAGCGCCCGGCGGCCCGGGAACTCGAACTTGGCGAAGACGAACGCCGCCAGCGAGTCGAAGAACAGCACCAGCACGGTCACCGAGACCGCGACCAGCAGCGAGTTGAACATCGACCCGAAGAAGTCGATGTTGTCGAAGAGGTGGCGGAGGTTCTCCAGGAAGTGCGAGCCCGGCAGCAGCTTCGGCGGATAGGAGAAGATCTCGGTCGACGTGTGCGTCGACATGATCACGGCCCAGTAGAACGGGAAGGCCGACAGCAGCAGACCGATGACCAGGACCGCGTGCAGCGCGATGCCCCGGCGCCCGGAGCCCTTGATGGATGCCATGGTGGCCGGCCTCCCTATTCTTCGCCCCGGCGCTGCACCAGGCGCCAGTTGATGATCGAGAAGATGACGACGACGAGGAAGATGCCCCACGCCACGGCGGCGCCGTAGCCGAAGTCGTTGTTGTCGAAGGTCTGCTGGAAGAAGTAGAGGACCATGGTCCGGCCGGCGTGGCCGGGGCCGCCCGAGTACGTCGACTCGTTCGCCGTGGTCTGCAGCAGCACCTGAGGCTCGGCGAAGCTCTGCAGTCCGGTGACCGTCGACACGACGAGCACGAACAGCAGTGTCGGCCGCAGCATCGGCAGCGTGATCCGGAAGAAGGTCTGCACGGGACCGGCTCCGTCCACGCGCGCCGCTTCGTACAACTCGCTCGGGATCGTCTGCAGCCCGGCGAGGAAGATGATCGCGTTGTAGCCGGTCCACTGCCAGGTCATCAGCGTCGCGATGGCGACCTTGATGCCCCACGGCGTGTTCAGCCATGCCACCTGGTCCAGGCCGACGGCCTGCAACAGAGCGTTCATCAGGCCGAAGTTGGTGGAGAAGACCGACCCGAAGATGATCGCGACCGCGACGATCGAGGTGACGTTCGGCAGGAAGTAGGCGAAGCGGTAGACGTTCTTGAAGCGCACCGCCGAGTTGAGCATCACGGCCGTCACCATCGCCAGGAAGATCATGGGGAAGGTGGCCAGCCCCCAGATGATGATCGTGTTCCCGATCGAGCTCCAGAAGTCGGTGTCGCCGATCAGGTAGCGGTACTGCGACAGGCCCGCCCACTCCATCGAGCCGAGACCGTCCCAGCGGTGGAGGGAGAGGTAGAGCGAGAAGCCGACGGGGATCAGGCCGAAGCCGAGGAAGAGCAGGTAGAAGGGGGAGATCGCGGCATACAGTCGCCAGTGGCTCAGGATCCCCTTCTTGGGAGGGGCGACCGGTGTCTCGGCCACGACGGCCGGGGGCTGTTCGACGGCGGGTGCGGTAGCCATCAGTAACTCACCCCCAGGTGGTCCGCGATGCGCCGGCACTTGCTCATGGCGTCCTTCCAGGCCTTGCTCGGGTTCTTGCCGAGGACGCCGACGTTCTTGATCTCGTCCCGGATGGGCTGCCCGAGGGCGATGTCGTACGGGCTGTTGAAGGCGATCGGGATCTTCTCGGCGGCCGGGCCGAAGACGTCCATCGTGATCTGGTCGCCGAAGAACGGGTCGGGTTCGCGCAGCTTCCTCATGTCGTACGAGGCGGGGGTCGACGGGAAGAGGCCGGCGTCGACGAAGCCCTGGGCCTGGTTGTCCGCGTTGAGGATCCAGGTGATGATCTCGAAGGCCCGCTCGGGCTCCCGGCACGCCTTGGTGATCGCCAGGAACGACCCGCCGACGTTCGACGGGCCGCCCGGACAGTTGGCCACCCGCCAGTTGCCCTTGGTCTTCGGGAACTGGAGTTTGAGGTCGCCGGCCGCCCAGGAGGCGTTGAGCTGGCTGGGCAGCTGCCCCTTCTCGGTGGCCGAGATGGAGTCGGGCGTGCCCACGACCAGGTCCGACACGAGCCCGCGCCGCTTGGCTTCCACGGCCCGGTCCCAGCAGGTGCGGACGTGTTCGCCGTCGCCGATGAAGTGCCGGTCCTTGTCGACGAACCGTGTGGTCCCCTGGCCGATCGACATCTCGAAGACGCTGCCGACGTCGGTCAGGATGCGCGTCCCGGGGATCCGCTGCTTCAGTTGCTCACCCGCCGCGAAGAACTTGTCCCAGGTGCCCATTTCCCTGGACACGTCGTCCGGCTCGAACGGCAGCCCGGCTCTTTCGAAGACGGCGGGCTGGTAGAACTGCACGACCGGGCCCACGTCGATGGGGAAGCCGACGAGGCTGCCGTCCTCGGCGACCCCCTGCTGCCACTTCCAGTCCAGGTACTGGCTCTTGAGTTTCTCGGCGCCGAGCGTGCGCAGATCCACGAACTGGTCGGCGTTCGGCAGGTAGGAGGCCATGTCCTCGCCCTTGAGCCCCGCGATGTCGGGGATGTGGGCGCGGCCGGCCATGGTGGTGATCAGTTTGGAACGGTAGTAGCCGCCGATCTGCTGGGCCTTGAGGGAGACGTCCTTGCCGTAGCGGGCCCGGGCCTCCTTGACGACGGTGTCGCTCAGGCCGCCGCTCCAGTACCACAGGACCATGTTCCGGCCGGTGGAGCCGGTCGGCACCGCGCAGCCGGACGCCAGGCCGCCGAGCGCCGTGGCGGCCGTACCGGCCAGGCCCGCGCGCAGCAGGCCCCTTCGTGAGAGCCGCACAGCTCCCACCGCCTTTCGGTTCTGTTCGAGACTTCGCATAGAAGGGCCGATCGTGGGGGTGATCGGGGATGGTCAGTGCCGTGCGGGCGGCGTGACGGGGGCGTACCGGACGGGCGGCCCCACGTCCGCCGGGATGCGGTCGGCGAGGAAGCCGTACGCCCGCTTCAGCTCGGGATCGGTCAGTGAGCGCCACCAGCGGTCGACGCCGTACCAGCCGGGCGCCGCCAGCGCGCCACCGTGATGCCCTACGGACAGCCCGGCCGCCAGGACCGCGAACCGCAGCCGTTCCTGAAGCGGCCAGCCGCCGAGGGAGGCCGCGACGAAGCTCGCGCCGAAGACGTCCCCGGCGCCCGTCGCGTCCAGGACGTCGAGGTCCAGGGCGGGTACTTCCGCGTACTCGCCCGTCGTCTGATCGGCGGCGACGGCGCCGTCGCCGCCGCGCGTGACCACGGCCACCGGCACCAGCTCGGAGAGCGTGCCGAGCGCCGCGACCGCGCTGTCGGTGCGGGTGTAGGCCATCGCCTCGGTCTCGTTCGGGAGGAAGGCGTGGCACAGGGCGAGCTGGTCGAGCAGGTCGCGGGACCACTGCTGGGTGGGGTCCCAGCCGACGTCGGCGTAGATCCGCGTGCCGTTCGCCGCCGCCTTCGCCAGCCAGGCGCGCGGTTCGGCCTCGAGGTGCACGAGGGCCGTGCGTGCCTCGGGCGGGTCGCCCATCAGGGTGTCCTGCGAGTACGGCGGTTCCGTGCCGTGGGTGACCAGGGCACGGTCGTGGCCGTGGGCGAGCGAGACGGTGACCGGGGTGGGCCAGTCGTCCGCGACCTGGGAGAGCGCGAGGTCGACGCCCTCCTGGCCGGCGAGGACCTCCTGGCAGTGGGCGCCGTAGAAGTCGTCACCGAAGACCGTGGCCAGGGAGGTCTTCAGGCCGAAGCGGGAGGCGGCGACCGCCAGGTTGGCGATGCCGCCCGGGCCGCAGCCCATGCCGGCCGTCCAGATCTCCTCGCCCGGCGTCGGCGGCTTGCCCAGTCCCGTGAGGACGAGGTCGTAGAAGAGCAGCCCGGTCAGCAGCACATCGGGCCGGTCGTCGCCCACGCGCGCATCCTCTCGTCAAAAGTCTTCAATTCAGTGACCGGAATCGTGCGCCCCTCGACGAGATTGGTCAAGAGTCATGCAGAACTGAGCATGGAAATGATTGGCAATGACGAGTACTGTTCACATCGTGCTGGCTGAACGACGACACCAACTCATCCTGCGGGCCCTGCGCTCGGGTGGCCCCGCGGCTGTGACCGACCTCTCCGAGCAGCTCGGTGTGAGCCCCGCCACCGTCCGGCGTGACCTCGTCAAGCTGGAGGAGGACGGGCTGCTCACCCGCGTGCACGGTGGCGCGGTCGTGGAGGAGGGCGACCAGCCCTTCGCCGAGGTCGCCGAGGTCCGGGTGTCCGAGAAGGACGCGATAGCGGCCCGGGCCGCCGCGCTGGTCCAGGACGGCCAGTCGGTGCTGCTCGACATCGGCACCACTGCCTACCGCCTGGCCCGCCAGCTGCATGGTCGGCGGCTCACCGTGATCACCAGCAACCTGGTGGTGTACGAGGAGCTCGCCGACGACGAGGGCATCGAGCTGGTGCTGCTCGGCGGCATGGTCCGCCGCGAGTACCGGTCCCTGGTGGGCTTCCTCACCGAGGACAATCTGCGCCAGCTGCACGCCGACTGGCTCTTTCTCGGCACGAGCGGAGTGCGCCCGGGTGGGCAGGTGATGGACACGACGGTCGTCGAGGTACCCGTCAAGCGGGCCATGATCAAGTCCGGTGACAAGGTCGTCCTGCTCGCCGACTCGGCGAAGTTTCCGGGTACGGGCATGGCGAAGGTCTGCGGTCCCGAGGACCTGGACGTGGTGGTGACGAACGCGCCGGTGAACACTCAGACGCGCTCCTCCCTTCAGGAGGCGGGTGTCGAGGTGCTCGTGGCCGGGGAACGTGGAAAGGCTGGTGCAGCGTGAAGCTGACGATTCTGGGCGGCGGCGGATTCCGGGTGCCGCTCGTGTACGGGGCGCTGCTGACGGACCGCGGCGAGGGCCGGGTTACAGAAGTCGTTCTGCATGATCTGGACGACAGTCGACTGTATGCAGTCGCCCGTGTATTGGCTGAACAGGCCGCCGACGTGCCCGACGCGCCCAAGGTCACCGCCACCACCGACCTCGACGAGGCGCTGCGCGGCGCCGACTTCATCTTCTCCGCGATCCGCGTCGGCGGCCTGGAGGGCCGCGCCAACGATGAACGAGTGGCGCTGGCGGAAGGCGTCCTCGGCCAGGAGACGGTCGGCGCGGGCGGCATCGCCTACGGTCTGCGGACGGTCCCCGTCGCCGTCGACATCGCCCGGCGCGTCGCCCGCCTGGCCCCCGACGCCTGGCTCATCAACTTCACCAACCCCGCCGGACTCGTCACCGAGGCCATGTCCCGCCACCTCGGCGACCGCGTCATCGGTATCTGCGACTCGCCGGTCGGCCTCGGCCGGCGTATCGCCCGTGTGCTCGGCGCGAAGAACCCGCAGGAGGCCTGGATCGACTACGTCGGCCTCAATCACCTGGGCTGGGTGCGCGGCCTGCGCATCGCCGGCCGGGACGAGCTTCCGCGCCTGCTCGCCGACCCCGACCTGCTCGGCTCCTTCGAGGAGGGCAAGCTCTTCGGCGCCGACTGGCTGCGGTCCCTGGGGGCGATCCCCAACGAATACCTGCACTACTACTACTTCAACCGGGAAGCCGTCCGCGCCTACCAGCAGGCCGACAAGACCCGCGGCGCCTTCCTGGCCGACCAGCAGGCCCGCTTCTACGAGGAGATGCGGCGCCCCGACGCCGCCGCCCTGACCGCCTGGGACCGCACCCGCGCCGAGCGCGAGGCCACTTACATGGCCGAGAACCGGGAGACGGCCGGCGCCGGCGAACGCGACGCCGACGACCTGTCCGGCGGCTACGAGAAGGTGGCCCTCGCCCTGATGCGGGCCATCGCCCGCGACGAGCGCACGACGCTGATCCTCAACGTCCGCAACCAGGGCACCCTCTCCGCGCGCGACACGGACGCCGTCATCGAGGTCCCGTGCCTGGTCGACGCCAACGGTGCCCACCCGGTCGCCGTCGCTCCGCTGCCCGACCACGCCACCGGCCTGGTCTGCTCGGTCAAGGCGGTCGAGCGGGAGGTGCTCGCCGCCGCCGACTCCGGCTCCCGTGCGACGGCTGTGAAGGCGTTCGCACTGCACCCGCTGGTCGACTCGGTCAACGTGGCCCGGCGGCTCGTCGAGGGCTACACCGCCGTCCACCCCGGCCTGGCATACCTTGGGTAAGCGCTTTCCCCACCCTCTGACCTGGAGACTCTGATGCACGACGAACGCCGCCGGATCGAGGAGCGCGTCGAGCGCGTTCACGACCAGCGCATCAAGCCCGCGATCTACGCGGCCACCGTCCCCTTCGAGGTCGAGGCCTGGCAGGCGCCGGGGGAGCCGGTCCCCTTCGCGGAGGCCGCCGCCGCGCCCTACGAGCCCTTCGCGATGGACACCCCGTGGGGCCCGCCCTGGGGCACCACCTGGTTCCGGATGCGCGGCCAGGTGCCCGCCGAGTGGGCCGGCAAGCGTGTCGAGGCGGTCATCGACCTCGGCTTCGTGGGCGACTGGCCCGGCAACCAGGCCGAGGCGCTGGTCCACCTCACGGACGGGACACCGCTGAAGGCGGTCAACCCGCTCAACCAGTACGTGGCGATCGCCAACCCGGCGACGGGCGGCGAGTCGGTCGACTATCTGGTCGAGGCGGCCTCGAACCCCGACATCCTGGCGAACAACTTCTCGGCGCCGACGCCCATGGGCGATGTACTGACGGCAGGCGACCGTCCACTGTATACATTCCGCCGCGCCGACCTCGCCATCCTCGACGAGCAGGTCTGGCACCTCGACCTGGACCTCCAGGTGCTGCGCGAGCTCATGGTCCACCTCGGCGAGCACGAACCCCGCCGCCACGAGATCATGCACGCCCTCGACCGTGCCATGGACGCCCTGGACCTGGACGACGTCTCCGGCAGCGCCGCGGCCGTCCGCGAGGTGCTCGCGCCCGTTCTGGCCCGGCCCGCGCACGCCAGCGCGCACACCGTCTCCGGCGTCGGCCACGCCCACATCGACTCCGCCTGGCTGTGGCCCATCCGCGAGACCAAGCGCAAGACGTCCCGCACGTTCTCGAACGTCACCTCGCTGGCCGACGAGTACGACGACTTCATCTTCGCCTGCTCCCAGGCCCAGCAGTACGAGTGGGTGCGCGACAACTACCCCCACGTCTGGGCGCGCATCCAGGAGTCCGTGAAGAAGGGCCAGTGGGCGCCGGTCGGCGGCATGTGGGTCGAGGCCGACGGCAACCTGCCCGGCGGCGAGGCCATCGCCCGCCAGCTGATCCACGGCAAGCGGTTCTTCATCGAGCACTTCGGCGTCGAGACCAAGGGCGTCTGGCTCCCGGACTCCTTCGGCTACACCGCCGCCTACCCGCAGCTCGCCAAGCTCGCCGGCAACGAGTGGTTCCTCACCCAGAAGATCTCCTGGAACCAGACCAACAAGTTCCCCCACCACACCTTCTGGTGGGAGGGCATCGACGGCACCCGCATCTTCACCCACTTCCCGCCGGTCGACACCTACAACGCCCGGTTCAGCGGCGAGGAGATGGACCGCGCCGTGCGCAACTATTCGGAGAAGGGCGGCGGTACCCGCTCGCTCGCCCCCTTCGGCTGGGGCGACGGTGGCGGCGGCCCCACCCGCGAGATCATGGAACGGGCCCGGCGCCTGAAGGACCTGGAGGGCTCCCCGAAGGTCGTCGTCGAGCACCCCGACGCGTTCTTCGCCAAGGCCCGCGAGGAGTACCCGGACGCCCCGGTCTGGAACGGCGAGCTCTACCTGGAGCTCCACCGCGCCACCTACACCTCCCAGGCCCGCACCAAGCAGGGCAACCGGCGCAGCGAACACCTGCTGCGGGAAGCCGAGTTGTGGGCGACGACGGCCGCGCTGCACGCGCCGGGCTACTCCTACCCGTACGCGAAGCTGGACCGGCTGTGGAAGACCGTCCTGCTCCACCAGTTCCACGACATCCTGCCGGGCTCCTCGATCGCTTGGGTGCACCGGGAGGCGGAGGCCGAATACGCCCGTGTCGCCCAGGAGTTGGAGGCGCTGACGGCCGAGGCGATCGCCGCGCTGGGCGCCGGCGGGCCGCGCGTGTTCAACACGAGCCCGTGCGACCGCGCCGAGGTGATCCGCACGGCCGACGGCACACCGGTGTACGTGGAGGTGCCCGCGAGTGGCAGCGCGCCGCTCACCGATGCCGAGCCCGCACAGCCGGTGAAGGCCGAGGGGCGCGTCCTCGACAACGGGCTGGTTCGTGTGGAGGTGGCGGAAGACGGGACACTGTCGTCTGTCTACGATCTGCGGTCGAACCGCGAAGTCCTCGCCGGCCAGGGCAACCTGCTCCGCCTGCACACCGACCTCCCGAACTACTGGGACGCCTGGGACATCGACAAGCACTACAAGAACCGCTACACGGACCTGCTGACCCCCGACTCCGTCGAGGTCGTCTCGCAGGACCCGCTGCTGGGAGCGATCCGCGTCACGCGGTCCTTCGGCAAGGGCTCGACGATCACCCAGACCATCACCGTCCGCGCCGACAGCCCGCGCATCGACATCGAGACCGACATCGACTGGCACGAGGCCGAGAAGATCCTGAAGGCCGGCTTCCCGGTGGACATCAGGGCGCCGCACTCCTCCGCGGAGATCCAGTTCGGCCACGTCCAGCGCCCCACCCACACCAACACCAGCTGGGAGGCGGCCCGTTTCGAGGTCGCCGGCCACCGCTGGGTGCACATCGGCGAGCCCGGCTACGGCGTCGCCGTCATCAACGACTCGACGTACGGCCATGACGTCTCCCGCACGGTCCGCGAGGACGGCGGTACGACGACCACGGTCTCCCTCAGCCTGGTACGCGCCCCGCGCATCCCGGACCCGGAGGCCGACCAGGGCAGGCACCGCTTCGTCTACTCCCTGCTCCCCGGTGCCGACATCGAGGACGCCGTCGCCGAGGGCTACGCCCTCAACCTGCCGCTGCGCGTGGCGGACGCGGCGGGCGCCCCCGAGCCGGTCGTCTCCGTGGACGGCGAGGGGGTGACCGTCGAGGCGGTCAAGCTCGCCGACGACGAGTCGGGTGACGTGGTGGTGCGGTTGTACGAGTCCCGCGGCGGCCGCGCCCACGGCGTGCTGCGCACCGGATTCCCGCTCGCCGGCGCCCAGGTCACCGACCTGCTGGAGCGGCCTCTGGAGGACGCGGAGATCGACGGCGAGTCAGCCGTCGCGGTCTCGCTGCGCCCCTTCCAGGTGCTGACGCTCCGTCTGCGGCGCGGCGCCACCGGCCGGTAGAACCCGGCACCCGGGGCGGGCACGGCGTCGTGCCCGCCCCCACGACGAAGTGATCTGGTCCTGTCGAGGAGTTCACCCGTGCCCATGCAGCCCTGGTTCACCGACGCCAAGTTGGGGATCTTCGTCCACTGGGGGATCTACGCCGTCGACGGCGTCCAGGAGTCCTGGTCGTTCTACGACGACATCGTGCCGCACGACCAGTACATGTCCCAGCTCGACCGCTTCACCGGCGCCAAGTACGACCCGCGCGCCTGGGCCGAGCTCTTCGCGCGGGCCGGCGCCAAGTACGCCGTCCTGACCAGCCGCCACCACGACGGCGTCGCCCTGTGGGACACCGCGTACGGCGATCTCAACCTGGGCCGCGACTACATATCCGGCTACGCCGACGCCCTGCGCGAAGAGGGCCTGAAGGTCGGCCTGTACTACTCGCACTCCGACTGGAACCACCCCGACTACGCCTCCACCCGCAAGCCGGGCCGCCCGCCGGAGCTGGAGGACAACCGCTACTCCGAGGTCGCGGCCGAGGACGAGGACCTCGACGCCTGGGAGCGGTTCATCGCCTACCGCGACGGCCAGATCCGCGAACTGGCCTCCCGCTACCGGCCCGACCTGATGTGGTTCGACGGCGAGTGGGACCGCAGCGAGGAGCAGTGGCGCATCCCCGAACTCGCCGCGCTCATCCGCTCGTACTCTCCCGACGTCGTCTTCAACGCCCGCATGCTCAGCGAGGGCGACTACGCCACGCCCGAACAGGGCGCCCCCGTCGTGCCGCCCGAGGGCCCCTGGGAGCTGTGCCTGACGATCAACGACTCGTGGGGTTACCAGCACCACGACCACAATCACAAGTCGCTCAGCCAGCTGATCCGCTACTTCACCGAGACCATCGGCGGGGGCGGCAACCTGCTCCTCGACGTCGGCCCGATGGAGGACGGCACCATCCCCGAGCCGCAGGTCGAGCGCCTCGAAGGCCTGGGGGAGTGGATCCGCAAGCACGCCGAGGCCGTGTACGGAACGGTGCGCGGGCTCCCGGCCGGGCACCACTACGGGCCCAGCACCCTCTCCGTCGACCGCCGCACCCTCTACCTCACCCTGTTCGACATCCCCCGCGCCGAGATCGGTGTCCGCGGGTTGGCCACACCGGTCCGCAAGGTCACCGTCCTCGGCACCGGCACGGAACTGGCCCACCGCGTCGTCGGCGGACTCCACGAGGCCGTCGGCGTGCTGTGGATCGACCCGCCCGCCGCGGCCGACATCGACCCGTACGCCACGGTCCTCGCGGTCGAACTCGACGGCGAACTGGAGCTGTACCGCGGATCGGGCCGCTTCTGAGGCCACGTCCGAGGTGCCGGGCCACTGCCGGGTCACAGCGGTTCCCATCAAGAATTAAGAAACCGGTAAATCACCTGGTCACGGGCGGAATTCGAGGTTCCGTGACCACGGTGCTTCGCCTGCGCGACACCTGGAGTTCGCCTGCCGCCCTCGGGATCGGGAGCGTACAGCGCGAGAGAAAGGTGTCACGGTGCGAGACCCGCGTATGTCCGCGATCGGCAAGGGGCTGAAGCGTCGGGGGAGGCTGATGAAAGAGGCGGTGAGCCCGCCGCGCCGGAACCTGGACGCAGTCCCCGCGCCCCGCTCCCGCTCCGCGGCCGAGTCGTACACCGCCCCGCGCGCCCCGCGCCTGGTCAAGTCACCGGTGTTCGTGCTGTCCTCCGTGCGCTCCGGGTCGACCCTGCTCAGGGTGCTGCTGAACAGCCACAGCCGTATCCGCGCCCCGCACGAGATGCATCTGCGCACCCTCCACGTCGAGTTGACGCGAGACTTCACCGCCGAGGCCATGAAGGCACTCGAACTGGACAAGGAGGAGCTCGAGCACGTTCTGTGGGACCGGGTGCTGCACCTGGAACTCACCCGCAGCGGCAAGGACGTCATCGTCGACAAGACCCCGGCCAACACCCTCATCTGGCCCCGGCTGCGACGATGTTGGCCCGACGCCCGCCACATCGTCCTGCTGCGCCACCCGGGCGCGGTCATCACGTCCCTCGCCGAACCGGAGAAGACCACCCGCGGCCTGTGCGACTACCTCGGTGTCCCGTGGGAGAGCGCCATGCTCGACTACGGCAGCAAGGACCACGGCACGTTCCGCCCACAGCTCGGCGACTGGAGCAGCACCATCAAGTCGGGCCGCATCCAGCCCGCCCGGGCCGCGGATCCACAGGCCGAACTGCTGCCCAGGCTCGCGGAGTTGGCGAAGTCGTGGGGCTACCCGGTCGAGTGACTCGGCGCATGGAGTCGACCATGGAATTGACCCATGATTCCGGCGCGGAAATGCCCCCTGCCACCGGTCGATCGGCTCCGTAGAGTCGCAGACATGACGACGACGAAGCAGAACGAAACCACGCAGGCCCCGGATTTCGCCCCGGTTCTCACCCGTGCCGCGGCAGCCGAGACCACGCGTGACCCCAGCAGCGTGATGACGCTCCTCGCGGACTCCGCCGACACCGGCGGGCGCCTCACCAGCTACCGCTCGACCTTCGCCGAGGGCGCGGTCGGCGCCCCCGCCCATCTGCACACCAAGGCGTCCGAGCTGTTCTTCGTGATCGACGGTGCGCTGGAGGTGCTGGTGGGCGAGGAGATCACCGTCCTGGAGGCGGGCGACTTCCTTGTCGTGCCGCCGCACACCCCGCACGCCTTCGCCGCCGCGCCGGGCGCGACGGCGGACGTGCTGTTCGTCTTCACACCGGGCGCCGGACGCCTCGACTACCTGCGGCTGCTCGGCCGGGTGATGCGCGGCGAGGCCGACCCGCGGGAGATCAAGGACTCCTCTGAGCGGTTCGACAACCACTACGTCGACAGCCCGATGTGGCGCGAGGCGCTCGCGGCGCGCGACTGACCGGCGAAAGGCCGGCGAAGGGCCGGACGAGCGTGCGGCTTACGCCGGGGCGGTGGCGGTGGCGGTGGCCGTGGTCGTGGTCGTGGCGGGAGTCTCGGCCTCCGTCGTGACCGCCTCGACCGACTGCGCTGCCGGGGCGGGCACCGCCGACAGCGGTTCCGGTGCATCCATCCGCTGCTGCGGGATCGACAGCGGCCGCAGCGGGCGCGGACCCGACACCACCGTGTAGTCCTGGCCCAGGAACGGCGGCTCCATCTCGCCCGGATCCTCGCCGAGCGCCAACTGCACAGCCGCCCACGGGGCGTTGACCCCGCACAGGGACAGCTGGTGCAGTCCGCCGGCCGGGCGGGTGTTGACGTCCATCAGGACGGGCCTGTCGCCGAACATCCGGAACTGGATGTTGGACAGATAGTGCAGCCCGAAGCCCTCCGCGATCCGCCGCGCCGGCTCCAGCCACTGCTCGTGCAGCGTGAAACCACGGCGGCGGCCGTTCTTGGTGCGGCCCACGGCCAGCCGGACCAGGTTGTCGGGACCGGTCAGGCAGTCCACCGACACCTCCGGCTGCTCCAGCCGCGGCATGACCAGCCAGTCCACCGGCTCGTCGGCCTGTTCCAGGACCTGAAGCACCAGATCCATCGGCACATAGGGAGTGGGGAAGCCATTGAGGTGCATGAGCGAGAAGGGGGTGCGCGTGATGACGCGGAAGCCCACCCCGCCCGCGCCCGACGCCGGCTTGAAGCAGGCCTTGTGCCCGCCCGCCTCCAGCTCCTCGACGGCGGCGACGAGTTCGTCCGCGTTCCGCACTCGCCACCACGGCGGCACCGGCACGCCGATCGCCTGCACCGCCTCGTACGCGATCACCTTGTCGTGGAAGACCGCCACGGCCTGAGGCGGCGGCGCCAGCAGCGCTGTACCGACCGCCTCGAAGTCGGCGCGGTGCGCCACGATCGCGGACTGGTGCAGCCGGGGCACGAACACGTCGATGCCGCGGCGTTGGCACTGGTCGAGCGCGTACTCCACGTACGCGGCCGGGGACAGACTCTCCGGCTCCAGGTCGGCGGAGTCGGCGGCGGCGAGGACGGGGGAGTCGGCGTCCCCATGGGTCGCGTGGATCTCGACGGCCCGGTCGCTGGGATTTCTCCGCAGCTGATCCATGAAGAACACGTTCTCCGCGTACGTGCGGTTGAGCCAGACGCGTACGCGAGAGACCATGCAGGCCGCCTTTCACGGTTCGCGGGCAGGGCGAAGCAGGCCCGTGCCCGGGCAGGGTGGATGGAGGAACACCAAACCGCCCCGTGCGAAGGGCGTTCATGGCGGTGGTGTTGGGGCGATCATACGGCTTCGAAGAGGTCCCGCGTGCAACGTGCGTGTTACGGATTTCCGATCATGCTCACACCGGCCGCCGGGGCGTGCTGAAGACCGGGCGACCCGACGGGAAGACCGGGCGACCCGACGGGAAGATCGGCCGTTTCGATACGCCCTTGTCCTGGGAACCGCAAGTGTGTTCTCGTGTTCCCATTCGGGTGATCGAAGGAGGCGACAGGTGACGTCGACGGTCGGCGGTGCCGGACAGCTGCTGGCCATCAGCGACCTGCACATCGGCTACGAGGAGAACCGCGCCCTCGTCGAACGGATGCGGCCCGAGTCGGACGACGACTGGCTGCTCGTGGCCGGCGACGTCGCGGAGACCGTCTCCGACATCCGCTGGGCCCTCTCCACACTCGCGGGCCGCTTCCGCAAGGTCGTCTGGGCCCCGGGCAACCACGAGCTGTGGACCCACCCGAAGGACACCGTCACCCTGCGCGGAGTCGCCCGCTACGACCACCTGGTCGCCCTGTGCCGGGAACTCGGCGTCATCACACCAGAGGACCCCTACCCCGTCTGGACCGGCGCCGGCGGCCCGGTCGCCGTCGCGCCGCTGTTCCTGCTGTACGACTACTCCTTCCTGCCGGCCGGCTGCACGACCAAGGAACAGGGACTGGCGTACGCGCACGAGACCGGGGTCGTCTGCAACGACGAGTTCCTGCTGCACCCCGACCCCTACCCCACCCGCGAGGCCTGGTGCCGGGCCCGCGTCGCCGAGACCGCACGCCGGCTCGCCGCCCTGCCCGAGGACCTGCCCACCGTCCTCGTCAACCACTACCCGCTGGACCGGCACCCCACGGACATCCTGTGGTATCCCGAGTTCGCCATGTGGTGCGGCACCCGGCTGACCGCCGACTGGCACCGCAGATTCCGCGTCCAGACCATGGTCTACGGTCACCTCCACATCCCGCGGACCACCTGGCACGACGGCGTCCGCTTCGAGGAGGTGTCGGTGGGCTACCCCCGCGAGTGGCGGAAGCGTCCGGATCCACCGGGGCGGCTGCGCCGCATCGTGCCGAAGGAGGTCGGGGCGCGGTGATCTCGGAACTCCTGCCGGACTCCGTGGTGGCCGTCGAGGTGTACGGCAACGACGAGCCCGAGAACGCGCGCCTGTACCCCGAGGAAGAAGCCGTCGTGGCCCAGGCCGTCGCCAAGCGGCGCCGCGAGTTCGCCGTCGTACGCTCCTGCGCCCGCCGGGCCATGGAGAAGCTCGGCGTGCCACCCCAGGCCATCCTGCCCGGGGAGCGTGGCGCCCCGGGCTGGCCCTCCGGACTCACCGGCAGCATGACCCACTGCGACGGCTACTGCGGGGCGGCCCTCGTCCGCGCCACCGACCTGGCCTCCTTGGGCATCGACGCCGAACGCGACGGCCCGCTCCCCGACGGCGTCCTGCTCGCCGTGTCCCTGCCCGCGGAACGGGACCGCCTGCGCCGGCTCACCCACGAACACCCCGGCATCCACTGGGACCGGCTGCTGTTCAGCGCCAAGGAGTCCGTCTACAAGGCGTGGTTCCCCCTCACCCGGAAGTGGCTGGACTTCTCCGAGGCCGACATCGAGCTCTCCGTGGATCCGGACGACCCGCTCACCGGCGCCCTGCGCGCCGAACTCCTCGTCCCGGGCCCGCTGGTGGGCGGCCGGCGGCTCACTCACTTCGAGGGCCGCTGGACCGCCCGGCGCGGGCTCGTGGCGACCGCGGTGACAGTGCCGCACACCGTCACCGTGCCGCACGCGTAAACCCCAGGCACGCGTAAATCCCAGGCGGGCGCAAACCCCAGGCGGGTTACGGCTCCGGCGGACACCAGCTGTGCAGCAGCCGGAAGAACGCCTCCTCGTTTCCGGCCAGCCCCGCCTCCTCCAGCGCCCGCTCCGCCTCGGCCAGCACCGCGGGCGGGACCACGGGTGGTCGGCCGGCACCCGGCGGGCCGGGCGCGACGTCGAACGAAGCCCGGACCGTGTGCAACAGGCGCAGATAGGCCTGGACGGCGGTGCGCTCACGGTCGGTGAGTACAGCGGTGTGCATCGGGCGGTTCTCCCCACGTCGGTCTGTGCTGTCACACCCCCACAGGGCGGTGCACTTCCAGCTTGCCGCCCACCACTGACAATCGGGCCTCGCTCCGCGTCCGTTCGCCCGCTTAGCGGAGGGGAAACCTCACCGAAATCCACGGGAGGAATGCGCACCTACGCTGGAAGGAAGGCTTCCGGCCGCCCACCGCGGCCACCGGAACAGGAGGCGAAACGCGTGGTCGACGCCCCACGACGGCGCCCGGCGGGCCCCGTACGGCTGCGCCCGGTGGGCGACGCGGAACTCCAGCTGAAGTACCGCGTCGTGCACGGCTACCGCCGCGCCTACCGCATGGCCGGCCAGGGCCCGGCCCTCGTCCTCATCCACGGCATCGGCGACTCCTCGGCGACCTGGGCCGAACTCATCCCCGACCTCGCCCGCACCCACACCGTGATCGCCCCCGACCTCCTCGGCCACGGCGCCTCCGACAAACCCCGCGCCGACTACTCGGTGGCCGCCTACGCCAACGGCGTGCGCGACCTGCTCACCACCCTCGGCATCGAATCGGCCACCCTGGTCGGGCACTCCCTCGGCGGAGGCGTGGCGATGCAGTTCGCGTATCAGTTCCCCGAGCGCACCGAGCGGCTCATCCTGGTCAGCGCGGGCGGCGTGGGCCGCGAGGTCAACCCCGTCCTACGACTGGTCTCGCTGCCCGGCGCCCATCTGATGCTGTCCGCGCTGCGCCTGCCCGGCATGCGCCTCCAAGTAGGCCTCGCCACACAATTGATGAAGCTCCTCGACACCGACCTCGGGCAGGACGCCCCCGAACTGCTCACCCTCGTCGACGCACTCCCCGACGAGACCGCGCGCAACGCCTTCATCCGCACCCTGCGCGCGGTCGTCGACTGGCGTGGCCAGGTCGTGACCATGCTCGACCGCTGCTACCTCACCGAGGGCATGCCGACCATGCTGTTGTGGGGCGACCGGGACAGCGTGGTGCCCGTACGTCACGCGTACGGGGCGCACGAGGCGATGCCGGGCAGCCGGCTGGAGATCTTCGAGGGCGCGGGGCACTTTCCGTTCCACAGCGACCCGGGGCGGTTCGTCGCCCTGGTGGAGGAGTTCACCGCCGGTACGGCCGCTGCCGACTGGAGCCGGGAACACTGGCGGGACTTGCTGCGGGAGGGGCGGCCGGGGACGGCGGAGGGCCGGGCCGACGCTGCTCACAGCCGTGCGATCGAGCGTGATTTTCGTGAGGCCAGCGAACGCAGCGCGACGTGAGTCGCTCGATGGCTCGGTCCCCTACGGGGCAAGCCGTCGGTCAACCCTGCTGTGATCCCAAGTACCCCAGCGACGCCTCGATCCTGCCCGCCAGGTGATCGCGCTGCACCGGGCCCCGCGACGAAGAACCGGCCAACCACGCACGGCACTTGCTGGCCAGAAGGAGGCCGAAGGTCTCCGCCTCCTTCTCGTCGGCCTGGTCGAAGCGGGTGCGGGCGGCGACCTTCAGTACCGTCGCCTGGAGGTCCGCCTCGTCGTTCAGCAGGCGGGCGGCGACCGCGGCGCCCTCCACGTGGTGGCTGCAGTGCCCGGCCTTCATGTGCCACAACTCGTGGCCGAGGATCACCAACTGGTGGTCGGGGGTGGTGCGTTCCTCGATGACGACGAGGTCCTGCTCGGCCATGTCGAGCCACAGCCCGCTGGCCGTGCCGGGCGGGAAGGCGGCCGTACGGAAGTGCACGGGGCGGCCGCGGCGTCTGCTCATCGCGTCGCACAGGGCGCCGTACAGGTCCTCGGGCCGTGCCGGGGCGGCGAGGGTCAGCTCCGCGACCAGCTCGCCGCACAGGCGGCGCATTTCCTTACCGATGCCCACAGTTCTCCCCCGGATCAGGACTCGGGCCGCTTGACGCTCTCCAGGAGCATGTCCAGCCACTCCGCCACCTTGTCGCGGTGCTGGTCGGTGGGCAACTGCGCGGCCCGCCAGGCGATCCCGCGAACGCCGTGGTCCTGCAGCAGCCGTTCCAGCGGATCGTCGGCGGCCGCGGCCGCCTCCCGCTCGGCGAGCCTTTGCAGGAGGTCCTGCTCGGCGCGCTGGAGGGCGCCCGCGAGCGCCTCGGGGTCCTCCGCCGTGAGGAATCCGGCGTGCACCCGGAAGAACCGCTGGATGGCGTCGCAGTGCTCCATGGTGGGGCGGCGGTCGCCGTTGATGAGCGCGCCGGCCTGCTGCCGGGACATGCCGGCGCCGTCGGCGATCTCCTGCTGGGTGTACTTGCGCCCGTTGGGCTTGAGGCGGGTGCGGCGCAGCATGTCCAGGCGTTGCAGGAACCGGGCCTGGACGTCCGGTTCGCCCGCCGGGCGGCCGCTCAGCAGCGCCTTGACGACGGGCTCGGGCACGCCGGAGGCCACGGACAGGCGGCCGGTGTCGAAGACCTCGGCGTGCGGCACGCCGAGCCGGTCGGCGAGTGCGGCGACGCGGGCGACGACGGACGGCAGTACCGTCGACGCCGCCTCGCCCGGAGACTCGAAGCCATCCGACACCGACAGATCTCCTACGTTTCTCACTGGCTTCTCACAAGCGGGTTGCCGTGAACTTCCCGGAGCGTAGCCGGTTGTTCGAACTCACATCCAGGTCTCGCCACAACTGTGGCCCATTTCAGCCGTCAACAGCCGTGAAATGCCACGATAGTTGACACGGCTCGAGTCGGGGCATCAGGATCAAGGCGCCGCGTGAAGGCCGCATAGGCAAGAGGGGTGACCTCCCGATGGCATATCAGGCAGGTGGGCAGCGGTCGGAACCGCGGCCCGTCCCCGAGAGTCTCGAGGCCCAGGCGTATCTGCAGGACTACGCCACCCTCCTGGAGTCCGTCCCCTTCCCGTCCCTCGTTCTCGACCACCGCTGGGACGTCGTCCTGGCCAACACCGCTTTCGAGTCACTTTTCCGTGGTGTGGGCCCTCACCCGACGGCCATGCCGGGCGACAACTTCCTGAGGTTCGTCCTGTTCCACCCCGACGCGAGCACGGTCCTCGGTGAGCACGAGTCGCGCTGGTGCCTGCCGATGCTGGCGCACTTCGCCGCCGCCGTGGAGCGGCACGGCCACGATCACGGGCTGCAGTCGATCCGCCGGGACATTGCCCAGGACCCGATCATGGAGGCCGCCTACCGGCACGGCCTGCCGCACTGGATCCGCGCGGTCGGCGAGCAGGGCGTCGAGCACGACGGCGCCGTCCGTCCGCTGCTGCATCCCGACCCGCGCTGGGGCGCCACCGACTGCCGGGTCGTCGACGAGACGCCCAGGACCCTGCGGGACATGGGCTACACCCGGCTGACGCTGGTGCTGCGCGCCGCGCGTCGCCCCTCGCCCGCCCGGCGGCGGACCGTCCGCCCCCGCCGCGTGGCGAGCCACCTCAGCGTGGTGTCCGCGTCCGAGGCCTGACAGGCACCGTCGGCGTTCAGGTCGCCGACGGCGCCTTGTCGGCAACCCACCATTTCGAGCCGCCTCTTCAACCCATCTCTTCCGTTCGGGTCTTCCGGCGTCGGCGGCATTCCGCGCGCCAGAGGTATGTGACATAGTACTGACGTGAGCGAGCGACTGACCTGCGACGTCGTGGTCGTCGGAGCCGGAATGGTGGGCGCCGCCTGCGCCTTGTACGCGGCCCGGGCGGGGCTCGACGCCACCGTGGTCGACCGCGGCTCCGTGGCCGGCGGCACGACCGGCGCCGGTGAGGGCAACCTCCTCGTCTCCGACAAGGAGCCGGGGCCCGAACTCGACCTCGCCCTGCTGTCCGGTCGTCTGTGGGAGGAACTCGCGGGGGACTACGGCGAGATCTTCGAGTACGAGGCCAAGGGTGGCGTCGTGGTCGCCTCGACCTCCGACGGGCTCACGGCCCTCGAGCGGTTCGCCGACGGGCAGCGTGCCGCAGGAGTGGTGGCGGACACGGTCACGGGCGGCGACCTGTACGACCTCGAACCCCATCTCGCCCCGGGCCTGCCGGGCGGCGTGCACTACCCGCAGGACAGCCAGGTCATGCCCGCCCTGGCCGCCGCCCACCTGCTGAAGGCCTCCGGCGCGCGCCTGCTCACCGGCCGGACCGTGACGGAGGTGCTGCGCACGGCGGACGGGGCGGTGCGCGGCGTCCGTACGGACCGGGGCGACCTGCACGCCCCGGCGGTCATCAACGCGGCCGGCACCTGGGGCGCCGAGCTCGCCGCACGCGCGGGAACCTCCCTGCCCGTCCTGCCCCGGCGCGGCTTCGTCCTGGTCACCGAGCCGCTTCCGCGCCTGGTCCGCCACAAGGTGTACGCCGCCGACTACGTCGCCGACGTGGCCAGCGACTCGGCCGCGCTGCAGACCTCGCCGGTCGTGGAGGGGACGGCGGCGGGCCCGATCCTGATCGGCGCGAGCCGTGAACGGGTCGGCTTCGACCGGACCTTCTCGCTGCCGGCGGTACGGGCCCTGGCGGCCGGCGCGACCCGGCTGTTCCCCTTCCTGGCCGACGTCCACGCCCTGCGCTCCTACCTCGGCTTCCGCCCGTACATGCCCGACCACCTGCCCGCCATCGGCCCCGATCCCCGCGTACCCGGGCTCTTCCACGCCTGCGGGCACGAGGGCGCGGGCATCGGACTGGCCACCGGCACCGGGCATCTGATCGCGCAGGCGCTGACCGCGAAGACGCCCGACCTGGACCTGGCGCCGTTCCGGCCCGACCGTTTCCCCGAGGAGGCCGCGTGACATCCCCCCTGGACCTCGCCGGGGCCGAGCCGGGCCCCGCCTTCACGATCACCCTGGACGGTCGTACGGTCGGGGCGCTGCCCGGCCAGACGGTCGCCGCCGCGCTCTGGGCGGCCGGAGTCACCTCCTGGCGCACCACCCGCGGCGATCAGCGTCCGCGCGGGATCTTCTGCGGGATCGGCGTCTGCTTCGACTGCCTGGTGACCGTCAACGACCGCCCGAACAGACGGGCTTGTCTGGTACCGGTGCGTCCGGGCGACACCATCCGTACGCAGGAGGGGACCGGGCATGGTGAGTGAGCGACCGCGGCTCGCGGTGGTCGGCGCGGGGCCGGCCGGTCTCGCCGCGACCGTCGCCGCGGCTGCCCGGGGGGTCCGGGTCACCTTGCTCGACTCGGCCGAACAGGCGGGCGGACAGTTCTACCGGCAGCCCGCCGCCGCACTGCGCGCCGCGCGCCCGCAGGCACTGCACCACCAGTGGCGAACCTGGGAGCGGCTGCGGGACGCGCTGGGGGCCCACGTGCGGGCAGGCGCCGTACGGCACTTGACGGATCATCACGTCTGGCTCGTCGAGCGAGGTGAGCGGCGGGGCGAGGGCTTCACCGTGCACGCTCTGCTCGGCCCCGAGCAGGAGGAGCCGGTCGAGGTGCGCGCCGACGCCGTGCTCCTCGCCACCGGCGGCTACGAGAAGGTGCTGCCCTTCCCCGGCTGGACCCTCCCCGGCGTCATCACCGCGGGCGGGGCCCAGGCCATGCTCAAGGGCGCCCTCGCGGTGTCCGGGCGGACCGCCGTGGTCGCCGGGACCGGGCCCCTGCTGCTGCCGGTGGCCGCCGGGCTCGCCGCGGCCGGGGTCGAGATCGCCGCACTCGTCGAGTCCGCCGAGCCGCGCGCGTTCCTACGGCGAGCCCGCGCGCTCGCCGCGCGGCCGGAAAAGGTCGCCGAAGGCGCCGGATACGCGGCCCGGCTGCTGCGGCACCGCGTGCGCACCCTCGTCCGCCACACCGTGGTCGAGGCACACGGCACCGAGCGGCTGGAGGCGGTGACCGTCGCCGCGCTCGACGGCGTGGGGCGCGTCAGGCCCGGCACCGGGCGCCGTATCCCCTGCGACACCCTCGCCGTCGGCCACGGCATGCTGCCGCACACCGATCTGGCCGAGACCCTCGGCTGCCGTATCGACGGCTCGGACGTCCACGTGGACGGGGAACAGCGCACCGACGTTCCCGGTGTCTGGGCGGCGGGTGAGGCCACCGGCATCGGCGGGGCGGCCCTCGCGCTCGCCGAGGGGCACATCGCCGGGCGCTCCGCCGCCGCGCGGCTGCACGGAGCCGAACCCGACCGACGGGAGTGGGCCGCGGCCGCGAAGTCCAGGGCCGGCCTGCGGGAGTTCTCCGCCGCGCTCGACACCGTGTACGCGCCGCCCGCGCACTGGACCGAGCAGATCACCGACGACACCGTCGTCTGCCGCTGCGAGGAGGTCACCGGCGGTGCGGTCCGGGAGGCCGTCGAGCGACTCGGCGCCGGTGACCTGAGGACCGTGAAGCTGCTGACGCGGGCCGGGATGGGCTGGTGCCAGGGACGGGTGTGCGGGCCCGCGGTGGCCGGACTCGCCGGCTGCGAGCCCACCTCGTCGCGGCGGCCGTTCGCACGGCCCGTGCCGCTCGGCGTCCTTGCCGAGGGCGCTGCCCGACAGCCCACAGAGAGAGGACTCTCATGACCGACCACCGTCCCTGGCGCGGCGTGCTCGTCGCCACCGCGCTTCCCCTGAACGACGACCTCTCCGTCGACTACGGCAAGTACGCCGAGCACTGCGCCTGGCTGGTCGACAACGGCTGCGCCGGCGTCGTACCGAACGGCTCGCTCGGCGAGTACCAGGTGCTCACCCCCGAGGAGCGGGCCAAGGTCGTCGAGACGGCCGTGGCCGCCATCGGCGGCGCGCGCGTGATGCCCGGCGTCGCCGCCTACGGCTCCGCCGAGGCCCGCCGCTGGGCCGAGCAGGCCCGCGACGCCGGGTGCGCCGCCGTCATGCTGCTGCCGCCCAACGCCTACCGCGCCGACGAGCGTTCCGTCCTCGCCCACTACGCCGAGGTCGCCGAGGCCGACGTGCCGATCGTGGCGTACAACAACCCCATCGACACCAAGGTCGACCTGGTGCCGGAGCTGCTCGCCAGGCTGCACGGCGAGGGGTACATCCGTGCGGTCAAGGAGTTCTCGGGTGACGTCCGCCGCGCCTACCAGCTCGCCGAACTCGCCCCGGAACTGGACCTGTTGATCGGCGCCGACGACGTCCTGCTGGAGCTCGCGCTGGCCGGAGCCAAGGGCTGGGTGGCCGGCTACCCGAACGCCCTGCCGAAGTCCACCGTCGAGCTGTACCGCGCGGCAGTCGGCGGCGACCTGACCACCGCCAAGAAGCTCTACGAGCAACTGCACCCGCTGCTGCGCTGGGACTCCAAGGTCGAGTTCGTGCAGGCCATCAAGCTCTCCATGGACATCGTCGGCCGCCACGGGGGACGCTGCCGTCCGCCGAGGGTGCCGTTGCTCCCTGACCAGGAGGCCACGATCCGCTCCGCCACCGAGAAGGCCGTAGCCGCAGGGCTCGCGTAGAGGAGGCTCGACCATGCGCAGCAGACTCGTCCTGCACGCCGTCGACTCGCACACCGAGGGCATGCCCACCCGCGTGATCACCGGCGGCATCGGTACCGTCCCCGGCGCGACCATGAACGAGCGGCGCCTGTACTTCCGTGAGCACCGCGACGACATCAAACAACTGCTGATGAACGAGCCGCGCGGCCACTCGGCGATGAGCGGCGCGATCCTCCAGCCGCCCACCCGCCCCGACTGCGACTGGGGCGTCATCTACATCGAGGTCTCCGGCTATCTGCCGATGTGCGGGCACGGCACGATCGGCGTGGCGACCGTGCTCGTCGAGACCGGCATGGTCGAGGTCGTCGAGCCGGTCACCACCATCCGGCTCGACACCCCGGCCGGCCTGGTCGTCGCCGAGTTGGCGGTGGAGGACGGCGCCGCCAAGGCGGTCACCCTCAAGAACGTCCCGTCCTTCTCCGTCGGCCTCGACCGCAAGATCACCCTCGCCGACGGACGCACGGTGACCTACGACCTCGCCTACGGCGGCAACTTCTACGCCATCCTGCCGCTGGAGGAGTTCGGTCTGCCCTTCGACCGCTCCCGCAAGGACGACATCCTCAAGGCCGGCCTGTCCCTCATGGAGGCGATCAACGCCGAGGACGAACCCGTCCACCCCGAGGACCCCTCCATCCACGGCTGCCACCACGTCCACCTGATCGCACCCGGCGCCACCGCCCGCCACTCCCGGCACGCGATGGCGATCCACCCCGGCTGGTTCGACCGCTCGCCCTGCGGTACGGGCACCAGCGCGCGCATGGCGCAACTCCACGCGCGTGGCGAACTCCCCCTGCACACCGAGTTCGTGAACGAGTCCTTCATCGGAACCCGGTTCACCGGCCGCCTCCTCGGCACCACCGAGGTCGCCGGCCGCCCCGCCGTCCTGCCCAGCTTCACCGGCCGCGCCTGGATCACGGGCACCGCGCAGTACCTGCTCGATCCGTCGGACCCGTTCCCGGCGGGCTTCGTGCTGTAGGCGGCTCGGGCGGCTCCCACAATGACCGGTGACCGAAGGAGAACGAACGTCATGGCCCCGCAGCACATCCCCGACCTGCCCGTGCTGGGCGGCAGGAAACCCAGCCACCGGGAGCGGGTCGCGGACGCGCTGCGGGCCGCGCTGATCGCCGGCGAGCTGCGGCCGGGCGAGGTGTACTCGGCGCCGGGCCTCGCCGCCCGCTTCGGCGTCTCGGCCACCCCGGTGCGCGAGGCCATGCTGGACCTGGTCAAGGAGGGCCTGGTCGACACCGTCCCCAACAAGGGTTTCCGGGTCACCGCCGTCTCGGAGCGACAGCTCGACGAGTACACCCACATCCGGTCCCTCATCGAGATCCCGATCACGGCCGGCCTCGCGACCACGGCCGACCCCGCCGACCTGGAGGCCCTGCGCCCGGTCGCCCAGGAGATCGTCACCTCCGCCGCGGCCGGCGACCTCGTCGCCTACGTGGAGGCGGACTTGCGCTTCCACCTCGGGCTACTGGCCCTCGCCGGCAACGCGCACCTGGTCGAGGTGGTACGGGACCTGCGCCGCCGCTCCCGCCTGTACGGGCTGACGGCACTGGCCGAGGCGGGACGGCTACAGGCCTCGGCCGAGGAGCACCTGGAGCTCCTGGACGCCCTTCGGGCCAGAGACGAGGAAGACGTACGAGACGTGATGACCCGCCACCTGGGCCATGTCAGGAACCTATGGGCAGCGCCCCGTAAGGGGCGCGGGGCTGTGACATGATGCGGCTCCGCCGCGTGGGCGCGATCAACCCCCGCAACCCGCAGCCGCCAAACCACATACCGGACCGAGCTCTTAGGCCCCGACGTCCCCCCTCTTAGCCGCCTGGATCTGCGAGTACACATGCGTACGCAACTCCGCGAACCGCGGAGCCACCCGCGTATGCAACTGATCCCGCTCATCCGGCAGATCAACCTTCAACTGCTCCTGCACGACCGTGGGGGAGGCCGACAACACGATCACCCGCTCACCGAGATAGACCGCCTCGTCGATGTCATGGGTGACGAACAGAATCGTGATGCCGCGCTCCCGCCACAGCCGCCGTACCAGGTCCTCCAGATCCGCCCGCGTCTGCGCGTCCACCGCAGCGAACGGCTCGTCCATCAGCAGCACCCGCGGCTCGTACGCCAGGGCGCGGGCGATGGCGACCCGCTGCTGCATGCCGCCCGACAGCTGCCAGGGATACGCCCCGGCCGCGTCCGCGAGCCCGACCGAGCGCAGTGCGTCCGTCACCAGCTCCCGGCGTCGGGCCTTGCTCAAATCCTTCTGCTTCAGGGGGAGTTCGACGTTCTCGCCGACCCGCATCCACGGGAACAGACTGCGGCCGTACTCCTGGAACACGAAGGCCATGCCGGGCGGTGGCCCGGTCACCTTCCGTCCCTCCAGGAGGACTTCGCCCGCTGTCGGCGCGAGCAGGCCGCCCATGCACTTCAGCAGGGTCGTCTTGCCGCAGCCCGACGGGCCGACGAGACAGACGAGTTCGCCCGCGTCGACGGTGAAGGTGAGATCGCGTACCGCCTCCACCCGCCGACCGGAACCGTCGTACACCTTCTTCAGGCCGCGTACGTCCAGCATGGACCGCCCTTTCACGATGCTCACCGGGACCGCCGGGTGGATGCGCGCAGACCGTGGTACCAGCCGAGCGCCCGCCGCTCGACCAGCTGGAAGACGACGGACAGCAGGAAGCCGAGCAGACCGAGCACGAGGATGCCGGTCCACATGTCGGGGATGGCGAAGCTGCGTTGGAACTGGACGATGGTGAAGCCGAGCCCGCTGCTGGCCGCGAACATCTCACTGATCACCATCAGGATGATGGCGATGGACAGCGCCTGGCGCAGTCCCGCGAAGATCTGCGGGCTCGCCGAGCGCAGGACCACCGTGCGCAGGCGGGACGCGCCCGTGATGCCGTACGAGCGTGCCGTCTCGGCCATCACCGGGTCCACCGCCCGGACGCCTTCCACGGTGTTGAGCAGGATCGGCCACACACAGCCGCTCGCGATGACAGTGACCTTCATGGTGTCGCCGATGCCCGCGAACAGCATGATGACCGGGATCAGCACGGGCGGCGGCACCGCTCGCAGGAACTCCAGCACCGGCTCGCACACCGCCCGCACCCGCCGGTAGGAGCCGATGACCGTGCCGAGCGCCACGCCGACGACGGCCGCCAGCGCGTAACCGCCCGACAGCCGCAGCACGCTGGGCAGCACGTCGTCCTCGAGGCGGTCGCTCGTCCATACGTCCGGGAAGGTCTCCAGGATCGTCCGCAGCGGCGGCCAGTACACGTCCGTACTGTCGTCGGACGCCACCCACCAGCCCGCGACCAGCAGCGCCGGCAGGGCGAGAACGAACACCACCCGCAGCAGCAGGCGCCTCATACCGCCACCTCCCCGCGCACCGACTGGTGCCAGGCCAGCGCCCGCCGCTCCACCGTCCGCGCGCCCACGTTGATCAGCAGCCCGAGCACGCCGGTGACCACGATCAGCGCGTACATCTCCGGTACGGCCTGGGAGGTCTGCGCGACCCCGATGCGCTTGCCCAACCCCGGTGCGCCGATGATGAGTTCGGCGGTGATGGCGAGGATCAGCGCGACGGCCGCCGCCAGCCGGACGCCGGTCATCACGTACGGCAGCGCGGTCGGCCACAGCACATGCCGGATCCGCGCCCAGGTGCCGAGACCGTACGACCGTGCCGTCTCCTCCGCGACCGGGTCGACGTCCTGGACGCCGTACAGGACCTGGATCAGCACCTGCCAGAACGAGGCGTAGACGACGAGCAGCAGCACCGAGCGCAGTTCGGAGCCGTACAGCAGCACCGCCAGCGGGATCAGCGCGACCGACGGGATCGGGCGCAGGAACTCGATCGTCGAGGCGGTCGCCTCCCGCAGATGGGGCACGACCGAGATCAGCACGCCCACCACGATTCCCGCGCAGGACGCGATCGCCAGGCCCAGGGCCCAGCCGGTGAGGGTGTCACCGAGCGCGGTCCAGAAGGCGCTGTCCGCCACCTCGTCGAGCAGCGCGTCGGCGATGCGGCTGGTCGGCGGGAAGTAGGCCTCCTTGACCAGGCCGAGCCGCGGCACCGCCTCGCCCAGGGCGAGGAAGGCCGCGAGCCCGGCCGCACCGAGTGCGGCGTTCTGGCCCTTCACGCGTTCCCGCCTCTCATGGCAGCAGCTTGTCCAGGTCCGGCGTCGACTTGAAGAGGCCGTCCTCCTCGCCCAGCTTCATCAGCGCCTCGATGGAAGCGCGGTTCGGCTCGGCCGGCCACTTCGGCAGGGTCACCTTCTCCAGCACGGCCGCCGGGATCTTGGTGTACGTGGTGACGACCTGGCGCGCCTCGTCGGGGTGGGCGTCGGCGTAGGCCAGGGCCTCGGCGGTGGCCGCCTGGAACTTCTTGACCACCTCCGGGTTCTGCTGCGCGTACTGCGTGGACGTGAAGTACATGGCGACGGTGAGGTCCGGCGCGACGTCCACCAGGGGTGAGGCGATCACGCGGCCCCCCTGGCTTTTGATGGTGGCGAGGGCCGGCTCGACGACCTGGGCGGCGTCGATCTGGCCGCTGTCGAGGGCGGCGGGCATCTGGTCGAAGGCCAGTTCGACGAACTTGACCTTGTCGGGGTCGCCGCCCGCCTTGCGCACCGAAGCGCGCACGGCCGTCTCGTTGATGTTCTTCAGGGTGTTGATGGCGACCTTCTTGCCCTCCAAGTCCTTCGGTGACTTGATCGGGCTGTCCTGCTTCACCGTGAGCCCGCTGAAGTCCTTGCCCTCCACGCCGGTGGAGGCGATGGCGTTGGCGACGGCCTTGACGGGCACGTTGTTGGACTGGGCGACCATGAGCGAGGTGACGTTGGAGAAGCCGAACTGGAACTGACCGCTCGCCACCCCGGGCACGATCGCCGCGCCGCCCTGCGCGGTGGTGATCTCCAGCTTCAGGCCGTGCTTGCTGTAGATGCCCTTCTGCTGGCCCAGGTAGAGGGGCGCGACATCGACGATGGGGATGAGGCCGACCTTGACCGTGGTGGTGCCACCGGACTCGGCGGCCTTGTCCGACCCTGAGGAGTCGGACGAGCCGCAGGCTGTGGCGGCGGTCAGAACGGATACGGCCGTGAGGCCGACGAGCAGACGACGACGCATTGGTTCCCCCTGTGCGACCGGACCTGGTGCTCCGACAGCCTGTGCGCAGACAGCACGAATGTGCTCAGCGAGAACGTATGGCCGGATGGTAGTCATGGTCAATGCCCATGAGGTGAAGGGGCCGTTGACATCACAGGACATGCGCTCATAGCGTGCGCCCTGCGTACGTTCGTACGTCCTGCTGGAGGCGCCGATGCCCGCTGAGGTTCGCGCACCGTACTTCGTCCGGTCCTTCGAGCGCGGCCTCGCCGTCATCCGCGCCTTCGACGCCGACCACCCGGCGCTGACGCTGAGCGAGGTCGCCCGCGCCTGCGACCTGACCCGGGCGGCCGCTCGCCGCTTCCTGCTCACCCTCGCCGACCTCGGCTACGTGCAGACCGACGGCCGGCTCTTCCGCCTCACCCCGCGCGTGCTGGAGCTCGGCTACTCCTACCTGTCCAGTGTCACGCTGCCGGAGATCGCCGCACCGCATCTGGAGCAACTCGTCGCGCAGGTACGGGAGTCGTCGTCGCTGTGCGTCCTGGACGGCGACGCCGTCGTGTACGCCGCCCGCGTCCCGACCAGCCGCATCATGACCGCGTCCATCACGGTCGGCACCCGCTTCCCGGCGCACGTCACGTCCGTGGGCCGGGTCATCCTCGCCCACCTGCCGGACGACGAGATCGAGGCCCGGCTCGCCCGCGCCGAGCTGACACCGCTGACCGCGCGCACCCTCGTCTCGGCGGACGCCCTGCGCGCGGAACTGCACCGCGTACGACGGCAGGGCTACGCCCTCGTCGACCAGGAACTGGAGGAGGGGCTCAGGTCGGTCGCCGCCCCGGTGCGGGACCGGGACGGTGAGGTGGTGGCCGGCGTGAACATCGCCGTGCACGCCAGCCGCAACTCCGTCGAGTCCGTCCGCCGCGACCTGCTGCCCCACCTGCTGGCGACCGTCGCGCGGATCGACGCCGACCTCAGGATCACAGATCCAGCACGAGCCGTTTCCCGCGGCACCGGGACACACAGATCATCATCGTCTCGCAGCTCGCCCGCTCCTCGTCCGTGAGCACCGAGTCCCGGTGGTCCGGCTCGCCTTCGAGGACGTCGGTCTCGCAGGTGCCGCAGGTGCCCTCGGTGCAGGAGAAGAGCACCTCGACACCGGCGGCGCGCACGGTGTCGAGGACGGACACGCCCTCGGGCACGGTCAGCGTGTGCCCGGCGCGCTCCAGCACGACCTCGAACGCGCTGTCCGGGCCGGTCTCCTGCTCCTTCGGCTGGAACCGTTCGACGCGCAGCCGCCCGCCCGGACACCGCTCCTCGACCGCGTCCAGCAACGGCCCCGGACCGCAGCAGTAGACGAGGGTGCCCTCGGGCAGGTCGTCGAGCACGGAACCGAGGTCCAGCAGCCCGGTCTCGTCCTGCGGGGCGACGGCGACCTTGTCCCCGTACGCGCCCAACTCCTCGGTGAAGGCCATGGACTCACGCGTCCGGCCCCCGTACACCAGCGTCCACTCGGCGCCCGCCGCCTCGGCCGCCGCCAGCATCGGCAGGATCGGGGTGATGCCGATGCCGCCCGCGATGAAGCGGTAGCGCGGGGCGGACTCGAGCGCGAAGTTGTTGCGCGGTCCGCGCACCCGGACCTTGGCGCCCTGCCCCAACTCCCCGTGGACGTACGCGGATCCACCGCGCCCCTCGGGTTCGCGCAGGACGCCGATCCGCCAGGCGTGCCGGTCCGCCGGGTCCCCGCACAGCGAATACTGCCGCTCCAGGTCCGGGCCGAGCAGCACGTCGATGTGCGCGCCCGGCTCCCAGGCGGGGAGTTCCTCGCCCAGCGGGTGGCGCAGGGTGAGGGCGAGCACGCCGTCGGCCGCGGACTCCCTGCGGTCGACGACGAGTTCGGCTTCGTACACGGTCATGAGCTGTTTCCTCGCGGCTCGCCTTGCTGCTCGTGTCGCGGCTCGTGCCCCTGCGGGTGGGCGAGCATCCACTCCCACATCTCGATCGGATCCTGCGCGGTGTGCTCGCGGCCGCAGTGACAGGTGCCGTGCAGGATGTCGGTGCCCGGCAGCCAGTCGATGCGGTAGATCTCGCCGGTCGGGCTCGTCACTGGACCGTCTCCATGGGCTTCGCGCCCTCCTCGACCAGGCGGGCGAGGATACGGCGGGCGGCCAGGCCGCCGGTGTCGATGTTGATGCTCAGCTCCTGGTAGCCGGTGCGCTCGGTGCCGAGCGTCTTCTGCAGCAGGTTGAGCGCGTCGACGTCCTGCATCACGACCGTGTGGTTGTTGCCCCGCAGGAACTCGGTGACCTCGGCGTCGTCCGTCGCCCAGTCCCGCGAGACCATCCAGAAGTCGTACACCTTGCCGTCGGCGGACGGGGTGATGGCGTACGTGATCTCGGTGTGGAAGCCGTTCGGGTCGCTGCCGTCCGGCTCGGGCACCACACCGACGGGCGCGATGCGGCTGTGCAGCAGGTAGAGGCAGGGAGCGTGGTACTCGATGTCCTGCCAGCGCGTGATCCGGCCCTGGATGCCGGTCGACTTGGCGTAGAACGGCGGGCACGCGGCGTCGTCCATGTGCCGGCTCACCCGTACGATGCCCGCGCCCTCGTCGACCTCCGTGGTGATGGGCGTCTCGGCGACCTCGGGGGTGCCGATGTAGCCGCCGTGCAGATACGTCTCGTGGGAGAGGTCGAGGAGGTTGTCGACCAGCAGACCGTAGTCGGCGTCGATCGGCTCCATGCCGCGGACGGTCGTCCAGCCGGGGGAGTCGAGGTGCTTCGCGCGCGGAATGGTCTGCGGGTCGGCGAGGGCCGGGTCGCCGATCCACACCCAGATCAGCGAGTCCTGCTCGACGACGGGGTACGAGGCGACGCGCGCGGTACGCGGTACGCGTTTCTGTCCGGGCACGTACACACAGGTGCCCGTCGTGTCGTACGTGAACCCGTGGTATCCGCACACGATCCGGTCGCCGTCGAGGCGGGTCGGGGCCTCGGACAGCGGAAAGCGACGGTGCACGCACCGGTCGTGCAGGACGACGGGCGTCCCGTCCTCCTCGGTGCGGTAGAAGACGAGCGGCTCACCGAGAATCGTCCGGCCGAGCAGCTCACGCCCGACCTCGTGGCTGTAGGCGGCGACGTACCACTGGTTCCTGGCGAAGGCGGTCATGTGGGGCATGGGGGTTCCCGTCCCTGTCGGCGGGGCGTCTTCGCCCCGCGTGCCGTGGTTGGAATCAGGGTCCTGACGGCTGTGGTTGCCGCGCAAGGCGACTTCTGTCAGGCGGAAGTGTCTCTACGAAAGAGCAGGTCAGGGCCTTGCCATGCGCCTTGTGTATCACTGGATGCGGCTGCGGAGCGACTCCGCTCGGCGGATCAGTCCAGAGGTGGCCGTTGATGCGTTTGGTGAGCACGTCCGATCGTGGCGCTGCCATGATTGTCGGGAAAACTGGGGTTTACGTGGGTTGACGCGCCAATTTCTTGCTGGCTCTTGAGCGGTACACGGCACTCTTGGTGTACCTGGCTCGTGGCCACTTCCATCGCGGCGAAGGCGACGTTGCGGGCCGCGGCGGGCAGCAGCCCCACTCCGACGCGGATGCGGCGGGTGTGGGCCAGCACCGTGGCGGCCTGGACGAGCCCTCCGCGGTAACCGAGGTCTTCGACGACCCACAGTTCGCCGAAGCCGTAGTCGTCCGCTTCCTGCGCGAAGGCGACGAGGTCGCCCTGCGGGATGTCGCGGGGGAGGAGGACGCCGATCGTGCCGGACGCTTCCTGCGGGCTCATGAGCGGTCTCCTTGGTGTTGTCCTGCGGGATCGGTGCTGGGCGGCGTGCGCGGGGCCCCGTCCCCCGCGGCGGCGGCGCGGTCACGCGCGGCGGCGGCGCGGTCACGGGTGTCGGCGGCGGGAGCGATGAGGATGGCGGAGGCGACGAACACCAGAACCACCACCATGGCCGAGCGCAGCCCGTAGTGGTCGCCCAGGAACCCGAGGGCCGGTGGCCCCACGAGGAAGGCGATGTAGCCGATGATGGCGACCAATGAGACGCGGGCGGTCTGGTCGGGGCCTGAGTCGCCCGCCGCCGACAGGGCCACCGGGAAACCGAGGGAGGCCCCAAGCCCCCAGAAGAGTACGGCTGTTGCGGCTACGGCGGCGTTGTCGGAGAAGATGACCAGGAGGAGTCCGACGGCACCGGAGACGGCGCTCGCGCGCACGACAGCGGCCCGCCCGAAACGACTGAGGAAGAACCCGCCGCTGAAGCGTCCCAGCGTCATCGCCGCCGCGAACCCCACGAAGACGAGCGAGCCCAGCGTGGCGTCAAGGCCGTGGCCGTCGACCATGAGCAGCGGCAGCCAGTCGTTCGCGGCGCCCTCGGCCAGCGCCATGGCCAGCACGATGGCGCCGATCAGCAGCAGCTTCCGGTCCTTCCACACCTGAGGCTTGGACCGTCGCGCCGGACCGGGACCCGGACCCGGTGTCGACGGTACGGCGCTGATGCCGATACCCGCGGGAACGGCACGCAGGGCGTGGACCAGAATCCCCGTGGCGGCCAGGGCGACCACGGCCATATGCCAGGGGACGGGGATCGCGGCGGCGGTGGCCGCCATTCCGGCCGACCCTCCGATGACCGTGCCCAGACTGAAGCAGCCGTGCAGCGAGGGGAGCACCGCGGTCCCGGTGATGCGCTCCACATCGGCGCCGTCCACATTGACCGCCACCTCACCCCCGCCCATGCCCGCGCCGAACAGGCACAGTCCCGCGGTGACCAGGGGTGCCGACCGCACGGCGCTGCCCACACCGATGACGACCGTGCCCGCGATGATCAGGAGAGTGCCGAGCGCGATGACCGGCCGGGTGCCGAACCGGGACACGAAACGGCCGGAACACAGGATGCCGATCATGGAACCCACGGACAGACCGAACAGGACCAGACCCATCTGCCCGGTGGACAAGCCCAGTTGATCGCGGACATCCGGGGTGCGCGTGACCCAGGACGACATGGCGATGCCTGGCAGAAAGAACAAGAGGAACAAAGCCTGACGGCGTCGGCCTACGGCGCGGTCTATCAAAGGGAAGCTCCACTGTGTTCTGGAAGAACGGTTCGGAAGGCCGAGGCGCGGCAGCCACGGGGCGGCGCCCGCTCCCTGCCGCTACCTGTGTACCGGCCGTGCGGGGCGCGCGGCACTCGGCCACTTGAGATTCAAGAGGTCAGCCTCTATCTGTGTCATTAAAGCATCAGCTATTTTCTGAATGGCAACATTGAAGAATCAATTAAGGGGGTACCCGTAGCGTTCACGTATCCTCTCTACGAGGGACAGGTAGCGAACGACTGAACAGGAGACAGACATGGGCCGAGCACTGCGGGCAGATGCCGAGCGCAGTGTGCGCGCGATTCTGGAGGCGGCCGAGCGGGTCCTCGCCCAGGATGCCGGCGCCTCCATGGAACAGATCGCCGAGGCGGCGGGGCTGACGAGGATCACCGTTCACCGTCGGTTCGCGAACCGGCAGGCACTGTTGGAGGCGCTCGCCGTCTCCGCGAAGCAGCAGCTCATCGACGCCATCGAGGAAGCCCGGCCCGATGCCGCTCCCGCTCTGGTGGCGCTGTACCGGGTGACGGCGAACGTCCTGCGGGTCAAGAACACCTGGCGCTTCACCCTCAGCCACTCCACGCCCCACACCGCCGCTGCAGCCGCCCTCTGGGAGGAGATCGACACCCGCACCGTCGAACTCCTGAACCGGGCGCAGCGTGAGGGACTGCTCGCCCCGGACGCGGACCTGGACTGGACGCGGCAGGTGTACTACGCACTCCTCAGCGAAGCCCTTGACAGGCCCGGCGCGGACAAGGACCCCATGGCACAGGACCCGGACGCGCTGGCCACGCTCGTCATCGACACACTCCTGCACGGCGCGGGGCCACGCGGCTGAGCCGTGGCGCACGGCTTGAAGCACTGCTCCGCCGTCGGTGCCGGCCAGGGGTGATGCCTAGCTGGGCGGTCATGTCGTCTGCCGAGGTGTGCGTGGTAGCACCGTCGGTCACGGATCAGGCCCGGATGACGTCGACGCGTCGGTGATCCGATGCCCGTGCTCCGGCGTGGGCATGGCGGTGGGCGTCGTCAGCGCGACGCCCACCGCTCGGTACCCGGACTCAGCTGCACTTACGTCCGGTGTTGATGCACTGGACCGCCTTGTTCATCAGCTTCGCGTCGAAGACGTTGATGAAGTCACCGTGGTCGGTGACCGGCTTGTGCTGCTGTTCGGGGAAGCTGTCCAATGAGAAGAACGGACGGGTCTTGCCGTTGTCCTTCACGCTGGGCGCGTCCACGTCGTACACCAGACGCTGCACCAACTGGGGAATGGCCTTGAAGCCGGTCGGGCAGTTGCCGCCTGCGTCAGCGAAGGCCACGTGCGTACGGTGGTTGGCGCTGTCGATGTTCCTGCTGTCCCAGCAGCTTTGGAACTTGAACGTGCGCACCACGTCGCTGCCTGACGGGCAGAGGGGGTACTTGTCCTTCAACTGCACCTTGTTCTCGAAGCCGGTGCAGCTCCAGGAGGCATTGGCGTTGGCCGTGCCGTTGACGAACGCCTTGGCGTCACCGGTGATGATGCGCAGGAACTTGGGCATCGCCACCACCTTGCCGCGGGGGCTGCCCACGAAGTCCAAGGTTGCCTTCTTGGCCGTCAGAATCCGGCCCGTGTTGCCCTCGGCGCCGCCGCCCTGCTTGCCGGCGTCGAACTCCTTGGTGCCGTCCTGCAGGCGCAGCACCGGCCAGTAGTAGGAGGACTTGTCGCCCTTGTTCTGGCAGCTGGTCCCGGCCTTGGCGAAGTCCTGGTCGCTCGAGAAGGCGTCGTTGTCCTGGTTGCCGACGTAGTCATGCACATGGTGTGCGCCGTTGGTGACACCGGGCGCGACGATGACGTTGTCGCTGTTGTACAGCTTGTTGGCGTTCACCCCGCACTTGCTGACGAAGACGCCCTTCGAAGCCTTCGCCGACCTGGCGGGCGTGCGCACATTGGACTTCACCTTGGTGATGTCCACGAAGTCGGCGGCGACGGGGCCGTTGCCGGTCCCTCCGGCATTGGTGTCGTTGCCACCCTGGTTGTTGTTGCCGCCCTGACCGGCGTTGCCGGTGGCGCGCAGCGTGCAGGCCGCCAAAGCGTCAAGGCCCTGCGGCTTGGCTGCCACACGGCCGATGGCGATGGCGATCCGGTCGATCGTCGCCTTCCGCTTGTCCTTCAGCGGGCCCACGATCGCGTTCTGGGCGAAGTTGGGGTCCTGCTGAATCGCCTTCTGGGAGGTGGAAAGGCGCTGGTATGCCTCGGATATCTGCTTGTCGAGAAGTGCCAGTTCCTTGTCGACCTGGGCCTTCGCCTGGGCGGGCACCGATGTCAACCGCTGGCCGACGTCGGGGCAGTCAATGGTGGAGGTTCCGGCCGCGAGCGCCTGGTTCTGGGCAGAGCCCTTCGACGAGCTGGTCTCGTCGGCCGAGGCATAGATGTTGACGGCCACCAGCCCACCGGCCCCTATGGCCAGTGCGGCCGCCGCGCCTACCGCCCGGCGGGCAGTGCTCGATCTTCTTCGCGTGTTGCGTCTCATCGGGCCTCTCAAGGACATCTCCGGAGCCGGCAGGACTTCCGGCATGGGTGAAGCGCGTCCTCAGATACGAATGTGCGCGCCGAATGCTCAGCGAATTCTCAGGTTCGTAGGTTCCTCCAATCCGTAAACAGGGCATGAGCACCCAATCCGGGCCACGGCTTCGGTGGGGCCGGGCCGATGAAGCGGAGATGTGGTGACCTCCGGATCTCCAGCCCGGGCCGGAGCGGACCAGAGCGGGTACGAGGTCGGACAAAACCTCACCATTCGTTTTCGCTACAAGTTCCGAAATTATTCGTGATGGCTCGGCCACGTGGCCGAAATGTGCCCCTCATAGCTTCGCCATCGGGTCCCTCGGACCGAAAAAGCTACTTCCCCCAGAAATCCCCCAGGTCCCGGCCTGCACGGTCCCCCACTCGGATTCCCCCATCCAGGTCCCCCACTCAGATCCCGTACTGAGATCCCCCACTGTCCTCAGCGCCTCCATGAGACAGGAGCCCAAGATGCCCAATCTCTCCCGACGCGGTGCCCTGAAACTGACCGCCGGACTGGCCGTCCTCGGCACCCTCGGCCTGACGGGCTGTGGGCGCGAGGACGACACCGCCGTCGCGAAAGCGTCCGCCGATCCCATCGACGACTCGCCGGCCACCGGCACCGTCAACGTCTGGGCCGCCCAGGGCGACGCCGACGTGCTCGAGCAGGTCATCAAGCCCTTCAAGACGGCCAACCCCGACGTCACCGTGAAGTTGACGCTGATCCCGAACGCCGATTACTACACCAAGTTGCAGTCGGCGATCGCGGCGGGCAAGGGGCCCGATGTCGCCCAGTTCTTCCCCGAGTCGCAGGCGCAGTTCCTCGACGCCTCGATCCTCCAGCCCGTCCCTGACGGCCTCGTCGCACCGGACAGCTTCTTCAAGAGCCTCTGGGCCGCGGGCGTCGCCGACGACGTGGCCTACACGGTGCCCTGGTACGCCTACACGTACGCGCTCGTCTACCGCTCCGACCTGGCCAAGAAGGCGGGCGTCGAGGCGCCGGCCACGTGGGACGAGGTGGTGCCCTTCTTCAAGGCCCTCCAGGGCGTCGGTGCGCGGCGCGGCCTGGGTGCCGACAACGGGTGGGACATCTTCAACGGCCAGGACGTCGCGATGTACGCCTGGCAGGCCGGCGGCTCGCTGCTCACGGCCGACGGGAAGTGGACGCTCGACACCCCGGCAATGGTCGACGCGCTGAAGTACAACGCGTCGTTCTTCACCTCGGGCGCCGCCGACACCGCCACGCCCACGTTCCTCGACGCACAGCCGTACTTCGTCAGCGGGAAGACCGCCACGATGATCACCGGCCCGTGGGTCGTCGGCCAGCTCGACACCGCAGCGAAGAAGGACGGCTGGACCGCGTCCCACGTCGCCACCGCACCCCTGCCGGCCGGATCGTCGGGCAGCGTTTCCTTCTCCGCCGGCGGCAGCTGGGGCGTGCTCGCGGGCGGCGGCAACGCGGACGCCTCGTGGAAGCTCGTCCGGTACGTATCGCAGCCGAGCACTCAGGTCGCGCAGTACAAGGCGTACAGCTCCCTGCCCGCTGTCATCTCCGCCTGGGACGACCCCGCCATCAAGGACCAGCCGCTCCTCGCCGCCTTCCTCACGCAGCTGAAGAACACCCGGACGTTCCCACAGGTCAGTACCTGGCAGCAGGTCGCGACCCGGATGGGCAAGGAGATGGAGGCCGTGGCCAAGGGCACGGCGACCGCCGAGAAGGCCGCCGCGAACATCCAGTCGTACGCCGAGAGCCTCGGCACGGGCGCGAAGTGAGCTGCCCATGACCAGCACGCCTGTTGTGGGCACCCGGCGGCCCACCCGGCGGCGCGCCCATCGTACGGCCGTCGCCTGGCTGTTCCTCACACCGTTCGCCCTGGTGTTCCTGCTCTACACGGCGGTCCCCACCGTCGCCGCGCTCGGCTTCAGCCTCACCGACCTGCGGGGCACGGACCTCAGGCATCCGCTCGCCGTCGACTTCACCGGCCTGGACAACTTCGTCCGGCTGCTGCAGGACGAGAGCTTCCTGCGCGACATCCTGAACACCGCCCTGTTCGTGGCCGTCGGCGTGCCGCTGACCATGGTGATCGGCTTCGCCCTGGCCGTCGTGCTGAACTCCGGCATCCGCCGCCTGCGCGGCACCTTCCGCATGCTGTTCTTCGCACCGGTCGTCACCAACGTGGTGGCGGTCGCCCTGATCTGGCAGTACGCCTTCAACGCGAACGGCACCGTCAACAAGGTGCTCGGCGTCGTCGGCCTGGCCGGACCGAACTGGCTGGACGACCCGAACCTCGCCATGCCCGTGGTCATCCTCCTCGGCGTCTGGCGCAACTTCGGCATCGCGATGGTGCTGTTCCTCGCCGGGCTGCAGGCGATCCCGGACGACGTGTACGAGGCCGCGTCCCTCGACGGGGCGGGACGGTGGCGGCAGCTGAGGCACATCACCCTGCCGCTGCTGCTGCCGACCACGCTGATGGTGTCGGTGCTGCTGACCGTCTTCTACCTCCAGGTGTTCGACGAGCCGTACCTGCTCACGAACGGCGGCCCGCTGGGCTCCACCGAGTCCGTGGCGCTGTACACCTACCACCAGTTCGGGGCCGGCGAGTTCGGGATGTCCTCGGCCGCGTCCTTCGTGATGCTCGTGCTGGTGGCCCTGGTGAGTCTTGTCCAGTTCCGACTGCTGAGGTCCCGCGTATGACCGCCGTCGCCGCCTTGAAAAGCGCCGAAACCGTCACCGACCGGGTCGCCCCGCGCCGCCGGTCCGTCACCGGGCCGCTGCTGTACGGCGCTCTGGTGCTGTGCGCGCTGCTCACCATGCTGCCCTTCCTCTGGGTGATCAGCGGCTCGCTGCGCAGCCTCGACGAGATCCGCTCCGACCCCGGCGCCTGGATCCCGCAACACGTCACCTTCGACAACTTCCTGCGGCTGTTCAGAACCGAGGGTTTCGGCCAGTTCATGGTCAACAGCGTCGTCGTCGCGGTCATGGTGGTGGCCGGCAACATCGTCGCCGCGTCGGCCGCCGGTTACGCGCTCGCCAAACTCGACTTCGCGGGCAAGCGGCTCGCGTTCGGCGCGGTCATGGCGGCGATGATGGTGCCGTTCACCGCGGTGTTCGTCACGCAGTTCGTGATCACCGTCGACCTCGGCCTGGCGGACACCCTCACCGGTATCGCCCTGCCCGGCGTGGCGATGCCGCTGTCCGTCTTCATCATGCGGCAGTACGCGATGTCGATCCCCGACGAACTCCTCGAAGCGGCCCGGATCGACGGCGCGGGCGAGTTCCGGATCTTCTTCCGGATCTTCCTCCCGCTGGCCGGCCCCGCCGTCGCGACGATCACGATCATGTCGTTCCTCGCCTCGTGGAACAACTTCATCTGGCCGCTCATCGTCGCCCAGAGCATGTCCAGTTACACACTGCCGGTGGGCCTCGCCGCCACCAGCCAGGCGGCCGCCCACGTCACGGACTACGGCCTGATGCTCGCCGGCGCGATCGTCGTGATGCTGCCCGTGCTGCTGCTCTTCCTGTTCCTCCAGCGCTACTTCGTGCAGGGCATCTCCGGAACGGGAATGCGGTGAGCGTGATGGACTGCCTCGACGCGGCGGACGAGCCGGTCATCGTGCACGCTCCCGCCGGCACGATCGTCGGCCGTCGCAGCCGTCAGGTACGGCGCTTCCTGGGCATCCCCTTCGCCGAACCGCCCACGGGGGCACGCCGGTTCGCCGCTCCCGTCCGACGCGGCAGGTTCACCGAGCCGTACGACGCGTCCCGGCACGGCCCCACCTCCCAGCGCGTGCCGCTGTTCGCCACGACCACCGTGCCGGAGCCGTCGGTGCCCGGCGAGGACGTGCTGAACCTCGGCGTCGTCGCCCCGGCCGCGGACGACGACCGCGAGCCCGCGCCGGTCATTGTGTGGATCCATGGTGGAGGCTTCCTGGCAGGCAGCCCGGCGAGCCCTTGGTACGACGGCCGCGCCTTCGCCCGCGACGGCGTCATATGCGTCACCGTCGGCTACCGGCTCGGCGTCGACGGATTCGCCGTACTGGACGACGTACTCACCAACCTCGGCCTGCGGGACCTGCTGCTCGCTCTCGACTGGGTGCGGGAGAACATCGCCGCCTTCGGCGGGGACCCGGACCGGGTCACCGTCGCCGGGCAGTCGGCCGGGGGAGCGGCGGTGCTCGCGCTGCTCTCGTCACCCGCCGGCGACGGCCGCTTCCAGCGGGCGGTCAGCCTGTCCGGCGGATTCTTCGAAGCGGGCGCGGTACGCGACTTCCTCGGGCGACTCGGGGACCGGCTCGGCGTTCCGGCGACGCGTGCCGGATTCGGCGGACGGACCGTGGAGGACGTCCAGCGGGCCGTCCTCGACCTGCGCGATGAAAGAGGCGACGTCGGGCCCGTGCTGCGCCCGTTCGTCGGCGACGACATCCTGCCGGTGCCGGTCGCCGAAGGACTCGCCCTGCACGGGCCCGACGTACCCCTGCTGCTGGGCGCGACGGAGGACGAGTTCGACAGCGGTCCTACGGAAGCCGGCGCCCGCGCGGCAGGCACCCGCCTCACCGACACCCTCTTCCGCGCCGCCTGCCCGCGCGCCGCGGCCGCCCGTCGCGGCGCCAGCGCCGGTACCTGGCTGTACTCCTTCGCATGGCCCTCGCCCGTGCTGGGCGGCGCCGCGCACTGCGTCGACATCCCGTACTTCTTCGACGTACTCGACGCACCGGGAGTCGCCGAGGCCCTCGGCCCCCATCCGCCCCAGGAACTGGCCACCGCGATGCACGCCGACCTGGTCGCGTTCCTCCATGGCGAGGAACCGGCCTGGGCGCGGGCCACCGGGACGCTCGGCGATCCGGCGCGCGAGTACGGCCGTACCGGTGCGGCGCTCGCGGCCGACACCACGGGCGTGTTCGACCCCGTCGTACGACCGGTGTCCGAGGAGGCGGGGGCGTGCTGATGCCGGGGATGAACCAGAGCGCCGTCCGACGCGTCAACACCTCGGTCATCCTGCGCGCGCTGGCGGTGTCGGCCGGGCCGACGACGCTCACCGCGCTCGCCGAACAGGCCCGCCTCTCCCGCCGCACCATCGAGCTCATCCTGGACTCGCTCGTCGAGGCCGGCTGGGTGGCGGAGCTGGACCGGCTGCCGATCAGCGGCTCCGCGGGGCGCCCCGCTCGACGCTACGAACTGCGCGCCGAACATGCCCTGTTGGCGGCCGTGTACATCACCACCTCGGACGTGTCCGCGGTCGTCGCCGACGTACGCGGCCGCATCCTCGGCCGGGCGCACGGACCGTTGCGCGCCTACCAGGACCCGCGGGTCACGCTCGACGACGCCGCGGCGCTGGTCCTTCGGGCGCTCGACGACGCGGGCGGGTCGGCGGACCGGCTGCGCGCCGGTGCGGTCGCGGGTGGCGGCGCGATCGACGACGACGGCGTCGTACGGCGTCTGGTGCACACGACACGCTGGGAGGGCGTGCACCTGCCCGACGAGCTCAACCGGCGCATCCCGATGCCCTGGTTCGCGGACAACGACACCAACCTCGGGGCGCTCGCGGAGCGTTGGCGGGGCGTGGCCGACGACCACGACAACGTCGTATGGGCGATCCTCGGCAACCGCACCGGTCTCGGCATCCTCATACGGGGCGCCGTGCACCGCGGACTCGACGGCGGCGCGGGCGAGATCGTCGAGGCCCGGTCGATACCGACCGGCTCGGTCGAGAACCACCCGGTGGCCTGGCTGACCTCACCGGAACCGGCCCAGCGGGCGGTCGCCCTCGCCCGCTGCGAGGCCGCCCGGGCGGGCGAGGCGGCAGCGCTGGCGGAGGTCGACGAGTTCGTGGAGAACATCGCGTCGATCCTCACCCTCCTGTCGTGGACGGTCGCCCCCTCCCTCATCGTGCTCGGCGGCGGCCTGGAGGACGCGGCCGACGTGCTGCTGCCCCGGGTGCGGGAGGCGATGCGCGACGCCCGCACCCCCGAGGTGGAGCTCCGCGCCACCGGCCTGGGCCGCGACGCGGCCCTCATCGGCGCCGTGAAACTGGCCCTCGACCGCATGGACACCGAGCTGTTCGGCCCGCTCGTCCCGCGCGCATGACCGCACCCTCACCACGCCCCCCGGGGCACACACATGGAGTCTCACCTTGACCGACACCCCCCGCACCGACGTCCTCATCGTGGGCAGCGGCATCATGGGATCCGTCGTGGCCCGACAGCTGCGCGCCGGCGATCCGGCGCTGCGCATCACCATGGTGGACGGCGGCAGCGCGATCGGCGAGGCTCCCGGTCTGCACCTGCACGACCTCGACGACCCGGACCTGTGGGCGCGCTACAACGAACAGGTCGCCACCGGCATCCAGGGCATGTACACCGGCGCCGAGGTGGTCCGCGAGGTCGCGGGCAGCCTCACCGACCTGCCGCCCGGCATGTTCCACGCCCTGGCCTTCGGGGAGGACGCCGAGGCGATGCCCGCGACGGCGCTGGCGTGGAACGCGGGCGGCATGGGCGTCCACTGGACCGCCGCGACACCCTGGCCCGCCGGGGACGAGGTGTTCGACTTCGGGGACCCGGCCGGCTGGGAGGCGGACCTCGACACCGCGCGCCGCCTGCTCGCCGTCACACCCGCCGCGATCGGCCCGACCGAGGTCGGGAGTCTGGTCCTCGACGTCCTGCGCCGACGCTTCGACGGCGCAGGGCCGCACGACCGGCGGCCGCAGCCGATGCCCATGGCCGTCACCCCGACTGCCTCGGGCCCCATGCCCCGCACAGCTCCCGGGACGATCTTCCCCGCCCTCGCGACCGGCGGCGACCCGGCGTTCACCCTGGCGACGGGCACGCTCGCGACCTCGCTCCTCGTCTCCGGCGACCGCGTCACCGGCGCCCGGCTGCGCCGCGTCGCCGACGGCGCCGAGTCCGAACTCCACGCCGACACCGTGGTGGTGTGCGCCGACGCACTGCGCACCCCGCAGCTGCTGTTCGCCTCGGGCATACGACCCCCCGCGCTGGGCCGCCACCTCAACGAGCACGCGTTCATCACCGCCCGGGTCCTGCTCGACCTCGACCGGTTCGGCATCGACCTCGACACCCTGCCCCTGCAACGCCCCGGCGAGTTCAGCACGGACTCGCTCTGGCTGCCGCAGAACGGGGCGGCCCAGCCGTTCCACGGCCAGATCATGAACCGCACGTACGTCGACGAAGGCGGCCGCCCCCTCGCCCACTCCGTGGGCCTGTCGCTGTACGCCCCCGTCGAGTCCCGCCCCGAGAACCGGCTCGTGTTCTCCGAGACCGAGACCGACCTCGCCGGGATGCCCCGGATCACCGTCGAGTTCGGCCACTCCGACGCCGACCGCGCGCTGATCGACCGGGCCCTCGCCGAAGTCCGGTCGATGGCCGAGGAGTTCGGCCCGTTCGACCCCGCGACCGAGAGCGCCCTGCTCCCGCCCGGTTCCTCACTGCACCAGACCGGCACCGTCCGCTCCGGCACCGCCGACGACGGCACCAGCGTGTGCGACCCGGACGGCAGGGTGTGGGGCTACGACAACCTGTACCTCGCCGGCAACGGCGTGATCCCCACCGCGATGGCCGCCAACGTCACCCTGACCGGCGCGGTGACCGCCATCCGGGCCGCCCGGGCCGTCGCCGTACGCAACACCGCGCTCGCCGCCCACTGACAGGAAGTCCATCGTGATCGACATCGTCAAGCAGTACCACGTGGCCCTGCCGGCCTGGATCGACGACGAACTGGCCGACGTGCCCGCCGTCCTCCCCGGCCGCGACGACCGCATGCGCCTGGTGCACCGCCTCGCCGACCGCAACTGGCGCGAGGGCGACGGCGGCCCGTTCGCGGCCCTCGTCGCCGAGCGGGACACCGGCCGGATCGTCTCGGTCGGTGTGAACGTCGTCCTCGCCTCCGGCGTCTCCAGCGCCCACGCCGAGGTCGTCGCGCTCGGCCTCGCCCAGACGGCGACCGGCGGCTGGGACCTCGGCGGCGACGGGCTGCCCGCGCACGAACTCGTAGTGAACTGGCGCCCCTGCATCCAGTGCTACGGCGCCACCATGTGGTCCGGCGTGCGCGGACTCGTGGTCGCCGGCGAGGGCCCGGAACTGGAGGAGATCACCACGTTCGACGAGGGCCCGCTCGGCGCGGACTGGGCCGAGCAGTTCGAGGCCCGGGGGATCGACGTCGTACGGGACGTGCTGCGGGAAGAGGCGCTCACCGTGTTCCGCGACTACCGCGAGGCCGTCGACACCGCCGACGGCATCGTCGTCTACAACGCCCGCGGAGGTGCCGCATGACGCCGCGTTTCGCGACCGACATCGTCACCTTCTACCACCCGGACTTCTGGGGACTCCACTCCGCGGACGCCGTGCGGGACTGGGCCTCGGCGCACCCGGAGTCCTTCTGGGCCCGGGTCATGGACGCACTGGCCGATGCCGGTGTCACCGGCCTCGAGCTGACCTTCGCCCCCGGCGACATCGACTCCGCCCTGCGCGCCTTCGGCAGCGCACCCGCGTTCCGCCGGGAACTCGCGGCCCGGGGCCTGTCCGTCGTGAGCGCCTTCATCGCCGGCGGCGACGCCCCCGACTGGCGGCAAGGCGAGAACCTGCCCGCGATCGTCGCCGACGCCGAACGCCGCGCCGCCTTCCTCGCCGACGTCGGGGCGGAACTCCTCGTCGCCTCACTGCCCATGCGGACCACCTACGGAACCCGGCCGCCCTTCTTCGTCGACGCCGCGTACATGACCCGCATGGCCGACATCGCCCACGTGGTCGGCGAGGCCGTCGCCCGGCACGGGGTGAAGCTCGCCTTCCACACCGAGTCCAACAGCACTCTGTGGTACGAGCGGGACATCGACCTGTTCATGGCCCTGACCGACCCGCGCTACGTGTGGCTGTGCCCCGACTCCTGCCACATCGCCCTCGGCGGAGGCGACCCCGTCGCCGTCGCGCGCCGCCACACCCCGCGCATCGCCCTCGCGCACTGGAAGGACGCGGTCAAGCCCATCGACGTGGAACTCACCATCGACGAGACGGTCTTCGCCCAGCAGCAGCCCTACATGACCGAACTGGGCACGGGCATCGTGGACTGGCGAGGCTGGGCCGACGCGATGTCCCGCACGCCCGGCGCCGCCACCGTACTCATCGAACTGGACGAGGCGGCCGACCCCGTGGCCGCACTCCGGGCGGGAAAGGCCGTGGCGCGGGAGTGGACCTCAGCGCCGTAGCTCCGTATGGGCGGTCTCCGGCAGTCGCAGGTACACGAGCGACGACAGCAGGCAGAGGACGGCGACGTACCAGGGGAAGAGCCCGGTGTGCCCCAACTCCTTGAAGAGCGTGCCCACATACGGTGCCGTCCCACCGAACAACGCCACCGTCAGCGAGTAGGGAAACCCGATACCGGCCGCCCGCACCCGGGGCGGGAACACCTCGGCGTTGACCGCCGCGCTGATCGAGGTGAATCCGGTCAGCAGCACCATGCCCGCGCACTGCACGAGCAGCAGCACCGCGAACGAGTCGTTCAGGGCGTGCAGCAGCGGCACGCTGAGCAGGGCGAAGCCCAGGCCGAAGAAGAGCAGCAGGGGACGGCGGCCGAAGCGGTCGGACAGGAGTCCGCCGAGCGGCTGGAGCAGGCCGAAGAAGGCCAGCGAGAGCGTGCCCGCGAGCAGGGCGTCCGACTTGTCGATGTTCGTGTTGAGTTCGGCGTACGTCGGCAGGTACGACGTCCAGGTGTAGTACGCGATCGTGCCGCCCGCCGTGATGCCGCAGATCAGGAGGGATTCGCGCGGGTGGCGGCGCAGGGCCTCCAACAGGCCGGGGCGCGGCGCCTGTCGCTGCTCCTCGCTCCGTGTCTCCTGTGCTCCCTGCCGGATCCAGAACCCGACCAGGCTGAGTACTGCTCCGAGGACGAAGGGGATCCGCCACCCCCAGCCGTTCATCTGCCCGTCGCTGAGCGTGTCCACGAGCAGCGTGGCGATGCCGGACGCGACCAGCTGCCCGGCGGTCGTCGACACGTACTGGAAGCTGGAGAACAGCCCGCGCCGGCCCGGCCCCGCCGACTCCACCAGGAAGGTCGTGGAGGCCGCGAACTCGCCGCCCACCGACAGACCTTGCAGCAGCCGGGCCGCGACGAGGACGACCGGGGCGAGGACGCCGACCGCCGCGTACGTCGGTGTCAGCCCGACCAGCAGGCTGCTGCCGCCCATCAACAGGATGGTGACCGTCAGCGCGGACCGCCGGCCGTGCCGGTCCGCGATCGCGCCCATGAGCAGCCCGCCCACCGGCCGCATGAAGAAGCCCACCGCGAACACCGCGAACGTCGACAGCAGCGGCACCAGCGAGTTGTCCGCGCTCTTGGGGAAGACCTCGGCGGCGATGTAGGTGGCCAGAAACGTGTAGGCGTACCAGTCGTACCACTCCACGGCATTGCCCACGGAGGCGGCGAGGAGCTGTCGTACGGGCCGTTTCGTCGGGGTGGACGGTGACGTGTGCGTCTCTGTCATGATCGCGACCATCCCCCGTTCCGAGGTCGGCACACCTCCCGTACCGACGACTTTCACACCAGCGCCATCGGACCCTTCCCTGACGTTTGGTGCTCCTGGAACACTCCTTTCGCGCGCATACCGTCACGATCCGGCCGGTCACCACCCTCAAGGGAAGAGGTCCCCCGCTCATGCCCGAAGTCAACCGGCGCAGATTCCTCCAGATCGCGGGCGCCACCACGGCGTTCTCCGCTCTGTCCGCCAGCATCGAGCGCGCCGCCGCACTCCCTGCCAACCACCGCACGGGTTCCATCGAGGACGTCGAGCACATCGTCGTCCTGATGCAGGAGAACCGTTCCTTCGACCACTACTTCGGCAAACTGAGGGGCGTTCGCGGCTTCGGTGACCCGCATCCGGTCACGCTCGCGAGCGGCAAGTCGGTGTGGCACCAGTCGGACGGCACCAAGGACCTGCTGCCCTTCCACCCGACCGCCGACGACCTCGGCATGCAGTTCCTCGAAGGCCTGCCGCACAGCTGGCCCGACGGCCAGCAGGCCTACAACGAGGGCAAGTACGACCAGTGGGTGCCCGCGAAGGGCACCACGACCATGGCGTACCTCACCCGTGAGGACATTCCCTTCCACTACGCGCTCGCCGACAAGTTCACGATCTGCGACGCGTACCACTGCTCCTTCATCGGCTCCACCGACCCCAACCGCTACTACATGTGGAGCGGTTACACGGGCAACGACGGCACCGGCGGCGGCCCCGTCCTCGGCAACGACGAGCTCGGCTACGGCTGGACGACCTACCCCGAGCGTCTGGAGCAGGCCGGGATCTCCTGGAAGATCTACCAGGACATCGGCGACGGCCTCGACGCGAAGGGTTCCTGGGGCTGGATCGAGGACGCCTACCGCGGCAACTACGGCGACAACTCGCTGCTCTACTTCGACAAGTACCGTGACGCCGAGCCCGGCGACCCGCTCTACGACAAGGCCCGCACCGGCACCGACGTCAAGAACGGCGACGGCTACTTCGACCGGCTCAGGGCGGACGTCCAGGCCGGCAAGCTGCCGCAGATCTCCTGGATCGCCTCCCCGGAGGCCTTCTCCGAGCACTCCAACTGGCCCTCGAACTACGGCGCCTGGTACATCTCCCAGGTCCTGGACGCGCTGACCTCGAACCCGGAGGTGTGGGCGAAGACGGCGCTGTTCATCACGTACGACGAGAACGACGGCTTCTTCGACCACCTGGTGCCGCCGCTCCCGCCGGAGTCCGACGCGCGGGGCAAGTCCACGGTCGATGTCGGCCCGGACCTCTTCGAGGGCGACAAGACCCATGTCGCCGGCTTCTACGGGCTCGGCCCGCGGGTGCCGATGCTCGTCGTCTCGCCCTGGAGCAAGGGCGGTTTCGTCTGCTCCGAGACGCTCGACCACACCTCGATCCTCCGTTTCATGGAGCGCCGCTTCGGCGTGCGCGAGTCGAACATCTCGCCCTGGCGGCGAGCCATCTGCGGCGACCTGACCTCGGCCTTCGACTTCTCCCGCAAGGACACCCGGCCGGTCGCGCTGCCCGGCACCGACGGCTACGAGCCCCCGGACCGCGAGCGCCACCCCGACTACAAGCCGACCCCGCCCGCCCAGGGAGCCCTGCCCCGGCAGGAGCGCGGCCTGCGCCTCGCCCGCCCGCTCAAGTACGCGCCGTCCGTGGACGGTTCGGTGGACGCGGCGGCCGGGAAGCTCACGCTCACCTTCGCCTCCGGCGCCAAGGCGGGTGCCGCCTTCCTGGTGACGTCCGGCAGCCGCACCGACGGCCCCTGGACGTACACGACCGAGGCCGGCAAGAGCATCTCGGACACGTGGAACTCCGCGTACTCGAACGGCTCGTACGACCTGACCGTGCACGGCCCGAACGGCTTCCTGCGCGTCTTCAAGGGCCCGAACAAGACCGCCGGACCAGAGGCCACCGCCCGCCACACCGGCGACGACATCGAGCTGACCCTCACCAACAAGGGCTCCCGCACGGTGCGGTTGAAGGTCACCGACGGATACGGCGACCCGGCCAGGACCTTCACCGTGCGCGCCGGCGCCACCGTGAAGCACACCGTCGACCTCACGGCGAGCAAGCGCTGGTACGACCTGACGGTCACCTCCGACGCCGACCCGGCCTACCTGCGGCGCTTCGCCGGGCACGTGGAGAACGGGCGTCCGGGGGTGAGCGACCCGGCGGTCATGACGGAGTAAAGCCTCACGCGGGGCGCCTCGCCCGGCTGGCCAGAAACCGACGGTGCCGGGGTAGTGTGCGTCGGTGACCACGCAATCGAACACACCCGCAGGCTGGTACCCGGATCCGCACGGAGCGGCTCAGACGCTCCGCTACTGGGACGGCGCGCAGTGGACCGAGCACACCAACCCGGCCCAGCAGGCTGATCCGGCCCAACAGGCCCAGGCCGCGCCGCGGATACCCCAGCAGCCGGCCGGACCGGATCCGCGCGTGCAGCGGCAGGTGCAGCAGCAGGCCGGGGTCGCCGGGGGCGGCCCCGGCGGCGGCAGCCTGTTCACCGAGCCGGTGCTGGTGGTGAACCAGAAGGCCAAGCTGATCGAGCTGACCAACGAGTACACGGTCATGGATCAGAACGGCAACCAGCTCGGCTCGGTCGTCCAGGTCGGGCAGAGCGCGCTGAAGAAGGCCCTGCGCTTCGTGGCCAGCATCGACCAGTTCATGACGCACAAGCTGGAGATCCGCGACGCCTACGGACAGCCGGTGCTGGTGCTGACCCGGCCCGCGAAGTTCCTCAAGTCCCGGGTGATCGTGCAGCGCCCGGACGGCTCGCCGGTGGGCGAGATCGTCCAGCAGAACATGATCGGCAAGATCAACTTCGCGATGAACGTGAACGGCCAGCAGGTCGGCGCGATCAAGGCGGAGAACTGGCGGGCCTGGAACTTCGCGATCGTCGACCACGCCGAGAACGAGGTCGCCCGGATCACCAAGACCTGGGAAGGCCTCGCCAAGACGATGTTCACGACCGCCGACAACTATGTCCTGCAGATCCACTACCAGCTGACCGAGCCGCTGCTGAGCCTCGTCGTGGCCACGGCCCTGACCGTCGACACCGCGCTCAAGCAGGACTCGCGCGGGCTGGGCTGAACCCGCTGGTCCTCAAAGTGGCGTGACCCGCTGTCCTCACAGGGGCGTGAGGTGTCCCGGCGCAGTCTGCCGGGGCACCGACGCCGGTTCGTGTCCCGACGCGGCCTGCCGGGACACCAACGCCGGTTCGGCCGTCGCCGATCCCGGCTCCAGCGCCAGTACGGCGGCCACGGGGTGGTCGTCGACGTCGTCCACCTCGTCGACGTGGGGTGCCGTGCGGCTCAGCAGGACGACGCCCCAGGCCGCGAGCCCCGCTCCCGCCAGGGCCAGCAGCACGCCGACCGCTCCGCCCTGGAGCCGCTCGCCCAGCAGGGCCAGCCCGATCACCGCGGCGGCCATCGGGTTCGCCAGGGTCACCACGGCGAGCGGGGCGCCGAGGCCGCCGCGGTAGGCCGTCTGCGACAGCAGCAGCCCGCCCGTCGCGAAGGCCGCGACGAGCAGCGCCACCCCGATCACCTGCACGCTGAGCAGCGGGCCCGTGCGGTCCGTCGCGGCCACCGTCACGGTCTGGGTGAGCGCCGAGGCGACACCGGAGGCGAAGCCGGACGCGGAGGCGTGCCTCAGCCCCGGCCGGGCGCCCGGCCGCGCCAGCACGCCGATCAGCGTGGCCGTGACCGCCGCCACCGTCAGCGCCTCGGACGTACTCAGCACGTCCTCGGGCGCGGGCCCGGACGCCGTGACGAGGATCGCGGCCAGACCGACCAGCGTGAACGCGGTGCCCCGCCACTCCACCGCGCTGACCCGCCGCCCCGCGACCCGCGCCCCGAGGGGCACCGCGGCGCCCAGCGTGAGCGCGCCCAGCGGCTGGACCACGGTCAGCGGGCCGTACTTGAGGGCGACGACGTGCAGCAGCGCGGCCGACGCGTTGAGCACGACCGACCACCACCAGGCGCCCGAGCCCAGCAGCCGCCCCAGCCCCGAGCCGGGGTTGCGGGAGGCCAGGCGTTCCTGGGCGACGGCCGCGGCCGCGTAGGCGACGGCGGAGAAGAGGGACAGGACGACGGCGAGGAGGGTTGCGTTCATCGGCCTGCTCCGACCAGGACGTTTTCTTCAGCCGGTGTGGCCGGTACGAACTTCTCCCGCACCTGTCCCGCCGTGGTCGCCGTCCGGTGCGGCAGGTGGATCACCGCGAGCGCGAGGCCGAGCAGGGCGCCGGCCGCGATCGCGTCGAGCCAGAAGTGGTTCGCCGTTCCGACGATCACCAGCAGGGTCAGCAGCGGATGCAGCAGCCACAGCCAGCGCGCGCGGGACCGGGTGGCGACGATCAGGCCGATCGCCAGCATCAGCGCCCAGCCGAAGTGCAGCGAGGGCATGGCGGCGAACTGGTTCGACAACTGGTCCGTCTGCGGCGGGCCGTACACGGACGGGCCGTACACCCGCGCGGTGTCCACCAGGCCGGTCGCGGCGAGCATCCGCGGCGGGGCGAGCGGGAACAGCAGGTGCAGCACCAAAGCGGCGGCGGTGAGCGCGGCGAGCACCCGGCGGGCCCACACGTAGTGCGCCGGGCGCCGCAGGTAGAGCCAGATCAGGAAGGCCGCGGTCGCCGGGAAGTGGACGGTCGCGTAGTAGGTGTTCGCGACGTGCGCCAGCGTGTCGCCGTGCAGCAGCAGGGATTGCACCGAGCCTTCGCCGGGCAGGTCGACGGCCCGTTCCAGGTCCCACACGCGGTGCCCGTTGCGGAGGGCCTCGGCGGTGTGGCCCGTCGCCAGCTGCCGGCCGAACTTGTAGACGAGGAAGAGCCCTGCGACGAGCAGGAGTTCACGGACGAGCGGCGGCCGGGCCGTGGCGCCCGGCGTCGCTGCGGCAGGCTCGGTGCGGGCATTCATCCCCCGGCCCCTTCGGTGACGGTGGTGCGTGTGGTGGTGTCGGCCGAGGTTCTGACTCGCCGAGCACGTCGGGCTCATCGGAACGCCGACGGCCGACTTTCATCGATACGAAGGCGTTCCGATACGCCACTGTACCGAAACGGATTTGTTTCGGTACAGTGGCGTATCGATAGACGTACGACACACTGGAATGTCGGCACACTGGGAATAAAGACGGGCCTTCGGGTGCGGGACACGAGTGAGGACGAGTGGGGAGAAGAGAGCCGATGACGTCGCAGGCCGCGGACGGACCGGAGACGGTCGCCGGATCCCGCCGCTCCAAGATCACGCCGGAGCGTGAGCAGGAGTTCCTCGACGCCGTGCTCGAACAAGTCCGCGAATGCGGATACGAGGCCGTCACCATGGAGGGGGTCGCCGCCAGCACGCGGTGCAGCAAGTCCACCCTCTACCGGCAGTGGAAGACCAAGCCGCAGTTCGTGGTGGCCGCCCTGCGCTCCCGCCGGCGGTCGCGCCTCGTCGGTATCGACACCGGATCCCTCGCCGGGGATCTGCGGGAGGCCGCGCGGGCCGTGGGCCGGTGGTCGACGACGGACACCAAGCTGCTGCAGGCCCTCGGCCATGCCCTGACCCAGGACGAGGACCTCGCGCGGGCGCTGCGCGAGACGCTCGTCGACCCGGAGATCGCCGCGCTGCGGGAGATCCTGCGGCGCGGGGTCGAGCGCGGTGAGGTCGCCGCCGACCACCCGGCGCTGGAGTACGTCCCGGCGCAGATGTTCGGCGTCGTACGCGCCCGGCCCGTCGTGGACGGGGAGTACGCCGACCCGGACTACCTGGTCTGCTTCGTGGAGGCCGCGGTGCTGCCGTCGCTCGGCCTGACCTGAGACTCAGGTCGCCGTCCACGGGATGACCGGACGGCGATCTGCTCGCGCCGCACCGTGGGGACGGGGGCGGCGCGCACCCCCCGGCCGGGTGGGGTTCCTCTTGAGCGAAGAGGCGCCCCACCCGGCCGACCAGTGTGCTGTCCCGGGGCGGAGGGGGCGGACGTCAGACGCCCTGTCCGTTGCCGCCGCCGGTCGACACCTTGATGCCCTTGGTGATGTCGTCGAGGACGGACTGTGTCTCCGCGACGTCGACGCCGAGGCGGACCACGACCATCTGCTGGGGGTTCGCGGGGGAGGGGAAGGCGAGTGACTGGACGTAGCCGTCGGATCCCTTGCTCGTGACCGCCTTCCAGCGGACCATGTACCCCTTCTGTCCGGCCACGGTCACCGCCTTGGACGCCAGTACGTCGTGGGACGTGATCCCGCCGTAGCTCTTGCCGCCGTAGGACTCCTCGGCGTTGGCCGCGATGTCGGCCTTCGCCACCTCCTGGGCCGTGCTGCCCTCGGTGCGGTGCACCAGGGCGGGGGCCGAGTACGCGCCGCCCTTCGTGCACGTCTTGGAGGTGTCGCCGGGGCAGTCGTAGGAGTCGTTCGACGACACCTGCGCGCCGACCGACATCTGCTGGCCGTACCAGCCGTCCGGGATGGGGAGGCTGATCCCGTCGACCACGTCGGTCACCGAGCCGCTCTCGATCTTCGGCGGCTCGGACTGGTTCGGCGACGGCGACTGGCCGCCCGGGCCCCCGGGGCCGCCGTCGAAGGGGCCGCCCTGTCCGTCCGGACTCTGCTGGGAGTTGGCGGTGCTGTCGCTCCCGCCGTCGTCGCCGGAGAGCGCGTACACACCCACGCCGATGCACGCGAGCACCACGACCGCCACGCCCACGGCGATGCCCGTGCGCAGACCGCGCCGCGAGCCGGCCGGCGGCTGCACGGGGTACCCCGGATAGCCGGGATGCGGCGGGTGCACCCCGCCGGCCGGCGACTGCGCCGGCGGACCCCATGCGGCGGCCGGTACCGCGGGGCGGGTCTGGTCCGTCCATGCCTTGCCGTCCCACCAGCGCTCGGTGGGAGGAGCGTCACTTGTCTGGCCCGGATCGGGATACCACCCGGGAGGAGTCACCTGCGTCATGGCCCCACCGTATGAGGCCTCGCTGAAAGTCGGATGAGAGAGACGCGGATCGGCTCATTCCGTGCGTGCGGACCGTACGAGTTCGGCTCATTCCCGTACGAGCCGCCCGCGCACCGCGTCGGCCACCGTCCGGACGCGTCGCCCTCCCGTACCGCACGTCACCCGCCATGGCAACAGGTACTCGGACCGGCCTCCGCATCGGCAGCCGGACGGCTACGCTCAAGGTCTGTACGTCATTCGGGCGACTTGGGGAGGTAGCGGGATGACGGAGGCACGGCCCACGGCGGCCGCCTCGGCCTCGCTGTGGGAGCGCGACGAGGAAGTCGCCGCCGTCGCACGGGCGGTCGACACCCTGTGCGCGGACGATTCCTCCACCGGCGGCCTGCTGATGATCCGCGGCGAGGCGGGCTTCGGCAAGACCGCCCTGCTGGCCGAGACCCGCCGCATCGCCGAACAGCGCGGCTGCATGGTGTGGTCGGCCCGCGGCGGCCAGACCCTCAGGTCCGTCCCCTTCAACGTCGTACGACAACTGCTGCAACCCGCCCTCCTGTCGCTGCTGCCCGAGGAAGCCCGCGAGTACCTCGGCGACTGGTACGACATCGCCGGCCCCGCCCTCGGTATCGCCGAACCCGGTGAGCGGCAGGCCGACCCGCAGGGCGTCACCGACGGTCTGGTGGCCGCCGTACGCCGGCTGGCCCGGCGCGACTGGCCCCTCGTGCTGCTCATCGACGACGCCCACTGGGCCGACCAGGAGACCCTGCGCTGGCTCGCCGCGCTCGCCGAACGCCTCGACGAAATGTCCGTGCTGGTCGTGGTGGCCCGCCGACCCGGCGAGGTGTCCGGCGAGAGCGCCCGGCTCCTCGACGCGGTCGCCGCCGCCGCGGGCAACCCCGCCACCACCCTCAGCGCCCTGACCCCGGACGGGACCGCCGGGCTCACCCGCGCCACCCTGGGCGAGCACGCCGACGCCCCGTTCTGCCGCGAGGTGTGGGCCGTCACCGCCGGCAACCCGTACGAGACCGTCGAGCTCCTCGCCAAGGTGCGGGACAGCGAACTGGACCCGAGCGAGAGCGCGGCCGGCGAACTGCGCGCCCTGAACCGCTCGGCCCGCGGCGGCGGCCTCGTCGCCCGCCTGGAGGAACTCGGCGTCGACGCCACCCGGTTCGCCTGGGCGGCCGCGATCCTCGGCGCCGGCATCTCCGTGGACCTGGTGGCCAAGCTCGCCACCCTGAAGCGCGAGGACGCCGTGCGCTGCGCCGAACTGCTGCGCAGCGCCCGCATCCTTACCGCACCCGACCCCGCGAACACCCGGTCGGACGGCAGTGACCTGGAATTCGTGCACCCGCTGATCGCCACCGCCGTCTACGACTCCATCCCGCCCGCGCTGTGCACCGCGATGCACGGCATCGCCGCCCAGGTCGTCACCGACTCCGGGCTCGGCGCCGCGGCCGCCTCCCGCCACCTCCTCCAGGTCCACCCGGACGACGACGAGGAACTCGTGGAGCAACTGCGCGAGGCCGCCCGCGAACACCTCGCCGTCGGCGCCCCCGACGCGGCCCGCCGCTGCCTCGAACGCGCCCTGCGGGAACCCCCGGCGCCCGAGGTCCACGCGCGCGTGCTCTACGAACTCGGCTGCGCCACCCTGCTGACCGCGCCCGCCACGACCATCGACCACCTGCGGACCGCGCTCGCCACGCCGGGCCTCGACGGCGCCGAACGCGTCGAGGCCGTCATACGCCTCTCCCAGGCTCTCCTGCACAACGACCAACTGGAGGAGGCCGTCCGCACCGTCGAGGCGGAGGCCGCCCGGCACGAGGCCGGTCCCACCCGCATGCGGCTGCAGGCCGTGCAGTACATGTGGGAGGGCGTCCACGCGGGCGAGGCGACCTCCCCGGGACGCTCTCAGCGGCTCGCCGAACTCGCCCGCACCTGCACCGGCCGGGACAACTCCGAGCGTGCCCTGCTCATCCTGCGCGGCTTCGACGCCATGACCCACGGCGAGAACGCCGAGGAGGTCGTCGAGCTGTGCGACCGCGCCCTCGTCAACGGCCGGCTCGCACCCGGACTCGGCTGGACCGACAGCGAGTGGGGAGTCGAACTCCTCATGATGCTGGCCGCCTCCTACGCCTACACCGACCGCCTCGACCGCGCGGAAAGCCTCTACACCGAGGCCCTGCGCGCCTACGAGAGTGCCGGCTGGAGCGGCGGCCACCTCGCCCTGGCCCACGCCTACCTCGGTCTCGGCCACCGCAGGCGCGGCCGGCTGAGGGAGGCGGAGACGTCCCTGCGCGAGTCGCTGCGCCTGGCCGAGCGCGTCGGCCGCGGCCTGCCCCTGTACTGGTCGGCGACCTGCAACCTCGTCGACACGCTGCTCGCCCGCGGTCACCTCGACGAGGCCTGGGCGATCGCCGAACAGTACGGCTTCGCCCCGCCGTACCCCTCCACCATAGTGCTGCCGGACCCGCGCTCCGTGCGCGGCCGCCTCCTGCTCGCCGTCGGCCGCACCAAGGACGGCATCAACGAACTGGAGGCCGCCGAGAAGGCCGCCGCCGTCCGCGGCCACCACAACCCGGTGCTGGTCCCCTGGGCCGTCGACCTCGCCCGCGCCCTCGCCACTCAGGACCCGGGACGCGCCGCCCGGCTCGCCACCGACGTCCGCCGGCACGCCGAACGCTTCGGCACCGACACGGCCATCGGCGAGGCCCTGCGCTGCGCCGCGGCCTTGGAGACCGGGCAGCGCGCGGTGCGGCTGGCCGCCCAGGCGGTCACCTACCTGGAGGCATCGCCCTGCCAGTACGAACACGCGGCGGCCCGCGTCGAGTACGGCATCCTCTCCCGCTCGGTGACCGAACTGAACCGGGGCCTGGCGCTCGCACGGTCCTGCGGGGCGGACGGGCTGGCGGCGCAGGCGGTGGCGGTCCTGGAGTCGGGGCGCGGGCTGGGATAGGGCGGATCCGGGCTTGGCGTGCTTCGCGTGCTTCGCGGGTCTTCGGCAGGTCTCAGATCCCCAGCAGCTGGTCCGTCACCGCCGCCAGCCGCTTTCGGACCTCGGGATCGTACGTGCCCTCGTGCGCCCGCGCCGGACGCGTGCCGTCGAAGTAGCGGCCGCTGCCCAGGTCCTCGGTGGCCAGCGCCAGCACGCCCGGAGCGCCGTCGGCGACCGTGCTCCAGGGGCTGACCCCGCCCTCCCGGACCATCCCCGTGTCCATGAAGGTCGCCGGGTGCAGCACGTTCACCGAGACGCCGGTGCCCTCCAGCTCCTCGGCGAGGGCGAACGTATGGGCCGCGAGGGCGAACTTGCTGCGGCGGTACGCGTCGACGCCGCTGTAGCCGCGGGTGAACTCGGGGTCGTCGAAATCGAAGGGCTCCTGGCCGGCCGAGCCGACGTTGACGATCCGCGCGGGCGTGTTGGCGCGCAGCACGGGCAGCAGGGTGCGGGTCAGGGCGACCGGCGCCAAGTAGTTGACCGCCAGCCGCAGTTCGTGTCCGTCGGCGCTCAGCTCGCGTCCGGAGCCGGGCGTACCGAAGCCCACCCCCGCGTTGTTGATCAGTACGTCGAGCTCGGGACGCTCTTCCGCGACCCGCGCCCCCAGCTCCCGCACCTCGGTCAGTGAGGCCAGGTCGGCGACGAAGCCGTGCGCATCGCCCTCGGTGCGCAGCTCCTCGACGAGCCGCTCGGTGCGGCCCCGGTCGCGCCCGTGCGCGAGGACGACATGACCGGAGCGGACGAGTTCGAAGGCGATGTACCGGCCGAGACCTGAGGTGGCACCGGTGATCAGAAGGGTCGACATGCCTCCACCGTAGGCACGTGGTGAAGCCATGTGCGAGATGCTGTCGAAGCTACGACCAGCAGGGTCACCCTTCTTCTTCGGCCAGCACCCGCTGGGCCGCCGCGAACGCCGAGTTCGCCGCCGGCACCCCGCAGTACACGGCCGTCTGGAGCAGCACCGCACCGATCTCCTCGGGCGTGAGCCCGTTGCGCCGGGCGGCCCGCACATGGATGGCCAGCTCGTCGTAGTGGCCGTGCGCGACCAGCGCCGTCAGGGTGATCATGCTGCGCTCGCGGCGGGTGAGCGTCGGGTCGGTCCAGATCTCGCCCCACGCATAGCGCGAGATGAAGTCCTGGAAGCGCGCGGTGAAGGGCGTCTGCCGGGCCTGCGCCCGGTCCACGTGCGCGTCGCCCAGCACCTCGCGCCGCACCTCCATGCCGCGCGGGGCAGGTCCGCCGAGGTGCGCCCGCAGCGCGGTGAGGACGGCCTCGGGACACTGCGCGGGCGCCAGGTGCGAGGCGCCCGGCAGCTCGACGAGCGCCGCGCCCGGCACCGCGTCCGCGATCTCCCGCAGATGAGCCGGCGGGGTCGCCGGGTCCTCGCGGCCGGCGATCAGCAGCGTGGGCAGGGAGATCTCGTCCAGCCGGTCCCGCAGGTCGAAGGCGGCCAGCGCGTCACAGCAGGCGGCGTACGCCTCGGGGTCGGCCTCCCGGTGGTCCCGGACCAGTTCGGGCACGGTGAAACCGGGCGTGAACCAGCGGGCGTCGGCATTCTCCACCAGCCAGTCCAAGCCGTCGCGTCGCACGCGCTCGGCCCGCTCCTGCCACGGCTTCGAGCCGTTGAAGTGGGCCGAGGAGCAGATCACCGCCAGCGACGACACCCGCTCCGGATGGTGCACGGCCAGATGCAGGCCCACCGCACCGCCCAGCGACACCCCGGCGTACGCGAACCGCTCCAGGCCGAGCGAGTCGGCGAGCGCCAGCACCAGATCCGCCAGATCGCCGACGGTGGCGCCGGGGCGGACGAGATCGGCGGCGGAGCCGCCGTGTCCGGGAAGGTCCCAGCGGATCACCCGGTGTCCGATGGACAGCTCGGGTGCGATCTTGTCCCACAGGGCGTACGACGTGCCCAGCGAGGGCCCGAGTATCAGCGGGGGAGAGGTGGTGGGCCCCTCGGCGCGGTGGTTGAGGAGGTTCTCGGTCAACGTCGCTCCAGAGCACGGTCGGTGAGGGTTCCGGCGGAGCCGGTGTAACGGGCGGGGTCGGTGAGCTCGTCGAGGTCGATGTCTTTCAACTCCGGCTCCTCGCCGAGGAGTTCGCGCAGGCTCCGCCCCTCGCCGTACGTCCGCCGGGCGAGGCCGGTGAGCAGTGCCTTGGCGCGGGCCCGCCCCAGCACGGGGGCGAGCTCGGCGGACAGCCGCTCGGAGACGACCAATCCGTGGGTGAGAGCGAGGTGTTCGCGCATGGTGTCCGCGTGGACCAGCAGCCCCTCGGTCAGCTCGACGGCGTCCCGGGCGGCACCGCCGACCAGCCGGAGCAGGTCCCGCAGCGGCTCCCACTCGGCGTGCCAGGCCCCGGCCGGCCGCTCGTCCTCGGCCGCCAGCGAGCCGTACAACGTGGCCGCGAGCTGCGGGGCGCGCCGGGCGGCGGCCGCGATGAGTGTGGACCGTACTGGGTTGGCCTTGTGCGGCATGGCCGAGGAACCGCCGCCGCTGCCTTCCGCCACCTCGGCGATCTCGGTGCGGGACAGCGTGAGCACGTCCGCGGCGATCTTGCCGAGCGCCCCGGCGGTGAGGGCCAGGCACCCGGCGAGGTCGGCGATGGGGGTGCGGAGCGTGTGCCAGGGCAACAGTGGTTCCCGGAGCCCGAGTTCACGCGCGTACGCGGCCGGGAGTGCGGTCGCGTCCTCGGCGCCGTACGCGGAGAAGGCGGCCAACGTCCCAGCCGCGCCGCCGAGTTGGGCGGGCAGGCCGTCCCGTACGGCTGTGGCGCGGTCCCGTGCGTCGAGCACCAGCGACCGCCAGCCGGCCGCCTTCAGCCCGAAGGTCGTCGGTACGGCGTGCTGGGTCAGCGTCCTGCCCGGCATCGCGGTGTCCCGGTGTTCGGCGGCCGTCCGGGCCAGCGCCCGCTCGGTGCGGCCGAGGTCGTCGAGGACCGGGTCCAGGGCGCGCTCCGCGACCAGCATCATCGCCGTGTCCATGATGTCCTGGCTGGTGGCACCCCGGTGGACGTACGGGCCGTACTCCTCGCCGACCGCCTGCGTCAGGTCCGCCACCAGCGGGATGACCGGGTTCCCGCCGGCGCGGGCGCGCTCGGCGAGGGAGCGCACGTCGTAGCGGTCCGCGCGGGCCGCCTCGGTCACCGCCCTCGCGGCCTCCTCCGGGGCGAGCCCCAGGGCGGCCTGGGCGCGGGTCAGCGCGGCCTCCGCGTCGAGCAGCGCCCGGAGGAAGGCGCTGTCGCTCGTCGCGAACGCGGCGGGGGAGCCTGCCCACCCGGGGGCGAGCAGGCCGGTGTCCGCATCGGCAGAAGTCACTGGAACTCCAGGAAGACCGTCTCGCCTTCGCCCTGAAGGCGGATGTCGAAACGGTACGTTCCGTTGGCCCCGTCCGCCGCGATCAGCGTGCCGCGTCGCTCCTCGTCCAGCTGGGACAGCAGCGGGTCCGCCGTGAGGGCGGCCTCGTCGCCGGGCAGGTAGATCCGGGTGAACAGGTGCACCAGCAGACCGCGCGCGAAGACGCAGACGCTGAGGTAGGGGGCGTTCCGCCCGCGAGCGCCGGGCCGCAGCGTCCGCGCGTACCAGTGCCCGTTGACATCCGTCTGGATGCGTCCCCAGCCGGTGAACTCCACGCCGTTGCGGCCGAGGAAGCCGCCGCTCGCCGGGTCGCGGCGCATCGAGCCGTCGACCGTCGGCAGGTTGCCGTCCGGGTCCGGCCCCCACAGCTCCACGAAGGCGTCCGGCAGCGGCTTGCCCTCGCCGTCGTACACGTATCCCTGGACGGTGATGGTGTCCGGGTGGCCGACGGGCGCGATGTCACCGCCGCCGGGGAAGGGCAGGGCGTACCCGTAGAAGGGGCCCACCGTGTGCGAGGGCGTGGGCAGCACGCTCTCCGGGCTGCTCGTGTCGATCTTCGTCATGGCGGTCAGCGACCTTCCTCGATCCAGGTGGCGTTCGGGCCGTCCAGCACGATGTCCCAGTGGTAGCCGAGCGAGAACTCGGGCACGGACAGGCTGTGGTCGTAGGTGGCGACCAGGCGTTGCCGGGCGGCGTCGTCCGTCACGGACTGCAGGATCGGGTCGTAGTCGAACAGCGGGTCGTTCGGGAAGTACATCTGTGTCACGAGCCGCTGCGTGAACGCCGTACCGAACAGCGAGAAGTGGATGTGGGCCGGCCGCCAGGCGTTGACGTGGTTGCGCCACGGGTACGGGCCCGGCTGGACCGTGGTGAAGCGGTAGAGGCCGTCGGTGTCCGTGATCGTGCGGCCGACGCCGGTGAAGTTCGGGTCCAGCGGGGCGTCGTGCTGCTCGCGCTGGTGGGCGTAGCGGCCGGCCGAGTTCGTCTGCCAGATCTCCACCAGCTGGCCGCGGACCGGCCGCCCGTCCCGGTCCAGCAGCCGGCCGGAGACGGTGATGCGCTCGCCGATCGGCTCGCCGTGGTGCTGCCGGGTGAGGTCGTTGTCGGTCTCGGTGATGTCCCGCTCCCCGAAGGCGGGCGAGGACAGCTCCACCAGCTCCGGGTCCTTGGTGACATCGATGGTGATCGGCGGCTGTTTCGGGTGGCGCAGCACCGAGGAGCGGTAAGGGGCGTAGCCGCGGCGCGGATGGTGCTCGACGGGCGCGCCGTCGGCGACGCGCTTCTCGTACGCGGCGTGCTCGGCCGCGATCTCGAGGTCGATGTCGCGTTGGGTGAGAGTCATAGGGGTTCCTGTGGGTCCTGATGGTCTCGGCGAGGAGTAGTTAGTCAGGGCACTGAGTATTAAGCGAAGTGTTCCTCACGCTGCCACTGGCGGACCGAGGCGTCAAGACCTCCGACAAAGCGGAGGTCAGTGCCATGTGTGACCCGCAGACAGGTCGGCCACCACCCGGTAATGTTCAGTACACCAACGAATACGACCTCGGGAGCGCGTATGGCCGCGGTGGACCTCTCCACCCACCCCGGGCACCTGGCCCGGCGGCTCCAGCAGGCGCACTACCTGCTGTGGAACACCATGGTCTCCGAGGAGATCACCTCGCCGCAGTTCGCGGTCCTCAACGCGCTCGTCGCCGAACCCGGACTCGACCAGCGCACGGTGGGGGAGCGGGTGGGGCTCGACCGGTCCACCATCGCCGAGGTGATCAGCCGACTCGGCCGGCGCGGACTGCTCGACAAGGTGCGCGACCCGCAGGACGGCCGCCGCTTCCTGCTGCGCCTCACCGACGAGGGGCTGCGCACCCACCGCAAGCTGACCGTGCGCACGGCCCGGATGAACCAGGTCTTCCTGGCCCCCCTCTCCGCCGAGGAGCAGACCGTCTTCTTCGACCTCATCCGGCGGGTCGCCGACGCGGCCGAGGAGCTCCGCAACCCGGTGGAACCCCTCGTCACGCGGCCCTGAACGCGGCCCTGAACGCGGCCCTGAGTCCGGTCAGGCCTTCACGAACACCACCCACACCTGACCCCGGGCGAAGTTCACGGGCGCACCGTCGTTCGTCGTGAACTCCGTACCGTCAGTCGCCTTCTCGCGCTCCCAGCGCACGTCGTACGCCCGGCCGCCACGCAGCACCTCGGCCGTCCCCGAGCCGACCGTCTCGGTGTACGGCGTGTTGTTGCCGAGGAAGTCGCGGAAGGCGGACTCGCGCACCTTCACGTGCTGCACGACCACCGTCGCGGGCGCCACCCGCTGCCCGTCGGTCGTCACGGTCGGCGTCCCGTCCTGCGAGACCAGCCAGCTGCCCTGGTCCGCGGACCAGGTGAAGGTGAAGCGCGCGGCCGGATAGCGCACGGTCCGCGAGGTCTCCCGCTGCCCGCCCTCGGGCGCGGCGCCGTAGCGGAAGCCGGTCGTCAGCGCGTCCTCGCCCGGAGCGGAGGACAGCAGCTTGTCCGGGCGCAGATAGAGGTTGTGCGGCGAGGCTCTGTCGGAGTCGCGGAAGAAGGCGTCGGCCACCTTGCCGGGCGTCTGCGCGTCCAGGGGTGCCTTGTTGATCAGGGGCAGCAGCTTGCTGTGCGCCCCGGAGAAGGCGAAGATCGGCTGCTCGAACTGGCGCAGCAGCTCCAGGTCGGACTCGCGGGCACTGCGCACCGGCCCGACGACCTCGGGCAGCTGGGTCGCGTACACCGCCATCAACCGGCTCAGCCCGCCTTCGACCTGCTCGGCGTAGACGACGTCCGCGGCGTTCAGGCCGGTCTGGGGCAGGGCCGCGCGCACGTTGTCGATCTTCACGGCGAGCACGGATCCGGCACGGCTCGTGGGGTCGGCGGGGCTCTGGTTCGGGGCGGGCGGGCTCGGCCGGCCGCGCCCGTCGTCGGCCGGGCCGCCCGATCCCGTGCAGCCCGCCGCCAGCGCGGCCGTCACCGAGGCGGCCAGCAGCGCCACCGTCGTAGTGGCGCGTCGCCCGCGCGCCTTGCGTCCCATGCCCACCGTGGCCACCTATCTCGTGTCATTGATTGTGCGCTTATCGGCCCGTTGGTGGCCATACCTGACCGGTTCTGATTGCGCGCGGTGAATGGACCGATCGGGCCAGGTGCGGCGGTTCGCACGCCGGGCGCCCGGGTACCCGGTGCCACCGCAGGACCGAACGGGACCTGCAGACGTGACGGAGGGAGCGCTCCGCGATGAAGGCAGTGACCTGGCAGGGCAAGCGGGACGTCCGGGTGGAGAACGTGCCCGATCCGAAGATCCAGGAGCCGACGGACGCCGTCATCCGCGTCACCTCCACCGGACTGTGCGGCTCCGACCTGCATCTGTACGAGGTGCTCACCGCGTTCATGACACCGGGTGACATCCTCGGCCACGAGCCGATGGGCGTCGTCGAGGAGGTCGGCGCCGGTGTGCCGGACCTCGCGGTGGGCGACCGGGTCGTGGTGCCGTTCCAGATCGCCTGCGGCGGCTGCTGGATGTGCCTGACCGGGCTGCCGACACAGTGCGAGACCACCCAGGTCACCAGCGAACACATGGGCGCCGCCCTGTTCGGCTACACCCGCCTGTACGGCGCCGTACCGGGCGCCCAGGCCGAGTACCTGCGCGTCCCGCAGGCGCAGTACGGCCCGATCAAGGTCCCCCAGGGCCCGCCCGACGACCGGTTCGTCTACCTCTCCGACGTCCTGCCCACCGCCTGGCAGGCGGTCGCCTACGCGGATGTCCCGCAGGGCGGCAGCGTCGCCGTGCTCGGCCTCGGGCCGATCGGGGACATGGCGTGCCGGGTCGCCCAGGTGCGCGGCGCCGGCCGGGTGTTCGGCGTGGACCTGGTGGGCGAACGGCTGCGCCGGGCACGGTCCCGGGGCGTCGAGACGTACGACCTCAGGAGCTTCGACAACGAGAAGGAGCTGATCGCGGCGATCCGCGACGAGACCGACGGGCGCGGCCCCGACGCGGTGATCGACGCGGTCGGCACCGAGGCCCACGGCAGCGCCGCCGCCCGGCTGGCCCAGCAGGCCTCGTCCCTGCTGCCCCGGAAGATCGGCGGCCCGCTCGCGGAACGCTTCAGCGTGGACCGGCTCGCCGCCCTCCACACCGCAATCGAACTGGTGCGCAGGGGCGGCACGCTCTCGCTCACCGGCGTCTACGGCGGCATGGCCGACCCCCTGCCGATGCTGACCATGTTCGACAAGCAGATCCAGATCCGGATGGGCCAGGCCAACGTGCGCCGCTGGACCGACGAGATCCTCCCCTACCTGACCGACGAGGACCCCCTCGGCGTCGACGACTTCGCCACCCACCGGCTGCCGCTCTCCGAGGCGCCGCACGCGTACGAGATGTTCCAGCGCAAGCGGGAGGGCGCGGTCAAGGTGCTGATGACGCCCTGAGTCAGGTCAAGGCGCTGATGCCGCCCTGAGTCAGAGACACCCGAAGATCTCCTCCAGGTCGTAGCGGACCGGCTCCTCCAGCTGGGCGTACGTGCAGCTCTCGGGAGTCCGGTCCGGGCGCCAGCGGCGGAAACGGGCCGTGTGCCGGAAACGCACGCCGTTCTCCATGTGGTCGTACGCCACCTCGGCCACCCGCTCCGGCCTGAGCGGCACCCAGGACAGGTCCTTCTTGCCCGACCAGCGGCTGGGCGCGCCCGGCAGCCGGGCCGTCTCGTGCGCCGCCTCGTCCGACCAGGCCGCCCAGGGGTGCCCCGCCACGTCGTCCAGGCGCAGCGGCTCCAGCTCCTCGACCAGCTCGGCGCGCCGCTTCATGGGGAAGGCGGCGGACACGCCCACGTGCTGGAGGGCGCCCCGGTCGTCGTAGAGGCCGAGGAGGAGCGAGCCGACCACGGGGCCGCTCTTGTGGAGGCGGTAGCCCGCGACGACGACGTCCGCCGTGCGCTCGTGCTTGATCTTGAACATGGCACGTTCGTCCTGGAGGTACCGCACGGTCAGCGGTTTGGCGATGACGCCGTCCAGGCCCGCCCCCTCGTACTGCTCGAACCACTGCCGCGCCACGTCGATGTCCGTCGTGGCCGGCGCCACGTGCACCGGTGCCGTCACCCCGGACAGCGCCGTCGTGAGCAGCGCCCGCCGCTCGCCCAGCGGCACGTCCAGCAGCGACCCGTCCGCCAGCGCCAGCAGGTCGAAGGCCACGAACGACGACGGCGTCTTCTCGGCCAGCATCCGCACCCGGGAGTCCGCCGGATGGATGCGCTCGGTCAGCGCGTCGAAGTCGAGGTGGCCCTCCCGGGCGATGACGATCTCCCCGTCCAGCACACAACGCTGCGGCAACCGCTCCTGGATCGCCGCCACCAGCTCGGGAAAGTACCTGGTCAGCGGCTTGCCCGTACGGCTGCCCAGCTCGACCTCGGCACCGTCGCGAAACACGATCGCCCGGAACCCGTCCCACTTCGCCTCGTAGTGCATGCCCGGCGGGATCCTCGCCACCGACTTGGCGAGCATCGGCTTCACGGGCGGCATCACCGGCAGGTCCATGGTCCGATTCTGCTCTCGTACGGCGAGAAATGCCCGGTGTGCGAGGTTCACGCGGTGCGCCTACCGTGGCTCGCATGGGCGAAGCGGTGGAACTTCAAGCGGGCGGCCGGACCGTACGGCTGTCCAGCCCCGGCAAGATTTTCTTTCCCGAGCGTGGCTTCACCAAGCTGGACCTCGCCCGGTACTACCAGGCCGTCGCCCCCGGCATCCTGCGCGCCCTGCGCGACCGGCCCACCATGCTGGAGCGCTACCCCGAGGGAGTGACCGGCGAGTCCTTCTTCCAGAAGCGGGCTCCGAAGAACATGCCCGACTGGATCCCGACCGCCCACATCACCTTCCCCAGCGGCCGCAGCGCCGACGAGATGTGCCCCACCGAGGAGGCGGCGGTGCTGTGGGCCGCCCAGTTCGGCACGCTCACCTTCCACCCCTGGCCGGTACGCCGCGACGACGTCGACCGCCCGGACGAACTGCGCATCGACCTCGACCCGCAGCCCGGCACCGACTACGAGGACGCCGTCCGGGCCTCCCACGAACTGCGCGCCGTGCTCGACGAGTTCGGCGGCCTGCGCGGCTGGCCCAAGACGTCCGGCGGCCGGGGCCTGCACGTCTTCGTGCCGATCGAACCGCGCTGGACCTTCACCCAGGTCCGGCGCGCCGCCATCGCCGTGGGGCGCGAGATGGAACGCCGGATGCCGGACCACGTGACCATCAAGTGGTGGAAGGAGGAGCGGGGCCGGCGCATCTTCCTGGACTACAACCAGACGGCCCGGGACCGCACGATCGCCTCCGCCTATTCCGTACGGCCGCGCCCGCACGCCCCGGTCTCCGCGCCCCTGCGCTGGGAGGAGGTGGGCCAGGCCCACCCGCGGGACTTCGACCTCGCGACCATGCCCGCGCGCTTCGCCGAACTCGGCGATGTGCACGCGGACATGGACGACCACCGCTTCTCGCTCGAGGCGCTCCTGGAGCTGGCGCGCCGTGACGAGCACGATCACGGGCTCGGCGATCTGCCGTACCCGCCCGAGTATCCCAAGATGCCGGGGGAACCCAAGCGGGTACAGCCGAGCAGAGCGAAGAAGGCGGTACCTCCTGAGAGACCTACAGCTCCTTGATGCGGATGTCCCGGTACGAGACCACGTCCGTCGTGCCGTGCACCTGGAGCCCGATGTAGCCGGAGGCGAACCGCCGCCCGTCCGTGCCCGGGTCGTCCGAGCGGGGCGGGGTGAAATCCTGGCCGCCGGTGTTGTCGAACTCGTTGATCAGCACGCCGTTGCGGTAGACCGAGTAGTGCTGGTCGACCACCCGGATCTCGTAGTCGTTCCAGGTTCCCTTCTGGGTGACGCCGGCACCGGCCAGCCCCACCCGGTCGAAGCCGTAGACGGAGCCCGTCTTGTACATGTCGCCGTCGGGCCGGTCGAGCACCTGCACCTCGTGCCCGTACTTGATGGCGACCCACTCCGGCCTGGACTCCTCCGGGTGGTCGTGGACCCACGGGAACCGCACGAACACACCGGAGTTGGCGTTGCCGGTGCCGGGAGCGTCGTCACGCCACTGGAGCTTCAGCGAGAAGTCGCCGTACTTGCGCTGCGGGAACCACAGCATGCCCAGGCCGGCCTTGGTGGTGCCGCTGGTGACCGACCCGTCCGGGTTCAGTGCGAACGAACCGCCGCCCACCTGCTGCCACTGGGCGAAGGACTCCGCGCTGCCGTCGAGGATCGTACGGTAGCCCTCGGTCTGGCCGGGCTTGCCGATGCCGGACTGACGGGCGGCTTTCTGGATCGCGTTGACCTCGCGCTGGTCGACGACCCCTTCCTCGAGCAGCTTGTCCAGGACCGTCCTCACGTGCTTGAGGAACAGCGCGTGGGACGTCCACTCCTTCTCGTCCTCGATCAACTCGTTGATCCGGCAACGGCTGTTGGTGACCCGGTTCGGCACGCCCGAGTCGACCGTGCCGACGATCACCGTCAACCGCTCGTCGTACTCGGGACAGTTGGGTGCCGGGACCTGACTCGACACCACCGTGAAGGTCACCGTGCGCGCCGGGGAGGTGTTGCCCGCCTTGTCGGTCGCCCGGTAGGCCACGGTGTGCGCGCCCGCACGGTCGACCACCACCGGAATGGTGTATGCAATGTACGGTCCGCCGTCGAGTGAATACTCGATCCGGTCGACACCCGACCCGCCGTGGTCGTCGGTGGCGCTCACGGTGACCTTGACGTTGCCCACATACGCTCCGGCGGAGTTCTTGGTCCCCTCGACGGTCACACCCGTCACCGGCGGTGTCGTGTCCCGCGGGGGTGCCGCGACGACCGTGAACTCGACGTTCTTCTCGGCCGCGACGTTGCCCGCCTTGTCGGTGGCGCGGTAGCGCACGGTGTGCGTGCCGACCTGATGCACCATCACAGGGGCGGTGTACGGCTGCCAGGCGCCGGAGCCGACCGCGTACTCGACCGTGTTGACGCCGGAGCCGGTGTCGGAGGCGGAGACGGTCACCGTGGCCATGTCGATGTACGCCCCGTCGGGGTTCTGCTCACCGCTCACCGTCGCCGAGGTCTCCGGCGGTGTGGTGTCGTCGGAGGACGGAGCGACGACGGTGAACTCGACGCTCTTCTCGGCGGAGGTGTTGCCCGCCTTGTCCATCGCTCGGTAGCGGACCTTGTGGCTGCCGACCTGGTCGACGACGACCGGTGCGGTATACGGTCGCCAGTCGCCCGTGTCGCCGACCGCGTACTGGATACCGTCGACACCGGACCCGCCGTCGTCCGTCGCACTGATCGCGACGCTCGCAGAACCGACGTACTCACCCTGCGTGTTCTGCGTGCCGGTCACCCTCGCCGCCGTCTGAGGCGGTGTCGTGTCCTCGCCCCCGCCCTCGGTCACCACGAGGATGCCCTGCATCTGGCCGTGGCCGGGGATCGTGCAGTGGTAGAAGTACCGGCCGGGCGTGAGCGTGACCTCGGCGGTGTGGCGGCCGCCCTGGTCGTCGTTCGGGTTGGCCAGGATGTTGAGCTGAACGTCGTTGTTGAACTCGGGATCGCTGGTCACGAACGTCAGCGTGTGCGGCATGCCGGTGGTGTTGCCGGCGGCCTCACTGTTGTCGAAGACGATCGTCGCCGGACCCGCGACGGCCGTCGCGGGCGCGGACGTGTACTTGTCGATGTCGTTGCCGGCGGTCCAGGTGAGCACCTGGGCGGCGGCCGGGCCTTCGGCAGGCTCCGCACGCACGGCCTGCGCGGTGGATGTCGACTGCAGCCCGAGCATCATCAGTACGGCGGCCAACAGGGCCGTCCAGATTCTTCGTTGCCGTCTCACTGCGCCCCCCTGGCCAGCTGGTCGGCGGCCGGCGTCTGGCCGCCGCCGGTGTAAGTCACGCGCCACAGCGCCGACTTGGTGTCCGAGGTGAAGAAGCCACGGCCGTAGTCGAGGACGTACAGCGCGCCGTCCGGACCGAACTTCCAGTCCATGAGGTTCTTGATGCCGTCGTTGCCGACCGGCACGATCTTCTTCAACGACTCCGCGTGGATGGGCAGACCGCCGGCGCCGTGGTTCTTCGGGTCGGTGATGACCGCGTGGCGCGGCTGGTCGGCGTCGTAGAAGTCGCCGACGAACCACTTGCCGTCCCAGTACGACGGCCACTTGACCTCACTGGTGGCCGAGACGTCGTCGTACCGGTAGACCGGCCCGTTCATCGCGGCCTGGCCACCGCCCTTGAGCCAAGGCAGCAGATAGGTGGCCTCCTCCTGCTTGTACGACGGGATGCCGTTCGCGTCGCGCGGGAAGTCCGGGGCGCCGCCCTGGGGCGAGTACCAGATGGTGTTGCCGGTGACTGGCGGAAGGTTGACTAGGCCGTCGTTGTTCGGCGACTCGTTCTTCGGGCGGTCGCAGTCGTACCAGCCCAGCGGCTGCGTGGGATCCGGCAGATTGCGGTCCCGGTACGGCTGCTTGTTGCCCATGCAGTACGGCCAGCCCCGGTTGCCCGCCTCGGTGATCACGGCGAACGTGTCGTACTTGGCCGGACCCCAGGTCGGGGACGGAGCGCTCGCGTCCGGGCCGACCCAGCCCGCGTACAGGACGTCGGTCCGCCGGTCGACGAAGATGCGCGCGGGATTCCGCACGCCCATCACATAGATCTCGCCGCGTGTCTTACCGCCACCCTCGTCGGTCTCCCGGCCGGTGAAGAGGTTGCCTTCCGGGAGCGTGTACGTCCCGTCGGGCTCCGGGTGGATGCGCAGGATCTTGCCGTTGAGGTTGTTGGTGTTGCCGGCGGTGCGGCGCGCGTCGGCGAAGGAGACGCCCTTGTAGTTGGGCTGGGGGTTGTTGCCCGAGTATCCACTGCTGAAGCCACTGGAGTTGTTGTCACCGGTGGCGATGTACAGGTTGCCCTTGGAGTCCCAGGCCATCCCGCCGCCCGCGTGGCAGCAACTGTGGATCTGCACCGGCCACTTGAGCAGCACCTTCTCGCTGCTCAGGTCGAGCTTGTCGGTGGCGAGGTCGAGCGTGAAGCGGGAGACACGCCGCTCGGCCATCCGCGTGTCGCGGTTGATCCGCGCGTGGGGCGTGTAGTGCAGGTACACCCAGCCGTTCTGCTCGAAGCGGGGGTCGAGTTCGATGCCGAGCAGGCCCTCCTCGACCTTGACCAGCTCGTCGCCGCCGCCCTTGTTGCCGAAGACCGTCAACTCGCCCGCGAGCGTGACCTTCTTGGTCTTCGGGTCGTAGACGTGGATCTCGCCCTTGCCCTTGCCGATGTCCGGGTTGTTCCAGTCGGTGATCACCGGCTGGGAGGAGTCGGCGCCGCCCCGCCCGATGTACAGGACGCGGCCGTCGGGTGCGGTGACCAGGCCGTGCGGCTCGCCGATCTGGTCGTTCTTCCCCGGCTGGTTGGGCTGGGTGAGCCGCTCCGCCTTGTAGTTGCCGGTGATCGTCGCCTTGCAGTCGGCCCGCACCAGACGGGTGGTCCACATCAGGGCGCCGCGCAGGTGCGCACGGAAGTCCGTCTCGTCGTACGACGAGACCGTGCCGCCCATGCCCGTGTAGAAGGAGCGGCCGCCGTCGTAGTCCCGGCACCAGCTGATCGGGTGATCCCAGCCGTTGGCGGTCGCCCCCGGCCGGTATGTCGACTCCCGTACGCGGGCGACTGTATGCACGTCACCCGACGGGTTCTTCACCCAGTTCAGCCACTGGTCGGGACGCTTCCACTGCACCGGCAGCTCCTTGGTGGCCGGATGCTGCCGATCGCCGACCTCGACGGTCGCCCGCTGCACGGTCGTAGGGCTGGACGCGGCGGGGCGGGCGCCCACCAGACCGGTGAACCAGTCCGAGTACGGCTCCGCACGGGCCGCGTCATGGATGCCGACGAAACCGCCGCCGGCCTCCATGTAGGCCTCCAGGCCCGCCTCCTGCTCGGCGTCGAGGACGTCTCCGCCGCCGGTCAGGAACACGATCGCGTTGTACCGGCCCAGTTTCGTGTCATTGGTGAAGACCGAGGCGTCGTCGGTGGCCTCGACCTTGAAACGCTGGTTCGCCGGTCCGGACAGGCCGATCCTCTCGATGGCCTCGATGCCGGCGTTCACCACCGGCGACTCGTCCCCGGCCGCGGCGGACCCGTGGAACAGCAGCACTCGTACGTTCGCGCCGCCGGGCGGCGACTTGACGGACATCGTTGTCGGGGACGGTTCAGGGGCCGGGCGGGCGGTGGCCGCGGGGCCCGACAGCAGTCCGGCGGCGACGGCCCCGGCGGTCACGGTGGCCGCCCAGGCCCGTCTTCTCGCGCTTGTTGTGCTCAACCCTCGTAAGTGCATGGGCACCTCCTCGGTCACAGCAACGGCGCAAAGGAAGCTAGACCTCTTTGCCCCACGCGCCAATACCTATGACCGCAATGGCACGAACTTTGTCCTGAGTGTGGATAAACGGGAGCGGGGCCGGTACCGTCGCACAGGTTCATCACAGGTACGTCTCCGCAAATTCCGTATCAGGGTGGGGAGTTCCGCATGGACAGACGCGGATTCAACCGGCGGGTGCTGCTGGGCGGCGCGGCCGTCGTGGGTGGTGGGGTCGCCGCGACATCGTTGTCCCTGGCCCCCGAGGCCGTCAGTGCCGAGGGACCGGCGAGGACGGCCCCGGCCGGCGGCCAGGTCAAGCGCATCAAGCTGTACGCCGAGAGGCTGGCCGGCGGGCAGATGGGCTACGGCCTCGAGAAGGGGAAGGCGACGATCCCCGGGCCGCTGATCGAGCTCAACGAGGGCGACACCCTGCACATCGAGTTCGAGAACACGATGGATGTCGCGGTGAGCCTGCACGTCCACGGCCTCGACTACGAAATCACCAGCGACGGCACGAAGTTGAACAAGAGCGATGTCGAACCCGGCGGCACCCGCACCTACACCTGGCGCACCCACGCCCCCGGCCGCCGCAAGGACGGCACCTGGCGGGCCGGCAGCGCGGGATACTGGCACTACCACGACCACGTCGTCGGCTCGGAGCACGGCACCGGCGGTCTCCGCAACGGCCTGTACGGCGCGGTGATCGTCCGCCGCAAGGGAGACGTCCTGCCCGACCGGACGCACACGATCGTCTTCAACGACATGCTGATCAACAACAAGCCGGCGCACTCCGGGCCCGACTTCGAGGCCACGGTGGGAGATCGCGTCGAGTTCGCGGTGATCACGCACGGCGAGTTCTACCACACGTTCCACATGCACGGTCACCGCTGGGCGGACAACCGTACGGGCATGCTCACCGGCCCCGACGACCCGAGTCAGGTCATCGACAACAAGATCACCGGCCCGGCCGACTCATTCGGCTTCCAGGTGATCGCGGGCGAGGGCGTCGGGGCAGGGGCGTGGATGTACCACTGCCATGTGCAGAGCCACTCCGACATGGGGATGGTGGGGCTGTTCCTGGTGAAGAAGCCGGACGGGACGATCCCCGGCTACGAGCCGCACGAACACCGGACCGTGTCCGAGGCCGAATCCGGGCACGAGCGCTGACGGGCCAAGGGCGCCGACGCTGCGGGAAGGCCGTCGGTGAAGGGGTCGAGAGCGCTCTCACGCCGGTGGTGGGGCCAAGGCTATCCTGAGCCGCACCCACCGACTTGGAGCCCCGTAGTGACCGACACAGTGCCGCGCCCCACGCTGGAGGCCGTGGCCGCCCGGGCCGGGGTCTCGCGGGCCACCGCCTCCCGTGTGGTCAACGGCGGGGACGGGGTGCGCGAGCCCCTCGTCGAGCGGGTGCGGCGGGCGGTGGAGGAACTCGGGTACGTGCCGAACCAGGCGGCCCGCAGTCTGGTGACCAAACGCCACGACGCCGTCGCCGTCGTCGTCGCCGAACCGGAGACCCGCGTCTTCGCCGACCCCTTCTTCGATCTGCAACTGCGCGGCATCAGCAAGGAGTTGACCGCCCACGACAACCAGCTCGTGCTGCTGCTCACCGAGGGCCGCGACGACCACGCCCGCGTCGGCCGCTATCTCGGCGGCGGTCATGTCGACGGAGCGCTGGTGTTCTCGCTGCATCTCGACGACCCGCTGCCGGAACTGATCCAACGGGCCGGAGTCCCGACCGTGTTCGGCGGCCGGCCCGGTTGGAGCGGCGATCGGCACGGTGTGGTGTACGTCGACAGCGACAACCGCGGCGGCGCCCGCGAGGCCGTACGCCATCTCGTCGGCCTCGGCCGCACCCGGATCGCGCACATCACCGGGGCCCTCGACCAGACTTCGGCGGTGGACCGGCTCGACGGCTACCGGGACGTCATGGTGGACGCCGACTCGCGGCTGATCGTGGAGGGCGACTTCACCCCGGCCGGGGGCGAACGGGCGATGCGTGAACTCCTCGACCGCCGCCCGGACCTGGACGCCGTCTTCGCCGCGAACGACCTCGCCGCCTCGGGCGCCCTGCGCGTGCTGCGCGAGCGCGGGCTGAGGGTGCCCGAGGACGTTGCCGTGATCGGCTTCGACGACATGCTGCCCGTCGCCGAACAGACCGATCCGCCGCTCACGACGGTCCGCCAGGACATCGAGGAGATGGGCCGGTTGATGGCCCGCCTGCTGCTGCGCGGCCTCGACCGGCACCCCACCCCTGACGAGGCGGGAGCCACTCCGTCCGGTGTCGTCCTGCCGACGACGCTGGTGCGCCGCGCGTCGGCGTGACCCCTACCTAGTGCCGCGGCAGGCAACGTTTGCCCGTCAAGGAGCGGCGTCCGGTGCGTGCTCTCGGCGTGCCGGGCGCAGGCCCTCGTACTGGATGTACTTGGGTCTGTGCCCGGTGCGGCGAGTGGGGGCACCTCCCACGCCTTTAGGGCAGTGGGGGAGCGTGCCGGGCGTCGCGACGGGGCAAACGTTGCCTGCCGCGGCACTAGTCATCTACCTGGTCATCCACTTGCTCATGTACTAGGTCACGTCTGCGGCGGGGCGCTCTTGATCACCGCGAAGCGGGCGCCGTACGGGTCGGCGAGTTCGGCGATGCGGCCGACGTTCTCCAGGTCCGAGGCCGGCAGGCGCAGGACGCCGCCCCGCTCCTGCGCCGCGGCGACCGTGGCGTCGGCGTCCAGGACCTCGAAGTAGGGCAGCCAGGCCCCGGCCTTCTCCTTGGTCGGATCGTCCTCCAGCGGGACGATGCCGCCGAACATGGCGTCCGACTCGGTCCCCGCCGGGTGGACGGTGGTGTAGCTGACCCCGGCGAGCGTGAGGGCGGTGGTCTCCCAGCCGAACAATCTGTTGTAGAACCCGGCGGCCGCCGGGAGGTCCGGGGTGTACAGCTCCAGCCAGCACAGCGACCCCGGTTTCTCCACGACCTCCAGGCCCTTGTTGGCCGCGGGCTGCCAGATACCGAAGGGCACACCCGCCTGGTCGGCGAGGATCGCCATGCGGCCCTGGTCCAGGACGTCCATGGGCTGCATGAGCACCGAGCCGTGCGCCTGCTCGGCCGCCTTCGCCGTGGCGTCCGCGTCCGGGGTCTGGAAGTACACCGTCCAGGACGGCGGGCCCTGGTCAGGGGTGGTCTGCATGCCGCCCGCGGCCGTCCTGCCGTCGAGCTGGAAGAAGCCGTAGCCGCCCACCTCGGGTCCGCCCGGGCGGAACTCCCAGCCGAAGAGGCCGCCGTAGAAGGAGGAGGCGCCGTCGATGTCGGGTGTGCCGAGATCGAGCCAGTTCGGAGAGCCGGTGACAAAGCGGGTGGTGAGCATCTCTGCCCTCCTTTGAGGTGCCCGTTCTTTGAGGGTCCCCGTCCTGAGAGGTCCCGTTGCCTGCACTGCCGAGTCTTGCACCGCCCACTGACATTGATACTCGTACGCGGGCATGCCGCCCGACCTCGATCACACTGGGTGACCGCAGAAACTCATATCGTCGTCACATCCTCCCGCGCGCCGCCGTGCGCTCGGGTGCCCGACCCCGTCATGATCGGACGGCCGACCGCCATGAACGAGGCGTTGATCGGGCGTTGATCGAACGTTTTTCGCCGCCCGGAACGATCTCGCTCATGCACATCGACACGATCACCCCGGCCGACCTCGCCTGGCAGACGCAGGCGCTGTGCGCGCAGACCGGGGCGGACTTCTTCTTTCCCGAGCCGGGCAGTTCGGTGCGCGAGGCCAAGCGCATCTGCGGCATGTGCGAGATGCGCACCGCCTGCCTGGAGTACGCGCTGGCGAACGACGAGCGCTTCGGCGTCTGGGGCGGCCTGTCGGAGAAGGAGCGGCTGCACCTCAGGCGCACGACCCACTGACCCGCCGGTCCCTGGTCGCGGCGCGTAAATCGGTAGGCCCGGCCGACGACCCGCCGTTACGATCGCCGGGCGCGGCCGGACGTAGCGCAGAGGCAGTCGCGCCGCCTTCTCAGGGCGGACACGCCGGTTCGAATCCGGTCGTCCGGACCGCGCGGGTGGGCCGGTAGCGCAGAGGCAGGCGCACTTCCATGGCATGGAGGACACGCCGGTTCGAATCCGGCCCGGCCCACCACAGAGCGGCACGGACGGGCGGGGACACATGAGTGACGCGATCGGCGCGGAGGAGCTGGCCGCCTTCCACCGCACGGTGGGCAAACTGCGGGCGCTGCCCGCCGACGACCCGGTACGCCTGCGCGCCGAGCAGGTCGCCGCCTCCTTCGCCCGAGAGGGCCGGCTGCGGCGGCGAAAGACCCGCGGCGTCGAACTGTCCGCCGCTGACGCCGAGGGGATGGCCGCGACCGCCACCGGCGCCCGCGACCGGCGCGAGGACGCACCGCTGGCCCTGGAAGACGGCCGTACCGGCGGGGTCTTCCGCAAGCCGCGCACCTGCTACGTCTGCAAGTCGCCCTATCGACAGGTCGATTCCTTCTACCACCGGCTGTGCCCCGAGTGCGCCGCGCACAACACCGCCCGCCGCGGCCTGAGCACCGACCTGAGCGGGCGCCGCGCACTGCTCACCGGCGGCCGGGTGAAGATCGGCTTCCAGTTGGCGCTGATGATGCTGCGGGACGGCGCCGAGCTGCTGGTCACCTCACGCTTCCCGCACGACACCGTGCGCCGCTTCCGGGCCGAGGCGGGCAGCGAGAAGTGGCTCGACCGGCTGACCGTCCTCGCCGTCGACCTGCGCGACCCGCGTCAGGTGCTGGGCCTGTGCGAGGAGTTGCGGCAGGAGGGCGAGCCACTGGACATCCTCGTCAACAACGCCGCCCAGACCGTGCGCAGGCCGCCCGAGTCGTACGCACTGCTCGCCGCCGGCGAGTACGAGGCGCTGCCCGAGGGAGCCCGCCGGGCGCCCGGCTTCGCGCCGCTGCGGATGCTGGAGTCAGGGGCGTCTTCCCTGCCCGTCGCGCTGCGCGAGGCCGACGAGGCCGGGCTGCTGCCCGACCCGTCCCCGGAGAACTCCTGGTCGGCCCGGCTCGGCGACCTGGACCCGGCCGAGGTCCTGGAGACCCAGCTCGTCAACGCGCTCGCCCCGACCCTGCTGTGCGACCGCCTGCTGCCCCTGCTGCTCGCCTCCCCGCACCCGCGCCGGTACGTGGTCAACGTGACCGCCGTGGAGGGCCGGTTCGCCGTGCGCAACAAGATGGCCGGCCATCCGCACACCAACATGGCCAAGGCCGCGCTCAACATGCTCACCCGCACCAGCGCCGCCGAACTCGCCGGGCAGGGCGTGCACATGTGCGCCGTCGACACCGGATGGATCACCGACGAGAACCCGGCACCGAAGAAGGCCCGGATGGCGGACGCGGGCTTCCGCACGCCGCTGGACGTGGTGGACGGGGCGGCACGCGTGTACGACCCCATCGTGCGCGGCGAGGCCGGGCATCCCGTGTCCGGGGTGTTCCTCAAGGACTACCGGGAGGCGCAGTGGTGAGCGAGGAGCCGCAGGGGACGCCGGAGGGCTTCGCCGGTGTGCCGTACGTCGTGCCGCGTCCGCTCGCCGAACTGGGCCCGCTGCTCGACTGGTTGCGGGCCGGCCGCCCGGCCGGGGAGCGCCTGGACTTCACGGCCGGCACCGCCCTGCCCGACGGGCGCCTCGACCTGTGCAAGCAGGGACTCGGCGCGCGGGGCGCCGCCCTGGTCGCCGAGGCGCTGTCCCAAGGACCGTCTCCGGTACGGCACTTGCTGCTCGGCACCGATGCCCTGGGCGACGCCGGTGCCGCCGCCGTGGCCGGGACGGGCACGGCCGTCGAGACGCTCTACCTCGGCTGCAACGGCATCACCACGAACGGCGCCTGCCGGATCGCCGACCAGCTAAGGGCTTCTCCGCAGGCGCAGGCGCAGGCCGTCACCGGCGTCTGGCTCAAACGCAACCCGCTGGGCAGCGGGGGAGGACGGGCGGCGGCCGAACTCCTGGAATCCGCACGGTCGTTGCGCACTCTGGACCTGGTCCAGACCGGCCTCGACGCGGCGGGCGCCACCGTCCTCGCCGACGCACTGCTGGCGGCGGCCGCGGGCGGGCGTCGTATCGAGCGGCTCTTCGTCGGCGGCAACCCGCTGGGAGCAGCGGGTGCGGAGCCGCCTGCCGCGGTGATCGCCGCGGGCGCGATCGACGAACTGTACGTCTCGGCGGCCGGGTTGGGCGACGCGGGCGCGCTGTGCCTCGCCGACGCCCTGGAGCGGGCGCCGTACGGACGGCTCACCCGGCTGTCCGTCGCTAGTGCCGCGGCAGGCAACGTTTGCCCCGTCGCGACGCCCGGCACGCACTCTCGCCGCACCGGGCACAGACCCAAGTACATCCAGTACGAGGGCCTGCGCCCGGCACGGCGAGAGCACGCACCGGACGCCGCTCCTTGACGGGCAAACGTTGCCTGCCGCGGCACTAGCAACGGCATCGGACCGCGGGCGGCGGCCCGGCTCGTGTCGGCGGCGACCGCGGCCGGGGTCACCCTGCTGGACCTCGGCCGGGTACGGGCGGTGGCGGTGCTTGGCGCGGCCGACAACCACATCGACCTGGCAGCCGCCGAGACGATCGCCGAGGCCCTCGCGGGCACGGCCCACCGCCTCAAGCACCTCGTCCTCACCCACACCGGGCTGCGCAGCCGCGAGGCCCACCGTCTCCTCGACACCGCGCCCCGCGCCACCACGGCCACCCGCTTCGTGCTGGGCCGGGGCGTCGCAGCGAGCGTCAAGCGCCGCCTGGACGCGCTCAGCGCGCACGTGCCGGCCCCGACGGTCCCGGCCGACGTGGCGGCCGTACGCAGCGTGCACCGGACCGCCCACGAGGAGCGGCCGGTTCACTGAGGCCTGTTCGGCGGATCAGGTCGCAGACGGGGGTCTGGCACGTACCTCTGCCCTAAGCTCTGCCTCAAGGGCGGGGTCGTAGCGCAGAGGCAGGCGCGCCGGTCTCCAGAACTGGAACACGCTGGTTCGAATCCAGCCGCCCCGCACCCTGACGGCACGGCGGCTGTCAGGCGCCCGCCCGGGCCGCCATCCGGGCCTTGCGCGCCGCCAGCTTCTCGTCGAACTTGGAGGCCTCCGAGTCCAGGCCGCTCATGTACAGGCCCAGCTCCTCCTGCGCCTTGAGGCCCTCCGGGCCGAGACCGTCGATCTCCAGGACCTTCAGGAAGCGCAGGACGGGCTGGATGACGTCGTCGTGGTGGATGCGCATGTTGTAGATCTCGCCGATCGCCATCTGCGCGGCGGCCCGCTCGAAGCCGGGCATGCCGTGACCGGGCATGCGGAAGTTCACGATCACGTCGCGCACCGCCTGCATCGTCAGGTCGGGCGCGAGGTCGAAGGCGGCCTTCAGCAGGTTGCGGTAGAAGACCATGTGGAGGTTCTCGTCGGTCGCGATGCGCGCCAGCATGCGGTCGCAGACCGGGTCACCCGACTGGTGGCCGGTGTTGCGGTGCGAGACGCGGGTCGCCAGCTCCTGGAAGGCGACGTAGGCCACCGAGTGCAGCATCGAGTGGCGGTTGTCCGACTCGAAGCCCTCGCTCATGTGGGCCATCCGGAACTGCTCCAGCTTGTCCGGGTCCACCGCGCGCGAGGTGAGCAGGTAGTCGCGCATCACGATGCCGTGCCGGCCCTCCTCGGCGGTCCAGCGGTGCACCCAGGTGCCCCAGGCGCCGTCACGGCCGAAGAGGCTGGCGATCTCGTGGTGGTAGCTGGGGAGGTTGTCCTCGGTGAGCAGGTTCACCACCAGCGCGATCCGGCCGATCTCGGTGACCTTGGACTGCTCCTTCTCCCAGGCCTCGCCGTCCTCGAAGATGCCCGGGAAGTTCCGGCCGTCGCTCCACGGCACGTACTCGTGCGGCATCCAGTCCTTGGCGACGCTCAGGTGGCGGTTGAGCTCCTTCTCGACGACTTCCTCCAGCGCGTACAGCAGCCGGGCGTCGGTCCAGGCCGAGGACGGGCTGCCGAGGTGAGGGGAAGTGATCGTCACGGGTACTCCAGGGGGACGCGGAAATGGGGTACGAGTCGGCGAGCGGTGCCGGCAACCTACGGAATCGTAGGCTACGAATCCGTAGGTTACGAAGCCGTAGGTTAAAGGCGCTGTAAAGATCCCTGATCAGCCGTGTTCCCCGAGCATGACAAACGGCCCCGGGAACCGCAGGTCCCGCGTCCGAACGGGTGGTGCGCTCACCCGGTCATGCATACAGTCCGCGCATCCGCACCGAGAGGCATGTCACACAGCCCTCGAGCTTCTCGAACTCGCTGATGTCGACCAGGACCGGCTCGTGGCCCAGGTCGGCGAGCAACTCCGCGGTCTTCGGCGCGCTCGCCGCCATCAGCAGCTTCTCGCCGCCCAGCAGCACCACGTGCGACCCGGACTCCTCCGGCACCGACAAGAAGCGCGGGAACAGTGACGGCTTGTCCACCTTGGGGATGTGCCCGACGACCGTCCCGTCGGGCAGCGCGGTGACCGACGACTTCAGGTGCAGCACCTTGCTCACCGGCACGGCGACGATCCGCGCCCCGAGCGGCTCGAAGGCGGCCCGCAGCTGCTGGACGCCGGCCGCGTTCGTGCGGCCGCCCCGGCCGACGTAGACCGTGTCGTCGATCTTCAGCACGTCACCGCCGTCCAGCGTCCCCGGCTCCCATATCCAGTTCACCGAGCAGCCCAGGCGGGCCACGGCCTCCTCGACGCCCATCGTTTCGGCACGCCGGGACCGTGCGCCCGGACGGGTGATCAGCGCGACGTTCTTGTACATGACGACCGTGTCCTCGACGAACACCGAGTCGGGACAGTCGTCGGCCGGGTCCACCTCGATCGTCTCCCAGCCGTGCGTACGCAGGACCTCGACATACGCCTCCCACTGTTCGAGCGCGAGATCGACATCGACCTTCTCCCGCTCGATGTGCGTCACCAGGCCTTCGGCGAGACGCGGGCTGGGGCGGCGGACGAGGGCCTTCTTGCTGGGCACGAGGGAACTCCGTATCGGCGGGGCAGGTCCGGCGCCGTGTCGCGGCGTCGATCAGCCATCATGCAGCGCCGGTCCGCGCCGGCAAAACCCTCGTTGTCAGGCTGTGGCCCTCCTGAGATGCTCCGCCGTGTGGGAGTCCCGTGCTTCGAGGAGCTGTCGCGGAGTTCCTTCGAAGATCACCCGACCCCCGTCCCGGCCTCCGTCCGGGCCGAGGTCGATGATCCGGTCGGCGTGCGCCACGACGTCCAGGTTGTGCTCGACCACCACCACCGTGTTGCCGGCGTCGACCAGCCGGTCCAGCAGGGCCAGCAGGCCCTCGACGTCCGCCATGTGCAGCCCGGTCGTCGGTTCGTCGAGCACATACACCGCCCCCGTCCGATGCAGCCGCGTGGCCAGCTTGATGCGCTGCCGCTCACCGCCGGACAAGGTGGACAGCGGCTGGCCGAGCGTGAGGTAGGTGAGTTCGACGTCACGCAGGGCGCGCAGCCGGCGCCGTACGCCCGAGTCGTCGAAGAAGCCGAGTGCCTGATCGGCCGTCATCTCCAGGACGTCCGCGATGGAGTTGCCCCCGACGGTCAGCCGCAGCACCTCGTCCCTGAAGCGCCGCCCCTCGCAGTCGTGGCAGGTCGTCGTCACCGGATCCATGAAGGCGAGGTCGGTGTAGATGATCCCGCGACCCTCACAAGTGCCGCACGCGCCGGTGGAGTTGAAGCTGAAGAACCCCGGCTCCGCCCCCGTCTCGCGCGCGAAGAGCTTCCGTACCGTGTCCATGATCCCGATGTACGTCGCCGGAGTCGACCGCGCCGAGATCCCGATCGACGACTGGTCCACGACGACGGCGTCCGGATGGCCGTCGGTGAACTCCGCGACCAGCGTGCTCTTCCCGGACCCGGCGACCCCGGTCACCACGGTCAGCACCCCGGTCGGGAACTCGACGGTCACGTCCCGAAGGTTGTGCCGGTCGGCGCCCTTCACCCACAAACCGCCGGTGGCCGTACGCGCCTCTTCCTTGAGTGCGGTACGCCGACGCAGGCACCGCCCGGTCAGCGTCTCCGTCCCGGCCAGCTCGTCCGGCGTCCCCTCGAACACCACCCGCCCGCCCCGCGCACCGGCCCCCGGCCCCATGTCGACCACGTGGTCGGCGAGCGCGATGACGTCCGGATCGTGCTCGACGACCAGCACGGTGTTCCCCTTGTCGCGCAGCCGCAGCAGCAGGTCGCCGAGCCGGCCGACGTCCCGCGGGTGCAGGCCGACGCTGGGCTCGTCGAAGATGTACGTCATCCCGGTCAGGCTGGAGCCCAGGTGCCGCACCGTCTTCAGTCGCTGCCCCTCGCCGCCGGAGAGCGTCGCGGTCTCCCGGTCGAGGCTGAGGTAGCCGAGGCCGATCGCGTCGATGCGTTCGAGCGCCGTGATCGCGGCCCCGGCGATGGGGGCGGCGACCGGGTCGTCGATCTCCTTCAGTACGGCGACGAGGTCGGTGACCTGCATCCGCGTGCAGTCGGCGATGTTCCGGCCGCCGATCCGGGTGGCCAGTGCCGCCTGGTTGAGGCGGGCGCCGTGGCAGGCCGGGCAGGTGCCTTCGGCCAGGAAGTCCCGCACCAGGTCACGGGTCTTCTGGCTCATGGCCGACAGGTCGCGCTTGAGGTACAGCCGCTCGAACCGGTCGGCGAGCCCCTCGTACTCCGTGGTCCAGGTGCCGCCACCGCCGTTGACGGTGACCTTGCTGCCGGGCCGGCCGCGCATCAGGAACTCCCGCTCGGCGGCCGTGAACTCACCGACCGGCTTGTGCGGGTCGAGTTCGCCGGTGTTCGTGTACGCCTGCCCCTGCCAGGTGCCCGCCGCGAACGGCGGGAAGCGGACCGCCCCGTCCGCCAGCGAGCGGCCGGAGTCCAGCACGCGGTCCCAGTCCGGCCGTACCGTCCGGCCCAGGCCGTCGCACTGCGGGCACATGCCCGACGGGTCGTTGAACGAGTACGCCGTCGCCGGCCCGGCGCTCGGGGTGCCGTGCCGGGAGAACAGCACCCGGATCACCGAGTAGATGTCGGTCATCGTGCCGACCGTGGACCGGGAGTGGCCCCCGATCGGCCGCTGGTCGACGACGATGGCCGGCGTGAGGTCCTCCAGCGCGTCGGCGTGCGGGCGCTCGTACTTGGGCAGCCGGTTGCGCACGAACCAGGTGAACGTCTCGTTCAGCTGGCGCTGCGACTCGACCGCGATCGTGTCGAAGACGACGGACGACTTCCCCGATCCCGAAACGCCGGTGAACACGGTCAGCCGGCCTTTCGGGATGCGGAGGGTGATGTCCCTGAGGTTGTTCTCCCGGGCTCCGGTGAGGGTGATGAATGCGGGCATGCACCCGACGCTAGGCGGGATACCCGACAGCTTCTGGCGTGATTTCCTGGAGTTCTCCGTCCAGCAGCAGCCAGCGGGTGATGCCGATCGACTCCAGGAACGGCACGTCGTGGCTGGCCACGATCAGCGCCCCCTCGTACGACTCCAGGGCCGTGGTGAGCTGCCGTACGCTCGCCATGTCCAGGTTGTTCGTCGGCTCGTCCAGCATCAGCAGCTGCGGTGCCGGCTCGGCCAGCATCAGCGCGGCCAGTGCCGCCCGGAAGCGTTCGCCGCCGGACAGCGTCGCCGCCTTCTGATCGGCTCGGCCACCCCGGAACAGGAAGCGGGCAAGGCGTGCCCGGATCCGGTTCTTGGTGGCGCCCGGAGCGAACCGGGCCACGTTCTCGGCGACGGACAGCTCGCCGTCGAGCACGTCCAGCCGCTGCGGCAGGAACCGCAGCGGGACGTGCGCCTTCGCCTCACCCGACACCGGCTCCAGCTCCCCGGCGATCGTCCGCAGCAGCGTGGTCTTGCCCGCGCCGTTGCGCCCGATCAGCGCGATCCGCTCCGGGCCGCGCAGATCGAAACCGCCCGCCACGCGCGCGCCGTACGCGAGCTGAAGATCCAGCAGGGTGAGGACGTCGCGGCCCGGCGGTACGGCCGTGTACGGCAGGTCGACGCGGATCACGTCGTCGTCCCGTACGGCCTCCACCGCCTCGTCGAGCCGCTCCTTGGCCTCGGCGAGCTTCTCCTCGTGCATGATGCGGTGCTTGCCCGCGGAGACCTGCGCCGAGCGCTTCTTCAGCTTCATCACCGCCCTGGGCTCGCGCTTGTTGTCGTACATCTTGTTGGCGTAGCGGGTCCGCCTGGCCAACTTCGTGTGGGCTTCGACGAGTTCGCGTTTCTGCTTCTTCAGATCGGCCTCCGCGACCCGGACCATCCGCTCCGCCGCCTCCTGTTCGGTGGCGAGCGCCTCCTCGTAGGCGGAGAAGTTGCCGCCGTACCAGGTGATCTCCCCGGCGCGCAGATCGGCGATCTGGTCCACCAGGTCCAGCAGTTCGCGGTCGTGGCTGACCACGACCATGACCCCCGGCCAGGCGGCCACGGCCGCGTACAGCCGCCTGCGCGCATACAGGTCCAGGTTGTTGGTGGGCTCGTCGAGCAGCAGGACGTCAGGCCGGCGCAGCAGCAGCGCGGCCAGCCGCAGCAGCACCGACTCGCCACCTGAGAGCTCGCCGAGGGTGCGGTCCAACTCGATGTGGCCGAGCCCGAGTTCGCCGAGCGTGGCGAGGGCTCGCTCTTCCACGTCCCAGTCGTCACCGACCGTCTCGAAGTGCTCCTCGGCCACGTCACCCGCCTCGATGGCGTGCAGCGCGACCCGCTGCGCGGCGATACCGAGGGCCTCGTCGACGCGTAGTGCGGTGTCGAGCGTGACGTTCTGCGGGAGGTAGCCGACCTCGCCGGCCACGCGGACGGTGCCGTCGGCGGGGGTGAGTTCCCCGGCGATCAGCTTCAACAGGGTTGATTTTCCTGACCCGTTGATGCCGACGAGCCCGGTCCGGCCGGGGCCGAAGGCGACGTCGAGGTCCTCGAAGACGGGGGTGCCGTCGGACCAGGTGAAGGAGAGGGAGGTACAGGTGATGGCAGTAGGCATGCGGGCCTCCGCGGTTGCTCGAAGTGATCAGGGGCAAACGCGTATCGAGACACCGGCGACCAACGGGGGAGAAGCCCCGGGGGCATGAGAAAAGCCCTGCTCCGGAGGACGGCTCGAACGCCGAGGTCGCACGCGGCGCACACACCTCGAGGGTGTGACGCGGTGTCTCAGGACCTCAGACGAGCAACGTCCTTCTCCAATCGACGGCAACAGGACCGCTGTACACCGTAGGAGCCGCCTCCGGGGCTGTCAACGCATTAACGTGACCCCCTCACCGCACCAAGGAGGCCCCGTGCCCAACGGCTCGCTCTCGCTGCCGGCCCGGCTCTACCTGCTGGCCTGGGACACCGCGAGGCCGGAGGCCACTGATGCCGCCGGCCCGCACCACCTGGTCCGGGCCGGCGCCCTCACCGACCTGGTCCGGCGCGGCCTGCTCACCGACGAGGACGGCGTCGCCACGCCCGTGGACCTGGACTCCCGCACCGGGGACGCCGTCCTGGACGGGCTGCTGGAGCTCGTCCGGGAGTCCCGCCCGCACCGGTGGCGGGCCTGGGTGACGCTGCGGGCTCGGGTCACCCTGGACGCCGTACGGGAGCAGCTGACCGCCGAGGGCTACCTGCGCGCGGAGAAGAGCCGGGTCCTCGGGGTGTTCCCGACCGTGGAGTACGCCCTGGAGCACGTCGCCGCCGTCCGGGCGTTGCAGGAGGAGGCGCGCCGGTTTCTCCAAGGTCCGGTGCCGGTCGAGGAGGTCTCCGACCGGGACGCGGCCGTCGTGGCCTTGGCCGCCGCGGCCGAGCTGCGCACGCTGCTGCCGGGCAAGGACCGCACAGGCCACGGGCAGCGGCTGGAGGAGCTGACCGAACGGAGCTTGGCGGCCTCGCCCGTGCTGCGGAGGGCCCTGCCCGAAGTGCTGATGGCGGTGTCCGCACCTGCCGGTGGCTGAGTCCGCACGTCGATGTCGGATTCCTGCCAGCCGGCGGCCGGCCACGGCTGGTTGGGTGAACCGCATGACGAACCAGAACACCCTTCGCGAGCGCGCCCTCGCCTTCCGCTCCCTGCACGTTCCGGGGAGCCCGCTCCTCCTGCCGAACGCCTGGGACACCGCGAGCGCCCGTCTCGTCGAGGACGCGGGCGCCGCGGCGGTGGCGACCACGAGCGCCGGGCTCGCCTGGGCCCTGGGTGCGGCGGACGGCGACCGGCTGGAGGGCGACCGCGCCCTCGACGCGGTGGCGCGCATCGCCGCCGCGGTCGACGTGCCCGTCAGCGCGGACATCGAGAGCGGCTACGCGAAGGACCCGGCGGGCGTCGCCGACACCGTCCGGGCGGTGCTCGCGGCGGGTGCGGTCGGGGTGAACATCGAGGACGCGCTGTACGAGGTCGGAGGAGACCCGCTGCGGCCGGTCGCCGAGCAGGCCGAGCGTATCGCCGCCGCCCGCGGGGCCGCCGACGCCGAGGGCGTGCCGCTGTTCGTCAACGCCCGTATCGACACGCTCCTGCGCGGCGCAGGGGGAGTGGACCTCACTCTGGAGCGGGCCGCCGCCTTCCTCGTGGCGGGCGCCGACGGGATCTTCGTCCCCGGGGCCGTCGACCCGGGGACGGTGAAGCTGCTCGTCGACGGCGTCGACGCACCGCTGAACGTCATGGCCGGTCCCGGTGCACCGCCGGTCGCCGAGTTGGCAGCGCTCGGTGTCGCGCGCGTGAGCGTCGGCTCGGGCATCGCCCAGGCCGCCCACGCCCTGGTCCGCCGGGCCGCACGGGAGCTGCTGGGCGCGGGGACGTACGGGACGCTGGCGGGCGGGCTCGACTACGGCGAGGCCAACGCGCTGCTGGGACAGGCCCTTTAGCGGGGCTTCAGCAGGCGTCCCGCATCAGCTCCGCCAGGTCGTGGTCCAGGTCGAGCTGGAGGTGCTCCAGGCCGACGGGCACCAGCTCGCCGGTCGCCTGGAGGAACCGCTGCAGCTCGCCCGTGCGGACGTGCACGACGGCGGTGCCCTCCGGGGCGTGGAACTCCAGGACGGTGCGGTCGTAGCCGTACGGCCGCACGCGCACGTCGCCGTGGCCCTCGGGCTCTTCCAGGCCGGCGGTGAGGAGTTCGCGGCTGAAGGTCCAGCAGACCTCCACGCCCTCCAGCGTGGCCGGGGCCGGGAAGGTCATGCGGACGGCGAACGGATCACGCCGGTCGTAGTGCAGCGTCGCGGGAATGCTCGGCATCCGCGGCGCGGCGGCGACGAGACGGGCCTCGACGGGCTGCTCGATGACGATGGACAACGCCTTGCTCCCTTGTGACGGCGGAACGGACTTCCGGGGATGAGGCCGGGCACTGGAAGAGACGACGGAATCAGCCAATCCGTGCGCACCGATGTCGAGTGACCTCTGTCACGGCGTTCATTCACTGCAGTGGCGTAGCTCTCCTCCCGGGACACGAACGGCACTTGTGGCGCACGCCGCACCAGCCGGAGCACGGTCGAGGGCATCTGGACGGCACCGGGGCGGTGGGCTAGCTTCGCCCGCCATGAGGCGCTTGGGGAACACGCGACGGACGAGACGACGTACGAGACGTACGAGCCGGACCATTGCCGCGGGGGCGGCCTGTGCGGCGGCGCTGGCCGCCCTGACCGCCGTACCGGCTCAGGCGCGGGAACCGGGGCACCGGAGTCCGCAGTGGGAGCTCAAGGACAGCGGCAGCCCGGACGTGCGGTTCCGGGGTCTCGCGGCCGTCAGCCGGAACACCGCGTGGGTCGCCGGCACCCGGGGCACCGTCCTGCGCACCACCGACGGCGGCGCGAGCTGGCGGAACGTCTCGCCGCCGGGCGCCGCCGAGTTGCAGTTCCGCGACATCGAGGCCTTCGACGCGCGGCGCGCCGTGGTGCTGGCCATCGGGGAGGGCGAGGCGTCCCGCGTCTACCGCACCGACGACGGCGGCGAAACCTGGACCGAGTCCTTCCGCAACACCGACGCGCGGGCCTTCTACGACTGCCTCACCTTCTTCGACCGCCGCCACGGCCTGGCGATGAGCGACCCGGTGGACGGCAAGTTCCGCATCCTGTCCACCGGCGACGGTGGCCGTACCTGGACGGTGCTCCCGAGCGAGGGCATGCCGGCGGCCCAGGAGGGGGAGGCCGGGTTCGCGGCGAGCGGCCAGTGCCTGGTCTCGTCCGGCCCCAAGGACGTCTGGCTGGCCACCGGAGGCGCCGCACGCGCGCGCGTGCTGCACTCCGCCGACCGCGGGCGGACCTGGACGGCCTCCGACACGCCGATCCCGGCCGGTGATCCGGCCCGTGGCGTCTTCGCCCTGGCCTTCCGCGACCGCACGCACGGCCTCGCGGTCGGCGGCGACTACCGCCCGGACCAGACCTCGCCGCAATCCGCGGCACGCACCACCGACGGTGGCCGCGGCTGGCAGCCCGCCGCCGAGCCGCCACCCGCCTACCGGTCCGGTGTGGCCTGGCTCCCGTACAGCCGTACGGCCGCCCTCGCGGTCGGCCCCACCGGCACCGACCTGACGACGGACGGCGGACGCACCTGGCGGACGGTGGACACCGGCTCGTACGACACCGTGGACTGCACGGCCGACCTGGGCTGCTGGGCGGCCGGTGAGCAGGGACGGGTGGCTCGTTTGGAAAGCTGACGAGAGGTGACATGGCGTATTCGTATGGCACATTTGTGCCGTATGTGCCGGAATCCGGGTACCCGTTCTCTGAGCGTGAGAGGAGTGAGCGGACATGCCACGTGGTTCCAGCTCCAAGCGGGAGCGCCAGTACGAGCACATCAAGGAGAGCGCGAAGGACCGGGGCGAGAGCACCGGCCGCGCCAAGGAGATCGCGGCGCGGACGGTCAACAAGGAACGCGCCCGCTCCGGCGAGTCGAAGAGCGCGAGCCGCACCTCGACCCAGGACATGTCGTCCGGCGAGCGGGGCGGCCGGCGGTCCGGCAAGGGCTCCCAGGGGCCCACCTACGACCAGCTCTACGAGGAGGCCAAGCGGCGCGGGATCCAGGGCCGTTCGGACATGAACAAGAGCCAGCTGCAGCGCGCGCTGGGCGGAAAGAGCTGACCGCTCAGCCGGCGGTCTCCCGGTACCGCTCCAACTCCGGTGCCGTCTTCGTGGCGGTGAACTCGGTGATGCGGTACGCGCACACCCCCGCGGTGACGAACGGGTCGCCCGCCGCGATCTCCTCGATCCGCGCGCGGTCCTCCGCGACGGCGACGATCACTCCGCCGTCGCGGGGGTTCTTGACCCCTGACGCCAGGAAGACGCCCTTCTCGTACTGCTGGTCGAGCCAGGCGACGTGCGCCTCCAGGGCGGCGTCGACGGCGTCGAGCGGGGCGGTGTAGGTCAGCTCCAATACGAACATGATCGCGAGCCTACGCCGCCCGCCGGCGGGTCGTAGGCTCGTCCCCATCATGACGACCGTACGCATTCCCACGGGCTGGCCCGCGACAGAGGAACAGGCCCGCGTGATACAGGACGAGTTGCGCGCGCGGGTGGTGCTCGACGAGCCCGGCCCGCCGCCCGGCACGGGCCACGTGACCGGCGTGGACGTGGCCTACGACGACGAGCGGGACGTCGTCGCGGCCGCCGCCGTCGTGCTGGACGCGGCGAGCCTCGCCGTCGTCGCCGAGGCCACGGCCGTCGGGCGGATCTCCTTCCCGTACGTACCCGGCCTGCTCGCCTTCCGCGAGATCCCCACGGTGCTCGCCGCCCTGGACGCCCTGCCCTGCCCGCCCGGCCTGGTCGTCTGCGACGGCTACGGCCGCGCCCACCCACGCCGTTTCGGCCTCGCCGGCCACCTCGGCGTCCTCACCGGCCTGCCCGCCATCGGGGTCGCCAAGAACCCGTTCACCTTCACCTACGACGACCCGGACGCCCCGCGCGGCAGTACGTCCCCCCTCCTCGCCGACGCCGAGGAAGTAGGCCGCGCCCTGCGCACACGAGACGCGGTCAAGCCGGTCTTCGTCTCCGTCGGCCACCGCGTCGGCCTCGCCAACGCCTGCGCCCACACCCTCGCGCTGACCCCCGAGTACCGCCTGCCGGAGACGACGCGCAGGGCGGACGCGCTGTGCCGCAGGGCACTGCGGGAGGCGACCCGCCCCCGCGGTCCCCTCGCGGAGCCGGCGGCCGCGGACCCTGAACGCGGCTGAGATCTTCGACCTGGTTCGTGGAAGCGGGTACCGCGCTCCAGGAAGCCGCCGGCTACCGAACCCGGCGCCACCGCACCGACGAACTGAGTACGCGGACTGAGTATCCGTACGGATGCGACGGGGCCCCGCCGATCGACAGGCTGGCCCCATGACGACGCACCGTGCCCCCAAGCCCCTGTCCGACCCTGACCGGCCCGTCGAGCGTGCCGTGACGGCCGCGTTGATCCTCGCCGTACTGGCCGGGCTCGGCTGGATCGGCGGGATGATCTACACGGTGGTGGGATGGTCCGCGTAGGCGGGCCGGTCAGCGGTCGGCCGCGACCCGGAACGTGATCCCCGCCCGCCGCAGCCGCTCCGTCAGCGCGTCGCCCATCGCGACCGCCGTCGTGACCTGGCCGGCCGTCGGCGGGAGGTCGTCGAAGGCCAGGGACAGCGCCGACTCGGCGAAGATCTTCGCCGTCTCGCCGTAACCGGGGTCGCCGCCCGCGACCTCGGTGTACACGCGCCGGCCGCCGCCCTCGCCCACGAAACGGACGGAGAACCAGCTCTTCGCGCGCTTTTCCGGACCCGGCCCCTCCCCGGGCTTGAGGCGGTCGGACAACCAGCGCCGTGCGGGCGGCAGTTGGGCGGCGGCGAAGAGGGCCCCCACGGTCGCGACCCCGCCCAGCGCGACCGGCAGGCGCCGTACCGCCGCGTACTCGCGGTAGCGGAAGTCGGGGCCGTACCGCTCCAGGGCCTGCGCGGACCGCCGGACGATCTGCGCGTCGATGGTCGGCAGGGGCAGCGCCCAGGCGCCGACCTCCGGGGCGAACCGCGGCGCGCCGGTCGGCGCGGACGCCCGCCGTCCCACCGGGCGAGGCTCGTGCCGCGCCCGGTCCCGTGCGGCAGCCAGCATCTGGCGTCCCCGCGCGAACTGGTTCAGCGCCGAGGCGAAGGTACCGCCCGAGAAGGCCGCGTCCGTGGTCACGTACCCGTCGACCGAGAGCGGCACCCCTTCCGGTAGCTGCCGGACCGTGAAGTACACCCCCAGGTCGTGCGGGACGGAGTCGAAGCCGCACGCGTGCACCAGCCGCGCACCCGTCTCACGCGCGCGTGCGTCGTGCCGGACGTACATCAGGTCCACGAACTCCGGCTCACCGCTGAGGTCGAGATAGTCCGCGCCGGTCTCCGCGCAGGCGGCGACCAGTTCCTCGCCGTATGTCACATAGGGGCCCACCGTCGTGGCCACCACGCGCGCGTGCTCGGCGAGTTCGCGCAGCGAGCCCGGCTCGGCCACATCGGCCTTCAGGACCCCGATCCGCGTGCCGCCGGGCAGCCGCTCACGCAGGGCCCGGAGCTTGTCCTCGCTGCGGCCGGCGATCGCCCAGCGCAGTCCTTCGGGCGCGTGCGCGGCGAGGTACTCCGCGGTGAGCGTCCCCACGAAGCCGGTGGCTCCGAAGAGCACGATGTCGTACGGACGGTCCGGACGATCCGCACTGCTCAGCCTGTTCATGTCACCTCTCGGGTCTGTCGCACGCGCCGTTGTCGGTGGCCGAGGCTAGCGTGATGAGTGCGGAGCCCGACGACGAGCCCGGAGGTATCAGGTGGCCGTGCCCAGGAACGCGCTGAGGAAGTGGGAGAAAGTGCGGGAGTTCGCCCTCGGGATGCCCGGTTCCACGGAGGAGTTCCCCTGGGGCGAGACGGTCGCCAAGGTCAACAAGAAGGTGTTCGTCTTCCTGGGCGTCGACGACGGCAGCTATCCGCTGGGCATCACGGTGAAGCTCAAGGAGGAGTCCGCCCACGCCCACGCCCTGACGTGCCCCGGCGCCGAACCCGCCGGGTACGGCCTGGGCAGGTCCGGCTGGGTGAGCATCCCGCTGGAGCGGCCCGGCGCCCCGGACGCCGAGCTGCTGTGCGACTGGGTGGAGGAGAGTTACCGCACGATCGCCCCCAAGCGGCTGATAGCGGAGCTGGACGCGCGCTGATCCGACCCGTGCGGGGCACACTGGACTAAGCGCTTGCTCGTCAAGTGTGGTGTCAGGTCTTGTGCCTGCTGGAACGCGTTCTTAGCATCGCTGGTGTTACAGCGGTTGTGTCACACATCTGGGGGCTGAATGGCAACGACGTCAGCGCAGGGCCCGCTCACCGGCGTGCGCGTGGTCGAGCTGGCCGGCATCGGGCCCGGCCCGTTCGCCGCCATGCTCCTCGCCGACCTCGGTGCCGACGTCGTCCGCGTGGACCGCCCCGGCGGCTCCGGACTTGCCATCGCCCCGGAGTACGACGTCACCAACCGCAACAAGCGCTCGGTGCTCGTCGACCTGAAGTCGCCCGACGGGCCGGCCCGCGTCCTCGACCTCGCCGCACGCGCCGACATCCTGGTCGAGGGCTACCGCCCCGGCGTCGCCGAGCGCCTCGGCGTCGGCCCCGAGGATTGCCACGCCCGCAACCCGAAGCTGGTCTACGGCCGGATGACCGGCTGGGGCCAGGACGGTCCGCTGGCCCACCGCGCCGGCCACGACATCGCGTACATCGCGCTCACCGGCACCCTCGGCATGATCGGCAGACCGGACGAGCCCCCGGCCGTCCCGGCCAACCTGGTCGGCGACTACGCGGGCGGCTCCCTCTACCTCGTCGTCGGCGTCCTCGCCGCCCTCCACCACGCGCGCGCGACCGGCACCGGCCAGGTCGTCGACGCCGCCATCGTCGACGGCGCCTCCCACCTCGCCGCGATGATCCACGGCATGCTCGCCGCCGGCGGCTGGCAGGACCGGCGCGGCGCCAACCTCCTCGACGGCGGCTGCCCGTACTACGGCACCTACGAGACGGCCGACGGGAAGTACATGGCGGTGGGCGCCCTGGAGCCGCAGTTCTACGACGAGTTCCTCGACCTGCTCGGCATCCCGGAACACGCCGGGGCCCGCAAGGACCTCGCCCGCTGGGACGCGCTGCGCGACGCCGTCGCCGCCCGCTTCAAGTCCCGTACGAGGGACGAGTGGTCGGCCGTCTTCGAGGGCTCCGACGCCTGTGTGGCCCCCGTCCTGTCCCTGCGGGAGGCCCCGCACCACCCGCACCTCGCCGCCCGCGGCACCTTCACCGAGCACGCCGGCATCACCCAGCCCGCCCCCGCGCCCCGCTTCTCCGCGACCCCCACGGCCGTCCGCGGCGGCCCCGCCCGGCCCGGAGCCGACACCGCGGACGTGGCACGCGACTGGGACGTACCCGACCTCCTGGAAGGACTCGCATGAAGCGGCAGATCCTCGGCCCCGAGCACGACGCGTTCCGCGAGAGCGTGCGCAGCTTCCTGGCCAGGGAGGTGCTGCCGTACTACGAGCAGTGGGAGAAGGACGGCATCGTCTCCCGCGAGGCCTGGCGGGCGGCGGGCAAACAGGGCCTGCTCGGAATCGCCGTACCGGAGGAGTACGGGGGCGGCGGCACCGCCGACTTCCGCTACAGCGCCGTACTCGCCGAGGAGTTCACGCGCGCGGGCACGCCCGGAATCGCCCTCGGACTGCACAACGACATCATCGGCCCGTACCTCACCGGCCTGGCCACCGAGGAGCAGAAGCGGCGCTGGCTGCCCGGCTTCTGCGACGGCACGCTGATCACGGCCGTCGCCATGACCGAGCCGGGCGCCGGATCCGACCTCCAGGGCATCCGCACCCACGCCGAGGACCGCGGCGACCACTGGCTGCTGAACGGCTCGAAGACGTTCATCTCGAACGGGATCCTCGCCGACCTGGTGATCGTCGTCGCGAAGACGACACCGGAGGGCGGCGCGCACGGCCTGTCCCTGCTCGTCGTCGAACGCGGCATGGACGGCTTCGAGCGCGGCCGCAACCTCGACAAGATCGGCCAGAAGGCCCAGGACACGGCGGAGCTGTTCTTCCACGACGTGCGCGTGCCCAAGGAGAACCTGCTCGGCGAGCTCAACGGCGGCTTCGGGCACCTGATGACGAACCTCGCCCAGGAGCGCCTGAGCATCGCCGTCTCCGCGATCGCCGCCGCCGAGCATCTGCTGGAGATCACCACCACGTACGTCAAGGAGCGCGAGGCCTTCGGCCGGCCCCTGGCGAGCAAGCAGCACATCCGCTTCGAGATCGCCGAAATGGCCACCGAGTGCGCCGTCACCCGCGCCTTCCTCGACCGCTGCATAGAGGACCACACGAACGGCGGCCTCGACGCCGTGCACGCCTCCATGGCCAAGTGGTGGGCGACCGAGCTGCAGAAGCGGGTCGCCGACCGCTGCCTCCAACTGCACGGCGGCTACGGCTACATGACCGAGTACCCCATCGCCCGGGCCTTCACCGACGGCCGTATCCAGACCATCTACGGCGGGACCACCGAGATCATGAAGGAGATCATCGGCCGTTCCCTGCTGGGTTGACCCTCCTCGAAAGGCTTTCCGAAGTGAGCACCGAAGCGTACGTGTACGACGCGATCCGCACCCCGCGCGGCCGCGGCAAGGCCGGCGGCGCCCTGCACGCCACGAAGCCCATCGACCTGGTCGTCGGCCTCATCCACGAGATCCGCGACCGCTTCCCGGGCCTGGACCCGGCGGCCGTCGACGACATCGTGCTCGGCGTCGTCGGCCCGGTCGGCGACCAGGGCTCAGACATCGCCCGGATCGCCGCGATCGCCGCCGGGTTGCCGGACACGGTGGCGGGCGTGCAGGAGAACCGCTTCTGTGCCTCGGGCCTGGAGGCGGTCAACCTGGCCGCCGCCAAGGTGCGCTCGGGCTGGGAGGACCTCGTCCTCGCGGGCGGCGTCGAGTCGATGTCCCGGGTGCCCATGGCCTCGGACGGGGGCGCCTGGTTCAACGACCCGATGACCAATCTGGCCGTCAACTTCGTACCGCAGGGCATCGGCGCCGACCTGATCGCCACCATCGAGGGCTTCTCCCGGCGGGACGTCGACGAGTACGCGGCCCTCTCGCAGGAACGCGCGGCGACGGCCTGGAAGGAAGGCCGCTTCGACCGGTCCGTCGTGCCGGTGAAGGACCGCACCGGGCTCGTCGTCCTCGACCACGACGAGCACCCGCGCCCGGGGACGACCGCCGACTCGCTGGCCAAGCTGAAGCCGTCCTTCGCGGACATCGGCGACCTGGGCGGCTTCGACGCCGTGGCCCTGCAGAAGTACCACTGGGTGGAGAAGATCGACCACGTCCACCACGCGGGCAACTCCTCCGGCATCGTGGACGGCGCCTCGCTGGTCGCGATCGGCTCCCAGGAGGTCGGCGAGCGCTACGGCCTCACCCCGCGCGCGCGGATCGTCTCCGCCGCCGTCTCCGGCTCCGAGCCCACCATCATGCTCACCGGCCCCGCGCCCGCCACCCGCAAGGCGCTCGCCAAGGCCGGGCTGACCATCGACGACATCGACCTGGTCGAGATCAACGAGGCCTTCGCGGCGGTCGTGCTGCGCTTCGTGAAGGACATGGGCCTGTCCCTGGACAAGGTCAACGTCAACGGCGGCGCCATCGCCCTCGGCCACCCCCTCGGCGCGACCGGCGCCATGATCCTCGGCACGCTCGTCGACGAACTGGAGCGCCAGGACAAGCGCTACGGCCTCGCCACGCTGTGCGTGGGCGGCGGCATGGGCATCGCGACCGTCGTCGAGCGCATCTGAAACCCCGGCGGATTCAACAGACTTCTACGGAGACCCCTGCCATGACACAGAGCACCACCATCCGCTGGGAACAGGACCGCACCGGTGTCGTCACCCTCGTCCTCGACGACCCCGACCAGTCCGCCAACACCATGAACCAGGCCTTCCGCGACTCCCTCGCGGTGATCGCCGACCGCCTGGAGGCCGAGAAGGACACCATCCGGGGCATCATCCTCACCTCCGCCAAGAAGACGTTCTTCGCCGGCGGCGACCTTCGCGACCTGATCCGGGTCACACCCGAGACCGCCCAGGAGGCCTTCGACGCGGGCATGGCCGTCAAACGCGACCTGCGCCGCATCGAGACCCTCGGCAAGCCGGTCGTCGCGGCGATCAACGGCGCGGCCCTCGGCGGCGGGTACGAGATCGCGCTCGCCTGCCACCACCGGATCGCCCTCGACGCGCCCGGCTCGAAGATCGGCTGCCCCGAGGTCACCCTCGGCCTGCTGCCCGGAGGCGGCGGAGTCGTCCGTACCGTACGCCTGCTGGGCATCGCCGACGCGCTGCTGAAGGTGCTGCTCCAGGGCACCCAGTACAACCCGCGGCGCGCCCTGGACAACGGCCTGGTCGACGACGTGGTGGCCACCCAGGAGGAGCTGCTCGCCAAGGCCCGCGCCTTCATCGAGGCCCACCCCGAATCCCGGCAGCCCTGGGACAAGCCGGGCTACCGCATTCCCGGCGGTACGCCCGCCAACCCCAAGTTCGCGGCGAACCTGCCCGCCTTCCCGGCCACCCTGCGCAAGCAGACCGGCGGCGCGCCCTACCCGGCTCCGCGGGGCATCCTCGCCGCCGCCGTCGAGGGCTCCCAGGTCGACTTCGAGACCGCGCAGGTCATCGAGGCGCGCTACTTCGTCGAGCTGGCCGCGGGACAGACGTCCAAGAACATGATCCAGGCGTTCTTCTTCGACCTCCAGGCCGTCAACTCCGGCGCGAACCGTCCCCAGGGCATCGAGCCGCGCCAGGTCCGCAAGGTCGCCGTCCTCGGCGCCGGGATGATGGGCGCGGGCATCGCTTACTCGTGCGCCCGCGCGGGCATCGACGTGATCCTGAAGGACGTGTCGACCGAGGCAGCCGCCAAGGGCAAGAGCTACTCCGAGAAGCTGTGCGCCAAGGCCGTCTCGCGGGGCCGTACGACCCAGGAGAAGGCGGACGCGCTGCTGGCCCGCATCACGCCCACGGCCGACCCGCAGGACCTGGCCGGCTGCGACGCCGTCATCGAGGCCGTCTTCGAGGACTCGGCGCTCAAGCACAAGGTGTTCCAGGAGATCCAGCACATCGTCGAGCCGGACGCGCTGCTGTGCTCCAACACCTCCACGCTCCCCATCACCGCGCTGGCCGAGGGCGTCGAGCGGCAGGCCGACTTCATCGGGCTGCACTTCTTCTCACCCGTCGACAAGATGCCGCTCGTCGAGATCATCAAGGGCGAGCGCACCGGTGAGGAGGCCCTGGCCCGCGCCTTCGACCTGGTCCGGCAGATCAAGAAGACGCCGATCGTCGTCAACGACTCGCGCGGCTTCTTCACCTCCCGCGTGATCGGGCACTTCCTCAACGAGGGCGTCGCGATGGTCGGCGAGGGCATCGAGCCCGCGTCGGTCGAACAGGCGGCGGCGCAGGCGGGCTATCCGGCGAAGGTCCTGTCGCTGATGGACGAACTGACGCTCACGCTCCCGCGGAAGATCCGCAACGAGACGAAGCGAGCGGTGGAAGAGGCGGGCGGCACTTGGACGGCCCACCCCGCCGATGCCGTCATCGACCGCATGGTCGACGAGTTCGGCCGCACCGGCCGCAGCGGCGGCGCGGGCTTCTACGAGTACGGAGAGGACGGCAAGCGGGCCGGGCTGTGGCCGGGCCTGCGCGAGCACTTCACGCGCGAGGGCGCGGAGATCCCCTTCAGGGACATGCAGGAACGCATGCTCTTCTCCGAGGCGCTGGACACCGTCAAGCTGCTGGAAGAGGGCGTGCTGACCTCCGTCGCCGACGCCAACATCGGCTCCCTCTTCGGCATCGGCTTCCCCGGCTGGACCGGCGGCGTGCTCCAGTACATCAACGGCTACGAGGGAGGCCTGCCCGGTTTCGTGGCACGCGCGCGTGAACTCGCCGAGCGCTACGGCGAGCGGTTCACCCCGCCCGCGCTGCTGGTGGAGAAGGCGGAGAAGGGGGAGAAGGGGGAGACGTTCACGGACGCCCGCTGACGCTGCTGACGGATCGCCTGCTGACGTGGAGCCTCGCCCGCTGACGCGGAGCGTCACCCGTCACCGTCGAGCCACTCCCGCAGCTCCTCCCTCAGCGACCGCTGAAAGGTCGTGAGCAGGGCCTGCACCACGAGCGGATGCATATGGGCGGACAGGGACTTCACGTCTCCCGGGTCCCGTTCGGCGACCGCGTCGCGCAGCAGCCGCGACAGCTCGTGCGCGGCCGTGCGGGAGTGCTCGATGAGCGTGGTGCGGGCGGCGAGGATCGTTTCCTGGGACAGCGGTACGTCGAGCAGCTCGACGCCGAGCCGGAGCAGTCCGGCGTCGACCCGCAGGGCGTCACCGTCCCGGCTGACGACGTTCATCGCCGCCAGCCGCTCCACGTCGGCGTCGGCGAGCGGCCGGCCCGCCCGCCGTTCGAGCTCCTCCCGCGTCACCGTCTCCACCGTGTCCGGCGCCCAGGACGCCACCACCGCCCGGTGGATCGCCAGGTCGTGCGCGCTCAGGTCCGGCGGCAGCTGCTGGAGATAGCGCTCGATGGCCGCCAGCGTCATGCCCTGGTGCTGCAACTCCTCGATGAGCGCCAGCCGGCCCAGGTGCCGCCTGCCGTAGTGCCCCACGCGCCGCGGGCCGATCACCGGCGGGGGCAGCAGACCCTTGGTGCCGTAGAAACGGACCGTGCGGACCGTGACACCCGCGCGCGCGGCCAGCTCGTCGATCGTGAGGGTCGGCTCGTCGGTGTCGGTCGTCATGTGCAGCAGTATCGCTGTCTCACCAATGGTGTGAAACCTCTTGAGTACCCCTGAATGCCCTTGATGACCATGTGAGATGTCACGCTGTGTGACACGCGCCACCGCCTACGAGGTGGTGTCCGGGGAAGGCGATCCCTTGGCCTGTGCCTCTCCTGAGGGCACGGGCCGAGTCACGTCCGGACACCCGAGCGAGACCCGCCGGGGCGCACCAGAGAGTGGAACCACCCGTGAGCAAGGACGCCGTCCAATCGGCATCGGCCGCGCTGGCGCTCGCCTACCTCGTCTGCGGAGTCTTCGCCTTCTTCGTGGTCCGGGCCCTCGGCGAGCTGGTCCTGTACCGGCCGTCGTCGGGCTCCTTCGTGTCGTACGCGCGCGAGTTCCTCGGTGAGAAGGGCGCGTATGCCGCGGGCTGGATGTACTTCCTGAACTGGTCGACGACCGGCATCGCCGACATCACCGCGATCGCCCTCTACACGCACTACTGGAGTCTGTTCACCGACATCCCGCAGTGGGTGCTCGCCCTGATCGCCCTGGCGGTGGTCCTGGCCGTGAACCTGATCTCGGTGAAGATCTTCGGAGAGATGGAGTTCTGGTTCGCGATCATCAAGGTCGCCACGCTCGTCGGCTTCATGCTGATCGGCATCTTCCTGCTGGCCACGCAAGCCGAGGTGGGCGGCCAGACTCCGGGCCTGAGCGTGATCACCGACAACGGCGGCGTCTTCCCGCACGGCCTGATGCCCGTCGTGCTCGTCATGCAGGGCGTGATCTTCGCGTACGCCGCTCTGGAGCTGGTCGGCGTCGCCGCCGGTGAGACCGCCGAGCCGGAGAAGGTCGTCCCGCGCGCGGTGAACTCGATCATGTGGCGCGTCGGGCTCTTCTACGTCGGCTCGGTCGTCCTGCTCGCTCTGCTGCTGCCCGGCTCGGTCTACTCGGCCGACGAGAGCCCCTTCGTGACGGTCCTGTCGAAGATCGGCGTCCCGGCGGCGGGCGACGTGATGAACCTGGTGGTCCTGACGGCCGCGATGTCGTCGCTGAACTCGGGGCTGTACTCCACCGGCCGGATTCTGCGCTCCATGGCGATGGCGGGATCGGCGCCGAAGTTCACCGCCCGCATGAACCGCAGCCAGGTCCCCTACGGCGGCATCCTGCTCACCTGCGCGGTGTGCGTGCTCGGCGTGGGTCTGAACTTCCTGATGCCGAGCCAGGCCTTCGAAATCGTGCTGAACGTCGCCTCTCTCGGCATCATCAGCACCTGGGTGATCATCATGATCTGCCACCTGGTCTTCGTCCGCCGCGCCAAGGCGGGCCTGGTGGCCCGGCCCTCCTTCCGCCTTCCTGGCAGCCCGGTCACGGAGCTCACCACGATCGCCTTCCTGCTCGCCGTCCTCGGCCTGATGTGGAACGACCCCGAGGTCGGCCGCAAGACGCTCCTGCTGGTCCCCGTGATCGCGCTGATGCTGATCGGCGGTTGGTTCGGGATCCGGCGGCGGGTCGCGCGCGCCGCGGCCCAGGAGCTGACGGACCTGGCGAAGTAGCAGGTCAGGACCACTGTCAGCGGCAGCGCCTACGGTGGCGTCATGTCGGAGATCAGGGAGATCAGATATGTCCGGGGCGACGCCACCGTTCCGTCGGTCAAGGGCGTCAAGCTGATCGCCCATGTCTGCAACGACATCGGCGGCTGGGGGAAGGGCTTCGTCCTGGCCATATCCCGCCGCTGGCCCGAGCCGGAGGCGGCCTACCGGGCCTGGCACCGCGACCGCGCGGCGAACGACTTCGGGCTGGGCGCGGTTCAGTTCGTCCAAGTCGGGCGGTACGCGTGGGTGGCCAACATGGTCGGTCAGCGAGGTATCGGCACCAGCAGCAAGGGCGTCCCCGTCCGCTACGAGGCGATCGACGCGGCGCTGGGACGGCTGGCCGGCAAGGCCGAGGAACTCGGCGCCTCCGTCCACATGCCCCGCATAGGGTGCGGCCTGGCGGGCGGCAAGTGGTCCCGCGTCGAGCCGTTGATCACCGAACGGCTGGTGCAGCGGGGGATCGCCGTGACGGTGTACGACCACGGGGACTGACCGGCCCGAGTCACACCCGGTTCTCGAACGCCCGTACAAGACACTCGGTCAGGCGCGCCGCGATGCTCCCGTCCGGGTCCAGACGGGGGTTGAAGATGGTGACATCGAAGCCGACCGCTGCCGGGACGGACAACGCCCTGCCCAGCACACTCTCCAGCTCCTGCCAGGTCAGTCCGCCGGGCTGCCGGTGGTCGACCGCCGGCATGAGGTCGTCGTCCAGCACGTCGGCATCGAGGTGGATCCAGTACCCGGCGCTGACGCCGTCGCCGAGCAGGCCGACCGCGCTGTCCGCGGCCCGGGCCGCCCCGAGGGCGCGCACCTCGTGGAGGTCCATCGTGGACAACTCGGCCGGCAACGGCTGCATCCCGGCCGCCGTGGACTCCTCCGCGTCCCGGAAGCCGAAGGCGACCACGTCCTCGTCCCGCACCAGCGGCCCCCGGCGCTCCAGGTCGGCCAGGGCGGTGGGCCCGTGACCCGTGGCCAGGGCGAGCTCCATGGAGGCCACCTCGCCGACCGGTTCCGCCGCAGGCTGGTAGAAATCGGTGTGGCCGTCGAGGAAGAGCAGACCGTGACGGCCCCGGCGGCGCAGCGCGAGCAGATTGCCGAGCAGGATGCTGCAGTCGCCGCCGAGGACCACAGGGAACCGGCCATGGTCCAGCACATCGCCCACGGCGTCGGCCAGCGCGACGGAGTACGCCGCGATGCCCGCCGGGTTGAGGACCCCGGTGTCGGGGTCACGCGCCGGGTCGTAGGCGGGCGGCTCCACCCGGCCCGCCCGCACCGCCCCGAGGCCGGTGTCCAGACCGGCGCCCAGCAGCGCCTCCGGCAGCTCCTCGACCCCGGACGGCCGCAGTCCCAGCACGGACGGAGCCTCGATGATCGCCACGTTCCGCACGTCCGACTCCCTCGTCAGCCCGGCGGCGCCGGCCGGCCCACGCATCCGGCGCTCAAGCCCACCGTAAGCCGCCGGGCGGAACGAAGCGCGTCAGTGCCCGCGCCCGGCCTCGTGCTCGTGCTCATGCGCGTGCACGTCATTCGTCGCCGCGATCTTCTTCCACGACTTCGGCTGCACGGGCGCCCCCTGCGTCCCCAGGGCCCGAGCCGATACCGACGCGTCCCTCGCCGCGGGCGCCGCCGGCTTCGACGGCTGGAACAGCCACGTGTCGAACAGCGCGGCCAGCGGCTTCCCGGACACCTGCTCGGCGTAACGCTGGAAGTCGGCGACCGACGCGTTGCCGTGCGCGTACTTCCGCGGCCAGCCCTTCAGCAGCGCGAAGAACGCCTCGTCGCCGATCTCGTTCCGCAGCGCCTGCAGAGCCAGCGCGCCCCGGTCGTACACGGCGAGATGGAACTGGTTCTCCGGCCCGGGATCACCGGGCTTCACCGTCCAGAACGCGTCGTCGGCCGGATGCGAGGCGTACACGTAGTCGGCGAGTTCCTGTGCCGTGCCCTCGCCCTCGTGCTCGGACCACAGCCACTGCGCGTACCGCGCGAAGCCCTCGTTGACCCAGATGTCCTTCCATCCGGCGACGGACACGAGATCGCCGTACCACTGGTGGGCCAGCTCGTGCACGACCACGGAGGTGTTCGACCCGTTGGCGAACTGCCGCGGGCTGTAGTAGGGCCGGGTCTGCGTCTCCAGCGCGTACCCGGTGGTGGTGTTCGGAACGTACCCGCCGAGCGCGTTGTACGGATACGGCCCGAAGTACTCGGTCAGCCAGTCGGCGATCTCCCCGGTCCGCTCGATGCTGGCCCGTGCCGCGCCGTAGTTGTCGCCGAGGTCCTTGCTGTAGGCGTTGACGACCGGAATGCCGCTCTCGGTCGTGCCGGTCGTCACGTCGAACTTCCCGACCGCCAAGGTCGCCAGATACGTGGCCTGCGGCTTGTTCGACCGCCAGCTGTAGCGGGTCCAGCCGGCCCGCGAACTCGTCGACTGGAGCGTGCCGTTGGAGATGGCCTGGCTGCCGTCCGGCACCTGGACCGACACGTCGTAGGTGGCCTTGTCGAGCGGGTGGTCGTTGCTGGGGAACCACCACCAGGCCGCCTCTGGCTCGTTCGCCGCGACCGCGCCGTCCGGCGTGCGCAGCCAGCTGGTGAAGCCGTACGCCTGCTTCGACGACGGCACCCCGCGGTAGCGCACCACGACGGTGACGTCGGTGTCCTTCGCCAGTGGCGTCTTCGGCGTGATCTCCAGCTCGTGTTCGCCCGAGGTCGTGAACGACGCCTTGGCGCCGTTCACCCGCACCTCGCTCACGTCCAGCAGAAAGTCCAGATTGAACCGCGTCAGATCCTGCGTGGTGCGGGCCAGGAGGGTCGCCGTGCCCTCCAGTTCGTCCGTGGCCGGCTGGTACTTCAGCCTGAGGTCGTAATGGGAGACGTCGTATCCGCCGTTGCCGTAGTCCGGGTAGTAGGGGTCGCCGATGCCCGGCGCCCCCGGAGAGGGGCTCGCGGCCGATGCGGGGATCGCCAGTAACAGGGATGCCGCAGCCAGTGCGCCCGGCGCGATGATTCTGCGGTGCACGAAAGCTCCAAGTCGTAGGGGCACGAAGTCCGTTCGCAGTCTATTGAGTTCCTGTGTGCCCGGACGTGTCCACCGCCGCCGCTGTCACACGATCGCCATTGGGCCGTCACGAGCGAGCCGCCCCAAGGGACTTCGCGGGCCCCACACGCGTCCTGGTGCCCTCTTCTGTACGGGAGTTGACCGATGTAGCGTCCGGCGCATGCCGACACGCATGCGCTTAACGACCTGGAGACCGCTCGCCACCGCGGCCGTCGCCGCCCTCATGGCCGCCCTCGTCACCCCGACCGTGGCCCACGGCACTCCGCAGGAGAGCCGGCCCGTCCACTCGTACGAGAACGCCGTCCGTGAGGCCGTCTGGGTGGACACCCGACTCGACGGCGACGGCGACGGAAACACCGACCGCGTCGCCGTCGACATCGTCCGGCCCCGCGAACCCGCCCAACAGGGCCGCAAGGTACCCGTGATCATGGACGCCAGCCCGTACTACTCCTGCTGCGGGCGCGGCAACGAGAGCCAGAAGAAGACGTACGACGCCGACGGCGATGTCGTCCAGATGCCGCTGTTCTACGACAACTACTTCGTGCCCCGCGGCTACGCCTTCGTCGGCGTCGACCTCGCCGGCACCAACCGTTCCGACGGCTGCGTGGACGTCGGCGGCCGCTCCGACATCCAGTCCGCCAAGGCCGTCGTCGACTGGTTGAACGGGCGTGGCAAGGCCTACACCACCCGCACCGGCACCACACGCGCGAAAGCCGGCTGGACCAACGGCAAGACCGGCATGATCGGCAAGAGCTGGGACGGCACGATCGCCAACGGCGTCGCCGCCACCGGAGTCGAGGGTCTGGAGACCATCGTCCCGATCAGCGCCATCTCCACCTGGTACGACTACTACTTCTCCAAGGGCGCCCCGCTCTACGGCACCGGCCCCGACTGGCTGTCCAACCGCGTCAACAGCCCCGACGCCCGGGCCAAGTGCGCCGCCGTCCAGCAAAAACTCGTCGACGGAGCCCCGCGCACGGGTGACCGGACCCCGCTGTGGGCCGAGCGCGACTACAACAAGGCGGCCTCGAAGGTGAAGGCGAGCGTCTTCCTGATCCACGGCATGCAGGACCTCAACGTCCGTATGCAGCACGTCGGCCCGTGGTGGGACGCCCTCGCGAAGAACGGCGTCGAGCGCAAGATCTGGCTGTCCCAGACCGGCCACGTCGACCCCTTCGACTTCCGCCGCGCGCAGTGGGTCGACACCCTGCACCGCTGGTTCGACCACGAACTCCTCGGCTACGACAACGGCATCGACCGCGAGCCGATGGCCGACATCGAGCGCCACCCCGACCAGTGGGTCACCTCCACGGTCTGGCCGCCGCGCGGCACCGACACCACGACCCTGCGCCCCGCCGAGGGCGCTCAGGAGGGCGTCGGCACGCTCGGCCTGCACAAGGGCACCGGCACCGAGACCTTCACCGACAACCCGGAGCTGAGCGAGACCGACTGGGCCGCGCACATCGACACGCCGACCCCCGAGAAGGCGGGCTTCGCCAGCGTGCCGCTCACCCGTGACCTGCGCCTGTCCGGCTCCTCCAAGGTCACCGTGACCGCGACCCCCTCCACCTCGACGGCCCACCTGTCCGCCGTCCTTGTCGACCTCGGTCCCGACACCATCCGTGACTACGCCGACGCCTACGAGGGCATCACCACCCTCACCGACCGCACCTGCTGGGGCGTCAGCACCACCGGCGACAGCGCCTGCTTCAAGGAGACGCAGGCGAAGAACGCCGACGTCGACCACACGATCGTCAGCCGCGGCTGGGCCGACCTCGGCAACCACGCCTCCGACCTGACGGGCGCCCCGCTCACCCCGGGCAAGCCGTACACCATCACCCTCGACCTGGGCGCCACCGACCACGTGGTCCCGGCCGGACACCGCCTCGCGCTGATCGTCGCGGGCACGGACAAGGACCTCATCGACCCGCCGTCGACCAAGCCGACGCTGAAACTCGACCTGTCCCGTACGTCGGCACGCGTCCCGTTCGTCGGCGGTACGGCCGCCTTCGCGCGCGCGATCGCCGGGTCCGCGGCCGCCGCGCCCGAGGCCACCCCCCTCGACGGAGTCCAGGCACCGCGCACCGTGCAGCGCGTGCCGGAAGGAGGCCGATGATCCGCGCCCTGACGCTCACCGCGGCGGCCCTCGCCGCCTCCCTCGTCGCGGCCCCGGCCCACGCGGCCGACACCCCGCCGCGCACCGGCTTCGAGGAGTCCGAGGGCGCCCGCTGGACCAGCCAGTCCGAGGAGCAGGACTTCCTCGCGGCCGTCGACCGGGCGAGCTCCCGGGTCTCCGTCGCCCGCATCGGTACGACGAAGCAGGACCGGCCCCTGCAACTCGTGAGGGTCGGCGCCCGGCACGCCCAGAGCAAGGTCCTGCTCGTGTGCAGCCAGCACGGCGACGAGCCCTCCGGCCGCGAGGCCTGCCTGACCACCATCCGCGACCTGGCGTACGCCCAGGACAGGCAGACCCGCCGCTTCCTGGACCGCACCACCGTGCTCGTCGTCCCCACCGCCAATCCCGACGGCCGCGCCGCCGACACCCGAGGCAACAGCGACGGCGTCGACATCAACCGCGACCACATCGCCCTGCGGACCGCCGAGGGACGCACACTGGCGGCGGTCATCCGCGACCAACGCCCGGACGTGATCTACGACTTGCACGAGTACGGCGCCACACCGCCGTACTACGACAAGGATCTGTTCGACCTGTGGCCGCGCAACCTCAACACGGACGCGGCCGTCCACGACGAGGCGGAGACCCTGTCCCAGGCGTACGTACGCCCCGCCGCGCAGGGCGCCGGGTACTCCACCGGCACGTACGGGATCTGGACCGATCCCGACACCGGCGAACCGATCCGCCAGGTCGCCGGGGACGGCCAGGAGCGGATCCTGCGGAACACGTCCGGCATCAAGCACGCGGTCGGTCTGCTCATCGAGAGCCGGGTGGAGCCCCTGACGGACGTCGGCGAAGCGGTCAACAACCGGCGCCGGGTGAACTCCCAGCTCGCCGCGCTGAAGGGCTTGTCCGGGTTCACGGACGAACGCCGAGGGCGGATCGAGGCCGCGACGGGCAAGGCCCGGCTGGAGGGCTACGCCGGCACCGGCCCCGTCTACGTCGGCGGCGCCGACAACGACCCGCCCGAACCGGCCGAGGTGATCCAGGACCCGCCCTGCGGCTACCGGCTCACCCCGGAGCAGTACACGGAGGTGAAGGACGAACTCGCCCTGCACGGAGTGACGACCCGAGGCACCTACGTCCCGCTCCGCCAGTCCTTGCGCGCCCTCGTCCCGCTGCTCCTGGACGAGCGTGCGCCGTACCACCTGACGGCCGGTGAGCCGGTCACCGACTGCTGAACCCGCTCTTGTGTCACGGGGAGGCGGCGGCCAGTCCCGCCGCCTCCTCCGCGCAGCCCCACGCCACGGTCACACCCGCGCCGCCGTGACCGTAGTGATGCACCAGCACCCGCCCGTCGGACAGCGGTTCACGCTCCAGCCGAACCGCGTCCCGGGTCGGCCTCAGCCCCACCCGGTGGCCCAGCACCCGCGCCCCCGCGATCTCGGGCCGCAGCGCCGCACACCGCCGTACGATCGCCTCCGCCACCGCCGGATCCGGCTCCAGCGACCATTCGTCCTCGTCCGCCGTGCCGCCCAGCAGGAGCCGGCCCGGCTGCGGGAAGAAGTACGCCATCTGCCCGTCGGGTGCCTTGGAGGTCACCCAGGTGCGGATGCCCGGGTTCTCCACGACGACCAGCTGCCCGCGCACGGGACGCACCGACGCGTCCGGCACCAGCTCGCGGGCGCCGAGGCCGGTGCAGTTGACCACGACCGGCGCCGAGACCTGCGCGAGGTCGGAGACCGTACGCTCCTCAATGGCCCCGCCCGCTGCGAGGAACCGTTCCCGCAACCAGGGCAGATGAGTCGACATGTCGATGAGCGGCAGCCGTGCCCACACCCCCGGGCCCGTGTACTCCTCGGCCGTAGTCGCCCGCAGCCCCGGCAGCCGTACGGTCGCCCAGGCATCGGCGCCGTCCAGGTCCGCCTCGCCCAGTACCCCTTCGACCATGCGTACGCCGGTCGCCTCGGGCCGCGTGGCCAGCTCCTCGTACACGTCGAGCGAGCGCAGCGCCCACGCACGGGCCCGCGCGACCGGTTCGATCCGATAGGGCCACCACAGCGCCCCGGCAACCGCCGAGGTGGTCCGCTCCACGGGATCGCGCGTCCACACCCGCACCCGTCGGCCCCGCTCGGCCAGTACGAGGGCTGTCGTCAGCCCGATGACGCCGCCGCCGACCACGACGACCTCGTCCTCCGGTGCGATTTCCATGCGGGGACGTTAGCGGAATATGTCATGCCGTGCTCAGACCGGTCCCGCTCTGGGGATACTCACAGCATGTCTGCCGAGTACGCGACCTTCGGCCTGGCACCGGCGATGCGTGCCGGTGGAGTCCTCGCCAACGGTGACTACCAGATCCATCGGGACTTCGTGGACTTCGTCGTCGACGGACGTCCGCTCCTCTTCCAGCTCTCCGACCTCGACGCCGTCTCCCCGCTCGCCTCCGACGTCCCACCCGCGATCTTCACCGCCCAGGTCCGCAGCCTGCTCCTGGAGACGGAGCCGCCACTGCCCGACGGCCGCTACGTCATCTACGGCTGCCCCGAGTGCGAGGACCTCGCGTGCGGCGCGGTCACCGCGGTGATCGAGCGCGACGGCGACGACTTCCTCTGGCGGGACTTCGCCTGGCAGACGGACGAACACGCCGACCTGGAGCTCAACGGCTACCACGGCATCGGGCCCTTCCGCTTCCACGGCACCGAGTACCGGGAAGCACTGGACTCTCTCTTGAACGGCTCCGTCGGCACGCGCCGACGCGTCCTGCTCATCGGCGCCCGCGCGGCCCTCCTGGCCAAACTCGCCGCCGCGCTGCGCATCATCGGCATCGGTGCCGACATCACCCGCGACGCGCACGACGTCCCCGCCGACGAACTGCGCGGCTACGGCGCCGTCGCCTTCGGCCGCGCGGTCACCGAGGGGGAACGTGCCGCCGTACGCCGCTCCTTCGAACGCGCCGGTGTCGACGTGGCCTACGTCGACGGCCTCGCCCCGATCGTCCCGCTCCTCGTCGCCCAGATCGAACACGCCCTGGACCGCAGCCCGGTCGAACGGCGCCGCCTCACGCGCCTGGTCGCCGCCGACGGCGAGGCGGACGTCGAGGTCACCTCCCCGTGCCGGGTCAGCCTCACCGCGTACCGCCTCGACCGGCTCTACCGGGCCCACATCCACGAGGTCTTCGACGGCATCCTGGAACCGGGCCGCCACCGCATCGCCCTGGACGCCAAGGCGGTCAAGGGGGAGTCCTTCGTGGTGGCGCGGACCTCGGGAAGCGTGCTGGTGGAGGCGATGGCGCACTGAAAACCGGGACGCGGACGATCAGGGCCGGCCGTTAGGATCGGCGGTCTGATGACTGCCACCCTCGTCGCCAAGAACCTCGCCGCCGGCCACGGCGACCGCTCGCTGTTCACCGGGCTCGACCTCGTCGTCGCGCCCGGGGACGTCATCGGGCTGGTCGGAGCCAACGGCGCGGGCAAGTCCACACTGCTCAGGATGCTCGCCGGGCTGACCACGCCCGAGGAGGGAGAGCTGCGGCTCTCCCCGCCGACGGCGGCCGTCGGCCATCTCCCGCAGGAGCCCGAGCGGCGGCCCGGCGAGACCGTGCGGGACTTCCTCGCCCGCCGCACCGGTGTCGCCGAGGCCCAGCGGGTGATGGACGAGGCGACCCAGGCCCTGGTCGACGGGGCGCCGGGCGCGGACGACGCCTACGCGACGAGCCTGGAGCGATGGCTCGGGCTCGGCGGCGCCGACCTCGACGAGCGGGCCGAGGAGGTCGCCGACTCGCTCGGTCTGGCCGTGGACCTGGACCAGCCGATGACCTCCCTGTCGGGCGGCCAGGCGGCGAGAGCCGGACTCGCCTCACTCCTCCTCTCCCGCTACGACGTCTTCCTGCTGGACGAGCCGACGAACGACCTCGACCTGGACGGCCTGGAGCGCCTCGAACGCTTCGTGAGCGGCCTGCGCGCCGGCACGGTGGTGGTCAGCCACGACCGCGAGTTCCTCACCCGCACCGTCACCAAGGTCCTCGAACTCGACCTCGCCCAGCAGCAGATCACCCTCTACGGCGGCGGCTACGAGGCCTACCTGGAGGAACGGGAGGTCGCCCGCCGGCATGCCCGCGGCGACTACGAGGAGTACGCCGACAAGAGGGCGGCCCTCCAGGAACGGGCGCAGATGCAGCGTTCCTGGATGGACAAGGGCGTGAAGAACGCGCGCCGCAAGGCGAGCAACGACAACGACAAGATCGGCCGCAAGTTCCGCAGCGAGGCCAGCGAGAAGCAGGCCGCGAAGGCCCGCCAGACCCAGCGCATGATCGAACGTCTCGACGTGGTCGAGGAGCCGCGCAAGGAGTGGGAGCTGCGTATGGAGATCGCGTCGGCCCCGCGCTCGGGCGCGGTCGTCGCGACCCTGCGGGACGCGGAGGTCCGGCGCGGCGGCTTCGTGCTCGGCCCGGTGTCGTTGCAGATCGACTGGGCGGACCGGGTCGCGGTGACCGGAGCGAACGGCTCGGGCAAGTCGACCCTCCTCGGCGCCCTGCTGGGCCGCGTCCCCCTGGACGCGGGCGCCGCCGCCCTCGGCTCCGGCGTCCTGGTCGGCGAGGTCGACCAGGCCCGCAAGCTGTTCCACGGCTCGGAATCCCTGCTGGACGCCTTCTGCGCGGCCGTCCCGGACACCGAGCCGGCCGAGGTCCGCACCCTGCTGGCCAAGTTCGGCCTGAAGTCCGACCACGTGCTGCGCCCCGCGTCGTCCCTCTCCCCGGGCGAACGCACCAGGGCGGCCCTGGCGCTGCTGCAGGGCCGGGGCGTCAACCTGCTGGTCCTCGACGAACCGACCAACCACCTGGACCTGCCGGCGATCGAACAACTGGAGTCGGCCCTCGACGCCTACGAGGGCACCCTGCTCCTGGTCACCCACGACCGGCGCATGCTGGACGCGGTCCGGGTGACCCGCCGCCTGGAGGTGGCGGACGGCAAGGTGACCGAACGATAGGACACGTCCGGCGGATCAGCTCGCCGGACAGGCGCCGGACAGGCCCTAAGCGGCCGTCAGCCGAGCGGCCAGGCCCGGATAGTCGACGACGCATCCGTCCGCGTCGACCACCAGGTCACTGCGGAAGTCGGCGGAGGCGAAGCGCACCAGCCCGGGCCCGAGGTGGGCGTAGGTCTGCCGGGACGGCTCCACCGTCAGCTCGGGCACGGCCACCCACGCCATGAGGAACTCCCGTTCCCCGGGCGCCCGATGGAGGCCGTGCCGGAGCACGGGCATGGTGTTGGTGAGGGGGCACAGGCCGAGGTCGCAGTCGAGGGCGCCGTCGACCTGGGGGACCCGCTCGCCGTTCGTCGTCCAGCGGCCCTCGCCGTCGTGACGCAGGTCCAGCATGCGGGTGCCGTGCGCGGTGGCGGCCTCCACCAGCAGCCGGCGCGTCACGAAGCCGTCGGTCGTGTCGAGTGCGTACGAGATCCAGTACGGCTCCGGCGTCGTCCCGACCGCACGGCCGCGCGCCCTCAGGGCGTCGCCGTCGAACTCGATCCACGCGGTCTCGAGCCCCTTGCTCTCCGACACTTCCCAGGTGATCACACGCGAGGTCGACATGACGTCACCTTACGGGCGAAGCGGCCCGGGCTCTCCGTGCCGTACCGGAGGATCCGGGCCGGGTGTCTCAGCCCCTGCCCTTCTTCTGGTCGAGCAGACCCGCCCGGCGCAGGGCGTCCGCCATCGCGCTGTTGGCGGGCGGCGGAGCCTGGCGCGAGGCGCCGCCACCGCCGCGGTTCTGGCGCTGCTGCGGCGGACGGCCGCCCCGCTGCCGGCGCTCGCCGCCCCCCGAGCCCTGCTGCCGCTCCTGTGGCGCGGCCTCGTCGTCCAGCCGCAGGGTCAACGAGATCCGCTTGCGCGGAATGTCGACGTCCAGCACCTTCACCTTGACGATGTCGCCGGGCTTCACCACGTCCCGCGGATCCTTGACGAACGTCTTCGACATCGCGGAGACGTGCACCAGGCCGTCCTGGTGGACACCCACATCCACGAACGCCCCGAAGGCCGCCACGTTCGTGACCACGCCCTCCAGGATCATCCCGGACGACAGGTCGGAGATCTTCTCCACGCCCTCCTTGAAGGTGGCCGTCTTGAACGCGGGCCGCGGGTCGCGCCCGGGCTTCTCCAGCTCCTTGAGGATGTCGCTCACCGTCGGCAGACCGAACGTCTCGTCCACGAAGTCCTGCGGCTTCAGCGAGCGCAGCACACCGGTGTTGCCGACGAGCGAGGCGACCTCCTGCCCGGACGTCTTCACCATCCGCCGCACGACCGGATACGCCTCCGGGTGCACGCTGGACGAGTCGAGCGGGTCGTCGCCCCCGCGGATGCGCAGGAAGCCCGCGCACTGCTCGTACGCCTTCGGGCCGAGCCGCGCCACACCCTTCAGCTGTGTGCGCGACTTGAACGGGCCGTTGGCGTCCCGGTGCGCCACGATGTTCTCGGCGAGCCCGGAGGTGATGCCCGAGACCCGGGACAGCAGCGGAGCCGACGCCGTGTTGACGTCGACCCCCACGCCGTTCACACAGTCCTCCACCACCGCGTCCAGCGAGCGCGACAGCTTCACCTCGGACAGGTCGTGCTGGTACTGGCCGACCCCGATCGACTTCGGGTCGATCTTCACCAGCTCGGCCAGCGGGTCCTGGAGCCGACGGGCGATCGACACCGCGCCGCGCAGCGACACGTCCATGTCGGGCAGCTCCTGCGAGGCGAACGCGGAGGCCGAGTACACCGAGGCGCCCGCCTCGGACACCATCACCTTGGTGAGCTTCAGCTCCGGGTGCTTGGTGATCAGTTCACCGGCGAGCTTGTCGGTCTCCCGGGACGCCGTGCCGTTGCCGATCGCGATCAGCTCGACCGCGTGCTCCTTCGCCAGCCGCGCCAGCTTGGCGATCGCCTCGTCCCACTTGTTGGCCGGGACGTGCGGATAGATCACGTCCGTGGCGACGACCTTGCCGGTCGCGTCGACGACGGCGACCTTCACGCCCGTACGGAACCCGGGATCCAGGCCCAGCGTCGCGCGCGTGCCGGCCGGGGCCGCGAGGAGCAGGTCCCGCAGATTCGCCGCGAAGACGTTGACCGCCTCGTCCTCGGCCGCCGTACGCAGCCTGAGCCTGAGGTCGATGCCGAGGTGCACCAGGAGGCGGGTGCGCCAGGCCCAGCGGACCGTGTCCTGCAGCCACTTGTCGGCCGGACGGCCCCGGTCGGTGATCCCGAAGCGGTGCGCCACCATCCCCTCGTACGACGAGGGACCGTCCGTCGGCTCCTCCGGCTCCAGGACGAGGTCGAGGACCTCCTCCTTCTCACCCCGCAGCATGGCGAGGATGCGGTGCGAGGGCAGCTCGGTGAACGGCTCGGCGAAGTCGAAGTAGTCGGCGAACTTCGCGCCCGCCTCCTCCTTGCCCTCCCGGACCTTCGCCGCCAGCCGCCCGCGCACCCACATGCGCTCGCGCAGCTCGCCGATCAGGTCGGCGTCCTCCGAGAACCGCTCGGTGAGGATCGCCCGGGCGCCGTCGAGCGCGGCCTGCGGATCGGCCACGCCCTTGTCGGCGTCCACGAACGCGGCGGCCGCGGCGAGCGGTTCGACGGTCGGATCGCCGAGCAGCCCGTCGGCCAGCGGCTCCAGGCCCGCCTCGCGCGCGATCTGCGCCTTGGTGCGCCGCTTGGGCTTGTACGGCAGGTAGATGTCCTCCAGGCGCGCCTTGGTCTCCGCCGCCCGGATCCGCGCCTCCAGGTCCTCAGTGAGCTTGCCCTGCTCACGCACCGAGTCGAGGATCGCCGTCCGCCGCTCCTCCAGCTCCCGCAGATACCGCAGCCGCTCCTCGATCGTGCGCAACTGCGCGTCGTCGAGCATCTCGGTCGCTTCCTTGCGGTAGCGGGCGATGAAGGGAACCGTAGAACCGCCGTCGAGCAGCTCCACGGCAGCCTTGACCTGCCGCTCCCGTACGCCGAGTTCCTCGGCGATCCTGCCTTCGATGGACCCTACGAGGGGTGTCGTCACGATCCCGTACCGCCTTCTCCACTGAGGTTGCGCGGCAATTGTGGCAGGTGGCACCGACAACCGGGGATCAGGGCGGAAACCGGCGGGGCGGGGGCGGCCGAATCAGACCCTGCGGCCGCGGGTCGAGCTCGAGGCGCCGCCGAGGAGCCGGGCCAGTGCCCGGAAGGGCAGCGTCACCACGGTGGCGATGGCGCCACCGATCTGGCGCAGCACGTCTGCGATTGCACGAAACACGAGTTTCCCCTTTCCTCTCCCGGCCGCTACGGCCGGGAGAAGCCGGGTACCTCGGCAACGGCCCGGCATGCGCCGCCGCATCCGAGCGGTCATCCGGCGGCGGACCAAGAGGCCGCCAGGACCGCCGTTCGGCGTCGGCCGGCAGATCTGTCGGGCGGGGTTGCGCGGGGTCGGTCCGGGGGCTGGCGAGGGCGTGTCGTGCGGGGTCGGTCGGGGCTGGCGAGGGCGTGTCGTGCGGCGTCGGTCGGGGGGCCGGCGAGGTATGCCGTCCAGTGTTGGCCCGGGTGGTCTGTCGGCGCTCGACGCTCAGCACCACCCCAACGGGCCGTCGCGCCGTCGCGCCGCCGGTTCAGCGCTTGCCGAGCAGGTCCGCCGGAAAGGCGCCCGCGGCGAGCGCGGCGCGTGCGAAGGCAGTGCCGAGTTCCGTCAGACGTGCGACGCCGTCGGCGCCCAGATGGTCGTACGGGGCCCGGTCCAGCCGGTCGGTCTCGCGCTCGACGCCCTCGCGCAGCGCGACGCCCTGCTCCGTCAGCTCACCGTCCTCGTCCAGCAGCCCGCGCTCCCGCAGCCGCCCGCTCGCCGCGTCCCAGTCCTCCCGGGTCCAGCCGCGGGTGTCGCGCACCCACTTCGGCGTCATGCCCTTGCCGGTCGCCGTGTGGGTCACCACGGCCTCCAGACCGTCGAGCCCCGCGGACATCAGGGCGACGAGGTGGCCGTCGCCCCGGTGCTCGCGCAGCAGTGTGGCGGCGTGCCAGTACGCCAGGTGCGGCTCCTCGGGCACCGGAAGGTCGGCGTGCGCGGAGTACAGCGGCCGGGCGCCGCGCGAGCAGGCCTCCGCGGCCCGCAGGGCGAGTCGCGCCGCCTCCGCCATCTCGGCGGACCTCAAGGCCTCCTCGCCCAGCAGGCGGCGCAGGGTCGCGTCGACGGCACGCGCGCGTGCCGCCAGGACCTGCTCGGGCGTGGCCGTCGCCCACACCGCGGGCACGTGCCGGGCCACGAGCTCGTGCTTGTAGTTGTAGAACGCCGCCGTCACCGCGCCGGCGCCGACCGGCCCCAGGGCGGCCGCCCGTACCGCGAAGTTGACGGCCCGGGGGTGCGTGACGCCGAGCGCGCCCAGTTCCCGGCCGAGGTCGGGGGAGAAGTAGTGCGCCGCGTGCAGGGAGTTGAGCGCGTTGTGGCAGCGGCGGCCCGCACGCGGGTCCAAGGCAACGGTAGTCATGGAGGCACGTTACCGACCGGTCAGTACTCGATCCAGGCATCGGTGTCTCGCAGCCGGTCTATGTGGCAGGAAAGGTGGGGAACTCGTCATTGCGGCCATCCGTCCCTCGCCCAAGAATCGAGGGCATGGTGCAGCGAACCGTTCTCGTCGTCCTCTTCGACGCCGTCCAGAGTCTCGATGTCACCGGCCCCGTGGAGGTGTTCGCCGGGGCCGAGCAGTACACGCCGGGGACGTACCTCATCCGTACGGCCTCGCTGGACGGCACCCCGGTGCGCAGCTCCGGCGGCCTGACCCTCGTCCCGGACGAGGCCCTCGCCGACGCGCCCGACCCGCACACCCTCCTCGTCCCCGGCGGCCAGGGCACCCGGCGCCCGGATCCGCGCCTGACCGACTGGCTGCGCGAGCACGGCCCGCGTGCGGAGCGCCTGGTCTCCGTCTGCACCGGCGCGGCCCTGCTCGCCGAGGCGGGCCTGCTGGACGGCCGTCGCGCCACGACCCACTGGGCGTACTGCGACCAGCTTGCCCGGAACCACCCGGCGATCGAGGTCGACGCCGAGCCCATCTACGTACGCGACGGACACGTCTCGACCTCCGCCGGCGTCACCTCGGGCATCGACCTCGCGCTGGCCCTGGTCGAGGACGACCTGGGCCGGGACGCGGCGCTCACCGTCGCCCGCCACCTGGTCGTCTTCCTGCGCCGGCCCGGCAACCAGGCCCAGTTCAGCGCCCAGCTCGCCGCCCAGACCGCACAGCGCGAGCCGCTCCGCGAGGTCCAGCGGTGGATCACCGAACACCCCGCCGACGACCTGACCGTCGAGTCCCTCGCCGAACGCGCCCGCCTGTCACCCCGCCACTTCGCGCGCGCCTTCCTGGCCGAGACCGGCATGACCCCCGGCCGCTACGTCGACCGCGTCCGCCTCGAACACGCCCGCCGCCTCCTGGAGGACACCGGCGACGGCGTCGAGGGGATCTCCCGCGCCAGCGGCTACGGCACCCCCGAAGCGATGCGCCGCGCCTTCATCAAGGCGCTCGGGTCGGCCCCGGCCGAATACCGCCACCGGTTCCGCCCGGCACCCGCCGGTTGACCTCGCCATGGGTCCGCTGACGCGCGCGAGATCGGCCGCCGGCCTGCTGGCGCCTGCCACGCGCCCGTCTCCGGCCGGTTCGGTTCCTGTCTGCTGACCTCCGCCACGCGCCCGCTGACGCCCGGCACCAGCCTGCTGACGCCCGCCACGCACCCGCCCCCCGCCCGCTGACGCCCGGCACCCGCCTGCTGACGCCCGCCACGCACCCGCCCCCCCGCCCGCCGGCGCCCGGCACCAGCCTGCTGACGCCCGCCACGCACCCGCCCCCCGCCCGCTGACGCCCGGCACCCGCCCACTGCCCTCCGCCCCGCGCCCCCCCCACGCGCCCCTCACGCGCCCGCCGGCGCCCGGCGCCCGCCTGCTGACGCCCGCACGCACCCGCCACCCGCCCGCCGACGCCCGCCACGCGCCCGCTGACGCCCGGCGCCCGCTCGCTGACCTCCGCCCCGCGTCCGCCGACGCCCGCCACCCGCCCCCTGACCTCCGCCCCGCCCACCGAAAGGCCCCCCCATGCAGATCGCCATCGTCCTCTCCGACCACTTCACCGCCCTGGACGCCGTCGGCCCGTACGAGACCCTCGGCCGCCTGCCGGACGCCGAGACCGTCTTCGTCGCCGAGCGGACCGGCCCCGTCCGCAACGAGGCCGGGAACCTGGCCCTCACCGCCGACAAGACGCTCGCCGAGGTGCCCCGCCCGGACATCGTGGTCGTCCCGGGCGGCCCCGGCCAGACCCCGCAGATGGAGAACGACACCCTCCTGGACTGGCTGCGCACCGCCGACGCCACCAGCACCTGGACGACCTCGGTGTGCACCGGCTCCCTGCTGCTGGCCGCCGCCGGACTTCTCGAGGGCCGCCGGGCGACCTCGCACTGGCTGGCCCTGGACTTCCTGAAGCGGTTCGGCGTCGAGCCCACGGGGGAGCGGGTGGTGACCGACGGCAAGTACGTCACCGCGGCCGGCGTCTCCTCCGGCATCGACATGGGCCTGACGCTGCTCGGCAGGATCGCGGGCGACGAACATGCCCAGGCCGTACAGCTGGTGACCGAGTACGACCCGCAGCCGCCCTACGACGCCGGTTCGCCCGAGAAGGCGCCCGCGCACCTCGTCGACCGGCTGCGGGCCCGCAGCCGCTTCATCCTGACGTAGGCACGCTCCAGGTGAAGCGCGGCTGCCTGCGCTCCAGGAACGCGGCGACGCCCTCCGCGGTGTCGCCGCTGCCGCGTGCCTGCGCGGACCAGTACGCGTCCCGGTCGGTGTGCCCGTTCGCGAACTCCTTCGCGGCGGCCTGCGTCAGCTGCGAACGGGACACCAGGACCCGCGTGAACTCCGCGACCCGCTTGCCGAGTTCGCCGGCGGGCAGCACCTCGTCCACCAGGCCGGTGCGCAGCGCTCGCCCGGCGTCGATCAACTCTCCCGAGAACAGCAGGTACTTGGCACTCGCCGGACCCACCAGCGCCACCAACCGCCGGGTGGCGGACGCCGGATACACCACGCCCAGCTTGGCCGGCGTCACCCCGAACAGCGCGCCCTCCTCGGCGAACCGCAGATCGCAGGCCGCCGCGAGCTGCGCCCCGCCGCCCACACAGTGACCGCGGATCGCCGCCAGCGTCGGCTTCGGGAAGGCCGCGAGGGCATCCTCGGCGCGCACGGCGAGCCTCTGCGCCTCCTCCGGCGACCCCCGGAGCGTGGAGATGTCGGCCCCCGCGCAGAATGTGCCGCCCTCGCCCGTCAGCACCAGCGCCCGTACGCCCGGGTCGGCCGCCAGCGTGTCGAGCAGCGGCGGCAACGCCCGCCACATCGCGGCCGTCATGGCGTTGCGCTTGGCCGGATGGTGGACGACGACGGTCGCGACCGAGTCGGTGACGCTGTGCGGCAGCTGCGGCTCCATGCGGCGGATGGTATCCACCCCCACCGACCTGGATGCCAACCCGGCCGGCAAACCCGTACAACCCGACTAGTTCGGGAAGTCGGTGCGAGCGGGACAGGAGCGGTCCCACAACTGACTCTGTCATACGCCAACGGTCAGAAGTGCTCGATACCGGCTGACTTGTGTTCAGGACTCCGGGGTGGAGCCGCCGGTTGCCAACACTCGACGTGTGGTGACAATCGAGCGCAAGGGTGGCGACCGGACGATGGAGAACCAGGGGCGCGGGCCGGACCCACGCCCAGCGGGCGGCGAGCCCCTCGACGCGGGGCCGCCGGATCCGCTGCCGTACGAGGGCGTGTGGCGGTTCACCGCCCCCGCCGTCGACGCCTCCGTCCCGCAGGCGCGACACGCCGTACGGGACCTGCTGTACCGCCAGGGCGTGCCGGTCTCGGACGACCTGGTCCAGGGCCTGCTGCTGATCGTCTCGGAGCTGGTCACGAACGCGGTGAGGCACGCGGCGCTGCTTTCGCCGATGCTCGCCGTGGAGGTCGCCGTCGGCGCCGAGTGGGTGCGGGTGTCCGTGGAGGACGACCATCCCTACCGCCCGACCGCCCTGGAGGCCGACCACGGCCGGACCGGAGGCCGCGGACTGCTCCTGGTCACCGAGATCACCCGGGAGGCGGGCGGTGTGTGCGACGTCGCACACACCGCGAGCGGCGGCAAGGTGATCTGGGCCGCCCTGCCGCTCAAACCCGCGCAGGTCCCCTAGTAGTGCTTCGTTACGTTGAGTGATCTCGGCTGATCGTGGGTAGCTTTCCGGAGTGAGGTTGGGGGAAGTGGACCGGCTCCGGGGCGAGTTGGCGGAGTTCGTTGCTGATGTGTTCGGGTCGTTGCCGCGGCGGGATCAGCGGCGGTGGGGCGAGTGTTATGTCCGGGGCCTGATGCTGGACGGCCGGCGCAAGTCGATCCAGCCGATGGCCGAGCGTCTGCCGGACGGGAACATGCAGGCCCTGCAGCAGTTCGTGAACCAGTCGCCGTGGGATCCGCTGCCGGTCAGACAGCGGATCGCCGAGCGGCTGTCCGAGGTGATCACACCTGAGGTGTGGGTGATCGACGACGTGTCGTTCCCCAAGTGCGGCAAGGCGTCGGTCGGGGTGGCCCGCCAGTACTGCGGAGCGGTCGGCAAACGGGCGAACTGCCAGGTCGCGGTCAGTGTCCATGCCGCCACCGACACCGCCTCGTGTCCGTTGGAGTGGCAGTTATATCTGCCGCGTGAGTGGACGGACGAGCCGGACCGATGCCGCAGGGCAGGCATCCCCGATCACGTGGTGCACCGGGAGAAGTGGCGTCTCGCGCTCGGCCTGCTGGACACACTCGCCGAGTGGCAGTTGAAGGCACCGGTCGTGGTCGCCGACGCCGGCTACGGCGTCAGCACCCCCTTCCGGCTCGGTCTCCAGGAGCGAGGGCTGTCCTATGTCCTGGCCCTGAACGGGAAGGAAGTCGCCCACCCGGAGGATGCCGAGCCGCACCAGCCCGCTTATGGCGGGCTCGGGCCGCCCCCCCTTCCCCGCTACCGCACCCCACCGCGAGCCGTCTGCGTCCTCGCAGCGCAGGCGGGTGCGGAGCGGTTCACCGAGGTGACCTGGAGGCAGGGCAGCAAGGGCGCGATGACCTCACGGTTCGCGGTGCTGACAGTGCGGCCCGCGGGCAAGCAGTCCCTGGCCGCAGCTCAGGAGGCGGGCGGCGGCCGCAACCGGTGGGACGGCGTCCTGCCCGTCCAGACACTCCTCGTCGAATGGCCGGAGGGCCAGGACGCCCCGACGGACTACTGGATATCGAACCTGCCCGCCACCACACCCGTCGCTGACCTGGTGCGGTGGGCCAAGATGCGCTGGCGGATCGAACATGACTACCGCGAGCTCAAGCATGGCCTGGGACTGGACCACTTCGAGGGCCGCACCTGGCGCGGCTGGCACCACCACGTCACCCTCGTCACCGCCGCCCAGGCATTCCTCACCCTCAGGCGGCTCGACCCAAAAGTCCACATACCGGCCTGACCCTCTACCAGGTCCTCGACGTTCTTCAGGACCTGCTGAGGTGCTGGACCGGTACCTGCACCACCTGCGGACGCCCCCTGCCCAGCCCCCGGAGCAGCCGCAGACAGCCCACAACCTAACGAAGCACTACTAGGGCCCTTCTGATGGATCTCCGCGGCGTCGCGGCGCCCGGCACGCTCCCCCACTGCCTTAAAGGCGTGGGAGGTACCCCCACTCGCCGCACCGGACAAAAGCCCTAGTAGCTCCTCCCCCACGCTCGGCTTCGCTCGCGCGGGGGGACCCCCATCGAGGGCTTCCGCCCGGCACGCCGAGAGCACGCACCGAACGCCGCTCCTTCTCCCACGGAGATCCATCAGAAGGGCCCAACGCTCGTCACCAGCCCGCGGACTCGCCCGTCAGCTCCCTGACCGCGGGACGGGCCGCGTCCAGGACGGTCATGAACCAGGAGGAGAAGGTGTCCTTCGCGTGCCGTTCCGCCAGTTCGGCGGCGGTCACGAAGGCCGTCGCGCCGACCTCCTCCGGGTCCGGCCGGAGCGGCGCCTGCACGAGCCCCACGAAAAGGTGGTTGTACTCCTGCTCGACCAGGCCCGACTCCGGGTCCGGGTGGTTGTAGCGGACCGTGCCCGCCTCGGCGAGCAGCGACGGGGAGACGCCGAGCTCCTCGTACGTCCGCCGGGCGGCTGCCGCGAAGGGCGCCTCACCGGGGTAGGGGTGGCCGCAGCAGGTGTTGGACCACACACCGGGGGAGTGGTACTTGCCCGGCGCCCGCTGCTGGAGCAGCAGCCGGCCGTGTTCGTCGAAGAGGAACACGGAGAAGGCGCGATGCAGCTGCCCCGGCGGCTGATGTGCGGCGAGCTTCTCCGCGGTGCCGATCGTCACACCGTTCTCGTCGACCAGTTCCAGCAAGATCGCGTCTGCGGTGCCGTTCGACGGACTGTGCGTCGCGGTGGCAGGTGTGATCGGCATACCCATCCTTCACATCGGTCTTCGCGCCCCAAGTGTGCCGCACAAATACGGCACTCCCGGCAGTTGATCGTGCCCGGCGCGGCGGGCGCGGAACCGTCCCGGGCGGGGCTGTGAGCATGAGGACGCAACAGGTGCGCCGGAGCGCTGCATTCCGTCACATCCGCATGTCCCGGCGGCCGCGGCGGCCGTACGGGTGTCGGTCAGCGGCGGGCCTTGTACGTCAGTGGCACAGCCGGGCCTCATGCTCCGCGTGTCCGCTCGGCTCCAGCTGGAAAGTGCAGTGCTCCACGTCGAAGTGGTCGCCGAGACAGCCCTGGAGCTCGTGCAGCATCTTCTCGTGGCCGATCGCGCTGAGGACGCCGGAGTGGACGACCACGTGCGCGGACAGCACCGGCATGCCGGAGGTGATCGTCCAGGCGTGCAGGTCGTGGACGTCCTCGACGCCGTCCAGGGCGAGTATGTGGGCGCGCACCTCCGCGATGTCGACGTCCTTGGGGGCCGCTTCCAGCAGTACGTCGAGCGTCTCGCGCAGCAGCTTCCACGTGCGGGGCACGATCATCAGGGCGATGACGAGCGAGGCGATCGGGTCGGCGGCCTGCCAGCCGGTGGTCAGGATCACCGCCGCCGAGATCAGCACCGCGACCGAGCCCAGCGCGTCCGCGGCCACCTCCAGGAACGCGCCGCGCACGTTCAGGCTGTCCTTCTGGCCGCGCATCAGCAGCGTCAGCGAGATCATGTTCGCCACCAGACCGATGAGACCGAACACGACGGTCAGGCCGCCCTCGGTGTCGGCGGGCGTGACGAACCGCTGGATCGCCTCGTACAGGACGTAGCTGCCGACCCCGAGTAGCAGCAGGCAGTTGGCGAGGGCGGCGAGGATCTCGGCACGGGCGTAGCCGAAGGTGCGCCGGTCGCTCGGCGGACGGCTCGCGAAGTGGATCGCGAGCAGGGCCATGCCCAGGCCCAGCGCATCCGTCGCCATGTGCGCCGCGTCGGCGACCAGTGCGAGCGAGTCGGCGACCACACCGCCGACGAGTTCGACCACCATGACGGTGAGCGTGATCGACAGCGCGACCCGCAGCCTGCCGCGGTACGCCGCCGTCGCCGTACCGCCGGCCGGTGCGCCGTGCGTATGCCCGTGCGCGTGTCCGTGATCGTGCCCAGCCCCCATGAAAGCGTCCTCCTGTGTTCCCTCGGGAGCTCAGTGAACTACGGGTCGGGGGTATGGGGCAACGCGGGACTGAACACCGTTGTCATGTGCCCTGACCTGCAGAAACGATCCGCAGGTCAGAGCGTCCAGTGCTCATCCACTGATCATCCGTCGTGGTGCAGCAACCAGCCCTGCCACGCCGACTCGACCATGTCGCGCACCCCGCGCCGGGCCGTCCAGCCGAGCTCCTCGGCTGCTCGGGCGGCCGAGGCGACCGCACGCGGCGCGTCGCCGGGGCGCCGGGGCTCGACGAGGGGCGGGCGTCGGTCGCCGGTGACCTCGCCGATCACCGTGATCAGTTCGCGCACCGAGACGCCCTCGCCGCGGCCGATGTTGACCGTCAGGTCGCCTGCGAGGTCACCGAGCCGCCGGGCGGCGGCCAGGTGCGCCTCGGCCAGGTCGGCGACATGGATGTAGTCGCGGACGCAGGTGCCGTCCGGCGTCGGATGGTCGTCGCCGAAGATCCGCGGGGGCTCGTCGCGGGTCAGCCGGTCGAAGACCATGGGGACGATGTTGAAGACCCCCGTGTCCGCCAGTTCCGGCGCGGCGGCTCCGGCGACGTTGAAGTAGCGCAGGCACACCGTCGAGATGCCGTGCGCCCGGCCCGCCGCCCGCACCAGCCACTCCCCGGCGAGTTTGGTCTCGCCGTACGGGTTCACGGGAGCGCACGGGGTGTCCTCCGTGATCGGATCCGCACCGGGGTCGCCGTAGACGGCCGCCGACGAGGAGAAGACGAAGCGCTCGACCCCGGCCTCGGCGACCGCCTCCAGCAGTGTGGCGAGACCGCCCAGGTTCTCCCGGTAGTACCGCGCCGGCTGGGCCACGGACTCGGCGACCTGCTTGCGCGCGGCCAGGTGCAGCACCCCCGTCACCGCGTGTTCGGCCAGCAGTCGTTTCAGCAGGTCGGCGTCCGTCGTCGATCCCTCGACGAGCGGGACCTCGGCCGGGAGCCGCTCGGGGATTCCGGCCGAGAGGTCGTCCAGCGCGAGGACGCGCTCCCCTGCGTCGGTCATGGCCCGCGCCACATGGGCCCCGATGTATCCGGCACCGCCGGTGATCAGCCATGTCATGGTCGCCCACCCTATGCCGAGCCCGCCGCGTTCAGCGGAATGTCCCGGATGCCCGGTGTGTGGGCGCGCGGTTTGTGGGCGGGGCCCCGGATCCCTGATGATGATCGCGGCAAAGGCCGGGGGAGACGGTGTTGATCGGCCCGTGAACGGGCGGTGAACGCGGCCCTCCGGGGATCCGATAGCCTCTGCCGACATGCCGCCCGCCTGGTGTAGCCGAGCCACACCTGAGGAGGGCGCCCCCACCATGTACATGACCGACGCCCGGGCGTCGGCACCCAGGGAGTGAGTTCGGTTGTCGACCGCCATCCTCACCGGTCAGCCGGTCCCCGGATCGTCGATCGAGGGCGATCTGCGGTCCCTCGGCTTCGACGTTCGGATCGCCACCGACGCCTCCGACGCCGAGACGATCCTCGCCCAGGCGCCCGGTGACCAGCGGGTCGCCGTGGTCGACGCCCGCTTCGTGGGCCACGTCCACGCGCTGCGCCTCGGCCTCACCGACCCCCGCTTCCCGCTCGCCGCGGTGCCGGGCGCCGTGACCGCCCAACCGGCCGGCCGCCAGGCCCTCACCCGAGCGGTGGCACGCGAGAACTCGGCCGGCGGCGGCACGGTCGTCGCCGTGGACAGCCTCGCCGACCGCATCGTCACCGCCCTCGACGACGACGGTGCCGACGTGCACCGCCCCGAGCTCGGCAGCCTGGTCGCCGAGGTCCCCGCCGACCCGCAGGCCCGCAACGAGGCACGGCAGTCCGTCGCCGCCGTCGACGACGAGGCCGTACGCCTGAAGTCGGCCGTGAAGTCCCGCGACGGCTTCTTCACCACCTTCTGCATCAGCCCGTACTCGCGCTACCTCGCCCGCTGGTGCGCCCGCCGGGGCCTGACCCCGAACCAGGTCACCACCGCCTCGCTCCTCACCGCCCTGATCGCGGCGGGCTGCGCGGCCACCGGCACCCGCGGCGGCTTCATAGCGGCCGGCGTCCTGCTGCTCGCGTCCTTCGTCCTGGACTGCACCGACGGACAACTCGCCCGTTACTCCCTGCAGTACTCCACGCTCGGCGCCTGGCTGGACGCCACCTTCGACCGGGCCAAGGAGTACGCCTACTACGCCGGCCTCGCCCTGGGAGCCGCACGCGGCGGCGACGACGTCTGGGCGCTCGCCCTGGGCGCGATGGTCCTGCAGACCTGCCGGCACGTCGTGGACTTCTCCTTCAACGAGGCCAACCACGACGCCACCGCCAACACCAGTCCCACGGCGGCCCTTTCGGACAAGCTCGACAGCGTCGGCTGGACGGTGTGGGTGCGCCGCATGATCGTGCTGCCGATCGGCGAGCGCTGGGCGATGATCGCCGTCCTGACGGCGGCGACCACTCCTCGTATCACCTTCTACGCGCTGCTCATCGGATGCGCGTTCGCGGCGACGTACACCACGGCGGGGCGCGTGCTGAGGTCGCTGACCCGTAAGGCACAGCGGACCGACCGGGCGGCGCAGGCGCTGGCGGACCTGGCGGACAGCGGGCCGCTCGCCTCACTCGTGGGGCGTGTCACACGCGCCCGCATCGGCGCCCCGCTGCTGGTGGCGCTGGCCGGGACGGCCGTCCTTGCCGTGTCCCTCTTCTCCGGGGTCACTTGGGCACCCGTCGTCGGCGCGGTCGTTTACACGATCACCGCCGGTCAGGCGCTGTACCGTCCTCTGAAGGGCACCCTCGACTGGCTCGTCCCCCCGCTCCTCCGGGCCGCCGAGTACGGCACCGTCCTGGTACTCGCAGCCCAAGCGGACGTGAACGGAGCCCTTCCTGCGGCTTTCGGGCTGGTGGGGGCGGTCGCCTACCATCACTACGACACGGTGTACCGCATCCGCGGCAACGCCGGAGCGCCCCCGGCCTGGCTGGTGCGCGCCGTCGGGGGGCACGAAGGGCGGACGCTGCTCGTCACCGTCCTGGCCGCGGCGCTGTCCGCCTCGCAGTTCAAGGTCGCGCTCACGGTCCTCGCCGTGGCTGTGGCTGTGGTGGTGCTCCTCGAGAGCATCCGCTTCTGGGTGTCCTCCGGGGCCCCCGCCGTACACGACGAAGGAGAACCCGCATGATCGGCCTCGTGCTGGCGGCCGGCGCCGGACGGCGTCTGCGCCCCTACACCGACAGCCTGCCCAAGGCGCTGGTGCCGGTGGGGCCCGCGGGCATAGAGGGCGAACCCACGGTTCTGGACCTGACCCTCGGCAACTTCGCCGAGATCGGCCTGACCGAGGTCGCGATCATCGTCGGCTACCGCAAGGAGGCCGTGTACGAGCGCAAGGCGGCCCTGGAGGCGAAATACGGCCTCAAGCTCACCCTCATCGACAACGACAAGGCCGAGGAGTGGAACAACGCCTACTCCCTGTGGTGCGGCCGCGACGCCCTCAAGGGCGGCGTGATCCTCGCCAACGGCGACACCGTGCACCCGGTCTCCGTCGAGAAGACGCTGCTCGCCGCCCGCGGCGACGGCAAGAAGATCATCCTCGCTCTGGACACCGTGAAGTCGCTGGCCGACGAGGAGATGAAGGTCGTCGTCGACCCCGGCAAGGGCATGACGAAGATCACCAAACTCATGGACCCGGCCGAGGCGACCGGCGAGTACATCGGTGTCACGCTCATCGAGGGCGACGCCGCCCCGGAGCTGGCCGACGCGCTGAGGACCGTGTGGGAGACCGACCCGCAGCAGTTCTACGAGCACGGCTACCAGGAACTGGTCAACCGCGGCTTCCGTATCGACGTCGCGCCGATCGGCGACGTCAAGTGGGTGGAGATCGACAACCATGACGATCTCGCCCGTGGACGGGAGATCGCGTGCCAGTACTGACGAGGCTGATTCCTTCGCCGGTCGTCGTGGACATCCGCCCGGGTGCCCTCGACGACCTGGGCTGTGTGCTCGCCGACGAGCGCATCTCGCACTCCGGCAAGCTCGCCGTCGCCGTCAGCGGCGGCTCCGGCGCCAGACTCCGCGAGCGCATCGCCCCTTCGCTGCCCGGCGCGACCTGGTACGAGGTCGGCGGCGGCACCCTCGACGACGCGGTCCGGCTGGCGAGCGACATAAAGGCCGGCCACTACGACGCGGTCGTCGGCCTGGGCGGCGGCAAGATCATCGACTGTGCCAAGTTCGCGGCGGCACGCGTCGGCCTCCCGCTGGTCGCCGTACCCACGAACCTCGCGCACGACGGCCTGTGCTCACCGGTCGCGACCCTCGACAACGACGCCGGCCGCGGCTCGTACGGCGTACCGAACCCGATCGCGGTCGTCATCGACCTGGACGTCATCCGCGACGCCCCGGTGCGGTTCGTACGGGCCGGCATCGGCGACGCCGTCTCCAACATCTCCGCGATCGCGGACTGGGAGCTCGCCAACCGGGTGAAGGGCGAGAAGATCGACGGCCTCGCCGCCGCGATCGCCCGGCAGGCGGGCGAGGCGGTGCTCAGACACCCGGGCGGCATCGGGGACACCGGCTTCCTCCAGGTGCTGGCCGAGGCACTCGTCCTCAGTGGTATCGCCATGTCGGTGTCGGGCGACTCACGGCCGTCCTCCGGGGCGTGCCACGAGATCAACCACGCCTTCGATCTGCTGTTCCCCAAGCGGGCCGCGGCCCACGGCGAGCAGTGCGGTCTCGGCGCGGCCTTCGCGATGTACCTGCGCGGGGCCCATGAGGAGTCGGCGTACATGGCCGAGGTGCTGCGTCGGCACGGGCTGCCGGTACTGCCGGAGGAGATCGGCTTCACGACGGACGAGTTCGTCAGGGTCGTGGAGTTCGCTCCGGAGACCCGGCCCGGCCGCTACACGATCCTCGAACACCTCGACCTGACCACCGACCAGATCAAGGACACCTACGCCGACTATGTCAAGGCCATCGGTAGCTGAACTCCGACCGGTCGTCCACCCCGCAGGGGTGAAGGACCGGCGCAGCGGTGAGCACTGGGCGGGACGCCTGTACATGCGGGAGATCTCGCTGCGGGTGGACCGGTACCTGGTGAACACGCGGGTCACGCCCAACCAGCTGACCTACCTGATGACCGTCTTCGGCGTGCTCGCGGCCCCGGCCCTGCTGGTGCCGGGGATCGCGGGCGCCGTGCTCGGCGTGCTGATGGTCCAGCTCTATCTGCTGCTCGACTGCGTCGACGGCGAGATCGCGCGCTGGAAGCAGCAGTTCTCGCTCGGCGGGGTCTATCTGGACCGGGTCGGCGCCTATCTGACCGATGCCGCGGTCCTCGTCGGCTTCGGCCTGCGCGCCGCCGATCTGTGGGGCACCGGGCGGATCGACTGGCTCTGGGCCTTCCTCGGCACCCTGGCCGCCCTCGGCGCGATCCTGATCAAGGCCGAGACCGACCTCGTCGGCGTCGCCCGCCACCAGGGCGGACTGCCGCCGGTCCAGGAGACGGCGTCCGAGCCCCGCTCGTCCGGCATGGCGCTGGCCCGCAAGGCCGCCGCGGCACTGAAGTTCCACCGCCTGGTGCTCGGGATCGAGGCGTCCCTGCTGATCCTGGTCCTGGCGGTCCTGGACCAGATGCGGGACGACCTGTTCTTCTCCCGGCTCGGCGTCGCGGTGCTGGCCGGCATCGCGCTCCTGCAGACCCTGCTGCACCTGGTGTCCATCCTCGCGTCGAGCAGGCTGAGGTGACCGCCGTGGAGGCTTCTTCCTCATTGAAGGTCGGCGCGGTCGTCATCACCATGGGCAACCGCCCCGACGAGCTGCGCGCCCTGCTCGACTCCATCGCCAAGCAGGACGGCGAGAAGGTCGAGGTGGTCGTGGTCGGCAACGGCTCGCCCGTCCCGGACGTCCCCGACGGTGTCCGGACCATCGAACTGCCCGAGAACCTCGGCATCCCCGGCGGCCGCAATGTCGGCATCGAGGCCTTCGGCCCCGGCGGCCGCGACGTCGACGTACTGCTCTTCCTGGACGACGACGGCCTCCTGGCGCACCACGACACCGCCGAACTGTGCCGTCAGGCCTTCGAGGCCGACCCGGCGCTCGGCATCATCAGCTTCCGCATCGCCGACCCGGACACCGGCGTCACCCAGCGCCGGCACGTGCCGCGCCTGCGCGCCTCCGACCCGATGCGCTCCTCCCGCGTGACCACCTTCCTCGGCGGCGCCAACGCCGTCCGTACGCGGGTCTTCGCCGAAGTCGGCGGGCTTCCGGACGAATTCTTCTACGCCCACGAGGAAACCGACCTGGCCTGGCGGGCCATCGACGGGGGCTGGATGATCGACTACCGGTCCGACATGGTGCTGTACCACCCCACGACCGCACCCTCGCGGCACGCGGTCTACCACCGCATGGTCGCCCGCAACCGCGTCTGGCTCGCCCGCCGCAACCTGCCCCTGCCCCTGATCCCGGTCTACCTCGGCGCATGGCTGCTGCTCACCCTGGTGCGCCGGCCCTCGCGGCCCGCCCTGAAGGCGTGGTTCGGCGGATTCCGGGAAGGCTGGAGCACGCCGTGCGGGCCGCGCCGGCCCATGAAGTGGCGTACGGTATGGCGGCTGACCCGACTGGGCCGGCCCCCTGTCATCTGACAAGCTCGTTCCTGAGAGCACCGGGGCCGCGAGGTTCCGGGCTCATGCCATGCCCGCACAGGCTGCGCATCTCGAAGACGAAAGTTTCCACTAGTGAGTGAGACAACACACGACGGCAGGGTCGCGGTGAGCGCGCCCGCGCCGCCCGACGAGGGCCTCACGGCGGCACAGCTCGCCGCCAAGCACGGGCTCACCGTGAGCGGCGCCCGCCCCTCCCTCGTCGAGTACGTCCGTCAGCTCTGGGACCGGCGCCACTTCATCCTCGCCTTCTCTCGGGCGAAGCTGACCGCCCAGTACAGCCAGGCCAAGCTCGGACAGCTGTGGCAGGTGGTCACCCCACTGCTGAACGCGGCCGTGTACTTCTTCATCTTCGGCCTGCTCCTGGAGGCCGACCGGGGCATGGACCGCGAGGTGTACATCCCGTTTCTCGTCACGGGCGTGTTCGTCTTCACGTTCACGCAGAGCTCGGTGATGGCGGGCGTGCGCGCGATCTCCGGCAACCTCGGCCTGGTGCGCGCGCTGCACTTCCCGCGCGCCTCGCTGCCGGTCTCCTTCGCGTTGCAGCAGCTCCAGCAGCTGTTGTTCTCGATGATCGTGCTGTTCGCCATCGTGGTCGGCTTCGGGAGCTATCCGGACCTGTCCTGGGCGCTGATCGTGCCAGCCCTCGTCCTGCAGTTCTGCTTCAACACCGGCCTCGCTCTGATCATGGCCCGGGCCGGCGCCAAGACCCCGGACCTGGCGCAGCTGATGCCCTTCGTGATGCGTACGTGGATGTATGCCTCCGGCGTGATGTTCTCCATCCCGATCTTCCTGGCCGACAAGCCGGACTGGATCGCGAACATCCTGCAGTGGAACCCCGCCGCGATCTACATGGACCTGATGCGTTTCGCCCTCATCGAGGACTACGGCTCGGAGTACCTGCCCGAGCACGTCTGGGCGGCCGCGGGCGGCTGGGCGCTGCTGCTGGCGCTCGGTGGTTTCGTGTACTTCTGGAAGGCGGAGGAGAGGTACGGCCGTGGCTGAGCACAAGACCGACGAGCGCATCCCCACCGTCATCGCGGACGACCTGCACATCGTCTACCGGGTCAACGGCGCCAAGACCGGCAAGGGCAGCGCGACCGCCGCACTCAGCCGCATCCTCAAGCGCGGCGAGGAACGCGGTGTACGGAAGGTGCACGCCGTCCGCGGCGTCTCCTTCGTCGCCTACCGCGGCGAGGCCGTCGGCCTGATCGGCTCCAACGGCTCCGGAAAGTCGACCCTGCTGCGCGCCATCGCCGGCCTGCTCCCGGCCGAGAGCGGCAAGGTCTACACCGACGGCCAGCCGTCCCTGCTCGGCGTCAACGCGGCCCTCATGAACGACCTCACGGGCGAGCGGAACGTCATATTGGGCGGGCTGGCCATGGGCATGTCCCGGGAGCAGATCAAGGAGCGCTACCAGGACATCGTCGACTTCTCCGGCATCAACGAGAAGGGCGACTTCATCACGCTGCCGATGCGGACGTACTCCTCCGGCATGGCGGCCCGCCTGCGTTTCTCCATCGCCGCCGCCAAGGACCACGACGTCCTCATGATCGACGAGGCGCTGGCCACCGGTGACCGCAAGTTCCAGAAGCGTTCCGAGGAGCGCATCCGCGAGCTGCGCAAGGAGGCCGGCACCGTGTTTCTGGTCAGTCACAACAACAAGTCGATCCGTGACACCTGCAACCGTGTGCTGTGGCTGGAGCGCGGTGAGCTGCGCATGGACGGTCCGACGGACGAGGTCCTCAAGGAGTACGAGAAGTTCACGGGCAAGTAGTCCACCCGGACCCGGGCGAAACGGCCCACCCCGCTTCCCAGGGCCCCGCCGGAACTGCTCCGGCGGGGCCCCGCGTCTGCAAAGGAAACGTCAACTTCGGTCCGGCTTAGGAATCTTGGGGCCAATCGGTGTGTTCTTGTGATGCGCAGGACACCCCGGCGATCCACAACGCGTTGTACAACGTAAGCTGTACCGGTCCCGAATCGCGGCAAGTAGGGCGATAATGCGCGACACCCTCTGCCGGGGCGGCCGTGCGGACGGCCGGGCGGCGTGTCCGAAATAGTGTGTATTGGATCGTCGGTGTAGAACGGGAGATGTGACGGCAATGGCTACGGAAACTCCCCAGCTCCACGCAGCATGTGCCGTCCCCGCCCCGGGCAGTCAGCGGTGACGGGAACCGGCATGACGCGCCCCGGTGTCACGGAGCGCGGCACGCTCGACAAGGCCGCGGCGGAGAACTTCCCCGTGGCCCCCTTCTTCCTGCCCAGGGCCTGGCGCACCGACCTCATGGCCGTCTACGGCTTCGCCCGCCTGGTCGACGACATCGGCGACGGCGACCTGGCCCCCGGCGGCGCCGACACCCGCCTGCTCGGTGTCTGTCCCGAGGAGGCCGGAGACCGCCTGGTGATGCTGGACGCCTTCGAGGCCGACCTCCACCGCGTCTTCGACTCCACCCCGAGCCACCCGCTGCTGCGCCGCCTCCAGCCGACGGTCCGCCGCCGCTCGCTGACCCCCGAGCCCTTTCTCGGCCTGATCGCGGCCAACCGCCAGGACCAGCTCGTCACCCGGTACGAGACCTACGACGACCTGCTCGCCTACTGCGAGCTGTCCGCCAACCCGGTCGGCCGCCTGGTCCTCGCCGTCACCGGCACCTCGACGCCCGAGCGGATCCGCCGCTCCGACGCGATCTGCACGGCCCTGCAGATCGTCGAGCACCTCCAGGACGTCGCCGAGGACCTCGGCCGCGACCGTATCTATCTGCCCGCCGAGGACATGAAGCGCTTTCACGTCCAGGAGGCGGATCTCGCCACGAAATCCGCTGGCGCATCGGTGCGCGCACTGGTTGCGTACGAAGCACAACGCGCCCGCGATCTCCTGAATGAAGGCGCCCCCCTCGTGGGTAGCGTCCACGGCAGGCTCAGACTGCTGCTCGCAGGGTTCGTGGCGGGGGGAAGGGCGGCGATCCACGCGATCGCCGCCGCCGAATACGACGTACTTCCCGGCCCGCCCAAGCCCGGCAAGCTCCAGTTGCTGCGCGAGGCGGGCGTGACTCTGCGAGGAGAGGGGTGATCCGGACCGTGGAGTCGGAACCACACGTGTCCGCACCGGTACTCGCCGCCTACAGCTACTGCGAGGCCGTCACCGGACAGCAGGCCCGGAACTTCGCGTACGGCATCAGGCTGCTGCCGACGCCCAAGCGCCGGGCGATGTCGGCGCTGTACGCGTTCTCCCGGCGCGTCGACGACATCGGTGACGGCGCGCTGGACGCCGGCGTGAAGGCCGCGAGACTCGAGGACACCCGGGCGATGCTGGCCAGGGTGCGCGACGGTTCGGTCGACGAGGACGACACCGACCCCGTGGCCGTCGCCCTGACCCACGCCGCCCGGGCCTTCCCGATCCCGCTCGGCGGCTTGGACGAGCTCATCGACGGCGTCCTGATGGACGTACGCGGCGAGACCTACGAGACCTGGGACGACCTGAAGGTGTACTGCCGCTGCGTGGCGGGCGCCATCGGGCGGCTCTCGCTCGGCGTGTTCGGTACGGAACCGGGGGCGCGCGGTGCCGAGCGCGCGCCGGAGTATGGCGACACGCTCGGGCTCGCGCTTCAGCTCACCAACATCCTGCGGGACGTCCGCGAGGACGCCGAGGGCGGGCGCACCTATCTGCCCGCCGACGACCTCGCGAAGTTCGGCTGCTCGGCCGGGTTCAGCGGGCCGAAACCGCCGGAGGGCGCCGACTTCGCGGGCCTCGTGCACTTCGAAGTGCGTCGGGCCCGCGCCCTTTTCGCCGAGGGCTACCGGCTGCTCCCCATGCTGGACCGGCGCAGCGGCGCCTGTGTCGCCGCCATGGCCGGCATCTACCGCCGCCTGCTGGACCGCATCGAGCGCGACCCGGAGGCCGTGCTGCGCGGCCGGGTCTCGCTGCCCGGGCGGGAGAAGGCGTACGTCGCCGTGCGTGGCCTGTCAGGCCTGGACACCCGGCATGTGACCCGGCGGACCGTCAGGAGGCGCGCCTGATGGACAACCTGGACCAAGGTGATGTCGGAGCCTGTGTCACCTCCCCGGTCGGGCGCGCGACGCCTGGCACGCACGCTCGCCCGCACCAGACGCCGCGCGCTGATCCGACCGGAGAGGTGACACAGGCCCTCAGCGGCGCGAAGTGGCGGGCAACCCTCCGGTGGCGGGCGGCGTCCCTGACTGAGACGGTCGGACGTGCACCGTTCAAGAAGCACGGCCGCCGCGCAGGGGAGGCTGCACGATGACCCACGGCACACGGTCCGACGGGCCACTCGCGAACGGCCCGGACGGCCCGGTCGCATCCGGGAGGCACGCCGTCGTGGTGGGCGGAGGGCTTGCCGGCATCACCGCCGCGCTCGCGCTCGCCGACGGCGGAATGCGCGTCACCCTGCTCGAAGGCCGGCCACGCCTGGGCGGGCTCGCCTTCTCCTTCCAGCGCGACGGACTGACCGTCGACAACGGCCAGCACGTGTATCTGCGCTGCTGCACCGCCTACCGCTGGTTCCTCGAGCGCATCGAGGGAGCGGCGCTGGCTCCGCTGCAGGATCGTCTCGACGTGCCCGTGGTCGACGTCGCCCGGCCCGAGGGCCGGCGGCTCGGCAGGCTGCGGCGCGACGCGCTGCCCGTGCCCCTGCATCTGGGGCGCAGCCTCGCGACGTATCCGCATCTCTCGCTCGCCGAACGGGCCAACGTGGGGCGTGCCGCGCTCGCGCTCAAGGGGCTCGACCTCGCCGATCCGACCCTGGACACGCAGGACTTCGGCAGCTGGCTGACCGCGCACGGTCAGTCGGCGCGTGCCGTCGAGGCCCTGTGGGACCTGGTCGGGGTCGCCACCCTCAACGCGGTCGCGGGCGACGCCTCGCTGGGGCTCGCCGCGATGGTGTTCAAGACCGGTCTGCTGTCCGAGCCGGGCGCGGCCGACATCGGATGGGCGCACGTCCCGCTGGGCGAACTGCATGACCGGCTGGCCCGCAAGGCGCTCGACTCCGCGGGCGTGCGTACCGAGGTCCGTACACGCGTCACCTCCATCTCTACTGACGAAAACGGGCGTTGGAGCGTTCAGGTTCCCGGCGAGAGGCTCGAGGCGGACGCGGTGGTCCTCGCCGTGGCGCAGCGCGAGGCCCACGATCTGCTGCCCGCTGGGGCGCTCGACGCTCCCGGACAGCTGCTGGAGATCGGTACCGCGCCGATCCTCAATGTCCATGTCGTCTACGACCGGAAGGTGCTCGGCCGGCCCTTCTTCGCGGCCCTCGGCACCCCCGTGCAGTGGGTGTTCGACCGCACCGAGGCCTCCGGGCTGACGGACGGCCAGTATCTGGCGCTGTCCCAGTCGGCCGCGCGCGACGAGATCGACGAGCCCGTCGCCGTACTGCGCGAGCGCTACCTGCCGGAGCTGGAACGGCTGCTGCCCCGCACGCGGGGGGCCGAAGTGAAGGACTTCTTCGTGACCAGGGAACGGACGGCCACGTTTGCTCCCACCCCCGGCGTCGGACGGCTGCGGCCCGGCGCCCGCACCAAGGCCCCCGGCCTCTACCTGGCCGGAGCGTGGACCGCCACAGGGTGGCCCGCGACCATGGAGAGTGCGGTTCGCAGTGGTGTGAGCGCGGCGTCCGCCGCGCTCGGCGCCCTGGGCCGGCCCCGCCCCCGCCACCTCTTCGAGATCGAGGAGGCAGCCTGATGCTCGACCAGCACGGCACGGCCGGCCCCCGCACCTCCGGTACCGCAACAAGAGGAGAGACTGTGCCCACTGTGCCCCCGGCCTCGACGGCTGCCGACGCGGTGGACGTGACCGCGCTCCTGGAGCGCGGCCGGACCCTGGCCACACCGGTACTGCGAGCGGCCATCGACCGCCTGGCCCCTCCCATGGACACTGTCGCCGCCTACCACTTCGGCTGGATCGACGCCGAGGGCAACCCCGCGGACGGTGACGGCGGCAAGGCCGTCCGTCCCGCCCTCGCGGTGCTCTCCGCCGAGGTCACCGGCGCCGCACCCGAGACCGGCATCCCCGGCGCCGTGGCCGTCGAACTGGTCCACAACTTCTCGCTCCTGCACGACGACCTGATGGACGGCGACGAACAGCGCCGCCACCGCGACACCGTCTGGAAGGTGCACGGCCCCGCCCAGGCCATCCTCGTCGGCGACGCCCTGTTCGCCCTGGCCAACGAGGTGCTCCTGGAACTCGGCACCGTCGAGGCGGGCCGCGCCACCCGCCGCCTGACCACCGCCACCCGGGCCCTCATCGACGGCCAGGCGCAGGACATCTCCTACGAGCACCGCGACCGCGTCAGCGTCGAGGAGTGCCTGGAGATGGAGGGCAACAAGACCGGCGCCCTGCTCGCCTGCGCGAGCTCCATCGGCGCCGTGCTCGGCGGCGCCGACGACCGCACCGCCGACACCCTGGAGAAGTACGGCTACCACCTCGGCCTCGCCTTCCAGGCCGTCGACGACCTCCTCGGCATCTGGGGCGACCCGGTCTCCACCGGCAAGCAGACCTGGAGCGACCTGCGCCAGCGCAAGAAGTCCCTGCCGGTCGTGGCCGCGCTCGCGGCGGGCGGTGCCGCCTCCGAGCAGCTCGGCGAGATGCTCGCCGCCGACGCCAAGAGCAGCGACTTCGAGAACTTCTCCGAGGAGGAGTTCGCCGCCCGCGCCGCCCTGATCGAGGAGGCGGGCGGCCGCGAGTGGACCTCCGAGGAAGCGCGCCGCCAGCACACCATCGCCATCGAAGCCCTCGACGCCGTCGACATGCCCGACCGGGTACGGGCCCAGTTCACGGCGCTCGCCGACTTCGTCGTCGTACGAAAGAGATGATCACTATCGGTCGAATAGCCCTCGCGTAGTCGCCGGCCGGTGTCGCGGGAAGACGAGCACCGGCCGACGGCGGACCCGCAGCAGACGCACACCACTTGCACACTGCACGAAGGGGAAGCCATGACAGCGACGACCGACGGAAGCACCGGGGCCCTGCCGCCCCGCGCTGCCGCGGCCAGCGAATCCGACAGCACACCCGTGGCGGCCGGGGTGCACGACGCCGCCGTACGCGCCGTGAAGCGCGCCACCGACTTCCTGCTGGCGAGGCAGGATGCCCAAGGCTGGTGGAAGGGCGACCTCGAGACCAACGTCACGATGGACGCCGAGGACCTGCTGCTGCGTCAGTTCCTGGGTATCCGCGACGAGAAGACCACACAGGCCGCCGCCCTCTTCATCCGCGGCGAGCAGCGCGAGGACGGCCCCTGGGCCACCTTCTACGGCGGGCCGGGCGAACTCTCCGCCACCATCGAGGCCTACGTCGCGCTCCGCCTGGCCGGCGACGCCCCGGACGCGCCGCACATGGCGAAGGCATCCGCCTGGATCCGTGGGCAGGGCGGGATCGCCGCCTCCCGTGTGTTCACCCGGATCTGGCTGGCTCTGTTCGGCTGGTGGAAGTGGGAGGACCTGCCCGAACTCCCGCCGGAGCTCATCTACTTCCCGACATGGGTGCCGCTCAACATCTACGACTTCGGGTGCTGGGCCCGGCAGACCATCGTCCCGTTGACGATCGTCTCCGCCAAACGACCGGTGCGGCCCGCGCCCTTCCCGCTCGACGAACTGCACACTGATCCGAACCGGCCGAACCCGCCCAAGCCCCTCGCGCCCGTGGCGAGTTGGGACGGCGCCTTACAGCGTCTGGACAAGGCCCTGCACGCGCTGCGCAAGGTCGCGCCGCGCAAGCTGCGCGGAGCCGCGATGAACAGCGCCGCCCGCTGGATCATCGAGCGCCAGGAGAACGACGGCTGCTGGGGAGGCATCCAGCCGCCGGCCGTGTACTCGGTCATCGCCCTGCATCTGCTCGGCTACGACCTCGAGCATCCCGTGATGCGTGCGGGCCTTCAGTCGCTGGACCGTTTCGCCGTGTGGCGCGAGGACGGGGCCCGGATGATCGAGGCCTGTCAGTCGCCGGTCTGGGACACCTGCCTGGCGGCCATCGCGCTCGCCGACGCGGGGGTGCCCGCCGACCATCCCCAACTGGTCAGGGCCGCCGACTGGATGCTCGGCGAGCAGATCGTGCGGCCCGGCGACTGGTCGGTCCGCAGACCCCAACTGCCGCCCGGCGGCTGGGCGTTCGAGTTCCACAACGACAACTACCCCGACATCGACGACACCGCCGAGGTCGTCCTCGCGCTGCGCCGGATCAAGCACCACGCCCCGGAGCGGGTGGAGAAGGCGATCGGGCGCGGGGTGCGCTGGAACCTCGGCATGCAGTCCAAGAACGGGGCGTGGGGCGCCTTCGACGTCGACAACACCAGCCCGTTCCCCAACCGGCTGCCGTTCTGCGACTTCGGCGAGGTCATCGACCCGCCGTCGGCGGACGTCACCGCGCACGTCGTCGAGATGCTCGCGGTGGAGGGCCTCTCGCACGACCCGCGCACCAGGCGCGGCATCGAGTGGCTGCTCGCCGAACAGGAGCCGGACGGCTCGTGGTTCGGACGCTGGGGCGTCAACTACGTCTACGGCACCGGATCCGTCGTACCCGCCCTGACCGCCGCCGGGATCCCCGGCTCGCACCCCGCGATCCGGCGGGCCGTGGCCTGGCTGGAGTCGGTGCAGAACGACGACGGCGGCTGGGGCGAGGATCTGCGCTCCTACAAGTACGTCAAGGAATGGAGCGGCCGGGGCGCCTCGACCGCCTCGCAGACGGCCTGGGCGCTGATGGCCCTGCTGGCCGCGGGGGAGAAGGACTCCCCGGCCGTCGAGCGCGGCATCGAGTGGCTCGCGAGCACCCAGCGGGAGGACGGCTCCTGGGACGAGCCGTACTTCACCGGCACCGGCTTCCCGTGGGACTTCTCCATCAACTACCACCTCTACCGGCAGGTCTTCCCGCTCACCGCCCTCGGCCGGTACGTCCACGGAGAGCCGTTCTCCGGGGCCAAGGGGGGCTGATGAGCACCCAGTCCGCCCCGGCCCCGCTGCTGATCGCCTGCGCGCTCGGCATCGAGCGCTTCGCGCTGCGCAGCGGCGGTGACCGCGGCGGTGCGGGCGGGCCGGTCACCGTGCTCCGTACGGGCATGGGACCGCAGGCGGCCGAGCGGGCCGTCACCCGGGCCCTGGCCGACCCGGCGTACGGCGAGGCCGCCGTGCTGGCCACGGGCTTCTGCGCGGGGCTCGCCCCGGGCATGCACCCCGGCGACCTGGTCGTCGCCGAGGATACCCGGGACCCGCGCGGCACCGTGCCGTGCGTCGGGACCGAGCTGCTCGTCAAGGAGCTGGTGCGGGCCGTGCCCGGGCGCACCGTCCACACCGGACCGCTCACCGGTTCCGATCACGTCGTACGCGGTCACGAACGGTCCGATCTGCTCGCGACCGGCGCGATCGCGGTCGACATGGAGTCCGCGGCCACGCTCCTGAGCGCCGTCCGCGCGGGCGAGCGCCCCGTTGCGGCCGTCCGGGTGGTCGTGGACGCTCCAGAACATGAACTCGTCCGGATCGGCACGGTGCGGGGTGGAATATCAGCCTTCCGCGTACTTCGCTCGGTCCTTCCTGCTTTCTACGAATGGCACCGTTCCTTGCTGCTCCCCAGGAGGTGAGCCAGATGGCCATGCCGCTGCGTCAGTCCATCAAGGTCGCTACATACTTGGCCGAACAGAAGCTCCGCAAGCGGGAGAAGTTTCCGCTCATCGTCGAGCTGGAACCGCTCTTCGCGTGCAACCTCAAGTGCGAGGGCTGCGGCAAGATCCAGCACCCGGCCGGAGTGCTCAAGCAGCGCATGCCGGTGGCCCAGGCCGTCGGGGCGGTGTTGGAGTCCGGCGCGCCGATGGTGTCCATCGCGGGTGGTGAGCCCCTGATGCATCCTCAGATCGACGAGATCGTGCGGCAGTTGGTGGCGAAGAGGAAGTACGTCTTCCTGTGCACCAATGCCATGCTGCTGCGCAAGAAGATGGACAAGTTCAAGCCCTCTCCCTACTTCGCCTTCGCCGTGCACATCGACGGGCTGCGCGAGCGGCACGACGAGTCGGTGGCGAAGGAGGGCGTGTTCGACGAGGCCGTGGAGGCGATCAAGGAGGCCAAGCGGCGCGGCTTCCGGGTCACCACCAACTCGACCTTCTTCAACACCGACACCCCGCAGACCATCATCGAGGTGCTCAACTTCCTCAACGACGACCTCAAGGTCGACGAGATGATGATCTCGCCCGCCTACGCCTACGAGAAGGCGCCCGACCAGGAGCACTTCCTGGGCGTGGAGCAGACCCGCGAGCTGTTCAAGAAGGCCTTCTCCGGCGGCAACCGGCGCCGTTGGCGGCTCAACCACTCGCCGCTCTTCCTGGACTTCCTGGAGGGCAAGGTCGACTTCCCGTGCACGGCCTGGGCGATCCCGAACTACTCGCTGTTCGGCTGGCAACGCCCCTGCTACCTGATGAGCGACGGATACGTGCCGACGTACCGCGAACTCATCGAGGAGACCGACTGGGACAAGTACGGCCGCGGCAAGGACCCCCGCTGCGCCAACTGCATGGCGCACTGCGGCTACGAGCCCACCGCCGTCCTCGCCACCATGGGGTCCCTGAAGGAGTCCCTGCGCGCCATGCGCGAGACGGTCTCCGGAAACCGGGAGTGACGCCATGACCGCCGTCTCCTTGGGTGTCCCCGAGGTCCCGGTCCGGCCCATCGCCGAGCGGCGCGTGTCGCGACGTATCGAGGTCGGGCCGGTGGCGGTCGGGGGCGGGGCCCCGGTGTCGGTGCAGTCGATGACGACGACCCGTACGTCCGACATCGGCGCCACCCTGCAGCAGATCGCGGAACTCACCGCCTCCGGCTGCCAGATCGTCCGCGTCGCCTGCCCCACGCAGGACGACGCGGACGCCCTCGCGACCATCGCGCGCAAGTCGCAGATCCCGGTGATCGCGGACATCCACTTCCAGCCCAAGTACGTCTTCGCCGCGATCGAGGCCGGCTGTGCCGCCGTACGCGTCAATCCCGGCAACATCAAGCAGTTCGACGACAAGGTGAAGGAGATCGCGCGGGCCGCGAAGGACCACGGCACACCGATCCGGATCGGGGTCAACGCGGGCTCGCTCGACAGGCGGCTGCTGCAGAAGTACGGCAAGGCGACGCCCGAGGCGCTCGTGGAGTCGGCGCTGTGGGAGGCGTCGTTGTTCGAGGAGCACGACTTCCGGGACATCAAGATCTCGGTGAAGCACAACGACCCCGTGGTGATGGTCAACGCCTACACGCTGCTCGCCGAGCAGTGCGACTACCCACTGCACCTGGGGGTCACGGAGGCCGGTCCCGCCTTCCAGGGGACCGTCAAGTCGGCCGTGGCCTTCGGGGCGTTGTTGTCACGAGGCATCGGGGACACCATCCGGGTGTCCCTGAGCGCCCCGCCCGCCGAGGAGGTCAAGGTCGGCATCCAGATCCTTGAGTCGCTGAACCTCAGGCAGCGGCGGCTGGAGATCGTGTCCTGCCCGTCCTGCGGGCGCGCCCAGGTCGACGTCTACAAGCTGGCCGACGAGGTCACCGCAGGGCTGGAGGGCATGGAGGTCCCCTTGCGCGTCGCGGTCATGGGCTGTGTGGTGAACGGACCCGGCGAGGCACGGGAGGCCGATCTGGGAGTCGCCTCCGGCAACGGCAAGGGGCAGATCTTCGTCAAGGGCGAGGTCATCAAGACCGTGCCCGAGTCGAAGATCGTCGAGACCTTGATCGAGGAGGCGATGAAGATCGCCGAGCAGATGGAGCAGGACGGCGTCGCGTCGGGGGAGCCGGCCGTCACCGTGAGTTGAACAGCACGGACCTGGAGGGGGCCCGACGTGACGATTCTGGAGAACATCCGGGGACCACGCGACCTGAAGGCGCTGTCCGAGGCGGAACTCGGTGAACTGTCCGAAGAGATCAGGGAGTTCCTGGTGCACGCGGTCGCCAGGACCGGCGGACACCTCGGGCCCAATCTGGGGGTGGTGGAACTGTCCATCGCGCTCCACCGGGTCTTCGAGTCACCGGTCGACCGCATCCTGTGGGACACCGGCCACCAGAGCTACGTACACAAACTACTGACGGGTCGTCAGGACTTCTCCAAGCTGCGCGGCAAGGGCGGCCTGTCCGGCTACCCCTCGCGCGAGGAGTCCGAGCACGACGTCATCGAGAACAGCCACGCCTCCACCGCGCTCGGCTGGGCCGACGGGCTCGCCAAGGCCCGGCAGGTGCAGGGGGAGAAGGGGCACGTTGTCGCGGTCATCGGTGACGGGGCGCTCACCGGCGGTATGGCCTGGGAGGCGCTGAACAACATCGCGGCCGCCAAGGACCGGCCGCTGATCATCGTCGTCAACGACAACGAGCGGTCGTACGCGCCCACCATCGGCGGCCTCGCCAACCACCTGGCCACCCTGCGCACGACCGACGGCTACGAGAAGGTCCTGGCATGGGGCAAGGACGTACTGCAGCGAACTCCGGTCGTGGGCAACACGATCTACGAGTCGCTGCACGGCGCCAAGAAGGGCTTCAAGGACGCCTTCGCGCCCCAGGGCATGTTCGAGGACCTCGGTCTGAAGTACGTCGGCCCCATCGACGGCCACGACCTCAAGGCCGTCGAATCGGCGCTCCGGCGCGCGAAACGCTTCCACGGACCGGTGCTGATCCACTGCCTGACCGAGAAGGGACGCGGCTACGAACCCGCCCTCGCCCACGAGGAGGACCACTTCCACACCGTCGGCGTGATGGACCCGCTGACCTGCGAGCCGCTGACGCCGTCGGGCGGGCCGTCCTGGACCTCGGTGTTCGGCGACGAGATCGTCCGGATCGGCGAGGAGCGGGACGATGTCGTGGCGATCACGGCGGCCATGCTGCACCCGGTGGGGCTGGGCAAGTTCGCGGCCCGCTTCCCGGACCGGGTGTGGGACGTCGGCATCGCCGAGCAGCACGCCGCCGTCTCCGCGGCCGGCCTCGCTACGGGCGGGCTGCACCCGGTCGTCGCCGTCTACGCCACCTTCCTCAACCGGGCCTTCGACCAACTCCTGATGGACGTGGCACTGCACCGCTGCGGGGTCACGTTCGTGCTGGACCGGGCCGGCGTGACGGGTGTCGACGGCGCCTCGCACAACGGCATGTGGGACCTGTCGGTCCTCCAGGTCGTGCCCGGCCTGAGGATCGCCGCGCCGCGCGACGCCGACCAGCTGCGGGCCCAGCTGCGGGAGGCGGTCGCGGTGGACGACGCGCCGACGCTCGTCCGTTTCCCGAAGGAGTCGGTGGGACCCGAGATCCCGGCGATCGACCGGGTGGGCGGCCTGGACGTCCTGCACCGCGCGGACCGGCCCGAGGTGCTGCTGGTCGCGGTCGGCGTCATGGCGCCGGTGTGCCTGCAGGCCGCCGAGCTGTTGGAGGCCCGGGGCCTCGCGTGCACGGTCGTCGACCCCCGGTGGGTCAAGCCCGTCGACCCGGCGCTCCCGCACCTGGCGGCCGAGCACCGGCTGGTCGCCGTCGTCGAGGACAACAGCCGCGCGTCCGGGGTCGGGGCCGCCGTGGCACTGGCGCTGAGCGACGCCGAAGTCGACGTCCCCGTACGGCGGTTCGGGATCCCCGAGCAGTTCCTCACGCACGCCAAGCGCGGGGAGGTGCTCGCCGACATCGGGCTCACCCCCGTCGAGGTCGCCGGGCGGATCAGCGCGAGCCTGGCCGTCAAGGAAGAGCTGTCCAGGGAGCAACAGGGATGACCTCCAAGGAGCAACAGGCATGACCACCGCCAAATCCGCGTCGTCCTCCTCGCAGGCCGGGGAGTTCGACCTCGGCGCGCTGCTGGCCGAGCGCGGAGCCGAGCGCTACGAGCTGCACACCAGGCACCTCAACCACCAGCTCCCGCGCATGCTGCACACCATCGGCTTCGACAAGGTCTACGAGCGTGCCGAGGGCGCCTACTTCTGGGACGCGGACGGCGACGACTACCTGGACATGCTCGCCGGATTCGGGGTGATGGGCCTGGGCCGCCATCACCCCGTGGTCCGCAAGGCGCTGCACGACGTCCTCGACGCCTCTCTCGCCGACCTCACCCGCTTCGACTGCCAGCCGCTGCCGGGTCTGCTGGCCGAGAAGCTGCTCACGCACAGCCCGCACCTGGACCGGGTGTTCTTCGGCAACAGCGGTACGGAGGCGGTGGAGACCGCGCTGAAGTTCGCCCGGCGCGCCACGGGCAAGCCGCGGATCCTGTACTGCGATCACGCCTTCCACGGACTGACCACCGGGTCGTTGTCGGTCAACGGCGAGGACGGCTTCCGGGACGGCTTCGCCCCGCTGCTGCCCGACACGGGCGTACCACTCGGCGATCTCGACGCCCTGGCACGGGAGCTGAAGAAGGGCGACGTCGCCGCCCTGATCGTCGAGCCGATCCAGGGCAAGGGCGTGCACGAGGCCCCGCCCGGACATCTGCGCGCCGCCCAGGAGCTGCTGCACAAGCACAAGGCGCTGCTCATCGCGGACGAGGTGCAGACAGGGCTGGGGAGGACCGGCGATTTCTACGCCTACCAGCACGAGGAGGGCGTCGAGCCGGACCTGGTGTGCGTGGCCAAGGCGCTCTCCGGCGGCTATGTGCCGGTCGGCGCCACGCTCGGCAAGGACTGGATCTTCAAGAAGGTCTACTCCTCGATCGACCGGGTGCTGGTCCACTCGGCGAGCTTCGGCTCCAACGCCCAGGCCATGGCGGCCGGGCTCGCCGTGCTGTCCGTCATGGAGAACGAGCAGATCGTCGCCAATGCCCGGGCCACCGGGGAGCTGCTGAAGTCCCGGCTCGCCGCGCTCGTCGAGAAGTACGAGCTGCTCGCCGACGTCCGCGGCCGGGGCCTGATGATCGGCATCGAGTTCGGTCGGCCCAAGTCGCTGAAGCTGCGCAGCCGTTGGACCATGCTGCAGGCCGCGCGCAAGGGCCTGTTCGCGCAGATGGTGGTGGTACCGCTGCTGCGGCGGCACCGGATTCTCACCCAGGTCTCCGGCGACCACCTGGAGGTGATCAAGCTGATCCCGCCGCTGATCGTCGGCGAGCGGGAGGTGGACCGCTTCGTGGACGCCTTCACGGACGTGATGGACGACGCGCACAGTGGCAGCGGGCTGATGTGGGACTTCGGCAAGACTCTGGTCAAGCAGGCGGTGGCGAACCGCTGACCGGACGCGGGTTTTTGCCTCTGAGGCAAGAAATTTGCCGGACGGGCAGGACTCCGGCTGAATGGGGAGCATGAGCTCTCCCGAGTCCGAGCCTTCGGTGGAGGCGGTCCCGCTCGTCGCACCCCAGCTCCGCGCCCTGCGACGGCGGGCCTCCCTCACCCTGGAGGCCGCCGCCCGATCCGCGGGGCTGTCGCCCGCCCACCTCTCCCGCCTGGAGACGGGGCAGCGCCAGCCCTCGCTGCCGATGCTGCTGGCCCTCGCCCGTATCTACGGTGCGACCGTCTCGGAACTGCTCGGCGAGACGGTGGCCGATCGCGATGCCGTGGTGCGCGCCGCCGACATGGAACCGACCGCGGCCGGCGGCTGGACCTACTGGCAGGCCGGCGCGTCCGGCCGGGGCATGCAGGCCCTGCGGGTCCACGTCCCCTTCGGCTCCCAGGGCGACATCGTGCGCGTGCACCCCGGCGAGGAGTGGCTGTACGTCCTCGAGGGACGCCTGCGCCTGCGCCTCGGGGACACCACGCACCGACTGGCGCGGGGCGACAGCGCGCACTTCGACTCGCTGACCCCGCACCGCATCGCCGCCGAAGGCCGTGACGGCGTCGAGCTCCTGTTCGTCCACACCCTGCTGCAGAGCCCCACGGCCACGATGTGCCTGGGCCCGAACCCTGGAGAGACGCCATGAACGACATGGAGGAGAAGTTCCCCCGCGCCCTGTGGGTGCGCCTCATCATCTACATCGCGGTGGGGCACCTCTTCGCGGCCTTCGTCTACCTGCTGTTCGAGGCCGGCGCGAAACAGTGAGCGCTCAGTCGAGCAACCGGTCCCGCAGGCGCTCCCGGAGCTCCGGAGTGACCCCGAGGCCCTTCTCCAGGTAGGTCTCGACGCCGCCCCAGGTCTCCTCGATGGTCTCGAAGGCCGCCGTCAGATACTCGGCGCGCGCGTCGAACAGGGGGCTGAGCAGCTCCATGACCTCGGGGGAGTAGGCCGAGGCGGAGCTGCCGCTGCGGTGCACCTTGTAGCGGCGGTGCTTGGCGTTCGACTCCAGGTAGTCAACGAGGATCGCCTCGCGCTCGACGCCCAGGGTCAGCAGCGTCACGGCTATCGACAGACCCGCGCGGTCCTTGCCCGCCGCACAGTGCATCAGCGCCGGGACGCTGTCCTCGGCCAGGGCGTGCAGCACCTGCGCGTGCTCGGCGGTGCGCTCCTTGATGATCGCGCGGTACGAGGTGATCATCCGGTTCGCGGCCTTGCCGTCCGACAGGATCGCCCGCAGCTGGTCGAGGTCGCCGTCGCGGACCATCTTCCAGAACTCGGCGCCGTCCGCGGGGTCGGTCAGCGGCAGGTTCACATTGCGCACGCCCGGCAGCTCGACGTCGGGTCCCTCCAGCTTCTGGTCCGCCGCGTTGCGGAAGTCGAAGATCGTGTGCAGGCCCAGGGAGGCGAGGAAGGCGGCGTCCTCCTCGGTCGCGTGCGCGAGATGGCCGCTGCGGAACAGCACCCCGTGCCGCACCTGCCGTCCGTTCACGGTCGGCAGCCCGCCCACGTCCCGGAAGTTGCGCACTCCTGCCAGCTCGGGCTCGGTCGACGGGACCTGCTGCGTCACGAGGGCTCCTCCCCTTTCGATCCCGCCTGCGCGGCTCGGCGGCGGGCACGCACTCGACGATACGACATGGATTCCTGAGGCAATGAGTTGTCCACAGGCGTTGCACCGCACGGTCGCCGCCCTTGATGATGTTGAGGCTTGAGCGCACCTGTTCGTGTCTGTTCGTATCTGTGAGGGGCTGGATGCTGGAGATCGCCGAGAACGGCCGTACGTGGATTCTGTCCGGGCCGGCCAGCAGTTACGCCGTCCATCTCACCGACGGCGACGAGCTGCTGCACCTGCACTGGGGGCCACGGATCGCCCTCGCCGACGCCGAGGCGCTCGCCGTACGGCCGCTGCCGGACTACTGGCCCTTCGAGTCACCGCTCGACGGCCGCGAGGAGTACCCCGTCGAGGGCGGCCCCCGCTTCGTGCGTCCCGCTCTGGCCGTGCGTGCCGGGGACGGGCGCGGCACCGAGTGGAGTTTCGAGGCATACGACACCGAGGGCGACGAGCTGCGGCTGCGGTTCCGTGACGGTGGGCTGGCGATCACGCTCCACTACCGCATGCGGGAGGACGTCGTCGAGCGCTGGGTGACCCTGGACAACGACGGGCCCTGCGTGGAACTCCTGCGCGCCGACTCCGCCACCTGGACCCTGCCCGACCGCGACGGCTGGCGGCTGTCCCAGCTGCACGGCCGCTGGGCCGCGGAGTCCCGGCTCGTGCGCTCCCCGCTCACCTACGGCGAGAAGGTCATCGGCAGCCGGCGCGGACACACCGGGCACCAGCATCTGCCCTGGGTCGCGCTCGACACGGACGCGACCGAGGAGCGCGGCGAGGTCTACGGCTGTGCCCTCGGCTGGTCCGGTTCCTGGCGCATCGCCGTGGCCCAACTGCCGGACGCGCGCGTGCAGATCACCGGCGGGGCCGGGTACGACGACTCAGGGCTGCTCCGTCTGGAGGCGGGGGAGTCCTTCACCACGCCCGTCTTCGCCGGCCTGTGGAGCGACGGCGGCTTCGGCGGGGCGAGCCGGTCCTGGCACACCTACCAGCGCGCGCACGTCATCCCCGACGCGGACCGGGACCGGCCAGTTCTGTTCAACTCCTGGGAGGCCACGGAGTTCGACATCTCGGAGGAACAGCAGCGGGTGCTGGCCCGGCGGGCCGCGGAGATGGGCGTCGAGCTGTTCGTGGTCGACGACGGCTGGTTCGGGGCGCGCACCAGCGACCGCGCCGGACTCGGCGACTGGTCGCCCAACCCGGACCGCTTCCCCCGCGGCCTCACGCCCCTCGCCGACCACGTGCACGGGCTCGGCATGCGGTTCGGCATCTGGGTCGAGCCGGAGATGGTCAACCCGGACAGCGACCTGTACCGGGCCCATCCGGACTGGGTGCAGCACCAATCGGGACGAAAGCGGACGGAGTTCCGCAATCAGCTCGTACTGAACCTCGCGCGCGAGGACGTCCAGGAGTACCTCTGGGAGCAGCTCGACGGGCTCCTCTCCAGTGCCCCGATCGACTACGTGAAGTGGGACTTCAACCGCTGCTTCACCGACGCGGGCTGGCCCGGCGAGCCCTACCCGCAGCGCCTGTGGGTGGACCACGTGCACGCTTTGTACGGCCTCCTGGACCGGCTGCGGGCCGCCCACCCGGGCGTGGCCTTCGAGTCCTGCTCGGGCGGCGGCGGCCGGATCGACCTCGGCGTCATGAGCCGTACCGACCAGGTGTGGACCTCCGACAACACCGACCCGCTCGACCGGCTCGCCATCCAGCACGGCTTCAGTCAGATCCACCCGGCCCGGGCCATGGCCGCCTGGGTCACCGACAGCCCGAACGTCATGCTCAACGGCCGGGTCAGCTCGCTGCGCTTCCGGTTCGTCAGTGCGATGGCCGGGGTGCTCGGGGTCGGCGGCGACCTCGCCCGGTGGACCGAGGGGGAACTCGCCGAAGCCCGCGACTGGGTGGGGCTCTACAAGGAGATCCGGCCCCTCGTGCAGCGCGGCGACCTCTACCGCCTGCGACCTCCGGAGGGCGGGCTGAGCGCGGTGCAGTACGTGCTCGGCGACGAGACGGTCGTCCTCGCCTGGCTTCAGGCGCAGCGTTACGGCGAGCCCGTTCCGGCGGTGCGGCTGCGTGGCCTCGACCCGACAGCATCGTATGAATGCCGCGAAACGGGCGAAGTTCACCGAGGTGCGGTGCTGTTGCACCACGGGTTGCGGGTGGTGCTGAGCGGTGACCTTGATGCGACAGTTCTCCGGCTGCGTCGCATCTGAGAGTTCTGCCCGAATTAGCACCTTCATTCCAACTCCGTCTGGAATGAAGGGACCTGATCGGTGTTACGTGAGGAGCGTCATATTCGTGACCGAGCGTCGCCCGTCATGTTCACGTAATTTACGTGGTTTTCAAGGGCGTTTGACTGAAAGACGGGTTTGGAAATGCACGCAGGGTGACGGGGAATTCTCGTAACGGATCAACCGGTGCGCATTCACGGGCAACCTCTACTTGTCCCTGTGCGTCTATGTCGCTTACGTTCACCACCGATCCGGACGGACGCCCAATCCTGCCGCCGCCCGGAGCCCGCACACACTCACCCGTACACGGCAGGAGCGGGGGACCCACAGGCACAATCGCCTGCTCCGGTCTCCGGAACAGGCTAGGGGTAAAGCCGTGCTTCGGCACGACCGGGCATCTCCAGTCCGCACCCGACAGCTCACCTCGTAGGCGCCGGAGAGGAATTCGCCATGCCCGCGAAGGGTAAGCACCGCCGCCCCAAGTCCCAGCGTTTCACCCGCTCCATAGCCGTCGCCGGAACGGGCGGCGCCGCGCTCGCCCTCCCGCTTCTGGGAGCCACCGGCGCCCATGCCGCGACCGGTCAGTCCGTTTCGGAAAAGGCCGTCCAGTCCTCCGTTCCGGCCACTCAGAAGGCCGAAAAGGTGGTGGCTGAAAAGAAGCAGGCCGCTAAGGCCGAGGGCGTGAAGACCTATTCGGTGAAGGCCGGCGACTATCTCGCCAAGATCGCCGATGAGCAGAACGTCAGCGGTGGCTGGAAGAAGCTCTACGCCGACAACCGGGAAGTCGTCGGCGACGACCCGTCGCTGATCCACCCCGGCCTGAAGCTCACGCTCGGCAAGAAGGCCGCGACGGGTGCCACCAAGGTGCCGGCTCCGTCCTCTTCTTCGCCCAAGCCGTCCAAGTCGTCCGGTTCGTCGGATTCGTCCGCCGCGTCGAAGTCGTCGTCGAAGTCGTCCTCGTCGAACTCGACGGCCGCCCAGCAGAGCTCCGAGTCGACCGGCACCTCCAGCGGCTTCGCCCTCCCCGTGGCCGGTGCCACCGTCGGCACCCCGTACCGTATGTCGGGCAGCATGTGGTCCAGCGGCTACCACACCGGCGTCGACTTCGTCGTCCCGACCGGAACTTCACTCAAGGCCGTGGGTGCGGGCACCGTCGTCTCCGCCGGCTGGGGCGGTGCGTACGGCAACCAGGTCGTCATCAAGCTCGCCGACGGTTACTACGCGCAGTACGCCCACCTGTCCTCGATCTCCGTCTCGAACGGTCAGTCCGTGACGGGGGGTCAGCAGATCGGCCTCTCGGGCGCCACCGGCAATGTGACCGGCCCGCACCTGCACTTCGAGATCCGTACCACCCCGGACTACGGCTCGGACGTGGACCCGGTCGCCTACCTGCGCTCCAAGGGCGTCTCCGTGGGCTGACGCCCCACCCGACCGCCTGCCCGACACGCCGCCGAAGGCCGGACCCCGATCCCCGGGTCCGGCTTTCGGTGTGTCGGTTTGTCAGTACGCCGGTGCGTCCGGGTGTCGGGGTGCCGGGGTGTCGACAGGGAGGGGGCAGAGGGAACAGAGTGAACTCCGTAGCGATGCAAGCGCTTTCTCCTGGCTTTCCACGACCTTTGGAGGTTCCCGTGACGACCACACGCAGAGCTTTCGGAGTCTTGACGGCGGGTGCAGTCCTCGCGGCCCTCGCCCCCACGCCGGCCAACGCGACGCCCGGCCACCGGCGCGGCCGGCTCATCGCCCGCGACGACTTCCGGCACGGCCTCGACCGGTGGGCCGTCGAACTCCAGGACGGCGGCACCGTCACCGCCTCCCGGGGTGTGCTGGAGATCGACGTGCCGAGCGGGGCGACGGTCTGGTTCAAGAAGAGACTCGAAGGGCCGTACGTCCTGGAGTACACCGCCACGCCGGTGTCCGAGGGCGGCGTCAACGACCGCGTCTCGGACCTCAACAATTTCTGGAACGCCGTCGACGTCCGCTCCCCGGACGACCTCTTCGCCACCCATCGGGGCGGGGCGCTGGCGGAGTACGACTACCTGAAGACGTATTACTCCGGATACGGCGCCAACTACAACACCACCACCCGGCTGCGCCGTTACATCGGCGAGGCGGGCGTCCGTCCGCTGGTGTTCGACTACACCGAGCCGCTGCTCGTGGCGAACCGGCCGCACCGCGTTCGTATCGTCTCCGACGGCTGGACGGTCCAGTGGTGGAACAACGGGCGGCTCGTCTTCGATTACACCGACCCGGAGCCGTACGCAGAAGGGCACTTCGCCTTCCGGACGGTGTGGAGCCACTTCCGGGTCAGCGGCTTCCGGGTATGGCGATGGATGCCTGAACACCGCTGATCAGCGGCCTATTCCGGGCTTGACCAATCCTTGAAGAGTGGCTTATCTCACCGCCCGTCAATCCTTTCCTACGGTCGCGTAGCTCACATCCGAAGGTGAATCATGGCCCGATGTGGCAGACGATTCGAAGAATGACAACAGCTCAGTGATCGGGTCGTACGTGGCGGTGGGGGACAGCTTCACCGAGGGCGTCGGCGACCCCGGCCCCGACGGGGCGTTCGTCGGATGGGCCGACCGGTTCGCGGTACTGCTCGCGGACCGGCGGCCCGAAGGCGATTTCAAATACACGAATCTCGCCGTGCGCGGCAAGCTGCTCGACCAGATCGTGGCGGACCAGGTTCGGCAGGCGATCGAACTCGCGCCGGACCTTATGTCGTTCTGCGCCGGGGGCAACGACATCATCCGGCCCGGCACCGACCCCGACGAGGTCGCCGAGCGCTTCGAGCGGGCGATCGTCCGGCTCACCGCCGTCGCCGGCACGGTGATGGTGACGACCGGCTTCGACACCCGTGGCGTCCCCGTGCTCAGGCACCTGCGCGGCAAGATCGCCACCTACAACGGGCATGTGCGGGCCATCGCGGACCGGTACGGCTGCCCGGTGCTCGACCTGTGGTCCCTGAAGTCCGTCCAGGACCGCCGGGCCTGGGACGACGACCGGCTTCACCTCTCTGCCGAGGGGCACACGCGCGTGGCGCTGCGCGCCGGGCAGGTCCTCGGCCTGGAGATCCCGGCCGACCCGGAACAGCCCTGGCCCCCGCTCCCGCAGCGCGGCACGCTCGAGGTGCGGCGGGACGACGTCCACTGGGCGCGCGAGTACCTGGTGCCGTGGATCGGCCGCCGACTGCGTGGGGAGTCGTCGGGGGACCATGTGACGGCCAAGGGCAGGCTGTCGCCGGACGACATCAAGACGCGGATCGCTTCGGTGGCTTGAGGATGGTGCGGATGCCCGGCGGGTTGGCACCGGCCGGGCATCCGGGGGGTTGGGTGGCTCGCCTTGCTGACGGCGGGCAAGGAGCCCACCGGCCTCTTCGTCAACGCCTCCCGGCCCACGGCCTGTCCGGCGGATCACGCCACGGACGCGGGCACCCGGTCACCTGGGTTGAGCGGCTCCGCCGATTTCCCGTGACCTGATCCCACGGGCAGGCTCCAGCCCCAGTTCCCGGGCCAGCGCCTCGTCCACCCAGTCCTGCGCCCGCGACCGCGACACCGCCCCCGCGTAGGACGTCAGCTGCACGGCGAGCCCGTCGAGCATGGCTGTCAGGCGCAGGGCCGTGCCGCCCGGATCGGGGCAGTGGAACTCGCCCGCGGCCACGCCCTCGGCGATCACCTCGGCGATCGCCGCCTTCCACCGTCTGTCGAGGTCCCGCGTGACCTCCTGCAGCGCGGGCTCCCGCAGTGCCGCCGCCCAGCCCTCTATCCACAGCCGCCAGCCCTTGGCCTGGCCCGTCGGGGCGTACCAGCGCACGGCCGCGCGCAGTCGGCGCAGTGCCGTCGTGCGGCGGCCCAGCAGCTTGCGCAGATGGGCGAGATCGCCCTCGGCCGCGTACGTGAACGCGGCGGCGACCAGCTTCTCCTTGGTGGAGAAGTGATAGAGCACCAGGGCGTTGCTCACGCCGAGCGCCGAGGCCACGTCGGCGATCCTGACCGCCGCCACGCCCCGCGCCTCGATCTGCTCGATGGCGGCCCGCAGCAGCTCCTCACGCCGCTCCGCCACGCTCAACCGCACTCTCACCACGCCGTCAGCCTATTCCGTCGGCGGGGGCGGTGGCGGAGGGAGGCCGACTGCTTCGCTGGGGCGGATCGGGGTGCGGGGGTTGGAGTTCCTCCGAGGGGCGGGGATGGGGCCCTGGGAGGGGTGCGGGGATGGGAGCTCCTCCGGGGTCGGGCACGGAGCCCCGGGGGGGGCGTGCGGGGATTGGAGTTCCCCCCGGGGTCGGGCACGGAGCCCCGGGGGGCGTGCAGGGATTGGAGTCCCTCCGGGGCCGGGGCTGGGGCACGGAGCGCAGGGAAGGGGGGCAGGGGACGGAGTCCCTGCCGGGGTTGGGGCGGAGCCCCAGGACGAGGGTCACCTCATGGTCGACCGAGTCGGGCGGCAGGTGGGCGAAGGCCGGGGGTTCAGGGGCGCGAGCCCTCTGGCCGGGGCGAACGGGCGGAGCCACCGGAGATCCTCACCGGTACCATCCGAACCGCTCGGCGATCACCGGCAGCCGGTCCGCGACGAGGGCGTGGGCGGCGGCCCTGGGGGTCGTTCCGTCGGCCTCCGCGCGGGCCAGCATCTGCTCGACCAGGGCGCGCATCGAGCGGCGCGTATGGGCGAACGCCGCCTCCGCGTCCGCGCCGATGTCGCCGAACAGCGTCCACCACCACCAGGCGTTCGTCCCGGAGTTGACGACGACGTCCGGCAGCACGGTGACACCGCGCGCGGCCAGCAGTTCCTCCGCCTCGGGCAGGACCGGCATGTTGGCCGCCTCGACGATCCAGCGGGCGCCGATCCGCTCCTGGTTCGACGAGTCGATCGTGTACGAGACCGCCGCGGGCACCAGCACTTCCGCGTCGGCGGACAACCAGGCCTCACCCGGCAGTTCGCGGTCCTCGGGGCGCAGTACCGAGCGGTCCACGGTGCCGTACGCGTCCCGCCCGGCCAGCAGCGCCTCGACGTCGAGCCCGGCCGGGTTGGCGATCGTGCCCTTGATGTCGGCGACGGCCACGACCGTGAGTCCCGCGCGCGTGAGGAAGCGTGCCGTGGCCCCGCCCATGGTGCCCAGGCCCTGCACGGCGACCCGCGTGCCCTGGTACGGCACACCGGCCCGGTCCAGGGCCGCGAGCGCAGACTCGGCGACCCCGCAGCCGCCGACCAGTTCGTCGAGCCCGATGCCGTCCACCTCGACCGCGAAGGCGTCCGCCAGGCGCCGCCGCGCCGCGGCCTCGTCGTCGAGCAACGGATACACGGCCTGGACGGACGACACGAGCCCCGCCTCGGCGGCCGCCCGGTCCACCAGGTCCTGGGTCAGACCGAGGTCCTCGCCCGTCGTCCACATGCTCTCGATGTACGGCCGCATGGCGCGCAGGTACCGCACCAGGAGGCCGTACGCCCCCGGGTCCCGCGGATCGCAGTCGATGCCGCCCTTCGCGCCGCCCAAGGGGACGTAACGGCCCTCGGGGTTGTAATGCAGGGCCTCCTTCATGGTCATCCCGCGGGCGAGCCCGGTGACCTCCCCCAGGGTGCAGCCAGGGCGCATGCGCAGCCCGCCGCTGGACACGCCGCGCACCAGCCGGTCGACGACCAGGAAACCCTGGCGGCCGGTGAGGTGGTCGGTCCAGGTGAGCGACATCAGCGGGGCGGTCATGCGGTCTCCCGGGGACGACGAGCCTCTGGGGCCGCGGGCTGCCCGTCACAGGCTGGTTACTGAATCGCGAGTCAGTATTCGGAGGGGCGCCCGCCCTGTCAACGTGCCGAATAATCACAGGGGTGCAAACCAGATGTCAGAGAAGCCGACCATAATGGAACGCCTCACCGACTCCACCTGGAGGTACACCGTGACCGGTTTCCGTTCCCCGAGCTCCGGGCTCCGTGCGCTGCTGCCCGCGGCCTTCGGCGCGGACCCGAGCGGTGAGCGCCTGGCGCGCATCCGCAGATCGCCCCACTTCAAGGACGGAGTCTTCCAGAACCCCGGGGGCGTCGCCCGCACCCCGTCCCCCTCGGCGCTGGATTTCGTGAAGGACTTCTTCGACAAGGACCAGCGGTCCCGCCGCGTCCCGAAGGGCACCGTCCCGGTGCACGCCACCACGCTCGCCGACATCGCCGAGCGCCCCGCCACCGGCCTGCGGCTGACCTGGATGGGGCACGCCAGTGTGCTGGCCGAGATCGACGGACAGCGCGTCCTGTTCGACCCCGTCTGGGGCGAGCGGTGCTCCCCCGTCCCCTTCGCCGGACCCAAGCGGCTGCACCCGGTGCCCCTGCCGCTGGCCGCGCTCGGCCCGGTCGACGTCGTCGTCATCTCGCACGACCACTACGACCACCTGGACATGCCCACGATCAAGGCGCTGGCCGGCACCGACACGCTGTTCGCCGTCCCGCTCGGCGTCGGCGCCCACCTCGAGCGCTGGGGCGTGTCCGCCGACCGGCTGCGCGAGCTGGACTGGCACGAGGCGACGAAGGTCGGCGGACTCACCCTCACCGCCACCCCGGCCCGCCACTTCTGCGGCCGCGGCCTGCGCAACACCCAGCACACGCTGTGGGCCTCCTGGGTCGTCACCGGAGCGGAGCACCGGATCTACCACAGCGGTGACACCGGGTACTTCGAGGGCTTCAAGGACATCGGCGCCGAGCACGGCCCGTTCGACGCCACGATGATCCAGATCGGTGCCTACAGCGACCTCTGGCCGGACATCCACATGACCCCCGAGGAGGGCACGCGCGCACACCTCGACCTCCAGGGCGGCGAGCCGCACGGCGTCCTGCTGCCGATCCACTGGGCCACCTTCAACCTGGCCGCCCACTCGTGGGCGGAGCCCGGCGAGGGCACCCTCGCGGCAGCCCGCGCGGTGGGTGCCCCGATCGCCCTGCCCCGGCCCGGCGAGCCCTTCGAGCCCACGGCGGAGACGGTCCCGGCCGAACCGTGGTGGCGAGGGGTGGCCATGGAGCCGACCGGCGGGTGGCCGGCCGCCGAGGCGCTCACCGACGCGGCGATCAAGAAGGCGACCGACTCGGCGGCGGAAGAGCAGGCCAAAGCCGATACGGACAGTGACGTTCGGAAGGGTGTGGGCGAGGGCACGGGAGACCCCGAAACCGTCCCGACGGGCTGAGCATGGCCGGAGCGCAGTGAACGGCGAGGGCCGGGGAGCGAGAAACTCCCCGGCCCTCGCCGTTTTTGCGTGACCGCTTCTGACCAGGTCTGATCGATGGCTTGTTCTTCGGTGGCGTATCGGTGAGGGGTTTATCGGTCTGTCGTACGAAGCCTCATACCAGAGCGGGAAGCTCACCGTATGAGTTTGTCAACTGCACACCGCACATGATGCAGGTGCGACTACTGTGAGTGTCCGTCGGGCGACGCAGGGCCGAATCGGCTCTCTCGACGGACCGGATCAGGGGCGGGGCTGGCAGACGCAGCCGCGCGGCGCAGGAGGGAGTCGTGATGGGGGCCGCCCCTGCTCGACGGCAGCGCACCAGGACCGGCGAACCCGGCAGGACTCACCCCAGGCCCCCCGGCCATCAGGCCCGACGGACCAGTACGACGAGGACACCGATGTCTCACCTCCGCGCCCCGGCCGCACGCGCAGACCGCCGTGAGAGCGGGCGGCACGGCCGGCCGGCCGCCCGTGCCGTCCCCGCGCTGCCCGAGACCCACATACGGCCCCAGTTGCTGCGCCTCGCCGTGCTGCCGCCCGTCGCCGTCGCCCTCAGCGGCTGCGCCGCCGTCCTGTTCACCGTCCGCTCCACCGGCGCACGCCCCAGCCTCACCCTGTGGGGGGTGCTGGCCGGCGCGGTCTCGGTGACCTGCGCGGGCATCCTGATCGCCGCCGTGGCCGCCAACCGCGCCGCCCGGTCCGTGAGCGACCGCGTCGCTGCCCTGCGCCGCAACAGCGCGCGCGGCGAGGCCGATCTGCGGGCCCTGGTCGAGGCATTGCGGCGCGGCGACGGACCGCCCCAACGCAAGTCGCGCAGCGGACCGCCCGAACACGCCGACGACTTCGAACTGCTCGCCGCCGACCTGGCCCGCGCTCACGACGGCGCCATCACCGCAGTCGTGCAGGCCGCCCAGCTCTCCAGCCAGGCGAGCAGCGAACAGAAGCTGGAGGTGTTCCTCAACCTCGCCCGGAGGCTGCAGTCGCTCGTGCACCGGGAGATCTCCATCCTCGACGAGCTGGAGAACGAGATCGAGGACCCCGACCTCCTCAAGGGCCTCTTCCACGTCGACCATCTCGCCACCCGCATCCGCCGTCACGCCGAGAACCTCGCCGTGCTCGGCGGCGCCGGCTCGCGCCGCCAGTGGAGCAACCCGGTCTCCATGACCGAGGTGCTGCGCTCCGCCATCGCCGAGGTCGAGCAGTACTCCCGGGTCAAGCTCGTGCCGCCGATCGACGGCGAGCTGCGCGGCCACGCCGTCGCCGACGTGATCCACCTGCTGGCCGAACTCATCGAGAACGCCACGGTGTTCTCCGCCCCGCACACCCAAGTGCTGCTGCGCGCCAACCTCGTCACCTCGGGGCTCGCCGTCGAGGTGGAGGACCGCGGGCTCGGCATGCCCGTCGGCGAGCAGCAACGGATGAACGCGCTGCTCGCCGACCCGGACCAGGTCAACGTGGCCAGCCTGCTGGCGGACGGCCGCATCGGGCTGTTCGTGGTCTCACAACTCGCCAAGCGGCACGGCATCCATGTCCGCCTGCAGACCAACATCTACGGCGGGATCCAGGCCGTGCTGGTGGTGCCGCAGGCGCTGCTGGGCACGGCGCCGGGCGCCCCCGGAGCCGTACCGCAGCCGCCGGACACCAAGGCGGAAGCAGCCGGTCCGACCGCGGCCCCGCAGCAGCGTCCGCAGCCCGGAACGGAGGTGGGAGGCCGGGGCACGCCGTCAGCCCCACCCGCCGTGCCGCGTCCGCGGCAGCCGGACACCCAGCCTCCGACGCCGCGGGAGCCCGTCCGGACGACGCCCCCGGCGCCGAAAAACGGCGCACCGGCGCCGCTGCCCGTGCGCGGGGTCCACGAGGAGCGGCCCAATCCGGCCGAGGCCCGGCCCGGTATCAGGCCCGACCACCGGCGGATCGTCGCCGAGAACACGGCCACGCCGCCCACCCCCCGCAACAGCGCCGTGCGCGGCACCATGGGCAAGCCCCAACTGCCCCGGCGCCGGGCCCAGGAGCACATCGCGCCACAGCTGCGCGACGGACCGGCGCCGCGCCAGGACCCCGCAGACCTGGCCGGTCACGACCCGGGTCTGATGGCGGCCTTCCAACGAGGCATCGGACTCGCCGAGGCCCAGCAGCGCCTGGAGCCGACGTACGACAAGCCGACGTACGACAAGCCGACGTACGACAAGCCCGCCTACGACGAACCTGTGTACGACGAACCCGCGTACGGCAAGCCCGCGTACGACGAACCGGCGACGCGAACGGAGTCGGTTTACCGGGAGTCGGCGCGTCGCGAATCGACACAGGCGACCCATGGGGGCACCGCACATCGCGGGGCGATCCCCATAGGGCCGACGCCCATGGGTTCGGCCCACACGGATGCCGGCCCGGCCTCCTCCGACCGGGGATCGGCCTCCATGGAGCCCGCGCATATGGATTCCCCGCACATGGAGTCCCCCCAGGCGCGCGGTCTGCGGGGCAGCGTCTCCGCGCCCGGTCTCGACCTCGACCTCGACCACACCACCCGGCACGACGGGAGCGCACCCGCCGGATGAGTACCCCCACGCCCACCCCCACCCCCAGCGCTCCCGCAGACCTTCGTACCTCAAGGAGTCGATCCACCATGGCGAGCGAAGCGCCGACCGGCCATGTATCCGATCTCGACTGGCTGATGAGCGGCCTCGTGCAGCGCGTACCGCACACCATCAGCGCGGTCCTGCTGTCCTGCGACGGGCTCGTGAAGTCGGTCCACGGACTCGACCCGGACAGCGCCGACCACCTGGCCGCCCTGGCCTCCGGCCTCTACTCCCTCGGCCGCAGCGCGGGCGTCCGCTTCGCCGACGGCGGCGATGTCCGCCAGGTCGTCGTCGAACTCGACTCGACTCTGCTGTTCGTCACGACCGCCGGCTCCGGCACCTGCCTCGCCGTCCTCGCCGGCCGCGAGGCCGACGCGGCCGTGCTCGGCTACGAGATGGCGATGCTGGTCAAGAGCGTCCGCCCCTACCTGGTGACCGCACCCCGGCAGCACACCGTCGAACCCACGGCGATGAGGCCTTGAGCGTGACGGCAGCCGGCGACGGGCCCTGGCTCGACGACGCGGCCGGACGGCTCGTGCGCCCCTTCACGGTCAGCAACGGCCGCACCCGGCCCACCATCGCGTTCGACCTGTTGTCGCACGTGATGGCCACGGGAGCCACCCCTCTCGGCTACCTCGGCCCCGAGCACGCGCAGGCGCTCGAGCTGTGCCGCGCCCCCGTCTCGGTCGCCGAGGTCGCCGCCCAACTGAAGCTGCCGGCGGTGGTCACCAAGGTGCTGCTGTCGGACCTCGTCGACTGCGGGGCGCTGACCACCAAGCCCCCCGAGTTCCACCACAACCCGACTGACCGGGCCCTTCTGGAGGCAGTGCTCGATGGACTACGACGACAGCTCTGACCCCTTCCCCACCGCACTGAAGATCCTGGTGGCGGGAGGGTTCGGAGTAGGCAAGACGACTTTCGTGGGCGCGGTCAGCGAGATCGCGCCGCTCAGCACGGAGGAACTGCTCACCACGGTCAGCGCCGCGACCGACAGTCTCGACGGCATCGAGAACAAGGTCGAGACGACGGTGGCCATGGACTTCGGCCGTATCACGCTCGACTCGGAACACGTCCTGTACCTGTTCGGCACGCCCGGGCAGGAGCGGTTCTGGTTCATGTGGGACGAGCTCTCGGAGGGTGCGCTGGGCGCGGTCATCCTCGCCGACACCCGCCGTCTGGAGGACTGTTTCGCCGCCGTCGACTTCTTCGAGCAGCGCGGCCTCGGCTTCATCGTCGCGATCAACGAGTTCGACGGCTCGTACCGCTACGACCCGGAGGAGGTCCGCGCCGCCATCGACCTGCCCGCGGAGATCCCCATCGTCCGCTGCGACGCCCGGATCTCCAGCTCCGGGGTCCAGACCCTGCTCACCCTCGTACGACACCTCATCGCCCACAGCCCGGCCGTCGCGCCCAGCCACGGCGCCCACATGTGACAACCGCACACACCGCCATGGAGCCGCATATGACGTACGTCCACCGCGACGGAGTCCGCCCATGAGCTACGACCTGCCCCGCCCGGCCGGTCGACTGCTGCTCACCCCGGAGGACAGGGAAGCCCCCGACCGGGTGCGGCGACTGCGCCGACTGCGGCTGGGAGAGCACCCGGAGCCCGCCCTCGACGCCTTCGCGGACCGCGTCGCCGAGTGCACGGGAGCGCCGTACGCCATGGTCAACTTCATCGACGAGCACCGGCAGTTCTTCGCAGGCCTGCACGTCCCGGACATCAGACCGACCGTCACGTCGTCGGCGGGGACGGAGCAGAGCGCCCCGGAGCTGGGCCGCCACATGGAGCGTGACCACGGGTTCTGCCCTCATGTGGTGGTCCGGCGCAAGGCGTTGGTGCTGGAGGACGTGCGCGACTATCCGCGGTTCGCGGGCAACCCCATCGTCGACGAGTTCGGCATCCGCTCCTACCTCGGCGCGCCCCTCGTCGACAGCACGGGCATGGTGCTGGGCACCGTGTGCGCCGCCGACATCGAGCCGCGGCCCTGGGGCAGATCCGGCTTGGAGATCATCAAGTCGGCGGCCGCGGAACTCGTCGCACGGCTGGAGCGGCGCGAGGACGACGGACTCCTGATCTGACGGACGAGGGGGTCAACCGGGCCAGGTGCCGGTCACGCGGCGGGCGGCGACGGCTCCACCGCGGTCGACGGCGGCTTTGACACCGGCGAAGATCGCTCCCTGAAGGACGGCTGCCGACACGACCTCGCGCCAGGTGCGGTCCTCGTCCGTGGCGTCGGGGGCGTCCTCTTCATGGCCTAGCTTTTTCCAGACCTGCTTGAACATCGCGCCGGCCAGGACGCCGCTGACGGCGCCCATGGCCATGCCGACCGGCTTGTAGGCGATCTTTGCGGCTTTCATCGACGCCTCCTGGAACGGCGTGCGAACAGCAGTGCGATGAGTGCGCCGGTGGCGGCGAGCAGCGCCGTGCGGTTGGCCCGGGCCATCCGCATGCCACCGGTCGGCCTTCTCGCGCACGGGTTCCGGAGCCTTGTCGCGGGCCAGTTCTCCGACGTGCGCGGCTTTGTCGCGGACCTGCCCGGTGGCCGCGGTGGCCTTGGCACGCACCGGCTCCGGTGTCCTGTCCTGCACCACGTGGGCCGCGTGCGTCGCCTTGTCCCGAAGCTGGGTCCTGACCTGTGTGGTCTTCTCGGCGACCTGCTGCTTGACGGCCACGGTCTTCTCCTGGGCACGTGTCTTCACGTCGGTCTTCGCCGCGAGCGCCTCGACGGTCTCGCCGAGCTCCTCACGGGTCGCCTCGACCTGTTCACGCAGTTCGTCCGGGGAGGGCGCTGCCTCGTCACCCTTGTGCGGCTTGTCCTGGGTCATCGCTGTGCCTTCTCCTTGATCTCTGCCACATCGGCCTTGACGCTGTCCATCGTCTGTTCCGGCTTCGGCGGGGATGCCTTGCTGACCTGCTGCTTGCCGAGAGCCGCCATCAGTGCGGTGACGACGGCCAAGGCACCGGTGACGATCAGGGCCGCCGCCCAGACATCCAGCGTGAGCGACAGCGCGGCGATCACGGCGGCCACCAGTGCCTGCAGGGTGAGGACACCCACCAGGCCCGCCCCGCCGAACAGGCCGCCGCCCTTGCCGAACCGCTTGCCCTTCTGGGTCATCTCCGCCTGCGCCAGGCGCATCTCATCGCGCACGAGCTGCGACAACTGCCGCGAAGCACGCTGGACCAGTTCACCCACCGGTTCCTGCGTTCCGCTGACTGTCCGGTGCGAACCATCTGCTGTCATCGGTGCTCACCTGTCCTTCGTCGGCGTTCCCGGCAGGTTCGGTGGCCCGAGTACCCCCGCGACGACGCATCACCGCCTGTCAGGCGTGAAACGCGGGGCCCAGGCAGGCGTGAAGGAAAGCTGTGGCGCCGCTTAAGAAAACCTCGATGGACCGGGGGCCGCGTCGTACGGCAGATTGCCGGTCGATACCACCCCTCTCCCCGAACGCGGGCTCCTTCGGCATGCCCGGGTCCGGGGTCTCACCTCAGGAGCCGCGTTGAAGGCGCTGGTCAAGGAGAAGGCGGAACCCGGGCTGTGGCTCGCGGACGTGCCGGAGCCGGCGGTCGGCGCCGGTGACGTACTGATCAAGGTGCTGCGCACCGGCATCTGCGGCACCGATCTGCACATCCGGTCCTGGGACGGCTGGGCGCGGCAGGCGATCCGCGCCCCGCTCGTGGTCGGGCACGAGTTCGTCGGCGAGGTCGTCGAGACCGGCCGGGACGTCACCGATGTCAAGGCCGGCGACCGGGTCAGCGGCGAGGGCCACCTGGTCTGCGGAAAGTGCCGCAACTGCCAGGCCGGGCGGCGGCATCTGTGCCGGGCCACCGTCGGGCTCGGCGTCGGCCGTGACGGGGCGTTCGCCGAGTACGTGGCGCTGCCCGCGTCCAACGTGTGGGTGCACCGCGTCCCGGTGGACCTCGATGTGGCGGCGATCTTCGACCCGTTCGGCAACGCGGTGCACACCGCGCTGTCGTTCCCGCTGGTCGGCGAGGACGTACTGATCACGGGCGCCGGACCGATCGGGCTGATGGCCGCCGCGGTGGCCCGCCACGCGGGCGCCCGCAACATCATGATCACCGATGTCAGCGAGGAGCGCCTGGAGCTGGCCCGCAAGATCGGCGCGAGCCTCGCGCTGAACGTGACGCGAGCGACTGTCGCCGACGGGCAGCGAGAACTCGGTCTGCGCGAGGGCTTCGACATCGGCCTGGAGATGTCCGGCCGCCCCGAGGCACTGCGCGACATGATCGTCAACATGACGCACGGCGGCCGTATCGCCATGCTCGGCCTGCCCTCCCAGGAGTTCCCGGTCGACTGGGCCCGGATCGTCACCTCCATGATCACCATCAAGGGCGTCTACGGCCGCGAGATGTTCGAGACCTGGTACGCGATGTCGGTGCTGCTGGAGGGCGGTCTCGACCTCGCCCCCGTGATCACCGGCCGGTACGGCTACCGCGACTTCGAGGCGGCGTTCACCGACGCGGCGAGCGGCCGCGGCGGCAAGGTCATCCTCGACTGGACCGCGTAACTCCCATACGGCGTAAGCACTTTAGGAGCTTCCCTATGTTCGACTCCGTGCGCGACGACCTCCGCGCCACCCTCGACGAGATCCGCGCCGCCGGTCTGCACAAGCCCGAGCGTGTGATCGGCACCCCGCAGTCCGCGACCGTGCGCGTCACCGAGGGCGGCCGCCCCGGCGAGGTGCTCAACTTCTGCGCGAACAACTACCTCGGCCTCGCCGACCACCCCGAGGTCGTCGCCGCCGCCCACGCGGCCCTGGACCGCTGGGGCTACGGCATGGCCTCCGTGCGCTTCATCTGCGGTACGCAGGAGGTGCACAAGGAGCTGGAAGCGCGGCTGTCCGCCTTCCTCGGCCAGGAGGACACGATCCTGTACTCCTCCTGCTTCGACGCCAACGGCGGCGTGTTCGAGACGCTGCTCGGGCCTGGGGACGCGGTCATCTCCGACGCGTTGAACCACGCCTCGATCATCGACGGCATCCGCCTGTCCAAGGCTCGCCGCTTCCGGTACGCCAACCGCGATCTGGCGGATCTGGAGGCCAAGTTGAAGGAGGCGTCCGACGCGCGTCGCCGCCTCGTCGTCACCGACGGCGTGTTCTCCATGGACGGCTATGTCGCGCCCCTCGGCGAGATCTGCGACCTCGCCGACCGCTACGACGCCATGGTCATGGTCGATGACTCGCACGCCGTCGGCTTCGTCGGCCCCGGCGGCCGCGGCACCCCCGAACTGCACGGCGTGATGGACCGCGTCGACATCATCACCGGCACCCTCGGCAAGGCGCTCGGCGGCGCCTCCGGCGGCTACGTCGCCGCCCGCGCCGAGATCGTCGCCCTGCTGCGCCAGCGCTCACGGCCGTATCTCTTCTCGAACACCCTCGCGCCGGTGATCGCCGCCGCGTCCCTGAAGGTGATCGACCTGCTGGAGTCGGCGGACGACCTGCGGGTCCGGCTGGCCCACAACACCGCCCTGTTCCGTCGCCGGATGACCGAGGAGGGCTTCGACGTCCTGCCCGGCGACCACGCCATCGCACCCGTGATGATCGGGGACGCCGCGAAGGCGGGACGCCTCGCTGAGCTGCTGCTGGAGCGGGGGGTGTACGTGATCGGCTTCTCGTACCCCGTCGTGCCGCACGGGCAGGCCCGGATCCGCGTGCAGCTGTCCGCCGCGCACTCCACGGACGACGTGAACCGTGCGGTCGACGCGTTCGTGTCGGCGCGGGCCGAACTGGAGGACTGATCGGACGGACAGGTGATCTGCCGGGCCTGTGAAGCCTGACCGGCCGGGCATATTGCGATAATCGTTCGCATGATCGAAGCGCGGCGGCTCCACATCCTCCGTGCGGTGGCCGACCACCGCACGGTGACGGCGGCTGCCGCCGCGCTGTACCTCACGCCGTCGGCGGTCTCGCAGCAGCTGACGGCCCTGGAGCAGGAGACGGGCCACCGGCTGGTCGAGCGCGGCGCCAAGGGCGTACGGCTGACTCCGGCCGGTGAGATCCTGCTCAGCCACACCAACGCCGTCCTCGCCCAGCTGGAGCGGGCCGAGGCGGAGCTGGCCGCGTACAGCTCGGGCGCGGCCGGCACGGTCACGGTCGCCTCCTTCGCGACCGGCATCGCCCTGGTCGTCGCACCCGCGGTGGCCCGCCTCGCCGATTCGGCGCCGGGCATCCGCATCCGCGTCCACGACGCCGAAGGGGACGCGAGCCTGCCGATGGTCCTCGACCGCCAGGTCGACGTGGCGGTCGCCGTCGAGTACCGCGGGGCCCCGCCCGCCGACGACCCGCGCCTGGCCCATGTTCCGTTGTACGCCGAGCCCTTCGACGCGGTCGTCCCGGTCAGCCACCGCCTCGCCGACGCCGACGAGGTCCCGCTCGCGGAGCTGGCCAAGGACCCGTGGATCGGCCCGTACCCGGGCAATCCCTGCCACGACGTGGTCGTCCTCGCCTGCGAGAGCGCCGGCTTCCAGCCCCGCCTCGAACACTCCTCCGACGACTTTCGTGCCGTGGTGGCGCTGGCGTCCGCCGACGCGGGCGTCGCGCTCGTACCCCGCTCGGCGCTGCGCGGCATGGACCTCGCGGGTGTGGTGGTCCGCCCCGTCGACGGTGTCGCGCCCACGCGCCGGGTCTTCGCGGCCGTACGGCGGGGCGCGGAACAACACCCGTTGATCCGGCCGGTGCTGGAAGCGCTGGAAGCGGCGGCCGGCATGTAACCAGGGCGTTTCATATCCGGTATATCCCATCCGTGATTCTCGTATCTGGGATATCTTCCCGGATATGAAACAGCACATCGTGGAGACCGCGCCCGAGCCGGACCCCGTCGACTCCCGGCTCGACTCCCGGCTCGGCGCCCGTCTCGCCGCGCTGCGGGCCGAGCGCGGCTGGTCGTTGGAGGAACTGGCGGAACGCAGCGGAGTCAGCCGTTCGACCCTGTCCCGGGCCGAACGGGCGGAGATAAGCCCCACTGCCTCCCTCCTGAACCGGCTGTGCCACGTCTACGGGCGGACCATGTCCCAGCTGCTCAGCGAGGTCGAGGCCGAGCCGGCGCTGCTGGTGCGGGCCGCCGAGCAGCCGGTGTGGGAGGACCGCGCTTCCGGGTTCGTACGACGGTCCGTGTCCCCGCCGACCCCGGGGCTGCGCGGCGAACTCGTCGAGGGGCGGCTCGCCGCGGGCGCCGACATCGCCTACGACCGGCCGCCCGTGCCCGGTCTGGAGCAGCACATCTGGGTGCTGGCGGGGGCGTTGCAGGTGACGGCGCAGGACGTCGAGCACGATTTGGAGGCCGGGGACTGTCTGCGGCTGCGGGTTTGGGGGGCGACGCGCTTCCGGTGCGCCGGTCCGGACGAAGTGCGGTATGCGCTGGCGGTGGTGCTGCCGTGATCGTGACCCGAGGTGACGCAGCCCAACTTACGGCGAGCGTTGAGGAGTTGGCCGACCTGCTGGTCGACACCGTCGACGGCGGTGCCTCGGTCGGATTTCTCGCGCCGCTCGACCGGGCGGCGGCCGTCACCTGGTGGACGGGGCGCGTGGCCGCCGTGGCCGCCGGGCAACTCGCCGTGTGGACGGCACGCGACGGGGGCCGGATCGTCGGCACGGTCAGTCTGGCCTTCCCCGACAAGCCCAACAGCCGCCACCGCGCCGAGCTGGTCAAGCTGATGGTGCACAGGGCAGCCCGCGGACAGGGTCTCGGCCGCACCCTCCTGACCACCGCCGAGGAGGCGGCGGTGGGCGCCGGCGTCACCCTCCTCCACCTGGACACCGAGTCCGACAGCCCCGCTGAGCACCTCTACCGCTCGTCCGGCTGGAGCCGGGCCGGCATGATCCCCGACTACGCGGAGAGCCCGGCCGGGGAACTGCGGCCGACGACGCTGTACTACAAACGTGTGGGCGCGGGCGCGGCATACGCGCAGGATCCGGCGGAGGCGGCGGCAGGTTCTCTCACCAGGTGATTGTCAGTGCGAGCGGTTACGGTGCCTGTCATGCCGGATGCCGAAGACGTACGCAGAATCGCCCTGTCGCTGCCGGACACGACGGAGAAGATCGCCTGGAACATGCCCACGTTCCGGGTGGCGGGGAAGATGTTCGCCACGCTGCCCGAGGACGAGACCTCCATCGCCGTGCGCTGCCCCAAGGAGGAGCGCGACGAACTGGTGCTGGCCGAGCCGGAGAAGTTCTGGATCGCCGACCACGAGGCGCAGTTCGCCTGGGTGCGGGCACGTCTCGCCGCGTTGGAGGACGAGGGGGAACTGCGGGACATACTCGCCGACTCCTGGCGCCAGGCGGCCCCGCCCCGACTGCTGGACGCACACCCCGAGTTGGGCCTGCCGGCTGCGGACTGACACTCCGTCGGGCGTTGTCAGTGCCGCGTGGCATGATCCGAAGCAGCGTGGGAGCCGGGGCGGAGGGGGCTTCGGCTACCACGGATTCTTTTTGGGGCTCGGGCTCCGGCTCGGGCTCCGGCTCGGGGTCGGGCCAGGGCTCGTGGGGAGCGCAGGGGAAGGGCCTCCCGGAATAAAGCGGTGCGCGACCACCGACCCGAGTGCGGTATTGTTTCCATGCGCGTCCGGCCAGGGAAACCCCAGGTCAGACAGGCACCGGGACGTGGCGCAGCTTGGTAGCGCACTTGACTGGGGGTCAAGGGGTCGCAGGTTCAAATCCTGTCGTCCCGACGGTGTTCACCAGCGGGTCTGCCGGAAACGGCAGGCCCGCTGGATGCGTTCGCGTGACACGTAATGGCGGCGTGATGGCAGCCCTGAGCACGCGGCGCGCGGGGCCCGGTCTCAGATCGCGCGGTCTGCGGATGCCGGGTGGGTCTGGTGTTACGGGAAGTACGTCCTTGCCGACGCATGGAAAGCGATCCCCTTGACGGGCCCGACAACCCCTTGAATACGTGGTGTTGCCCCCCCCTCACAGCCGCATACCCTGTGTTCAGGCTTCCGGGTCAAGCCCGTGTGGTGCGGTCAGGGCTTCGTGGGTCGACTCCAGGATCTTCTCCGACAGCTCTGTGCCCGCCGTGGCCCGGGCGAGCAGGATCGCGCCGACCAGGGTGGCCACCATGGGAAGGCCGTCGTTGGTGTCGGTGGACAGCCACGCGGCGAATTCCTCGACTCCGGCTGCGTACGTTTCGCGCACCTCGCCGGCTGTGGCCTCGCGAGCCATGTCCCCGGCGAAGCCCGCGGTGGGACAGCCGGTGCCGGGCTGGTCACGGTGCTCGGCCGACAGGTAGAAGTCGACGAGGGCGCCGCGCGCGGTGTCGTGATCGCCGTGGGCCGTGTCGAACGACGCCAGGAGTTGGTCAAGGTCCCCGAAAGCGGCTTGGGCCGCCTCGGCGATAGTGGAGTCGCAGGCAGGTGTGCCCGAGTTCCGAGGCTGTCCGTACCTGGCTGTGCAGATCGAGCTCAAGGACCGGAGCCATCCTGCGAGTCGGGTGGCGCACCGGGTCAAGGAGGGCCTGACGGCCTTTTTCCGCGCCGAGGCCGAACAGGGCGGGGTGAGCGATCCCGACCTGCTGGCCCGGCAGCTCAGCCTGGTCTTCGACGGCGCCGGCGCCCGCGCGGGGATCGGGGCCGACAGCCTGGCCGGGCTCGTCGCGCCCACTGTGACCTCCCTGCTCGATGCGGCAGGCATGCGCTGACGCATCACCTTTTCGCACAGACCAGGGCTCCGGCCGCGGGCTTCAGGGTTGTGCAGAGTTCGGGCGCTGAGGCGGTGTCCTGCGACAACTGCCGCTCCACCGCCCGCATCGTCACCCAGTCCCCGCGGTTCATCCGGATCGCCATCGTGATCAGGGTGCGCGTGCCGGGCAGTGCGGACTGCGCGTGTTCGCGCTCGCCGGCCAGGTCGGGGTGGTCCAGGCTGACCGCGGCCGGCCGCGTCGTCCGCGCCGGCCGCCAGGCCCAGCTCGTGCGGCGGTCATGCCGATTCGATCACCCCCGGCGGGCTCACCGCGTCACCCGCCGCGCGGCGGACGAGCGAGGCCAGCACCGACGGGTGGGCAGCCGGCTTCGCGGAAGCCTGGGATCCGCCGACTGTCCCTGAGTGTCGCGCGCGGTAGTCGTCCGGCCCCCTGATGGGTCCAAAGGTGGCGCCCGCTGACGTGGCCCCGCGGGTGGTTCCGTGTTTGAGCTTGCGCATGGAAACCGATCGGTTTTCGATCAGTGGAAACCGATCGGTTTCTGATTGTGGAGGCAGGCATGACAGCACTGAAGGACGCGAGCGTCTTCGTCACCGGTGGCAGCCGCGGCATAGGCAAGGCCCTGGTGGAGGAGCTCTATGCGCGCGGTGCGCGCAAGGTCTATGCCACGGCCCGCGACCCGCGCAGCATGACGCATCCCGACGCGGTCCCGGTGGCGTTGGAGGTCACCGATCCGGCTTCCGTGGCGGCGGCCGCCGCGCATGCCGAGGATGTCACCGTACTGATCAACAACGCCGGCGCGTCGGTGGGCGCGTCCTTCCTCGAGTCGCCGGTCGACGACGTGCGCCGGGAGTTCGAGACCAACTTCTACGGCCCGCTGCTGGTCGCCCGGGCTTTCGTGCCGGTGATCGAGCGCAACGGCGGCGGCCACGTGCTCAACGTGCACTCCGTGCTGTCCTGGCTGGCCCTGGGCGGCTCCTACAGTGCCTCCAAGGCCGCTCTGTGGTCGCAGACGAACTCCCTGCGCCTGGAGCTGCAGCCGCGCGGCATCGCTGTCACCGGACTGCACGTGGGATACGTGGACACGGACCTGGCGGCGGGCGTCGAGGCACCCAAGTCCGATCCTCGTGACGTCGCCGCACTCGCCCTCGACGGCGTCGAGGCCGGAGCGTACGAGGTGCTCGCCGACGACGTCTCGCGTCAGGTCAAGGCGGGGCTGGCCGGGGACCTGGCGGGGCTGTACCCCCAGCTGTCGAAGTAGGGCCGAGGCCGGAGCGAGCGCCGCCTGCCGTAGGCCATGGGCGTCACCACCCTGCCGCCGGACCGTACCCGAGTCACTCAACCGCAGTTCACACGCAGGGTTCCACGACGTGACGTTGGTCGGGGAGTCCCTGGGCGCGGTGCTCGCCCTGACCACTGCGGCCGATCTGCCGGAGCGGGTACGGTGCGTCGTCGCGGTGAACCCGTACGACTACCGTGACGGGATCGCCCGGTCCAGTGCCCTCGCTCGTGTGGTGATCGGCGGTGCTCTCATGCCGGGGGTGGGCCCGGTGGTCGCCGGGGTGGAGCCCAAACCCGTCCTTCGCAGGATCTTGCAGGGCGGCGTGGGCGACAAGACCGCTGTGCGGGAGGACTACCTGGACGAGCTCCAGAACCTGCCCAGCCAGCCTGCCGCCGACTTCACGCAGGTGCCGGAAGCGGGCCACTTCATCTCACTCGAGAGGCCGGAGACAGTGGCCGACCTGCTGACCTCGGTGGCGTGAGCCGTCGGCCGGAGCAGTGCTCTTGGCGAACGAGAGCCATGCCCCGGCAGCAAGAGCCATGCCCCGTGGGTGTCAACCAGTGGCGCGAAGAGACGGAATGGCCCCTGTCGCGGGCGGTGGACACGGACTTTCACCTGCGCGCCGACGGACGTCTGACCCAAGTTGACTTCACCGACCACGTGCTGCCAGTTGGTGTGGGTCCGCGGGCCCATGATCAGCGTGGCGGACCGGCCGGCCCGGCGCATGGCGGTGAAGTTGTCGAGCGTGCCCTGGCTGAAGATGTCGTACCAGCCGCCGAGCTGGTGGCCGCGAAGAGCACCGCCCGGACGCGGCCGGTCACCTCGACGTCCTCGGTGAGCGGTTCGGTGGTGAAGACCAGGACGTCCTCGCGCGCCTCCACGGACGGACGGGCCCTCGACCGACTGGGTGGTGCGCCTGTGCGACGTCGACGAGATGGGTGTCTCCCGCAATGTGACCGACGGCATCGTGCGGGTGCGCGCGGCGACACCGGCGAGGCGGCCGAGCACGTCGTGGACCTGTGGTCGACCAGCATCGTCTTCCGGGCGGGGCACCGTTCCCCGAGCATGCCGCCGTAGCCCCCACGCTCGCGGCAGGGGCCTGCGTCTCGCCGCTCACCGCCCGCGAGTACGATGTCCTCCGCCTCGTCGCGGCCGGCCACACCAACCTCGAGATCGGCGCCGAGCTGAACCTGTCGGTCAACACCGTCAAGACCTACCTGCGTGAGGTCATGCGCAAGCTCGGCACCCGCAACCGCGCCCAATCATGAAGGCGCGGTCAGCGGGTTGCTCTGATCCCATGGGCAGCCGCGAGGAAGGGCATGGGCGGACGAAGGACGACGCTGTTCCGAGGCCGTCAGTTGCTTGACGCAACGTGCTAGACTGAAGGCATGTTGGGCCGGACCTACGAAAATCAGCTGTGCTCCATAGCGCGGACCCTTGAGGTCGTCGGCGAGCGCTGGACCTTGCTGATCATTCGCGATGCGCAGCTCGGCCTGCGCCGGTTCGAGGAATTTCAGGACAGCCTCGGTATCGCCCGCAACGTGCTTACCAACCGCCTCGCGAAGCTGGTCGACGAGGGGTTGCTGGAGCGGGTCTGTTACCAGGAGCGGCCCGCCCGCTATGAGTACCGGCCGACGGGCAAGGCCAAGGACTTGCTCACCGCCGTGCTTGCCTTGATGCACTGGGGTGATGAGCACGCCGAGGACCCGGCCGGCCCGCCGCGGGTCACGAGCCATGCGGGATGCGGGGGCAACGTTCGGGAACGGCTCGTGTGCACCGAATGCGGACAAGCGGTGGGGCCGGACGCCGTTCTCCTGCTTCCCGGCCCGGCGCTTACCGACTCCCCGGCCTGACGTCCGAAACGTTCCTCGATGGACGGGCGGGCGCTGCCGCCGGCGTCCGGCTTCGGCGAGTCCACTGCGAGGCGCACGCTGAACTCACCGCGGTCACCCACTCGATGCACCAAGCGGGCCGGGCCCTTCGGCCGCCGGCGCTTGCGGGTGTGCGAGGTGTGCGAAGGGGTGCACCTTTGATGGGTCCGCTCCGAGCCCGGACCCGAACCGTCGGAGTGGGCCGGTGAAGCGGCTCCGCACCACATGCGGCATCTGTCGTGCCGGGCTTCCTGGGGCGGCTTCCTGGGGCGCCGACGCGCGGTGCGTGACCACGTCCGCGACAACGTAGCGGAGCAGCTGGTCCATCCATCCGTCCGTCCGGCCGGCCGTGCGCCGTCGGCGCCTTGGCCGGCTCCTGCTCCAGCACCACGAACAACGCCGCGACGATCAGGCCTTGTCAGCCCCGCGGCATCCCGCCCGCAACCTCGGCAGTTGCTTCACGCAACCCATGCGACTAAGGTCCAAGTTGCTTCATGCAACTCACTCTTCCCGTCCCCGTGAGGTGTCGCCCGATGGCCAAACAGAACAAGCTCGACGACCATCCCACCGTCGTCCAGGTCCGCCTGCGGCGCGACCGTGACGCCGCCCGGCCCGCCGAGCCGCTGGATGCGGCATGGCTGCGGGAGCTGTGTCTCGAAGCGGGTGCGGACGACGTCGGTTTCGTCGAGATCGACCGGCCGGAAATCGCCGACCAGCGAGCGGACCTGGGCGCCGCGCTGCCGGGTGTCCGAACGTTGATCAGCTTCGTGGTCCGAATGAACCGGGAGAACATCCGCACTCCGGCGCGCTCGGTGGCCAACCTGGAGTTCCATCACAGCGGCGACCACACCAACGAGGTGGGCCGGCGAGTGGTGGCCGAGCTGGAGGCGATGGGGGTGCGCGCCCTCAACCCCGCGATGGGTTTTCCGATGGAAATGGACAAGTTCCCCAGGAAAACGTGGGTCGTCGGGCACAAGCCGGTCGCCGTGGCGGCCGGGCTCGGCAAGATGGGCATCCACCGCAACGTCATCCACCCCAAATTCGGCAACTTCATCCTGCTGGGCACCCTGCTGATCGACGCGGAGATCAGCGACCGATCCGAGCCCCTCGAGTTCAATCCCTGCCTGGAATGCAAGTTGTGCGTGACCGCCTGCCCGACCGGGGCGATCGCCTCCGACGGTCACTTCGACTTCTCCGCCTGCTACACGCACAACTACCGCGAGTTCATGGGTGGCTTCGGCGACTGGGTCGAAACGGTTGCTGACAGCCGTGACGCCGCCGACTACCGCTCGCGCATGGATGACAACGAGACCGCGTCCCTGTGGCAAAGCCTCTCCTTCGGCGCCAACTACAAAGCGGCCTACTGCATGTCGGTCTGCCCGGCCGGCGAGGACGTCATCGGCCCCTGGCTGGACAATCGCAAGTCACACCTGGACACGGTCGTCCGCCCACTGATGAACAAGGAAGAGACCGTCTACGTCGTCTCGGGTTCCGACGCCGAGCAGCACGTGGCCCGCCGCTTCCCGCACAAACGCACGAAGCGAGTAGGGCAGAGCTTGCGAGCGAGCAGCATCGAGGGTCTGGTGGAAGGCATGCCGGTGGTCTTCCAGCGTGAGCAGGCCGAAGGGCTGTCCGCGACCTACCATTTCACCTTCACCGGCGCCGAATCCCGGCAGATCACCGTGACCATCCGCGACCGCGAACTCGATATCGCCGAAGGGCATCAGGGCGAGCCGGATCTCCGGATCACCGCCGACGCGCGCACTTGGCTGCGTTTCCTCACCAAACAGTCAGTGCTGCCGTGGGCGCTGCTGCGCGGCCGTATCAAGATGCACGGCTCGCCGAAGCTGCTGCGTGCCTTCGGCCGTTGCTTCCCGTCCTGACCGGTCTTGAAGGAACGGACCGTCGAATTACGGACCGTCGAATTACGGACCGTCGAATTATCACCGCGAAAATGGAAGGCCGATCATGAGCACTCTCCGTACCGAGGTCGAGCGCGACCTCGTACTGGAACGCAAGGAAACGGTGGCCGAAGGTGTTGTGCTGCTGACCTTGAGCGACGCGGAAGGCCGGCCGCTGCCGGAATGGCAGCCGGGTGCACACGTCGACCTGATATTGCGAGCGGACCTGGTCAGGCAGTACTCACTGTGCGGGGACCCGGGGGACCGGTCCCGTCTTCAGGTCGCGGTGCTGCGTGAGCCGAAAAGCCGGGGCGGGTCGAGCTACGTGCACGACGAGCTCTCCGAAGGCGAGTCGGTGCGCATTCGCGGGCCCCGCAACAACTTTCCGCTCGTGAAGGCCAAGCGCTACCTGTTCATCGCAGGCGGGATCGGGATCACCCCGATCCTGCCCATGGTGGCGGCCGTCGACGCGCGCGGCGCCGACTGGCGTCTCGTCTACGGGGGTCGCACCCGAGCGTCGATGGCGTTCGGTGAGACTCTGCAGCGGGCGTACGGAGACAGGGTGAGCCTGCGGCCGCAGGACGAATACGGGCTGCTGGACCTGCCTTCGCTGCTCGGCAAACCGCAACGGCGGACAGCCGTCTACTCCTGCGGCCCGGAAACCGCTGCTCGCGGCGGTCGAATCCGGCTGCGAGAAGTGGTCGAACGGAGCCCTGCACGTGGAGCGCTTCGCCGCGAAGAAGGACGTCACCGACCGGCCGCGCACGACCTTCGAGGTCGAGCTCGCCCAGTCCGGCCGGACGCTGCTGGTCTCTGAGGACATGTCCGTTCTTGAGGCTGTCGAAGATGCCGGTGTGCCGATGATGTCGTCGTGCGAGGAGGGAATCTGCGGAACCTGCGAGACGATGGTGTTGTCCGGGGCGATCGACCACCGCGACTCGGTCCTGAACGACCAGGAGCGCGCGGCGGGCAACAGCATGATGATCTGCGTCTCCCGAGCCAAGGGCGACCGCCTGGTCCTCGACCTCTGATCCACTGCGGGATCGGATGACCGGGCCGCGGCCCATCTGCCCAGTCGGTGCCCTCGGGCTGTCGCCGTCTCCTTCAGCTCATCGCGGGCAGCGCCGAGGGCCGCCAGGTCTTCACCACCATGGAGCGCGACTTCGACGCCGACGCGGTGAAGTCCATCGACTCGCTGTTCGTGCTGAAGTCCGACGTGACCTCGAAGCAGCAGGGCGCGGCGCTCCAGGCGTACGCCGAGTACCGCGTTTCAGCCGGCCCGGCCGTGGCTGATCACGTCCAGGGCCTTGAACTGGCGGGCGAGGTTGTAGGGCGCGTTGAAGGTGGTGGAGCAAGTGGTGACCAGGCCGATCCGCTCGGTCTCACGCGCAGGTCCATGTCCGTGCGGCTGGACTGGTTCGTCCCGGGCAGGCGCCATGCGATCCGATGAGCAGGAGGAGACGCCGGGCACCGGGAAGCAGCCGACGGCCCGGAGGGCGCTGGTCCCTGCCCGTCACGATCCGCGGGCGGAGTGCGGCGGCGGAGTGGCCCTTCAAGGCCGACCACCACACACCCGCGCCGTAGGCCAGGTCGTCGAGGCGGCGCGCGGTGGCGTACCGGACGGGGTCGAGGCCGGTCGGTCGTCGGCGGTATTCCAGCGCCACGTCCAGGACGGCCGCCACCGCCGCGACCCGGCGGACACGGCGGGAGACCAGGCAGCCCCCCGCCGTCAGCGGCCACCAGTGGCGGGTCGCCAGCGATCCGCCCTGGGCCAGCGCCGACACCGCGCCGACGGCGGTGAGGCGCACCGCCTGCCGGACGGGTTGTCCCGTGTCCGACAGCGTGCGGGCGATGCGCACCGTGGTGAGGGCCCACAGCGATCCGGCGACGGGAAGGGACCAGCGGCGCTGGACGGCCAGGGCGAGCAGCAGACCCGCGCTCCACGGGGCGAGCACGGCGGGGGCGATGGCGATGGGATGCCGTACGGCCAGCGGATGCGCTCCGGTGCCGTACTCCGCCTTGCGCCGCAACCAGTCGGCGAGTCCGGCCCGGTGCTCGTGGGCGGCCCACAGGGACGGTTCGTACCGAATACGCCGGCCGCCGTCCACCAGGCGCCAGCACAGGTCGACGTCCTCACCCACGCGCATGCGCTCGTCGAACCCGCCGGCCTTGAGCAGGACGTCGGTGCGGGCCACGACGCAGGCGCTCGGCGCCCAGGAGACGGGTGTGCCGGGACGGACGGCGGCCGGGCGGGTGCCCAGGTCCAGTGAGGAGCGCGTGCGCTCGTACCGGCTGATCCATCCGGTGGACTCGGCGGTGCTCAGCGCGGTGATCCGGGGTACGGCCATGGCGACCGACGGGTCGGCGAAGTGCCTCAGCAGCCCAGGCACGGTCTCGGCGGGAAGCACGATGTCGGAGTCGACGAAGGCGACGTGAGGCGTCGTCACCTCCCGCAGACCCGCGTTGCGGGCGCCGGCCGGCCCCAGGTTCTCCGGGAGCGGCAGCAAGCGCGCACCGTGCCGTGCCGCGACGGACGCGGTGAGCTCCGGGTTTCGTGAGGCGTCGTCCACGACGAGGACGGGGCTGCCGCCGGGGACGCAGCAGAGCAGACGGGCGAGCTGACGGGGCCGGTCCCGCACCGGGATCACGTAGGTGCAGGTCGGTTCGGTTCCGGAGGCCGTCGCCGGCTCCGGCAGCGCGGCGAGCTCGGGGTGGGCCAGGCCGGTTGCCAGCAGACGCTCCGCCAGGACCGCGCCCGCCGCGTTCCGGACGGTCAGGGTGCGGCCGGACAGGAGTCCACGCGCCCGGGGGGTGAGCCGGAGCAAGCGTGTCGGATGGCCTCCGAGGAGCGCCCGCCCGTGGTCGAGGACGCGGGTGTCCCGGTCGAGGGTGAGCGTGAATCCGTGGGGGAGCGTCATGGGCGAGCCGTTCTCGTGGGGTGGGTGAGGAGACGGCCACGGGAATCGGGGCACCATGCCGTGATGCGGCGGACGGCCGCTGTGACCATGGTCTCCGCCCGGTCGCGGCCCTCCTCGGCGCCGGCTCCCGTGGGGTCTCCCAGGACGCCGTTCGGCGCGAGGGCGCGGACTCCTCGGGCCCTCAGTTCCGGCATGAGCTCGGTGAGGGGGCGGACGTTGCCGGGCGCGGCCGCGGCGAGGCGGACGTCGTCGGGGGCGAAGTGGAGCATGAGGGAGGTCTCGGCCCGGCCGGCGTGGGCGTCCCCGCCCGGCACCTCGCAGCTGAGCCAGGCCACGTCGTGCCCCTCCGCGCGGAGTTGGGCGACGGCGGAGCCCAGGGTGGGCAGGTTGCCGCCGTGCCCGTTGACGAAGACGGTCCGCCCGGCCCACAGCGACAGGGACCGCACGCTCTCCACCAGCACGAGGCGCAGCGCCTCGTGCCCGATGGACACCGTGCCGGGGAAGTCCGCGTGCTCACCGCTGGCGCCGTACGCGATCGTCGGCGCCACCAGCGCACGGGTCCCGAGGCGGTCCGCCGTCCGGCCGGCCACTTCGGCCGCGATGACGCTGTCGGTGTTCAGAGGCAGGTGGGGGCCGTGCTGCTCGGTCGAGCCGACCGGGACGAGCACCAGCGGTCGTTCCGGCACCCGCGGCCAGGCGGTGCGCGCCAACTCCGCCGCAGCCACCCGCCGTTGAGGGGCCGACGCGGTCATGAGCCGAGGGGGTCCGCGGTGCGTGTCGCGCCGAGAGTACGGAGGAAGCCGTCGGGGATGACCAGGTCGTCGGGAGACAGTTCGTGGATGGAGGAGTGCGCGAGTCCGAGGACGGCGGAGTCGAGGCCGCCGCGCAGGATGTCGAGGACGTTCTCCACGCCGGCCTGCCCGGCCGCGCCCAGCCCCCACAGGTAGGCGCGGCCGATGAGCACCGCGCGTGCCCCCAGCGCCAGCGCCTTCGCCACGTCACCGCCGCGCCGGACGCCGCCGTCGAGCAGCACCTCTACCTGGTCGCCGACCGCCTCGACGATCGACGGCAGCACGCGGATGGTGGCCGGCGTGGTGTCGAGGTTGTTGCCGCCGTGGTTGGAGACGGAGATCGCGCAGACGCCCGCGTCCACGGCGCGCTTGGCGTCGTCGACCCTGGTGACACCCTTGAGCAGGAACGGACCGCCCCACTCCTCCCGCATCCACTTGACGTCCTCCCAGGTGGGAGGCGTCGTCCGCATCCACTCTCCGTAGGCGCCGAAGAAGGTCGGAGCCTTGCCGTCCGGCGGTTTGAGGTTGGGGGTGGTGAGGTCGGGGATGGTCCGGGACCTGGCGAACGTCCACAGCCAGCGCGGGCGCGTGACGACCTTGGGCGCGAACCTCACCGCCGTCTTCAGGTCGAGCTGGTCCGGGATCTGAGGGCTGCCCCAGTCCCGGCCGTGGGAGAAGGACCAGTCGAGCGTGGCGATGAGCGCCCTGACTCCCGCGGCCCGGGCGCGTTCCATGTGCTGCGCCATCGCCTCACGGGTGCCGGCCCAGTACATCTGGTAGAAGGTGTTCGGGTTGGCCTCGATGATCTCTTCCAGGGGCTTGGACGCGAAGGAACTCAACCCCATGATCACGCCGCGGTTCGCCGCCGCCCGCGCCACCGCCACCTCACCGTCGGGATGGACGGCCTGCACGCCCGTGGGGGAGATGACCACCGGCAGAGCGGTCTCCACGCCGAGCACGGTGGTGGACAGGTCGCGTTGCGCCCGATGGCCCACGACATGCGGTGCGAAGCCCAGTTCGGCGAAGGCGTCGAGGTTGTCCTCGATCGTGCGGCCCCGTTCCGAGCCGGCCACCAAAGCGTCGTAGACAGTGCTGGGAAGGTACTTCTTGGCGCGGCGCTGAGCCTCCGCGACGGTCTCGAACCAGGGATTTCTACCCATGTTGCGGCTCTTTCTCGATCGGCGGTGCGTCAGGTGAGCTTCAGGCCCGCCAACGGGTTCTCGTCGCAGGCGCTCACGGGGGGCCGTTCGATGTCCTGGCGCGTGGTGAGGACGAGGTCCACTGGGCCGGGCCCCCCTCGCCGGGCGGGCGAGGTGCGGTGGGAGTGGTCGTCGGAGGGCTTGGGCAGGTGGTCGCGCCCGGCCGGACGCTGAGCCAGCAGCTGCTCGCCGTACCCCTGGACGCACTCGGGGTCCGGCCCGTCCAGCGGCAGCCCCGTGAAGAACTTCGCGGCCATGCAACCGCCCTTGCACGTGCTGTAGAAGGAGCAGGAGGCACAGGCCCCGCCGGTCTGCGGCTCGCGCAGTCCCTGGAACAACTCCGACTCCCGCCACACGCGCGCGAATCCGCCGTCCTCACGGACGTTGCCGGCCAGGAAGTCGTCATGGATCGCGAACGGGCAGGCGTAGACGTCCCCGACCGGGTCGATGAGGCACACCACTCGGCCGGCCCCGCAGAGGTTCAGGCCGGGCAGGGCCTTGCCGTAGGCCGACAGGTGGAAGAAGGAGTCGCCGGTGAGGACCTGGTCGCCGTGGGCGAGCAGCCAGTCGTACAGCTGCCGTTGCTGCGCGGAGGTGGGGTGCAGCTCGTCCCACACATCGGCGCCGCGGCCCGACGGACGCAGCCGGGTCAGCCGCAGTTGCGCGCCGTAGCGGTCGGCGAGCGCTTTGAACTCGTCCATCTGCGGGATGTTGTGACGCGTGCACACCACCGACAGCTTGAAGTTCTTCATGCCGGCGTCGGCGAGGTTGCCCATGGCGCGCACCGCGGTGTCGTACGAACCCCTGCCGCGCACCGCGTCGTTGACGTCGGCGGTGGCACCGTCGAGCGAGATCTGCACGTCGACATAGTCGTTGGCGGACAGTCGGCGGGCGATGTCCGGCGTGATCCGCACGCCGTTGGTGGAGAACTTCACGCCGACGTGATGGGCGGTCGCGTAGTCGAGCAGTTCCCAGAAGTCGGCGCGCACGGTGGGCTCTCCGCCGCCGATGTTGACGTAGAAGACCTGCATGGTCTCCAACTCGTCGATGACGGCCTTGGCTTCCGCCGTGCTCAGCTCACGCGGGTCGCGTCGGCCGGAGCTCGACAGGCAGTGCGCACACGACAGGTTGCAGGCGTAAGTCAGCTCCCACGTCAGGCAGATGGGGGCGTCCAGGCCGTGCTCGAAGAGGTCGACCAGGCGCGGGACGCCTGGCGCGGGGGTTGTGGTGGTCATGGGCCCGGGCTCCTTTCGATGACCATCGAGGACCGGGCGAGCGCGGACAGGGCCGCCGCGAAACGAGGCAACTCCTCTTCGCCGATACCGGCGCCCGCGCAGGCCGAGCGCGCGGTCGGGGCCGCCGCGAGCGACCGGACGACCTCGAGCAGCCGCCGGTCCTTGAGGAAGGTGAGTTTGCGGGTGCCGAAGTGGTACAGCAGCGCACCGAAGGGTTCCGGGCGCACCGAGACCTGCGGGTGCAGGTCCCACGCGCGGTCCAGGTTCAAGGCGGTCATGAGCCCGGCTCAGTAGACGCCGCACATGCCGTCGATCGAGACCTCTTCGACGAGCTCGTCCTCCTCGACGAGTACTTCGGTCCAGGTGGCCTCGCGCGGGAGCTGTTCCTCGGTCTTCGTGGCGTCGTGGTCGTTCACGTGGGCTCCCTCGAATAGGGGATGTTGTCACGGAGCGATGGCGGGACGGTGGGGAACGGGACGGCGCGCAGGTGCGGATGGCGCGAGTCGTCCAACAGCCCAGGAGACTAGTGGCACACGGTGCCAAAAGGAAGATGTAGGCTCGACCCGCTTCTCGGGCGCGTGCGGCTGGGGTTGGGAGCTCTGGTTGATGAGAGACATCCCCGACGTGGTCGTGGTGGGTGCCGGCGCCGCGGGCGCGGCGGTCGCCGCACGCCTGAGCGAAGACCCGGACCGCAGCGTGCTGCTGCTGGAGGCGGGACCGCTGCCACCGGACCCCGACGCCTTCGGCCCCGCACTTCTCGACGCGCGGCGGATCCCCGGCGCGCAACCGGACCATCCCGGTACCCACGCGTATCCCGTGCATCTGATGCCCGGTCGACCCTGGACCGTGCCCCGCGGGCGCATCCTCGGCGGCTCCACCACCGTGAACGGTGGCTACTTCGTGCGGGCCCGCCGGGAGGACTTCGAACGCTGGGCCGCCGCCGGCAATCCGGCCTGGTCCTACGCCGAAGTCCTGCCCTTCCTGCGTGCGTTGGAGACCGATCTGGATTTCGGCGCCGGCCCAGTGCACGGCGACGGCGGCCCCATGGCCGTGCGGCGTGCGGCGCTCGACCATCCGGCGGCAGCGGCGTTCCGGGACGGCGCCCTCGCGCTGGGCTATCCCGTGGAACCCGACAAGAACGACCAGGGGAAACCCGGGTTCGGGCCCGTGCCCTCCAACGCCGTCGACGGTGTACGGCGCAACGCGGGACTGAGCTACCTTCCGCCCCAGGTGCTGGCCCGGCCCAACCTCACCGTTCTGGGCGGGAGCCACGTCGTCAGGGTGGTGATCGAACGCGGGCGCGCCACCGGTGTCGTGGCCCGGCGGAACGGCAGCCCCGCGGTGATCGACGCGGGCTCCGTCGTCCTCAGTGCCGGGGCCTTCGCCTCGGCCCAGCTGCTCCTGGTCTCCGGTGTCGGGCCGGGCGCGGACCTCGAACGGCTCGGCATACCAGTGCTCCGCGACGCGCCCGTCGTCGGGAGGCGCTTCAGTGACCATCCGCAGCTGGTCCTGGAATGGACTCCTCGGCGCGACCTGGGGGCACCGGAGGAGAACTGGCTGGGCGGCTGCCTGCATCTGCCGTCCGGAGTGGGGGAGAGCGGCGACCTCGCGAGCCCGGGTGACCTGGAGATCCTCCAGTCCCTGATCCCCATGGCCGGACTGATGCGGGGGGAGGTGAGCGTACCCGGTGCCCCTCTTGCTTTCCTGGTCTCCGCGCAGACACCGCGGCCCACCGGCACACTACGGCTGGTCTCGGCCGACCCCGCCGTCCTGCCGCACATAGACCAGGGAATGCTGAGCACCCCCGACGACTACGGCCGGTTGCGCGAGGCCGTTCGTGCCACAGCCGCCCTCATGGCCACGCCGCCCCTGGCCGGCCTCTCCGACGGCCTGCTGGGTCCGCCTCCGGCCGTCCTCGACGCCGACTCGGCGCTCGACGATTGGATCGCCGGAAATCTCGGCACCGCCCAGCACACCTGCGGGACCGTGCCCATGGGCCCGGCGGACGAGCCCGGGCGCGCGGCCGTCGACCAGTACGGCCGGGTGCACGGTATCCAGGCGCTGCGCGTGGCGGACACCTCGATACTTCCTGACGCGCCGCACCGCGGACCCGCCGCGACCGCGGTCCTCGTCGGCGAGGTCGTCGCGGATGCCATCCGCAGGGAGCGGCCGTGACGCCTGGCCGCTCGCAGGACGGCCGTCACCCCAGTCGGCCGAACCCTTCCGCGACCTGCCGGACGGTCTGATCCAGCAGGTCGGTCAGACCGGCGCTCTCGTCCCTCAACCAGTATTCGTACGCCGTGATGGCCGCGGCAAGGACACTGTGACCGACCAGCCCAGGCAGCAGATCGGACGGGGAAAGGCCGGTTCGGGCCGCGGCGAAATCGGTGACGATCGCCCGCCACGAGGCGTATCGCAACGTCGCGTCGGCCTGCAGGGTCGGCACGCGCAGGATGAGTTCCATACGCTGCCGGTGCCACGGCACGTCGACGGGGTCGAACCGGTTGAACTCCACGACGGCGCTGCGCACGGCATCCATCATCGGGACTGCCGGATCGCTCGCCGCCAGCAGGGCCCGCAGTCTGACCAGCTGCCCCTCGAAGTCACCCCACACGAGGTCGTTCTTGGACGCGAAGTAGCGAAAGAAGGTGCGTCGTGCGATGCCCGCGGCCGTGGCGATGTCGTCGACCGTCGTGGAGTCGAATCCCTGGCGGGCGAAGAGCTCGAAGCCCACCCGCTCCAGGGCCGCCGGTGAGGTGGCCGGTGGCCGGCCGGTCCTCGCCGGCGACGCTGTGGCATTCCTCCCCTGCCCAGACGCCCTCACACCGCATCCTCCCCGCGTCACCGGAACCCGGCCCGCTCGTCTGAGACGTCGAGTCCCGAAGGACACTACCGGTGATGTGCCGGCATGGATGAGATGCGTTGACGTCGGCGAAACGCGGCGCTGGCAGCCGCGGTGACGGCCCCGCTACGAGCCGGTGGCGGTCAGTCGGGTCCAGACGGCCGTCTCGCGGAGGTCCGCCGACCGCCCGCCGAGTTCGTCGGGGACAGCATCACGCCCGAACAGCTCCACCAACTCGTGCCCCGAGGCGACTTCTCCATCGCCCAGCTCGCCAAGCGGCTCGGCACTACCACCGCCCACGCCCGCTGCCTCCTGGCCGCGCCCCCGGTCGGCTGGAGCCCACCGCGCTGCTGCCAGACCCAGGAGACCACCGAGCGCAGGTCAGCCGGGCAGCCGTTGGTATCGCCCTGTCCAAGCACGGCGTCCCGATCCGAGGACGCGGCGGACGCCCCGCCTACGATCATCGCTTGCCCGAGATCCTGCACCGTCGGCAAGAGCTCCGCCAGAGCTTCCCACGGGTGATCTGACGAACCGCCAGGTCTTACGGAGCGAGCACGGCCAGTGCGTTCGCCACCGGTGCTGGGTCCAGCGGGCCGATGTGCGGAGCGGTGGGGAAGTCATGGACCCGGAAGGGATTGTGAGGCGTCAGTGCATCGGCCTCCGCGATCATCCGGTCCTGGAGCTTCGTGGCGATCGTCCGGTCCTTGCCGAAGCGGAGATACGTGCGGGGCAGCCGTCCCCAGGTATCCGCCTTGCCGACGGCCCGCCCCGCGTAGGCCGTGGTCGACTCGTCTGTTTGCATGCTGCCGAGCCGCTGCCGGAACGCGCCGTCCGGATAGCCCGCGCACATCATCTCCCTGAGCGCCCTGAGGTCCCCGGCGTCACCCGTGCGGGGATTGAGCCGCATCACACCGAGCTGTTCCGGGTCCCCGATGATCTGGTCGAACGGTATGAGCGCGTTCTCGTTCTCCGGCGCCGCGGTGCAGGCGTCGGGGGTCGGCAGGGCGGGGCTGGGGCAGAAGGCCGCCATGTAGCAGATGTGGTGGAGCAGTTCCGGTACAGCGTTGCTCACCCGGCTCACGGTGGCACCGCCCAGGCTATGGCCGACCAGGACCACTGGGCCGTGCGCCGCCGCGCGGCGCACGATGCGCGTCACGTGCTTCTCGTAATCGTTCAGAGAGAGGGCGGCGACGGGTGAGGGCTCGGTGGCCATGGCCGCCAGGTCCTGCCTCTGGTAGGACTCCGGCACGAACGCCTGCGAGCCGTGCAGCGGCAGATCCACCGCGACGACGCGATGACCGCGCAGGGTCAACTCCTGCGCGACGGGCAGCCAATACGCTCCCGCACTGTGCGTGCCGTGCACCAGCACATACGTACACGGTCCTCCTCTCCCGCCCCGGCTGCCGTCACGCTCGGCCGCGGGCACGGACGCCGTCGCTTCCGTGCCCACACCGAGGACAGTGCCACCCGCGGCGAGGCCAAGCCCCAGCAGCACACCCCTGCGCGTCGTGTTCCCACGCCGAACACCGTCGTCGCCCACCACGTAGTCCTTCGTCATACCTTGACGCTAGGAGCGGCCGACGGCCTCCGGAATGGGGTTGAGTGCCGGAACGGGCTGCGGCAGACCCCCGGAGGCGCACTCTGGTTACCCCCCCCGTCAGGTGGCAAAACACCGTGGACAGTTCCCACGCGGAGCGAGAGTTCCCAGCCGCCGTCCGAAGGCCCCATCGTCGCCGTCGCGTGGGCCAGGCCCGGCCTATCTGTTTGTGACGGTCCTGCCCAGCCACGGCTTCAGACCCCGCTGAACGATCTGCAGCACCTCGTCCGGGGGCAGCTCATCGGCTCGTTCGGTCACAACGAGACCCCAGCGGTTGCGGCGGACTGCGCCAAGTGTCACCGCACGCTCGCGCCGCAAGTACTTCACCGCCGACGCGATGTCAGTCACTGGAGGGCTTACCTCGTACCTGGCCAGTTTTCCGACATACCCGTCCAGCCACTGCGCTCCTTCCCTCCTCGCGGCTCGGGACAATGCAGCCTCGGCATTCCCGTCAAGGAAGACCATGACGGGACCCACCGGCGCGAGCACCTCTGTGAGGTCAGTCATGAACGCGTCGATCATCTCTTCGCCGTGCCCCATGGCCAGCAGCGTCGGCACGAACGGCACCAGTGCGTCCGTGACCACCACGTCATCGCCGCTCGCCAGAACCGAGTCAACGAACTGCGCAGTTGCCGCGGTCAACGTACCCAGGTCGACGGTGCCGGTCGTCTTGAAAGCCTCAGCCGCCCCAGCGAACTGCGGCCGAGTCAGGATCTCCTCCTCACGGAAGTGGTCCACCCGCAGTCCCGCGGCGGCCAGCCATCGGGACAGCCCGGCACACAGAGTCGACTTGCCCACTCCGGGAGATGCTCCCCACACGGTGATCAGAACCGTCATGGCTGCCGAGCCTAGGATCGGCAGCCATCACTGCCAACCGCGCCGCCTCGGCGTGCTTCCGTGCCACAGATCGTGATCTTCATGCCTGAACGGCTCGGCGCCGGTAGTGGCCCACCCGCGACCGGGCCTGGTGGCGGCGTCGCCAGTCGGACCGACCCAGCCGATGGACGGCGTCGAGGGCGGGTCGGACGACGAGCGTGATGAACAAGCGCCGGCTCTCGTTGCAGGTCAGCGGTATGAGGCCGTCCAGTGTGGGGCTGCGGGCGTGTTCGTCCGAGCGGACGACGGCCAGGAAAGCACGCGCGAGCATGGCGAGGGTGACCGCCGCTGCGAACTCCCGCCGCACCAGCGTGCCCTGGTCGGCCTGGTGTACCTGCGCGGGCACGACACGCTCGCCCAGATCGGCGCCGGCTTCGGTGTCTTCTTCTGCACCGCCCACGCCTACGCGTCGGCCGTCCTCGATCTGCTCGCCGACCGCGCCCCGGCCTGCTGCGCGTCCTGCGCGGAGCCGCCCCCGCCTACGTCCTGCTCGACGGCACCCTCGCGGAGTGCGACCGGGTCGGCGAGTGGTGACCGATCCAGCCGGACGGCTGCTGTAGATCTCGAGATCTGGCCCGCACTGCCCGGCCGACCCAGGACCTGACCGCGGCCCGCACCCACCGGATCATCCGGATCTGCGAACGCCAAGGTGTCCGGTTCTCGCTGACCGGACTTACATGGGCGTCGGCTCGTCGGTGACGACACCCCTCAGACGTCCACCGGGCCGCGACCTCACACCGACTCAGCGAACCGTCAACCGAGCGCTGTCCGCGCGCGGGCGTCCTCACCCTGCGGGATCAGTTCCTCTCTCGACCTTGCGCACGGAAACCGATCGGTTTACAGTTGTCGGAAACCGATCAGTTTCCTCCGGGGATTCAGGAGTCCATGATGACGACAAATCGGCCGGTGGCACTCGTGACGGGCGCGTCGTCCGGCATCGGGAAGGAAGCCGCGCTCGCGCTGGTCGCAGCGGGTTTCGACGTGGTCGGCACAAGCCGCGACACCTCACGCGTCACGCCGCTCGACGGTGTGACGTTCCTCGACCTCGACGTGGCCAGTGACACGTCGGTGACCGCCGCGGTGCAGCAGGTGGTCGACCGGTTCGAGCGGATTGACGTCCTGGTCAACAACGCAGGTGTCGGCTTGATGGGTGCGGCCGAGGAAAACTCCATCGCGCAGGCCCAGGGCGTCTTCGACATCAACGTCTTCGGCGTCATGCGCATGGTGAAAGAAGTTCTGCCGCACATGCGCGCCCGTGGGCGCGGACGCATCATCAACCTCTCCTCCGTGGTCGGCTTCCTCCCCGCGCCCTACATGGCCGTCTACGCCGCCTCCAAGCATGCGGTCGAGGGGTACTCCGAGTCCCTGGACCACGAGGTCCGCGGGCACGGCGTCCGGGCGCTCATCGTCGAACCCGCCTACACGAGTACCGGATTCGAGGCCAACAGCCCGCGGCCCGACACGCCCCTGCAGGTCTACGCGGACCCGCGGGGCGCCTTCGACCGCATGATGGAGACAGCGATCAAGGGCGGTGACGATCCCGCCGTCGTCGCCAAGGTGATCGTCGCGGCAGCGACCGACGCGAAGCCGAAAGTGCGCTACACCGCCGGTCCCACGGCCGGACGTGCGAGCGCACTGCGCCGGATCGCTCCTGCCGCGGTCTTCGACAAGCAGATCCGCAAGCTCAACCAGCTGGCCGACTGACCCCCGCCGCCCCGCGCACCCAGCTCGCCCGGAAGCACTGCGGGAGCCGGACCTCTTGGCGGAGGGGGCGCCGGGGTGACCACAGGCGGAGGCGGACGTACAGGCCAGCGAGAGCAGGAAGTTCTGCGCTCCGTGCTCTACATGCTCAACCAGCTCGGCGCGGCCATCGGCATCGCCCTCGTCACGGTCGTCATGAAGACCCTGGGCGACGGGAACGTTCTGGACGCCGCGGTGTCCGAGCAGGCGGCAGCCGACGCCCACGGGATGCGCTGACTGCCGGAACCGGCGTTCGCCCGTGGGCAGCAACTACCTGCGCGCCGCGGGTGCGGGAGCTCTACGGGGCGCCTCGCCCCGCACGCTGGATGAGGTCCTGGGTGATGTCGTGGAGCCGTTTGGCGTCATCGGGGTCGAAGGTGCTGCCGCCCCGCACATTGAGCGGCCGGCGCTCCTGAAAAGCGCTCAGCGTCTCGGAAGGCGGGGAGTCGATCAGCGCGGAGACGAGCCGGACGCCTCCCTGGATGGGAGCGCCGGCCCGCCGCATCTCCTCGGCGCGCACCGTCATCACCGGGTGGAACTCGCCGACGAAGCCGCCCGCGATGTTGCCCGGGAAGAGGAGCACATAGCGAATGCCGCGCTCTTGGTGCTCGGTGTCGAAGTGGACGCCGAGCAGGTCGTTGAGCCTTCCGCCCAGGAGCATCGCGTCCCAGCCGTCGTAGCCGCGCTCCAGCTCCAGGTCGTCCCAGTGGATGGGGACCATGTGGTTGCCGGGCCCCGCAACGTTCACGACGACCGGCTCGGGGGCCTTCTCCAGGCACTCGGCCAGACCGTGGCTCAGCAGGTAACGGCTCAGGTAGAAGAGCGCGAGGTGGTGTTCGATCCCCTCGCTGGTCACGCGGCGGTAGGAGCGGAAGAACCGGGCGCACAGGACGAGCGCGTCCACGACGGGGAAGTCGGACTTGACCTCCTCGACGACCCTCTGGTTCTCACTGACGAGGCTGAGGTCCGCCTCGATGAAGAAGGCACGTCCGCCGTGTCCGTCCTTCTTCGCCTGCCTGAGGTACGTCTCCCCCTTGCCCGCGTCGCGGCTGACGACCACCACCCGGTCCCCGCGCTCGAGGTACGTGTGGGCGAGGGCCTGTCCGAGTCCGGACGTACCTCCCGTGATCACGATGGTTTTCACCGGGAGTCTCCTTGCGTGGACGAGTAGCTCGAAGAGCGTGCTTTTCCAGAGGTCTGCCAGAAGGGCCTGCAGATCCCGGCGATCACAATTCGGCGGTTTCGGTGGGCGTGGCGGGCCGCCGGTTCGGGCTGAGGGTGATGCAGAGCGCCGCGCTGACGACCAGGATCGCCACCACGGTGAAGGTGCAGGCGGCGATGGCCGTGGCGTGACCGCTGCCCTCCACCGTGCCGTAGTAGATCGTGCCGAGGCCCGCGACACCCACCGCGGCGCCGAACTGCTGACTGGTGGTCCAGACGCCGGAGGCCGAACCGGCGTGCTCGACGGGCACCGTGGAGAGGAACAGCGTGGTGAGCGGCGGCATGACGAACGTCGTGCCCACGCCCAGGGCGAAGAGGCCGGGCACCAGCGACCAGCTGCCGATGCTGTCGCCCTCCGAGCCCTGCTCGGCGAGCAGGATGCCGAGCGCGCCCACGGCGCCCACCAGGCAGCCCGTCAGCACCAGCAGACGGCCGAACCGGGCAGTGAACCGGCCCACGAACCCGGCCGTGACCAGGCCGCCCGCGGGGAGCGCGATGCTGACCACACCGGCATCCATCGCGGAGTACTCCTTGCCTTCCTGCAGCCACAGCACGATCACCAGCAGGAACCCGCTGAGCGCCGCGAAGGCCAGCAACTGCACGGCCAGCGCCGCGGCGAGCGTCCGCCGCTGGAACAGTTCGACCGGCAGCAGGGCACCGGCCCGCCGTTCAGGACTGCGGTGCTCGACGAACGCCAGGCCCACCACCAGCGCGAAGCCCGCGACCAGGCAGGCCCAGATCCAGACGGGCCACCCGTAGCTGCGGCCCTCCAGCACCGGGAACACCAGCGCGGCCAGACCGAGGGTGAGCACTCCGGCCGCCGCCAGACGGGGCCGGGCGCCGCCTTCCACCCGGCTCTCCGGCACCAGCCAGGCCGCCACGGCGGCCAGCACCACGGCGACCGGCACCGAGATCAGGAAGATCATGCGCCATCCCGTGCCCGCGATGTCCGCATCGATCAGCACACCCCCGAGCAGCAGACCTCCGGCCTGCGCGGTTCCGGCGACGAGGCCGAAGACGCCGAAGACCGTGCCCCGCTCCCGGCCCTGGAACATGGTGTACAAGAGGCTCATCACCTGCGGGGCGAGCGCGGCGGCCGCCAGCCCCTGCGCGGCACGCGCTGCGATCAGCATGCCGGGAGTGTCCGCGAGTCCGCTCCACACGCCGGTCACGGCGAAGGCGACGACTCCCAGCAGGAAGACGCGCTTGCGCCCCCACAGGTCACCCACCCGGGCAAAGGTGATCAGCGCGGCGGCGAAGGCCAGCAGATAGGCCGCCGCGATCCATTCCACCTGGGTGGGCGTGGCGCTCAGGTCACGCTGAATCGACGGTAAGGCAACGCTCACGATCGAGACGTTCAGCAGGTCGAGCATGAAGGCCAGGGTCAGTACGACCATAGCCGCCCACCTGCGGGGATACGGTGTATCCGCTTCAGGTGGTGCACCTGTCGTGGTTTCAGTTTCTATGGTCACATGCGCTCCCGGCTTGGCCGTTGCGGCGTCTCGGTGGGTCACGATCCAATGCGGACCGATCGGTCCCATGAGTGCGGACCGATCGGTCCGGAAACTGTACCTGGATAATGAGAGGGCGCAAGTGCGTCATGTCAACCGGAGCCTCTGGCTGTTCCAGCGACACCGCGGCAGTGCCGCCGACGATGGATCGGGCGCCGAGCACGCGATGGTGGCGGACCGTCAGGTTCGGCCCCGGCAAGGTCCGCCCATCGACCGCCCCGGACTCAGCTCGCGCCGCTGCGGCTCACCGTCGCGGCGGTTTCGTTGCGGACGACATCCTGGGCGAGCTGGACGGCAATGGCCGCACTCTCTTCCCCGCTGACCCCGGACGCATTGATGTAGAGACCGTTGATGATCAGCAAGATGCGGTCGGCGAGGCGCTCCGGGGCGGGGGCCGAGGTCTGCCGCGCGAGTTCACAGAGCTGCTCGCGGACCGCGCTGAAGTGCTCCAGTGCGACCTGGTGGGCCGGGTGGTCGCGATCGGGGAACTCGGCGTAGGTGTTGCGCAGCGGGCAACCCCGGGTTCCGGGTACGTTCACCCCCACGATGCGGACCAGTTCGACCAGCTGCTCCTGCGGCGCCGTCACGGTCGCGCGCGCGGCTTCCAGCGTGATGTCCCAACTGCGGGCGGCCCGCTGGAGGTAGGCCACCACCAGCTCGTCCTTGCTGTCGAACTCGCGATAGAGCAGGTTCTTCCCGCAGCCCGCCGCATCGATGATCCGCTGCATGCCGACGGCGTGCACGCCGTACCGGTCGAACAAGTCGGCTGCGGCGTCCAGTATGCGGTCACGCGCGGAGGAAACTGGCGTTCGAACCATATTGCCACGCTACCAGACCGATCGGTCCGGCGCCTGGATCGTCACCCGCGGCGCCGCGGGTGCGGAAATCGGCCGGACGGGAGAGCCTTGGCTGCACGTCGAGGCGGTGCCCACGGACGTCGTGGCCGATCCCACCGGGGTGGGCGACGCCTTCCGTGCCGGGTTCCTGGCGGCCGTCGTCCGGGGGCTGCCGTACCCGGAGGCCGGCCGCCTGGGCGGCGCGCTGGCCACCGTGGTGCTGCAGAACGTCGGAACCCAGACCTAGTCACACCTGGCCCGCTGACGCCGGCCGCCGAAGTCATCACCCGGAGGAACGACCATGACCCCATCGGCCCACGAACCGTCGCGCGGGGTGCGCCGGATCATCCTGGACGCCGCGGGGGTGCCGCTGTCCGCACTGCTCAGCGAGCCGGCCGGCGGCACCGCGCGTGCCGTCGTGGTCGCCGTGCACGGCGGCGGCATGAACGCGGGCTACTTCGACTGCCGGGCCCACCCCCAGCAGTCGCTGCTGACGCTGGGGGCGGACCTCGGCTACACCGTCCTGGCCGTGGACCGGCCGGGCTACCGCCACTCCGCCGCCCGGCTGCCCCAGGGGCAGGGCCTGGCGGAGCAGGCCGTCTCGCTGCGCGCGGCTCTGCGCGACTTCACCTCCCGTCACGCAACGGGCGCGGGCCTGTTCCTGCTCGCTCATTCCTACGGCGGCAAGGTGGCGCTCACCGCCGCCGCGGACCCTGGTCTGCCGCACCTGCTCGGACTGGACATCTCCGGCTGCGGCCACGTGTACGCCGTCGAGCCGCACGAGCTGCCCACCGCCCACGACGACAATGGCCGAATGCGCAGGAGCTGGGGGCCGCTGCGTCTGTATCCACCGGGCACCTTCGCGGCGAGCAGCTCGATCGTCGAGCCCGTGCCCGCCCTGGAGCGGGCGGAGCTGGCGCGCTGGCCGCTGGTCTTCCGTACCACGGCGCCCGGCGTCCGCGTGCCCGTACGGCTGACCTTCGCCGAGCACGAGGCGTGGTGGCGCCACGACGACGCGGCCCTCGCCGATCTGGTCGCCCACTTCACGGCCGCCCCGCGCGTGAGCGTCGATCGCCAGCCGGCGGCCGGGCACAACATCAGCCTCGGCTGGGCTGCCCGCTCCTACCATCTGCGCGCCCTCGCGTTCCTCGAAGACTGCCTGATCTCCCGCGAAACGACGCTCACCCCGCCCTCTGCCGTCGATCCCCTCCCGTCCGCGGCGCTCTCCTGACCATGACGGCACCGGTGCCGAAGCCTGCGATGAGGAGACCGGCAAGGGTCGGGCCGATGACGCGGGCGACGTTGAAGTAGGTGGCGCTCAGTGCCGACGCGTTGGGCAGCAGGTCGGCGCCGACCAACTCGCTCACGAACGACATACGGGTAGGGACCTCGACGGCGTTGACGGTGCCCAGGCAGAGGGCGAAAAGGCCTGCGGATGATGCGTCCCTCCGAACTGCTGTGCGTCACGCGGGACGGCCGGACCCGGGTCACGGACGGGCTGAGTCACCTCGTATCGCGCCCGGACCTCGTCGTGCCGTCGGCGGGCACCGTCAACGCCGTCGTTCCCTCCTCGCCGCCCTGGCCGGCACGGCCAGCCGGGGGCGCCCGTCCGGTCGTACGGTGGCCGGGTCCGCGCTCGCGTTCGGCACGTTCGCAGCGCGACTTCAAGCGGCTGGCGGCTGAACGGCCGCAAGTGCTTCGTCATCGACGGTACGACGGCGGATCTGCTCCTCGTCGTCGCCCGTACCGTCGAGGGCCCGTCGCTGTTCGCCGCCGACCGGCAGGTCACCGGCCTCACGGCCGAGCCGATGGAGACTCTCGACGCCACGCGGGCGATGGCCCGGCTGACGTTCGAGGGCGTGCCCGGGGCCCTTGTCGGGGCCGACGGACATGGCGGGCGCATCATGGCCCGCGTCCTGGACATCGCCTCGGTCGCCCTCGCCGCCGAGCAGGCGGGCGGGGCACGCCGGTGCCTGGAGATGAGCACGGACCACGCCCGTACCCGTCACCAGTTCGGCCGGCCCATCGGCTCCTTCCAGGCGGTCAAGCACAAGTGCGCGGACATGCTCGTCCAGGTCGAACTGGCCGAGGCCGCCTCCCGGGAGGCGGCACGGCTGGCCGCCGAGGGCTCCGCGGACTTCCCCGTCGCCGCGGCGGTGGCGCATGTGTGCTGCTCACGGGCGTACATGGTGGCCGCCATGGAGAACATCCAGGTCCACGGCGGCATCGGCTTCACCTGGGAGCACCCCGCGCACCTGTACTTCCGCCGGGCCAAGTCCTCGCAGCTGCTGTTCGGCGGCCCGGCGGTGTACCACGAGCGGTTGCTGGACCGGCTCGGCATCTGACCGGTTTTCAGGGCCTGTCAGTGGCGGGCGACTGCGCGCGAGCGAGTACAGGATCGGCAGGTGGGAGTCCCCGAAGGGGAGCCGGTACAGGCCGTCTTCGCCCTGCCGGAGGAAGCCGCGGGGGTCGATCTCGGTGGCGAGGTGTTCGCCCAGGTGCTTGGTCGTGAGGCCCGCTTCCGCGGCCGCGGTGACGATCTCACCGAGCGAGTACGGGTACTGGACGGTGTCCTGGGCCGGGGTCGTCAGGCCGGGGTCGGCGTAACTGCCGGTCTCCGTCTCGCGCTGGGGCTCGCCCCCGCCGTAGGGCCAGTCGACGACCAGCGGATCGAGGGAGGCGATCGTCTGGAACGCCGGATGCATGTCCACCAGCACCAGGCTCCCGCCGGGCTTCAGCGCCATGGCCGCGCCGCGCATCCAGGCCTTGACGTCGGCGATCCAGCACAGCACCCCGTAGGTGGCGACGACCAGGTCGAAGCGGCCTGCCAGACGCGTGGGCAGCCGCTGGGTGTCGGCCTCGACGAAGGTGGCCTCGAGACCGGCTCGTCCGGCCAGCAGCCGCGCCCGTTCGATCGCCACCGGTGAGAAGTCGACACCGGTGACCCGGGCACCCAGACGAGCCCAGTTCAGCGTGTCCATCCCGAAGTGGCACTGCAGGTGGAGCAGGTCCTTCCCGCTCACGTCACCCGCGAGCTCACGCTCGAGGGCATAGAGCGTCTGGCGCCCGGCGAGGAACGACTCGATGTCGTAGAACCTGTCCGTGGGAGTCGAACCGTGGACGCGGGCACGCTGGTCCCACAGCGCACGATTCAGCGCGAGGCCGTCTTCGCCGTTCGACATCGCGTCGGTCATGGGTTCGGTCATGCGCCGAGAATGACACACCTCGGCGGGCGGGTTCAGCCGCGGGCGGCCTCACCGAGCAGCGCCTTCGCGATGATCACCTGCTGGATCTGGCTGGTGCCCTCATAGATCCGGAACAGCCGGGCGTCGCGGTGGAAACGCTCGACTGCGACACCGCGCATCTCTAACTGTTTAGAGGAGGCAAGGGGTGAGGGTGAGGCGGCTCGGCGGAGCCGGTCAGTCGAGGAGTTCGAGTACCGTCTTGGGCCCGGCCGCGTTCACGACGTCGTCGGCGGCGGTCAGGTGGCGCTGCCACAGCTTTTCGGCCTCGTCCGCCTTGCCGGACTCGATCAGGCCCACCAGTCGCACATGCGCCCGGTGGCCCTTGAGGGCCTGCGCCTTCCGGGTCCCGGAGTCGGTGGCGGCCGCGGTGTACGAGGCGTTGGCCCGGTCGATGATGTTGCGCACCATGCCGCACAGCAGGGCCAGGGTCTGGTTGCCGGTGAGTTCCACCAGCAGGGCGTGGAAAGTGTCCTGCGCCTCCACCAGGGCGAGCGGGTCGTCCAGGACGGCCTTCTCGGCGGCCACCGCGTCGCGCAGTCGCTTGATGTCGCCGGCCGTGTGCTTGGTGGCGAGCGTGCGCGCGCAGGGCGGCTCGATGAGGGCTGCCGCGCGGTGGAGGTCGCCAAGGGTGGTGCCGCGGTACTCAAGGATCAGGCCGGCGAAGCGGGCGGCGACGTCCGCGCCGGGCGCGCTCACCCGGGCGCCGCCGTGGGCCCCGCGGCGCACCGTGATCAGGGACTCCGACTCCAGGACGCGGAAGGCCTCGCGCAGGGTCGGCCGCGAGATGCCGAACTGCTCCATCAGCCCCGACTCCGGGGGCAGTGCGTCACCGGGCTTCAGCTCACCCCGTACGATCTGGCGGCGCAGGTGTGCGGCGACAAGTTCGGCGGTCTTCGGTACGCGCACCTGGCGCCCGACGCGGCCGCGCGAGGGTGCGGGCACGGTCGCCGTCTCTGCTGCGCGGGCTGCCTCGGCCACGATGCTCTCCTCATGGATATAGCTAAATGAATCGTCTTAGTGCATCGAAGGTACCAGGCCAAAGGATTGGTGAATCCTCACCGAGCTCACCGACGACGGGGTCATGCTGCTCACCCTGAACCGGCCCGAGCGGCACAACGCCTGGACGCTGGAGATGGAACTGCTCTACAACGAGCTGTTCGACCGGGCGGAGACGGATCCACGGGTACGGGCCGTGGTGCTCACCGGTGCCGGACGCGGATTCTGCCCGGGGATGGACATGAGCGTGCTGGACGGGGCATCGTCCGGCGCCCGCCCGTGGCCGACCGGCCAGCTGTCTCCGCGCACCCGCCCCCTGTCCTTCCCGAAGCCCGTCGTGGCGGCCGTCAACGGCGCCTGCGCGGGTATCGAGTTCAACCAGGCACTGATGTGCGACGTCCGGTTCGCCGTGCCGCACGCCAAGTTCGCCGCCGCCTTCAGCGCACGCGGACTCGTGGCCGACGACGGGGTGTCCTGGCTCCTGCCGCGGCTGATCGGCTACGGCAACGCCGGCGATCTGCTGCTGTCCTCGCGCCGGATCACCGGGACGGAAGCCCTGGCGATGGGCCTGGTCAACCGCCTGGCCGAGCCGGAGGAACTGCTCCCGGCGGCGCTGGCGCACGCGACCGAACTGGCGCGCTCGGCGAGCCCGTACGCGATGTCCCTCATCAAGCGGCAGCTCGCCGAGGACCAGACGAGGACCTTCACCGAGAGCCGCGACCACGCGGCCGCCCTCCTGGCCACGGCGAAGCGCGCACCGGACTACCGCGAGGGTGTGCTCAGCTTCGTCGAGCGGCGGCAGCCGGAGTTCGCGCGGCTGGGGGAGACCGCGTCGGAGTCGGCGGAGGCCGCGTCATGCCCGGCGCCGAACTCCCGCTGCACCGTCGTACGATCACCGGCACCGCCCACGAGGAGGACGGCGACGAGATGTCGGTCGAGGCGGCACTGCGCGACGAGCGCGCCTGGGCTGAGCCGTCGGCGGGTGTCGTCCACCGGATGGTGCTCGCGGTGCGCATCCGTCTCGCGGACATGGTGATCGTGGCCGCCGACGCGGACATGCGGGACTTCCCGCACGCCGAATGCCCCTTCATCACCCCGGTCTTCGACGGCCTGGCCGGACTCAGTGTCGCCGCCGGATACAACCGGGCGATCCAGGAGCGGTTCCGCGGTGTGTCCGGCTGCACGCACCTCTACGAGCCGGCCCGCGCACTCGGCCCCGCGGTCGTGCAGGCGGCCATCTCGGCGGGCGCGCGCAGTCGTGAGGCCGGAGGGCCGTCCGCCGCCGAGGCGGGCGCCGTGAGCGACGGCCTTCGGTCGGTAGCCGGTGTCGGCCCCAGGCCTTGGTAACGCGAGGGTTCGCGGCGGCGATGCGGGAGAGCACGTGGATGCCGCCTGCGTTGTCGGAGACGCTGGCGGCTGTCACCCGGACGGCCAGCAGCAGGCCGAGGGTGTCCACGCCGAGATGTCGCTTGCGGCCCGCGATTTTCTTGCCGGCGTCAATGACCTCGTCGGTGTCCCGCTCATCCCACACGTGATCGAAAAGGGCCCGGCCGAGACGAGCGCCGGGTGTCCTCACCGGAATCTCAGGTTGCGGCGGGGTATTCAGGGTTAACCCACGCAAAAGGTGCATTATGTACGCGCACTATCGACATCTCAGGAGGGCGTGCCGTGGGCGTTGCACACACATCGAACGGGTCCGGGCAGTGGTCACGGCGGGGTGTCCTCGCCGCGCTCGGTGCGGTGCCGGCCGTTGTCCTGACCGGCCGCAGCGGCTCGGCGAACGCCTCGGAAGGCGCCCCTCGGAAGACCGCGAGCTCCACCACCAAGTCGCGCACGAAAACCTTCGTCGGCCACGTCACCCCAGAGGCCGGCTGCACGTCCGGCGTCGGCATGCCCGTGTCGATCAACTTCACGCACAGGGTCACGAACAAGGCCGCCGTCGAAGAGGCGATCACGGTGACCGCCGAACCCGCGGTCGAGGTGGTCGGTCACTGGTTCAGCGACACCCGGCTCGACTTCCGGCCGGAGACCTACTGGGCGTCCGGCACGACGATCAGGCTCAACCTGCGACTGAAGGACGTCGAGGGCGCGGCCGGCGTCCACGGGGTCCAGTGCGAGGACGTCACCTTCCACATCGGGCGCGAGCAGATCAGCACCATCGACCTCGACAGCATGGAGATGACCGTCATGCGGGAGGGTGCGACCGTCGCCACCTATCCCGTCACCGGCGGCGACGCGGACCACCCCACCTGGTCCGGGATCATGGTGATCAGCGAACGGCGCAAGCAGACCCGCATGAAGTCCTCCACGGTCGGCCTCGGCGACGAGTACGACATCCCGGACGTCCCGCACGCCCAGCGGCTGACCACATCCGGCACCTTCATCCACGGCAACTACTGGGCCTCCCGCTCCGCCTTCGGACACGAGAACACCAGCCATGGCTGCGTCGGCCTGTGCGACGCCAAGGGGGGAAACGACCGCTCCAAGGACGGCTACAAGTTCTACGAGAGCTCGATGCTCGGCGACGTCGTCATCGTGGAGAACTCGGGCGAGGAGACCGTCGATGCGGCCAACGGTCTCAACGGCTGGAACCTGTCGTGGGAGGAATGGAAGGAGGGGAGTGCGCTTTAGAAGGGACTTCACGCAGCGGATGGTTGGCCGCGGTGAACTGACGGCGGCCATGACGAGCGGCTCTGATCCACTCCTTGTGGCCGTGTGACGTTGCGTTACGGACCGCTGATCGGTTGACCGTTCGTGTGGATGCAGCGTGCTCTGTACCTGCCGTCGCGGCGCGGCCGGGTGAGCCGGCAGACATCCGCGCCGGCCCCGGCCGGGCGCCTCGCGGCCCGGCCGGCCGCGAACCTGTCGATCCCGACCGGCGCGAAACTCCCTGCTCGGGCTGCTGGGCCAGCGCCTACGCCGAGGCCGTCCGCGCCGCCTGTCCCGACGCCACGCAGGTCGCAGGCAGGTTTCATCTGTGGAAGAACCTGTGCGAGGCAGTCGAGAAGTGCGTTGGCGAACATCGCAAGTATCTGGCAGAGCCCTCGGAGGACACGACCGCCGACAAGCGATCAAGCGACGCGAGCGCCACGCCGCGGTGCATGCCCTCTACGACAAGGGCGTGCAGATCGAGCTGATTGCCAAGACCCTCGGGCTCGACCGCAAGACCGTGCGACGCTACGCACACGCCGCCACCCCCGACGATGCCTCCCGCGGAACCGGCTCCCCGCCGCTACGGCCAAATCCACGCCTACTCGCTTTATCTGTACCGGCGTTGGAACGAGGGGCCGCACGGATGCGGCACGGCTTCATGCGGAGATCGTCGAGCTCGGCCACTGCGACAGTAAGCGGACCGTCCGCCGTCGCCTGCAACAGATCCGGGTCGGCGAGAGCAACGCGCTCAAGCGCAAGCAACTCCTGGCCCGCTGCCCGGAATTGGCAGCAGTCACCGACTGCGTGCGCGCCTTCGCCCAGAGGATGACGTAGCGCCGCGGCAGCGACCTCCGCAGCTGGCTCACCCGTGCCGATCACACCGGGCCGAAGCCACCGCGGACTGAGCATCGTCACCCTCTGCGACCGGACCACAGCAAGTGGGTCAGAGCCCATCTCGATGGGCCATCGGGGCGAACTCCTGGTCGCATACAGGGAGAACGAAATTACTTTTGTCAGAATGTATGCCGATATACCCCATCCATGACCCGAGGATGCAGCAGTGACCAGCACTCTTCGTACGGGCAGCACCGACAGTGAGCGAGGACTGCCGATGGCGCAGGTGGACACGGCGGAAACCGGGCAGGCCAGCCTCCGCCGGGACACCGGCTCCGGTACCTGGCGCCCGGGCATCCGGCGGGTGCTCCGCATCGGCTTCCGGCCGGGGCCGTGGAAGCGCGGCCTGGTGCTCGCGGCGCTGGCGGTGCTGCTGGGCCTGTTCATGCTGCTGCACGCGAAGATCCCGAACCGGATCGGGAACCTCGGCAGCCTGGCGGAGACCGTCCTGCCGTGGCTCGGCCTGTTCATCCCGGTGCTGCTGGCCAGGGCGGTGTGGCGCCGCTCCGCCTCCGCGGTGGTCGCGCTGCTGCTGCCGGTCCTGGTGTGGCTGAACCTCTTCGGCGGGCTGCTCGGCGACAAGTCCCACCCGGGCGGCGACCTCACCGTGGCCAGCCACAACGTCGGTGCCGGCAACCCCGACCCGGTCGGCACCGCCCGCGACCTGGCCGCCTCCGGCGCGGACGTGCTGGCCCTGGAGGAGATCACCCCGCAGGCGAAGCCGCTGTACGAGGAGGGTCTGGCGAAGGCGTACCCGTACCACACGGTGCGGGGCACGGTCGGGCTGTGGAGCAAGCTGCCGCTGTCGGACACCCAGCCGGTCGACATCAAGCTGGACTTCGGGCCGCTGGCGGACACGATGGACTCGAACCGGGCGCTGCGCACCACGGCGGCCACGGATCAGGGTCCGCTGGCGGTGTATGTGGCCCACCTGGGGTCCGCACGGGTGAATGCCAGGGCGGGCTTTTGGACAGACTCGCGGGACACCAGCGCGCAGGCGCTCGGCAAGGCCATCGCCGCCGAGCGCAATGAGCGGGTGGTGCTGCTCGGCGACCTGAACGGCACCATGGACGACCGCGCGTTCGCCGACATCACCTCGCAGCTGCGCTCGGCCCAGGACACGGCCGGGGATGGCTTCGGCTTCACCTGGCCGGCAAAGTTCCCGGTGGTGCGGATCGACCAGATCCTGGTTCGCGGCGTGAAGCCGGAAAGCTCGTGGTCGCTGCCGGCCACCGGCAGCGACCACCTGCCGGTGGCGGCCGGAATCAGCTGGTGAACATGGCGTAAAGCCTCCGGATCAGTCCCGCGCCTCTCGCAGGATCTGCTGTCGCAGATCAAGCCGCGTCCCGGGCATCCGCACCCGGGGCGCACGTTCGCGTCAGGCCCAGCAGCCGTTCACGGTCGCGGCGAGGCCGTCCATCGCGTCCTTGACGGCGCTGCCGTCGGCCGTGGAGCCGTTCTCCACGAAGGAGAAGACCTTCCACCGGCCGTCCTTGCCCTGGGTCAGGCCGCTCAGTGCGATGGCGCCGGTGAGGGTGCCGGTCTTCGCGTGCACCTTGCCGAGGGCGCACCGCGAGTTCGCGTCGTCGAAGCGGCCCCACTCCGGGCCGAGAGTGCTGCCGGCCTCGCCCGCGACCGGGAGGCCGTCACGGATCGAGCTCAGCCGGTGCTCATAGCGCTCCTCAGTCAGCAGGTCGAGGATCTCCGCCAGGGTCCGGGCCGGGATGCGGTTGGCACGGGAGAGGCCGCTCCCGTCGTACATCTCGAAGTTCTCCAGCGACACTCCGTACCGCCGGCTCAGCACATCGCGTACGACCGCCGTGCCGCTCTCGAACGTGGCGGGCCGCCCGGCGCGCAGCGCGGTCATCCGCAGCAGGGTCTCGGCGATGTTGTTGTCGCTGACCTTGATCATGTGGTGGACGATGTCCGACAGCTTGGCGGACTTGTGGCGGGCCACCGGTACGTCGGTGATGTCTGCCGTCCGGCGTGTGACCTCGCCGTCCACGGTGATGCCGTCGGCGGCGAGTTGCTTGGCGAGGACCTGTCCGGCGTCGATCGAGGTGTCGTTGACGCCGTGTCCGTCAACGGCGAGGGCGCGGACCGGAGCGACGGTGTCGGGGTAGTAGCCGTCGTTCCAGCCGGGGGCCAGGGTCGGTTCGGGGAAGAGGCTGTCGTCCACGGCGACCTTCACGCCGGTGAGGCCCGCGGCCTTCAGCCCGGCCACCGCGTCCTTGGCCATTGCGCCGAGATCGGCGCTGGTCAGGGTTCGGTCGCCGCCGCCGACGAGGGTGAGGGTGCCGTCGCCGTAGACGACGTTCGTCTTGAACCGGTGGTTCGGGCCGAGCACGGTCAGGGCGGCGGTCGCGGTGGCAAGCTTGGTGTTGGATGCCGGCGTCAGCGCGGTGGCGCTGTTGTGGTCCCAGACGGTGCCGTCCGACTCGGCGTCCAGCACCACGCCGCTGACGTTGCCGCCCAGGCGCTCGTCGAGGACGCGGGTGTCGAGGTTCGCGGCGACAGCTTGGTCGGCGGAGTCGAGGCCTTCGTTCGTGTCCCCGGCCGTGCCGGGGTTCGTCGCGGTGGTGTTCCCGTCGGCGGCGAAGGCCGAGGGGCCGACGAGCGCCACCGACGCGACGGGCACGGCCATGGCCAGGACCAGGGCGCGGCGGGCGCCCGCGCCGAACTGTTTCCGCTTGCGGTGCCCGTGGCGACCGTTCGGCGTGAAGGCGGGCGGGGGCACGACTTCGGTTCTGTGATTCATGGGGGGACTTTCCGTGATGTGCGGCGGCGGAAGGACAAGCCGACGTAGGGGAGAAGGGTTTGGCCCTGTGGCGCGAAATGATCAGTGCCGCACAAGTGGTCACATGAACCCCATGGCCCACGAATGGATCCGTTTCTGCCGTCCGGAAGTCGGCACCCGCGTGCCCGGTCTCCTCCGCCAGAGCCCAGCCGTTCTTCCGCTGCAACGGCGCCACCAGCCCCGCATGTGAGCCGGCGCCGACTGCCGCGGCACTAGCCGCTCCGCGGCAGCGGCCGATGTCACAGCCTCCTCCGCCGGCAGCTGGACGCACCCCGCTCACCGGCGTTGACGGGGCGCCGCCGATTTCCTGCGACCTGATCCGCCGGACAGGCCCTAGTGTCCTGCGCCAGAAATAGTGAGGCTAAGTGTGTAGGCTGTTTCCATGGCGTCTCGGGGTCCTCGTGCTGTCGAAGTCGTGCTGTCTGCCGAGGAGCGGACGGAGCTGGCGCGTTGGGCGGGTGGTGCGGTGTCGGCCCGTGTGGGGGAGCGGGCCCGGATCATTCTGGCCTGTGCGGAGGGAGCGTCAAATACCCGTGCAGCAGCGGACTTCGGGGTATCCACGGAGACGGTGCGCAAGTGGCGCTCGCGGTTCGTGGCCCGGCGGATGGCGGGCCTGGTGGACGAGCCGCGGCCAGGCCGGCGCAAGCCGGAGCTGGTACTCAGCGAGGCGGAGCGTGCGGAGCTGACGCGCTGGGCGCGGCGGGCGAAGACCGCGCAATTCCTGGCGCTGCGCGCGAAGATCGTACTGCGGTGCGCGGAAGGCGGGCTCAACAAGGAGATCGCCGCCGAACTCGGTGTATCGCAGGGAACGGTGAACCGCTGGCGGTCGAGATTCATCCGGCTGCGGCTGGGCGGGCTGATTGACGAGCCGCGTCCCGGCAGGCCACCCTCGATCCTGCTGGACCAGGTCGAGGACGTGCTCACGGCGACGCTGGAGTCCACCCCGGGCCAGGACACCCACTGGTCGCGGGCCTCGATGGCGAAGCACTCCGGGCTGTCGAAGTCCACCATCGGACGGATCTGGAAGAAGTTCGACCTCAAGCCGCACCTGCGGGACGCCTTCAAGCTCTCCACCGACCCGCAGTTCGTCGCGAAAGTCGTCGACGTGGTCGGCCTGTACCACCATCCGCCGGAGAAGGCGGTGGTGCTGTGCGTGGACGAGAAGAGCCAGATCCAGGCGCTGGACCGCTCGCAGCCGGTGCTGCCGATGATGCCGGGCATGCCCGAGCGGCGCACCCATGACTACTACCGGCACGGCATCACCAGCCTGTTCGCCGCCTTCAACATCGCCGACGGCACGGTCATATCGGCACTGCACCGCCGCCACCGGGCGATTGAGTTCAAGAAGTTCCTGGTCACGATAGATAAGAGGGTTCCCGCCGGGCTCGATGTGCACCTGGTGTGTGACAACTACGCCACCCACAACACCCCCGAGATCAAGACCTGGCTCGGCAAGCACCCCCGCTTCCATGTCCACTTCACTCCGACCGGCTCCTCCTGGATCAACCAGGTCGAGCGATGGTTCGGCCTGCTGACCGACAAGCTCATTCGCCGAGGCGTCCACACCTCGGTGAAGGCGTTGGAGGATGACATCAGGGCGTGGATCGACTCGTGGAACGAGAACCCCAGGGCCTTCACCTGGACCAAGACCGCCGACGAGATCCTCAAATCCCTCGCCGACTACCTCACCAAGGTCACTCCTCTAGCCGGCGATAACCAGCGACAGACTTAAGCCCGTGATTTCAGGCGCAGGACACTAGCCCAGGTAGGCGAGTTCGGGGAAGTGCCGCTGGTAGGCGTCCAGCAGGCGTATCGCCACGGCGTACGAGTCGATCAGCGGGTGGATGGTCAGCGCCTTGACCGCGTGGGCGCGGTCGCCGGTGGTGGCGGCACGGATGACCGCGCGCTCCACCTCCTTGACCGAGCACACCAGGCCCTTGCCGTGGTCGGGCAACGGGGCCCCGGCGATGGCGTGGGCGCCGTTGGCGTCCACGTGGCAGGGGACCTCGATGACGGCGTCATCGTCGAGGACGGGGATCCGGCCCCGGTTGCGGACGTTGAGGATGAGGGCGGTGCGCTCGTCCAGGGCGATGGCCCGCATGAGGGAGAGGGCCACCTGCTCGTAGCCGCCGGACTCGAGGTCGCAGGAGTCGCGTTCACCCATGCCGACGGCGTCGCGGTTCTCCGCCATGTAAGTGATCTCGCGCTCCAGGCGGGTGGCGTCCCAGGCGTTCCAGGCGGCACGGGGTGGGGGCGGGGCAGAGGCGGAACCGGCCGCGCTCATGGAGTCCGTGCTCAGGGAGTCGTAGAAGCGCTGCTGCTGGGAGTGCAGGAAGGCGCCCCGGGTCTGTTCCGCGGCCCGGGCGGAGCCGACCGACTCGCGGTGGAAGTAGTAGTAGTGCAGGTATTCGTTGGGCAGTGCTCCGAGCGTGCGCAGCAGGTCGGCGCCGAAGAGCTTGCCCTCCTCGAAGGAGGTCAGCGCGGCCTCGTCCGCCAGCAGGGACGGCAGCAGGTCCCGGCCGTCGGCGTACAGGCCGCACAGCCAGCCCAGGTGGTTCAGGCCCACGTAGTCCAGGCGCGTGCGCGCCGGGTCGGCGCCGAGTGCCCCGGCCACGCGGCGGCCGAGGCCCACGGGGGAGTCGCAGATCCCGATCACGCGGTCGCCGAGGTGGGCGGTCATGGCCTCGGTGACCAGGCCGGCGGGATTGGTGAAGTTGATGACCCAGGCGTCGGGCGCCAGCGCGGCGACGCGGCGGGCGATCTCCAGCGCCACCGGGACGGTGCGCAGCCCGTACGAGATGCCGCCCGCGCCGACGGTCTCCTGGCCCAGGACGCCCTCCTCCAGGGCGATCCGCTCGTCCGCCGCGCGCCCGGCGAGCCCGCCGACGCGGATGGCGGAGAACACGAAGTCGGCTCCGGTGACCGCCTCGTCCAGGTCGGTGGTGACGGTGACGACGGGCGGGTCGGGGTGCCCGGCGGCCTGGTCGGTGAGGACCTTGCGGATGGCCGTCAGCCGGGAGGCGTCCAGGTCGTACAGGGTCACCGCGGTGACGCGTCCTTCGCCGCGGTCGCCCAGCAGCGCCCGGTAGACCAACGGGACCCGGAAGCCACCGCCGCCCAGGATCGTGAGTCTCATACCTCGACCACCTCAACTCCCGCCTCGCGCAGCCGCCCGCACGTCTTTTCGTCGCCCGGGGCGTTGGTCACCACGACGTCGAGGTCCTCGGGCCCGCAGACCCTGGCCATTCCGGTGCCGGGGAACTTGCCCGCGTCCGCCACCAGCACCACCTGGGCGCTGGCGGCGATCATCGCCCGCTTGACGGGCACCTCGACGGCGGTGGTGTCCAGCACCTGGCCGTCGGGGCGGATACCGCTGGTGCCGAGGAACAGCCGGTCGGCGTGGATCTGCCGCAGGTTGTCCTCGGTGAGGAAGCCGACCAGCGAGCGGTAGTCGCGCCGGACCACGCCGCCGAGCAGGATCAACTGGACGTCCTTGTCGTCCTGGAGCTCCTCGTAGACGGCCAGGTTGCTGGTGATCACGGTCAGGGAGCGGCCGTGCAGATGGCGGGCCACCCGGTGGGCCGTGGTGCCGATGTCGAGCAGCACCGTCTCACCGTCCCCGACCAGATCCGCGCACCACGCGGCCAGCGCGTCCTTGGCCTCGACCCGGACCGAGGCCACGTCGGCGAAGGGGTCGTCCTCGCCGAGAACGGGGGCGGCACCGCCGTAGACCCGCTTGAGCAGTCCCTCGTCCTCCAGCTGCGCGAGATCTCGCCGGATCGTGGCCTGACTCGCCCCGACCTTCTCGGCCAGGGAGACCACCGTGGTGGGCCCGTCCGCGCGCAGGGCACGCAGGATCAGCTGATGTCTTCGGTCAGGGAGCATGCCGCTGACCATACTCGCCAACTCGCCAAACTCAAGCAAAGTCGCGCATGAATGTCTCGATTGCTGCTTGACCCTTGTCAAACCCGCGCACCGGGTGCACTCTCTTGCGTAATTCAGAGCCAGGTCCGGACCCCACTCCGGTCGGCCGAAGCGGATGAACGGCGCATTCCGCCGCCAGGACGCATCGGCGCCGTCTGAGAGGACCCGGTCGAACACCCCGGGTGGCTGAAGGGTTCCCACCACGCCGATGCTCTTCAGCCACTCGGTCCCCGCCCCGCCCGCCATGGCTCGCGACTCACAGGTCCTTCCGGACACGCCGAACACTAGGAGAAGACCGTGGACCTTTCCCGTAGACGATTCCTCGAGGCCGCAGTGCTCACGGCCGCAACGGCCGGGCTGACCGCCGCGTGCGGCGGCGGCTCCGGATCGAGCGGCGGCAAGGACAGCAAGACCCTGAAGCTCTGGTACTGGGCCGGCGGCATGAGCGACAAGGTCGTCGCCGACGCCAAGAAGCACTTCTCCGACACCACCCTCAAGACGTCCGTGATCGGCGGTGACTTCAAGACCAAGCTGCTCACCGGCATGAAGACCGCCCAGACCGCGCCGGACATCACCGGCATCAAGGGCGAGGACATCGCGTCCTTCCTGCCCAACGCGAACCGCTTCCTGGACCTGAACGAGCTCGGCATGGACAAGCTGGCTCCCGAGTACCTGTCGTGGAAGCTGAAGCAGGCCACCACCCAGGACGGCAAGCTCATCGGCTTCCCCATCGACATCGGCCCCTGCGCGGTGTACTACCGCGAGGACCTCTTCGCCAAGGCGGGGCTGCCCACCGACCCGGCCAAGGTCTCCGCCGAACTGTCCACCTGGGACGCCTTCTTCGAAGCCGGCGTCGAACTGCACAAGGCCGTGCCGAAGTCGTTCCTGGTCAACAACATCGGCGCGGTGTTCTCGATGGCCGTCGGTCAGGGCACCAAGCGGTTCATCGACGAGGACAACACGTTCATCGGCGACCAGGACCACATCCGTGCCGCCTGGACCACCGCCGTGAAGGCGTACACCCTCGGCATCGACGCCAAGATCAACGACAACACCTGGAACGCCGCCGTGGGCAACGGCACCGTGGCCACCGGGCTGGGCGCCGCCTGGTACGCGCTGGACATCCAGAACGCGGCACCGGCCACCAAGGGCAAGTGGCGGGTGGCGAGCCTGCCGAGCGGACCGTCCAACCTGGGCGGCTCCTTCCTGTGCCTCCCCTCGACCTGCGCCAACCCCGAGAAGGCCTTCGAGGTCGTCTCCTGGATCCTCAACCCGGAGAACCAGGCCCGCGGCTTCACGGACGCGGCCCTGTTCCCGACCGCCCCGGCCGCGTACAAGCTGCCCGCGCTGACCGGCGGCGACGCCTTCTTCGGCGGTCAGAAGACCATCGAGATCTTCGGCCCGGCCGCCGAGAAGATCCCCGCCGCCTACGAGGCCCCGGCCGACGCGGCGGTCTCGGCCGCCTACTACAACGAGCTGACCGCCATCGAGGCCAAGGGCAAGAACCCGGAGGACGCCTGGAAGGACGCGGTCAGCCAGGCCAAGCAGATCGCCCAGCGGCAGGGAGTGAAGTGACATGTCGTCAAGCCCGGTAGCCGGCCCGGCCCCCACCGGCCCGCCCTCGGGACCCGCCACCGGACCCTCCGGGCAGCCGGCTCCGGACCGCCGCCGCGGTCCGGGCCGGCACGGCCGCCGGGTCCGTCCGGTGTCGGCCGGGGCCCGGCGCGGGCCGCGACGGGGGATCGCCCGGTACTGGTCGCAGTACCTGGCCGTCTCCCCGTACTACCTGATCTTCTCGGTCTTCATGCTCTTCCCGATGCTCTACACCGTGTATCTGGCGTTCCAGAAGTGGGACGGCATCGGGGAGATGCAGTTCGTCGGGCTCCAGCAGTTCCGCTTCCTGTGGGACGACCCGATCTTCTGGCTGTCCCTGCGCAACACCCTGGTCATCTGGGTGCTGGCCACCGTGCCGATGCTCTTCATGGCGCTGGTGCTGGCGGTGCTGGTGAACTCCGTCCGGCGCTTCACGGCCTTCTACCGGGTCGCCCTGTTCATCCCCAGCATCACGTCGCTGGTGGCCATCGCCATCTTCTTCGGCGCGATCTTCAGCAACAACTTCGGGCTCATCAACGCCATCCTGCAGGCGATGCACGTGTCGGCCGTGCCGTGGCTCAGCAACGAGTGGACGATCAAGCTGGTGATCGCGGCGCTGATGACCTGGCAGTGGACCGGCTACAACGCGATCATCTATCTGGCCGGCCTCCAGGCGATCCCCTCGGAGCTCTACGAGGCCGCCAGGATGGACGGGGCCGGTCCGGTGCGGATCTTCTTCAGCATCACGATCCCGCTGCTGCGGCCCATCATCCTCTTCACCGTGGTCGTCTCCACCGTCACCGGCCTGCAGAGCTTCACCGAACCCCAGGTGCTGTTCGGCAGCGACGCGTCGACCAACCCCAACTCCGGCGGGCCGGGCCAGGCGGGCCTGACCACGCTGCTGTACTTCTACCACCAGGCCTTCGACAACAACGACTTCGGCTACGCCGCCGCGATCGTCTGGGCCTTCTTCCTGCTGATCCTGCTCATCGTCACCATCAACTGGCGCCTGGTGCAGCGTAAGGAGCGACGGCCGTGAACAGCCAGAACCGCCAGCGCCTGAGGGGCCTGAGCGTCCATGTCGTGCTGATGATCTGTGTCGTCATCTCGGTGTTCCCGTTCTACTGGATCATCGTCATGGCGACCAACACCTCGCAGGACATCTACAGTTACCCGCCGAAGCTGTGGTTCGGCGGCAACCTGCTGATCAACATCCAGCATCTGTTCGACAAGATGGACTTCTTCGGATCGCTGCTCAACACGGTGATCGTCGCGGTCTGTACGACGCTGCTGGTGCTGTTCTTCGACTCGCTGGCCGCCTTCGCCTTCGCCAAGTACGAGTTCCCCGGCAAGAAGTTCCTCTTCGGCCTGCTGCTGGCGATGTACATCCTGCCGACGCAGCTGGCGATCATCCCGCAATACGAGATCATGGTGCAGCTGGGCTGGCTGGGCACGCTCCAGGCACTCATCGTGCCGGCCGCCGCCAACGCCTTCGGCATCTTCTGGATGCGCCAGTACACCAGCACGGGAGTCCCGGACGAACTGCTGGACGCCGCGCGGATCGAGGGCGCCGGGTTCTTCCGCCAGTACTGGCACGTGGTGCTGCCGTGCGTCCGCCCGGCCCTGGCGTTCCTCGGTATCTACACCTTCATCGCCGCCTGGAACGACTACATCCTGCCGTTGGTGATGCTGGTCAACCCGGACGAGCTGACCCTCCAGGTGGCGCTGGCGCAGCTGTACGCCGGCCACTCCACCGACTACAGCATGGTGATGGCCGGAGTGCTGCTCGCTGTCATCCCGCTGGTGCTGGTGTTCACGTTCTTCGCCCGCGGGTTCATCGCCGATGCCACAAAGGGGGCCCTGCGATGACGGCGGTGTGATCAGGCCTCGGCTCGCGCGGCAGCCCCAGCACCTTCTCCGCGAGGATGTTCCGCTGGATCTGCGAGGTGCCGGCGTCGATGGTCCCGCTGCCGTCCCGTCGGCACCTGGCCGTGCAGGCCCATGATGTCCATCCTTCGACCAGCACCAGGCGATCCGCTGCCGGATCACCGGGTCCTGGTCCTTGCCTTACTGGCGGGCCAGTTTCGACGAGGCACCCCACTTCCGCCCGGAACAGGATGGGGTTGGTCGCCGCCTCCTCCGAGGGGCGTTCCCTCGCCCTGACGCACAACCTGGGCGGCGGGCCCGGCGAATGCGTGTCCTTCGTGTCGGTGGTGGGCGACGAACCCACTGACTGAAGCCGCTCAGTCGAACTCGCCCTCCGAGAAGGGACGTTGTGCAATGGGACGACTCGAAGAGAAGGTCGCCGTCGTGACCGGGGCCGCGTCCGGCATCGGTGCGGCCACCGCGCGCCGCGTGGCCGCCGAAGGCGCTCACACGGTGGTCGCCGATCTGAACCTCGACGGCGCCAAGGCGGTCACGGAGGAGATCCGCGAGGCCGGAGGATCCGCGACAGCGGTCCTGGTCGACCTCGGTGACATCGAGAGCGTACGGGCCATGGTGGACGCGGCGGTCGAGGCGTACGGCGGCCTCGACATCCTGCACAACAACGCGGCGGCCACACACCTGGCCGCCCACCAGGACCTCGCCGTCGTGGAGGCCGACCCGGCGGTCTGGGACGACACCATGCGGATCAACCTGCGCGGGACCATGGTCGCGATCCAGGCCGCTGTCGCGCACATGATCGCCCGCGGCGGTGGCTCCGTCATCAACACCTCGTCCACGTCCGGGGTCGCGGGCGACCTGCGCAATCCCGCGTACGGCGCCTCGAAGGCCGCGATCATCAACCTCACGCAGTACGTCGCCACCCAGTACGGCAAGCAGGGCGTGCGCTGCAACGCCATCGCACCGGGCTTCATCGTCACGCCGGTGAGCACCGGTTCAGCGCACGGGGCGATCCGGGAGGCGATGCTGCGCCACCACCTCACGCCGCGTCTGGGGCAGCCGGAGGACGTCGCGGCGGCCGTCGTCTTCCTCGCCTCCGACGAGGCCGCCTTCGTCACCGGGCACACTCTGTACGTGGACGGCGGGCTGTCGGCCCACCAGCCGTACGTGGCGGATCTGCGCGACGCGTAACGGGTCCGTGCACTTTGCCCGCCCGACCCGGGCGGGCAAAGTGCACGGACCCCTGAGTCCCGCTCAGGACAGCGCCTCCGGCGCCAGGTGGGCCGGCTCCCGCGTCTCGTCGTCCGACAGCCCGGCGGCCGGTTCGTCGAGCAGCAGGATGGACGGCGAGGCCGCCACCGCGCGGGCGATGGCCCGCAGCCGCCGCTCGCCGTACGACAGGTCGCCCACCGGCCGGTCGAGACTGGATGTCTCCCTGTCCGGACGCTGGGGCGGACTGATCAGCGGCGACCCGGTCTTCGTGGGCTTCTCGCCCTGCGACTGCGGCAGAAAGATCGTCGACGTCGCTCCGGTCGCCGCGCTGTCCGACGCCGTCGCGCACGCCGGGGTCGCCACGCAGACGGTCGGCGTGTTCCCGGACGCCCGCAAGACGGAAGTACGCGACGCCCTCGCCTGCGCCGGCGTTCAACGCGTGGTGTCCCTCGCTCATGCGCTGGGTCAACGACGAGTGACTCGGCGGACGACGACCCCAAGGCGGCCCGGCCGGCCCATCCGGACGAACCGGATGAGCCGGCCAGGGCGCGTCGCCGGGGTCGGTTACGGGGTGACCTGGTTGCCGCCGAACGTCACGACGAGGCGGCCGTCCGAAGCGAAGGACCACTTCAGGGCGCCGGCGTAGGAGGAGCACCGGGAGCCGTTCGAACCGGACCAGAACTGGTTCGAGCTGTCGGCGTTGCCGACGATCCTGTCGTTCGTCCCACTGCCGCTGCGGCAGGAGGTGTTGTTCCGGAACACCGAAGTGCCCGCGTCGAACGAGTAGTTGCGCTCCTCGTTGTCGATGCTGACGTTGTCCGACACCGTCATCGTGCCGGGGTTCCTGTTGTACGTGAACCCGTGCTTGCCGTTGTTGTGGGCGATGTTGCGCCGGATGACGTGGTTGACCCCGATGTCCTCGCCGCCGAGCTTGTAGCCGTTGCGGTCACCGTTGCCGGCCTGGGAGCCGTCGCTCAGGGTGCCGTTGTCGTAGGCGAGGGAGTCCTCGATGGTCACCGCGCCGATGGCTCCCGTGTCGCTCTTGGTGTAAAGGTCCCAGCCGTCGTCGATGTTGTTGTGGGCCACGGCGTAGCGGAAGACGTTCCCGGGACCGGAGGTGAGCTTCGCGGCGAAGCCGTCGGCGTCCTCGCCGTCGGAGTCGGCGTTGTCGTGCGACTCGGCGCTCAGGATGAGGTTGTTGGACGGCCACTGGTCCTTGGGGGTGCTGGAGAGCATCCGCGAGAGCTGGAGGCCGGTGTCACGGTTGTAGCGCGTCACCGTGCGCTCGAAGATGTTGTTGCTGCCGCCGACGAAGATCCCGTTGTCCCCGGCACGCTCGACGACGATGCCCTTGACGTGCCAGTACGACCCGTTCACGGCGAGCCCGCGGTTCGAGGTGGCCTCGCTCTGGGCCGAGAAGTTCAGTACGGGCGTCTCACCCGGGTAGGCGGTCAGCTCGGTGCGGTCACTCGCGGTGCCGTTGTTGCCCGCCGGGATGGTGACCGTCTGCGAGTAGCGGTAGGTGCCGCCGCGCATGTAGATCGTCCCGCCGGGCGTGATGCGGGAGATCGCCGAGGTTAACGTCGTCGGGGCCGACTCCGTTCCGGCCGCGCCGTCGGTGCCGTTCGGCGCCACGTACAGCGCGGGGCCCGTCGGCGCCGGGTTGGTGCCGCCGACCTCGACATCGAGGTAGTCGATGTTGGGCAGGCCGGCCGAGGCGGTGGGGCTGAGCCGGATGGTGTTGCTGCCCGAACTCAGCGGCACCGTGAGCGTCTTCGTCGCCCAGGTCCCCCACGCGCCGGTGCCCTCGAAGGACACCGATGTGGCCGAGGAGCCGTTCACGGTGAGGCTCGCCGGCCGTGCGGTGGTGGTTCCGTTGGCGAATCGGACGTTCAGCGTCGCCGTGCCCGCGGCGGGGGCGTTCACGGTGAACTGGGCGTAGGCGCCGACCGCGTTGGTGGCGTTGCAGAATCCGCTGCCGGAGAAGCCGGTCCAGTCGGAGTCGATGGTGCCGGTACAGACCGCCGGGGAGCTCTCGGCCTCGATGGGGGTCCCCCCGCTCGAACGAAGTTGAGAGTGGGGGAGGGTGGTGGCAGCCTGTGCCGTGGTGCCGGACAGCGCGACGAGGGTGCCGGCCAGCAGGCCGACGCACGCGATGACGGGTCTCAGTTGCATCGTTCGTCTCCAGGTAGGTGGGCTCGTCTGACCAGGCGTTCGATGGAACGGGGTCGAGCTGACCCTTCCTCTGCGGGTTCCGGGGCGCGATGATGCGACCAGTTCGAGAGCATGAACGAGGTGAACCGGCCGGGCATCGCATCCGGAGGGAGAAAGCGCTTTCCCGGAAACTAGATGCTTGCTGTGGACGCGTCAATAGACGTGTACTTGATTTATATTCATGAGCATGAACGCCAGGACGGTCCTGGCGCCCGTCACTTCGCGCCGATGTGGGCGCCCGGGCCGAGCGGCAGGTCGAAGCCGTAGAAGACGCCCAGGATCACGAGCCACACCGCGAGGAACGGCACCGTGAAGATCGACAGCCGCGCGATGAGCGTGCCCAGACGGGCCTCGGGCTCGTACCGGCGCACCATCGCCAGCAGCAGGAAGACGTACGGGTTCATCGGCGTGATGATGCCGGTGGCCGAGTCGCCGATGCGGAAGGCGGCCTGGCTGAGAGCCGGGCTCATGCCGAGCAGCATGAACGCCGGTACGAACACGGGGCCCACCAGCGACCACAGGGCCGACCCGGAGACGATGAAGAGGTTGAGGCAGGCCGCCAGGAGGACGAACGCGACCAGCGCCCAGAAGCCGGTCAGGCCGATGGCGTCCAGCCCCGCCGCGCCCTTCACAGCGAGGAGGATGCCCACGTTGGACCAGTTGAACAGGGCGATGACCTGGGCGGCGACGAACATCAGGACGATGTAGCCGGACATGTTCCTCACCGAGTCGGACATCGCGCCGACCACGCCCTCCGAGCCCGCCAGCGCCTTCACCGTGAAGCCGTAGGTGAGCCCGGCCAGCAGGAACGCGCCGAACAGCACCGGGACGATGCCGGTGAGCAGGGGAGAGGGCACCAGGGCGCCGCCCTCGCCGCGCAGCGGTGCGCCCGCGGGCAGCCAGAGCGACAGCAATGCCGCCGAGTAGAGGACGACTGCCAGGGCGGTGAGCAGCAGCCCCCGGCGCTGGACCGGGGTGAGGGTGAGGTCCTGCTGCTCGGGCTCGTCCTCGGCGGGCTCGTACGGGCCCAGGCGCGGTTCGAGGACCCGGCTGATGAGGAAACCGCCGAGCAGGCCGAGGACGACACTGCTGGACGCGGTGAAGAAGTAGTTGACCAGGATGTTCAGGTCCAGGCCGTCGGCGGCCGGCAGGACCGCGGCGGCCTGCTGGGTGATGCCGATGTAGAGGGCGTCCAGGGAGCCGATGGTGAACCCGGCGGCGTAGCCGGCGCCCACGCACGCGAAGCCGCCGATCAGCCCCGCCACGGGGTGGCGTCCGGCGCTCTTGAAGACCACGGCCGCGAGCGGCGGCAGCACGATGGAGGCGACGTCGCTGATCATGTGCGCCTGGCAGGCGATCAGAGCCACCAGGTACGGCAGCGCCGCACGGGGCGCGCGGGCCAGGGTGGCCCGCATGACGGTCTCCAGGAGCCCGGCCTTCTCCGCCACCCCCACCGCCATGATCATGAGGAGCACGGCGGCGATGGGCGGGAACGTGGCGAAGTTGGTGACGAGGTTCTCCGTCAGCCAGCGCACTCCCTCGCCGGTGAACAGCCCGGTGACGGCCTTGGTCTCGTCGGTGCCGGGGACGGTGACCCGCACGTCGGCCAGCGCGAGCGAGGTGGAGACGACGGCCAGGACCAGGAAGAGGGCGGTGAACAGGACGATCGGGTTCGGCAGCGCGTTGCCCATCCGTTCGATGAGCGTCAGCACGCGGTCGATGCCGGTGGGCCGGCGCGGGTCCGGGGACTTGCTGTCCGGGGCGGGCAGTTCGGTGAGGGAGGACATCAGGGCCGCCTTCCGGTCCGGTGCAGCAGGTCCTTGCGTACGACGCCGTCCTGGACGACGAGGACGATGTTCGCGGGGTCGCCGAGGACGCCGATGTCCGTCAGCGGATCGCCGTCGCACAGGATCAGGTCGCCGGTGCGGCCGGCCGTCAGGGTGCCCAACCGGTCGGCGACACCGAGGAGTTCGGCGGAGGTGCGAGTACCGGCGACGATGGCGGCCATGGGGTCCATGCCCAGGTCGACCAGATAGCTCAGCTCCATCAGGTTCACACCGTGCGGGCCGACGGCGGCGTCCGTGCCGAGCGCGATCCGGGCGCCGTACTCGATGGCCCGCGCGATGTTCTCCTTGGTCGTACCGGACCAGCGGACCTTCTTCCGGTAGTGGTAGTCCGGCATCGTCTCCTTGTTGATGCCGGCGTAGACGGTGGACAGCGTCGGTACGACGAAGACGCCCCGCTCGCCCGCCATGTCCAGGGCCCGCTCGTCCAGCCCGTAGCCGTGCTCGATGCTGGTCACGCCGCCGCGGATCGCGTTGAGGATGCCGGCGTTGCCCTGGGCGTGGGCGGCGACCGGCTTGCCGCCGTGCCGGCGGGCCTCGTCCACGACGGCCCGGATCTCCTCCTCCAACAGGCCTTCGTCGTCCGGGTCGTCGTAAGGGCTGCCCATGCCGCCGGTGGCGCAGACCTTCACCAGGTCGGCGCCGTCGCGCAGCACCCGGCGCACGGCGAGCCGGGCCGCGGCGGTGTCGTCGGCGATCTCGGACATGCCGGCGCTGAGGTCGGTTCCGTCGGGCAGCCGGACGTCGGCGTGGCCGCCGGTGTGGCTGATGATCCGCACGGCCGTGTGCAGGCGTGGGCCCACGATCCGGCCCGACGCGACGGCCGTACGGAAGCCCGCCGACAGGCCGCCCAGGTCGCGGGCGGTGGTGATGCCGGCGTCGAGGGTCTGCCGGAGCCGGGTGGCCGTGTCGAGGGTGACCAGGACCGGGTCGAGCTCCGCGCGGCGGCCGGGCGGCGAGCCGTGCGCGTAGGCGAGGTGGACATGGCAGTCGAAGAAGCCGGGCAGTACGGTGCGGCCACCGGCGTCGATCACCTGCTCCGGCCCGGCCGGGGGCGCGGTCGCGGCGGGACCGGCGTAGGTGAGGGTGCCCTGGGCATCGATGGTGACGACGGCGTCGTCGACGGGGGACCCGCCGGTGCCGTCGATGAGACGGGCGCCCTGGACCCGCAGGGCGGTTCGGGAGGCCTCGGGTGTCGTGGCAAGGGTCGTCATGGGACGCGGTCACTCCTCCGTTGTCGGCATCAGGCGAAGGGAGTGTGGGGTGCGGAAGAAAACCTGGTGTGACGATGCAGCTTTCTCGCCGGATTCCGTCGACGCACGCAGAGAAGTGCCGCCCATGGGCGTGCAGGATCGTGCCGTCGCGGAGGCCGCGGCGGAGCTCGACGAACTCGACCGGGGCGTCGTGCACGCCCTGCAGATCCACCCCCGGGCCCCGTGGACGCTCGTCGGGGAGGTGCTCGGCGTCAACCCCGTGACCGCCGCGCGGCGTTGGCACCGGCTCGAGGAGGCGGGCCTGGCGTGGGTGACCGCCTATCCGCGGGTGTCGAACACGCGGATCGTGGTCACCGGCGTCATCGAGGTGGACACCGAGCCGGGCTCGGCCGAGGACGTGGCGGGCGCCTTCGCCGCGGATCCGGCGGTGCCGAACATCAAGCTCACGGCGGGCGGGCGGGACCTGGTGGTCAACGTGCAGGCCCGCGGTCTCGACGAGCTGGCCCGCCGGACCACCCTGCTGTTCCAGCGGACACCCGGCATACGGGCGACGCGCACGCATGTGTCGACCGGCATTCCCACCGAGGGCAGCCGGTGGCGGCTGCGCAGCCTCGACGAGGCCCAGAGCGCGCGCTTCGAGGCGGCGCTTCCTCCGGCCGGCCTGCCCGCACCCGCCGCCGAGGCCGGCTGGGACGAGCTGGACGCGGGCCTGCTGGAACTGCTGAGCACGGACGGGCGGATGGCGCTGCGCGAGCTCGCGACGCGCACCGGCGCGAGCCTGACCACCGTCCGCCGCCGACTGCAGTCCCTGCTCGCGTCCCGGCTGGTGCTGCGCTGCGACCTGGCCCGGCCGCTGTCGGGCTGGCCGCTGTCCGCCGTGTACTTCGCCTCCGTACCGGGCCAGTACGTCGAGGAGACCAGCCGGGCGCTGGCCGGGGTGCGCGAGGTCCGCTCCTGTGCGATCACCGCCGGGCCGCACAATCTGGTGATCGACGTCTGGCTGCGCGAGCTGCACGACGTGCACGCCTTCGAGGCCCACCTGTCACGGAAGCTGCCGCGCCTGACCGTCGCCGACCGGTCGGTGGTGCTGCGCACGGTCAAACACATGGGGCGCCTGCTGGACCATGACGGCCGCTGCGTGGGTGTGGTGCCGTTGCGCAATCCGCAAGGGCCGCGTCCTACCTCTGCGGGGCTGTAGACGTCATTGGCCGGCCGGGAGTCCCTCGGGAGCGGTGACGCCCTCGACGACGTGGCGGAGGAAGCCGGCCGCGGTGCCCCCGTCGCAGACACGGTGGTCGAAGGTCAGCGACAGGTGGACGACCCCGCGTACCTCCAGGCGGCCGTCCACCGCCCAGGGGCGGTCGGTGATCCGGCCCACGCCGAGCATGGCGGCCTGCGGGTGGTTGAGGATCGGGGTGGCGCCGTCGACGCCGAAGACGCCGTAGTTGTTCAGGGTGAAGGTGCCGCCGGTGCGGTGCTCCACCGGGAGCGCGTCCCGCCGGGCCAGGTCGGTCAGGCGCCGCAGTTCGGCCGCCAGGTCCTCGGGTGCCAGCCGGCCGGCGTCCCGGACGACGGGCACGACCAGACCGTGCGGGGTCTGTGCGGCGAAGCCCAGATGCACCTCGGGCAGGCGGATCAGCTCCCCGCGGTCGGTGTCGACGCGGGCGTTGAGCTCGGGGAAGGCGGCGAGGGCGGCGAGGCAGGCCCGGGCCAGCAGGGGCATCAGGCCCGTGCCGTGGCTCGCGCGGGCGGCTGGTGCCCCGGCAGGCAGCGTTTGCCCGTTGAGGAGCGCCCGCCGCGCAGCGGCCAAAGACCGCAGCCGGTGCGTGCTCTCGGCGTGCCGGCCGGAAGGCCCCGTCGATGGACCGGACGTACTTGGGCTTTCGGCCGGTGCGGCGAGTGGGGGCACCTCCCACGCCTTTAGGGCAGTGGGGGAGCGTGCCGGGCGTCGCGACGGGGCGGACGCTGCCTGTCGGGGCACTAGCAGGGCGGTGGCGTCGGTGTCGGCCCAGATGGTCACGGTGGGGGTGTCGCGGTGGCCTCGGACGAACTTGTCGGCGGCGGGGCCCAAGGGGACGCGAAGCCCACCCGGCTCACCCCACTTCGCCGCCCTCGCCGTCCCGTACCCGGTCAGCACAGCCCCCGAGCCCGTCTCCGCCACCGTCAGCAGCGGCGCTCCCACGCGGACGACCTCACCGGCCGCGCAGTGCAAGGCGGTCACGGTCCCCGCGTACGGACTCGGCAGTGTCACCGCGGACTTGGCCGTCTCGACCTCGGCGAGGACCTGGTCGTGTGCGACGGTGTCGCCCACGGCGACCTTCCACTCCAGCACCTCGGCCTCGGTCAGCCCTTCACCCAGGTCCGGCAGGTCGAAGGTGCTGTCCGCCGGGGCGGTGGGAGAGGCCGCCGGTGGAGCCGCTACCCGTACGTGCCCCGTGCCGCCGTCGGGCAGCAGCCGTCGCAGCCCTTCGAGCACCCGCCCGGCCCCCGGCAAGTGCGCGCCCTCCAACAGCGGCGGCGGATAAGGGATGTCGAGTCCCGTCACCCGCAACACCGGCGCCCGCAGCGCGTCGAAGCACCGCTCCTGCACCCGGGCCGCGATCTCCGCGCCGACCCCGGCGAAACCCTGCGCCTCGTGCACCACCAGACAGCGGCCGGTCCGCCGCACCGACGCGGTCAGCGTACGGTCGTCCAGCGGGACGAGGGTGCGCAGGTCGAGCACCTCGACGTCCAGGCCCTCGGCCGCCGCCGCTTCGGCCGCCTCCAGGGCCACCGCGACCGACGGGCCGTAAGCCACCAGCGTCGCGTCGCGGCCGGGGCGGCGTATCGCGGCGGTGCCGAACGGCCCGGTGCGGACCGGGAGTTCGATCTGCTCCTTCGTCCAGTAGTGGCGCTTGGGTTCCAGGAAGACCACCGGGTCGGGGTCGTCGATCGCCTCGCGCAGCAGCGAGTACGCGTCCGCCGCCGTCGCCGGGGTCACCACCTTCAGACCCGCCGTGTGCGCGTAGTACGCCTCGCTGGAGTCGCTGTGGTGCTCGACGCCGCCGATGCCGCCGCCGTACGGGATCCGGACGACCAGCGGCAGCGCGAGGGCGCCCCGGGTGCGGTTGCGTGTCTTGGCGATGTGGGAGGCGATCTGCTCGAACGCCGGGTAGGCGAACGCGTCGAACTGCATCTCCACCACGGGCCGGAACCCGGCCATCGCCATGCCGACGGCGAGGCCCGCGATGCCGGCCTCGGACACCGGCGTGTCGAAGCAGCGCCGGTCGCCGAACGTGTCGGCCAGCCCGTCGGTGACCCGGAAGACGCCGCCGAGGCGGCCGACGTCCTCGCCGAGGACGACGACGCGTTCGTCCGCGTCGAGGGCGTCCCGCAGGGCGGTGTTGAGCGCCTGTGCCAGTGCCGTGCCGGCCGCCATGTCAGCGTCCCTCCAACTCGGCCCGCAGGGCGGCCCGTTGCTCGGTCAGGTGAGGCGTCGGTGAGCTGAACACGTGATCGAGGAGGGTTGACGGGTCCAGGTCGGGGTCGGCGGCGAGTCGTTCGCGGACACCGGCGGCGTACGCCTCCGCCTCGACGGCCGTGGCCTTCACGTCGGTGTCGGTGAGCAGGCCGCGTTCGCGCAGCGCGTCCTCCAGCCGGGCGATCGGGTCGCGGCCCCGCCAGTGCTCGGCCTCCGTGGCCGGGCGGTAGCGGGACGGGTCGTCGGCGCTGGTGTGCGGGGCCATGCGGTAGGTGTGCGCCTCGACGAGCCACGGCCCGCCGCCCGCCCGGGCGTCCTCGACGGCCGTGGTCAGCACGGCCAGTACGGCGGCGGCGTCATTGCCGTCCACCTGCTCGGAACGGACGCCGTAACCGACTCCCTTGTACGCCAGGGCCGGTGCCGCGCACTGGGCGGACAGCGGTACCGAGATGGCGTACCCGTTGTTCTGCACCAGGAAGACCACTGGCGCCTTCAGCACCCCGGCCAGGTTGACCGCCTCGTGGAAGTCGCCCTCGCTGGTGGCGCCGTCCCCGACGAGCGCGAGGGCGACCGTGTCAGTGCCCTTGAGCCGCTCGCCGTGGGCCAGACCGGTGGCGTGGGCCGCGTGGGTCGCCAGCGGGGTGCACTGCGGCGCGGTGCGGTGGCGCAGCGGGTCGTAGCCGCAGTGTGCGTCGCCGCGCAGCAGGGTCAGCGCCTCGACGGGGTCGATGCCCCGGCTGACCAGGGCGACGCAGTCGCGGTACGTGGGAAACAGCCAGTCGGTGGCGCGCAGCGCGAGCGCGGCGCCCACCTGGCAGGCCTCCTGGCCGAGGCTGGAGGGATGGACGGCGAGCCGGCCCTGCCGGGCGAGCGCAGTCGCCTGCTCGTCGAAGCGCCGCCCGACGACCATCTTCCGGTACGCCGTCAGCAGCGACTCGGGCGGCGGCTCGGGGTAGGTCCTCCGGTGCTCCGCCTCTTCCGCCGTTTCAAATTTCCGTGTTTTGCGATTCGTTGGTAGAAAGGAAACCGGAACATGGGACGGGAGCAAAGAGGTTGCGTGTACCCACTCCTTCCCGGTCGTATGCATCGGATTGACACCCATATTTACGCCACCTTTTCGTCACGGCCTGTGCGCCTCGGATGATCTCCGGAACCGATGCTTTCTCAACCGCCCCGCGGATACGGAGAGATGAAGCGGACCTGAACAGTCCGAAATCTGTCTCTTTGCTGTCAGGCGATCCTTACGCGTCAACTCAGCTTCTTGAAAAGGTAAGTTGCGCGTCGCCTGCGAGCCTCGAAGGCCCGGTTCCAATTGGTCAGCGAAACGCGGCACTTCGGAAGGCAAGGAACATGTCCCGAGTACGCCCGGGAACACGTCACTACACGGTTGTCTGTTCCTCCTGCGGAACCCGCTATGCGGACGACGGCCTCCTCCTCGACTGCTCCCGCGGGCATGAACCGGCATTTCTGCGCACCGAGTACCACGGAACCGGAACGCATCTGACGGAAAGCCGCGGGCTGTTCCGGCACGCCCCCCTGCTGCCCGTGGCGCGCATTTTTCCGGAGGTGCCCGGACCGGTCGTGCACCGCGCAGAACGGCTCGGCCACCGCATCGGCCTCGACCGGCTGTGGGTCGCCTTCAACGGCCACTGGCCCGAACGCGGGGCGAGCTTGCCGACCTGCACCTTCAAGGACCTGGAGGCCTACACGGTCCTCGGCCGCCTGCCCGCCGCGCCGCCCGTCCTGGTGATCCCCTCGGCGGGCAACACCGCCGCGGCCTTCGCCTGGGCCGCCACCCGGCACCGGGTGCCCTGCCTGCTCGTCGTGCCCGCCCCTGCCCTGGAACGGATGCGCTTCCCCGCCCCGCTCGCCCCCTGCGTACGCCTCGTCGTCCTCGACGGCACCGCCACCTACAGCGACGCCATCGCCTGCGCCGACCTGCTCGCCGCGCTCCCCGGCCACCACGCCGAAGGCGGCTCGCGCAACGTCGGCCGCCGCGACGGCCTGGGCACCGTCATGCTGGCCGCCGCCGAGGTGCTGGGCGGGCTGCCGGAGACCTATGTGCAGGCCGTGGGCAGCGGCACCGGAGCCATCGGCGCCCACGAGGCCGCCCGCCGCGTCCGCACCGGCGGCGAGCCGCTGCCGCGCCTGCTGATGTGCCAGAACGCGCCCTTCGCGCCCCTGTACGACGCCTGGCACTGCGCGGGACCGGCCCCGGCCCACCGCGAACACGAGCCGCTCGCCCGCGAACTGACCAACCGGCGCCCGCCGTTCACCGTCCGCGGCGGAGTCCGTGACGTGCTGACCGAGAGCGGCGGCGAGGTCCTCCGTACGGACAACGAAGCCGCGCTCGCCGCCATGGCCCTCTTCGAGGAGGTCGAGGGCATCGACATCGAACCGGGCGCAGGGGTCGCACTGGCCGCCCTGGCCGACGCCGTCGAGAGGGGCCAGGTCCGCAGGGACGAACTCGTGCTCCTCAACATCACCGGCGGCGGCCGGGCCCGTCAGGCCGGCGACCTCGCGCTCGTGCCCGCCGAACCGTGGCTGCGCGTGGCGTGGCCCGGCCGCGACACCGGGCCACGCGCTGTCGTCGAGCAAGTGGAACGGACGCTGACGGGCGCCGGCGCCGTCGTCGTCACGGAGGGCCGATGACCGTCGTACTGGAGCTGTCCGCCGCCCAGCGCTCGATGTGGTTCGGGCAGCGGCTCGACCCCGCCGGCCCCGCCTACAACGTCGGCGAGTACACCGAGATCCACGGGCCCGTCGACCCCGCGCGCTTCCGCGAGGCGGTGCGTGCGGTGGTGGAGGCGACCGAGACGCTGCGGGTCCGCTTCGCCGCCGATGACGACACCGTCCGCCAGCTCGTCGAGGCCGGCCCGGCCTGGGACCTGCCCGTCGTCGACCTCACCGGCGGACCCGCACCCCGGTCCGCCGCCGAGGCGTGGATGGCCGCCGACTTCGCCACGCCGTTCGCCCTCGACGAGGGTCCGCTCTTCCGGTACGCGCTGCTGAAGCTCACGAACGCCCACTGGATCTGGTACCAGCGCTACCACCACATCGCGGTCGACGGCTACAGCTGTTCCCTCATCGCGCGCCGCGTGGCCGACGCCTACACCCACAGGTCCCCGACCCTGCCGCCGGCACCCCTCGCCCCGCTGGTCGCCGAGGACGCGGCCTACCGCGCGGGCGAACGGCACGCCTCGGACCGGGACCACTGGACACAGGCCCTCACGGACCGGCCCGAGCCGGCGAGCCCGTCCGCCCGGCCACCGCAGGTCGCCGAGCGGTTCCACCGCCGTACCGGCCATCTCCCAGAAGCCGCAGGCGACTTGGTGCACGCGGCCGCCGACCGCACCGGCGGCCGCTGGTCGCGCGTCGTCCTCGCGGCGACCGCCGCCTACCTCCACCGGCTCACCGGAGCCCGCGACGTCGTCCTCGGCCTCGCCGTCACCGCCCGCGAGAGCCACACCGAACTCGCCACCCCCGGCATGGCGTCCAACGTGCTCCCGCTGCGGCTGACCGTACGGCCCGACACGGCCGTCGACGACCTCGTACGGCAGACCGCGACCACCACCCGCGAGCTGCTGGCGCACCAGCGGTACCGAGGTGAGGATCTGCGCCGGGAGCTGGACTGGCCGCAGGACGGGCGGCGGTTCTTCGGGCCCGTCGTCAACATCATGGCCTTCGGCTCCGAGTTGCGGTTCGCCGGGCACCCGACCACACGCCACAACCTGTCCACGGGACCCGTCGAGGACCTCGCCGTCAACGTCTACGACCGCGCCGACGGCCACGGCATCCGCCTCGACCTCGACGCGAGTCCCGCCCACTACACGGAAGCCGAACTCACCGCCCACCACCGGCGGTTCGTCCACTTCCTGGAGCGGTTCGCCGCCGCCGGGCCCGCGACCGAGGTCGGCCGGGTGGAGCTGACGCTGCCGGAGGAGCGGGCGGCGGCCCGGCTCGACGGGGGCGAGGCGCACACGGGAGCGACGGTGCCCGGGCTCTTCGCGGCGCGCGTCGCGGCCGATCCGGACGGCACGGCTCTGATCCGGGCTGAACGCACCACCAGCTACCGGCAGTTGGACGCCCACGCGAACCGGCTCGCCCACCGGCTCCTGCGCCTCGGTGTCCGACCGGAGGACCGCGTCGCGGTCCTGATGCGGCGCTCCGACAACCTTGTCACCGCGCTGCTGGGCATCCTCAAGGCGGGCGGAGCGTACGTCGGCCTCGACCCCCGCGCCCCCGCCGCCCGCACCCGGTGGATCCTCGCCGAGACCGGCGCGGCGGCCCTGCTGACCGACACCGCGTTCGCCGAGACAGCCGAGGAGATCTACGACGGCCCTGTCGTCGTCACCGATGCCGCCCCGACGCTCGATGCCGAGCCGGACACCGACCCCGCCGTGCCCGTGCATCCCGCCCAACTGGCGTACGTCAGCTACACCTCGGGATCCACCGGCACCCCGAAGGGCGTCGCCGTCACCCACCGGGACGTCACCGCCCTGGCCGCCGACTCGGCCTTCGCAGACGGCGCCCACGCGCGCGTGCTGGTCCACTCGCCGACCGCGTTCGACGCCTCCACGTACGAGATGTGGGTGCCCTTGCTGAACGGCGGCACCGCAGTGGTCGCCGGGCCGGAGGAGGACGTGGACGCCGCCGCCGTCGCCCGCCTGACGGAGCGACACGGGCTGACGGCGCTGTGGCTCACCGCCGGGCTGTTCCGGCTGGCCGCCGAGGAGGAACCGGGCTGCTTCACGGGGCTGCGGCAGGTGTGGACCGGCGGCGAGGCCGTCCCCGCCTCCGCGGTGAGCCGAGTGCTCGCGGCCTGCCCGGAGCTGACCGTCACCGACGGCTACGGCCCCACCGAGACGACCACCTTCGCCACCAACCGCCCCTGCCCCGCGGGTGCGCCCGTCCCGGACCCGCTGCCCATCGGCCGCCCCCTGGACGGCATGCGCGCGTACGTGCTCGACGGCGCCCTACGTCCGGTCCCGCCGGGCACGGTGGGGGAGCTGTACGCCGCCGGCCCCGGCGTGGCTCGCGGCTACCTGGGCCGCCCGGGCGCGACCGCCGAGCGGTTCGTCGCCGACCCAGACGGGCCGCCGGGCGCCCGCATGTACCGCACCGGCGACCGCGTGCGCGTGAACGCGGACGGCGAGCTGGAGTTCCACGGCCGCGCCGACGGCCAGGTGAAACTGCGAGGCTTCCGTATCGAGCCCGGCGAGATAGAGACGGCCCTCGCCGCCCATCCCGAGGTCGCGCAGGCGGTCGCCGTCGTCCGCGAGGACCGCGACCGGTATCTGGTCGTATACGCAGTCCTCGCCGAGGGCGCGAATCCGACCCCGGAGGCCCTGCGCGAGCACCTCGCCGCCCGGCTGCCCCCCTACATGCTCCCGTCGGCCGTCGTCGCCCTGGACCGGCTGCCGCTGACCGCCAACGGCAAGCTCGACCGGGCCGCGCTGCCCGCCCCGCCGACGGCGACGACCGTACGCACCGAGGCCGCCCGCACCCCGCACGAAGAGCTGCTGTGCACCCTGTTCGCGGACGTCCTGGGCCTGCCGGAGGTCGGCCCGCACGACGGCTTCTTCGCCCTCGGCGGCCACTCGCTGCTCGCCCTGCGGCTCCTGGGCCGAACGCGGGCTGCGCTCGGCACCGAGCTGACGCTGCGCGACTTGTTCCGGGCGCCCACTCCGGCCGGGCTCGCCCGGCAGATCGGTGCGGGGACGGCCGTACGGCCCGCCCTCCCTCGGCCGGCCGCGCGCACCACGGCGGGCGAGGCGCCTTTGTCGTCGGCCCAGCGGCGCCTGTGGTTCCTGCACCGGCTGGAGGGACCCGGCGCCGCCTACAACATCCCGCTCGCCGTACGGCTGACCGGCGGCCCCCTCGACCCGGACGCCCTGCGTGCCGCCCTCGCCGACCTGGTCGCCCGGCACGAGATCCTGCGGACCGTCTACCCGGACGCCGACGGGATTCCGTGCCGGCGTCTGCTGGACGCCGTACGGCCGGAGCCGCGGGTCGAGCGCCTCACGGAGGCCGAACTTACCGGACGGCTGGCGGAGTTGGCGGCGGAGGGGTTCGAGCTGGCCGAGGACATCCCCCTCCGTGCGCATCTCCTCGTCCTCGGTCCCGAGGACCACGTCCTCCTGCTCGTCCTGCACCACATCGCCGCGGACGGCTGGTCGCTGGACCCCCTCCTGCGCGACCTGGCGACCGCCTACCGGTCCCGGCTGGCCGGACGGGAGCCGGAGTGGGTGCCGTTGCCCCTCCACTACGCCGACTACAGCGCCTGGCAGCACGAGCACCTCGGCGCCGACCAGGAACGTCAACTCGCCCACTGGCGCGAGGCGCTCGCCGGACTCCCCGACGAACTCACGCTCCCCGCCGACCGGCCGCGCCCCGCCCGTGCCACCCACCGGGGCGGCGACATCCCCGTCCGACTGGACGCCGCCCTGCACCGACGGCTGCGCGAACTGGCCACCGGGACCGGAACGACCGTGTTCATGGTCGTGCAGGCAGGGCTCGCCGCCCTGCTCACCCGGCTCGGGGCGGGCACCGACATCCCGCTCGGCACACCGGTCGCGGGCCGCGCCGACGAGGTCCTCGACGATCTGGTCGGCTGTTTCGTCAACACCCTGGTCCTGCGCACCGACACCTCCGGCGACCCGGCCTTCCAGGAGCTGCTGGCCCGGGTCCGGGAGACCGACCTGGCGGCCTACGCCCACCAGGACCTGCCGTTCGAGCAGTTGGTCGAGGCCGTCAACCCGCCCCGTTCGATGGCCCGGCATCCGCTCTTCCAGGTGATGCTCGCCTTCCGACCCACCGCCGGACCCGGCCTGGAGCTGCCCGGTCTCGACGCCCGGACGCTGCCCGTGGAGACCGGGGCCACGAAGATCGACCTGACGTTCAACCTCGCCGAACTCGGCTCCGGGGACGGCATCGAGGGCGTCCTGCAGTACAGCGCCGACCTCTTCGACCGCTGTACGGCCGAGGAACTGGCCGCGCGTCTGGAACGGCTGCTGCGGGCCGCCGTCGACGCCCCGGACCGGTCCATCGGCACCCTCGACATCCTGAGCGCGGACGAACGCCGGTGCCTGCTGGCCGAGTTCAACGGCACGGCACGGGATGTCCCGGACACCACCTTCCCGCGGATGTTCGAGGCGAGCGCCGCCTCGGTCCCGGACGCAATGGCGGTGACGGACGCGAAGACCTCGCTGACGTACCGTCAACTCAACGACCGCGCTGATCGGTTGGCGCGCACCCTCACCTCGTACGGTGCCGGGCCCGGCCGCATCGTCGCCTTCTCGCTGCCCCGGTCGGTCGATCTCGCGGTCGCCGTGCTCGCCGTGCTCAAGGCGGGCGCTGCCTATCTACCGCTCGACCCGGAACACCCCGCCGAACGCACGGCCTACCTGCTCTCCGACGCGGCTCCGGTGTGCCTGATCACCCGGGACCGGCTCCCAGCCATCGCCCGGGACCAGCGTCCTGTCGACCTGCCCATCGTCCTTCCTGATGCGCCCCCGGACGATCCGGACACCCCCCTCGCCGAGGCCCGCCCCGCCGACCCCGCCTACCTGATCTACACCTCCGGTACCACCGGACGCCCCAAGGGCGTCGTCGTCGAGCACCGCAACCTCACCACCTACGTGGCCCGGTGCGTCGAGGCCTACCCGAGCCTGCGCGGCGCCTCGCTGCTGCACGCCACCATGTCCTTCGACGCCACCGTCACCACCCTGCACGGGGCGCTGGCCGCCGGCGGCCGCGTCCACATCGGCGCCTTCCACGAGGCGGGCGCCGCGCCCCTGCCCGGCGGCTACACCTTCCTCAAAGCGACTCCGAGCCACCTCCCGCTGCTGCCCGCCCTGCCGCACGACCTCTCGCCCACCGAGGAGTTCATGCTGGGCGGCGAGGCCCTGGTCGGGGAGGCCCTGCGCGCCTGGCGCCGCGACCACCCCCACGTACGCCTGATCAACCACTACGGCCCGACCGAGCTCACCGTCGGCTGTACCGACCACCGCATCGAACCCGGCGAGGACCTCCCGACCGGCCCGGTGCCCATCGGCCGCCCCATGTGGAACACGCGGGCCTACGTCCTGGACGCGCGCCTGAATCCCGTACCGGCCGGGGTCGAGGGCGAGTTGTACGTGGCCGGAGACCATGTGGCCCGCGGCTACTGGAACCGGCCCGGCCTGACCGCCCAGCGGTTCGTCGCCGACCCCTTCGGGCCGCCCGGCGACCGCATGTACCGCACCGGCGACCTGGCTGTGCGCCGCGCCGACGGCACCCTGGAACTGCGCGGGCGGTCCGACGGGCAGCTCAAGATCCGCGGTCTGAGGATCGAGCCCGGCGAGATCGAGGGCGTGCTCACCGCCCACCCCACGGTCGCCCAGGCCGCGGTGGTCGTGCGGGAGGACCGGGCGGGCGTACGGCGCCTCGTCGGATACGTCGTCGGGGCCGGCGACGCCGACCGGCCCGCCCTCCTCGCGCACGCCGCCCGGCACCTGCCGGCCAATATGGTCCCCGAGGCACTCGTGGCCCTCGACGCCCTGCCGATGACGCCCAACGGCAAGCTGGACCGCGCCGCCCTGCCCGCGCCCGAAGCCGCTCGGGAGGCTCCGGGCGCGGCGCGGGTGCCCCGCACCCCGCAGGAGGAGACCCTTCGGGAGCTGTTCGCCGAGGTGCTCGACGTCGCCGAGGTGGGCCTCGACGACGGGTTCTTCGACCTCGGCGGCGACAGCATCACCTCCATCCACCTAGTGAGCCGCGCCCTCGCGGCGGGACTGCGCCTGACCCCGCGCGACGTCTTCGAACAGCGGACCGTCGCCGCGCTCGCCGCACTGGCGGCGGCCCGCCCTGCGCCGGAGCGGACCGAGGAGCAGGAGCCGGCGGTCGGCGATCTACCGCTCACCCCGGCCATGCACCGTCTGCTCGAACGCGGCGGTCCCGTCGGCTCGTTCAGCCAGTCCGTGCTCCTTGTCACCCCCGCCGGCGCCGACGAGAAGCGGCTGACGGCGGCGCTCCAGGCCCTCGTGGACCACCACGACGTCCTGCGGATGCGCCTCGCGGCCGAGGACCTGAGGGCGGTCATCCCGCCTCCCGGGCATGTGGACGCGAGCGAGCTGCTGGAGCGGATCGCCGTACCGGATGGGGACTTCGGGCACGTTCGTCAACCGCGGGTGGATACGGACCACTTGCTGCACGCCCTCTGGCTCGACGCCGGACCCGATCGCCCTGGACGACTGCTGCTGACGGTCCATCACCTGGCTGTGGACGGAGTCTCCTGGAGCATCCTCCGCTCCGACCTGACCGCCGCCTGGCGCGAGGAGGAGCTGTCCACGCCGGGCACGTCCTTCCGGCACTGGGCCCGGTTGCTGGAGCGGGAGGCTCGGGAAAGGGCGCCCGAACTCGCCGTATGGCGAAAGGTGTTGGACCACTCCGATCCACTGCTCGGAGCCCGTCCCACCGACCCGGAGCGGGACGTGGCCGGCGCGATGCGCCACCTCACCCGGGAACTCCCGGCCTACGTCACCGCCGAGTTGCTCACCACCGTGCCCGCCGCCTTCCACGCGGGCCCCGACGACGTGCTGCTCGCCGCGCTGGCCGCCGCCTTCGTCCGGTGGCGGCGCCATCCGGCTCTCCTGCTGGACGTCGAGCGGCACGGCCGCGAGGAGTTCGCCGAGGGGGTCGACCTGTCCCGCACGGTGGGCTGGTTCACCAGTGTCGTGCCGGCCCGGCTCGACCTCGCCGGAGTCGACCTCGACGATCCGGCCGGCGTCCTCAAGAGCGTCAAGGAACAGCTGCGGTCCGTGCCCGACCACGGCATCGGCCACGGTCTCCTCCGGCACCTCAACCCGGAGACCGGCCCGGTCCTCGCCGCGCTTCCCGCCCCGCAGATCGGCTTCAACTACCTCGGGCGTACGGCCGCCCGGGAGCCGATGGCCGACTGGTCGGTGGCGCCCGAATCGCCACGGAACCTGGGCGCGGCCCACGACCCCGCCCAGCCCGTCGCGCACGGCCTGGAGATCACCGCCGTGACCACCGCCGACGGCCGGCTCGACGCCACCTGGTCCTGGGCCCCCGGCATCTGGTCCGAGGACGACGTACGCACCCTCGCCGACCTGTGGTGCGCGGAACTCGCCGCCCAGGCCGCCGGCACCCCGGCGGGCGGACACACCCCGTCCGACCTGCCCCTGGTGTCCCTGTCCCAAGCAGAGATCGACGAACTCGAAGCCGAGTTCGGCAATGAGTGGAGGTAACCCACGGTGACTCGGTCAGCAATCGCCGACATCCTGCCCCTGTCGCCGTTGCAGGAAGGGCTGCTCTTCCACGCCCGCTACGACGACGAGCGGTCACCCGACGTCTACGCGGCCCAGCAGATCCTGGAGCTGACCGGCCCGGTCGACCCCGCCGCCGTACGCGCCGCCGGGCAGGCCCTGCTCGACCGGCACCCCAACCTGCGCGCCTGCTTCCGCCGCCGGGAGGCCGGGCAGCCCGTGCAGATCGTGCCCACCGATGTCGAACTGCCCTGGGCGGAGGCCGACTTGTCGGACCTCGGCGAGGGCGAGCGCGACAAGGAGTGGGAGCGGCTGCTGGACGAGGAGCGCACCCGCCGCTTCGACCTCGCGAAGCCGCCGCTCCTCAGGTACCTGCTGGTCCGCTGGTCCTTGGACCACCACCGGCTGGTCGTCACCAACCATCACATCCTGCTCGACGGCTGGTCGAAGCAGCTGCTCGTGCGCGAGTTCACCGCCCTGTACGAGGGCGAGCACCCGACCGCCCTGCCGGTGGCGCCCGCCTACCGCGACTACCTCGCCTGGCTGGCCCGGCAGGACCGCACCGCCGCCGAGACGGCCTGGCGCGACGCGCTGTCCGGGACGGGCGAGCCCACACTGCTCACCCCCACGGGGGTCGACGCCGCCACCGTGCTGCCCGAGGAACTCGTCGTCGAACTCCCTGAGCGGCTGACCGCCGCCGCCGAGACCACGGCCCGCTCCCTCGGCATCACCCTCAACACCCTCGTCCAGGGCGCCTGGGGCGTGCTGCTGGGGCGGCTGACCGGCCGTACCGACGTCGTCTTCGGGCAGACCGTCACGGTCCGCCCGCCCGAGCTGCCGAACATCGCCTCGATGGTCGGCTTCTGCATCAACACCGTGGCCACCCGCGTGTGCTGGGACGACGGCGCCACCGTCGCCGACCTGCTCACCGGCCTCCAGGACCGGCAGGCGGCCCTCCTTCCGCACCAGCACCTCGGCCTCGCCGACATCCGCCGCGCCACCGGCGCGAGCGGCGAGCTCTTCGACACCCTGTTCGCCTTCGAGAACCATCCGGCCACCGTCGGCCCCGGAGCGTCCCGGGTCACCCAGCTCACCGGCCGCGACGCCACCCACTACCCGCTCACCCTCGCCGTCCTGCCCGCCCGCCGCCTCGCCCTGCGCCTGTCCTACCGGCCCGACCTGTACGACGAGACCGGCGCCCGCACCCTGCTGGACCGCTTCGCCGTCACCCTGGAAGCGCTGGTCACCGACCCGCACCGGCGCGCACACGAGGTGGAGGTACTGCTGCCGGGGGAGCGGGAACGGCTCCTCGGTGCGGCACCCGCCGGGCACACCCGGGAGGCCACCCTGCCCGAGCTGTTCGCCCGCCAGGCCGCCCACACCCCCGACGCGACCGCCGTAGTGCACGAGGGCGTCCGGCTGACCTATGCCGAACTGGACGCCCGCGCGGACCGCCTCGCGCGGCTGCTGGCGGCCCGTGGCGCGGGACCGGAGCGGCTGGTCGCCCTCGCACTGCCCCGCTCGCCGGAGCTGGTGGTGGCCGTGCTGGCGGTACTCAGGACAGGTGCGGCCTACTTGCCGATGGACCCCGAGTACCCGGCGGACCGGCTGGCCTTCATGCTCGCCGACGCCGAACCGGTGCTGCTGGTGACGACCGAGGACGTGGCTCAGAACCTGCCCGCCTCGGACGTCCCCGTGGTCGTGCCCGGCGAGCAGCCGCAGCAGGACACGGCACCGCTGCCCGCACCGCGCCTGACCGGCGATCACCTCGCCTACGTCATCTACACCTCCGGCTCCACGGGACAGCCCAAGGGGGTCGCCGTACCGCACCGGAACGTGATCCGGCTCTTCGAATCGACCCGCCACTGGTTCGACTTCGGCCCGGACGACGTGTGGACGCTGTTCCACTCCTACGCCTTCGACTTCTCGGTCTGGGAGCTGTGGGGAGCGCTGCTGCACGGCGGCACGCTCGTGATCGTGCCGTTCGAGGTGAGCCGCGAGCCGGAGGAGTTCGTGCGGCTGCTCGCACGCGAACGGGTCACCGTGCTGAACCAGACGCCGTCGGCGTTCGGGGAACTGCTGCGGGCCGGCGTCCCCGGCGACCTGGCGCTGCGGTACATCGTCTTCGGCGGCGAGGCACTCGACCCGGCCCAGGCCGCCGAGTGGTACACGCGCCGCCCGCAGGACACCCCCGTCCTGGTGAACATGTACGGCATCACCGAGACGACCGTCCACGTCACGGGACAGCCGCTGAGCGCGGGCCGGGTGAGCGGGATCGGCCGGACCATTCCCGATCTGCGCGCCTACGTCCTGGACGCCGGCCTGCGCCTCGTACCCCCCGGCGCGACCGGCGAGCTCTACGTCGCCGGTGTGGGTCTGGCGCGCGGATATCTGGGCCGGCCGGGGCTCACCGCGGGGCGGTTCGTGGCCGATCCGTTCAGCACCTCCGGCGAACGCATGTACCGGACAGGCGACCTGGCCCGGTGGAGCGCCGAGGGCGAGCTGGAGTACGTGGGCCGCGCGGACGACCAGGTCAAGATCCGCGGCTTCCGCATCGAACCCGGCGAGGTCGAGGCGGCGCTCGCCGCCCATCCCGAGGTGGCGCGTGCGGCCGTCCTCATCCGCGACGGACGGCTGGTGGGCTACGTCGCCGCCGCCGACCCCTCGTGCGCCCCCGCCCCGGCGACGGTACGGCGGCACGCGGCCCGGACGCTGCCGGACCACATGGTTCCGTCGGCCGTCGTGGTCCTGGACCGGCTGCCGCTGACCGCCAACGGCAAGCTCGACCGCGCCGCCCTGCCCGCCCCCGGCACCGGGGCGGGGGCAGGAACAGGCCGGGCCCCGCGCACCCCGCAGGAGGAGATCCTGTGCGGCCTGTTCGCCGACGTGCTGGGCCTCGACGCCCGCCGCGTGGGCGTGGACGACGGCTTCTTCGAGCTCGGCGGGGACTCGCTGCTCGCCATGCGGCTCGCCGACCGGATCAAGGGCGCGCTCGGCACCACGCTGCCCGTACGAGCCGTCTTCGAGACCCCGACGCCCGCCGGACTCTCGGCCCGGGCGGACCGGACGGCGGACGAGCGGCGGCCCGAACTCACACGCCGGGACCGGCGACCGGACCCGCTTGCGCTGTCGTACGCCCAGCAGCGCCTGTGGTTCATGAGCCGCCTCGACGGCGGCCACACCACCTACACCGTGCCCTGGGCCCTGCGCCTGACCGGCCCCCTCGACCGGCAGGCCCTCAAGGCGGCGCTCGCCGACGTCGTCGCCCGCCACGAGCCCCTGCGCACACGCCACCCGGACGTCCGGGGCACCCCGTACCAGCGGATCCTGGACCCGGCCGCCGCACCGCTGCCCATGGGGACGGAAACGGCCACCGAGGCCGAGCTGCCCGCGCTGCTCACCGCCGCCGCGGGCCACCGCTTCGACCTGGCCACCGACCTGCCGCTGCGCGCCACCCTCTACGACCTCGGCGCCGACACGCACGTCCTGCTGCTGCTCGCCCACCACATCGCCGTGGACGGCTGGTCCATGGCACCGCTGATGCGCGACCTGGAGACGGCGTACGCAGCCCGGTCGGCGGGGCACGCGCCCGACTGGCGGCCGCTGCCCGTCCAGTACGCCGACTTCGCCTGCCACCAGCGCGAACTGCTCGGCCCCGAGGACGACCCCACGGAACTGATGGCCGACCAGATCGGCTTCTGGAAGGAGGCGTTGAGCGGCGCCCCCGAGGAACTGCCCCTCCCGGCCGACCGCCCGAGGCCCGCCGAGCCCAGCGGCCGAGGGGACCGCGCCGCCGTCGCGCTCGACGCGCAACTGCACGGCAGGCTCGCCGACCTGGCCGCGTCCTCGCGCGTCACGCTCTTCATGGTGCTCCAGGCGGGATTCGCCGCCCTGCTGACCCGGCTCGGATCCGGCACCGACATCCCCCTCGGCACGCCGGTCGCCGGGCGGACCGACGGCAGGCTGGACGACCTCGTCGGATTCTTCGTCAACAGCCTCACCCTGCGCACCGACACCTCCGGCAATCCCTCCTTCCGTGAACTCCTGCACCGGGTAAGGGACATCGACCTGGCCGCCTACGCCCACCAGGACGTGCCCTTCGACCTCCTCGTGGACGCGCTCAGCCCCGAACGCTCCCTCGCCCGCCACCCCCTCTTCCAGGTCATGCTGGCCTTCACCGGCCACACGACCGAGCCCGGCCTCTCGCTCCCCGGCCTGCGGGTCTCCCGCGAGTCCGTCGAGACCGGGGCCGCCCGCTTCGAGCTGTCCCTGTACCTGACCGAGCACCGTCACGACGACGGTTCCCCCGCGGGCATCGACGGCGTCGCCGAGTACAGCACCGACCTGTTCGACCCCGACACGGCCGAGCGGCTCGCACGGCGACTCGTCCGTCTGCTCACCGCCGTCGCCGCCGACCCCGACCGGCGCATCGGCGACATCGACCTCCTCGACGAGGGTGAGCGGCGACGCCTCGACGAGTGGAACACCGTCCCGGGCGACGCGACCGAGACCTCCCTTGCGGAGCTGTTCCGGGAGCAGGCACGCCGCAGCCCGGACGCACCGGCCCTGAACGAGCTCTCGTACGCCGAACTCGGCACGCGGGCCGACCGGTTGGCCCGCGTGCTGGCCGGCCGCGGGGTCGGACCCGGCGATGTCGTGGCGGTGCTGATGCCGCGTTCCGCCGACCGGATCGTCGCGGTCCTGGCGGTCGCGCTGGCCGGTGCGGCGTTCCTGCCGGTGGACCCCGGGCTGCCCCGCGAGCGCATCGACTTCCTGCTGGACGACGCCCGCCCGTCCTATGTCCTCCAGGACGTGAACGCGGACGGCCCGGCGGGCGAGCCGCCGACGGCGTACCACCCGCGCCAGGCCGCGTACGTCATCCACACCTCGGGCTCGACGGGCGTGCCGAAGGGCGTCGTCGTGGAGAACCGCGGGCTCGCCGCCCTGGCACGGACGCAGATCGAACGCTTCGGCCTCGGCGCGGGCTCCCGCGTGCTGCAGTTCTCGGCGCCCGGCTTCGACGCGTCGGTGATGGAGCTGCTGATGGCGTTCGCCTCCGGCGGGACCCTGGTGGTACCGGCCGAGCCCGGCCCGCTGGTCGGCGAGGCCCTCGAACGGGCCCTGCGGGAGGGCGGGATCACCCACGCCCTCATCCCGCCCGCCGCGCTCGCGACGCTCCCCGCCGGCGACCTTCCCGGGCTGCGGACCCTGGTCGTGGGCGCGGAGGCGTGCCCGGGCGAGCTGGTGGCCCGGTGGGCGCCGGGCCGGCTCATGGCCAACGCCTACGGGCCGACCGAGTCGACGGTGTGCGCGACGATCAGCGTGCCGCTGTCGGGCGACCAGGCTCCGCCCATCGGCCGGCCCGTGGCCGGCACCCGGGCGCACGTGCTGGATGCCTGGCTGCGGCCGGTGCCGCCCGGAGCGGTCGGCGAGTTGTACCTCGCCGGCGCGGGCGTGGCACGCGGCTACCTGGGCCGGCCGGGACTGACGGCGGGGCGGTTCGTCGCCGACCCGTTCGGCGCGCCCGGCGACCGCATGTACCGAACGGGCGACCTGGTGCGCTGGTCGGCCGAGGGCGAGCTGGAGTACACGGGCCGGGCGGACGACCAGGTCAAGATCCGCGGCTTCCGCGTCGAGCCCGGCGAGATCGAGGCCGTACTGGTCCGGCACCCGGACGTCGCCCGCGCGGCCGTGGTCGTCCGGGAGGACGAGCCCTCCGAGCGGCGCCTGGTCGGGTACGTCGTTCCGCGGGACCCTCGCCGCGCCCCCGACCCGGCGGCGGTGCGCTCGCACGCGGCGCGGGCGCTGCCGGACTACATGGTGCCGTCGGCGCTCGTCGTGCTCGACGCCCTGCCGCTGACCCCGCACGCCAAGCTCGACCGCAAGGCGCTGCCCGCTCCCACGACGGCCGGGGCGCCGGGTGGCAGGGAGCCCGCGACGGAAGCCGAGCGGATCCTCGCCGGTCTCTTCCGCGACCTCCTCAAGCTGGCCGACGTTCCCCTCGACCACGGGTTCTTCGCCCTCGGCGGGGACAGCATCTCCTCGATCCGGCTGGTGAGCCGGGCCGCGGAGGCCGGCGTGGTGATCAGCCCGCGTGATGTGTTCGAGCATCAGACGGTGGCCGGGCTGGCGGCCGTGGCGCGGGGGCCGGTGGGAGCCGGCAGCACGGACGAGCAGGACGACGGTGTCGGGACGGCGCCGCTCACTCCGGTGATGCACTGGCTGCTGGAACGCGGCGGACCGATCGACCGGCTCAGCCAGTCCGTCCTGCTGACGGTCCCGGCCGGCGCCGGCCTCCCACGCCTGACCGAGGCCCTGCAGGCCCTGATCGACCACCACGCCGTGCTCCGGGCCCGGCTCACCCCGGTCCCCGCCCCAGGGCCTGCGTCGGAAGTGGGCCCGCCCTCCGGGCGGACGACGCCACTTCCGACACAGGCCCTCGACATCCGCCCGGCAGGCCGGGTGCGCGCCGCCGACCTGCTCGACCGCCGGGACACCGGCGGGGACGAGGACCTGCACGCGGCCGTCGCCGAGGAATTCGACCGGGTGCTCGGTTTGCTCGATCCGGCGGCCGGGGCGATGGTGCGCGCCGTGTGGTTCGACGCCGGGCCCGACCGTCCGGGGCGCCTGCTGCTCGTCGCGCACCACCTGGTCGTGGACGGCGTGTCCTGGCGGATCCTGCTGCCCGACCTGGAAGCGGCGTGGGCCGCGGTCGTCCAGGGGCGCGCTCCGAAGCTCCCTGAGGTCGGCACGTCGTTCCGCCGCTGGTCCGGGCTGCTGGGCGACGAGGCCCACAGGCCCGCGCGCGTCGCCGAGGCGGAGCTGTGGCGCCGTATGCTCGCCGCCCCGCGCACCCCGCTGGGCGCCCGCCCGCTCGACCCCGCACGAGACACCGCCGCCGGCACGCGCTCGCTCCGCCTCACCCTGCCCCCCGAGGCGACCGGGCCGCTGCTCACCACCGTCCCCGCCGCCTTCGGCACCGGCACGCAGGACGTGCTGCTCACCGGCCTCGCCCTGGCCCTCGCCGACCGCCAGGGCTCCCCGCACGTCCTCGTCGACGTCGAGGGACACGGCCGCGAGGAACTGACCCGCGGACTCGACCTGTCCCGTACGGTCGGCTGGTTCACCTCGCTCTACCCGGTCCACCTCGACCTGGAGGGCATCGACCTCGCCGACGCGCTGGCCGCCGGCCCCGCCGCCGAGACCGCGGCCCGCCGGGTCGGCGAGCGGCTTCGCGGGCTGCCCGACCACGGCATCGGGTTCGGCCTGCTGCGCCACCTCAACCCCGACACGGCGCCCGGTCTGACCGAGCACCCCGCCCCCGCGGTCGGCTTCAACTACCTGGGCCGGTTCACCGCACCCGCAGACACCGCCGAGTGGGCCTTCGCCCCGGAGTCCGCGGCGCTCGGCAGCGGCACCGACCCCGGCCTCGGCACCGCCCACGCACTCGACCTCAACGCGGTCGTCCACGACTCCGGCACCGGACCCCGGCTGGTCGCCGACTGGTCGTGGCCGGACGGCGTACTGACCGAGGCGGAGGTGCGCGCCCTGGCCGACGCCTGGTTCGCCGCGCTCACCGCACTCGTCGCCCGGGCCGAGCACGCCCCGGGGACGGAGAGCCTCTCGCTGTCCCAGGACGAACTCGCCTTGTCCCAAGACGAACTTGCCTTGTCCCAGGACGAACTCGACGAACTCGCCGCGGGCCTCGACGGCTAGCACCATCCAAGAGAGACGGTGAGAATCCCATGACGACCGCGCGGCCCGCGCAAGTCGACGTACTGCCCCTGACACCGCTCCAGGAGGGCCTGCTCTTCCACGCCCTGTACGAGCGGGAGCGGGACGCCCGGGACGTCTATCTGGTCCAGCTGGTCTTCGACCTCGACGGCACCCTGGACGCCACCCGGCTGCGGACCGCCGCCCAGGCCCTGCTGGACCGGCATCCGACCCTCCGGGCGGCCTTCCGGCGCCGCCGCGGCGGCCAGCCGGTGCAGGTCGTGCCGCGCCGGGCCGCGCTGCCGTGGACCGAGACCGACCTTACGGGTCCCGACACCGACACCGAGGAGGAGTGGGCACGGCTGCTGGACGAAGACCTCGGCCGCGGCTTCGACCCCGCCACCCCGCCGCTGATCCGCTGCACCCTGGCCCGCACGGGCGAGCGACGGCACCGCCTCCTCGTCACCCACCACCACATCCTGCTCGACGGCTGGTCGGTCTCCGTCCTGCTGCGCGAACTCCTCGCCCTGTACGAGGCCGGTGGCGACCCCGCCGCACTGCCGCCGGCGCCGCCCTACCGCACGTTCCTGGACTGGCTGGGCCGCCGGGACCGTACGGCCGCCGAATCCGCCTGGCGTCAGGCGCTGACCGGAGTGGCGCAACCGACCCGCCTCGCCGAGCACGCCCCGGACGGCCGCGGCTCCGGCGACCTCGCACAGGCCCACCTGGAAATACCGGCGGACACCGGCACCGCCCTGACCGCCCTGGGCCGGAGGCTGGGCGTCACCGTGAACACCCTCGTCCAGACCGCCTGGGCGATCCTGCTCAGCCGTACGACGGGGCACGACGACGTCGTCTTCGGCGCCACCGTCTCCGGCCGCCCGGCCGAACTGCCCGGCGTGGAGTCGATGGTCGGCCTGTTCATCAACACCGTCCCCACCCGCGTCCGGCTACGCCCCGACGAACCCGTGAGCGGGCTGCTGCGCCGGGTCCAGGACGGATACGTCCGGCTGCTCGACCACCATCACCTGGGGCTCGCCGACATCCAGCGGGCGGCCGGCACACCCGAACTCTTCGACACGCTGGTCGTGTTCGAGAACTATCCGACGGACCAGCAGGCCACCGACCCGGGTGACGGTGTGCGGGTCGTCGGCACGGGCGGGTGTGACGCGACCCACTACCCCGTGACGCTGGTGGCTGTCCCCGGCCCCCGGCCGCGCTTCCGGCTGGCCTACCGGCCCGACCTGTTCGACGCCGAGTGGGCCGAGGCCACGCTCGCCCGCCTCGTACGGCTCCTGAAGATCATGGCGACCGATCCGCAACTGCCGCTCGGCCGTGTCGGACTGACCTCCCGGGATGAATCCCCACGCACCGAACCGGCCCCGGCGACCCGCACGCTCACCGACCTGTGGGCCGCACAGGTCACCGCCACCCCGGACGCCGAGGCCGTGCTGGACCGCGGCGCCGGCCTGACATACCGCGAACTGGACGACCAGGCCGACCGGTTGGCCCGTCGGCTCGTCTCCATGGGGGCCGGCCCCGAGCGGGTCGTCGGCATCGCGCTGCCGCGTACGGCGGATCTGGTCGTCGCCGTCCTCGGCATCCTGAAGTCCGGTTCCGCCTATCTGCCGCTCGACCCGGCCTACCCGCCCGACCGTCTCGCCTACATCGTCGACGACGCCCGGCCGGTCGTCGTCCTGGCCACCCACGACACGGCCGCGGTACTGCCCGAGGGGACCGCGGTGCTGCTCCTCCCCGACATGAGGGACGGTCAGAATCTCGGGACCGCACCCGCGTCGTCGCCCGACAGCCTCGCCTGCGTCACCTACACCTCAGGCTCCACCGGACGGCCCAAGGGCGTGGCGGCGACCCACCGGAGCGTCGTCGAGTTCGTCGAGTGGACGCACACCGCGCTCGGGGCCGAGCGACTGGCCAAAGTGCTGTTCTCCACCTCGCTCAACTTCGACGTGTCCGTCTTCGAGATCTTCTCGCCGCTGCTGTGCGGCGGCCGTATCGAGATCGTCGAGAACCTGCTGGCGCTGGGCGCGGCAGACGGCTGGGACGCGAGCCTGATCAGCGGGGTGCCCTCGGTCATGGCCACCGTCGTCGCCGACCGCCCGGACGTCTCCCCTCAGGTCGTCGCGCTGGGCGGCGAACCCATCCCCGAGCAGCTCCTCACCGACCTCGGGGCCGCCTTCCCCGGCGCGCGGATCATCAACTTCTACGGGCCCACCGAGGCGACCGTCTACGCCACCGCCTGGCAGTCCGACGTCGATCCGTACGGCAAGGACGGTCCGCCGCCGCTCGGCCGCCCGCTCGCCCGCAACCGCCTGCGTCTCCTCGACCAGGCCCTCCAACCGGTGCCCGACGGCGTGCCGGGGGAGGTCTACCTGGCGGGCGGCGGACCGGCCCGCGGCTACCTCGGCCGCCCGGGACTGACCGGGCAGCGGTTCGTCGCCGACCCGTTCGGCGGTCCCGGGGAGCGGATGTACCGGACGGGAGACCTGGCGGTGCGCGGCTTCGACGGGCAGCTGCGTTTCCTCGGCCGGGCCGACCACCAGGTCAAGATCCGCGGCTTCCGCGTCGAACTCGGCGAGATCGAAGCCGTGTTGGCGGCCCACCCGGCCGTGACACACGCGGCCGCCGCGGTACGCGAGGACCAGCGCGGCGAGCGGCAGCTCGTCGCCTACGCCGTGACGACCGCCGAACCGGCCTCGTTGCGCGCCCACTTGGCCCGAACACTGCCCGCTCACATGGTCCCCTCGGCAGTCGTCGTCCTCGACCGCCTTCCGCTCACCGCCAGCGGCAAACTGGACCGCAAGGCCCTGCCCGCACCCGGGACACCGGCCGGCCGTACGCGCAGCGCCCCGCGCACCGAGCAGGAGGAACGGCTGCGGGCGATCGTCGCCGACGTCCTCGGCCTCGACCCGCTCCGAGTCGGCGTCCACGACGGCTTCTTCGACCTCGGCGGGCACTCCCTGCTGGCCCCCCGGCTCACCGCCCGGATCCGTACCGAACTCGGCGCCGAACTGCCCCTGCGGGCCGTCTTCGAGACGCCGACCGTGGCCGCACTGGCACGGAGGCTGACCGGTGGGAGCGGGACCGGGGCCGTGGCGGCCTCCGGGCGGTCGGCCCTGGACGTCGTACTCCCGCTGCGTACCCGGGGCGACCGTGAGCCGCTGTTCTGCCTGCCGCCCGCATCCGGGCTGGCCTGGGGATTCGCCGGGCTGACCCGTCATCTCGACCCCGACCGGCCGCTGTACGGACTGCAGTCCCGCGGGCTGCTCCCCGGAACACCGCGGTCGCACAGCCTGGCGGAGGCCGTCGCCGACCACACCGCCCGCATCCGCGAGATCCAGCCCCGAGGCCCCTACCACCTGCTCGGTTACTCCATGGGCGGCCTCGTCGCCCACGGTGTCGCCACGGCACTCCAGGCGGCGGGGGAACGGGTCGCGCTGCTGGCGATGCTCGACTCCTTCCCCGGGGCATGGACCAGCCAGGGCCCGCGTCCCACGGACCGGCCGGCCGTGCTGAGCAGCCTCCTCGCCATCCTGGGGCGGCAGGTGCCGCCGTCGCCGCAGGAGCTGACCGACGCCCGGTTCACCGAGCTGGTGCGCGCCGTGCCCGACCTCCCGGGCAGTCTCGACGACCCCGAACTCGCCGCCCTGGTCGAGGTGACGGCGGACAACCGGCGTCTGCTGGAGGAATTCGCCCCCGCTTCGTACCGCGGTGACCTGCTGCTCTTCACCGCCGCACAAGATCCGGACGCGCACCCGGACCGGCCCGGCTCCTGGCAGCCGTACATCCAAGGCCGCGTCGACCACCACGACATCCCCTGCGCCCACGGCGAGATGACCCGGCCCGCGTCGCTGGACCGGATCGGACCCGTGCTCGACCGGCGGCTCCGCACGACCCCTTCCACACCCGACAGGAGCAACTCCGCATGACCACCAACCCGTTCGACGACGACACCCTCGAACACCACGTCCTGGTGAACGACGAGGGCCAGCACTCACTGTGGCCCGCCTTCGCCGAGGTCCCGGCCGGCTGGACCGTCGTCCACGGCCGCGCGAGCCGCGAGGACTGCGTGGCGTACGTCGAGGAGCACTGGACCGACATGCGGCCCAAGAGCCTGATCCAGGCCATGGGCGAGTGACGAAGCACGGAAGCGACAACGGAAACGACGGCGGAAGCGACAACGAGAGGAACACCGGGATGACCACGCGGCGGACGATCGCCCCCGGCGAGCTGGACACGCTGGACCTGGCCGATCCGCGGTTGCATGCCGAGAGCGACCTGTCCGCCGTGTGGCGTCACCTGCGGGAGCACGAGCCGGTCCACTGGAACCCGGCCACCGGCTCGGCCCCCGGCTTCTGGGTGGTGACCCGGCACGCCGACGTCACCTCCGTGTACCGCGACAGCACCCGCTTCACCTCCGAGGGCGGCAACGTCCTGGAGACCCTGCTGGCCGGCGGCGACTCCGCGGCCGGCCGCATGCTCGCCATCACCGACGGGCAGCGACACGCCGGACTGCGCCGCATCCTGATGTCCGCGTTCACGCCGCGTGCCCTGGAGCCGATCGTCGCCAGTGTGCGCGGCACGGTCCAGCGGCTGCTGCGGGACGCGATCGAGAAGGGCACGTGCGACTTCGCCGCCGACGTCGCGGCGGGCATTCCGCTCGGCGCCATCTGCGACCTGCTCGGCGTGCCCGACAGCGACCGGGCCCATGTGCTGAGCCTGACGTCCTCGGCGCTGGGCTCGCACCAGGCGGACAGTACGGCGGCCGACGCCTGGATCGCCAAGAGCGAGATCCTGCTCTACTTCGCGGGCCTCGCCCGCGACCGGCGCGAGGGCGGCCACGCCGACGTCATCGCACTGCTGGCGGGCAGCGAGGTGAACGGACTGCCGCTGGACGACGACGAGATCATGCTCAACTGCTACAGCCTCATCCTCGGTGGCGACGAGACGGCCCGGCTGTCGATGGTGGGCGCCGCCCTCGCCCTCCTCGAGCACCCCGACCAGTGGCGGGCACTCAAACGCGGTGACGTGTCCATCGACACGGCCGTCGAGGAGATGCTCCGCTGGACGACCCCCGCCCTGCACTCGGGGCGCACCGCGACCACCGACACCGAGATCGCCGGCCACCCGATCAGGACCGGGGACATCGTCACCATCTGGAACGCCTCCGCCAACCACGACGAGCGGGTCTTCGACGCCCCCGACCGGCTGCGGCTCGACCGCGTGCCCAACAAGCACATCACCTTCGCCTACGGCCCGCACTTCTGCCTCGGCGCCTATCTGGCCCGGGCCGAGATCGGGGCCGTACTGGCCGGACTGCGCGATCTGGTCGCGGAGTGGGAACAGACCGGCCCGGCACGACCCGTCTACTCCAACTTCCTCAGCGGCCTGAGCTCGTTGCCGCTGGCACTCAAGGGCACCTGAGCCCGTGTCCGGACCGTCGGTCCGGCATCATCTACTCGTCCGCCCGCATCAGCGAACCCTGGGAGCCCGTCATGCCCCGTTCCGAAGCACGCGTCGCCACCGACCGCCCGCACCGCTATGCCAAGCAGCTCGCCTCCCACCTCGGCCGGCGCAGCGAGACCAGCTGGGACGAGGAGACCGGCGTGGGCCGCCTGGTCTTCCAGAACGAGGGGACCGGATCCCTCACCGCGACCGAGGGTGCCCTGCTGCTCGCGGTGGAGTCCGACGCCGAACACCTCGCCATCCTCGAGGACGTCGTCGGCCGTCACCTGGTCCGCTTCGGCACCAAGGACGAGCTGGTGGTCGAGTGGCACCGCGACACCGGCGAGCCCGGCACGACACAGCGCAACGACTCCGACTGACGGCACCCGGGCCGGCACCTGGTCGGGCACCGATCCGTCTGCCGACAGCACCCCGGCCAGTCCCGACCCGCGTATCACGGGCCCTCGGACACGCAGCCCACATGCGCCATCGCCTGCTTCAGCAGGACCCCGTGACCGCCCGGCATCTCGTTCTGCACCGCAGGGGACAGGGCCTCCTGCGGGCTGAACCAGACCAGGTCCAGGGCGTCCTGCCGGGGCCGGCAGTCGCCGGCCACCGGCACGACGTAGGCGAGGGACACCGCGTGCTGGCGGGGGTCGTGGTACGGCGTGACCCCCTGCGTCGGGAAGTACTCGGCCACGGTGAAGGGCTGCAGGGAGGACGGGACGCGGGGGAGGGCGACCGGGCCGAGGTCCTTCTCCAGGTGACGCAGGAGGGCGTCACGGACGCGCTCGTGGTGCATCACCCGGCCCGACACCAGGGTCCGGCTGACCGTTCCGTCCGGGCCGATGCGGAGCAGCAGTCCGATGCTGGTGACTTCGCCGCTGTCGTCGACGCGCACGGGCACGGCCTCGACGTACAGGATCGGCAGGCGGGCGCGCGCCATTTCGAGCTCGTCGGGATTCAGCCAACCCGGCGTGGTTTCGGTCATGTCAGACATTGCTTGATCATACTTTCAGAAGGTGCCGGAACAGCGGTTGTGCTCACAGAGTTCTCAGCGCTCACAGATTCTCAGCGCTTTCGGCGCTCGCAGCGCTCTCAACGTTTGACGGCCACCGCGCCGAACTGCGGCACCGCGGCGGGAGTGTCGGGCTCGGCGCGCCACTGCGAACACGACACCAGACCCGGTTCGAGCAAGTGAAGCCCGTCGAAGAACGCGGCGATGTCCTCCCGGCTACGGGCGGTGACCGGCGGCGTGGCGTTCTCGTTCCAGAACTTCATGGCCGGGATCTGGCCCTCGCCGCCCAGGTCGGCGTCGAAGGTGGGGTGGGTGAGAACCAGACAGCTGCCCGGGGGCACCGCGGCCATGACCCGCCGCGCGATGTCCCGTGCCTTCTCCGCGTCGAGTACGAAGTTGAGGATGCCCAGCATCATCACCGCGACCGGCTTGCCGAAGTCCAGGGTCCGTGCGGCGCGTTCGAGGATGGCGTCCGGGTCGTGCACGTCGGCGTCGATGTAGTCGGTGACACCTTCGGAGGTGCTGGTCAGCAGGGTGCGGGCGTGGACCAGCACGATCGGGTCGTTGTCGACGTAGACGATGCGCGAGTCGGGGGCGATCCGCTGGGCGATCTCGTGGGTGTTCTCCACCGTCGGCAGTCCGGTGCCGATGTCGAGGAACTGCCGTATCCCCTGCTCCTCGGCGAGGAATCGCACCGCCCGGCCCAGGAACCAGCGGTCCGCGCGGGCGACCTCCCGAATGAGCGGGAACATTCCGGCCACGTGCTCGCCGACCTGCTGATCGACCTCGTAGTTGTCCTTGCCGCCGATCCAGTAGTTCCAGACGCGGGCGTTGTGCGCCACACCGGTGTTCAGCCTCGCCGACCCGTCTGACTTGGTGTGGCTCTCGCTCACCTGTTCGCTCCTTGCTTCGCGCCTGCGGCCGTCGCCGCCATTGTGCCGTCCGATGATCAGCTTGTCCCGGAAACGGCCCCAGCGGAAGAGGGCGGCCCGACTGCGGGAAACTCAGTCGAACGCGGCGGGGTTCGCCGTGGGCGTCCGGCCGGCCAGCACGTCCGTCAGCCGCTGGGTGCCCCGCGTCACCGCCCGCTCGAAGGAGTCGTCCTCGTCCCCGTCGAGTCCGCCGGTGGTGACGGTGAGGGCGTCACTGCCGACGCGTACGGCGGCGACGTCGAGGGTGAGCGTGGCCGGTGCGCCGGCTGCCGTGCCCTGCACCGTCACGTGCAGGCCCTGCCGGGCGTCGCCCGTCTGCGGGACCGAGGTCTCGGTCACCTGCACGGTCCGCTGCTCGCCTGCGGCATTGGTCGCGGTGAACTGGTCGCACTTGACCGGCAGCGACTTCAGCCAGGCCAGCGAGGCGTCCAGTGCGGCCCGGTCGTAGGCGGCGACCTGGTGGAGCAGGCGGGAGTCGTCCTGCTGGAAGCCCCTGAGGGCGGACGCCCCGGACGGTTCGCCCAGCAGATCGTCGTCGTAGAGGGCGTCGAGCAGCTTCTGGCAGTCGGCGGCGTCGGCCTTGGCGGTGAGGAAGTCCGCGACGTCGACCGTGCCGATGAGCAGGGTGTCGCTCCAGGCGGCCGCGTCCCGGACCTGGGTCCAGTCGTCCTCGAGGTCGGCCTCGGTGACCAGTGCGGCCTGCGCGCCCGCCGCGGTGAGGCGGCCGGACGCGGTGGGGGTCGGCGTCTGCCGCGCGGCCCGGGGCGATGCAGTCGGGGACTTCTCGGCGGCGGACGACGCGGCGACGTCCGAGGCTCCCGAATCGCCACCGCCACCGCCGTCGCCGTCCGAACAGGCCGTCGTGGTCAGCAGTGCGCCCGCCGCGAGGGCCGAGGCGAACAACCGGACGATGGGGGTACCCCCCGTGCCTTTGAGGCAAGAGGGGAAGGACGGACGACAGGTCATCGCGGAAGCCTCCTGAGAACAACGCGGTACGTGCCCTCAGCGCACCATCGGCCCCCGCTGTGCACCAGCGCACCGGACTGTTCGGGTGAGCCGCTCCCGGTTACCGGCCCGGCCGGCGCGCCTTCACGCCCCCGGCTGCACCTGCCCGTGCTGCCAGGCCCAGGCCGCGATCTCGACTCGGTTCCGCGCGGCCAGCTTGAGCTGGACGCTGGACAGGTGCGTCTTGACCGTGGAGAGGGAGACGTACAGCTCGGCGGCGATCTCGGCATTCGTCCGGCCCAGGGCGACCAGGCGGACCACCTCGGACTCGCGCTCGGTGAGGGGTTCCGTGGGCGGCGCGGGGCGGGACCGGGCAGCCGGCCGCGGGGACTCGGTGACGTGCTTGAGCAGGCGGACGGTGACCGAGGGGGAGACGAGCGAGTCGCCGGCCGCGGCCGCGCGGACCGCCTCAGCCAGGAGGGTCGGCCCGGAGTCCTTGAGCAGGAACCCGCACGCCCCGCCGCGCAGCGCCCCGTACACGTACTCGTCGAGGTCGAAGGTGGTGACCACGACCACCCGCATCGGGTCGGGCACGTCCGGGCCCGCCAGCAGCCGGGTCGCCGCCAGCCCGTCCAGCCTCGGCATCCGGATGTCCAGCAGGCACACGTCCGGCCGCACCTCGCGGGCGAGCGCGACGGCCGTCTCGCCGTCGGCGGCCTCGGCGACCACCGTGATGTCGGGCTGCGCGTCCAGGAAGAAGCGGAAGCCGGTGCGGACCATGTCCTGGTCGTCGGCGATGAGGACACGGATGGGCGCGCCGGGCGGGGTGGGGCTCGTCATGGCTCGATCATGCCTCAGGGCGTGTACGGGACGACGGCCCGCCGGCGTATGCGGCGGGCCGTCCCGGCGGTGGTCTGTCGGCGGTGTCTGGTCGGCCGTGGCCTGTCGGCAGTGTCCGGCGGATGGTGGTCTGTCGGCGGTGGTCGGTCGGTAGTGTCCGGCGGATGGTGGTCTGTCGGCGGTGGTCGGTCGGTAGTGTCCGGCGGATGGTGGTCTGTCGGCGGTGGCCTGTCGGCAGTGTCCGGCCGACGGTGGGTCCGTCAGCAGTCGCCAGTCGCCAGTCGCCAGTCGCCAGTCGCCAGTCGCCAGCCGCCAGCCGCCGGTCGCCGGTCGTCGACCGGCGGTGATCAGTCGACAGTCTGCGCCGGATCCGCCGTCACCCTCCGCAGCAGTGGCCTGCTGCCGACGATCGCGGCGAACATCGCCAGCGCGCCGATGACCACGCAGGCGGCCAGTTGCAGGGCGCCGGTGGTGTTGATCCCGACGTCGGCCGCCTGGTTGAGCTTGTAGGAGCCGTAGACGCCCATCCCGGTGGTGCCGCCCGCCAGGACGACCAGCGGGAGGACCGTCTCGCGGAGCCTGGCCCGGTCCAGCACCTTCAACGGGGTGCCCGCCAGCCGCAGCAGGGCGTAGACGCGCCGCCGGTCGAGGACGTTCGCGGCGGCGGTCAGACCGGCCGAGGCGGTCGCGACGAGGAAGCTCAGGGCCAGGGTGGCGGTGCTGACCTGGGAGATGCGGTCGAAGAGCGTGCTGTCGGGCGCCGCCGCGTAGTCCTGGGAGTACGGCGGTGTGCCCGGCGCCACGGACGTCAGGGCCGTGACCGCGGTGTCGATCTGCTCCTGACCGCCGGTGACACGGGCGAGCACGCCGGGGCTGCCGCCCAGCAGAGTGTCGTAGTCGTCCTCGTGACCGACGGTGACGGTCGCGGTGGCGCCCGCCCGGTCGAGCAGCGTCCGGGCCTCGTCGGCGGCGTGCCGCGCCTGTGCGGCGTCGGTGATCACCGCGACCTGGCCCTGATACTGCGAGCCCTCCATGCCCAGCTGGCTGACGGAGAAGAACCCGGCCACGAACCCGGCGAGCACCAGCCCGCTGACCGTGCGCCAGGCGCCGCGCGGGTCGTCACTGAGGCGGCGCGCCGCCAGCAGGGTCGCAGGCCGGCGGGCGAAGCGGCCCACGACCCGGCCCAGCCGGTCCACGACCCAGGGACCGAAGAGCCAGAACGCGCCGTAGAACAGCACCAGCAGGGCGATCGCCTGACGGGGCGTCAGGCCTCCGTTGCCCGTCGACTGAAAGACGTACAGCAGCGTCGCCGCGAAGGCGACGAACCGGATCCAGCGGGTGCGGCGCGGGTTCGCCTGCTGGGCGACCCCCAGGGGCGAGGCCGCCACCTGGCGCAGCATCGACACGGCGCTGACGGTGATGAGCGCGGTCACCGCGACCACCACGGCCGCGAACCATGGCAGGCCCACCCACAGCTGACCGGTGTACCAGGTGCCGACGCCGTACGGGATCCGAGCCAGGGCGGGCAGCAGCGCCACGTAGGCGAGCGCGCCCGCCAGCGCGCCGGCCGCGCCGACGCCCGCCGCCTCCGCGGCGGTCATGGCGAGGATCTGCCGCGGGGTCGCCCCCGCCAGGCGCAGCGCGGCCAGCCGCTGCTCACGCCGGGCCGCCCCGAGCCGTCCGGCCGCCGAGGCCAGCACCACCACGGGCATCGCCAGCAGCACCACACCCAGCAGCGCCGTCCCCTTGTCCGAGCCCGTGAGCAGGGACTTCTCCGTTCCGGAGAACCCGGAGATCCGGGCGCGCGCGGCCTGCCCGGTGTCGAACCAGGTGGCGCCGCCCCCCTCGGCCGCCTTCGACACCGCGGGATCGCCCGGCGCCCGCCCCACCACGGCGACCAGCTCGTCCGGCGAGGCGAGGCCGGCGGCGCCGATCGTGCCGTAGGACTTCACCTTCGGGAAGCGGTCCGCCAGTTGGCTCGCGGGCAGCTGGTGCATCAGCTCGGCCAGGGCGGGGGAGACGTACACCTCGCCCTTCTCCGGGAAGGAGCTCAGGCCGGGCGGTGCCGGGGTCGCCTCGCGGCCGGGCAGCTGGGCCAGCGACACCACGGTGACAGGCTCGTGGCGGACGTACGTCGTGGCCAGGGCCTGGACGGCGGTGGCCTGCTTCGCCGGTACGGCGTCGGGGGTGCGCCACGTCGTGTGGTCGGCGCGGGTGCCGGAGCCGACGGTGGCGGCGATCATGACCAGCAGCACGAACGCGCCGACGGCGGCGGCACCGGCCGCCAGCAGCTGGCTCTGCAGGCCGCGGCGGCCGGAGGACTTGGCGAGATGCCAGGTCAGGGGCAGGACGGGGGAACGCATGGCGGCATCTCCGCTGGGAAGGGGGCGGGTGGTCAGGCGACCGTGTACTGGCTGTAATTGCTGATCCGGCCGTCCCGCACCTGGAGGATCCGGTCGCAGTGGGCGGCGACGTCGGCGTCGTGCGTGACCATGACCAGGGCGGCGCCCTGCTCGCGGGTGACCGAGGTCAGCAGTCGGACCACCTCGGTGCTGGTGACCTGGTCCAGGGCGCCGGTGGGTTCGTCGGCGAAGACCACGTCCGGTTCGACGACCAGGGCACGGGCGATGGCGACGCGCTGGGCCTGACCGCCGGAGAGCTGGCCGGGGCGGCGCTGCTCCAGCCCGTCGAGGCCGAGCGGGGCGAACCAGCGGCGGGCGCGCTCGACGGCCTGCTTGCGCGGGGTGCCCTCCAGCATCAGCGGCAGGGCGACGTTCTCCTCGGCGGGCAGCTCCGGCAGCAGCTGGCCGAACTGGAAGACGAACCCGAACCGCTTGCGGCGCAGCGCGCTGAGCTTGTTCTCGCCCAGCTTGTCGATGCGCGCCCAGCCTTCGGCCGGGGGGACCCCCATCTCGCTTCGCTCGCCGCGCAGCAGCACCTGGCCGCCGTCGGGGCGGATGATGCCGGCCAGGGTGTGCAGCAGGGTGGATTTGCCGGACCCGGACGGGCCCATGATCGCCAGCGAGTCGCGCTCGCCGACCTGGACGTCCACGCCGGCCAGGGCGGTGGTGGAGCCGTACTTCTTGACGAGGCCGTGACCGGCCAGAACGGTGTGCATCAGGGGAACCGGTCCTCTTCTAGCGCTCGAACTTCCAGGTGATGGAGTGGTCCGTGGCCTTGACCACGGCGACGGGGATCTCGACGGTCTCGCCGTCGCTCTTCTTGCCGGTGCAGGTGATGGTGGCTCCGGCGACGGCCTTGAGCCCGGTCGGGCAGGTGACGTCGGAGATCTTCTTCCCGACCCAGGGCAGCGGGTGGTACAGGCTCGCGGTGCGGCCCGCGACCAGCTCGGCGGCCAGGGCCCGGTGACCGCCGACGCTCACCGCGCTGTCCGGGTCGAGGCCGGTGGTCGACTCGGTCCTGGCAAGCAGGTGGGTGCCGACACCGAAGATGCTCACGACGGCGGTCGTACCGCCGACGGCACCGACGAGGAACTTGCGCTGCATCACGTACTCCTGAGGATTCCGCGGGTCGGACGGGAGGAAGTGGCTCCACCCTCGCCCGCGGGCACGGGCGCGCGCCTCGGCCGAACGGTCAGGCTTCAGGCGATGGCGCCTCGACCGTTCGGCCGATCCGGCCGCTGTCGGTGCCACATACGGTGAGCAGCATGAAGTCCGTTACTCTCCGGGGCCTGGCACGCGGCTTCGGCATCGGCGCCCTCGTCGGCGCGGCGCTCGTCGACCTGGCCTACGCGGCCGGCAACGACGGACCCGGCATCTGGCCAGTGGCCGCCGTGCTGATGATCGGCGCCGTCGCCGTCCTGTGGCCGGCCGGCCGCCGTCCCTCGTGGCTCACGCCTCAGGTGCGCACGGTCGTGCCGGCCGTGGCCTCCGGCCTCTACACCGTGGCCTCGGTGACGTACCCGGAGGCCCTGTTCGGCCCGGGCGAGCTGGTGATCCTGCTGTGCCTGCTGTTCGTCGCCGTACGGCATTGTTCGCGCCGCTGGGTCGTGATGTGCGCCGCGCTGGACGGCGCCGCCGTCCTGGCCCTGCCGGTGCGGGCCCTGCGCGGCATGCCGGACACCATGATGGGCTTCATGCTGATCGGGCTGGTCCTGATCGGTCTCTCCGCCGGGTTCGCCGCCTATCTGCGCTCCATGGACTACCGGCGGACCGTCGCCGTCAGCGAGACCCGCCGCTCCGAACGTCTGGCCATCGCCGCCGACCTGCACGACTTCGTCGCGCACCACGTCACCGGGATCCTGGTGCAGACCCAGGTCGCCCGCATGATGGCGGACAGCCGGCCCGACGAACTCGACCCCGTCCTCGCGGGCATCGAGCGCGCCGCGACCGAGGCCCTCGCCTCGATGCGCCGCACGGTCGGCGTCCTGCGCGACACCGACGAGGCAGCCGACCGCCGGCCGGTGGGCGACCTCGCCGCCATCGCCGAACTGGCGGACGGCTTCGCCAGCCCGATCCAGAAGGTCACCTTCCACCGCGATCGAGCCGTCTCCGACGACCTCCCCCACGAGGTGCAGGCCGCGGCCTTCCGCGTCGTCCAGGAAGCGCTGACGAACGTACGACGGCACGCCGCCGACGCCACGGAGATCACCGTCCGGCTGCGGCGCGACAGCGGCCGTCTGGAGGTGTCGGTCGCGGACGACGGCCGAGGCGGCACCCAGCTCCCGGCCGCCGCACACGGCGGCGGCTTCGGCCTCGTCGGCCTCAAGGAGCGGGTGACGGCCCTGGGCGGCGACCTCCACGCCGGCCCGCGCACCGGCCACGGCTGGGAGGTCCGGGCGGTCTTCCCGGCCTGACCACATTCGAGCGGCGCCGAGGCTTGCGCGGCGTCAGCGCTTGATGCCGACCGCGCCGTACAGCGACACGGGGTCGCCCTCCTCCGCGTCCTCGCCCGCCGAGGGGTGCCAGTGGGCGAGGGACACGATTCCCGGCTCCATCAGGTCGAGTCCCTTGAAGAAGCGGCCCATCTCGGTGTGCGAGCGCGCGACGAGCGTCACCCCGCTCGCCGTGTACGCCGCGATGCCCTTGCGTACGTTCTCCGGGTCGAAGTCCGCCGTCATCGCGGACAGGACCAGGCAACTGCCCGGCGCCAGCGCGTCGACCAGCGTGTCCACCAGGTGGTGGGCACCGTCCTCGTCGGCGATGAAGTGCAGGAGCGCGATCAGTGACAGGGCGACGGGCCGGTCGAGGTCGAGGACGGACGCGGCCCCTTCGAGGATCCGCTCGGGCTCGCGCGCGTCGGCCTGGACGTACCGCGTCGCGCCCTGCGGGGTGCCGTGCAGCGGGGCCTCCACGTGCGCGAGGACGATCGGGTCGTTGTCGACGTACACGACCCGCGCGTCCGGTGCGACGGACTGGGCGATCTGGTGGAGGTTGGGCTCGGTGGGGATGCCGGAGCCGATGTCGAGGAACTGGCGGATCCCCGTCTCCCTCAGGACCCCTCGCGTGGCCCGTTCCATGAACCGGCGGTTGGCGCGCGCGTGCCGCGGGGCGTCGGCCTGCATCGAGGTGATCTTGCGGCCGAGTTCCTCGTCACGGGGTAGTTGTCCTTACCGCCGAGGAACCAGTCGTAGACCCGGGCCGGATGCGGCCGGCTCCTGTCGATACGGCACGATCATCCGGCGCGGCGGAGACTGTCTTCGGCCACCTCCTTGTCCAGCGCGGCCCGCACCAACGCCGCGGCGAGCACGGCCGGTTCGGTGTTCCCGGCGAGCTTGACGAGCCGGTCCTGGTCCTTGGGCAGGCCCAGGCGTTCCGCACCTTTCAGCGCCTTGTCGTCCAGGTACGGCGCCACTTCCGGCCACACCCGCTGGACCTCGCGCAGGAAGATGTCGGCGCCGGCCGGGCCCAGTCCGGGCATCTCCTGGATCAGGCGGCGCAGTTCGGAGACCTTGCCGTCCGCCTCCTTGCGCATCCGCCGCAGGTCACCGCCCCACCGTTCGGTCAACAGCTCGGCCTCGTCGCCGAGTTGGGTGGCCGTACGCTCGTCGTAGCGCCGGTATCCGCCGCGTCCGAGAGCGTCCACGCGCTGCTGCCAGCTCGCGTCGGCCATACGGCGCGGATCACGCATACCGGCGTCGAACAGCTCGCGGGCGGTGTCGACGGCGATCGAGCCGCGGATGCGGGCGCTGAGCAGGTGCGCCAGGACCAGCAGCTGGTAAAGGGGCTGAGGGGTGTCCCTCAGCTTGATGCCCGCCTCCTCGGCGAAGGTCTGCCCGTGGGCGCGGACGAGCTCCCGCACCACGCTCTCTCTGCTGCTCATGGCTTGAGCGGGTCGTGGCCGAGCGTCATCAGCCGGTGCCGACGGCGCGTCTCCTCGGCCTCGGGCTCGTTCGCGGCGTCCGTCTGCGCGGTGACGGTGTCGACGACCTCGTACATCGTGCGGATGTCGTCGTCGGTGAGGTCCGTGCGCCGCTTCTGCAGAATCGCCAGGACGTGCTGTCCCGTGGGCGTGCCCGCCTGCTCCGGCAGCGGCTCCACGGTCTCGTCGGCGTCGCTCACCCGCAGCCAGGCGGCCAGCTCCTGTGAGGTCATGTTCACCACGCGGTGGAAGTCCTCCCACAGCGCGTCGAGTTCGAGGGCGTCGGTCATCGCGTGCCCCTTCCGTACGTACGTGCTTACGTGCTCGGACCGGGCGCCGGTCAGCCTTCCCTGGGCCAGTTCTCCGCGTCGAACATCCAGCGTTGCTTCTCCAGCTCCGCGGTGACGGTGATCAGCAGGTCCTGGGTGACCCGATCGGCCTCCTCGGTCGCCTCGATGCGCTCGCGCAGCCGTCCGATGGCCGCGTCCAGGGCCTCGACCATCACCTCGACGACATCGCTGTCCCGCACCCATCCGTCCTTCGGGCCCGGCAGCGTGAACGCCGACGCGATCGTCTCGGGCCGGCCGTCGGGCGGTATGCCGAGTGCCGCGGCGCGCTCCGCGACCGTGTCGGAGAACTCGCGCGCGGCCGAGACCAGTTCGTCGAGTTGCAGGTGGATCGACCTGAACCGTGGCCCCACGAGGTTCCAGTGCGCCTGCTTCCCGGTCAGGGAGAGCCCGAGAAGATCCACCAGAGTGCTCTGCAGCGCATCCCCGGTGACCTGACGGGCCGAGTCGGGAATCGTGCTCTTTACAACAGTCATACGGCGCTTCTCCTTGTGAGATCGTCTCTGACGGTACGGAGCAGTGCGTCGCGTTCCTCCTCACAGGTCCCGCCCCACACGCCCGACGTCTGCCCGCTGTCCAGCGCGAAGTCCAGGCACGGGCGGATCACCGGGCAGCGAGCACAGACGCGCTTGGCCGCCGCGATGTCCCGCAGCGCCGGTCCTTCCGTGCCCACCGGGAAGAACAACTCGGGGTCCTCACCCACGCAGGCCGCACTCCGCAACCACTCCATGCGGGCGCGGGTGCCCAGGTCGAACCGGTGCAAACACGGCGCCCGCACGGCCCCGCCGGGCCCTGTCAGCCTGCGAGAACGCCGTCCAGGAAGCGCGTCACGTCCGCGAAGACCTCCGCCTTGTTCGTCTCGTTGAACACCTCGTGCCGGGCGCCCGCATGGATCCGCTCGGTCAGTACGCCGCCGCTGATCTCCTCGATGCCGACCCGGCTCCCGGCGAGCGGCACCAGCCGGTCGTCGTCGCCGTGCAGCCACAGCAGCGGAAGCCGGCCGAGGTCGCCGCCCTTGGACACGGTCTCCAGGGTCCGCGCGAACGCCTGAAGCGTCGGCCGCTTCATCGGCCCGTGCCACACCAGCGGATCCGTCGTGTACGCCGCCCCGACCGCCGGGTCGCGGGAGAGCGAGGCCGGGCTGATCGGGGTGTCGGGGATCTCGTCGAGCGCGAGGAGCCGCCCGGGCAGCTCCCAGGCGCCGATCACCGGCCCCGACAGCACCAGCGCGGCGAGAGAGTCGCCGTACCGCTGCGCGTAGCGGGCCGCGATCAGACCGCCCATGGAGTGCCCCACCATGACGACCGGCAGGCCCGGATGCGCGGCCCGGGCCCGCTCGGCCACGGAGCGCACATCGGTGACCACGTCCTCGAAGTCCTCGATCAGCACCCGCTCGCCCGTCGACTTCCCGTGCCCCATGTGGTCGGGCCCGAACACGACCGCCCCGTGCGCCACCAGGACGCCGGCCAGCTCCTCGTACCGGCCGACGTGTTCGCCGTACCCGTGGACGACGATCGCGACATACCGGGGCCGCTCGCCCGGCCACTCGCGCACGGTGATCGGTCCCCGTGTTCCCGGCAGGACGTACTCACGGGAGTCGGCCATGTTTCCTCCGGCGGTGTCGGCGAGCCTTCCGAGGGATCTTCCCAGGCGTTCGCCGACGGGGCCACAGTGAAAAACTAGCGGCGCTAATAACGGCCGACGCCGAGAGGCCACCTGTCGAGACGGTGCTTACGGCCATCGTTGGATGCACATAGCATCAGTCCCCGCATGAACACGATGACCCTCTGGCACATCACCGGCTGGGAGTTCGCCGCCCTCGCCTTCGCCGCCCTGCTCGTCGGCTTCTCCAAGACCGCCGTGAGCGGGGCCAACACCGTCAGCCTGGCGATCTTCGCCGCCGTGCTGCCCGCCCGGGCCTCCACCGGCGTCCTGCTGCCGGTCCTGATCGCCGGCGACGTGCTCGCCGTCCTCACCTACCGGCGGCACGCCCACTGGCCCACGCTGTGGCGGCTGTTCCCGGCGGTCGCGGTGGGCGTGGTCGTCGGCACGCTGTTCCTGATCTGGGCGGACGACGAGATCGTACGGACGTCGATCGGGGCGATCCTGCTGCTGATGGCGGCGGTGACGGTGTGGCGCCGCCGCACGGCCGAGGCCGAGGAGGAGCCGGACGCGGTCGTCACCCGTGCGGGCCGTGTCAAGGCCCGTTCGTACGGCGTCCTCGGCGGCTTCACCACCATGGTCGCCAACGCGGGCGGCCCGGTCATGTCGATGTATCTCCTCTCGGCCGGCTTCCGCAAGCTCGGCTTCCTCGGCACCTCCGCCTTCTTCTTCCTGATCGTCAACGTGTCCAAGGTGCCCTTCAGCGCGGGCCTCGGCCTGATCGACGGCCGCTCGCTGCTCCTCGACGCGGCGCTCGTGGCGTTCGTCGTGCCGGGCGCGTTTCTCGGCAAATGGGCCGTGAACAGGATCAACCAGCGGTTGTTCGAACAGCTGGTGATCGCGGCGACAGTGGTGGGCGGCCTGCAACTGCTCCTGCGCTAGGGCCTGTGTCGAAAGTGGCGTCGTCCGCCCGAAGGGCGGGCCGGGCGGCGTCCGGTGCGTGCTCTCGGCGTGCCGGGCGGAAGCCCTCGTACTGGATGTACTTGGGCTTTCGCCCGGTGCGGCGAGAGTGCGTGCCGGGCGCCGCCCGGCAGGCGCCACTTTCGACACAGGCCCTGGGCCCTGTCGTCACGACAGGGCCTAGCACAGGCTCTGGGCGCGTCAGTGGTGGTGGCCGTGCCGGCCGAGGGTCTGAACGGGGGTCGCGCCGGGGCGGGTCCACTGCGGCACGGGGCGGCTGGTCGGGCCCCAGGTGGCGTTCCCGTCCGCGTCCGAGCGCCAGGACCAGCACGCGCTGCGGCCCTCGGGCCGGCCCTCGGGGTTGTCCTCCCACGCCTCGCCGCGGCCGTAGGGCGTCATGTCGAGCAGGCCGAGGGACCCGCTGACCCGCTCGTTGCCACGGCCCGTCGTGGAGTAGGTGAGGAACACGCGGTCGCCGTCGCGCAGGAAGCAGGTGAGGTAACCCATCTCGCCGCCGACCGGCTCGTCCACACCCCGCACCGAGTACCAGGGCTGGGTATAGCCCATGAACTCGACGAAGGAGGCCACCTCGTCCCACCGGCCCGTGGTCAGGATGGCGAACGAGACGCCGCGGGCGTTGAGGTAGACGGCGTCCTTCAGGTGCCAGGCCGTGGTGGTGCAGCCCTCGCACTGCCCCTGGTGCGGCGCGCCGTCGTACCACATGTGCTTGTAGACCACGAGCTCGTCACGGCCCTGGAACAGGTCCAGGAACGGCACCGGGCCGTCGGGTCCGACGACCTCGACCGTCCCGTCGAACTCCACCATAGGCAGGCGGCGGCGGGCCGCGGCGAGGGCGTCGCCCTGGCGGGTGTGGGCCTTCTCGCGGACCAGAAGCTCGTCACGGGCCGCTTGCCAGGTGGCCAGGTCGACGACGGGCGGCCGGCCGGGCAGCGCGGTGGTCGGGTCACTCGGTGCGGTCGTCATGGTGTCCTCCGTGGTATCTCATGCCGGGCAGCGTCGTACGGGTCCTACGACTGTCACCAGAACAGACTCGCGACCCGGCCAAAACTCATCGCCGGCAAGTTCACGGACGCGTTCTCACCGCCGGGGCGCCAGACCCAGCAGCGCGGGCAGGTCCGCGAAGGAGCCGATCACATGATCGGGCGTGCCACGGGCGGCCCGATGAGTTTCCGGCAAGTACTTGCCGGTCTGCACCAAAACCCCCGTGATCCCGGCGTCCTGCGCCGCCAGCACGTCGGACTCGATGTCGTCCCCGACCATCAGGGCCTCGTCCGGGCCCGCTCCGAGGTGCGCCAGCGCGGCCTCGAAGAACGCGGGCGACGGCTTGCCCGTGACCTCGGCCTCCGTACGCGCGGCCCGCTCCAGGCCGATCAGGAACGCGCCGGAGTCGAGACGCAGTCCGTCCTCGGTCCGCCAGTACAGATTGCGGTGCATCGCCACCAGCCGGGCACCGCGCTGGAGGTGACGGAAGGCCCCGTCGAGTGCCGCGTAGCCGAACTCGGGCCCGGCCCCGCCGACGACCACGACATCCGCGACGTCGTCCGTCCCGGCCGGGTCCAGGAGGGTGACGTCCCCGAGATCCTCGCGGATGTCACCGCTGTTGAGCAGGACGCAGCGCGCGCCGGGCCAGTGCTCGGCGAGATGGGCGGCGGTGACGGCGGGCGCGGTCAGGATGTCCTCCGCGGCCACGGGGAACCCCGCGTCCTCCAGCGCCGCGGCGATCGACGCCCGGGTCCGGGACGTCGTGTTGGTGACGAGAGCCACCGCGAGACCCGCCTGCCGGATCTCCCGCAGTGCCTCGACCGTCCCCGGCAACGGCCGCCACGAGACGGTGAGCACCCCGTCGATGTCGATCAGCACGGCACGCACGGATTCCATGCCCGGACGATAGCCGCCGCCCGCCCGGGAAGGCGGCCTGAACCCGGCGTCCTGTCCGCCGTCCGGGCCTCGTAGGCTCGGCGCCATGCCTTCGCACGTCCTCATCCTCGGCGGCACCGCCGAGGCCCGGGAGCTGGCCGCCGTACTCGCGGCCCGCCGCGGTCTCCGTGTCACCACCTCGCTCGCCGGGCGCGTGGCCAGGCCGGGAGCGATCACGGGGGACGTACGGATCGGCGGCTTCGGCGGCGCGGAGGGGCTGGCCGACTGGCTGCGCGAGCAGCACGTGGACGCCCTCGTCGACGCCACGCATCCCTTCGCCGAGACGATCACCGCCAACGCCGCGCGGGCCGCCGCGGCGACCGGGCTGCCGCTGGTCGTGCTGCGCCGCCCGGGCTGGCGGCCCGGCCCCGAGGACCGCTGGCACCTGGTCACGTCGTTGGACACGGCCGCGGACCTGCTGCCGCGGCTGGGCCGACGGGTGTTCCTCACCACGGGCCGCATGGGCCTGGCGGCCTTCGCCCATCTGACGGAGCTGCACTTCGTCGTACGGTCGGTGGAACTGCCCGCGCCCCCGATGCCGCCGCACACCGAAGTGCTCCTCGCCCGCGGGCCGTTCACGGTCGCCGACGAGTCGGCGCTGCTCCACGACCACTGCATCGACGTCCTGGTGACCAAGGACAGCGGGGGAGTGGCGACGGCGGCCAAGCTGACGGCCGCGCGGGAACTCGCGCTGCCCGTCGTGGTCGTACGACGGCCGCCGCTCCCGGAAGACATGACCGCGGTCCCCGACGTGGCATCCGTTCTGGCGCGCCTCGGCCTCGACTCTCCGTAGGGGCGTCCGCCGACTCTCCGTAGGGCGCCCGCTCGCGCGGCGAGACCTACTCGTCCTTCGGGTGACGGCGCAGCAGATACGTGTCCATGATCCAGCCCTTGCGCTCCCGGGCCTGCGCGCGCAGCCGCTCGATGCGCGGGGCGGCCTCGGCGATCGGACCGGCGGCCAGGATCTCGTCCGGGGTGCCGATGTAGGCGCCCCAGTAGATGTCGATGTCCTGGTCGGCGTACTGCCGGAAGGTCTGGTGGGCGTCGAGCATCACGACCACGTCGTCCACGCCCTCGGGGAAGCCCTCGGCGAGGCGCCGGCCGGTGGTGATCTGCACGGGCCGCGCCACCCGGTTGAGCCCGGTCCGATGACGGGCGACGAGTGCCGAGACACTGCTGATGCCCGGCACGACCACGTACTCGAAGTCCACCGCACCCCGGTCGAGGATCTCCTCCAGGATCCCGAGCGTGCTGTCGTACAGCGCGGGATCCCCCCACACCAGGAACGCGCCGCTCTCGTCCTCGCCCAGCTCCTCGGCGATCAGCCGCTCGTAGATGTCCGCGCGGGCGCTGCGCCAGTCGCCGACGGCCGGAGAGTACGCGGCGCCGCCGGCGGCCCGGTCGCGCTCCGGGTCGCGCGCCTCGACCACGCGGTACGTCCCCTGCGGCACATGCGCGTCGAGCATGTCCCGGCGCAGCCCCACCAGGTCCGCCTTCACCTCGCCCTTGTCCAGGACGAAGAACACGTCCGTGCTCCGCAGGGCCTTGACCGCCTGGAGGGTGAGCTGGTCGGGGTCGCCCGCGCCGATACCGATGACATGAATCTTCCGCACGCCCCGAGTCTGCCGTACGGCACTGACAGCGAGGACACCGCGTCGATGCCGGGCGACCGTGCCGCCCGGGCCGGGTGGTGTTCCGCCCGCTGGACAGGCCCTAAGCACCCCGCAGCCGCGGCGCCCGCGCCCCCGCGTCCACCGCCTCGCCCCCCGCCTCCACAACCCCCGCCAGCTCCCGCGCCCACACGACCAGCCCCGCCAGATCCATCCCGTACGGCCGCTGCCGCTCACCGGCCGACGCCCACTCCTCTACGGCCCCGGCCCCGCGCCGCAGCAACCGGGCCCCGCCCATGACGTTCCCCCGGGCCGCGTGAGTGAGCCCCACAGCCAGCTGTGCCAGCCCCCGCCACAGGGCCCGCTCCTCCTCGGGGCCCGACTTCCAGGCGTCCTCGAACACCTCGTGCGCGTGGAACGGCTTCCCCGCGTCCAGCAGCTCCTGCGCCTCGGCGACGGTCTGTGCCGGAGTGCGCACGACGCCCTCCGGCTGCCGTTCCACCCCGTCCGCGCCGTACGGCAGCGGCCGCCCGAGCCCGTCCCGGGGCCGGGCGTTGCGCGCCCGCCCCGCGTCGTCCCGGTCCCGCGCGCCGACCCGCCGTCCTGAGGATTCACTGCCCATACGCCGATTGTCCCGCGCCCCTCGCCACCAGCCCGCGTCCGCCCCCCGCCCGCTTCGGCCGGGCCCCCGACGTGGGGTAAAGTGCTGTTCGCGCGACCCCGCGGTTTGCCGCGGGAAGCGACCGGGACGTGGCGCAGCTTGGTAGCGCACTTGACTGGGGGTCAAGGGGTCGCAGGTTCAAATCCTGTCGTCCCGACCAGCTTTGTTGCAGGTCGGAGGCCGTTCTCCCGCTTATGGGAGGGCGGCTTTTCCCGTTCCCGGAGGGCTGGTGGTCGCAGGCCGGGTGCCAGGCCGGTTCGCGGTGGTGCAGAAGCCGGGTGGGGCTGTTGCCGGAGCCGGTCGAGGACGGCGCGCGGCCGCAGCGGTTGGCCGTCGGGTCGGCAGAAGACCAGTCCTGTTAAGGGGGGCGCGGGGATCGCTATGAGCCCGGGGCGCTGACCGGGCCCGGTATCGGAGGGCGGCGGCGATTCGTGGGGCGACCACCAAGCCCGCCATGCCACCCGTGACCAGCACGTTTCCCTTGGCCGTAGCCGGTCAGCGCGGCGACCGCCAAGTCGAATGCTTCGCACCCTGTGGAAACTGGAGGTCATGCGGCACGCACTCGGCGACCAGCCGATCACCGTCACCAGCGGCTTCCGGTTGTACGCCTGCAACAGCGCCGTGGGCGGTGCGAGCACCAGCCGCCACCTGCACGGCGAAGCCGCCGACCTCGGTGGCGACCCGCACTCCCTGCGCACCCTCGCCAGACAGGCCCGCAACCGCGAATTCCGGGGCATCCTCGGCCCTGGCCACGACGACCACACGCACGTTGACCACCGAACCAGTCGGTACTGGTCGGCGCCCACCTGCGGCATCTGAGGCGCGGGCCGGATGAGAAGAGGGTTCCCCGGCACGCAAGGGGAACCCACTCGCGGTAATCCCGCCGGCGGACACCGTGCGGCTGGAACGCAGCGCCTACGCGAAACCTTCGGATGCCCTGCCCTTCGGCACCGATATCGCCCACACCGGTGAGTGCCCCGCTGAGTCACCATGGCGCTGGTCGGCTGCCCCTGGGCCGCAGGGTCTTCAAACGCGGGCGAGGGCTCAGTTCTCCTGGATCACGGACAGGACGTTGCCCGCCGGGTCCGTGAACCAGGCGATCGCCGCTGGACCCCCGGGGCCCCGGACGATGCCCTTGGCGTCGGACTCGAACTCCGGGTAGCGCTTCATGCTCACGCCCCGCTGCGCCAGCCCGTCGACGGCCGCCTCGATGTCGTCCACGGGGAAGTTCAGGATCGTGAAGCTCGCGGGTGTGTGGTTGTCCTTGGGGTAGACAAAGACGCTTGCGCCGCTGCCCAGCTTGATCGTGAGCATCCTCATGTCGCCCTGCCCGCCCTCCTCCACCTGGAGGCCGAGGGTCTCGCCGTAGAACTGGCGGGCCTTGCCGAGGTCGTCGACCGAGAAGCCGCTGAACGCCTTCGACTGTGCGAACATGCCGTTGTCTCCTTCGCGTGTTCCGTCCCGGATTTCCGAGGCCACTCCCAGCGGACCACCACACGGACACCCGCCTCGCGGGCTCGCGTCCGGATGGTCGCCGAGCGTCACCCTCAGGGAGCGATCGGCAGCCGGTGTTCGTGATCGGTGAGCTCCTCCCGGCAGACGTGCGAAGCGCCCTGCAGTCGGGTGCGTAGGGGCGGCAGCTGGAAGGCGGTCAGCCAGTCGTGGGCGGTGATGTGACGAGGACTACCGGCGAGCCCAGATCGCGCACCGATGAGTTTCCCGCGCCCCACTGGTCCATACACCGGACACCGACGGACGGAAGGCTGGGCCATGCGGAAATTGATCTACGGCATGAACGTGACCCTGGACGGCTACATCGCCGCGCCCGGCGACGACATCGGCTGGAGCGTGCCGAGCGACGAGCTGTTCCAGTTCTGGTCCGACCAGTTGCAGGCGACCGACCTGTCGCTGTACGGGCGCAAGCTGTGGCAGACGATGAGCTCCTACTGGCCGACCGGCGACCAGCAGCCCAACGCCACCCCGGCGGAGATCGAGTTCGCGCGCCGCTGGCGGGACATGTCGAAGGTGGTGTTCTCCTCGACGATCGACAAGGTCGACTGGAACACCCGCCTGGTCACCGGCGACGCGGTCGCCGAGATCACCCGGCTCAAGGCCGAGGACGGCGGCCCGATGGACATCGGCGGCGCGACGCTCGCCGGGGCGGCCATGCGGGCCGGGCTGATCGACGAGTACGTGCTGGCCACCGCGCCGGTCCTGGTGGGCGGCGGCACGCCGTTCTTCGCCGCGCTGGACAACTGGGTGAACCTGAACCTGGTGGAGACGCGGACGTTTCCCGGCGGCGTGATCCTGACCAGGTACGAGACGAGGCGCTGAGCAGCAGCACCCCACGCGCTAGGTGTAGTTATCAGCTCACCGCGTCGGCCCTGCCGGGACCGTCGGCATGGCGGAAGCCGCCCGTGCGGTGGCTGCCGCCGATGAAGCGCACGCAGCCACCGCACGGGGAGGGCGGAAGGTCACTCCACTTCGGCCGCCGCGGCTTCCGGGCGCGGTCGGCGCGGGATGCCGAGGGCGAACAGGGCGCCCGCGAGGACGACCGCGACGCCGACCCACACCGCGGGGCGCAGCCCGTCGACGAACTGCTGGGGGTCCCGCGTGCTGCCGTGCGCCACGAACACGGTGCTCAGGACGGCGATGCCGAGCGCTCCGCCGACCTCCCGGACGGTGGTGTTGGCACCGGACGCCTTGCCCGCGTGCTCCTTGGCGACCGAGCCGAGCACCACCGCGGCCGTCGGGGCGAACACGAAGCCCATGCCGATGCCGGCCACGATCATCGGGCCGACCAGGGAGGAGTACGCGGTGTCGGTGTCCGCGACGAGGTTGATCCAGCCGAGGCCCACACCCTGGAGGAAGAGCCCGAGGGCCATCAGGCGGCCGCCGCCGACCTTGTCGGTGAGGAGGCCGGCGACAGGGGCGACGAACATCGGCATCAGGGTCCAGGCGAGCGTGCGCACACCTGCCTCCAGCGGCGTGCGCGGGGGCACGATCTGGAGGTACTGGGCGAGCAGGAAGAGGGAGCCGAAGACGCCGAAGTACATGGCCGCGGAGACGACGTTGGTCAGGGTGAAGGCCCGTACGCGGTAGAAGGACAGCGGCAGCATCGGCTGCGGTGCCCTGGCCTCCCAGGCGACGAACGCGGCCAGCAGCACCGCGCCGCCCGCGAACGCGCCGAGCACGGTTCCCGAGGTCCAGCCGTCGGTCTCGCCGTGCACGATGCCCCACACGACCGCGCACAGTCCGGCGGCGGCCAGCAGCATGCCGGCGAGGTCGAGCCGGATGCCGGGAAGCGAGCTCTCGCGCAGCGCGAACAGGACCAGCGGGATGGCGATCACGCACACCGGCACGTTGATCCAGAAGATCCAGCGCCAGTCCAGGCCGTCGACCACGGCACCGCCCACCACCGGGCCCATCGCGACGGCCAGACCGCTCACGCCGGACCACACACCGAGCGCCATGCCGCGCAGCCTGTCCGGCACGGCATGCGACAGCAGCGTCAGCGACAGCGGCATGACGGCCGCGGCCCCGAAGCCCTGGATCGCGCGGAAGGTGATCAGCTGCTCGCTGGTGTCCGCCAGGCCGCAGCCTATGGAGGACAGCGTGAACACGATGATGCCGAGCACGAAGATCCGGCGGCGGCCGAAGCGGTCACCGAGCGCGGCACCCGTCATCAGCAGGCAGGCGAAGCTGAGGACGTAGGCGTTGACGAACCACTGGAGCTGCTGGGTGGTGGCGTCGAGGTCGACGGCGAGGGTGTGCAGCGCGGTCGAGACGACGAGGTTGTCGAGCGCGACCATGAACATGGGCACGCTGGCCGCGACGATGGCGAGCCACAGCGGCACGCGCCGGCCCTCGCTGGGCGGCGGGGCCGCTTCCTCGACGTCCGGGGTCTTTTCGGAGAGCGTCATGGGGGGGGAACTCCTGTAGGGGACTGCGGGGGGAGAGAGAAAGTCAGGCCGCCGTGGGCCCGTCGGTGTGCTGCGCGTCCGAGCGCTCCTGCTCGGCCAGCCGGCGCCGGGCGTCCGCCCAGCCGATGGGCAGGTCCGCCGCCGGCACCTCCCAGAACGTGAACACCGAGCGCCGCATCGTGGACCGCAGTCCGTTCATGATCGACCGGTGCGGCTCGGTCTTCGCGTACGTGTAGAGGGCCTCCTTGTCCTCCCATGCGGACAGCGTCCAGAAGGTGCGCTTGAGCGGTTGGGCGATCAGGGAGGCGCCGAACGCGCCGGGCGCGCCGGTCACCTGCTTCCAGGCGGTGAGCGACCGCAGGAAGAAGCGGGGGACGTCGACGAAGGAACGGACCTCCAGGCGGGATGCCATCACGAACGCCTCGGCGTCCGGAGCAGGGGCGTTGACGGTGGTCCAGCGCAGGGTGGGCATGGCTGCGGCCTTCTTCCGGCAGAGGCAGGCAGGGGCAGAGGGAAGGGGGACGGAGGGCCTCTGAGGGCCTTTGGATACCTCCACTATCCATGTTAGACAGTGGAAGTGTCCAATGACCAGAGCGGAGCCGTCCCGATGCGCTTGTCCGACCTGAGCCGCCGCAGCGGCGTCTCCGTCACGACGATCAAGTACTACCTGCGCGAGGGCCTGCTCCCGCCAGGCCGGCAGCTGTCCGCCACCCAGGCCGAGTACGACGAACAGCACCTGCGCAGGCTGCGGTTGATCCGTGCGCTGATCGGTGTCCGGGGCCTGTCCGTCAGCACCACCCGCGACGTCCTGCGGGCGGTGGACGAGCACACCGGCGACACCCACATCCTGCTCGGTCTCGCCCTCGGCTCGATCCGGATCACGGAGGAGCCCGAGGCGGACGCCCCGGAACCGGCCGAAGTGGAGGCGCTCATCAAGGAGCTGGGCTGGCAGGTGCACGAGGCCGCACCGGCCAGGGACACCCTCGCCGAGACCCTGACCTCGCTGCGCACGCTCGGCAGCCCGTTGGACTGGCGCGCGCTGCTGCCGTACGCGCGGCTGGCCGAAGGGACCGCTGCCGTCGACCTCGACCAACTGGAGGGGATCGACGACCCGTTGGAGGTGGCGGAACGCGCGCTGCTGGTGACCGTCCTCCTGGAACCCGCGCTGCTGGCGCTGCGGCGCATGGCCCAGGAGAACGAGTCGGCACGGCGGCACGCCGAGGACTGAGATCGGCTCAGCCCAGCTCGCTCAGGAGCTGAGCCGCCGCGTCCGCACCGGACGAGAACGCGGCCTCGTGGGAGCCGATCAGATCCGGGCCCAGCTGCTTGGAGTGGAAGTACGACCCGGCCAGCTTCACCCGGGGCCCCTCGTTCGCCTGGTAGATCACCGACTGCCGCTCGCGCACCGCGACGTCGATGACCGGGTGGGTGTAGTCGAACTCGGCGATGACCGACTCGGGGTCGAGTTCGCGGGGCGGGTCGAGGACGACGAAGTAGTCGTTCTCCGCCGTGAAGTCCTGCAGCTTGTTGAGGTAGTAGGTGACGAAGCAGTGGGTCTCGCCGTCCACCTGGACCTTTCCGTAGTTCCAGGCCAGCCAGCTCTCCCGGGAGGTCGGCATCAGGGCGGGGTCGGTGTGGAGCACCGCCCTGGAGCTGCTGTAGCGGATGCCCTCCAGTGCCGACCGCTGGGCGTCGGTGGGGTTCTCCAGCAGGGCGAAGGCCTCGTCGGCGTGGGTGGCCACCACCGCGTAGTCGAACGTCTCGGTGCCGGACGCGGTGGTCACGACGACCCCGTCCGCCTCCTGCCGGACGGCGGTCGCGGGCTCGGACACGCGCAGGTCGGGGCCGATCGCCGCGAGCGCCTTGCGGACGTAGGCGATCGAGCCACCGCCCACCGTCCGCCAGTCGACCCGCCGGCCCCCGAGACCGCCCTCGCCGTGGCCGACGAAGAACGCGATCACCGTGGCCGCCGGTATCTCCCAGACCAGCTCCGCCGGCACCGACCAGACGGCGGAGCAGAGCATGATCAGGTACGAGTGGCGGAACTCCTGGCTGTATCCGTTCCGGTCCAGGTACTCGCCCATCGACATGTTCGCCCGGCCGCGTACGAAGTCACGGCGGCCCTCCTCCTGGAAGCGGCGCGCCTCCCGCCAGACGGTGGGGAACTCGGGGTACCGCGCGGCGTAGCGCTCCCGGATCGAGGCCTCGTCCAGTTCGAGGTCGTCGGTGCCGAACTCCAGCCCGCTGTCGAGGTCGAAGAAGGTGAAGCCTCCGGGGTGCGGGACGGCCTCGACGCCGAGTTCCTCGAAGAAGGCGGTGAGCCGCGGGTAGGCGGGCTGGTTGAAGACGATGAACGCCGTGTCCAGACCGAGGACGCGGCCGTTCTCCTCGACCTCCACCGTGTTGGCGTGGCCGCCGGGGCGGGGCTCGCGCTCGAAGACGGTGATCCGGGCGCGGTCGCGCAGATGGTAGGCGGCGGACAGCCCGGCGGGGCCGGCGCCGATCACGGCGATGTTCGGGGGAGTGTGGTGGGACATGGGAGGTCCTTACCTGTAGAGGGTCGGTTGCATGGGTGGTGTATGGGTGCGCAGGGTGCCGCCGTCCTCGGTCGCGACGGCCACGAGGTGGTGCGGGGACGGGCGCAGGAGGGCGAGGTGCCAGCGGGCCGCCACGGTCGGCCGGCGGCAGTCGTCGGGGGAGAAGCCGCCGGCGTCCCGGCGCCGGAAACCGAGACCTTCGAGGCTTTCCGTCATACCGACGCCCAGCCCTTTCAGGTACGCCTCCGTCAGCACCCACCGCTCGCTCACGGCGACGCCGGGGGACACACCGCCGAGGAAGGCGTCCAGCCGCCGCGTCTTCTCCTCGTCGAAGGGCACGCGCTCCACGTCGACACCGCAGCCGCGCCGCTGAGTCACCACACAGACGATCAGGCCGTCGGTGTGGGACAGGTTGAAGCGCAGCCCGCCGTGGTCCGCGGCGAGTTCCGGGCGCCCGTGCCGGGTGAGGGTGAACTGCCAGGTGTCCGGCGGCAGTCCGGTGCGGGCGCTGAGGGCCAGCCGGCTGAGCAGGCGCCCGCCCAGGAAGCGCTGCCGGGACCCGGTGCGCAGCAGCCGGTGGTGGCGTGCGTGTTCCTCCGGCGTCAGCAGGTCCGGACCGCCCATGCGGAGGGACAGCTCTTGAACCCGGTGCTCGGGCAGCGTCCACAGGTCCACCGCCCGCTCGTCGTACACGTCGTACTCCTGCTCAGTCAGGCCGGGCTCAGTGGCGGGCGGCGGTCTGGTCGGCGGTGCGGGGTGCGAGCGGGAACTGCCAGTACGAGAAGAGGCGGTCCTCGCGGTGCAGGTGGCGCAGCACCCGCATCGCCTCGTCGATCACGCTCTGGTCGGTGACCGTCTCGTGCGGACGCAGGTGCCCGCGCAGCCGTTCGAGCTGGAGCAGCAGCAGCGCACCGCTCGGCAGCGGCTCCTCCAGCGCCGCGTGCGAGTGGACGAAGGTCAGGACGCACGCGGCGGCGGCGTGCACGAGGCAGTACTCCTTGGCCAGGTCGAACAGCTCGGCGCACTGGCCGAAGTCGCGGCCCAGCCGGGAGCGCAGCTCCTCGCAGCGGGTGGTGAGCGAGCCGAGGTGGTCGAGCAGTTCCGCGGCCACGTCGGCTGCACGCAGCAGCCGTTCGCGCTCGTCGTCGTCCTTGCAGTCCTCCGCGAGGGCACGCAGCCTGCCGATCCCGTCGGGCGCCGCGAGCACCGTGTCGTCCCGCCCCCGGCTGGACAGCTCCTGCTTCCAGGGCTCGTACGCCGGCATGGACCGGGTCATGCCGTACAGGACGGCGGCCCGCTCCTCGGCCGTACGCCGGATGCCGTCGTCCGCCGGTGTGGACGTGGCCGTGGCGAGCAGGGACCGCAGTTGCTGGCCGAGGTTGCGCAGGTTCACCACGGTGTTGCCGTCGGCGAAGTTGGCCACCAGCAGATCGCGCAGCAGCTTCTGGAACATGCCGTAGTGCGGGTGGCCGCGCAGGAAGAAGCGGGCGCCCAGCACCACCGACAGCTGCGACATGCTGCGTTCCATCAGCGTCGGCACGAAGTACTTGGCCACCGACGACCCGATGCTGACCTGCTCGGGTGTCACCTGAAGGGCGCGCACGGCACCGAGGCTGACCGCGTCGGAGACCATCAGGTCGGCGAAGCACTCGGTGATCTGGCGTCGGCTGTAGGGGATGTCGCTGACCGGCCGGCCGAACAGGATCCGGCCCTCGGTGAAGTCCAGGGTCAGCCGCAGCCCGGTGTCGACGGCCGACATGGCAATACCGCTGATCTGGGCACGGGCGATCTGGGTGGCCTTGAGAGCGATCTCCAGCCCCTGGCCCTCGGCACCGATCCGGGCCGACTCGGGGACGAACAGCCCGTTCACCCGCAGGCCGCTGATGTCCATGCCGCGCAGTCCGTGCAGCCGCTCGCGGGGCAGCTCCGCCACCGTCCCGACCGGGGCGGTGCGCTTGTCGAGGACGAAGAGCGAGAAGCCGCCCGGGCCGCCGCGCTCGCTCGTGCGGGCGATCGCGGTCATGCCGTCGGACCAGGTGGCGTTGCCGATCAGCCACTTCTCGCCGGTCAGCAGATAGCCGCCGTCGACCCGCTCGGCGGTCATCGCGTTGGCCAGCAGGTCACTGCCGTAGGCGCGCTCCGACAGCCCCCAGGACAGCCGGTAGCCGTGGAGGATGTCGTGGATCATCCGCCGCTTCTGCTCGTCGGTGCCGGCGACCCACAGCGGCATGAAGCCGAGGTTGGTGATGATCAGGGCGGTGGCGGTGGTCGGATCGCGGCGGGCGACCAGGCGCATCAGGTTGAACTCCGCCTCCACGTCCCCGGACCTGCCGCCCTGCTCGCCGGGGAGGGCGTACTCGGGGACGCCCCAGGCGCGCAGCGCGCCCACGAAGTCGTACGGGTACGTCTCGCGTTCGTCGTACTCCAGGATCGTGCGGTACGACATCGGGCTGTGCGGATCGTGCGGGTCACCGAGGTGTTCCTCGAGCCGCACCGCCAGCTCGGTCAGGTCGGCCTTGGGCATGAGCGGGTCTCCTCAGAACTCGGCCGCCACCCGCACCGGGGCGGCGGTGAACAGCAGGCCGCCCTCGCGCAGCGCGGACAGGGCGTCGACGGCGGGCAGCAGGTCGGGGCCGTGGCGGCGCGGATCGACGCCGTCGGCGCGGGCGAGCAGGAAGGCGAGGGCCGCCCGCAGCCAGCCGGACGCGCCCGCCTCGCCGCCGTACAGCGACCGGTCGCGGTTGTGCCACCACAGGTGGACGCAGGCGGACGCCGCGTGCAGCCAGGCGTAGCGCTCCGCGAGGTCCACCAGGGCGTTGGGGTCGGCGCCGGGCCGTCGCACGGCGGCGGCCTCGCAGCCGAACCTGGCGACGGCGCAGGCCAGTTGGTGGACGAGCGCGGCCGTGCGCGGGTCGGCGAGCTGCTCGCAGGCCGCGTCGGCGGCCTCGGGCAGTCCGCCGAAGACGGGATCCGCGCCCCGCACCACGAGGTCCAGCCGGGTGGGCTCGTACGGCGGAAGCTCCGTGGCGAGGGCGAAGATCCGGTGCAGGGGGTCCGGGTCGGGCACCTCGTCGCGGGTGACGAGGGTGGGGATCTGGGCCGCGTACGCGCGCAGGTTGGCCAGCGGGCTGGCGTCGATCACCCGGACCACCGCCGTGTCCCGCTGGAGTTTCTGGAACAGCCCGGCGCCCGGCGCCTGTTCGCGCAGGACCGAGCGGGTGGCGAGCACGGTCGCGCAGCGCCGGACCAGCTCGTCGCTCGCCTCCGCCACCACGTGCTTGGCGGCCAGGGCCCACACGCTGAACACCTCGGGTACGACGTGGACGCCTCGCGCTGCGGCCAGCGCCACCGCGTCCGCCGCCACCAGTGCCGCCGAGGCGACGGCCAGTTCACGGCGGGCGTGGGGCGTCTCGGCCAGGGGCGTTCCGGAGGTGCGCCGCCCTTCGGTGATACGGCGTTCCTGGGCGAAGCCCAGGGTGAGGCGCAGCGCGCTGTCCGCGATGCCCAGGCTGCCGGCCATGCTCATCACTCGGACGGCCTGCTGGGCGAGGATCGCCACCTCCAGGCCTTCCCCGACCTTGCCCACCAGGGCGTCCTCGGGCACCGGAAGTCCGGTGAAGCGCAGCCGCGCGGTGTCGACGCCGCGCATGCCTCCCGTGCGCGGGGCGGGTTCGCGGTGCAGCCCTTCGGCTTCGGGATCCAGCAGATACGCCGAGAAGGCGCCCGGCCCGCGCTCACCGGTGCGAGCCACCACGTAGACGGCCTCGCAGCGCATGCCGTTGCCGACCATCCACTTCTCGCCGTACAGCCGCCCGTCCTCGTCGAGGCGCACCTCGCCCGCCAGCAGATCGCTGCCGTGCGCGGCCTCGGTCAGGGCGAACCCCACCGAGCCGCCACGGGTCAGGATCTGAGCCACCCGCCGGCGCTGGTCCTCGGTGCCGTGCAGCTGGAGGCAGGTCGCGGCGATGATGCTGAACATGGTGCCCGGCATGACGTTCACGTCCCGGCGGGCCGCCGCGCGCACCAGGGTCAGACTGCGGTCGAACGAGTCGAACGCACCGCCCCACTCCTCGGGCAGGTAGTTGAGGTGGAAGCCCGCCGAGACCAGCGCGCGGCACAGGTCGTCGGGGTGGGCGTCGGCCTCGTCCCGTGCCACGGCGGCGGCGAAACCGTACGGGTTGCCCGGGTCCCCGGGAACCCCGAGCAGCTTCTCCACGTCCTCGGGTGTCAGCCCGCTCATCCGGCGGCCTCCATGAGAGCGGCCGGCTCCAGCGGAACCGGGCGGTAGTCCGCAGCGGACGCCGGGATGGTCACGCCGGCCGTGGCCAGCTGGGCGATCCGGGTGTGGAAGGCCGCGCCCCGCATCAGATGGTGGGCGACATCGGCCACCGTCCTGTTCTCGGGCGTCTTGAGGTAACTGCCGGACACCCAGGCGTTGAAGCTGCCCATCGCCGGGCCGCACCAGATCTGGTAGTCGGCCGTCCGGTCGGACTGCCCGGTCACCGCCCAGCGCGAGGCCATGCCCAGGTACCAGCGGAACACCAGCGCCATCTTCCGTTTGGGGCTGTCGGAGGCCCGGCGCAGCTGGTCCGGGTCACGCCGGCTGAAGTACTCGACGCACTCCTTCCAGACGTCCTCCAGCGGACGCCTAAAGACCTGGGACTCCACCCGCTCGCGCTCCTCGCCGGGCAGCGCGTGCAGGCCGTCGTACGCCTGGTACAGCCGGTACAGCTGCTGCGCCCGCATCGCGAACATCGAGCCCCGGCGCAGTACCTGGAGTTCCACGCCCATCTCGAACATGTCGGCCGCCGGCGCCATCACGCAGTCCGTGACGTCCGCCTGCGCGAGCAGCGCGCGGGCGGCCGAGGAGGTGCCGGACTCCAGGCAGGACTGGTTGACGGAACCCGTCACCACATAGGCGGCGCCCATCGCGAAGGCCGCGGCGACGGCGGTCGGAGTGCCGAGGCCGCCGGCCGCCCCGACCCGGATCGGGGTGGCGTAGCGGTGCTCGTGCTGGATCTGGTCGCGCAGCCGCAGGATCACCGGGAAGAGCGCCGGGAGCGGACGGCGGTCGGTGTGACCGCCGGAGTCCGCCTCCACGGTGATGTCGTCGGCGAGCGGCAGGTGGTGGGCGAGCTGCGCCTGCTCCTGGGTGATCAGACCGTCCCGCAGCAGGGTGTCGACCAGCGTGGCCGGGGCCGGGCGCATGAACCGCTCGGCGGTCTCGGCCCGGGACACCTTGGCGATGACCTTGTGGTCGGCGATGATCCGCCCCGAGGGATCCCGCCTGAGCCCGGCCAGCCGGTAGCGGACCAGATGCGGGGTCAGGCCGAGGAAGGCGGAGGCCTCCACACAGCGCACGCCGTGCCGCAGGAACAACTCGACCGCCTCCCGCTCCAGCCGTTCCTCGCTGGGGCTGTGGATCAGGTTGACGGCGTACGGCAGCCCGGGGATCTCGGCGGCGAACCGGGCCAGCGCCTTCTCGATGGTCCGCGGCAGCAGGCCGGCCGCGCCGAAGGAGGCGAGGAAGCCCTGCTCGGCCAGGGCGATCACCAGGTCGGCGGAGGCGATACCGCCGGCCATCGCGCCGGCCATGTAGGACTGCCGTACTCCGTGCGCGGCGCGGAACTCGGCCGAGCCGAGCCGGTGCGGGGGCAGGGCGGGGGCGGCGGCCAGGATGCCCGGCCCGTCCCCGGCGGCGGCCGCCGTGCCTCCGGCGGCCGCGCCGACGCCCTGCGCCGTGGACACGATGAAGCAGGGCTGCTCCACCTGGCTCAGCACCTGGTGGATCCCGGTCGGATCGACGCTCGGGTACCCGTCTCCGTACCAGCGGAGCGGGGCCTGGGTCGTGTTCATGGGTAGACGATCTCCTCGGCTCTGCCGGACGGTCAGTCGGCTTCGGGGCGGACTTCGATGGCCACGTCGGTGAGTTCGTAGATGCGCAGGCCCGGCTTCCACAGGTCCGCGTCGGCGATCAGCAGCAGCCGGTCCGCCTCCTTGCGGACCTCCTTGACGTGCACGTCGAAGAACAGCTCGCGGTCGTCGCGCAGGATCTGCCCCCGGTACTTCCAGGACATCTCCACGTCGGTGGCCATGGCGAAGCGGGGCCGGGGCATGCCCTCGGCGAGGTTCTGTTCCAGGACGAACAGGCGCAGCGCCTGCAGCACCGCCTCGACACCCAGCGAGCCGGGCATCACCGGGTCGCGGTGGAAGTGGCAGTCGAAGTACCACTCGTCGGGGCGGATGCCGCGGTGCCCGTGCAGGTAGCCCGCGCCGTGGCGGCCTCCGTCCGCGACCAGGTCGACCCGGTCCACCAGGTCGAACCGGCCGCCGGGCAGGTGGAGTTCGCCGCCCTCGGTGTCCCGGAAGGCGGGGGAGTCCTGGGTCAGGTCGATCCGCCGCACCCGGCCCGCCGCCGGCTGCTCCGCCTCGATCCACGGCTGGACGTAGGTGCCGCTGTCGAGGCCCACCTGGTTGGACAGGGCGGCGGCGCTGAAGTACCCGAAGAGCGACTCGCCGGTGTAGAAGACCTCGCCGTCGGCGGACAGCTCGTACGAGAAGTTCTGCAGCACCGCTCCGGACACCACGCTCGTCATCAGCAGCTTCGAGTGGTGGCGGATGGTCTTGCCGCGCAGGTCGATGTCCTTGACCAGCGTGGCGCGGCCGTCGAGGTTGCGGATGGAGTACTCCTCCTGCGGCTCGCGCAGGGTGGCGCCCAGGTAGTAGCCGAGGAAGATGGCTGCCTGCAGCGAGCTCTCCATGTACACGCAGTTCGGCATGTACGGCGAGGAGTTCTCGCGGTAGTACCAGGCGTCGTCCGGCGAGTCGTACTCGGTGACCATCTCCGAACCGGGGCTCAGGTCGCCGCGCGTGCCCTTGAGGGACATGACCCGGTCGACGAACTGGAAGTCCCCGTTGGGGATGTAGGGGGCGCGGGAGTCACGGTAGATCTCGAACTCCGGGCCCATGGCCATGTCCAGCAGGCCCTTGGCGGAGTGGGCCAGGTGCAGCTCGTTGATCATGGCGGGCTCGCCGTCGCGGTTACGGCGGCCGAGGAACCGCGGCACCCCGCCGGTCTCCGGCCGGTACGGCGTGCCGGGCTTCTCCACGATCTGCAGGCCGAGGTTCTGCATCCGCACCACCGGCTTGTCCCCGAGGTAGATCAGGACGTCCGCGATCACCGTGGGCCTCGGCAGCAGGGTCAGCTCGGTGACCTCCACCTCGTAGCGGATCTCGGCGTCCTTCGGGGTGACCTGGCCGCGCACCTGGACGTCGATGCGCCGGTCGGTCACCGTCTGGAAGCGCGCGTCCGGCAGCGTGAGGTGCATGCCCTGGTGCATCAGGTAGATCTGCAGCAGTTGGACGGCACCCTCGGCGATCAGGGAGCCGGCGAGTACCGGGTCGTCCGGGAAGTGGCAGGTGAAGTACCAGCCGTCCGGCTGGAGATGCTTGACGGCGCTGAGCGAGCCCAGCTCGCACGGCCCGCCCTTGCGGTCGATGGTGACCTCGTCGATCATGCGCAGCCGCTCGTCCGGCAGACGCAGCGCCGGGTTGATGCCCGGGTCCTGCGCGTGGTCGGGGCCGAAGACCTCGCCGGGCTTGCCCTGCGCGAGCAACTCCAGGTCGGCGGCGTCGAGTTGGTGCTTGCGGGCGTAGGCGAGGGGCTTGAACGTGCCCTTCGGCAGAGCTGCGCGCCGGGCCCGGTCCTTGTCGGTCAGGACGACGCCGAGCGGGGTGTCCAGCTCCTGCTTGCTGAAGAAGCCGGCGCAGGCGTCACGGAGTTCGAGGATCAGCTCGTCGTCCGCATAGCAGTCGTAGCTGAAGAAGAAGATCGTGGTGTCGCCCTGGCGGACGAACCGGTCGATCGAGATCTCGTAGCGCAGAGTCTGCCCGGTCGTGGGCAGCCCCCCGCGGAAGGTCAGCGAGCTGTCGAGCAACCGGTAGACCCGCTCGCCCTTGTTGCGGAAGTCGATGCCGAGGTAGCTGACGAGCAGCAGGTCGCACTGGCCCGACTCCACGGTCACCGCGGGCGGCACCCCGCCGTCCACGGCGTACCAGGCGTCCTCGGGCACGACGTACTCGGTGGTGATGCGAGAGGGCTCCAGGACACCGGGCTTCGCGTCCAGCTCGGTGACCCGGGTGACGAAGTGGTACGGCGGTGCAGGCAGCCGCACCCGGGCCGCGAAGGTGTCGATCTCGGCGAACTCGGGGCCGAACACGTTGGCCAAAGAACCGGTCGCGAACTCCAGCAGGTCGGCCTCGTCCCAGATGACGCCCTCGACCACGCCGTCGCGGGCCTTGTCCTGTGGGGGCGTTGCGGGCGGCGGCGGGGGCGTCGTGGGCGTCGTTGCGGACCCGCTGGGCAGCGCCGCGGGGCGGTCGGCGGCCGGAGGGGATACGGCGGGTGGGGCTGGGCGGTGGACGGTCGCGGGCGGCGCCGGGGCGGGCCGGGCGCCGGCCGACTGGGCGTCGAGCAGGGCCTCGGCGCGCTCCAGGGTCGCGGACTGCAGTACGCGGTGCGTCTCCATCACGACGCCGTGGGCGGCCAGCATGCCCTGGCGCAACTCCCGCACCAGGTCGGCGGCGGGCCTTCGGCCGGGGCCGGCCGACGGTCCGGGGGCCGGGGCGGTGGCGGGTGGGGTGGCGGACGACGGGGTTGCCGGGGGCTGAACGGGCGCGGACGGGGCCGTCGCGGTCGGGGCGCCGGCCACGGATGGCTGCGGGCTGCCCCAGGGAAGGGCCGTGATGGGGTCTCCGCCGAAGGTGATCACCTCGGAGACCTCTAGCGTCGGATCGGCGGGCATGGCGGGTGGCTCCTCCGGCGGAACGGACAGGGCGGGGACGGGGGTGGAGGTGGGGGTGGGCGTGGGGACGGGTGCGGCGGGATGGGTGGGCCCGGCAGGTGTGGTGGGCCGGGCAGGCGTGGTGGGTCCGACAGGTCCGGTAGACCCGGTGGGCAGCGCCTTGGCCGACGTGCGGGCGACCGGCTGGGGAGTGGCCGGGGTGGGACGCCCGGTGGTCGGGGGCGGGGCGGTTTCGTGGGGTGTGCGGTGTGGGGTGGCCGGTTGGGGGTGCCGGATGGTTGGGGGCGTGGTTGTTTCGTGGGATGTGTGGGCCGGGGTGGCCGGTTGGGGGCGGCCGGTGGTCGGGGTCGCGGTTGTCTTGTGGGGTGTGTGGGCCCGGGTGGTCGTTTCGGGGTGGTCGGTGGTCGGGGCTGCGGGCGTTTCGTGGGGTGTGCCGGCCGGTTGGGGGCGGCCGGTAGCCGAGGCGGCGGCCGTCTCGTGGGGTGTGTGAGCCCGGGCTGCTGTTTCGGGGCGGCCCGTGGCCAGGGCCGCGGCGGCCTCGCGGGCGATGCGGTCCGGGATGGGCTCGCCCTGGCCCACCCGGATCGTGGGCAGGCGACGGGCGGCCGGTGCGGTGGCGGGACGCTCGCCCTGGGCCGTCCCCAGCAGGGCCGTCAGGTCGACCGGCAGCCCGTGCCCGACGAGCCGGGCCATCAGGTGGGCGAGCGGGGTCGTCGCCGGGACGCCGCGGCGGTCCACGCAGGCGGCCACGTGGGGTGCGTCGCCGAGCGTCTCCCGTATCCACCGGGAGCAGGTGGCGCCCGGCCCCACCTCGATGAAGTAGCGGTAGCCGCGCTCGTACGCCGCGTCCACCAGACGGGGGAAGTCGATCGTCGAGCGCAGGGTCGTCGCGATGCGCCGCGGGGACTCGCCGAGCCGCTCGGCGGGCAGCGGCAGGTAGTCGTAGGCGCTGAACAGCTCCAGGTCCCCGAAGGAACCGGTGGGGTAGTCGTTCAGCCGGGCCAGGCCGTCGAACTCGGCGTCCACCACCGGGCAGTGCATGACCACGTTGACCGGGGAGCGGGCCGCGCGGCAGCCCAGTTCCGCGATCAGCGCCCGGCACTGGGCCGGGTCACCTGCGATGACCAGTTCCTGCGGCGTGTTCACATGGGTGAGGTGGACCCGGTCGTAGCGGGCGAGCGCCTCGCGCACGGGGCCGGCGGGCGAGAGGAGTACGTGGGAGGCCCACACCTCCTCGTCGGGGACCTCGTCGCCCAGCCCCCACAACTCCCGTACGGTGCGCCGCGGTCCGCACAGCCGGTCCTTGAAGACCGGGCTGTCGCTGATCAGCGAGTCGCTGCGGCCGGCCGGATCCCAGCCGCCGGTCGCGAACAGCATGCTGGACTCGCCCAGGCTGTAGCCGAACCCGCCGTGCGCCGTGATGCCGAGCACCTCACGCACCAGCGCGGTGTACAGGATCGCGAAACTGGTGCCGGTGGCGAGCATGAACGGGACGTCGTCGCCGAGCCGCTCCTCCAGCCGCATCAGTCCCCGCCGGTCGAGGGCCTCGCGGGTGCGCGGATACAGGTGGGCCGCGCGCAGCATCCGGGCCGGCTGGGCGGCCTGTCGCTCGAAGCGGTCGAGCAGGGCGGGGAAGGTCCGGAAGAGGTCCGCGCCGAGGCCCGGGTAGCTGTTGAAGGCGCCCGGGTAGACCAGGGCGACGCGTCCGTCGGGGCCGATGGGCCGGGGGGTGAAGAAGGAGCCGGCCGGGGTGGCCCACTCCCTGCCCTCGGCGTGCGCCACCGGCAAGTCCCGTGCAGCCAGCTCCAGTTGCCGGGCCAGCCCCTCGCGGTCCTGGCCGACGAGGACGGCGCGCAGGCGCTTGTCGCCGAGTTCACCGGCGGCTTCCCGGGCGAGGGCGTGCGGGTCGGCGCCGTCGTCGAGCAGCGCGCGGTACCGCCCGGCCTCCGCGGCCAGCCCGTCCGGCGTTCCGGCGCCGAGCGCCAGCAGCACGGGACCGCCCGCCGGGTACCAGTCGGCGCTGCGGCGGGGGCGCTCCGCGTCCGGCACGGAGGAGAGGACCACATGGGCGTGGGAGCCCGAGGCGCCCAGCATGTCGACGGCGGCATGGCGGCGGCCGTCCGCCTCCTCACGCAGCCAGGGGCGCGAGGCGTCGGGTACGTAGAGCGCGGAGTCGGCGAAGGCGTCGGCGAGATCGCCCGCGGGGCGCTTCCAGCCGGGGGTGCCGGGCAGGTACGCGTGCCGTACGCACAGCACGGCCCGGATCAGGCCGGCCAGCCCGGCCGCGCAGCCGGTGTCGCCGATCTGCGCCGCGACGCTGCCCAGCGCGGTGGTGCCGGTACCGGAGGCGGCACCGTCGGCGTCCGCCTCGTAGACCCGCGACAGGGCGGTGATCTCGGACCGGTCCGTGTCCTCGGTGCCGGACGCGTGGGCCTCCACATAGCCCACGTCGGCGGCGGCGACGCCCGCCTCGTCCAGAGCCGCCCGCGCGGCCTCGGCCAGCTGTCCGGCGGCCGCGGCGGGCATCGAGCCGGTCGCCGGGGCGGACTTCGAGCCGGTCGCCGGGGCGGACTTCGAGCCAGCCGCCGGGGCGTAGCGCACGGCCACCCCGTCGAGGCGGGCGTACACCTGGCCCCGGGACGTGTCGGGACGGGTGACGACCAGGGCGCCGGCGCCCTCGCCCACCCGTCGGCCGCGGTCCCCGTCGTTGAACGACAGCCCCGCTTCGGCCGCGAGCTCGGGCCCCACGAGGAGGTTCTCCGCCGAGCCGGCCAGATCGACGGCGGTGACCAGCACCGCCTCCAGATCCGGGTCGAGCAGCAGCAGCCGCGCGACCTGAAGAGCTTCGGCGGTGCCCGCGCCGTCGGAGGAGAGGGTGAACGACGGACCGGTCAGGTTCCACCGGGAGGAGATCCGCCCGGCCATCACATTGCCGATGTAGCTGAGGACTTCGTTGGCGCCGATCGGGTCCACGACGGCGTCCCGGGCCACCTCGGTGAGCGCCGCCCGCTGCTCCTCGGTCAGTTGGACGCCGGCCTTGTCGAACTCTCGGCGCAGGAACGCCCCCAGCCCGTACCGGCTCAGCCTGGCGTGCGTGTACGGCTCGATCTCGGTCACCGCCACCACGGCGACGCGGCGGGGTTCGGGGGTGTCGCGCGCCCCGGTGCCCAGCCGGTAACCGGCGTCGCGCAGCGCCTCGTCGGCGACCTTGGTCACCAGTGCGTGCTGCGGGTTGTAGATCCGCAGGTCGGACGGCGGAACCCGGAGCTGGACGGGATCGACCTCCACGCCGTCGACGAACGCGCCGTGCGGCGCGTCGCCGGTGAGCCCGGCCTCCTCGAGGGTGCCGCCGTCGGTGCGGTCCAGGCCCCGCCACCGCCGCTCGGGCAGCGGCCGCAGGTCGTGCTCGCCCCGGTGGACGGCCCGTTCGAAGGCGTCCACGGTCTCCAGCGACCCGAAGTGCGCACCGAGTCCTACGACGTCCAGCGCGGGCAACACGGCGGACTCGGCAGGGGCGGGCAACACGGCCGAGTCGGCAGGCGCGGGCAGCACGGCCGACTCGGCAGGAGCAGGCGCGCTGACCCCCTCGGGGGACGACAGCACGACGTGCGCGTTGGTCCCGCCGAACCCGAACGCGGAGACCGCCGCCCGCCGCGGACCCGGCCTCTCGGGCCAGGCCTGCGCGGAACGCACCAGGGCGTCACCGCCGACCCGGCCGTCCGGGGAGGAGATCGGCTGGTCCACGCCGATGGTCGGCGCAATCGTGCCGTCGTCCATGGCCAGCACGACCTTGAGCAGACTGCTCAGACCGGCCACGGTCAGCAGATGCCCGATGTTGCCCTTGACCGAGCCGAGCAGCGGCACCTTGCCGTGCGGACCGAAGAACTCGGCGAGGGACTCGGCCTCGGTCGTGTCCCCGATCGGCGTGCCGGTGGCATGGCACTCCACGTAGTCGATGTCCGCCGGGTCCACACCGGCGTCGGCGTAGGCGCGGGCCAGCGCGTCCAGCTGCCCGCTCTTGCGTGGGACGAGCGGGTGGCGTCCGGCACCGTCGTTGGACAGCCCGATGCCGTCCACCACGGCGTGGATGCGGTCGCCGTCGCGCAGCGCGTCCGCCAGCCGCTTCACCGCGACCATGCCGGCGCCCTGGCCGGTGACGATGCCGCCGGAGCGGCCGTCGAAGGGCTGGCTGAACCCGTTCTCCGGATAGGCGTGCAGATCGGAGAACGACAGGTGGATCAGGGTCGGATCGGGGGCGCAGACCCCGCCCGCCAGCACCAGGTCCGCCTGCCCCGAGGCGAGGTGGCCGCAGGCCAGGCCGAGCGCGTACAGCGCCGACGAGCAGGCGGCGTCCAGGCAGTAGCGGGGGCCGCCCAGGCCGAGCGCGGCGGCGGTGACGGCGGCGGGCGATCCGCTCACCCGCAGGTTCTCCGGGACGACCGCCTGACGGTCGATCAGCGGGCGCGCACCCGGCAGCGCGGCGAGCTCGGGCAGGCCCGCGCGGCGCAGTCCGGCGAGCACGGCCTCCTGCGCCAGCGGAACGCTGACCTCGGCCGAAGTCGGCGTCGGGAAGGAGTAGTTGCCCATCACCAGGCCGGTGCGGGCGAGGGTCTCGGGCCGGTCGGCCAGGCCGCAGTCCCGCAGCGCTTCCCGGGCCGCGTACATCGACCAGTGGAAGATCCGGTCGAGGCCCGCGAGGTAGCCGGCGTCCAGCCGGTAGCCGCTGGGGTCGAAGTCGAAGTCGGTGACGAACCCGCCGCGCCGGGAGGTGATGCGGTGGCGGGGGTCGAGGTCACGCTCGTCGAGCGCCGCCCCGAAGACCTCCTCACCGCCGTCCCGGCGGCTGTCGATGCCGCCGCGCAGGTTCTGCCGGAACTGCTCGGGCGTCCGGGCGTCGGGGAACAGGCAGGAGATCCCGACGATTGCGAACTTGGTCATGGAACTTGGTCCCTCCAGGGTTCCGGGGGCCCGGCGGGGGCCTCGATGAGGCCCCCGCCGGGCCCGCCAGTCCAGCCGTCGGCTCAGCGGCTCGCGAACTTGGCGGCCAGCTGCGGGGTGGACACGAGGGACAGCCCCGCGAACCGGAGCAGCACGCGGCCGTCCGGGGCGCAGGCCGAGACGTCGACCGTGGCGGACGCACCGTTCGCCGAGACCGGCTCCACGACCACGACGAACGGCTCGCCGTCCGGCAGCGCCTCGTACAACTCGGCCCGCGCCACCGACATCGGCAGGCTCGCCGTGTCGCGGTGCCGGCGCATCCACACCAGCGCGGCCTGCAGCAGCAGGTCGGCGGTGCCGGGTGCGTACCGGCTGCTCGCGAACGCACCGCCCGCGGGCCGGTGTTCCGGCAGCGCGCACTCGATCACCAGGCGCGACTCGTCGTCCCGCAGCACCCGGCGCAGACCGCGCAGCGACTCGCCGTGGAAGAGGGTGCCGTCGGAGTAGCAGGCCTGCGCGTCGCTGCCGTCGCCCAGGGCGGGCAGCCCGGTCACGCGCTGCGGCTGCGGCCGTGCGCCGCCGCCGAGGAGCACCCGCGCCGCGTAGTGCGGACGGACCGTCCCGTCAGCAGTGGTCGAGCGGATCGCCACGTCGGCCTCGGCGCCGTCGGGTGTCGGGTCGAAGGAGAGCTGGAACCGGCTGCCGTCGAGCGAGTCGTCGAAGATCACACCCTTGTGGACCGCGAAGTCCCGGATCTCCGCGACGCCGCCGCCGGTCAGCCGCTCGACGGCGCCCGCCGCCCAGCCCAGGGCCGCTGCGGCGGGCAGCACGGGCGCGTCCCCGATGACATGGTCGGCGACGAGCGGCTCGCCGACGAGGGACGCCAGGTCCCGCTCCAGGACGACCGGCGAGGCGGGCGCGGCCTGCTCGCGCTCGGACAGGGGCGTGGTCGGTCCGAGGACCGTGACCACGTCACCGCCGCGCTCGGGCGCGAACTGCTCGGCGAAGAACCGGACTCCGGTGTCCTCGGGGATGAGGCTGATCCCGCGCTCCTTGAAGACCGCCTTGATCTGCGGCGACACCATGCCGCTGTCCCAGGCGCCCCAGTTGAGGGATGTCACGTGGCTCTGCGGGTGGCTCCGCTTCCAGGCGGCAGCCCAGGAGTTGAGCACCTCGTTGGCCATGGCGTAGTCCGACTGGCCGCGGTTGCCGAAGAATCCGGCGACCGACGAGAACAGCACTACGTGCCGCAGCCGATCGGCGGGCAGCGCCGCGACGACCGAGCGCAGACCGCCCAGCTTGACGGAGAAGACACGATCGATCTCGGCCGCCTTCTTCGCGGAGATCAGCTGGTCCGCGAGGACGCCCGCGCCGTGCACCACACCGGTGATCCGCTCCCGGTACGGCGCCAGGGCCGCGGCGGTCGCGGCGGCGTCGGTGATGTCCACCGCCAGGTACTCGACCTCGCTGCCCGCAGTCCGGATCGCGGCCAGAGTCTCCCGCACCTCGCGTTCGCCGACGACCGCCTGGTAGAGCTGCTCCACCCGCTTGGGGGTCGGCTTCTCGCCCGCCTGCTTCAGCTGGTCGACGGCGGCGGCCTTCAGTGCGCCCTGGTCGGTCAGCCCGCGGGCCCACTCCGGCTCCTCACCCAGTGCCGTACGGCCCAGGAGCAGCACCCCCGGACGGTGCGCGGCGGCGAGGGCCTCGGCGCAGCGGGCGGTGATGCCGCGTCCGCCGCCGGTGACGACCAGCAGGTCGTCGGAGGTGAGCGGTACGGCGTCCGCGCTCGGTGCGGCCGGCTCCTCGCCGAGGGTCAGCGCGACCCGGCGGACGCCGTCACGGCCCACCTGCACCGGCCCGGCCGCGGCGTCGTACACCTCCTCCAGCACCAGATCGGCGGCCTCCCCTGCACCGAGGGCGGGCGTCAGGTCCAGGGCCCGGCAGAAGAGTTCGGGCGCCTCCACCGCGAGGGTCTTCAGCAGACCGCCGACGCCTCCGGCGGGCACCGCCTCCTCGGCGACCCCGCCGAGACCGAAGGCCCCGTCCAGCTGGGTGACCGTGACGAAAGCGGCCCGCTCACCCGTTTCCGCGGCGGCCGTCAGCGGGCCCACCACGTGCTTGGCGATCAGCAGGGTGTGCGCGAGCCTGCGCACGCCCTCGGCCCAGGCGAGAGAGTCCGCGGCGGCGAAGCCGAGGACGAGGTGCACTCGGTCCGTGCCCAGCTCCTCGAGGCGCGAGGCGAGTTCATTGGCGCCCCAGCTCGAGAGCGCGCCGTCCGCGCCGCCGCTGATCCGCTGCGGCACGCCGGGCAGCCGCAGCACGCGCAGCTGCCAGCCGGCGGCGACGAGCCGGCCCGCCGCGGCCTCGGCGACCGCACTGCCGTCGTCGACGACGATCGCGGCCGCGCCCTGCGGATACGCCCCCACCAGCCGGTCCGGCACGGGCAGGTCCACCAGCGCGGCCTGGCCCCGGCCGAGCGCGGCGGTGACGGGAGCCGCGGCGGGGGCCGGCTCGGTGGCGGCAGATCCGATGGCGGTCGTCTCGGCGGCGGTCGGCTCGGTGACGGCCGACTCGGCGGTGGTCGCCTCAGGAGCAGGCCGCTCCCCGGACGCGGCACCGGAGAGCCCGGTGACGAAGCCGACGATGTCGCTCAGGGTGCGCAGTTCGGCGAGTTGTTCGGGGCCGACGGGGGTGGGGCTGGGGAAGTTTTCTTGGAGGACGCCCATGATTTCGACGCGTTTGATGGAGTCGATGCCGAGGTCGGCCTCGACGTCCATCCCCAGGTCGAGCATGTCGGCGGGGTAGCCGGTCTTGGTGGCGACGACGTCGAGGAGGACGGCGCGTACGTCGTCGGCGGAGGGCGCGGCTGCCGGCGCCGGGCCGGGTTCGGCGGCGGCCGTGGTGCTTGGGTCGGACGCGGGGGCAGGGGCGGGGGCGGCGCCCGGCTCGCGGAGTTCGAGGACGAAGCCGACGATCTCGTTCAGGGTGCGGAGTTCGGCGAGTTGTTCGGGGCCGACGGGGGTGGGGCTGGGGAAGTTTTCTTGGAGGACGCCCATGATTTCGACGCGTTTGATGGAGTCGATGCCGAGGTCGGCCTCGACGTCCATCCCCAGGTCGAGCGTCTCGGCCGGGTAGCCGGTCTTCTCCGACACGATGCCGAGCAGTGCGGCAGCGACGTCCTCCGTGTTGACGACCTGGACCGGGGCGGTCTGCGTCGCCGTCGCGGTGGCCGAGGCCTGCGTACGGGCGCTCTCCCCGCCGAGACTCAGGACGAAGCCGACGATCTCGCTCAGCGTCCGCAGCTCGGCGAGTTGTTCGGGGCCGACGGGGGTGGGGCTGGGGAAGCGTTCCTGGAGGACGCCCATGATTTCGACGCGCTTGATGGAGTCGATACCCAAGTCCGCCTCCAGGTCCATGCCGAGGTCGAGCATTTCCGCCGGGTAGCCGGTCTTTTCCGAGACGACCGCGAGCAGCGCGCCCTCCACGTCGGCGGCAGATGCCCCGGACGACGGCGGCGGCTCGGGGGCGGGGGCGGCAGATTCGTCCGGCGCGGGACCGGCCGGGGGCATCCCGGCCGCGGTCTCCTCCGGGCGGGCCGGAGCGGGCGGCTCGACGGCCGGAACCGCCGGAGCGGGCGGGACTGCCGGCGCGGTCAAAGCAGTCAAAGCGGGCGGAGCGGGCGGCACGGCCGGAGCAGCCGGGGCCACGGGCGACGCGGGAGCCGCCGGCGCGGCCGGAGTCACCGGCTCGGTGGGAGCCACCGGCGTGGACGGTGCCGTCGGCGCCGACGTGCCCAGCTCCATGGCCGCCAGGTCCCGCAGGATCTCGTTGGCCCGCAGATGCGTGCGGCCGATGGCAAGGCCGTGCTCCTTGACGGTGGCCACGCCGGGGAACACCTCATGGACACGGCCCTGCTCGTCGGCCCGCTCGAGGATCCCCATCAGGCGCTGCGCGCCCGCCAGTTGACCGTTGAGGTAGTCGTCGTGCAGGGCCAGGTGATCGGCGATCACCTCGGACAGCCGGTCGTTGCCGGGGGCGGGTGTCGGCTGGCGTTCTTCTTCCACGAGTTCGCTCTCCAGGACGTCTTCGGTAACGGGCGGCGCCGCGGGCACCACCTCCGGTACGGCGGGCCGCACGGCGACAGCGGTCGCGGCGGTCACCGGGACCGGCGCGGACGAGGCTGCCGCCGTCGGCGCGGGCGACACCTCGGCCGCGGGCGCGCCGGCGGCCACCGCCGGAGCGGTCTCGGCCACCGCGGTCTTTGCGACTGCGGTCTCGGCCACTGCGGGTACCGCCTCGGCGGCCTCCGGCCGAGCCACCCGGTAGCCGTTCTCCAGCGCCTCGCGGTACGCCGCCTCACGTGCCTCCGGCACGTGGTTGATGCCGTTCAGCGGTACGGTCATGCCCTTGACCGGCTCGGTGACCGGCGGCGCGGCCACGTAACGGTCCTCGGTGGTCAACGGCAGGCCCAGCACCGCGAGTTGGGCCACCGCACGCTTCAGCGAGAGCTCGGCGTCACCCTTGGGGCCCGGGTCGAGCTGCACGGCGAAGTGCTCGCGGTCGCCGAGGATGCGGCGCACCAGCTGGGTCAGCACGCCCTTCGGCCCGAACTCCACGAACGTGCGGAAGCCCGCCGCGTACATCTCCTCGACCCGCTCGGCGAACTGCACCGGCTTGACGAGCTGGTCGACCAGGGTCCGCCGGTTGGCGTCGACGTCCGAACCGTACGAGGCACCGGGCGAGTTGGCGTACACCGGCTGCCGCGGCTCGCGGATCTCCGCGTCGGCCACGCGCCGCCCGAACGCCTCCACCGCGTGGGCCACGAACGGCGTGTGGAACGCCGCCGAGACCGGCAGCCGCACCGCCCGTACGCCGGCCGCGTCCGCCGCCCGGACCAGCCGCTCCACGGCGTCGGTGGCCCCGCCGAGCACGACCTGGTCGGGGGCGTTGCGGTTGCAGACCGTCAGCTCGGGGTGCTCGGCGAGCAGGCGCTCGACCTGCTCCGCGGAAGCGGTGACCGCGGCCATCGCCCCGGCGTCGAAGTCCGGGTCGGCGGGCGGTGCCATGGCGGCACCCCTCGCCCGGGCCAGAGCGACGTACGTGTCGTCGTCGATCGCGCCGGCGGCCCACAGGGCGGCCAGCTCACCGAAGCTGTGCCCGAGGAAACCGTCGGCGGCGAAGCCCAGTTCGCTCAGGTACCGGAAGTGGCCGGCCGCCAGGGCGCCGATCGCGGGCTGGGCGTACTCGGTGCGGCGCAGCTCGGTCTCGTACGCCGCGCGCGTGTCCTCGTCGAAGGCGGGCGGCGGGAACGCGACGCGGGACAGGGGGAGTTCGTGGTCCGCGAAAGCCGCGTTCGCCCGGTCGAAGGCCGCCCGCAGGGGAGGCAGCGCGAGCACCGCGGTCCGGCCGGGCTCGACGTACTGGCTGCCCTGGCCCGCGAAGAGCGCGCCCACCTTGCCGGTGGGGGCGGCCGAGCGGCGGAAGTAGACGCCCTTGGGGTGGGACCAGGCCTCCTCGGCGGGCTTCGCGCGCAGTTCGGTCACGGCGAGGGCGCGCAGCTCGGCGAGCTCGGCGTCGGAGCGGGCGACGAGAGCGAGCCGGGGATGGCCGGCCGGAGCGGGCTCGGTGCGCGGCTCCGCGCCGCTTTCCAGCGCCCGCACCAGGCCGTTCATGTCAGGTTCATGCCATACATATACCTGGCTCACAGGAGACATGACCCGCAGATCGTCCCCGTCGCCGTGCTCCTGAAGCACCACATGGAAGTTGGTGCCGCCGAAGCCGAACGACGAGACGGCCGCGCGCCGTTCGGGCCGGTGCGGGTCGCGGATCCACGGGCGGGCCTGTGCGCTGACGTAGAACGGGCTCTCGGCCCAGTCGATCGCCGGGTTCGGCCGCTCCACGTTGATGGTGGGCGGCAGCACCTTGTGGTGCAGGGCCAGCGCCAGTTTGATCATGCCGGCCGCGCCCGCGGCCGCCTTGGTGTGGCCGATCTGCGACTTCACGCTGCCGACCGCGGCGAACTGCCGCTCCTTCGAGTACTCCGACACCACCTCCGTCAGCGCCGACAGCTCGGTCGCCTCGCCGACCGCCGTGCCGGTGCCGTGCGCCTCGAACAGCTCGATCGAGTCGGGGGAGACGTCGGCGTCCTCGTACGCGCGGCGCAGGGCCGTCATCTGCCCCTCCTTGCGCGGGGCGTAGATGGACTTGAACCGGCCGTCGCTGGAGGAGCCGATGCCGCGCAGCACCGCGTAGATCCGGTTGCCGTCCCGCTCGGCGTCGGAGAGCCGGCGCAGCGCCAGCATGCCGATGCCCTCACCGATGAGGGTGCCGTCGGCACTCTCGTCGAAGGGGCGGATGCGGCCGGTCTTGGAGAACGCGGGCGTCTTGCTGAAGCACATGTACATGAAGATGGTGTTCTCGGCGTCGCAGCCGCCCACCAGCATCGTGTCGGAGCGCCCCTCCAGCAGATCGCTGACCGCCGACTTCACCGCGCCCAGCGAACTGGCGCAGGCCGCGTCGATGGTCATGTTGGTGCCGCCGAGGTCGAGGCGGTTGGCGATGCGGCCGGCGACGACGTTGCCCAGCATGCCCGGGAAGGAGTTCTCCTCCCAGGGCGCGAAGGCCAGCTTGAACTTCTCCGCGATCTCCTCGGCGTCCCGCTGCGTGAGGCCGCAGGAACGCACGACCTCCTTCAGGACAGGGGTCTGCAGGCGGGCGGTCAGCGGCTGGGTGAGCTGGTTGGCGCCGGTCACACCGAGGACCACGCCGGTGCGGGAGGGGTCGTACCAGTCCTGGTCGGCACCGGCGTCCTTCAGCAGGTCGCGGGCCACGACGAGGCTCAGCAGCTGCAGGACGTCGGTGACTTCGAGGGTGTTCGGGGGCAGCCCGAACTCGAGCGGGTTGAAGGGGACGGTGGGGATGAAACCGCCGCGCTTGGAGTACGTCTTGTCGGGAGCGGCGGGGTCGGAGTCGTAGTGCTCCGACACGTCCCAGTGGGTGGCCGGGACGTCCTCGATGCAGTCGGCGGCGGAGACCACGTTCGCCCAGAACTCGCGCAGATCACGCGACTTGGGGTAGAGGGCGGACAGCCCGACGATGGCGATGGGGTCTCGGGCGAGCCGGCGGTCGAGGTCGGACGGGGACGAAGCGTTCACGGCGAGGCTCTCTTGTTCGGACGGCGGGGCCTGGTTTCGGCCCGGGTCGGTTCGGGGGCCCTTCGGGTGACGCGCAGGGGGGAGTGGGCAACGGCCGTTCAGGCCGCGTTGAGCAACGGGGCGATCACTCCGAGGGAGTCGGGGCGGCTGAGCATCGTGTAGTGGTCACCGGGGCATCTGTGCAGGGTCAGGCCCTGTGGGGCGAGCGGCCGCCAGCCGAGCGTGGGGTCGTCGGGGATCAGGCTCCGCTCGGCCGTGACCAGCACCAGGGGCAGTGGTGCGGGGCCGGGCCGGTGCGGGGCCGTCAGGCGGTTGTTGCGCAGCAGCCCGTCCACGTACGTGTCGTAGAGCTTGCGCAGCCCCGGCAGCGGGGTGTCCGGGTGCAGGGCCCCGGCCGCGACCGCCGTGTCGAGTACGACGGTGAGGCCGTCGTCGACCCCGCGCCCGGCGAGCCGGCCGGGGGCCAGTCCGATCGGGCGACCCCGCTTGGCCCCCAGGTACATGGCGAACCAGCCGAGGAGCAGATCGGGTTCGAGGGCGTCATCGGGCTGCTGGTACTCCTCGGTGGGCGCGATGCTGTCGAGGAGCACCAGGCGCTCGGGACACCGCACGGCGGGTGTCTTGTGGCTCATCGCGAGCGCCAGTACTCCGCCGAAGGACCAACCGGCGAGGGTGTACGGGCCTGTGACCGGCCCCATCGCGGTGAGCAGCCGGTCGGCCAGGGCCTCGACGGTCGTCGCCGCCCTGCCCCCGGTCAGCGCCGCCTCCGCGTACTCGGGGACCGATGCCAGATCCAGCACGGTCAGTCCGTCGCCCTCCGGCAGCGCGTCGGCCAGACCCCGGTGGACCTGGGCCGGGAGCGCGCCGGGGTGGACGAGGTACACGGTCCGCCGGCCGGGCGCCGCTGTCCGGAACGGCTGGGCCACCGGCGGCCGTGCGTCACGCGGCGGCCGCACGTCGATCGCTCTCCTCGGCCAGGTAGGCCGCCAGGTCCTTGACCGTCGGGTGGTACCAGAGGGTCGTCGTGCTCAGCTCGAAGCCGAGCCAGTTCTCCAACTCGCCCGCGAGGATGAGCGCTTCGGTCGAGTCCAGGTCCAGCTCGTCGAAGTACACCTCGCGCGAGACCTCTGTGGTCGCCACGCCCAGGCGGTGGGCGATCTTTTCGATCAGCCAGTCCTCGGCCTCACGAGTGGTCACTTTGGGCATGGTGCGTCGTCCTTCCTTGGGGAGGGTGTGCGCAGACCGTCGCAGCCAGGCCCGGGCAGGCGGGCGGCGGACATCTCGGCGACGGTCTGTCCCGGCTGACGTGCGACATCGCACGGGGAGTCAGGCGGGGCGAAGAGGGTGGGAGTGAGCCGGATTCCGTTCTTGGTCATCGGCGCCGGGCGTGGCGCCCGAACAACTGTCGTGCCTTCGGAGTGGCCGCCCGAAGCACGCGGGTCACAGTCTTGCCACGTGGAGTAATCCTGGACAACCGCTCTTCCGCAGAGTGGAAAGAAAATTGCGTTGACAGGCCTTGACCTAGTCTTGACGGGCCTTGTCCTGGTGTTGACAGGCCTTGACCTTTGTGGAGAAAACGTCACGGAGCCGGTGAGGTGACCTCACCGGCTCCGTGCTGTCTGGTCGCCTTACGGCTGCTTGCGTGCCTTTTCCGACTGCCGGAACGCACCGGGTGACATGCTGACGCGGCGTGTGAAGAACTTGCCGAAGTTGGTGGCCTCGGAGAATCCCAGCTGACGGGCGATCGCGCTGATGGGCAGGTCGGTGTGGGCGAGCAGCCGGCGGGCCTCCAGCGCGACCCGGGCGTCGATCAGGTCCTTGGCGGAGGTGTCGGCGACGGCGCGGCAGGCGCGGGACAGGGCGCGAGGACTGCAGTTCAGCGCGGCGGCATAGTCCTCCACCAGCCGGGTGGAGTGGAAGGAGCGGTCCAGTTCGCGGCGGAAGCGAAGGAAGAGCTCGTCGTTCTTGTCGCTGAGGGCGGGGGCCGCGGTGTCCTTGTGGCGCAGACGGCACATCTGGTCGATGCGCAGGAGAGCCACGGCCAGCAGATGCTTGAGTACTTCCTCGCCCCGACCGTCGTCGGGCCGCTGGAACTCCACGTGCAGCAGGTCGACGACTCTTCGGAACGAGCGCAGTTCATGGTGGGAGAGCTGCCAGTGGGACGCGCGCAGCACATCGTCCAGCATTCCCGTGCGGGCGCTCATCCGCAGGGGAAACGCCTCGGTGAACATGATGATCTCGGCGTCCATGTGGGGCCGGGGGAACGACTGGACCACCTGATTGGGCCGGGTCCACACCAGCGTGCCGGGACGGCACGGGAACGGGCCGGAGTCGACCGAATAACGGCCGGTTCCCTTCGTGACCAGCATGATCTGGTGGAAGTCGAGCCGGTGCGGCGCGGCAAGGAAGTCCCGGGAGACGCGCTCGATCAGTTCCCCCAGGGTCGCCATCGCCAGACCGACGTCCCGCCCACAGGTGGGGCTGTAGGGGACGACGGGGATCGGTAACGATGCGAAATCGACCATGAGCGTTCCGGAACTAACCTTTCAGTTGCCGCTTGATTCTTCAATCATAGAGGTGGCCGCCCGTCACCAGAGTGCTTCTGGTGCATGCACGAGACCCCATGCCCCCCGCATCGAAGGGATCCGACGGGATGACCACTCCGCACTCCGCCGCTCCGGAGCGCTCCGTCGTCGACCGGACGCTCAGCATCCTCGGCGTCTTCGACCGTGAGAGTCCCACGCTGACGCTGAGCGACATCAGCCGGCGCGCAGGGCTGCCCGTCGCCACGGCTCACCGCATCGTCACCAAACTGCACGGCTGGGGAGCCCTGGAACGGTCCGCCGACGGCGGCTACAGCATCGGGCTGCGCCTGTGGCAGACGGCCGTCCTGGCACCGCGCATCGCGCTGACCGAGGCCGCGCAGCCGCACCTGCTCGAACTGCACCGGCAGACGGGGGCCGCGGCGATCCTCGCGATCCGTGACGGTGTCGAGAGCGTCTGCCTGGCCTACGTCCCCCACGACGCGCAACCGGAACCCCGCACCGGCGATCCGGGCAGCCGGCTGCCGTTGCACGTCACCTCGTTGGGCCTGGTCCTGCTCGCCCACGCGAGCGAGCGCGTGCGGGACGAGGTCTGCTCGGGTCCACTGCGTGGCTACACGCCTGCCACGATCACGGACGCCGGCATGCTCAAGCGCGCCCTCGCCAGGATCAGAAGGGAGGGGTGCGCACGCGTCCACGGCACCCTGAACCCCGGAATAGGCGCGGTGGCGTTCCCCGTGCGCGACAGCCGCGGCGCCGTGGTCGCGGCCCTGGGCGTCGCGGCGCCCGGCGAGGTCACCCTGCCGGCGCGGCTGATGCCGCAGGTGCGCGCCGCCGCTGACGCCGTCTCCCGGTGCGTCCGGACGGAGGGATGGCGACTGACGGAGGTCGGCGCGTGACCGGCGGACCGGTGGACGCCGGCTACGCACGGACACGCCCTTACCACCACGGAGAGCTCGGCCGTTCCTTACTGGCGGCCGCCCTCGACGTCATCCGCGCCGACGGCCGTCCGGGCGGAGTCCGCGGAACCTAGCTGTTCCGGGGAAGGTCATCCCGCCCCCACGCCGCTCAGCCCGCCGGGCGGGTGTCTCGCACGCGGCACCGGCCCACCACGTCCGCTCGGCCCCTCGGTCCGGCCGGGACCATCTACCGGGTGGGACCGCCGTCAGCCCGCCGCCGGTACACCGGCACGCAGGCGCGCGCCCTGCCGGAGCAGCTCCTGCTGGACGAGGGCGTGCGGTAGCTCCCGCGGGGCGCGGCCCAGGCGCACGGCCAGGGCCGCGCACGCGCCTGCCGCCTGGCCGGTCGCCATGGCGATGGGCATGACCCGGTAGGAGGAGTGCGCCACGTGCGTGCCCGAGATGCAGCGGCCGGCCACCAGCAGCCGCTCGGTCCCGCGGGGCAGCAGACAGCGCAGCGGGATGTCGTAGAAGCGGCCCGCCGGCACCCGCTTGAGGACGGTGCCGCTGCCGCGCGGGTTGTGGATGTCGACCGGGTAGGCGCCGTGCGCGATCACGTCCGGGAAGGCGCTCGCGGCCAGGATGTCGTGCCCGGTCAGCCGGTAGTCGCCGAGCACGCGACGGGATTCGCGTACGCCGATGTGGCTGCCGCTCTGCACGACGTACGCCTCCTCGAACCCCGGTACGTGCGTGCGCAGGAAGTGGTCGATCTGCGCCAGCTGGCGGCGGGCCGTGTACTCGGCGCGGGTGAGGTCCCAGACGTCCGTGCCGAGCACCCTGGTAACCCGCGTGCTGTTCACGCTGAGTTCACGCGGATGCGGGGTGCCGAAGAACAGCACGTCCTCGCGCGGCAGCTTGAGCTCGCCGTCCGCCGTCGCCTCGCGTACGAGATCCCACAGGCCGTGCACGCCGCGCCACTGGTCGGGGTGCGCCCGCACGTACTCGGCGAACCGCGGCTGGGAGAAGTCCGCGACGCGGAACATCAGCGTCATCGGCTGCACCAGCCCGTCCTCCGGCCGGCCGATCTCGTACGGCGCCCCGCACGCGGCGGCGACATCGCCGTCCCCCGTGCCGTCCACCACCACGTCGGCGTCGATCACCACCGGACCGGACTTGGTCTCGAACACCACCCGCCAGCCGTCGTCGAGCGGCAGCGCGTCGGAGGCGAAGGCATGGCACAGCATCCGTACCCCCGCCTCGTCCAGCAGGTCGAGCAGGACCAGCTTGAAGACCTCCGGGTCGAACGGCACCGTGTAGCCGGTCTCCAGCGAGGGCGGTACGCAGCCACCGCGTTCCGTGAGCCGGTCCAGCAGCCGCCACAGCACGCCGGCGACCACCGGCTCGCCCTCGCCGTGGTCGGTGGGCAGCAGCCGGGTGTCCTCGCCGGACTCGGTGAACGCGGCCTGCCGGTGCTCGTTGTGGAACGACATCAGCGGCATCACCAGGGCGACGGTGGCGTTGCCGCCGAGGAAGCCGTAACGCTCGACGAGGACGACCTCGGCGCCGGCGTCGGCCGCGGCGACCGCCGCGGCGCATCCGGCGGGGCCGCCGCCGACCACGAGGACGTCGGTGCGGCCGCCGTACCGGGCGGCCCGCGGGGGCAGCGTGACTGTACTGGTCTCTCGGGGTTTTTCGAGGATCGGCATCCTTGTTCGTCTCCCGAAGGCTTCGTCTCCAAGCCTCTTCTGTGTGGGCTTCACGCGCTGTGGGCTGCACACGCCCCGGGTCTTACGCGCTGAGCCGGCGGACCTCCGACACGGTGTCCGGGTCGGGGCTGCCTCCGATCTCGTCGAGGAGGGCTCCGCACCGGGCGCAGGTCTCCCCGGCGAGCCCGCACAGCTCGCGCACCCGGGACCGCAGGTCCGCGCGGCGCTGCGGATACTCGTCCCAGAGCCGGTCCACCTCGGCCAGCAGCAGCCCGGCCTGCTCCCGCGCCACCCCCACCAGGGCGGGAGCGCCGATGCGGCGGGCGAAGTCGAAGACCTTGCCGGAGTAGGGCAGCGGCAGGACCGGCAGGCCGGACAGCGCCGCGAAGATCACGAAGTGCAGACGCATGCCGACGGCGAGATCCAGGTGGCGCATGAAACCGAGGAGCTGTCCCGGGCTGTAGGCGCCGTGCAGGATCCGTCCCCGGTCGGGTGCGCTCATGTGGGACAGCACGGCGTGGGCGTGCCGCACGTCGTGGCGTTCCATGGGCAGGAACACCACGTGCGCGTCGAGGCGGCGGACGAGGAAGTCCGCGACGTCGGCGAGCAGCGCGTGGTAGTCGCCCTCGTCCAGCTTCTCGGCCGCCCGGCCCGGCTCCCGCACCGACATGCCCACCAGCCGGCCGTGGGCGGGCACGCCCTCGTTGCGCATCATCCGGTCGGTGAACGGCTCCGGCTCCAGCAGCAGCGCCGGATCGGCGGTGACCGTGATCTCGCGCTCGACCCCGACCTCCTCCAGGACGAGCCGGGATTCCTCGTCCCGGACCACGACGTCGTCCATCTCCGCCAGCACCGTGCGCACTGTCTCCCGGTCCTCCGGCTCCCCCAGCGGGCCGGCGCCGACGGCATAGGCGAAGGTGCGGACGCCGCGTTCCTGCGCGGCGCGCACCAGTCGCAGGTAGCGGCGCGCCTCGCCGTCGTAGAGGATGCCGCCGCCGCCCAGCACGAGCACGTCCAGGGAGGCCAGCGTGTCATGCACCCGGTTGCGGCTGACGCCCTCCCAGTCGACCACCTCGTCGGCCTCGCGGACGTGGGCGCGGGTGTGCGCGGCGTCGCGGCTGAGAACGACCAGCCGGGCCTGCGGGCGCTGGGCGCGCAGACAGCCGAGGACGGAGGTCAGGATCGACTCGTCGCCGATATTGAAGCCGCCGTACGAACCGAGCACGCCGATGCGCGGATGCGGCCCGGCGGGGGGCGGATGCGGTGGGGCAGATGTCATCCGTGAGCTCCCGTCATGTGGGGGTCTCATCCCTCAGTAGACCCTTGTCGAACGATCATTCGCAATTCAGGGCGATACGTCAGGGAAGCGGCGTCCCGCCCCTCGCGTTGACGATCTCCGCGGTGATGAAGGACGCCTCCCCATGGTCCGGGGGCGGGTCCATGGGCCCGGTCCAGCCGGGATGCGGCTGGTCCTGGGCCGGGAACTCGGGGCGCGGGTGGCGTTCGGCGGGGTGCTGTGGTGCGGTCACGGCTCTGCTCCCTCTGCGTCGCGGTCCCACCGTGTGCGCGGCCCACGGGGCGCACGGTTCGTTCGTCGAGCCCCCGGGTACCCGTGGTTCCGGGTACGAGGCTTCGGCGCAGAAGGAAGAAGAAGAGCAGAAGAAAGAAGAAAGAGGCAGAAGAAAGAAGGAGAAGGAAGAAGAGGACGGGGGACGGAGGAACACGAACATGTCTCCCCAGGCACGGACCCGTGAGGCGGCCCCCCAGGAGGACCGCCGCGCTCCCGCCCGCACCGCGCGGCTGCGCAGCCGGATCCCCGAGCCCGACGAGGAGCCCGACCTGCTCGGCCAGTACCTGGCGCAGATCGCGGCCACGCCCCTGCTGACCGCCGAGGACGAGGTCCGCCTCGCCCAGCGCCTGGAGGCCGGCGTGCACGCCCTGACGGAGCTGGAGGAGGCCGACGCCGGCGAGCGGACGCTGTCGCCACGACGCCGCCGCGAGCTGGAGGAGACGGCCCGGGACGGCCTGGCGGCCAAGGACCACATGGTCCGGGCCAACCTGCGGCTCGTGGTCGCGATGGCCAAGCGGCACGCCCATCGCGGACTGCCTCTCCTCGACGTCATCCAGGAGGGCAATCTGGGCCTGATCCGGGCCGTGGAGAAGTTCGACCACACCAAGGGGTTCAAGTTCTCCACGTACGCCACGTGGTGGATCCGGCAGGCCATCGAGCGCGGCCTCGCGGCGCACGCGCGGTCCGTGCGGCTGCCCATGCACGTGGTGGAACGCCTGCAGAAGCTCGCCAAGGTCGAACGGCGCCTGCAACTGACCCTGGACCGCGAGCCCACCGCCGAAGAGGTCGCCGAGGACAGCGGCTTCGCCGTCGAGAAGGTCATCTGGCTGCGTCGCGTCGGACGGCATGCGGTCAGCCTGGACACCCCCGTGGACGACACCGGTGAGACGGTCGTGGGGGACCTCATCCCCGACACGGAGGTGCTCCAGGCCCCGGAGGTCGCCGAATACCGCGCGCTCGCCGAGGAGTTGAGGCAGGCCGTCGGCACCCTGCCACCCCGCGAGGCCATGATCCTCAGCCTCCGCTACGGCCTGCACGACGGCCGTTCGCGCACCCTCCAGGAGGTGGCGCAGCAGGTCGGTCTGACCCGGGAGCGGGTACGCCAGCTGGAGAAGGAGTCCCTCACCCGGCTCCGGGCGTCCGGGATCGGGGAGCGTCTGGTGGAGTGGGCGAGCTGACACCTCGGTGGGATGGTAGAAGCAGGCATATGACCAACTCGCTCATCACCCTGGCAGGTGCCCGATGACCGCCGGCATCGACACCCCGGACAGCCGCGGCCGCACCGGACTCGACCGCACCGGCCTGGACCTGACACGAAACCCCCGGGTCAAGGTCCGGGACGTGGAACTCCTGTCCAGCCACTGGTACGTCGAGCGCGCCACCACCTTCGACCTCCAGCACGCCGACGGCACCTGGAGCACCCAGCAGCGCGAGACCCACGACCGCGGCAACGGGGCCACCATGCTGCTGTACGACGCCGAACGCGAAACCGTGCTGCTCACCCGCCAGTTCCGCTTCCCGGTGTACGTCAACGGACACCCCGACGGGATGCTGATCGAGACACCGGGCGGCGTGCTCGACGACGAGGACGAGCACCCGGAGATCGCGGTACGGCGCGAGGTCGTCGAGGAGACCGGGCACACCATCGGCGAGGTCCGGCACGTCTTCGACGTCTACATGAGCCCAGGCTCGGTCACCGAACGCGTCAGCTTCTACGCCGCCGCCTACGGCCCCTCGACCCACACCCACGAAGGGGGCGGCCTGGACGAGGAGGGCGAGGACATCGAGATCCTCGAACTGCCCTTCCGCCGCGCCCTGGAGATGATCCGCACCGGGGAGATCGCCGACGCGAAGACCATCATGCTGCTGCAATGGGCGGCCCTGGAGGGGCCGTTCGCCCGCGGGACGTGAAGTCCCTTGACTTGAAGTGCACTTCAGCATGAAGACTCCCGTGCGTGCCCCGAGCGTGGGCACGCATGGAAGGAGCATCATGAAGTACCGCACGATCGGCAGTGACCCGAACAACCGCCGCGAGGTGAGCGTGCTCGCCCTCGGCGCGATGCTGTTCGGCTCCCGGACGGACGAGGAGACCTCCTTCGCCGTACTCGACCGGTACGTCGAGGCCGGCGGGAACTTCATCGACACGTCCGACAACTACGCCTTCTGGATCGACGGCGGCCAGGGCGGGCAGAGCGAGGAACTCCTCGGACGCTGGCGCAGGAGCCGCGGCATCCGCGACGAGATCGTCATCGCCACCAAGCTCGGCGCCCGCCCCCTCGCCCCCGGCACCAGCTACGTCGACAACCCGGAGGGCCTGTCCGCGAAGGTGATCCGCGAGTCCGCCGAACGCAGCCGGATGGGGGTACCGCCCGCGCGAGCGTAGCCGAGCGTGGGGGAGGCTCGGGGTCGACAAGCTGGACCTGCTGTACGCGCACATCGAGGACCACACCGTCCCCCTGCGCGAGACCGTCGAGGGCTTCGCCGAACTCGTCGCCGAGGGCACCGTCGGTCTGCTCGGCGTCAGCAACCACGCCGTCTGGCGGGTGGAGCGGGCCCGCGCCCTCGCGTCCGCCGCGGGGCTGCCGGGCTATGAGGTACTCCAGTACCAGCACAGCTACCTGCGGCCACGTATCGACGTGCCGAGCGACCTCTTCCCGGACGGCAGCCTCGGCCACGCCGGCCCCGATCTCCTCGGCTACCTGCGCGAAGAGCCCACCCTGACCCTGGTCGCCTACTCACCCCTGCTGACCGGCGCCTACGTACGCGACGACAAGCCGCTCCCACCGGACTACGACCACCCGGGCACCCCGCCCCGCCTCGCGGCCCTGCGCGAGGTGGCGCGCGAGACCGGCGCGACCGTCAACCAGGTCGTCCTGGCCTGGCAGATCGGCGGCGAACTGCCGGTCGTCCCGCTGGCCGGAGCCTCGTCGGTGGCGCAACTGGAGGAGAACCTGGCGGCGGTGGACCTGGAGCTGACCGCGGAGCAGCGGGCCCGGCTCGACGGGGCACACTGAACGCGCCGGTCGTACACCGCCGCAGTACGCTCCAGACGGAACCGAAGGAGAGTGGATCCATGACCACTTTGCCCACCGGGCGATCCGTCCGGAGCACGCCCGAAGGCCTGCTGTGGGAGCCCAGCGAACGCTGGGTGCGCGGGTACAAGGGCGAGGTCGCCGTCGTCGACAGCCGGCACCCCGTCCTCGTCTGGGAGCCGGACCTGCCCGTCCCGCAGTACGCCTTCCCGAGCGGCGAGGTCCGCACGGACCTCCTCCGCCCGGCCAAGAACCCCCCGACCGGCACCCACACCGGATCGCAGATCTTCCACGACCTCGAAGTGGACGGGGAGCTGCGGGAGAACGCGGCCTGGACGTTCCCCGCCGCCGACCTGGCCGACCACATCGCCTTCGAGTGGTTCCGGCGCCGGGACACCGGCCTCGACCGCTGGTACGAGGAGGAGGAAGAGATCTTCATCCACCCGCGCGACCCGCACAAACGGGTCGACGCGCTGCCCAGCAGCCGCCACGTGAGGGTCGAGGTCGCCGGCACGGTCGTCGCGGACACCCGCCGGCCGGTGCTGCTCTTCGAGACCGGCCTGCCGACGCGGTACTACATCCCCCGCGAGGACGTCCGCCTCGACCTGTTCGAGTCCACCGACCACCGCACGGGCTGCCCCTACAAGGGCAGGGCCCAGTACTGGAACTGGCGGGGCGGGGCGGACGTACCCCGGAACATCGTCTGGAGCTACCCGGACCCGCTGGCCCCGGTGGCCGCCGTGAAGGGGCTGCTGGCCTTCTACAACGAGGCCGTGGACATCATCGTGGACGGCGTACGCGTGGAGCGGCCGGTCACGCCGTTCACCGCGAGCCTCAAGGCCTGACCAGCAGCTGGAAGTCGAAGGTGTAGCGGGCCGCGCGGTAGATGTGCGTCCCGTACTCCACCGGCCGTCCCGTGTCGTCGTACGCCGTGCGCTGCATGGTCAGCAGCGCCGCACCCGCCGGCTCGTCGAGGAGGTCCGCCTCCTCGGTGGCGGCGCCGCGGGCGCCGATGGTCTGGCGGGCGCTGTGCAGGGTGATGCCGGCGGAGCGCAGCATCCGGTACAGGCCGGTCGACTCCAGTCGCGCGGTGTCGAGGTCGAGCAGGGTCGCGGGCAGGTGGTTGCAGAGGAAGGCCACGGGCTGGCCGTGCGTGGAGCGCAGCCGCTCCAGGACCGTGACCTCGCTGCCCTCCGCGACCCCGAGGGCGGCCGCGACGTCGGCGGTCGCCGGGACGACCTCGTTGCGCACGACCCGGGTGGCCGGTCCCTGCCCGGCCGCCTCCAGGTCGTCGTACAGACTGCTGAGCTCCAGCGGGCGCTTGACCTGACTGTGCACCACCTGCGTGCCGACGCCGCGACGCCGGACCAGGAGCCCCTTGTCGACCAGGGACTGGATGGCCTGGCGGACCGTCGGCCGGGACAGCCCGAGACGTACGGACAGGTCGATCTCGTTGCCCAGGAGGTTGCCGGGGGCGAGCACACCGTGCTCGATCGCCGCCTCCAGCTGCTGGGCGAGCTGGTAGTACAGCGGCACCGGGCTGGCGCGGTCCAGGGCGAAGTCCAGAGAGCTGAGCGCGGGGGCGGTCACGGAACGCGAGTGGTTGCCGGTCTTCGCCATGGACGTACCTCCCTCAATGGGTCGGGGGCGGGCTGCGGACGTGGGGGCGTCACAGGTGGCGGCGCCGGGTGGCGGCCTCGCGTTCGTACGTCTCCCGGGCGCTCGACGCGGCCTCGCGTGAGGCCACCTCGGCCACCGGCACGTCCCACCAGGCTTCGGCCGGGGGAGCGGTCGGCGTCGGATCGGTCTCGACGTACACACAGGTCGGCCGGTCCGAGGCACGGGCCGCGGCCAGCGCCTCGCGCAGCTCCCGCACGGTCTTGGCACGCAGCACGTCCATGCCGAGGCTGGCCGCGTTGGCGGCGAGGTCGACCGGGAGCGGGGCGCCGGTGAACGTGCCGTCGGCGGCCCGGTGGCGGTAGGCGGTGCCGAAGCGCTCGCCGCCGACCGTCTCGGACAGACCGCCGATGGAGGCGTAGCCGTGGTTCTGGATCAGGACCATGTTGACCGGCAGGCCCTCCTGGACGGCCGTGACGATCTCCGTCGGCATCATCAGGTACGTGCCGTCGCCGACCAGCGCCCACACGGGCGTGCCGGGCGCGGCCTGCTGGACGCCGATCGCGGCCGGGATCTCGTAGCCCATGCAGGAGTAGCCGTACTCCAGGTGGTACTGGCGCGGACCGCGGGCCCGCCACAGCTTGTGCAGGTCGCCGGGGAGCGAGCCGGCCGCGTTGATCACCACGTCGTCCTCACCCACGACCGCGTCCAGCGCGCCGAGCAGCTGGGTCTGGGTCGGGACGGCGCTGTCGTCGTCCGCGCGGTAGACGGTCTCGACGACCTGCTCCCAGCGCTCCTTGCCGGCGCGGTACTCGGACGCGTACGCGGGGTCCACACGGTGGCCTTCGAGGGCCGTGGCGAGGGCCTCAAGGCCCGCCCTGGCGTCGCAGACCAAGGTGCGGGCCGCCAGCTTGTGGGCGTCGAAGGCGGTGACGTTGAGGTTCAGGAAGCGGACGTCCGGGTTCTGGAAGAGGGTGCCGGAGGCGGTCGTGAAGTCGGTGTACCGCGTCCCGACCCCGATGATCAGGTCCGCGCCCCGGGCGAGGTCGTCGCTCGCCGCCGTGCCGGTGTGGCCGATGCCGCCGAGGTCGGCCGGGTGGTCGTGGCGCAGCGAACCCTTGCCCGCCTGGGTGGCGGCGACCGGGATGCCGGTGGCGTCCACCAGCGCCTTCAGGGCCTGCTCGGCCTCGCTGTGGTGCACTCCGCCGCCCGCGACGATCAGCGGGCGTGCGGCGGCCCGGATCACGCGGACGGCCTCGGCCAGCTCCACCGGGTCGGGCGCGGGACGCCGTACGCGCCACACCCGCTCGGCGAAGAACTCCTCGGGCCAGTCGAAGGCCTCCGCCTGCACGTCCTGCGGCAGCGCGAGGGTGACGGCGCCGGTCTCGGCGGGGTCGGCGAGGACGCGCATGGCGTTCAGCGCGGACGGGATGAGCGCCTCGGGGCGGGTGACACGGTCGAAGTATCTGGACACCGGGCGCAGGGTGTCGTTGACCGACACATCGGCCTCGGTCGGGTGCTCCAGCTGCTGGAGCAGCGGGTCGGCGGGTCGGGTGGCGAAGTAGTCGCCGGGCAGCAGGAGGACCGGCAGCCGGTTGATCGTCGCGAGGGCCGCGCCGGTGACCAGGTTGGTGGCACCCGGGCCGATCGAGGTGGTGACCGCCTGCGCGGACAGGCGGTTGAGCTGGCGGGCGTACCCCACCGCCGCGTGCACCATCGCCTGCTCGTTGCGGCCCTGGTGGTACGGCATCGTGGCGTCCTCCCCGATGCCTGCCTCGATGAGCGCCTGGCCGACGCCCGCCACGTTGCCGTGGCCGAAGATGCCCCAGGTGCCGGCGATCAGCCGGTGCCGTACGCCGTCCCGCTCGGTGTACTGGGCGGACAGGAACCGCACCAGTGCCTGGGCGACGGTCAGGCGGATGGTGGTCGGGTGGCTCATCGGGGACCTCACTGGGAAGGGGCGGTGTAGAGGGGCAGACGGGGGTCGACGGGCTGCTCGGGCCAGGTGTCGCGGATCCACGCGTGATCGGGATGGTCGCAGATCAGCCAGGCCCGCTCGGGCTCCGGACCCGCCATGACGTTCAGGTAGTACATGTGGTGGCCGGGCGCGGCCATGGAGGGCCCGTGCCAGCCGTCGGGGATCAGCACGACGTCGCCGCCGTGCACCTCGGCCAGGACGTCGGTACCCCGGCCCTGTCCGGACGGGGAGACGCGCTGATAGCCGAAACCGTTCGGGCCGTCGATCTCGAAGTAGTAGATCTCCTCGAGGACGGACTCCTCGCCGGGGCGGTGCTCGTCGTGCTTGTGCGGCGGGAAGGACGACCAGTTGCCGGCCGGGGTGAGCACCTCGACCGCGATGAGCTTGTCGCACTCGAACGATCCCGCGGCACCGAAGTTGTTGACCTGCCGGGAGCAGTTCCCGGTCCCGCGCAGTTCCACCGGCACCGACGAAGCCGGTCCGTAGCGGGCCGGCAGCCGGCGGGTGCAGCGGGCGCCGGTCAGCGCGAAGCGTCCGCCCTCGGGGGCCAGGACGGTCGTACGGGCGTCGCGCGGCGCGTACGCGAAGTCGCTGACGGCGCCGAACACGCTGTCGCGGCCGATCAGTTCGAAGGCCGAGTGGCCGAAGTCGTCGGTGCTCGCCACCGTGCAGCCGCCGGTGAGCGGGAGGACGATCCACTCGCTGTCGCCGGTGTCGAAGGTGTGCGAGCCGCCCGGCGGCAGTTCCAGGATCCGCAGGCTGGAGTGGCCCCAGCCGGCCTTCTCGGGCGTGACGTCCACGACGTACGGGCCGCCGAGCGCCTTTCCCGCGGGAAGGTGATACGTCATCGTGTGCCTCCGTGTCACAACAGGCTTACGGCGGTGTCCACGGCCGTGGCCACATCGCCCTCGGCCGGGTAGAGCAGCGACCGGCCGACCACCAGACCTCGCACGGTGGGCAGCCCGAGGGTCTTGCGCCAGCGCTCGTACGCCGCCTGCTGGTCGTCGCCGACCTCGCCGCCGAGCAGCACGGCGGGCAGCGTCGAGGCCGACAGCACCTCGGCCATGTCGTCGGGGTCCTCGGTGACCGGGAGCTTCAGCCACGTGTGGGCGGAGGTGCCGCCCAGACCCGAGGCGATGGCGATGGAACGGGTGACGGCCTCGGCGGACAGGTCGTTGCGGACCGTACCGTCGATCCGGCGGGAGATGAACGGCTCGACGAACAGGGGGAGTCGGCGTGCGGCCATGTCGTCGACGGCGCGGGCGGTGGCCTCCAGGGTGGCCAGCGAACCCGGGTCGTCGTAGTCGATGCGCAGCAGTAGCTTGCCCGCGTCGAAGCGGAGCCGGACGAGGTCCTCGGCGCGGTGGCCGGTGAAGCGGTCGTCCATCTCGAACGCGGCGCCCGCCAGGCCGCCGCGGTTCATCGATCCCATGACAACCTTGTCATCCAGCGCTCCGAGCAGCAGCAGGTCCTCCAGGATGTCGGCGGTGGCGAGCACCCCGTCGACACCGGGCCGGGACAGCGCGACGCACAGACGTTCCAGCAGGTCCGCGCGGTCGGCCATGGCGAGCCGCCGGCCGCCGACGCCCAGGGCGCCGCGCGCCGGATGGTCGGCGGCCACGATCATCAGTCGGCCGCTGTCGCCGATCAGCGGGCGGCGCACCCGGCGCGCGGCGGCCTCGGCGATCGCCTCCGGATGCCGGGCCCGGACCCTGGTGAGGTCGGGGATGCTGATGCTCAAGACAAACTCCGTTCAGGCAGTCGTGCTCGGCGCCGGGGCGCTCGGCTCCGCGGCCCGCGTTTGCGGGGCGCCCGCGAGGAGGTCCTCCACCTCGGACCCGGTCGGCATCGCGGAGGAGCAGGCGAGACGCGAGGCGACGAGGGCACCGGCAGCGTTCGCGTACCGCACCGTCCGGTCCAACTCCCAGCCGGAGAGCAGGCCGTGGCACAGCGCTCCGCCGAACGCGTCGCCCGCGCCGAGGCCGTTCACCACCTCGACCGGCACCGGCGGTACTTCGGCGGCGGTGCCGTCGCGGCGCACGGCGAGTACCCCCTTCGGCCCCTGCTTCACCACGGCCAGTTCCACACCCGCCGCCAGCAGCGCCTCGGCGCAGGCGCGCGGTTCGCGGACGCCGGTGGCGACCTCGCACTCGTCGAGGTTGCCGACCGCCACGGTCGTGTGGCGCAGGGCCTCGGCGTAGTAGGGCCGGGCCTCCTCGGGGTCCTTCCAGGCCGCGTTGCTCCACAGCGCCGGGCGCCAGTCGAGATCGAAGACCGTGATGCCCGACTTGTCGCGTGCCTTGAGGGCGGCGAGTGTGGCGGACCGGCTCGGCTCCTCGCTCAGACCGGTGCCGGTGATCCAGAAGATCCGGGCCGCGCGGATGGCGAAGTAGTCCAGCTCGTCGGTGTGTATCTCCAGGTCGGGCGCTTTGGGGCGGCGGTAGAAGTACAGCGGGAAGTCGTCCGGAGGGAAGATCTCGCAGAACGTCACCGGGGTCGGGTAGGCGTCCACTGGTGTCACCCAGCGGTTGTCGACGCCGAACTCCGTGAGGGTTTCGTGCAGGTAGGCGCCGAAGGGGTCGGCGCCGGTACGGGTGATGACGGCCGTGGAGCGGCCGAGCCGGGCGGCGGCGACCGCCACGTTCGCGGCCGAGCCCCCGAGAAACTTCCCGAAGGACTCCACGCGCGCCAAGGGCACGTCGGACTGCAGCGGGTAGAGATCAACTCCGATCCGGCCCATACTGATCAAGTCGAAGTGCTGGACTGACTCGGCCATGCGCGACGCTCCTCGATCCGGGCTGGGTGCGGGCCCCAGGGCCTGCCGCCTCCCAGGTGTAGGGCGCGGAGGGCGACCGTGTCAATAGTTTGTACTTACATTCGGACCTGCTTGTGAAATGATGTCTTAACAAAGTATTGACAGCGGGCGCGGCAAGGGATTGGATCCCGTCCCAACGCACAACAGTCGCGTTTGCGGCACAAGACCCGGCCCGCTTAAGCTCCCGGGCCCCCGGATCCCCGTGATCCCCGCCCCCTTTCCCGACGATTTCACGTCGCACAGTGAGGTGCAGGAACAGAATGGACCGCTCTTCTCGCTTCCACTCCCGCGGAGTCGCCCCGGTTGTGGCTCTGGCCGCGGCAGCGGCCCTGACCCTCGCAGGCTGCTCCAGCAGCTCCGGCGGCAAGAAATCCGAGGAGGGGGAAGCGGGAGCCTCCGCAGGCAAGGCCACCACCCCCCGGATGACCGTCGCCCTGGTCACTCACCAGTCGCCCGGTGACACCTTCTGGGACATCGTTCGCAAGGGCGCGGAGGCCGCCGCCGCCAAGGACAACATCAAGCTCATCTACTCCGCCGACCCGAACGCGGGCAACCAGGCCAACCTGGTGCAGAACGCGATCGACCAGAAGGTCGACGGCATCGCGATCACGCTGGCCAAGCCGGACGCCCTGAAGGGCGTCGTGGCCAAGGCGAAGTCCGCGAACATACCCGTGGTCGGCCTCAACTCCGGTGTGAGCGACTGGCAGAAGCTCGGCCTCATGGAGTTCTTCGGGCAGGACGAGACCGTGGCGGGCGAGGCCCTGGGCAAGCGGCTGAACGAGTCCGGCGCCAAGAACGCCGTCTGTGTCATCCAGGAGCAGGGCAACATCGGCCTCACCCAGCGCTGCGACGGCGTGAAGAAGACCTTCTCGGGCAAGCTGCAGACGCTCTTCGTCGACGGCAAGGACATGCCGTCCGTGAAGTCGACGATCACCGCCAAGCTCAGCCAGGACAAGTCCATCGACTACGTCGTCACCCTCGGCGCCCCCTTCGCGCTGACGGCGGTGCAGTCGCTGTCCGACGCCGGCAGCAAGGCCAAGGTCGCGACCTTCGACCTCAACAAGGACCTGACCAGCGCCATCGAGCAGGGCACGATCCAGTTCGCCGTCGACCAGCAGCCCTACCTCCAGGGCTACCTGGCGATCGACTCCCTCTGGCTGTACAAGAACAACGGCAACTACAGCGGCGGTGGTGAGCAGCCGGTGCTGACCGGCCCGGCCTTCGTCGACAAGTCCAATGTCGACGCGGTGGCCAAGTTCGCCGCGAAGGGCACTCGGTGATGAGTATGACCCAGCAGGCTGCGCCGGCGGTTGACACGCCGCCGGCTCCCGAACCGAAGGAAACCGACGGCCGCACCTCACAACGCTCCCTGGCGCTGAGGTTGCTCGCCCGGCCCGAGGTGGGTGTCTTCCTCGGTGCCGTCGCGGTGTACATCTTCTTCCTGATCTCGGCGCCGCCGGTACGTGACGGCAGCTCGATGGCCAACATCCTCTACCAGTCGTCGACGCTCGGGATCGTGACCATTCCCGTGGCGCTGCTGATGATCGGCGGGGAGTTCGACCTGTCCGCCGGTGTCGGGGTGATCACCTCGGCGCTCACCGCGAGCATGATCAGCTATCAGCTGACCATGAACGTGTGGATCGGTGTGCTCGTCGCGCTGATCGTGTCGCTGGCGGTCGGTTTCCTCAACGGGTGGCTGGTCGTGAAAACCGGGCTGCCGAGCTTCCTGATCACCCTGGGTATGTTCCTGACCTTGCAGGGCGTGAACCTGGCCGTGACCAAGCTGGTCACGGGCAACGTGGCCACCGACGACATCAGCGACATGGACGGCTTCGCCCAGGCGCAGAACATCTTCGCCTCGTCGTTCGACATCGGCGGTGTCCAGGTGAAGATCACGGTCTTCTACTGGCTGGTCTTCGCCGCCCTGGCGACCTGGGTGCTGCTGCGCACCAAGTACGGCAACTGGATCTTCGCCGTCGGCGGCAACAAGGACAGCGCCCGCGCCGTCGGTGTGCCGGTGGCCTTCACCAAGATCTCCCTGTTCATGCTGGTCGGCGTCGGCGCCTGGTTCGTCGGCATGCACCAGCTGTTCTCCTTCAACACCGTGCAGTCCGGCGAAGGCGTCGGTATCGAGCTGATCTACATCTCGGCGGCGGTGATCGGCGGCTGTCTGCTGACCGGCGGCGCCGGCTCGGCGATCGGCCCGGTCTTCGGCGCGTTCATGTTCGGCCTGGTGCAGCAGGGCATCGTCTACGCCGGCTGGAACCCGGACTGGTTCAAGGCCTTCCTCGGCGTGATGCTCCTCGGCGCCGTCCTCATCAATCAATGGGTCCGGCGCACGGCGACCCGGAGGTGACTGGAATGACAAGCAAGGAAACCGGCACCCATGGCGCCGTCCTCGCGGACGACGCACCCGTGGCCGACAAGGATGCGGCGATCGTCGAGCTGCGTGGAACGGGCAAGTCGTACGGCAACATCCGTGCCCTGCACGGTGTGGACCTGAAGGTCTTCGCCAATCAGGTCAGCTGCGTGCTCGGCGACAACGGCGCCGGCAAGTCGACCCTGATCAAGATCATCTCGGGGTTGCACCAGCACACCGAGGGCGACTTCCTCGTCGACGGCGAACCGGTGCGTTTCTCCACCCCGCGTGAGGCCCTCGACAAGGGCATCGCCACCGTCTACCAGGACCTGGCGGTCGTGCCGCTGATGCCGGTGTGGCGCAACTTCTTCCTCGGCTCGGAGAAGACCAAGGGCCCCTGGCCGGTGCGCCGCCTGGACATCGACTGGATGAAGAAGACCGCGGACGAAGAGCTGCGCAACATGGGCATCGTCCTCGATGACATGGAGCAGCCGATCGGCACCCTGTCGGGCGGCCAGCGCCAGTGTGTGGCGATCGCCCGCGCGGTGTACTTCGGCGCCCGGGTGCTGATCCTGGACGAGCCGACCGCCGCCCTGGGCGTGAAGCAGTCGGGCGTGGTGCTGAAGTACATCGCCGCCGCCCGCGAGCGCGGTCTCGGGGTCATCTTCATCACCCACAACCCCCACCACGCCTACATGGTCGGCGACCACTTCAGCGTGCTGCGCCTGGGCACGATGGAGCTGTCCGCCGCCCGTGACCAGATCACGCTGGAGGAGCTGACCAACCACATGGCCGGCGGCACCGAACTCGCCGCCCTCAAGCACGAGCTGGCACAGGTCCGGGGCGTGGACGTCGAGGAACTCCCCGAAGCGGAAGACCTCACCGTGCCCGCGGCGAGCACCGGCGAAGGGAAGTCCTGAGATGACCCCTGCGCTGGACCGCATCCGGGTCGGGTCGGCTCCCGACTCGTGGGGCGTCTGGTTCCCCGACGACCCGCGGCAGGTGCCCTGGGAACGCTTCCTGGACGAGGTCACCGAGGCCGGCTACCCCTGGATCGAGCTGGGCCCGTACGGCTACCTGCCGACGGACCCGGCCCGGCTCACCGACGAGGTGACCAGGCGGAACCTGAAGGTCTCCGCGGGCACGGTCTTCACCGGCCTGCACCGCGGCCCCTCGGTCTGGGAGTCCACCTGGGAGCACGTCAGCCAGGTCGCCGCGCTCACCCAGGCCATGGGCGCGCGGCACCTGGTGGTGATCCCCTCCTTCTGGCGGGACGACAAGACCGCCGAGATCCTGGAGCCGCCGGAGCTCACCGGCGAGCAGTGGGCCCACCTGACCAAGGGCATGGAGCGGCTCGGGCACGAGGTGAAGGAGGCGTACGGCCTCGACATCGTCGTGCACCCGCACGCCGACACCCACATCGACACCGAGGACCACGTCGAGCGCTTCCTCGACTCGACCGACTCCGACCTGGTCAACCTGTGCCTGGACACCGGGCACTACGCCTACTGCGGCGGGGACAGCGTCAAGCTCATCGAGACGTACGGCGAACGCATCGGCTATCTGCACCTCAAGCAGGTCGACCCGGAGATCCTCGCCGACGTCGTCAAGAACGAGGTGCCGTTCGGCCCCGCCGTGCAGCGCGGAGTGATGTGCGAACCGCCGTCCGGCGTACCGGAACTGGAGCCGGTGCTGGTCGCGGCCCAGAAGCTCGGTGTGGACCTGTTCGCGATCGTCGAGCAGGACATGTACCCCTGCGAGCCGGACAAGCCGCTGCCGATCGCGGTGCGCACCCGCAAGTTCCTGAGGTCCTGCGGCGCCTGACGACCCGAAAGGACGGACGGCCATGACTGAGCGCGCCACCCTGGGAGTCGCAGTCATCGGTACCGGAAGAATGGGCGCCGACCACGTGCGCCGTATCCATCAGGTCACCAGCGGAGCCCGGGTGGCCGCCGTCGTGGACGTCGACGCGGAACGCGCCAAACAGGTCGCGGCCCGCGTCGACGGCTGCACCGCCTACACCGACCCGGCCGCCGCGATGGCGGCGGCCGACGTCGACGCCCTCCTGGTCGCTTCCCCGGGCCCGGCCCACGAGGCCACCCTGCTGGCGGCCTTCGAGCACGACCTGCCGGTGCTGTGCGAGAAGCCGCTCACCCCCGACGCGGCCTCCGCGCTGCGGGTGCTGGAGGCCGAGCGGAAGCTGGGCCGGCGGCGCGTGCAGGTCGGCTTCATGCGGCGCTACGACGCCGAGTACGTCAAGCTCAAGTCCCTCCTGGAGACAGGCCAGTTGGGCAGGCCGCTGATGGTGCACAACCGGCACCGCAACGTGGCCAGCCCGCCCTTCTTCACCAGCGACATGCTCATCAGCGACTCCGTGGCGCACGAGACGGACGTGACCCGATGGCTGCTCGGCCAGGAGATCACGGCCGTCACCGTGCTGCGCCCGAGAGCGTCCGCGAACGCGCCGGACGCCTTGCAGGACCCGCAGTTCGTCATCTTCGAGACGGACGGCGGCGCGGTCGTCGACGTGGAGATCTTCGTCAACTGCGGCTTCGGCTACCAGGTCCAGGCCGAGGTGGTCTGCGAACGCGGCACCGCCCGCATCGGCGACGGCCACGCCCTGGTCACCAACATGGCCGGCCGCTGGGGCGGCACCATCGCCCAGGACTTCACCGAGCGCTTCGCCGACGCCTACGACCGCGAGGTCCAGGCCTGGGTCGACGCCACCCGCGCCGGCGAGGTCACCGGCCCGAGCGTGTGGGACGGCTACGCCGCGGCGGCCGTGTGCGAGGCGGGAGTGCGGGCGCTGGAGGACGGCGGGCGGGTGGCGGTGGAGCTGGTCGACAAGCCCGCACTGTATGGAGCTTGACGGACATCAGTCAGGCGACAGTGCCGAGGGCCGGGGGATGGCACCCGGCCCTCTCTTCATGCCCGCCCGTCAGCCCGCGAGTGTCGTGCGCGGTCGCGGCTCGAACCCGGCCGCGCGGTAGCTGTCGTCGATCAGCGACATCGTCGCCAGCGCGTCGTCCGCGTCCAGCGGCAGCGGGCTGCCTCCGCGCACCCGGTCCGCGAACGCCTCCAACTGGTAGGTGTACGACGACCGCGTACCGAGCCGCTCCGTCCGCTCACCCTGCTCCTCCGTACGCACCACGACCCGGTCGTCCAGCTGCGGCAGCACGAAGTTCGGCGCGCTCGCCTCACCCCGGGAGCCGATGATCCGGCAGCTCATCTCCAGTTCGCCGTACGCCATGTGACAGCGCGCGGAACCGGTTGCCCCGTCCGGGAACGCCAGCTCGGCGTCCAGCCATTCGTCGAGCCCCGGCGCCCCCGCCCGCTCCCCGCCCCGCGCGGAGACGAGCCGCGGTGCGCCGCCCGCCCACGGCGCGAGCATCCGCACCGCGTGCAAGCTGTAGCAGCCGAGATCCATCAGGGCGCCGCCGGCCAGCGGCAGCGACCAGCGCGGGTCGGAGTCCTCAGGCGCGGGAATCGCCACCAGGGCCTCCATCCGCCGCAACTCCCCGAGTTCGCCCGAGGCCGCAATCTCGTGCAGGCGCCGGGTGACGGGGTGGAAGAGGTAGTGGAAGCCCTCCATGAAGACGGTGCCCGCCTTCGCGGCCGCCTCCCGCACCTCGGCGGCCTCCTCGGCGTTGCTCGCCGACGGCTTCTCCGACAGGACGTGCTTGCCCGCCGCGAGCGCGGCGAGGTTCCACGGCCCGTGCAGGCCGTTGGCGAGCGGGTTGTAGACGGCCTCGACCTCGGGATCGGCGAGCAGATCGGCGTAACTGGCGGCCACCCGCTCCACGCCGTGCGCCGCCGCGAAGGCCTCGGCGCGGGACCGGTCGCGGGCGGCCACCGCGACGAGGCGATGGCCGCCCGCCCGGGCCGGGTCCACGAGGGCGCGTTCGGTGATGCGTGCCGCGCCCAGTATTCCTATGCGCAGCGGTTCCCGGTCCGGTTCGCTCATGCCTGCCGTACCTCCTGGATCGTCACGGGGCGGTGCTCCTGAAGCGACAGTGTGCACGCGTCCGCGATCCAGCCCGCCTCCAGGGCGTCCTCGATCGTGCACGGGGAGGGCCGGGTGCCGGCCACGACCTCGGTGAACGCGGTGAGTTCGGCGCGGTAGGCCTCGGTGAAGCGGTCCATGAAGAAGTCGTGCGGGGTGCCCGCCGGGAAGGTCACCCCGGGCTCCACGGAGCGCAGCGGCAGCTTGTCCTCCAGACCGACGGCGATGGAGTCCGTGAAGCCGTGGATCTCCATACGGACGTCGTAACCCCGGGCGTTGTGGCGGGAGTTGGAGATCACCGCGATGGTGCCGTCGTCGAGGGTGAGGAGCGCGCCGGTGGTGTCGGCGTCGCCCGCCTCCTTGATGTACTCCGCGCCGCGGTTGCCGCCGACGGCGTACACCTCGGTCACCTCGCGGCCGGTCACCCAGCGGATGATGTCGAAGTCGTGCACCGAGCAGTCCCGGAAGATGCCCCCGGACGCGGCGATGTACGCGGCCGGCGGCGGCGCCGGGTCCAGCGTGGTCGACCGTACGGTGTGCAGCTTGCCCAGCTCACCGCTCCGCACGGCGGCCCGGGCGGCGACGAAACCGGCGTCGAAGCGGCGGTTGTAGCCGATCTGGATCGGCACGCCCCTGCCCTCGACGGCCTTGAGCACCTCCACACCCTCGGTCATGGTCTTGGCGACGGGCTTCTCACAGAAGACGGGGATGCCCGCCTCGACCCCGGCAAGGATCAGCCCGGGGTGGGCGTCCGTCGCCGCCGCGACCACGATGCCGTCCACCCCGGCGGCCAGCAGGGCCTCGGGCGAGTCCACGACCTCGCCGCCGAACCGCTCCGCGGCGGTCTTGGCGGCGTCCGCGAACGGGTCGGTGAGCACGAGCGACTCGACCGCGTCGAGTCCGGAGAGGGTCTCGGCGTGGAAGGCGCCGATGCGGCCGAGGCCGAGGATTCCGATACGCATGAGCTCCGCTGCTTTCCTGTGTGTGGTTGCTGTCCGTTGCTGGGGCTGCGCCCCAGACCCCGATCGCCCTTCGGGCTCGTCCTCAAGCGCCGGACGGGCTTGTATTGCTGAGCTCAGTCCAACCCGCCCAGGACGTTCTGGTCCCAGTCGATCACCGAACCGGTGACCACGCCGGACCGGTCCGACAGCAGAAAGACGACGAAGTCGGCGATCTCGTCCGGCTGGCCCAGCTTGCCCATCGGCAGCCGGGCGGCCGCCTGCTCACGCCAGTCGTCCCCCGCGCCGTGGAAGGCCTTCTGCGTCGCGTCCTCGCCCTCGGTCGCGGTCCAGCCGATGTTCAGGCCGTTGATGCGGACCCGGTCGAAGCGGTGCGCGTGCGCCGCGTTGCGGGTCAGGCCGACGAGCCCGGCCTTGGCGGCGACGTACGGGGCCAGGAACGACTGCCCGCCGTGCGCCGAGGACGTGATGATGTTGACGACCGTGCCCGGCTCCTTCCGCGCCACCATGTCCGCGACGGCGGCCTGCATGGCGAAGAACGGCGCCTTGAGGTTGATCGCGATGTGCTGGTCGAACAGCTCGGGCGTGGTGTCGAGCAGCGTGCCCCGGGAGGTGAGGCCCGCCGAGTTGACCAGGCAGTCGATCCGGCCGTAGGCGTCGACCACCTCGGCCACGGAGGCCTTGGCCTGCTCGGCGTCCGCCAGGTCGGCCTGAACGAACATCGCCTTGCCGCCGGACGCGGCCAGCTCGGCCACGAGCGCCTCGCCCGGCTCCGGGCGCCGCCCGGTGACGGCGACCCGCGCCCCCTCGCGGACCGCGGCCCGGGCGATCGCCGCGCCCACACCCTGGCTGCCGCCGTTGACGAGGACGACCTTGTCGTCGAGAAGTCCCATGAGTTGCAAGCCCTTTCAGCTCTCGCGCCGTACGGTGGCGGCCCGCAGTTCGTCCCGCAGAGCCCGCGGGGTCCAGTCCTCGTGCAGCGCCCGCCGTACGACGTCCGCCTGTGAGGGCGGGGCCAGGCCGTCCACCGGCGGGTCACTGTCGAGGTTGGTGGGGAACGGGTAGCCCTCGGCGCTCGCGGCGATCACATGCTCCAGCCACTCCTCGCCGACGCCCTCGGCCCGGCGCCTGCGCAGCACCGGGAAGACCGCGTTCGCCACCGCCTCCCGGTCCACCGTCTCCATGGCTCGCCCGAACGCCGAGGACACCTGGAGCAGATTGGCGACGCGCCGCACGTCCAGCGTGCGGTTGGTGCCGGCCGCGTGGAACACAGCCGGGTTGAAGAAGACGGCATCACCCTTCGCCAGCGGGAGCTGGACGTGGTGCGCCTTGAAGTACGCCTGGAACTCCGGCAGCCGCCAGGCCAGGTAGCCGGGCTCGTACGTCTGTGAGTACGGCAGGTAGAGCGTCGGGCCCGACTCGACGGGCATGTCGCAGTGCGCCACCGCGCCCTGGAGCGTGAGCACGGGGGAGAGGCGGTGCACGTGCGCCGGATAGGCGGCCGCCGCCTCGTTGGAGAGGAACCCCAGGTGGTAGTCGCGGTGCGCGGTCTGCGCGGCGCCGCCCGGGTTGACCACGTTGACCTGCGAGGTCACCTGGTAGCCGGGCCCCAGCCAGGCGGCCGAGACCAGAGCCAGTACATCGCTCGCGTAGTAGTCGGCGAACACCTCGGGGTCGTAGAGGGCCGCCTTCTCCAGCGCGTTCCACACCCGGTCGTTCGCGCCCGGGGTGGCGAAGTGGTCACCGGCGTCCGCGCCCGAGGCACGCTGCTCGCCCATCAGGGCCTCGAAGACGCCGGTGAGCCGGTCGACCGCCGCTTCCGGGAAGGCGCCCCGGAAGACCGCGATGCCGGGTCCGTCGGTGAGCGCGCGGACCAGTTCGGCCCGCACGTCACGGCCCGCTCCGGCCGCGCGGAGCCGCTCGCTGTCGTAGACGAGGATGTTGCTCTCGACCGTCGAGGCGTGCGGGTAGGCGGTGATGTCCGTCGTGCGCTCGACGAGCGAGCGGAGGACGCCGAGGTCGCAGTCCTGCTCGGTCAGCCAGGCACGGTGCTGGGCGGCGGTGAGGGACATCCTCGTCCTCTTTCGGTCACGGGGAGCGACACGCTCTCGGTCACAGGGAGCGACGCGCTTGCGGTCACGGGGAGCGACACGGCTCTGCCATTCTTGTCAGCACAAACCCCTCGAACAACCAGCAGCGAGCCATCAAAAACCCCTCAAGGAGCCTGCTGTGGGCCATCCCTACCCGATCCGGGAGATCGCACGTCAGGCGGGCCTGAGCGAGGCCACCGTCGACCGGGTCCTCAACGGCCGGGGCGGGGTGCGCGAGAGCACCGCCCGGGAGGTCCACCAGGCCATCGCCGACCTGGACCGGCAGCGCACCCAGGTCCGGCTGGTCGGCCGCACCTTCATGATCGACATCGTGATGCAGACGCCGGAACGGTTCTCCACCGCCGTCCGCGCCGCCCTGGAGGCCGAACTTCCGGCCCTGCACCCGGCCGTCGTGCGCTCGCGCTTCCACTTCCGGGAGACCGGTCCGGTCCAGGAGCTGACCAGGACGCTGGACCGGATAGCCCGGCGCGGCTCGCAGGGCGTGGTCCTCAAGGCCCCGGACGTCCCCGAGGTCACGGCCGCCGTCGACCGGCTCGCCGAGGCGGGCATCCCCGTGGTGACCCTGGTGACCGACCTGCCCTCCACCGCACGGCTCGCCTACGTCGGCATCGACAACCGGGCGGCGGGCGCGACCGCCGCGTACCTCATGGGCCAGTGGCTGGGCGAACGCCCCGGCAATGTGCTCACCAGCCTCAGCAGCGGCTTCTTCCGCAACGAGGAGGAGCGCGAGATGGGCTTCCGCAGCGCCATGCGCGCCCGGCACCCCGATCGCACGCTCGTCGAGATCGCCGAGGGCCAGGGCCTGGACGCCACCCAGTACGACCTCGTCCGGGCCGCGCTGAAGCGTGACCCGGACATCCGCGCGGTCTACTCGATCGGCGGCGGCAACATCGCCACCCTGCGCGCCTTCGAGGACGCCGGGCGGGAGTGCGCGGTCTTCGTCGCCCACGACCTCGACCACGACAACACCCGGCTGCTGCGCGAGCACCGCCTGTCCGCCGTGCTCCACCACGACCTGCGCCAGGACATGCGCGAGGCCTGCCACATCGTGATGCGCGCCCACGGCGCCCTGCCGCCCGCGGGACCCACGCTGCCCTCCGCGATCCAGGTCGTGACGCCCTACAACATGCCTACGCCCTTGTGACACCGCATGCCTACGCCTCTGAGACCTCGACCCAGGCGCCGCTCTCGGTGGACCGCACCATCGCCTCCAGTACGGCGGCACTGTGCACGGCGTCCGCGAGGGTGGCCCCCTGGGGCTCGCCCTCGGCGATCGAGCGCAGGAAGCGGTATGCCTCGACGACCTTCAGGTCGTCGTAGCCCATGGCGTTCGCCGCGCCCGGCTGGAAGGCCCCGAACTCGCCGTCGCCAGGACCGACGTACACCGTGCTGACCGGCTGGTCCTGGTACGTCGTGCCCCGGCTGACGCGCAGCTCGTTCATCCGGCGGAAGTCCCAGAACACCGCCCCCTTGGTGCCGTGCACCTCGAAGCCGTAGTTGTTCTGCTCGCCCACCGAGACCCGGCAGGCCTCCAGGACGCCGCGCGCGCCGGAGGCGAAGCGCAGCAGACAGTTGACGTAGTCCTCGTTCTCGACGGGGCCGAGTTCGCCGCCAAAGGCGCGGCTGTGGCCGGCCGTGGCGCCGGTGGGGCGGGCCCGCTCCGGCAGGAAGATCGCGGTGTCGGCGGTCAGGGACGCGATGTCGCCGAGCAGGTACCGGGCCAGGTCCGCGCCGTGCGAGGCGAGGTCGCCCAGCACGCCGCTGCCGCCGCGCTCCCGCTCGTACCGCCAGGTCAGGGCGCCCTCAGGATGCGCCGCGTAGTCGCTGAACAGCCGGATCCGGACGTGCGTGACCGCGCCCAGGTCGCCGGAGGCGATCAGCTCGCGGGCCGTCTCGACGGCGGGCGCGTTGCGGTAGTTGAAGCCGACGGCGCTCTGGACGCCGGCCTTGGCGACCGCGTCGGCGACCGCCCGGGCGTCCGCCAGGGTCAGCCCGACCGGCTTCTCGATCCAGATGTGCTTGCCGGCCTCGGCCATCGCGACGCCGATCTCGCGGTGCAGGAAGTTCGGAGCGGTGATGCTGACCGCCCGCACGCGTGGGTCGGCCGCCACCTCGCGCCAGTCGCGGGTCGTCGAGGCGAAGCCGAACTGCGCGGCGGCCTCCTCGGCCCGTCCGGGCACCTCCTCGGCGACGGTGACGAGCTTCGGCCGCAGCGGGAGCTTCGGATAGTGGTGCGGGACCCGGGCGTACGCCTGGGTGTGCACCCGCCCCATCCAGCCGAAACCGACGACGGCGACACCCAGCGCATCCACCATGAGCTCCCTTGGACCGGTCCATTCCTTGTCCAAGCCACCCTGAGCGGCATCATGCCAGGTGTCAACCCTTTGACAGGCCCGCGGAACTCATGGAACGGTCCATCCATGAGGCAGCCGACGATCCGGGACGTGGCCGAGCGGGCCGGTGTCTCCAAGTCGCTGGTCTCGCTGGTGCTGCGCGGCTCCGACCAGGTACGGCCGGAGAAGCGGGAGGCCGTACTGAGGGCTGTGCGGGAACTCGGCTACCGGCCCAACGCTGCCGCGCGCAGCCTCAGCGAGCAGCGCACCCGCACCGTCGGCGTGCTCCTGAACGACCTGCGCAACCCGTGGTTCGTCGACCTGCTCGACGGCCTGAACCCGCCGCTGCACGAGCACGGCCTGCACATGCTGCTGGGCGACGCCCGCCTCAACCGCCGCACCGGCCAGGACCTCGCCCGGCCCTTCCTGGACCTCCAGGTCGACGGACTGGTCGTGGTCGGCACCCTGCCCGACCCCGCCGCCCTCGGCGCGGTCGCCGCACGCATACCGGTCGTGGTCGCGGGCGCCCGCGAGGCGGTGCCGCCCGGCGTGGACGTCGTCGCGGGCGACGACGAGAAGGGGGCGCGGCTGGTCACCGAGCACCTGATCGGCCTCGGGCACAGCCGGATCGCGCACCTCGCGGGGTACGGAGCCGTCGGCGACCTGCGCCGGCACAGCTTCGAGGCGGCCATGCGCGCCCACGGCCTCGCGGACCGGGCGCTCGTCGAACCCACCGACATGACGGAGGAGGGCGGCTTTCGCACCGCAGTCCGGCTGCTGAGCCGCCCCGAACGGCCCACCGCCCTGGTCGCCGTCAACGACATCGCCGCCGTCGGCGCGCTGTCGGCCGCCGAGGAGCTGGGCCTGCGCGTCCCCCACGACCTGTCCGTCACGGGATACGACAACACGAGCATCTCCCGGCTGCGCCACCTGTGGCTCACCACCGTCGACAACGCCGGCCACGAGGTCGGCCGCCGCGCCGCCCGCCGCCTCCTCGACCGCTTCGCGGGACACGGGGGAGAGGGCCGAGTCGAACTCGCCATGCCGACCCTGGAGATCCGGGGGACGACGGGGGCGCCGCGCGGGGATGGAGACGGCAGACCCGGGCGGGATCCAGCCGGTGCGCACGGCGGTCGGGCGGGGATGCCCGCAGGCGGTCGTGCGGGGATGCCCGCACCGGGCGGTCAGGTGGGCGCGCCCGCGCCCGGTGGTCGTGCGGGGCCGCCCCGTACTTGACGGCCGTGGGGGGACGCCCGCGCCTGGCGGCTGTGCGGGGACGCCCGTACCCGGCGGTCACGGGCCCGCCCGCTCCCGACGGCCGCGCGGGGGTCCCCGCACCCGGCGGTCGTGCGGGGACCCCCGTATCTGACGGCCGTGTGGACCGGCAGACTCCCCGCCGTGCGCCCGGGCCTGACGTCCGCCCCTGGCGGTTATGCCCGGGCCTGACGTCCGCCCCTGGCGGTTATGTGGGCGCGTCCGCGCCCGGTGGTCGTGCGGGGCCGCCTCGTACCTGACAGCCGTGTGGGGACGTCCGCGCCCGGTGGTCACGTGGGCGCGTCCGCCCCTGGCGGTTATGCGGGACGTCCGCACCCGGCGGTCAGGCGGAACCCCCGTACCTGACGGCCGCATGGGGGCACCTGCACCTGGCGGTTATCCCGGGATGTTCGCACCCGGCGGTCAGGCGGAACCCCCGTATCTGACGGCCGTGTGGGGACGCCCGCACCCCGCGCTCACGCGGGCCCGTCCGCACCCGGCGCTCAAGCGGGCCCGCCCGCACCTGGCGACCAACGAGTCCGCCCGCACCCGGCCCCGCGGGCACGTCGGGGTCCGGCGCTGAGCGTCGTTGGCCTTGGCCTTGGCCGAGGTGCGAGGGCGCCGCTCACCGAAACGTGGCCGTTGATCACCATGGCCCGGGCGGCGTCTGTCCCACCAGGGGCGTCCGCCTGGGAACGGACATCGACGGTGCGGTCGAGAGGCATGCGGCAGGCAGGTCGTGTCCGATCCCGTCGGCCGTCCGTGCCCGGTCGGGACCACGACGCCTGGGAGTGCCTGTTCGGGGTACGCGGGACGGGCGATGTGGAACGACCTCTCTTCGCCGACCGCGGGCTGCCGGACGACGTCTCGGATCCGGTACGGGAGACGGGCGTCGGCGACCACCGGCACGGCCACACCCACGCCACTCGGCCCGAGGTCCGGGCCCGCCCGGTCGCGGGCGGTTCGCCGGGAGACGGGCGACGACGGCCGACCCGCCCAGGTTCGTGTCCTATCGGCGACGCCCCGCTCGGCAGAGGCTGTCCGGGCCACGACGCGCGAGTTCGCGACCGGCCTCGGGGCCGACGCCGTACGTCTGCCGCCCGGTTCGGCTGACCGGTGTACCGGGGAAGGAGCGCGCATGATCAGCCACGCCACCGACGCCACCGACAGCACGGTCACGGACGAGGCGCTGCGCAGTCTGAGCGGCACCGCCGACCCGCGCCTGCGCGACCTGCTGACCGCACTGATCCGCCATCTGCACGCCTTCGCCCGCGAGACCCGGCTGACCCGGGAGGAATGGGAGCGGGCGATCGGTTTCCTGACGGCGACCGGACAGGCCTGCACGGACACCCGGCAGGAGTTCATCCTCCTGTCGGACGTGCTCGGACTGTCGATGCTCGTCGAGGAGATCAACGGCCACCAGGTCCCCGGTGCCACCGAGTCGACCGTCCTCGGCCCGTTCCACATGACCGCGTCCCCGGCCCGCGAACTCGGCGCGACCATCGACCTGGTGGGCGACGGCGAACCGTGCGTGGTCAGCGGCCGGGTCCTGTCCCAGGACGGCACCCCGCTGCCCGGCGCCACCGTCGACGTCTGGCAGGCCGACCGGCACGGCTTCTACGACGTCCAGCGCCCCGACGTCCAGCCCCCCGGCAACGGCCGCGGCCTGTTCACCGCGGACCCGGAAGGCCGCTTCCGATTCCGCACCTGCGTGCCGAGCCCGTATCCGATCCCCACCGACGGCCCCGTGGGCGAGCTCCTCGCGGCCACCGGACGCCACCCCTACCGGCCCGCCCACATCCACTTCATCGCCTCGGCCGCCGGCCACGCGCCGGTGACCACGCACATCTTCGTCGCGGGCGGTGACTACCTCGACTCGGACGCGGTCTTCGCCGTGAAGGACAGCCTCGTACGGGACTTCGCCGAGACCGACGACCCTGTCCTGGCGCAGGAGTGGGGCGTCGCCAACCCCTTCCGGCACGCACACGTCGACCTCGTACTGGAGCGATCATGAAGGATGTGAAGAACTTCCTCGACTTCTCCTACGAGACCCGGCCGACGCGGGTCGTCCTCCGGCCCGGCGCCGCCACCTCCGCGACCGCGGGCGAGGCCGAACGGCTCGGCCTGCGGCGGCTGCTGGTGGTGTGCGGCAGCCAGGGCGCGGACACCGCGCGGGCGGTCGCGGACTCGCTGGGCCCGGCGTGCGCCGGCCTGCACGCCGGGGCCCGCATGCACGTGCCCGTGGAGGTCGCCGACCGGGCCGTGGAAGTGGCCCGCGCGGCGGGCGCCGACGGGTGCGTCGCGGTCGGCGGCGGCTCGGCGATCGGCCTCGGCAAGGCGATCGCCCTGCGCACCGGCCTGCCGCTGATCGCCGTACCCACCACGTACTCCGGCTCGGAGGCGACCTCCGTGTGGGGCCTGACCGAGCACGGCGTCAAACGCACCGGACGCGATCCGACCGTCCTGCCGCGCAGTGTCGTCTACGACCCCGAACTCACCCTCTCCCTCCCCGTGCCGCTCTCCGTGACCAGCGGCGTCAACGCGATCGCACACGCCGTCGAGGCGCTGTACGCCCCCGACACCTCGCCCCTGATCGCGCTGATGGCCGAGGAGGGCGTACGGGCGATGGCGCGGGCGCTGCCCGAGGTGGCCGACGACCCCGAGTCCCTCCAGGCCCGCGGCCGGGCCCTGTACGGAGCCTGGCTGTGCGGCTCCTGCCTGGAAGCCACGACGATGGGCCTGCACCACAAGCTGTGCCACGTGCTCGGCGGCACCTTCGGCCTGCCGCACTCCGAGACGCACACGGTGGTGCTGCCGTACGCGCTGGCGTACAACGCGCCCGCCGCCCCGGACGCGGCCGCCGCCGTCGCCCGCGCCCTCGACGCCGAGGACGCCCCACGGGCCCTGTGGGAACTGGCCGGCCGGCTCGGCGCACCCCGCTCTCTCGCCGAACTCGGCCTGAGCCGACCCGACTTGGCGGAGGCGGCGGCCCGGACCGTCGGCGAGGTGTTCGCCAACCCCCGCTCGGTGACGGCGGACGACGTGCTCGCCCTGCTGCGGGCGGCGTACGCCGGCGAAGCACCGGGGGCGGGCGTGTCCGGGACCGCGCAGTAGGCAAGTCGGTCGTCGGGAAGCAGACGGCTGCCGCCCGACTCCCCTTATTACTCGCCCGGCTTGGCCTCCTTGGGGTGGCAGCGCGAACGGCGGGACCCTTCCCGGACCCCGGATGGCAGGGTGACCGGTGTGACGAGATGGCGCATCCGTGGGAGGGGCCTGGAGTGACGCGGGATTGGTCGTTCTTCCGGCTGAGGCGGAGCCGATCCAGGGACGGGGATGGGGCGGGGGCCGGGGCCGCGGACGGGTGGGGGACGGAGGCGGGACGAGCCGTCCGCGACCCCGGATCGGTCGTGGCGCAGGCGTATGAGGTCGGTGAGCTCATGAGCACCGACGCCACCGGGGAGTGGCACCGCGTGTTTCACCGGGGATGGCGGCGGGAGCTCGCCATGAAGAGCCCGCCGAGCGTGCCGCGCAAGGGCTCGGCGGGGGACGAGGCGCTGCTCGACGAGGCCCGGGCCTGGCTGGAGGTGCCCCCGCATCCGCACCTGCTCGGATGCCACTTCGTCCACGCCCTGGACGGGCGGCCGCGCCTCTTCGCCGAGTACGCGCCGGGCGGAGACCTCGCCGAGGCGCTGCGCGGGGGCCGCTTCACGGCGGTCGAGGAGATCCTCGATGTGGCCGTGCAGACGGCCTGGGGCCTGGAAGCCCTGCACGGGGCGGGTCGCGTGCACGGGGACGTGCGGGCGTCGGCGGTGGTGTTCGCCGCCGACGGCACCGCGAAGCTCGCCGGCTTCGGATCGCCGCGGCGGGAGCCGGCGGACGACATGGGGCAATGGTCCGCGCTGCTGGTGGAGATGTTCACCGGGGGGCGGGACCTGGAGGCGGCGGTCCGACAGGAGCCGCTGCCCGGCCGGCCGACGCCGCCCGGGGCCGTGGTGGCGCTGCTGCGTGCGTGTCTCGACCCCGATCCGGCCGTACGGCCCGCCGGCATGGGCGTCGTGGCGGAACGCCTGGCCGCGCTGTACGAGCAGGAACTGGGCCGTCCGTATCCCCGGCAAGGCCCGCCTTCGGCCGTTCCTCGCGCGGACGGGTGGAACAACAAGGCGTTGTCCCTGCTCGCGCTGGATGAGGAGGAGCGAGCCGAAGCCTGTTGGGAACAGGCACTGCGGGACGACCCCCGCCACGCGGACGCGACCTTCAACCTGGGCGTGAGGCACTGGCGCTCCGGCCGTATCACCGACGACGAGTTGATGCGCCGCCTGGAGGCGGTGGGACAGGCCGACGCGGCGAGCGGTGCGCCGGAGGCGCGTATCCCGTACCTGTCGGGGCTGGCGCACCTGGAACGCGGGGATGCCGCGGCCTCCGTCGCACGGCTGACGGAGGCCGCCCGGCTCGCGCCCGAGGACCCGGAGATCGCCTCCGCCCTGGAGGCCGCGGCCGCCGGCGCGGAGGCGGGTCACGATACGACGTTGTCCGCCAGGTCCGACCCCGGCTGGATCTGGTCGGTGGCGGTGACGCCGGACGGCGGGCACGCCCTGTGGGGCTCGGAGGACGGTGCACTGCGCTGGTGGGACGTACACGCGGGCCGACATCTGGCCACCCTCACCGGCCACACCGGGCCCATGTGGAGCGTCGTGCTGACCCCCGACGGCCGGCACGCCCTCTCCGGGTCGGAAGACGGCACGGTGCGGTGGTGGGACCTGGCCGCCCGTCGCTGTCTGCGCACGCTGACCGGCCACACCCGGGCCGTGCGCGGGGTGGCGGTGACACCGGACGGCCGATACGCGCTCTCGGGGTCGGCGGACGGCACGGTCCGCCGCTGGGACCTGCGCGACGGCCGGTGTCTGGCCACGTTCACCGACGAAGTCGCCGTCCTCGCGGTGGCGTCGACGCCGGACGGCAGGTATGCGATGGCGGGCGGAAACAAGGGCCTGCTGCGGTGGTGGGACCTGCGCCGCCGCCAGGCGCGCACCCTCCCCGGCCACACCGACGCGGTCCGCTCGGTGGCGATGACCTCCGACGGCCGGTATGCCCTGTCCGTGAGCAAGGACAGTGAGGTGCGGTGGTGGGATCTGGAGAAGGGCGACTGCCTGCGCACCTTCACCGAGCACGCCGGGACGGTCTGTTCGGTGGCGGTGACGCCCGACGGCCGTATCGGCGTGTCGGGGGGCCTGGACCGCACGGTGCGGTGCTGGGACCTGACCACCGGCCGTTGCCTGCGCACGATCCGCCATGACTACCTGGTCCTTGGGGTCACGGTGACACCGGACGGGCGCCGGGTGTTCTCCAGCGCTTCGGACCGCAAGGTGCGCGCCTGGAGCCTCACGGAGCGGTCACCAGCTCCGTGGATCCCCAGCCGCCCCGGCGACGCGGCCGAACTGGCGACCAGGGCACGTGAGTTCCGGTCCCGATTGGACGAAGCGCGGGACCTGCTGAGGAGCGGGCAGGTCACCGGCGCGGCCGAGCGGCTGCGGCAGGCGCGAGCCGTGCCGGGCCATGCTCGCGACCCCGAGCTGCTGCGGCTGTGGGCGCAGGCCGGCCGGCGTGGTCGGCGGACCGCGTTCCTCGACATCCGGCCGGTCCGGACGCTCGACGTCCCGTCCGGCATCACCTCGCTGGCGCTCGCCCCCGACGGAGCGCACGCGGTGACCGCCGGCTGGGACAACGCGGTGCGCTGGTGGGATCTGACCACCGGCGAGTGCCCGCGGGAACTGTCCGGTCACACCGACGCCGTCACCTCGCTGGCCCTGACGTCCGACGGGCGCAGGGCGTTGTCCGGCAGTGCCGATCACACGCTGCGCTGGTGGGACCTCAACACGGGGGAGTGCCTGAGGACGCTGTCCGGCCACGCCGACGCGGTCACCTCGGCAGCGCTCACCTCCGACGGCGGCCACGTCCTGTCCGCGGGGGCCGATCACACGCTCCGCTGGTGGGATCTGGCCACGGGCGAGTGCGTGAGCGTGCTGACCGGCCACACCGGCACCGTCACGTCTCTGGCGCTGACGCCCGACGGGCGCCACGCCGTGTCGGGCAGCGCCGACGCCACCATGCGGTGGTGGGACGTGAACTCCGGCGCGTGCCTGAAGTCCTTCCCCAGCCATGGATGTTCGGTGGACGCCGTGGCGGTGGCCCCGGACGGCCGCCACGCGCTGGCCGGTGAGGACTGCGGCAACATGCAGTGGGTGCGGTTGGAGCACGGGCGGACCCTGACCGAACTGAACGGGCACGTGGGATCGGTGGCAGCCGCCGCGGTGACCTCCGACGGCGGCCACGCACTGTCCGCGGGCCTGGACGGCACACTTCGCTGGTGGGACCTGGGCTCGGGGGAGTGCCGCCGCCTGATCACCGTGCACGGCGACGAGGTCTGCGCGACGACGGTCACCTCGGACGCCTGTCATGCCCTCTCGGGCAGCAGAGACGGCACCGTCGTGCTGTGGGCCCTGGACTGGGACTACACGTTCTCCCACTGAGCGTTGCGGGGAGAGCGAGGTGGGGAAGCCGATGACACGCGGAGACGGTCTGTTATCCAGGATGCGGAACCGGCGCGCCGCGTCGGCCGCCCGCGGAGCGGACGCGCCGCCGCTCCGGGACGGGACGCCGCCGGAGCCGTATGCCGAGACCGACGACGGGGTCGTGCGGCGCACCGGCGAGACCGTGCTCGGGACCTACCGCATCGGTGAGCAACTCGGCGCCGGTGGTATGGGCGTGGTCCACCGGATTCGTCACCGTGGCCGGAACGAGGACCTCGCCGTGAAAAGCCCGCGGCCCGAGCTGTGGGCGTCCGCGTCCGGGATCACGGCGTTCGTGGACGAGGCCGAGGTCTGGGTGGGCCTGCCGCCGCATCCGCATCTGTGCACCTGCCACTACGTCCGGGAGCTGGGCGGGGTGCCGCGGCTCTTCGCCGAGTTCGTCGAGGGCGGCACCGTCGCCCAGGCACTGGCAGCGGGGCGGCTGGTCGGGCTGCCGGAGATCCTGGAAGTGGCGATCCAGATGGCGTGGGGCCTTCGGGCCTGCGCGGGCAGCACGGTCAACTCGGTGACGGTGGCTCCGGACGGCCGGACCGCCCTGTCCAGCGGCTTCGACAAGACCGTGCGCCGGTGGGATCTCCTGACGGGGCCTGCCGCCCCCCGCAGCTACAGCCGACCCCGTTCCGCGCTCGACCTGGGAGCGCATGCGGAGGAGTTCCAGCACGAGATCAGTCCGCCGGGCCACTCCTCGCGCTGCGGCGGGGTGCTGATCGGGCGGCCGTAGGCGGCAGCGCGCTCGCGCAGGGTGTGGCTGTCGGCCTGCCAGCCGTGCCCGGCCAGCCAGCCCACCGGGTCGTCGGGCATCTCCGAGACCCACATGGACGCCGCCGATCCCGGCGCTGCGTCCGCGCCGAAGCGCTCGATCACACCGCGCGAGCCCAATGTCAGCCCCATCCGACTGCCTGCCGCCGACTGCGCACTGATCCGGGCCAGCAGCAGCTCCACCGCGTCCTCGGGCAGATAGATCAGCAGTCCTTCGGCGATCCACGCGGTCGGCACGGCCGGGTCGTGCCCTGCGGCGGCCAGCGCGCCTGGCCAGTCCTCACGCAGATCCACCGCGACGGTGATCCGCTCGCAGCGTGCGACGGCCCGCTCCTGGCGCAGCACCGAAGCCTTGAAGTCCAGTGGAGCGGCGGTGTCGACCTCGAACAGCCGGGTGCCCTCGGGCCAGTCCATCCGGAAGGCCCGGCTGTCCATGCCGGCGCCGAGCAGCACGACCTGCCGGACCCCGGACGCGGAGGCCTGCTGCAACAGGTCGTCGAGGAACTTCGTCCTGATGACGATGGAGAACGACACGGCCAGCCGGCGGCGTTGCGCGGCCTCGTCATCGGGCAGCGGCGGCGAGGAGGGCCACAGGCCGCCGGCGGTGGCGAAGGCCTGTGCCAGTGGATCGCGGAACAGCGCGTTCTCCCGCTCGGTCTCCAGCGCCCGCACCCTGGCCACCCCCACCGCCGTGGCCCACACTCCGGACGGCTGCACCCGCTCCTGCTCACCAGTCACCGCGCCAGCCTAGAAGATCACTGAAAATGTTGCGGGTTCTGGCCCCGGCCCGGTAGGGCCGGGGTCAGTCTTGTAGGCATGCAGGGGGAATGGGCCGGGGAGATGGTCGGGCCGGATGTGTGGGAGACCTGCCGGGAGTTGATCCCGGCCGGGAGCGTATTTGCGTTTCTGGCCGAGCACCGGGAGGCACTGTTCCCGCCGTCGATGTTCGCGGACATGTACCCGTCGTCCAACGGCCGTCCGAGTCTGCCGCCGCAGGTCCTGGCCGCCACCGTGGTGCTGCAGAGCCTGCAGGGGCTGTCGGACTTCGAGACGGTCCAGGAACTGCGGTGTGATCTGCGGTGGAAAGCGGCCTGTGGGCTGGGCTTGTACGACATGGCGTTCGATCCGTCGCTGCTGACGTACTTCAGGCGCCGGCTGCGCCACTCGGCCGAGCCGATGCGGATTTTCACCAAGGTCAAGGAGGTCGTGGCCGCGACCGGGGTGCTCAAGGGCAAGCAGCGGCGTGCTGTGGACTCCACCGTCCTCGATGACGCGGTGGCCACCCAGGACACCGTCACCCAGATCGTCTCCGCGATCCGCCGGGTGATCCGTGATGTCCCTGGAGCCCAGGAGGCCGCCGCGGAGCACTGCCGCGCGCACGACTACACCGACCCGGGCAAACCGAAGATCGCCTGGAACGACGAGCAGGCGCGCGCTGCGCTGGTGGATGCGCTGGTCACCGACGCCCTCAACCTGCTCGGGCGCCTGCCCGATCGTGAGCTGGGCGAGAAGGCCGCGAACGCGATGGGCCTGCTGGCCCTGGTCGCCGGGCAGGATGTGGAACCGGCCGAGGACTCCGACGGACGCGATGGCCGCTGGCGCATCGCCCGGCGCACCGCGCCCGACCGGACGGTGTCCACCGTCGATCCCGACGCCCGGCACATCCACAAAAACCGCACCCGCCACCAGGACGGATTCAAAGGACACGTCTCCTTCGAGCCGGAGAGCGGGCTGTTCACCGCCGTCGCTGTCACCGGCGGCTATGGTCCCGGCAACCACGAAGCGGCCGTTGCCCGTGATCTGCTGGACGGGGAGGACGGCGAGTTAACCGTGCTCGGCGACTCCGCCTACGGCACCGGCGAGCTGCGCGAACAGTTGCAGGCCGCGGGCCACACCCTGGTCATCAAGCCACCGCCGCTGCGGCAGGTGATCCCCGGCGGCTTCACCATCGACGACTTCCGCATCGACCCAGCCGCCGGCACCGCGACCTGCCCAGCCGGACGAACCGCCAACTTCGGCCAGATCAAAGCCGACGGGGCCCGCACCGCCCAGTTCAAACGCCTCTGCGTCGGCTGCCCCCTGCGCGAGCGCTGCACCACATCCAAGACCGGACGCACCCTCAACATCCACCCCCAGCATGAACTGCTGACCGCCGCCCGCCGAGACGCCGCCGACCCGGCCTGGCAGGCCGAATACCGCAGATGGCGGCCCCCGGTCGAACGCGCCATCGCCTGGCTGGTCGCCAAGGGCAACCGACGCGTCCCGCACCGCGGCGTCATCGCCAACAACCTCTGGCTGCACCACCGCGCCGCCGCCCTCAACCTCCGCCGACTGATCAACCTCGGACTCACCCGGACCGGCACCACCTGGCACCTCACCCCGGCCACCACATAGCGAAAAGGGCCGCCCGGCCCACGGCCGGACAGCCCTCAACAAGATTTTCAGTGATCTTCTAGATGATCGATTCCGACCAGTACGGCATCCTCGTCGAAGCCGAGGCAGCCGCCCAGATCGTCCAAGCCGCCGGCCTACCCGCCGGCCCGCTCTTCGGCCCCTCCAACGCCCAGTGCCTGGCCCGCATCGAGACACTGCCCATCGAAGACCAGCAAACACTCGTCCGCGCAGCGGCCCGCCGATACGCCACCACCGCGCCCTCACCTCGCCCGGCCCGTTATGCACCAGCCGCCCGACCGGCCCAGCCACCGCGCCGTACCCGCTGACCGGCTTGGGTCTGCGCCGCAGCGACTGCCATCTGCAGCCGGACTCGGGGGCGTTGGGTTGTGAGGTGGAGGGCGCGCACGTGCATGTGCGGCGCCGGGCGAATGTGAACCGGGCGTGGTCGAAGTCGAAGCTGGCGGTCGCCGACTACGTGGAGAACGTCCGGCCGCGGTTCGGCTGCGAGTACCCCGCGTTGTGGGTGACCGAGCCGGGCGGCCGGGTCAAGCCGGCGGAGATCAACGCACGGCTCGTCGCCTACCGCGACGCCCTGAAGCTCCCGAAGGAGCTGACCGTCCACTCCGCTCGCCACGCCTACGTCACCCAGCTCACGGAGGAGGGGGTCGACCGGCGGTTTCTGACGAGACGGTGGTCATCGACACCTCGAACTACTACCCCGGCATGCTCAGCGAGCCGATCGAGGCGGTGGACAACGGCCAGGTGGAGAGCGTGTACACCGCCGAGCTGCTCGGCCGCCCCGTGGTCAAGGCGTGGAACGCCGCGCTGGCCGAAACCCAGCGGACCAAGGGTGTTCCGGCCGGAACGCCCGGCCGCCTAGCCATCCCCGTCGCCGGCGACTTCGAGGAGGCGCGGAAGGTGGCCATGAGCCTGGTGGACGACACCGGCTTCGACGCCTACGACGCCGGCACGCTGGCCGACTCCTGGCGCCAGCAGCCGAACAGCCCCGCCTACTGCACCGAACTGACCCTCGACGAGCTGCCGGCGGCCCTGGCCGCGGCCGACCGCGTCAAGGACGCGGCCATCCGCGACAGCGTCCCAGAACGCTTGGCCACCCTCCCGGCCACGGCCACCCTGGAGGACGTCGTCGAGATGAACCGCGCCGCCCACCGCTGAGTCACCCGACGCGGCTCTCGTGCACGTAACGGCGCGAGGGCGGCCGCGTCGGCACGCCACGAACACACAAGACGAACACGAAGAGCGCACAGTCCCCCGCGCTGCGACCTGCAGTCTCGGCACGCCACTGCCCGCGAGCATCCGCATGCCTGCCGGTACCCGCAAGGCACATCCTGCACCCGGCCCTTACGCCGGCTGCCTCCTTGCACGGCCTGCCGTACTGCGCCGCGGCCGCCGTGGCGGTGACTGCGCGCCATGGAGAGGAACCACCTTGCCCGGCACCGCATCACCCTTCACCGACATCGCACTCGCCCGACGCTCCCCCCGACGGTTCCTGCCCACCGCCCTGTCCCCCGCGGACATCCGCGGCGTGCTGGAAGACGCGCAGACGGCCCCTTCGAACAGCAACACCCAGCCGTGGACGGTGCACGTCGTCTCGGGTGCGGCACGAGACACCCTGGGCAAGGAACTGCTCCGCGCCGAGGAGGAGGGACGGACATCCCCGTATTTCACCGATGGCTACGGCGAAGGCCTCTACCTCGAGCGGTCACAGACGCTGGGCGCGAGTGTCTACCGGGCCCTGGGCGTCGAGCGCTCGGACCGGGACGGCAGGAGGGCGGCGGTCCGCGAGAACCTGGAGTTCTACGGCGCTCCCCATGCCGCCTTCCTGTTCATGCCGGCACTCGGCGACGGGGTGCGTACGGCCGGCGACATCGGCATGTACGCGCAGAACTTCCTGCTCTCGCTGGCGGCCCGGGGGCTGGCCGGCATCCCGCAGACCATACTCGGCGTCTACGCCGACACCGTCCGCGAGTTCCTGGGTGTCCCCGCGGAGCTCAAGCTGCTGTTCGGCATCTCCTTCGGCATGGCTGACCCGACGGCACCGGTGAACACGCTCCGCACGGAGCGGGTTCCGCTGCAGCGGAGCGTGGTCCTGCATGACACCCCGGGAGTCCTCGACAGGCCGTAGTTCTTCCGCCCGCAGGGCCATCCGACGCCTGGGCCGGGCCGCCACTCGACCGGCTCGGGCCCGGCGCCCGCGGCTTTTGACAATCTGGAGGATCCCTCCACCTTCTCGGAGAAGGTAAACGGAGGCATCCTCCCGGCGCGACGATCCCGCCGCGCACGGAGAAGTGCGAGCGTGCCCACGAGGTCATCCAGATCGTCCAGGCACTGTGGGGCAGCTGGGAGAAGGGCGCCTGGCTGCTCGACGTCACCGGCGAGCGGTTCGCCGACATGGGCAAGATCCAGCCGGTCAACCTGCAGGGCAAGCAACGCGCCGCCTCCCGCGGCCCGCCGCCCATCCCTCCGTCCGAGCGGGGGATGCTTGACCTTTCGGGTGGTGTCGTCACCGCAGGCAAAGAGTGGACGGACGGCGGCTCGGTGCACGAGGCGCACTCCCTCAAGCGCCGCGCGGCTACCGCGACCCCGCCTGTGCCCATCCCGCCGCAGTTCGTCGGAAGTACGTCCTGACCCGTACGGAACTCGCCTCCAAGCGGGCCAAGCGGCCCTACGATCTCCGGCACGCCGGGATCTCGTTCTGGCTGTGCTCCGCGCAAATCGTTCCTTGCTTTTCGTGCCTCTGGCAGAACCCCAGCTTCCTCGGCGAATACGACACCAGAAGGTTCTTGGTCTGCTGGTGGTACGCCGTCAGCATGTCTCTGACCAGCGGCGATGCGGGACACGGAAGGTGCGCGGCAGACGTCGGCCCGGGCATGGTCCGGATCTTGATCGTCTCTTCGGCGCCCGCGTGATGGCGGCTGTCAACGAACCACGCGACGACGGCGAACGCACGGACACGCATGGGATCCCCCGCGGGTCGAAGGTGGGCCGCGTGGACGGTTGTCGTGGCCGTGGGTCCCCCTCACCCTCGGCCCTGTCTGACAAGCGGACGGCAGGGGGCTGACGACACCTACCGATTCCAGGTCGGGAAGACGTGGGGGTTCGCGATTGATGCGCCGGTTCGCATGACCCGGGCCCACAGCGGTTCGGTGCTGTGATGAGCTGTTGCCTCGCGTCGGCCGGCCGGATCGAAAGAGATGGCCGGCCCGACCCGAACCTGGGATCGGTAGGAGTCCCCGGCAGCGAGAGCCTCGCGGCATGGACCTGCAGAAGATGCTCGGGCTGTGGTGGATGGTGCCCGCTGGGCTGGCGTTGGTGGGTTATGCGTGTTCGCTGGCCGGGCTGACCCGGCCGCAGCGGGCGGTGTGGGTGACGGCTCGGGTCGTGGAGGTGGATCCGCCGGGACACGGTGAGTCGGGGAAGCACGGGATACCGGTGACGATCGTGTACCAGGACCCCGGCACCGGGCGGGAGTTCAGGCTGCGGCACGAGAACAAGCGGGGCGACCGGGTGCAAGTGGCCTGGGTGGGGCAGGAGTTCCCGGTCCGGTTTCCGCGGCGGCGGCCGGAGCGGTTCTACCTCATGCTGGACAGCGAGGGGCGGACCTCCGGGGTCGGCGGGCCGAACTGCATGGTGATCCTGCTGGTGTTGGGACTGGTCGTCCAGTCGTTCTTCGCGTGGGGCTGGCAGTGGGGGCTGATCTGCGTCGGTGGCCTGCTGCTCCTCGTCGTCGCGTTGAGCCGGGACGGCGAGTACGCACGCGCCCGCGCCGCTCAACTGGCCGAGGGCGTCACCGTCCAGGGTCGCGTGGTCGCCGTCACCAGGGATGTCTATTCCGACGGCGAAGGCAGCGAGAGCGTCAGCCACGCTTCCGTCGTCGCCTTCACCACCCACGAGGGCGTCGAGGTGACCGCGCTGTGCACACAGGGCATCCGGGACATCGCCAAGTCCCTCGGCCGTGACATCCCCCTCCGTTACGCGCCCGCCGACCCGTCCCTCCTCACCGCCGACCCCGACCACGAACGCCGTGAGCGCACGTGGAACATCAGGTTCGTCGCCACCCTGCTGGTCACCGGGATCGCCGCGATCGGGGTGGGCGGTTACTGCCTCCACCACCCCTGGCCCTTCACCTGACGATGCAGGTCAGGGCCGCCCAGAGGAGGGGTGAGTGCTCGATCCGGCCGTCGGCGCGCCACTGGTCGAGCTGCTGTCGCTGCCAGGCGCCGAGACGGCGGACCGGGTCGTGGTCCTCGTGGGCCGCGTCCACGGCGACCACGGCCTCAGTGAGCGGTCGTGCGGACTCCGGCAGACCGGCCAGGCGGTGGAAGGCGAAGCTGGTGGGGAGCACCCAGCGGGTGGCGGTGACCAGTTGGGCGCCGTTGTGGATCATCGCCGTCGCCAGGCCGAAGGACTCGGCGAAGCGGAGATCGCCGCCGCTCTCGCAGGCGATCAGCGCGACGCGCGGCGGCGCGGGCCAGAGTCGAGCGCCCGGCACACCGTCCGCGCGCAGCGGGAGCGTGCCCAGGAGAAGATCCTTGGCGGACAACGGGCGGTGGGTGCGCACCGGTTCGGTCATCCCCGTGGTCTCCGGGCCGCAGCACAGGTGGAGGGTGACGTCCTCGCTCTGCCCGCCCTCGACGGGGGCGCCGCTGACGTGACCGACGTACATCAGTCGACGGGCACCCTTGCGCAGCGCCTCGCCCAGCCAGTCGCGGTCGAGGTCGGTGCGGCGGAAGGCCTCGGCGGGGGTGGCGACGGACGGTACGACGGTGCCCGCGTCGAGCCTCCGCCGTACGAGGGACAGCAGTGCCGGGTCCGAGCCGGGCTGCCCCAGGACCGAGCCGAGCGGGGAGTCGGCGCGGAAGCCGGGGACGCGGGGGTCCAGGACGAGAACCACGGCGTCCGAGTGCCGGTCCTGATCGGTAGGGGTGGTGCCTGCCCGTCGTAGCGATGCCGGTGCCGTGGTGGCGATGTCCACGAGGTCGATCAGCCGTACGTCGCTGTCGTCACCGTCCACGGCGAGCAGCTCCCAGGGAACCTGGGCGACCCGGGGCGACGGCTGGAGCCGCATCAGCGGACGGCCCAGGTGGGCGGATACCTGGCGGATCTGGTCGGTCAGGCCCGGCGGCCACAGCACTTCGGCCAGCAAGCGGGAGAGACGGCGCTCTTCCTCGTACGTGGCCAGCGCGCCGGATTCGAACGCGCGCCGCATGCCTTCCGTGCCGCCGCCCGGCAGCGCGGCGGCCAGCGCGCGGATGGCCTCGTCCACGTCCGGCCCCGGGGTGTACCCGGTGCCGAAGCCCTGGGCCCCACGGGCCCACGTCCAGGTCATGTGCAGGTCACCGGCGTCGGCGAGGCGGACCTGGACCACCGGACGGTTCGGGTCGGTCAGATCGTCGGCGGACAGAACGGCACCTCTTCCTCGCTCACGATCCGCCGGTGATAGCGGAACTCGGCTGCCTGGACGTACTCCTGGAGCGCGGTACGGCCGCCCGCCTCCGCCGACATCACGATCTTCGGTGGCGGTGCGACCCGCAGGCCGACGGAGGCGGCGGCCTCGGCCGCGATGCCGCCCAGCGTCGGGGGAGCGTCGTCATCGGGGGCGTACGTCTTCATGGCGGCGTCCGGGAAGACCGCCGCCTTGTCGGCGGTGGACGTACGGCTCAGCGCCAGGGAGGCGCCCGCGCACCGGTGTTCCACCAGCTCGAAGATCAGCCCCTGGTCGTTGCTGCGGAGGGCCAGGCGGAAGACCAACTGCATGGCTTCGTCGGCCAGTTGGAGCCACTGGCTGCGGGCGTGGGCGGTGGCGAAGTCGTAGCGGGCCGCTTCCAGCGTCAGGGCGGCGGGCAGGGCGAGGGAGAGCGCGCCTGCGAGCGAGGTCCGTTCGTGGTCGCCGTGGTCGGTCCGGTTCAGGTTGTCCTCAAGGGTTCGCGCGAGCATCAGGTCCACCTGGGCGCACCGCTCGTACACCCCGCGCTCCTGGTACACGTCCCGCGCGCCCTGGGCGAGCCGCTTCATCTCGTCGATGTCGCCCCGCTCGTACGCGTGCCGGGCACCCATCAGCATGGTGTCGGCGGCGGCGATCGCGGCACCGACCTGCTGGAAGCGGGCCAGGCTGGACGCCGTCAGGGCGGCAGCACCGGCCGCGTCCCCGCGGTGTGCGGCGATGGCGGCACGGGCCTGTTCGCAGACCGCCAAGTCCTCGGCCTGGCCCTGCCGTTCGAAGATCTCGGCGACCTCCGCGTACAACTCCTCCGCGCGGTCGAGGTCGCCGGCCCGCAGCGCCGCGTACGCCCGGTGGGAGAGCACCTGCTGGCGCCCCGCGTGGTGGCCCAGCGTCAGACAGGCCTCCTCCGCGCGGGCGAAGTAGTCCTCCGCCTGCTCGAACCGCACGGTCGAGGCGCAGACGACCCCCAGACAGTCCAGCAGATACGGCTCGGTGAGCGGCGCGTCGGCGAGCAGCGCGGAGGCCAGTTCCTCGGCCGCGCCCCACGCGCTGCGGTCCATCAGCAGATGCACCCGGCTCAGGCCGATCTCGGCGGTGCGCAGCCCTTCGAGGTCGTCGAACTCCGACAACAGGGCCGTCGCCTCGTCCATCGCCTCCTGCGCCTCGTCGAACCGCCCGGTCCTGCGCAGCAGTTCGACCGTGGCCAGCAGTGTCTTCAGCAGGACCTCCTGCCACAGTCGGCGGCCGTTCGGTCCCATCGGCACGGACGCGATGCCCCGCACCAGATCGAGGGACCGCCCGATGGACAGTGCTGCCCCGGGCAGATCGGTGGCCGCGAGCTGAACCGTCCCGATGTCGGACAACAGGTGCCCGCGCAGAAGTCGTACGTCGGGAGAGTCCTCGAACGACTCGGCCACGGCCAGGAGTTCGCCGTAGACGGCCAGCGCTGCCGGGAGATCCGGGGTGAGTTGATGGCGTTCGGCGAGCGCGAAGCCGCTGTCGAAGGGCTCGCCGTAGCTGAGCCCCGCCGCCTGCTCTTCCCGTTCCGCTGCGTCTTCCGGGTCTTCCAGGTCTTTCGGGTCTTTCGGGTCTTCCGGCATGGGCTAGAAGTCCTCCTCCACGGCAGCGGTAGCCGCGATCTCGGCGAGGAACGGGTCCGGGTGTGCGGCCTCGCTGTCGTGCGGTGCCGCCGCGACGCCGAGCCGGTGCCGGGCCAGGGCTCGTACCGCCTCACGTGCCGCACGGTCATCGGCACCCGGTCCCGGGTCGAACCCCGGCAGCAGGATGCCGACTTCGATGCTCGGTGTCGTCGAGGCCGGGATGTCCAGGTCCGCCCGGCCGGTCCACACGTCGTCCCGCCTGGCCAGCGGAACGCGGTTCGGCGGGCTGCCGTCCACGTGGACCTCCGCCGCGAGGTGCACCCCGCCCACGGGGGCCGCGATGTCGGCGACGACCTCGACCTCGATCCGCCGCCCGGCGCCGACCGCGTACACGGTCCAGGAGACGGCGTCCTCGGCCGCGTCGACGAAGCCGGGAGGATAGCGGCACCAGTCGTTGGTCCCCGAACCCCGGGCGATCACGCGGCGGTCAGTCGCGGTGCCGAGACTACCTGCCGCAAGGGCGAACTCCTGCTGCCGTGCGAAGAGTTCGGTGAGGTCGAGCGGCGTGGCGGTCGGCCTGTGGTCCTGTTCCAGGGCCGATCCGAGGCGCCGTAGTGCCTCCCCGTCCAGCCCGACGTTGTCGGCCGCGTCGTCGATCAGCCGTAGGACACGGTCCAGTTGGCGAGGCGGGGCCGCCGACTGAAGCCAACGGATCAGCGGGTCGAGCGCGGCCAGGTGCTCCTCCAGCAGTTCGGCACCCTCCACCTCACCTGACTCGTCGAGGAGCTGCTGGCACTCGTGGGTCAGTGCGGCCAACTCCAGCCCCAGCACGTTCGGTTCGAGCGCGGGAATCCCGTCCAGGTACGACGTCGGCCACCAGCGGGACGCCCAGTGCCCGAGGGCGAGGCGGGCGGCAGCCTCGGCGAGTGCGGTCGGCTGCTCGGGCAGCGTCAGTTCGGCGGCTGGCGTTCCCGACGCGACGGCGTCGACAGCGGCGGCCGTGCGCTCGCCGTAGACCGCCCACAGCCACTGCTGGGCCTGCCCCACGTCGTGGATCTCCGCAGCCGGGGGACCTGTCGGGCCGAGGACGGGCCAGGTCAGGACGGCGCCCGCGACTTCGAGAACGGCCCGGGTGAACGTGGGACCGGCGGAGGGTCCCGCGATGCGTACGGTGCCGTCCTCGGCTCGCGTGATGTCACAGCGCCGTTCAGGCATCACGCGCTCCTCGGCTCGGCGGCGGGCTCGGCGGCCGCCGACAGGGTGCGCAGTGCCGTACGGACTCGTGCGCGGTGGTCCATCATCACCGAGCGGGCGACCCCGTCGAGCACGCCCCAGGCCGATGCCGCGTCGGGCAGTGCCGCGTCGCGGACGTCGCGCCCGTGCAGCCGTACCCAAAGGCGCCGCATGTACGCGGCCCATGGGGTGCGCAGGTCCTGGGCGAGGGCGTTCAGCACACCGCCGTCCGGGTCGGGGCGGGGGGAGACGGTCATCCTGCGGGCTCGGAGGACCGAAGCCTCCCGCCGCCAGCGGCTGTTGACGATGCGGTGTGCCGCCGTCGACCCCGCCACGGAGGTCCCGGCGCCCAGCGGATCGAGGCCCACCGCGAGTCGGCCGCCGAGCACGACAGTGACGCGCAGGCTCTCGTCGTACAGGCCCAGCGGGGCGCAGCTGCGGTCGACCTCCCGCCAGACGAGCTCCGGCACGGTCGGCAGCTGCTCGCGGTGGGTCGACGCCTGGAGCACGGTGAAGAGCCGTTCGAAGAGCGTGCGGTCGAACGGCGCGGGGAGGGTGGCGGTCGAGGCACTCCGGCCGACCTCGGGGCGCGGGGGCACGCGGTGCGCGGTCAGTCCGAGGTGCGGGGGTACGTCGACGCGGTCCCAGACGTCGGCCGGGTGCGCCGCCCACAGGGCTCGCCCGAGCAGGCTGCCGTGCCCGGCCCGGACCATGGCGTCGAAGGCCGGCGCAACAGCCCCCGCCGCACCGCAGGCCTCGAGAACCTCGGCCGCCAGGCCCGTATCGGCGGCGCCTGGTACCGCCTCGCGTCCGTCCCACGCCGTTGCCAACTCGGCGTCGAGCCGGGCGCGTCGGGCGGCGTCCGCCAGATGCTCCTTCAGCGCCTCCACCGTCCGTCCGCCGGAAGCGTCCACGACGTCTTCGAGGACCGCCCTCGCCACCGCGTCCGCGCCGGGCCCCGGCGCCCCGTGCTCGGTCGCCAGCTCGAAGCACCGCTGGAAGTACAGGTCCTGGGGGTTGCCCGCCACGATTCCCAGTGCCCGGCGGGTCTTCTTCAGCAGCGTGAACCACCGTGCCGTCGCTTCCAGAACCGCACCGGACTCCCGTATCAGCGCGTCGAGTTGCTCCGCCTCCCGCGCGTCGAGGAAGTCGGTGGCGAGCTCCGGACGCAGCGCGGGCCGGACGATCAGCGGCAGCACGATCAGCTTGACCGTCCGGGTCAGCGGCGCGCCACCGGGCCCGCTCAGCGCCCGGGGACCCGGCCCGAGGCCGCGCCAAGCCGTGTCGATGACCATGGCGCGCGGACGGCGCTCGCCGGTCGACGGCTGGCTCGGGGACGGCATGGGCAGAGCGTACGTCCTGGGGGAACTGGCGGTCGAACCTGGGATCGGTAGGCGCTGCCCGCCTCCTAACGTCCACACCACCAGGCAGAACGGACCGGAAGGGCAGGCACAGCATGGGAATCTTCGGCAAGGGCAAGAGCCGCGAGGAGAAGGCCGCGAAGATCGCGGAGCAGGTGGCCGGCGGCAAGGGTTTCTACGGCCGTATGACACGCGCGACGCTCGGCCGCGAGGACTACGCCAAGCTCCAGCAGTCGATCGGCGCGTACAACTCCGGTGCCACTGTGCAGCAGTTGCTCGCCATGGGCGTACCGACGATCACCGCCGTCGTCGTGGCGATCAGCGACACCGGCAGGCTGGTCAACTTCGACCCGGTCGTCGACCTGGTCCTCCAGCTGACCGGGGCCGGGGCCACCGCCGACCCGATCACGCTCCAGACCATCGTTTCGAAACTGCGCATCCCCCGCGTCGGTGATCAGGTACTCCTGATCGCGGACCCCGCCAACCCCGGTGGCTACCTCTACGCGGGAGACGGAGCGACGTCGTGACGACACCGCCGTACGAGGTGGTGGCGAACGACACCGCCCTGCTCACCTTCGACGGTCGGGTGCTGGATATGGAGACCGTCATCGGGCAGCCGGGAGTGCCCCGCCACTCCTTGCCCTACGACCCGGAGCGCCTCGACGCCCTGCGCGCCTTCGCGGCGCAGCCGGCGCGGGGCGTGGCCGAGAGACCGCGACTGTGATGTGACCGACGGGGAGAACGGCCCCACGCCGACACAGGTGTCGAAGGTCGGTCCCTGGGCGGCCGCCTGGATACACCTTTTTCTCGCGGCACTTGGACTGTTGGGACCGTTCCTGATGGTCCTCGGCGTCTTCGCCGGTCAGGGCCTGGTGATCACCGGCATGGTATGCACGGTGGTCCTCGTTCCCCTGGGCTTCGTGGTGGGGCTCACCGTCGCCGCCGAACGGAGACACAACCGGCGGCTCGACGCCTTCGGGGTTCCGGCGACCGCGGAGATCATCGAGCTGACCGAATGGGACACCGGGGACGACGGCGGTGCCGTGGTCGTCCTGCGGGTCAGCGGGCTGGGCTTCCGGACGTTCGAGGCCACCTGGAAGCGCTCAGAGCATCCCGCCCTGTGTGTGGGGCTCCGCCTCGACGCCGTGGTCGACCCGTCCGGGAACCTGTTCCGTGTCGTGCTGTGACCAAGCCGACGGAGACCACAAGGTGTCCCAACTCCTGCGGGAGGCCTACCGGATGGCCGATCTCCTCCAAGCCCCGTCACGGCTGGGGCGCTGTGTGGGACGTGGCCCAGTGGCCTGCGCCAGGTGTCACGCATGCCTTGCGCGTCAACGCCACCGCCTCCTCTGGAGGAATCGGCGCCGTGCCTGAGCAGTAGCGGCAGCCGCCCTGCCTGCCCGCAGCAATGGCCCAGCCGCGGTGTCATCCCGGACCGTCGCCACCCTCTTCTGTCGGTGGTTCGTACGCTGCCTACGGGTATTGCGCAACGATGACTCCAGGCAACCGACTCCAGGTTCTAGAAGAACCCAAGTTTCTTCGGACTGTATGAAACAAGAAGGTTCTTCGTCTGCTGATAGTGCTCCAGCATCATCTTGTGCGTCTCACGGCCGATGCCGGACTGCTTGTAGCCGCCGAACGCCGCATGCGCCGGGTAGGCGTGGTAGCAGTTGGTCCAGACCCGTCCGGCCTGGATCGCCCGGCCGGCCCGGTACGCCGTGTTGATGTCCCGGGTCCAGACGCCCGCGCCGAGACCGTACAGCGTGTCGTTGGCGATCTTGATGGCGTCGTCGAAGTCGTCGAAGGAGGTCACCGAGACCACCGGACCGAAGATCTCCTCCTGGAAGATCCGCATGCGGTTGTCGCCCTCGAAGATCGTCGGCTGGACGTAGTAGCCGCCCTTCAACTCACCGTCGTACTCGACGCGTTCACCGCCGGTGAGGACCCTCGCGCCTTCCTGCCGGCCGATGTCCAGGTAGGAGAGGATCTTCTCCAGCTGGTCGTTGGACGCCTGCGCGCCGATCATCGTGTCGGTGTCGAGGGGATGGCCCGGCTTGATCAGCTCGGTGCGGGCGACGGCCGCCTCGAGGAACTCCGCGTAGTGGCCGCGCTGGACCAGCGCCCGGGACGGGCAGGTGCACACCTCACCCTGGTTGAGGGCGAACATGGTGAAGCCTTCGAGCGCCTTGTCGCGGAAGTCGTCGTTCTGTGCCCATACGTCGTCGAAGAAGATGTTGGGCGACTTGCCGCCGAGCTCCAGTGTGACCGGCTTGATGTTCTCCGAGGCGTACTGCATGATCAGCCGCCCTGTCGTGGTCTCACCCGTGAACGCCACCTTCGCCACCCGCGGGCTGGACGCCAGCGGCTTGCCCGCCTCCGCGCCGAAACCGTTGACGATGTTCACCACACCCGGCGGGAGCAGATCGGCGATCAGGCTCATCCAGTAGTGGAGGGAGGCCGGGGTCTGCTCGGCCGGCTTGATGACGACCGCGTTGCCCGCGGCGAGCGCGGGCGCCAGCTTCCAAGTCGCCATGAGGATCGGGAAGTTCCACGGGATGATCTGCGCGACGACGCCGAGCGGCTCGTGGAAGTGGTACGCCACCGTGTCGTCGTCGAGCTCGCCGAGCGAGCCCTCCTGGGCGCGGATCGCGCCCGCGAAATAGCGGAAGTGGTCGATGGCGAGCGGGATGTCGGCCGCCAGCGTCTCGCGCACCGGCTTGCCGTTCTCCCAGGTCTCGGCGACGGCCAGCGGCTCCAGGTGCGCCTCCATGCGGTCGGCGATCCTGAGCAGGATGTCGGAGCGCTCGGTCACCGACGTGCGGCCCCAGGCCGGGGCGGCCGCGTGCGCCGCGTCGAGCGCCCGCTCCACGTCCTGCGCCGTGCCGCGCGCGATCTCGGTGAACGGCTGCCCGTTCACCGGGGACGGGTTCTCGAAGTACTGTCCGCGGGCCGGCGGCACGTACTCGCCACCGATGAAGTGGTCGTAGCGCGCCTGGTAGGAGACGATCGCGCCCTCGGTGCCGGGCGCCGCGTAACGGGTCATGCTGCTGCCTCCTTCAGAAGCGCTGCCCGCCGTTGGGCAGCTCTCGGCGCGAGGCTAGGCGGCGGCAGGTTGCACCTACGTTGCGTGGCGCGAGCCTTTGATCAGCGGGCCGCCGGACGTGGCCACGCGGCCGGTGCCGCCAGCTCGCACTCCAGCGCGGCGAGGCGGGACCGCACCGCCGGGGTCGGCCGTACCGCGGCCAGCGCCCGCCATACGTCGAGGTCGTCCTCACCCCACGGCGCGTGCGCCCAGTCCGCCAGGAGGTCCGGATCGCGGCGGGCGATCAACGCCGTACGCAGACCGTCGGCGAGACGGCGCCGCAGCCGCACCACCGCCGGGGCCTGGGAAGCGGGCAGGAGCGGACCGGCGTACGCCGAGGCGGCCGCCGTGACCGCTCCGGTCTCCAGTCGCCGCTCGACGACGGCGACATCGGACTCGACCGGGACGGTGAGCCGGTAGGGACGTGAGGCCAGCAGGCCGGGGCCGAGCAGCCTGCGCAGCCGGGCCAGTTCGGCGCGCAGTGTCACCGGCGGCACCGACTCGTCCTCGTACAGCGCGCACAGCAGCTCGTCGCCCGTCAGCCCCTCCGGATGGCGGGCCAGCAGCACCAGCAGCTCGCTGTGCCGACGGCTGAGCCGGACCCTGCGCCCGCCGGTCAGCAGCTGCGCCTCGTCGCGGCCCAGCGCGGTCAGCCCAGGCGTGTCGGCGGCCGGGCCGACAGGCGGGAGCAACGCCAGCTGTGACTCGGCGGCGCGCGCCACGGCCTGGACGAATCCCAGGCTGTGCGGGTGCGCGAGCCCGTCCCCGCCGGTGATGTCCACGGCGCCGAGCACCCGCCCGGAGCGCGGATCGTGCACCGGGGCCGCCGCACAGGTCCAGGGCTGCACGCGCCGGATGAAGTGCTCGGCCGCGAAAACCTGCACCGGCCGGTCGACCGCGACGGCCGTACCCGGTGCGTTCGTCCCGACCGCGGACTCGGCCCAGCGCGCACCCGGCACGAAGTTCATCCGCCCCGCCCTCCGGCGGGTGGTCGCATGCCCCTCGACCCACAGTAGCCTGCCGTGCTCGTCGCACACCGCGAGGAGGTGCTCGCCGTCGGCCGCGAACGTGCCCAGTAGTTCACGGAACAGCGGCATCACCCGCGCCAGCGGATGCTCGGCCCGGTAGGCGCCGAGGTCACCGTCCGCGAGCTCCACGTTCGCGGTGCCGTCGGGCCCGACACCGGCCCGCGCGGAACGCCGCCACGAGTCGGCCACGACCGAGCGGACCGGACGCGGCACGGTACCCGCCTCGGTGAACGTCTCGTGCGCGCGACGCAGCATCCGCACACGCTCGGCAGGGTCGGCCCCCGGTTCCAGGGCCACCCATGGATCGGTCAACTCGGCCTCCCTGAACGGCGATGCACTTGGGGCCATCGTCACGCCGGGTACGCGCGCGGACAACCGTTTCGACCACGCTCGCCCGAACGAAGTCCTGCCGACGCGGTCAGACGAAGTTGACCAGCCGTATGTAGCGCGCCCAGTCCCAGTTCGGGCCGGGATCGGTGTGGTCCGTGCCCGGCACCTCGTGGTGCCCGATGATGTGCGCACGGTCCTTCGGGATGCCGTACTTCGCACATATCGCCGCCGTCAGTGCGGCCGACCGTTCGTACAGGGCGTCCGTGAAGTAGGCCGGCTGGTCCACCCACCCTTCGTGCTCGATGCCGATGCCGCGGGTGTTGCGGTCCCAGTTCCCCGCGTGCCAGGCGATGTCGGCCTCGCGGACGCACTGCGCCACGTGCCCGTCGGCAGACCGGACGAGGTAGTGCGCGGACACCTTCTTCTTCGGGTTCTGGAAGACGGACAGCGTGCCGGCGTACGTCTCCTGCGTGACGTGGATGATCACGTAGTCGAGCGGATACGTCGTGGGGCGGTTGGCCGCCGTGTAGTTGGACGGGGTCGCCGGCTGCCACTCGGCCAAGGGGTGGTCGACCGCCTGCTGTCCGGCTCCGGCGTGTGCCTGGGGGAGCAGCGCGTACGGGACGGCGGCGAGGGCGGCGCCCCTCAGCAGCCGTCGCCTGCTGCGGAGCGGTCTTGCGCGGTCCATGGACGAGTGCCTTTCGATGGTTCGAGTCGTGTTTCCTGAGGGCGCTGGGGCGTGCTCAATGCCTGGTGAGGGCTGCTCAGCCGCGCAGCGCCGCCGCCGTCTCCCGCAGCCGCGCGTGCATTCCGCGGTGCGTCTCACGCGCGGGCAGCCACTGCTTGCGGAGCTTGGCCACGCACGTGTAGTTGGTGTCGCACACGTTGGCCAACGGCGACTCCACGGCCTGGGTCGCGAACTGGTAGGCGTCCAGCTCACTGAACCCGTAGTCGCGCACCAGCCACTGCACGAGGTCGAGCTGGGATATGCGGAACGCGTCCTCCAACGGGCGTGCCGAACCCGTCGAGACGATGTGCGTGTCCGACTCGATGCGCGGCCAGGGCGTGGCGACACCTTTGAGCAGCTCGACGATCACCACGGTGTTCATCGCACACTCGACGGCGACGCCGCAGGTCTCCCCCTCGCCCTGCCGGGCGTGGCCGTCGCCGAGGCTGAGCAGTGCGCCTTCGACGTTCACCCCGAGGTAGCAGGTGACGCCGGCCCGCATCTCGGGCGTGTCCATGTTCCCGCCGTGCGCGTCGGGCACCAGGGCGGAGCGCACTTCCAGGTTGGCCGGGGCCACGCCCACGGTGCCGTGCATCGGGTCGAGGGGCAGCTCGGCCTCGATGTCGCTGTCGTGGGCGCGGAACAGCGCCGTGCGGCGGGTCCGGTCGAGCTGCCAGATCCAGACGGTCTCCGGGAGCGGGGCTTGCAGCGTGGCCGTGGTGTGCGTCGAGGTGAGCGCGCCGAAGAGCGGGACCGTGGTGGAAGCGGCCCAGTCCCGGGCCGGTTCGATCGACACGAAGTGCACGGCGACCGTATCGCCCGGCTCGGCACCCTCGACGTGGAAAGGCCCGGTCTGAGGGTTGAGGAACGGGAACTCGCACACCTCGGACACCAGGTCCTTCTCGGACCGCACCCGTCCGGCGAAGCAGTCCTCCGTGTACAGGTCGAGAACCGTACCGGGCGTGATGCGCGCCACGGGCGGCGCGCCACCGAACGTCCAGGCGTACTCGCCCGGTTGGGGGCGCACGGTCAGGATGCGGGGATCGCTCATCGTCGCACTGCTCCGTTCTGTCGAAAGCAGGGGGAAGGGGAAGGGGGTTCGTCGAGATGGACACAGGCGTTTTCGGGTGTGCGCCCGGGGCGCCGTCGTATCAGCACCACCAGGACCACGACTCCCGCAGCCATCCAGACCGCGACGATCGGTCCGGCGTACGACACAGGCACGGTCGGTTCGGAGACGAAGTCGAAGCCAGGCAGGCCGGCGGCGGTCGGCGGGGCGGGCACGAACGCGACGATGCCCAGGGCGGGCAGGAGCAGGTGCCGCATGACGAGGAAGCCGAACAGCACCTCGCGCAGGCCGATGACGTCGCGCCGCAGCCCCTCAGCCGTATCCCCCGACATGTGAACCCCCCTCGTCCACTCCGACACGCTCCACCGCCACGATGGCGGGTGCGCCTCGCGTGAATCACGGTACGGCGCTCGCCGGTCGGGCAGAAGAGCAGGCCGTGCTTCGGTGGACGACGGCGGAACTGTGGAAAACTCGCTCACCCCGACGGGTGAACGCGGCAGTGAACGCGGCGGTGAACGCAGGCCCGGGATCAGGTCCGTTCGGTCACACCCGCCGGGTCGTCCAGGACGGCCCGTACCACCGAGTGCGCGGCCCCGAGCAGCGCCCCCTCGGGGCCGAGCCGTGACACGGACACGGGACAGGCCGGCCCTGCCGTGCGCCGGGCCAACTCGTCCCGCAGCGACGGCAGCAGCCAGGGCGCGAGTCCGGCCAGCGCACCGCCGAGCACGACGCCCTCCGGATCCAGCAGGTTGACCGCACCCGTCAGCGCGATGCCGAGCGCCTCTCCCGCGTCGTGCAGGGCCCGTCGTACGGCCGGGTCGTCGTCCGCGGCGCGCTCCGCGAGCAGTCCGACGCGGTCCTCTCCCGGCTCCAGACCGGCCGCGCGCAGTACCGCCTCCTCACCGGCGTACTGCTCCAGACACCCGCGCCCGCCGCACGGGCACTCGGGACCGTCGGGCCGGACCGGCACATGTCCCAGCTCGCCGGCGAAACCACGCGTCCCGTGCAGCAGCCGCCCGTCCACCACGACCGCCGCACCGATGCCGATCTCCGCCGACACGTGCAGGAAGTCGCGGGGGGTGCCCTCAGCGAGCCAGAGTTCCGCGAGTGCGCCGAAGTTGGCCTCGTTGCCCACGGTCAGCGGGAAATCGGCGGGCAGCAGGGTGCCGAGGTCCGTGTCCTGCCAGTGGAGGTTCGGGGCCCGTACGACGGTGCGGGCGTCGCGCGCCACGAGCCCGGGGACGGCCACGGCCAGGCCCGCGGGCCACAGGCCCTCGCCCTCCGCCTCGGTGACGACCTGCCGCACCAGCGTGGTGAGCTCCGCGATCACCGGCCCGGGCGTACGGCCCCGGTTCGCGCCGTACCGCACGGCTCTGGACCGCACCTCTCCGCGCAGATCGACCGCGCAGACCGTGAGGTGGTCGACGCCGATCTCGGCGCCGATTCCGGCGGGACCGCGCCGGCTGACGGCGAGCGCCGATCCCGGCCGGCCCACCCGGCCGGGCCGCTCGGGGCCCAGTTCCTCCAGCAGCCCCGAGCGGATGAGTTCGTCGACGAGGGTCGACACCGCCGCACGGGTCAGGCCGATCCGCGAGGCGACGGCGGCTCGGGACAAAGGGCCCTCGGCGCTGACGGTGTGCATCACCCGGGCCAGGTTGCGGCGGCGCATGCCCTGCTGGGTGTCGGGCAGCGCCCGCCCCGGGCCGGCCGGGTGAGCTTCGTGCAGCGGTGCGGTCATGCCTCCGTCCGTCCTCGGTCGGTGTCGGCCGGTGGGCCTGTGTCGGAAGACGTCCGTCAGTGGGTCTCCGGCCCTCGCTCCAGCAGCGAGGCCGCGTCGGAGCGTACCCCGGCGATCCTGGCCAGCGTCGCCTCGTCCCGCTCCACCGCCTCGAGTACGGGTCCGGCGGCCGTGTTCCAGCGCCGGGCGACCGCGCCCGGGTCCTCGCCGGTCAGCAGGCCGGCCGCCTGTGCCGCGGCGCCGAGTGCGACCAGTTCCTTGGCCTCGGGCACCTGGACGGGACGTCCCGACAGCCGGCGTACGGTCTGCTGCCAGGCGGTGCCCCGGGCGCCGCCGCCGATCAGCAGCAGCGGGGTCGAACGGTCGGCGTCCTCGTCGAGGACCAGGTCGAGCGCGCCGAGCAGCGACTGGACGGCACCGTCGTACGCGGCCTGCAGGAGCTGGCCGCCGGTCGTGTCGTGGCGCAGCCCGTGCAGCAGTCCCGAGGCGTTCGGCAGGTTCGGCGTGCGCTCACCGTCGAGGTAGGGCAGGAGGGTGACGTCGGCGGTGGGCTCCACCGCCTCACGGTCCAGTCCCAGCAGGGTCGCGACCCGGTCGACGGCGAGCGTGCAGTTCAGGGTGCAGGCCAGCGGCAGCCAGTCGCCGTGGGCGTCGGCGAAGCCCGCCACGGTGCCCGTCGGGTCCGTCGGGCGCCGCTTCGACACGGCGTACACCGTGCCCGAGGTGCCGAGGCTCATCACCGGCGTACCGGGGCGCAGCCCCAGGCCCAGCGCTGCGGCGGCGTTGTCCCCGGTCCCCGGTGCGACCAGGGTGCCCTTGGAGAACGGCAGGTCGTGGCCGCCGCGCACGGTGCCCGCCACCTCACCGGGCCGGACCACGCGGGGCAGCAGAGCCGGCTCGAGCCCTACGTGCGCGAGGATCTCCGCGTCGTACGACTCCGTCCCCGACGCCCACCAGCCAGTGCCGGAGGCGTCACCGCGGTCGGTGGTGCCCTGCCCGGTGAGGCGTTCGGTGAGGTAGTCGTGGGGGAGGCGGACGGCCTTGGTCGCGCGGACGGCCTCCGGCTCGTTCTCGGCCAGCCACGCCCATTTCGTGACCGTGAAGGAGGCGGCCGGGACGGACCCGGTGCGTTCGGCCCAGAACTTCGCGCCGCCCAGTTCCTCGGTCAGCCGACGGGCCTGAGGTGCGGAGCGCACGTCGTTCCACAGCAGGGCCGGGCGTACCGGCTCGCCCTGGGCGTCCAGTGTGACGAGACCGTGCTGCTGCCCGCCGATCGACACCGCGGCGGCCTCGCGCGCCGCGTCCCCGCACTGGTGCAGCGCCTCACACAGGGCCTCCCACCACTGACGCGGGTCGCTCTCGCGGCCGGCTCCCGAGGACACGGTGTGCGGCGCCTGCCCGCCGGCAACCACCCGTCCGGTCGACGCGTCGACGACCAGGGCCTTGGTGGACTGTGTGGATGTGTCCACACCGACGACGAGCGGACCCTCGGCTGCTGACATCGGGCTCTCCCTCTTGTGCGGCTCTCGTCTCTGCCCCGAGACATCTCCGGCGGAGGCATCTCTTCCCAGAGATGCCTCCGCATACTAATTTGTAAATCGCCATGACGAAATAGTCGTAAGCGAGCAGTCATAGCAGTCGTAGCAGTTGTAAGCGAGCAAGGAGCCGCGGCATGAACTACCAGCCCACCCCCGAGGACAAGTTCACCTTCGGACTGTGGACCGTCGGCTGGCAGGGGCGGGACCCCTTCGGCGACGCCACCCGCCGTGCCCTCGACCCGGTCGAGTCGGTGCAGCGCCTGGCCGAGCTCGGCGCCCACGGCGTGACCTTCCACGACGACGACCTGATCCCCTTCGGGTCCTCGGACACCGAGCGCGAGGCCCACATCAAGCGCTTCCGTGAGGCTCTCGACGCCACCGGCATGAAGGTGCCGATGGCCACCACCAACCTCTTCACGCATCCCGTCTTCAAGGACGGCGCGTTCACCGCCAACGACCGCGACGTACGCCGCTACGCCCTGCGCAAGACGATCCGCAACATCGACCTGGCGGTCGAGCTGGGCGCCCGGACGTACGTCGCCTGGGGCGGCCGCGAGGGTGCCGAGTCCGGCGCCGCCAAGGACGTACGCGTCGCCCTGGACCGCATGAAGGAGGCCTTCGACCTCCTCGGCGAGTACGTGACCTCCCAGGGCTACGACCTGCGCTTCGCCATCGAGCCCAAGCCCAACGAGCCGCGCGGCGACATCCTGCTCCCCACGGTCGGCCACGCGCTGGCGTTCATCGAGCGCTTGGAGCGTCCGGAGCTCTACGGCGTCAACCCCGAGGTCGGTCATGAGCAGATGGCAGGCCTGAACTTCCCGCACGGCATCGCGCAGGCCCTGTGGTCCGGCAAGCTCTTCCACATCGACCTCAACGGCCAGTCCGGCATCAAGTACGACCAGGACCTGCGCTTCGGGGCCGGCGACCTGCGCGCCGCCTTCTGGCTGGTCGACCTCCTGGAGAGCGCCGGTTACGAGGGGCCCCGCCACTTCGACTTCAAGCCGCCGCGGACCGAGGACCTCGACGGCGTGTGGGCGTCGGCCGCGGGCTGCATGCGCAACTACCTCATCCTGAAGGAGCGTTCGGCCGCCTTCCGCGCCGACCCGGAGGTCCAGGAGGCCCTGCGGGCCTCGCGTCTGGATGAACTGGCGCAGCCGACCGCGGCCGACGGCCTGAAGGCGCTCCTCGCGGACCGCACCGCCTTCGAGGAGTTCGACGTGGAGGCGGTCGCCGCGCGAGGGATGGCCTTCGAGCGGCTCGACCAGCTGGCGATGGACCACCTGCTGGGGGCGCGCGGCTGAGCGGCAACCACGCCGCCGCGGCTTGACCGATCTCAATGAGTGATCTCGTCGCGAGGTCTCTTTGAGTGACCCCGCACGGAATGTTCCGGAATCATGCGGTCCATGGCGTGAGCCCGTATCAACTTCCGTAGAGGGGTCGCGACATGACCGGTTCGAGGCGACTCTGGGCGGTATGGCCATGCCACCCGTACCGCCTCAGCCGCCCGGGCCACCGGGTGACGCGCCGCCTCCCGGCGGCTTCGGACCCCCTCCTTCGCACGGTGGGTGGCCGCCGACCCAGCCGCCGGATCCGCCCGCGCCGCCTGACGGTCCGGGCGGGTACCGAGGTCCGGGGCGGCGGCGTAGTCCGCTCTTCGTCCTGCTGGTCGTGCTCGTGGCCGCCGCGGCCGTCGTCGCCGTGGTCCTGATGGCGTCGGGGAGCGACGACTCACCGGATGAGAAGCCGTCCCCCGAGAGCAGTCGGAGCACGGGCCGTTCTCCGTCGCCGCCCTTCGGCCTGCCGACGGAGTTGCCCAGCGATCTGCCGTCGCGGTTCCCGAGCGAGGTGCCGTCGGAGTTCCCTAGCGAGCTGCCCAGCGGCTTTCCGAGCGACCTCGAATCGCTGTTCCCGTCTCTCTAGTGCGGCGAGAGTGCGTGCCGGGCGTCGCGACGGGGCGAACGCTGCCTGTGGGGACACCAGGGGCTCGCGGCGGGGCGGAGGTCCCTCATATGCCGTGCGGCAGCCGCACGTAGGTCACTGTCGTCTCCACCCCGCTGTCGACCAGGCGGCCCTGCGCGTCGAACGCGCCGGTGCCGTCCGTCATGCCGAAGTCGTTGTCGTTGATCAGGGCGAGCGTGTCGTGGTCCACGCGCGCGACGCCCTCGATCTTCCCGGGCACGCCGGAGACCGTGCCCAGGTCGACGACCAGTCGCTTGGCGAGCACCGGGACCCCGGAGGCCGCCGGATCGTCGAGCTGCTCCAGTGAGGGAGACGTCGTGTCGTCGTCCCAAGGACCGCCGAGGATGTTCGCGTGCCGGTCCAGGCGCACGAGCTGCACTCGCGCGGCCTTGTCGGTGCGCTCCTCGACCAGCAGCCGGTCACGGCCCACGGCGACCACCGAGGAGATCTTGAGCTCGGAGGTGTCGTCCTCACTCGGATCGACCACGTTCACGGGGTCGAAGCGGTACGCGTACTCGGCGGTGACCGCCTTCTCCCGAGGCGAGAAGCGCAGCAGGCGGGTGGTACGGGAGGCGTCTCCCGCGTCCGTGTCGGGCAGGGACAGGGGGCTCTGCACGGCCATCACCAGGTCTCCGCCCGGCAGTAGGGCGAGCCCTTCGAAACCGCGGTTGGTCTTGCGGTGCAGCAGGACGGACGGCAGCGCCTCCACCACCGGATAGTCCGTCCCGGTGAGACGCAGCCCCTTGGGCACATAGCGCGTGAGCACCTTCCCGCGCGCGGAGACGTGGACGAGGGACGGCCCGTACTCGTCCACGAGCCAGAAGCTCCCGTCCTCGCTCCGCACGATGCCCTCGGTGTCCAGGCCGTTCGGGTTGTACGGCAGAGGCTTCTGTGCGTCGTAGGAGTACGGCGCCTCGTCGCGTCCCTCCTGGTTGGGCAGGCCCGTGGCGGGCTTGCCGGAGGAGGTGGTGATCGGGATCGCGTCCAGCACCTTCACGGTGTCGCCGGACACGCGGATCTTCACGATCGCCGGGTCGAAGCCCGGCACCGGGAACGTGCGGCGCTTCGAGCCGTCCACCTTGATCTGCCCGTTCGGTCCACGGTCGGTGACCGTCCAGAACTCGCCCTTGCGGCCCGCCGGGTAGATGTCGCTGCCGATGCCGCCGAGGTCCACGCCCCGGTCGTCGTCCACCGTCCCGGGCAGGAGAGCGTTGCTGAACGCGCCGAGAGGGATGTCACCGAGCGTCGCGGTGCGCACGACGTGCGTCTGACCGGACGGTGCGCCCACCGCCGGGCCGGCTGTGACGAGAGCGGCCAACACGGCGAGGGGCACGCCCGCCGCGACGGAACGGTGGACGCGGCGGTGGCCGGTGGCGCGCGGGGACATCGGGCCTCCTGAGGGGCAAGTTCGGTGACAGTGGCCAGATTTGGGCCCCGCACGGAACGCCGTACGACTGTCGGATGAACGCGGAGCGGCATCCGCTCGTCGAGCGGATGCCGCTTACCAGGAAGCCGGCCCCTTGAGGCCCCTTCATGGCCTTTGAGGCTCTTTGAGGCCCTTTGAGGGTTGCCCTCAGTAGGCCTCGTCCTCGGGAGCGGGTGCTGTGGAGGCCAGTGCTGTCGCGGGGTCCTGCGCCGCGCCGCCCGCGGGCACCCAGCGGCCGCCTTCCTTGCGGTACGGCCACCAACGGCCGTCCTGGCCCAGTCGCAGCTGGCTGGGCGCGCCGACGACCGTCCACCGGTTGCCGTTCGCCCGCAAGGTCGGCCGTTCGTCCTCGTCCCAGGCGGAGTCCAGGGCGGCACACGCGCGTGCGAGCGTTTCGCCCTCGACGGCCCACTCCTCCTCGAGTACCGACACGGCGGCCGCACCCCCGTGGCGCCAGGCACGCACCGCCAGAGCCAACTGCTCCCGGCCGCGTCCGGAGCCGTCGGCGAGCCGGTCCGCCACGTCGCTCCTGGGACCGCCGGCGGCAAGGCGTACGGCGTCCTGAGCTGTGGTCAACTCCGGCTGGGCAGCGTGCGGTTCCGCTCTGGCCGACACAGCCTCCGCCAGAAGGCGGTGTGCCGCTACGGCGGTCCGGGCGGCCAGGAACTCCAGGGCGGCCGGGTCGACCGAGGGCGCGGCCGGGGCCTCGGTGTCCAGGGACGGCGGCACGCCGGGCTCCTCGGGGAGTTCGGGCAGGGCGGGCAGCGACGGCAGGACATCCCCGGCCGCGTACGCCTCCGCGGCATCCACGCCCGCCGCAGGCTCGACTGATTCCGTTTCCTCGGCGGGCGGGGCACTGCGGTTCTGTAGGGCGTCCAGCAGTACGCGTTCGGCGCGTCCGCGCATCAGGAGCAGTACGAAGGGATCCTGGTCCAGCAGCCGTGCCACCTGGTGGCAGAGGGCCGCCGTGTGACCGCAGTGGTCCCAGGCGCCGCAGCCGCACTCCGGCTCCAGATCGCCGATGCCCGGCAGCAGTTCGATCCCCGCGGCCGCCGCGTCCTCGACCAGGTGCGGCGGCATCTCGCGGTCCAGCAGTGCCGCGACGTGTCCGGCCCGCTCGACGGCCATGTCGACAAAGCGGTCCCACTGTTCGCCGGACAGCTCCGCCAGCAGGACGTCGGCCCGGTGCGCCGTGCCGTCGCGGTCCTGGACGACGGCCGTGATGCGTCCCGGGCGCACGGACACCGCGCCCACCGCTCCCGCGCGGGCGAGCCTGCGGCCCGTCTTCACCTGCTTCCCGTCCAACGCGGTGTCCTCCAGCGCCTTCAGCCAGGCCTGGCCCCACCACGACTGCGCGAAGCCCCGCCCGCGCGCGGGCGGCAACGCCGCGAACGTGCGTTCCGTGTCACCGTCGTACGCCGTCATCGTCCGCCCCCTCGTAGTTCGACCAGATCGGCCAGCTCGGCGTCCGTCAGTTCCGTGAGCGCCGCCTCGCCGGAGCCCAGCACCGCATCCGCCAGCTGTCGCTTGCGGCTCAGCATCTCGGCGATACGGTCCTCGATGGTTCCTTCGGTGATCAGCCGGTGCACCTGCACGGGCCGGGTCTGTCCGATGCGGTACGCGCGGTCGGTGGCCTGGGCCTCGACGGCGGGGTTCCACCAGCGGTCGTAGTGCACGACGTGCTCGGCCCGCGTCAGGTTCAGGCCCGTGCCCGCCGCCTTCAACGACAGCAGGAAGACCGGGACCTCACCTGCCTGGAAACGCGCCACCATCGCCTCGCGTCCGGCGACGGATGTCCCGCCGTGCAGGAACTGCGAGGGCACGCCGCGATCCGACAGGTGCCGCTCGATGAGCCGGGCCATACGCACGTACTGCGTGAAGACCAGGACGCCCGCCCCCTCGGAGAGGATGGTGTCCAGGAGTTCGTCCAGGAGCTCCAACTTTCCCGACCGGCCGACGATCCTGGGCTCCTCCTCCTTGAGGAACTGCGCCGGATGGTTGCAGATCTGCTTCAGGCCCGTCAGGAGCTTCACGATCAGCCCGCGCCGCTCCATGCTGTCGGCGCCGGAGATCTCCGCGAGCGTCTCGCGCACCACGGCCTCGTACAGGCCCGCCTGCTCCTTGGTGAGCGACACGGCGCGGTCGGTCTCGGTCTTCGGCGGCAGCTCCGGGGCGATCCCGGGATCCGACTTGCGACGCCGCAGCAGGAAGGGGCGTACGAGCCGGGCGAGGCGTTCCGCGGCGGCCGGATCCTGACCGTCCTCGACGGCCTGCGCGTAGCGTGTGCGGAAGGTGCCGAGCCGGCCCAGCAGCCCCGGCGTGGTCCAGTCGAGGATCGCCCACAGCTCGGACAGGTTGTTCTCCACCGGCGTTCCGGTGAGCGCCACGCGCGCGCGTGCGCCGATCGAGCGCAGCTCGCGGGCGGTCGCCGAGTACGGGTTCTTCACGTGCTGGGCCTCGTCCGCCACGACCATGCCCCACGGCACCTCGGCCAGTCGGCGCGCGTCCAGGCGCATGGTGCCGTACGTGGTGAGTACGAACTCCCCGTCGGCCAGGTCCTCCAGCCGGCGGTGCGCGCCGTGGAAGCGACGCACGGGAGTACCGGGCGCGAACTTCTCGATCTCGCGCTGCCAGTTGCTCATCAAGGACGTGGGGCACACCACGAGCGTGGGACCGGCGGACGCCGCGTCGGTCTGCCGGTGCAGGTGCAGCGCGATGAGTGTGATCGTCTTGCCGAGTCCCATGTCGTCGGCGAGACAGCAGCCCAGGCCCAGGGACGTCATGCGGGCGAGCCAGCTCAGGCCCCGCCGCTGATAGTCCCGCAGGGTGGCCGTGAGCGCGGCGGGTTGCGCCACCGGCTCCTGCCCCTCGGGGTCCGCGAGCCGCTCCCGCAGGGCCGCCAGCCATCCCGTGGGGTGGACCTCGACCCGCCGTCCGTCGATCTCCGTGGAGCCCGTCAGAGCGGCGCCGAGCGCGTCGATGGGTGTCACCTTGTGGTCCTGCTGGGCGTGGGCGCGGCGTACCTCGTGCGGGTCGACCAGGACCCACTGGTCACGCAGCCGCACGACCGGCCGGTTGGCCTCGGCGAGCCGGTCCAGTTCCTCCCGCGTGAGCCGCTGGTCGCCCAGTGCGAACCGCCAGTTGAAGGACAGCAGCGCGTCGGCGGACAGGAACGACGGCGTGTCCGAGGAGAGGCGGTCCGTCCCCGGCGCGTCGTCCGGCGGACCGACCACCGCGCGGGTCTTGAGCGTGCGGGCCAGTTCCTTCGGCCAGTGCACCTCGACTCCGACGCCGGCGAGCGCTCGGGCGCCCTCTCCGAGGAGCTCGGTGACCTCCTCGTCGGCGAGGTCGACGGCGTCCGGCACGGTCGCCGACAGCAGCGGCGTGAGCGGCGACCAGGCCCGGGCCGCCCGGCGGAGGGCGAGCAGGGCGTCCATCCGCGCGCGTGGGCCGAAAGCGCCGCCCGTGGCGCCGGTCGCGGTCCACGCCGTCACGGCGTCCGCGACCAGAGTCGGATCGCTCACGCTGTGCACCTGCGGCACGGCGCGGAAGGACAGCGCCATGTCGTCCTGCCACCCGTCGGCCAGGCCGGGCACCTCGACGCGCAGCGAGAGCCGGACGCCCGCGTCGTGGCCCGCGGCGACATCGGCGGCCCACTCACGCTGCTCGGGCAGGTGCTGCGGCTCCTGCGCCGCGTAGGCCGGGCCGCCGGTCACCAGCGAAGCCGCGGGGGAGCGGGGCAGCGCGTCGGCGACCGCGTCCAGGAAGGCACGCAGCAGCCGGTCCGGATCGGGCAAGTGAAGCGGCCCGGCGCCGTCCACGGGCACGGCGTGCGCCTCGGGCGGCATCGCGGCGGCGAGCCGGCGGATGTGCTCGACGTCCGCCGTTCCCAGAGGGCCCGTGCGCCAGGCGTCGTGGTCGCTCGGGGACAGGCCGGGCAACAGCAGTCCGCGCGCGACGAAGTGCAGGGCCAGTACGGACGCCGCGCCCCAGAACACGGCCGACCGGTGTCCGTGCGCGCCGACACGCGCGCGTGTGAGCACCGGCAGGGCGGCGCGCACCGGCAGTAGGACGGCCGGCACGCTCACCCGCTCGACACCGTCGCCGCCGGGCAGGACGACGGTCAGGTCTTCGACCGACCCCGCGTCGACGGCGGCCGGGGCTTCACCGTCGGGCCGCCAGAAGGCGAACGTGCCCGTGCGAGCCGGGTCACCGGGCACGAACACGGCACAATAACCGGCCAGTTCGGAGATCTCGGACGGTGACGCACCGGGAAACTTCTGCACAGCTATGCCGCACTCCTCAAATTTGACTACAGCGGGTCGGAGTCGCCGAGGGTACAGCACTGCGGCGGTCGACCCGCCATGGCGGGGGAGTGGCATGGATCACTTCGTGGATGAGGTGTCCTTAACCCCCCTGTCCGAGCGGTGCTGACCCCCTGACGTACACGGGGGGTGGCCTCATGGTCGCGCCGGGTCACCGAATCGTACGTTTCCTCAGGTCAGCCCGTTACCTGAGAGAGCCGGAGTCCAGACATGACCCAGACCACCGCGGGCGTCGCAGCCCGCCCTCGGGAGGTGCCCCGCTCCGCGCCCGGCGGGAGCGAGTTCACCCCGCTCCTGCGCACGGTCAAGAGTCAGGATCTCCTGGAACGCCGGTACGCCTGGTACGCACGAGGTATCGCGGTCAACACACTCGCCCTGGCCGGTCTCCTCACGGGCGTCGTCATGGTCGGCGACTCCTGGTGGACGCTCCTGCTGGCGCCGCTGCTCGCCGTGCTCTGCGCGCGTACGGCCTTCATGGGCCACGACGCGGGCCACGGGCAGATCACCGCCAACAAGGCGGCCGGGCGGGTCATCGGACTCATCCACGGCAACCTGCTGCTGGGGATGAGCTTTTCCTGGTGGAACCACAAGCACAACCGCCACCACGCCAACCCCAATCACATAGACAAGGACCCCGACGTCGCCGCCGACGTCCTCGTCTTCACCGGCGAGCAGGCGAAGGACCGCACGGGCTTCCGGCGCTGGCTCACCCGCAACCAGGCCTGGCTGTTCTTCCCGCTCACCCTCCTCGAAGGCGTCGCCCTGAAGATCCAGAGCTTCCGGGACCTGCGCCGGCAGCCGCCCCGGGAACGATCGGTGGAGGCCGTGCTCCTGGTGAGCCACCTCGCCGGCTACGCGACGCTGCTGCTCACGTCCATGTCTCCCGGCAAGGCTCTGGTGTTCGCAGCCCTCCACCAGGCCCTCTTCGGCCTGCATCTGGGACTGGCCTTCGCACCCAACCACAAGGGCATGGAGATGCCGGACCCGGGCGGCGAATCCTGGGGCCACCTGCGCCGACAGGTGCTCACCTCGCGCAACATCCGCGGGGGCGCCGTCACCGACTGGTTCCTCGGCGGCCTCAACTACCAGATCGAGCACCACCTCTTCCCCAGCATGCCCCGCCCTCATCTGCGACTGGCCCAGCCCCTGGTGCGCGCCCACTGCCGGGAATTGGGTATCCCCTATGCGGAGGCCGGGCTCGTCGACTCCTACCGGCAGGCGCTTCGCCACATGTACGAGGTGGGGGAGCCCCTCAGGGCCGAGTAGGGGCGAAGGTCGGGGATGTCTCAGGGACGTCTCAGGGTCGCGGTTCGGAACCGCGGGAAGCGCGGACCCGTTTTCTGAACAGAGAGCGGCAGTGGCCGCGAAGGAGGCGACGCACATGTCGAAGAACGCGAAGATCGCCGCAGGAGGTGTGGCGGTCGGGCTCATCCTGCTGATCTGGCTGCCCTGGTGGGCCGCGCTGCTGATAATCCTGGGAGTTCCGGCCGCGGCATACCTCACGCTGGACCCCTCACAGCGGCGCAGGCTGCGCCGTGTCACACGCAAGGAGATCGGTCGCTGACGCACCCGTGTCGGCTCGTCCGGGCCGTCCGGTGAGCAGGACGACCACATCGACGCTCGCGGGCCTGCTGACGGCACGGTCCGCGGGCGGCCGGACGTCGAGGCCCTACGGCGGCTGCACAGATGCGCGGTCGCGGCGCAGCCTGGTCCGCGAGGCCGGGGAACGCGGGCTGTCCTGGAGGCGCCGGCCGCCACCCCCGAGACGGTCGGCCCGCACGCCGACGCCGCGCGCCTCTGCTGGGACGCCGCCATGACCGCCGTACACCCTGGCCGGTGGGAGGAACATCGATGGCAGCGCTTCGTGCGGCTGTGTGAAGCGGCGCCGACGCACGTGCCGCGCCGACGCACGTGCCGCGCCGCGGCATGTGCTGCCGAACGCGACGCGCTTGCGTCCCAGAATGACCAGGACACCTTCGGCGCGCTCATCGTCGACCATGACAGGAGGCGTCGACTGCGCCGCCCCCCCCGCGGGGCGCGGCCGGTCGGGCTCACCCGGGGCGTACGGCCATCTTGTCGAGCGCCTCCAAGAGCCCGGGCAGTTCCGGGCCCCGGCCCACCGGAAGCACCTCACCGGGCTCGTCGTCGAGCAGCACGAACGCGATGTCGTCGGTCCTGGCCACGAGCGACCAGCCGGGACCGTCGGCGCGCAGCGTCCGGGCGTCCCCCGGCGCGAAGGTCGACCGGACCCGGCCCAGGGGCGGCGGCGTGTCGACGTACGCACGGGCCTCCGCGAGGACGCGCCGGATGCCGGTGCGGCGACTGGGCCCGCTCTGCTCGGCCTCTTGGCCGTCCCCGGCGGTCCCCGAGGACACGCCGTCCTCAGAGACCCCGCCGCTCTCGGAATCTTCCGAATGCCCGCCGCCCGGGCGCACGAAGGCCGCGTCGTCGATCTGCTCCCGCCACATCGCCCACTGGAGGGCGATCTCGTCGGCTCCCAGACGCCGCTGGGCAGGGCCCCACATGCTGGTGTCCGGCGGCGTCAGGGCGGGACGGTCCGCGACCTCGGGGTCGGGATCGTGCGGCGCGGGCACGCCAGGGGCAGCGACGGCGACATCGAGGGGCCAGCCGGGCAGAGCGGCGACGACTGTGCGTTCATCGGGCGACAGATCGTGCTCCATGCCGCAGTCCCAGGACGCTATGGCGACGGCTACCAGTGACACGTCGTCGATGACGACCGTCCATCGGGCTCCGTCGCCGTCCTGCCCGAGTACCAGACCGTATCCGTCGGCCAGCGGGGCGAGACCGAGCGCGGCGCACGCCGCCGGATAGTCGTCGCCCAGTACGCTCGGGAACTTCGCCGGCGTCAGCAGCGCTGCCGTCAGCACATAGAGCGCATCGTCCACGGCGGCGACGACGTCCTCGTCCGTCCCGGCCATCCCAGCCTCCCCATCGGTTCGTCCAACGGCGCGCACCCTAGTGCGACCGGAAGGCGCTTGTCACGACTCCCCGGCACACCCGAGCTGCGGTTTTCCGGCCGGGCGGGGCGAATCGACCACCTGTCGCCGGTATGTCAGGCAGCCGGCAGTCCCAGGAGCGTACGCGCCACCGTCCGCGGCGACTCGTCGCGTTCCCGCGCGAGGGCGATGACGGCCCGGCACGCCAGCTCGTTCACCCCGAACGACAGCGCCTCCGGCGACACCCAGCCCGCCGCCTCGTCGATCCGCTCCTGGTCGTCCTCCGCGCAGGCCGACACGTATGCGGCGGCGGCCTCGAACAGGTTGTGCGAGCGTGTGCCCCGGCCGGTGTTCGTCTCTGCACGCAAGGCGTTGAGGAACCTGGCACCGGACTTGCGGACCCTGCCGAACATGCTGACCACCTTCCCCCTGCGTGGTTGCCATGGCTGAACGGTCATCTTGCGCTCCTCAACGTAGAGTTGGAGCTTCGGTTGCAGAAGGGGGACGGTGCGGTGAGACGCTGCGAGCGGCTCGAACAGATCCGGCGGATGGACCCGGAGAAGGACGTCCTGGAGATCCATCGGCTTTGGCAGCGAGCAGGGGCGCACGGCGATCCCCCGCAGCAACCTTGACGAGGCCCTGTCCCGCCCCGCTCGCACCGCTCCTGCGCACCTCCACGCTCGCCCTGCTCGACGAACCGCTCCTGCGGGCCTTCCGCTACCCGCCCCCGCGCCCGCTCACCCGCGCCCTCGACGAACCGGGCACCCGCCCGGTCCCCGGCGTACGGGGCTGTCCCGTGCGCCACACGGGATCGTGAGCGGTCCCCTCGCCTCTCCTGGGCGTCAGCCCTCGCGGACGGCCACCGCCAGGAACCGGTCGTCCTCGTCGACGTACGACGTCATCCGCCACCCGGAACCGGCCAGCAGTGGACGCAGGTTGTGCTCGGCGCGCAGATCGTCCGGGGTGATCTGCCGGCCCTGGCGCGCGGCGAGCGCCGCCCTGCCGATGGGGTGGAAGAGCGCCAGCGTCCCTCCGGGGCGTACGACGCGCGCCAGCTCGCGCAGGTTCTCGGCCGGATCGGGCAGATGCGAGATGAGCCCCGCGCCGAACACCGCGTCGAGCGACTCCGAGCGCAGCGGCAACACGGCGACATCGGCGAGCAGCAACTGTCCGTCCCGGTCCCGTCCGGCCCGTATGGCGGCCTGCAGCATGGCCGGAGTCAGATCGGCCCCCAGCACCACTCCCGAGGGCCCCACGGCCGCGCGCAGCGGCGTCAGCGCGCGCCCGGTGCCGCAGCCCGCGTCGAGCACGCGGTCCCTCTCACGCAGCCCGAGGTCCGCGACCGCCGCGGCATAGGCGGGGCCGTCGTCGGGGAAGCGGCTGTCCCAGTCGGCGGCGCGGGCGGTGAAGAACTCCTGGACACGTGTGTGGTCGTCGCTCATGTTCCGCATGATTCCTCACCGGCACGGATGACGCCGCGGTGCACATGTTCGAGCGTGCCGCGATCGTTCAGGTACATATCTGCGTCATATTCCAACACCTTTCGAAATGCGCCCCTTTCGCACGCCCCTGTTCGGACTAGCGTCCCGGAGCCATGGGACACCTGGACCACGCCGCCCTGGGGTGGCTGACCCCCGTGCTGTCGTACGTGATGGCCTGCATAGGCGCCGCCCTCGGGCTGCGCTGCACCGTCCGCGCGCTCGGCGCCACCGGACGCTCGCGCCGCAACTGGCTCATCACCGCGGCGTCGGCGATCGGCACCGGCATCTGGACCATGCACTTCGTGGCCATGCTCGGCTTCAGCGTCAGCGGCACCGACATCCGCTACGACGTGCCGCTGACGATCGCGAGCCTCCTCGTCGCCATGATCGTCGTCTGCGCCGGCGTCTTCGCCGTCGGCTACAGCCGTGACCGCACCCGCGCACTCCTCCTCGGCGGACTCACCACCGGCCTCGGCGTCGCGAGCATGCACTACCTGGGCATGGCCGCGGTACGCCTGCACGGCGACGTCGGCTACGACCCCGCGCTCGTCGGACTCTCCGTCCTGATCGCCGTCATCGCGGCGACAGCGGCCCTGTGGGCGGCGCTCAACATCAAGTCACCCGTCGCCGTCACCATGGCCTCCCTCATCATGGGCGCGGCGGTCAGCAGCATGCACTACACCGGCATGTTCGCGGTGAGTGTGCGTGTCACGCCCTCCGGGGCGGCCCTGCCCGGGGCCACGGCGATGCAGTTCATCTTCCCCCTCGCCGTCGGCCTCGGGTCCTATCTCTTCCTGACCTCAGCCTTCGTCGCCCTGTCGCCGACGACGGGGGAGCGCCGGGCCTCCGCCTCGGCCCAGCGGCCGGTCGAAAGCACGGCCCACTAGCGGTCACCGGACCCAGCACCGCCCGGACGGCACCCCCGAACGACTCCCGAGCGAGGAGGCCATGCGTACACCGCGTAGGACCCCCACAGCCGGCGCCGAGACGCCGCCCCCGCCCCCCGTGCGCGGCCGCCGCGCACACGCCGGACCGCCCGCCGACGAAGGCCCGGACGACCCCGTGGGCGCGATACCGGACGGCGCACTCGCGCGCGCGGGACGCCGGCACATCCGACCGCGGACCGTACGAGCCAAGATCATCTGCCTGCTGATGGTCCCGGTCGTCTCCCTGCTCGCCCTGTGGGCGTACGCCACCGTCACCACCGCCCAGGACGTCTCGCGGCTGCGGCAGTTGCAGCGCGTCGACTCCACCATCCGGACCCCCGTCGCTGACACCGTGGCCGCCCTTCAGGCCGAGCGGGCGGCCGCCGTCCGCCACGCGACCGACCCGTCGGCCGGACAGAGCGGCGACCTGAAGAAGCTCGCGGAAGACACGGACCGCGCACTCGCGCGACTGCGGCTCGGCGACGACAACACCATCGCCGACAGCGAGGAACTGCCCTCAGGAGTGGCTCGCCGGCTCGAAGCGTTCGTCACCGGCGCCGAGCGACTGCGCACGCTGCGTACCGCCGTACTCGACCGCCACGCCGGATGGGAGGAGACCTACGGGCAATACACGAGGACCATCGCGAGCGCCTACGGTGTGGGCGGCGCCCTCACCGGCATCCAGGACGCCGAACTCGGCTCCGACGCGCGCGTGCTGCTCGAATTCTCCCGCGCGATCGAGGCGCTGGCCCAGGAGGACACCGTCCTGGCCAGTGCGCGCCTCGTCGGCGGCCTCTCGGGCGAGCGGCTGCGGCTGTTCACCGGCGCCGTCGACACGCGTCGTGCCCTCATCGAGTCCGCCGTGGCCGATCTACGGGGCTCCGAACGGGCCGCCTGGCGTGGCCTGGCCGACGGCCGCGCCTACGCCACCCTGGCGGCCACCGAGGACAAGATCCTCGCCGCCGACCCGGGCGCCCGCGCGATCGACGCGGCACCGGAAGCCACCTGGACAGGCGCCCACGCGCGCGTGCGGGACGGCATGCGGACGATCGAGGAGGACGCGGGGCACGGCGTCGCCGACCGGGCCGACCCGTTCACCCGCGGACTGCTCACGCCGGCCGGCGCCGCCGTCCTCCTCGGCCTTGTCGCCGTCGCCGCGTCGCTCGTCATCTCCGTGCGCATCGGACGCGGCCTGGTGGTCGAACTGGAGAGCCTGCGCAACAGCGCCCTGGAGATCGCCCGCCGCAAACTCCCCGAGGCCATGCGGAAACTGCGCGCGGGCGAGGAGATCGACGTCCGGGCAGAGGCCCCGCCCGGGCCGCCCGCGGAGGACGAGACCGGGCAGGTCGCCGAGGCCCTGGGCACCGTGCACCGTGCCGCGCTCAGGGCCGCCGCGGAGCGTGCCGAGCTCGCCAGCGGCATCTCCGGAGTCTTCGTCAATCTCGCCCGCCGCAGCCAGATCCTCGTCCACCGCCAGCTGAGCCTCCTCGACAGCATGGAACGCCGCTCCGACGACCCGAACGAACTGAGCGACCTCTTCCGGCTCGACCACCTCACCACCCGCATGCGCCGCCACGCGGAGAGCCTGATCATCCTCTCCGGAGCGGCACCAGGCCGCGCCTGGCGGATGCCGGTCTCCCTGACGAACGTCGTCCGAGCGGCCGTCTCCGAAGTCGAGGACTACGCGCGCGTGGAGGTACGACAGCTCCCCGACGCATCCGTCATCGGCGCGGCCGTCGCCGACCTCACCCACCTCCTGGCCGAGATCATCGAGAACGCCGCCCAGTTCTCGCCGCCCCACACGCGTGTGCGGATCACCGGCGAACCCGTCGGCAACGGCTACGCCGTCGAGGTCGAGGACCGCGGCCTGGGGATGGGCACGGAGACCCTCGCCGAAGCCAACCGGCGCATCGAGCAGTCCGAGGCACTCGACCTGTTCGACAGCGACCGGCTCGGCCTGTTCGTGGTCAGCAGGCTCTCCGCCCGGCACGGCATCAAGGTGCACCTGCGCACCTCGCCCTACGGCGGCACCACCGCGGTTGTCCTGCTGCCCACAGCTCTGCTGCACAGCGGCGGGGCGGAACGTTCCCCCCACAAGGCGGCGGAAGCGGAACTGCAGGCGGAACGCGAGTACGCGCGTGTGCCCGCCGGCTGGCAGCAGGACTCCGTCCCGGCGTCGTCCGACCGGCCCGCGCTGGTGGCCCCGACCGCGGCCCGGACCACGACCGACACCCCACCTCCCGGAGTCACCGCCTTGCGCCTGCACCGTCCCCCGGACGACCCGCCCGAGGACTCCGACGACCTCCCCCGCCGGGTACGACAGGCGAACCTCGCGCCCCAACTGCGCGAGCGGCGCTCCGAGGAGCCGGTACAGGCGTCCGCCACCCCGGAAGACGACCGGCGCACTCCCGAACTCGTACGGGACCGCATGGCGGCCTACCGCGACGGCTGGACACGCGGAGGCGGCAGGCAGCCGGGCCGCGGTGTCACCCCAGATTTCCCAGCGGGCAGCGACAGCAGCGAAGGAGACCCCGCATGATCCAGGACCCGAGCATGAGGGCCGCCCAGCGGTCGGGCGAACTCGACTGGCTGCTGGACGACCTGGTACTGCGCGTCAGCGAAGTACGGCACGCGGTGGTGCTGTCCAACGACGGCCTCGCCGTCGGCGCGTCGACCGACCTCCACCGCGAGGACGCCGAACACCTCGCCGCGGTCGCCTCCGGCTTCCACAGCCTGGCCAAGGGCGCGGGCCGGCACCTCGGCGCCGGAGGCGTGCGCCAGACCATGGTGGAGATGGACGACGGGTTCCTGTTCGTCGCCGCCGCGGGCGACGGCTCCTGCCTGGCCGTCCTCACCGCCGTGACCGCCGACATAGGCCTGGTCGCCTACGAGATGGCACGGCTGGTCAAGCGCGTCGGCGAGCACCTGTACACGCCACCGCGCGTCGGCGCGCGGCCGCCCGCCGCCGGATGAGGCGAGAAGGCGGTCCACGCACATGACCGAGGACATGACGGGCGCCCCGCGCGAGCAGGGCAGCCAGTGGTACGACGGCGAGGCAGGGCCGCTCGTCCGGCCGTACGCCATGACGGGCGGACGCACCAGACCCGGCCCCACCGGGGTGCGTTTCGACCTGATCGCCCTCGTCACGCTGGACGCGGGCGCGCCCGGCATCGACGACGACACCGCGCTCGGGCCCGAACACCGCGCCCTCATCGACCTGTGCCGCACGGAGACACAGTCGGTCGCGGAACTCGCCGCCGGCGCCGACCTGCCCGTGGGCGTGGTCAGGGTGCTCCTCGGCGACCTCCTGGAACTCGGCTGCGTCACCGTCAGCCGCCCCGTGCCGCCCGCGCAACTGCCTGATGAGCGGATTCTGCGCGAGGTGATCGAGGGACTGCGAGCGCTGTAGATGAAAGTTCACCACCACCGTTTGCCGGCACTCCAGAGAGAAGTGATCGATGGTCTCCGATGACGCCGACGCCCAGGGCGACGAGACGACCGCCCTGGCGTTGAAGATTCTGGTCGCCGGCGGATTCGGCGTGGGCAAGACCACCCTGGTGGGCGCGGTCAGTGAGATCCGGCCGCTGCGCACCGAGGAACTGCTGAGCGAGGCTGGGCAGTTGGTGGACGACACCGACGGTGTGGACCAGAAGGTCACCACCACGGTCGCCATGGACTTCGGACGCATCACGATCCGGTCCGGCCTCTCCCTGTACCTCTTCGGCACCCCGGGCCAGGACCGCTTCTGGTTCCTGTGGGACGAGCTGGCGCAGGGCGCCCTCGGTGCCGTGGTCCTCGCCGACACCCGCCGCCTGGAGGACTGCTTCCCCGCGGTGGACTACTTCGAGCACCGGCACATCCCGTTCGTCGTGGCCGTCAACTGCTTCGCGGGTGCCCGGACATACGGCGCGCACGATGTCGCGCGTGCCATCGATCTCGACCAGGGCACGCCCGTGGTGCTCTGCGACGCCCGTGACCGCGACTCGGGGAAGGAGGTGCTGATCCGACTGGTCGAGTACGCCGGGCGGATGCACACCGCCCGGCTGCTCGACTCGGTGGGCTGACGACCCGAGCAAACTCGGGCCGGCGGCTCTCTCAGTCGGCGACGGCCTTCTGCGCCAGGACCTTGTCGATCGAGACGCGGACGAGGAGTTCACCCGGAACGCCGTTGCGGGCGCCGAACTCCTCGGCCCGCTCCTCGCCCATGTAGCGCGCCGCTATGCGGCCGGCCCAGTGCCTGACCTGGTCGAGGTCCTCGGAGATCCGGGCACGGCCCTGGAGCACGACGAAGTCGAAGGGCGGCCGGTCGTCGTCCACACACAGGGCCACCCGGCCGTCCCGGGCCAGACTGCGCCCCTTCACACTGCTCTTGCCGGTGTTGAACACGATCTCGTCCCCGTCGAGCAGGAACCAGATCGGCGTCACATGCGGACTTCCGTCGGCCTGCACGATCGAGAGCTTTCCGGTGCGGGTGCCGTACGAGACGAACTCCCGCCATTCGGTGTCAGTCATCTTCTGTGCCATGCCCCCATCCTCCTTGCTCGGACGCCGGTCGTGGGGAAGGCTGGCGTGGAGATCCTCCGGCCAGGAGGAAACGTCACACGGGGAGACGGGAAACATGGCGCAGGGCAAGGGACTTGACTGGCTGTTGGACGATTTGACCGAGCGCGTCGAACACGTACGGCACGCTCTGGTCCTGTCCAACGACGGACTCGTGACGGGGGCGAGTACGGGACTGCGCCGGGAGGACGCGGAGCACCTGGCCGCCGTCTCCTCCGGACTGCACAGTCTGGCCAAGGGCTCTGGGCGGCACTTCGGCGCTGGCCGGGTCCGTCAGACGATGGTCGAGTTCGACGACGCGGTGCTGTTCGTCACCGCGGCGGGCACCGGCAGCTGTCTGTGCGTGCTGAGCGGCGCGGAGGCCGACATCGGCCAGATCGCCTACGAGATGACACTGCTCGTCAACCGGGTCGGCGAGCACCTCGGCGTGGACGTCCGACAGCCCGAGCGCAGCCCGGCAACAGACTCCTGACCTGGGCTTTCTCTCTCACTCGTGGAGTTATCCACAGGCTCGCCACGGGATCCGCCGGACCGGCTACCGTTTTGTCACGGCGAGCGCACACAGCGTGAGCATCGACTCCACGGGGGAGACCGACCATGTCAGCCGAGACCTTCACGAAATCGCACCACCTCTCCTGCACGCCCAGCCGCGCCGCGCGGGAACTCCGGCTGAAGCGAAGCGAGTTCGACCTCGCCGTAGGCCTCGGACACATCAGGACCCTGCCCGACGAAGGAGGCGGGGGACGCTGCGTGGCTCGCTCCGAGATCGACCGGGTGAGGTCGAGCGACCGATTTCCCGACTCCCTGCGTGAGCGCGTGAAGACCGTGGGCACCAAAGAGGGAGCGGCCGTGATGGACGTGCCCGCCGGCAGGTTCACTCGCCTGGCACGCCTGGGGCTGGTGGCACCGGCAAAGTTCTACCTCAACCGCTACCGCACCGTCGTCTGGCTGTATCTGGCCGATGAGCTACGGCAGTTCGCGGCCGACGAGAAGAACGTCCCGCTGCTGAAGGCGCGCCGTATGCCCGAGGAAATGCGCGACCAGCTGGACGCGGGACTGGATCTGCGCCCTCGCAACTGGCGCGGACGGTACCTGGGTTTCCTGCGGAGGCAGGCCGAAGACCCGTGGGAGTTCGCCGGGGCCGTGGCCGCCTTCCTCGATCCCCTTCAGATCGCGGAACTCGTCCGTGACCCCTATGAGCGCGCCCATCTGAACCGGTTCCGGCCTGGGCCGCCCACGCATGGCACACCGGGTTCGCCCGCCGCCCAGATCGCCGAGACGATCATGACGGCGGACGCTGCGGATGAGATCGGTTGGCTGCGGGCCGACCTTGTAGTGGCCATGGAGGCAGCACGCGAGTACCGGCCGGCGCCCCGCCCCGCACCGAAACAGGCCCGCGTCGCGGCGCTCCCGGCTACGCCGGTGCCGGAGGAGCCGGAGCCGTTGTCGCGCGGGGTCAGGGGCTGGCTGCGGCGCAGAAGCCACCGGACCCCAGAGCTGCGAACCACGGGGCTCTGAACTACACGGCTCGGAACTACAGGGCTCTGAACAACCCCTCCTGGACGACCGACACCAGCAGCCGCCCTTCCAGGTCGTAGATCCGGCCGCGGGCCAGACCGCGCCCACCCGTCGCGATCGGCGACTCCTGGTCGTACAGGAACCACTCGTCCGCGCGGAACGGCCGGTGGAACCACATGGCGTGATCCAGCGAGGCCATGTCGAACCCGCGCGGTCCCCATAGGGGTTCGACCGGAATGCGGACCGCGTCCAGGAGGGTCATGTCGCTGGCGTAGGTCAGCGCGCAGGTGTGCACGAGCGGGTCGTCGCCCAGCGGCCCGACCGCGCGCATCCACACCGCGCTGCGCGGCTCGGCGTCCTTGACCTCGTCGGCGGTCCAGCGCAGCCGGTCCACATAACGGATGTCGAAGGGCTGACGGCGGGCCATCCGCTCCAACTGCTCCGGCAGTGCGCCCAGATGCTCCCGGATCTCCTCCGTGACCGTCGGCAGGGACTCCGGGGCCGGGACCTTGCGGATCGGCGGCAGCTGGTGCTCGAAGCTCCCCTGTTCAGGCTTGTGAAAGGAGGCGGTGAGATTGAAGATCGTGCGGCCCTGCTGCACCGCGGTGACCCGGCGGGTGGTGAACGACCGGCCGTCCCGGACCCGCTCGACCTGGTACACGATCGGCACGCCCGGCCGGCCCGGGCGCAGGAAGTACGCGTGCAGCGAGTGCACCGGACGTTCGCCGTCCGTGGTGCGCCCCGCGGCGACCAGTGCCTGGCCCGCCACCTGGCCGCCGAAGACCCGCTGCAGGGACTCCTGCGGGCTGCGGCCGCGGAAGATGTTGACCTCGATCTGCTCCAGGTCGAGCAGGTCGACGAGGCTCTCGGCCGGGTTCGTCGTCATGGGTGGGATTCTCCTGTGCTCACAGCTGGCCGACGTCGGTGACACGGACGATCGCGCGGCCCTCCGCGTCGGAGGCCGCGAGGTCGATCTCCGCGCTGATGCCCCAGTCGTGATCGTCGTTCGGGTCGTCGAAGATCTGGCGGACGCGCCACAGGCCGTTCTGCGGCTCCTCCTCGATGATGAGCAGCTTGGGGCCGCGGGCGTCGGGGCCGGTGCCGAGGTCGTCGTACTCGTCCCAGTACTTGTCCATCGCCTCGCCCCACGCCTCGGCGTCCCAGCCGGCCTCGGCGTCCATCTCGCCCAGCACGTCGACCTGGTCGAGCGCGGCGAGCTCGACGCGGCGGAACATGGCGTTGCGGACGAGGACGCGGAAGGCGCGCGCGTTGGTGGTGACCGGCTTGACCTCGTCGGCCTTCTCCTGGGCCTCCTCGGCGGTCATCTCCTCCGGGTTGGCGAGCTGCTCCCACTCGTCCAGCAGGCTGGAGTCGACCTGGCGCACCATCTCGCCCAGCCACTCGATCAGGTCCTGAAGGTCCTCGGACTTGAGGTCGTCCGGGACGGTGTGGTCCAGGGCCTTGTAGGCGCTCGCGAGGTAGCGCAGCACGATGCCCTCGGTACGGGCCAGCTCGTAGTAGGACACCAACTCCGTGAAGGACATGGCTCGTTCGTACATGTCACGGATGACGGACTTCGGCGACAGGGGGTGGTCGCCGACCCAGGGATGGCTCTTGCGGTAAGTGTCGTACGCGTGGAAGAGCAGCTCCTCCAGGGGCTTCGGGTATGTGATGTCCTGGAGGCGCTCCATGCGCTCCTCGTACTCGACACCGTCCGCCTTCATCGCGGCCACGGCCTCGCCGCGCGCCTTGTTCTGCTGGGCGGCGAGGATCTGCCGCGGGTCGTCCAGCGTGGACTCGACGACGGAGACCATGTCCAGGGCGTAGGACGGCGACTCGGGGTCGAGCAGTTCGAAGGCGGCGAGCGCGAAGGTGGACAGCGGCTGGTTCAGCGCGAAGTCCTGCTGGAGATCGACTGTGAGGCGGACGATGCGGCCCTCGGCGTCCGGTTTGTCGAGCTTCTCGACGATGCCGCCGTCCAGGAGCGAGCGGTAGATGGCGATCGCCCGCCGGATGTGCCTGAGCTGCTGCTTGCGCGGCTCGTGGTTGTCCTCCAGGAGGTGCCGCATCGCCTCGAAGGCGTTGCCGGGCCGGGCGATCACCGACAGCAGCATCGTGTGCGTCACCCGGAAACGGGAGGTCAGCGGCTCCGGCTCGGATGTGATGAGCTTCTCGAAGGTGTTCTCCGTCCACCCGACGAAACCCTCGGGCGCCTTCTTGCGGACGACCTTCCGGCGCTTCTTCGGGTCGTCGCCCGCCTTGGCGAGCGCCTTCTCGTTCTCGACGACGTGCTCGGGGGCCTGGGCGACGACGAAGCCCGCCGTGTCGAAGCCCGCCCGCCCGGCGCGGCCCGCGATCTGGTGGAACTCGCGGGCGCGCAGGGTGCGGACGCGGCTGCCGTCGTACTTGGTCAGGGCGGTGAACAGCACGGTGCGGATGGGCACGTTGACGCCCACGCCGAGCGTGTCCGTGCCGCAGATGACCTTCAGCAGACCGGCCTGGGCGAGCTTCTCCACCAGACGCCGGTACTTGGGCAGCATGCCGGCGTGATGGACACCGATGCCGTGCCGCACGTACCGGGAGAGGTTGCGGCCGAACTTGGTGGTGAAGCGGAAGTTGCCGATCAGCTCGGCGATCTGCTCCTTCTCCTGGCGCGTGCACATGTTGATGCTCATCAGCGCCTGCGCCCGCTCCACGGCCTGGGCCTGCGTGAAGTGCACGATGTAGACCGGCGCCTGCTTGGTCTCCAGCAGTTCAGTCAGGGTCTCGGTGAGCGGAGTGAACCGGTAGGTGTAGGACAGCGGTACGGGACGGGTCGCCGAGCGGACCACCGCCGTCGGGCGGCCGGTGCGTCGGGTGAGGTCCTTCTCGAACATCGAGACGTCGCCGAGCGTGGCCGACATCAGGACGAACTGCGCCTGGGGCAGTTCCAGGATCGGGATCTGCCAGGCCCAGCCGCGGTCCCCCTCCGCGTAGAAGTGGAACTCGTCCATCACGACCTGGCCGACGTCCGCGTCCTTGCCGTCGCGCAGGGCGATCGACGCGAGCACCTCGGCGGTGCAGCAGATGACGGGCGCGTCGGAGTTGACGGAAGCGTCTCCGGTCAGCATCCCGACGTTCTCGGTGCCGAAGATCTTGCACAGCTCGAAGAACTTCTCCGAGACCAGCGCCTTGATCGGAGCGGTGTAGAAGGTGACCTCGTCACGAGCCAGCGCGGCGAAATGAGCGGCTGCGGCGATCATGCTCTTGCCGGAGCCGGTGGGCGTCGACACGATCACGTTCGCACCGGAGACCACCTCTATCAGCGCCTCCTCCTGGTGGGGATAGAGCGTGAGCCCGCGCTCCTCGGCCCACGACTCGAAGGCTTCGTAGAGGGCATCGGGGTCGGCGGTCGGCGGCAGCTGATCGATGAGGGTCACCCACCCATCTTGCCTGCCGTCCTGCCCTATGGGGGAATCGGATGCTGGTACGAAGATCGCGAACGCTACGCTGTGCCGTCGACGGAGTGTCAGCGCACCCGTTCAACTGGACAGCGGCACACGAGGAATGGGGCGGGCAACGGCGATGATGGGACCAGCACACTCACTGTCGGGCGCCGCGGCCTGGCTCGGCGTCGGGGCGGCCGCCGCCGCGGCCGGGCATCCGATGCCGTGGCCCGTTGTCCTGTGCGGCGCGCTGATCTGCGCCGGCGCCGCACTGGCCCCGGATCTCGACCACAAGGCGGCCACCATTTCGCGGGCCTTCGGACCCCTCTCGCGTGGGCTGTGCGAGATCGTCGACAAGCTCTCCTACGCCGTCTACAAGGCCACGAAGAAACAGGGCGACCCGCGGCGCTCGGGCGGGCACCGCACGCTCACGCACACCTGGCTGTGGGCTGTCCTGATCGGCGCGGGCGGCTCGGTGGCGGCGATCACCGGTGGCCGCTGGGCCGTGCTTGCGCTCCTGTTCGTGCACATGGTGCTGGCCATCGAGGGACTGCTGTGGCGGGCGACCCGTGGCTCCAGCGCCGACGTCCTGGTCTGGCTGCTGGCCGCGACCAGCTCGTGGATCCTTGCCGGTGTGCTGGACAAGCCGGGCAATGGCGCGGACTGGCTGTTCACGGCGCCGGGCCAGGAGTACCTGTGGCTGGGCCTGCCGATCCTGCTGGGTGCGCTGGTGCACGACATCGGGGACGCCCTGACGGTCTCCGGCTGCCCGATCCTGTGGCCGATCCCCGTGGGCCGAAAGCGCTGGTATCCGATCGGCCCGCCCAAGCCGATGCGGTTCCGGGCGGGCAGCTGGGTCGAGCTCAAGGTGCTGATGCCGGCGTTCATGTTGCTGGGGGGAGTGGGCTGCGCGGCGGCGCTCAACGTCATCTGAGGGATGTGCCGGTTCGCCTGAGGGATCTGCGGGTTCGTCCGGGGCATCTGGGCAGGCGGCTCATCGCAGCCGTCGCCTCGCCGTCCCGCCTCCGTGATCGCTCACGACCCGCCGGAACCCTGGCCCGCCCCGCCGCCGTAGCGCCGTTCGAACCGGGCGACGCGGCCCTCGGAGTCCACGGTCCGGGCCTTGCCGGTGTAGAAGGGGTGGCTCTCCGAGGAGATCTCCACGTCCACGACCGGGTAGCTCTCGCCGTCGTCCCACTCGATGGTCCGGTCGCTGGTCGCGGTGGACCGGGTGAGGAAGGCGTAACCGGCGGCGCGGTCGCGGAAGACGACCGGGTGGTAGTCGGGGTGCTTGTCCTGCTGCATGGGTGCTCCATTTCCGGTGTCGGCGAGGCCACCGACGGCGCGAGGACGGTGGGGTCAGCTGGAGAGGGTGTCCTCGTCGACGATGTGCACCGCGGCCTCCTCGGCGGAGGCGGCGGCACCGTCGATGCCCACGTCCGTGGCGATCAGCGCGCTCTCCTCGTCCTCGTGCGCACCTTCGTCGGGTGCCACGAGACGGCCGGAGCGAACGGCGCCGACCTCGGTGTCCAGCGGTTCGCCGTCGGTGCCCGTGCAGTCGCCGATGCCGTCGCCGTCGTCGGGGGCGGCGAGGTCGGGCAGCTCCTCGGCGAGCCGCTGGTCCAGCGTCTCGCCCTCCAGGCGCTCGGCGGCCGTCACGCCGGTGTGCTCCACCGCCCAGGGACGTTCCGGAGGGGACCAGCCCCGGTCGAGGGGGTCGTCGACACCGTCGTACTCCAGGGTGTCCTCCGCGTCGAGCAGCCCCGTGTCTTCCCTCTGCTCGGATGTGTCGGGCTGGTAGACGTCGTCTCCCCATCCGTCGGCGTTGTTCACGGGTACCTCCAGGTGGTGGGGGCGGGCGCGTCCTCCCCGTGGTCGGCGGTCGGCCGCCGTCGTCCGGGCCACGCGCGACGCCTGACGACGAACCGACGCATGCTCCGCGGGTGCTCCTCGGGCCGGTGCCGCTATCCAGCCTTCCACCCCTATTCGCAACCGCGCAACGGCACGGACACGGGCCGAGGACCACACGTCCCCGACCTGGCCCCGCACGGCCGGGACCACGACGGTCCGCTCCAGCTGCCCGCGCGACGACGGCGCGACCTGCGTGCCGATTCCGGGGCCTGGCCGCCGTGCGGCGATGCCGTGACCTGCGTACCGATCCCGGCGCCCGGCCGTCCGTGCGGATGCGGAACGTCGCGCATGCCGTCGCCGGCGCCCGGCCGTCCGTGCGGCGATGCCGTGGTCCGCGTGCCGATCCCGGTACCAGGCCGTGCGTGCGGATGCCGATGGTCGTGCATGCCGTCGCCGGCGCCCGGCCGTCCGTGCGGCGATGCCGTGACCCGCGTGCCGACCCCGGCGAACGGCCGTGCGGCCGAACATCCCGCACGCCGACCCCGGCGCCCGGCCCTCCGAGGCGGAGCTCGCCGCTCAGCAGTCCAGCACAGCTCGCCCTCGGTGGACGCCCGTGGCGGAGCTCGCCGCTCAGCCGTGCCACGAGCGCCACAGGGCCGCGTACGCGCCGTCCGCCGCGACCAGCTCGTCGTGGCTGCCGAGCTCGCTGATCCGGCCGTTCTCGACGACGGCGATGACGTCCGCGTCGTGGGCGGTGTGCAGGCGGTGGGCGATCGCGACCACGGTGCGTCCGTCGAGGACGCGGGCCAGGGAGCGTTCCAGGTGGCGTGCCGCGCGTGGGTCGAGCAGGGAGGTCGCCTCGTCCAGGACCAGCGTGTGCGGATCGGCCAGCACCAGGCGGGCCAGCGCGATCTGCTGGGCCTGGGCCGGGGTGAGCGAGAGCCCGCCGGAGCCGACCTCCGTGTCCAGCCCGTCGTCGAGGGCACGCGCCCATCCGTCCGCGTCCACCGCGCCGAGAGCCGCCCACAGCTCGGCGTCGGTGGCGTCGGTGCGGGCCAGCAGGAGGTTGTCGCGCAGGGAGCCGACGAAGACGTGGTGCTCCTGGTTGACCAGGGCCACGTGCGAGCGGACCCGTTCCGCCGGCATCCGGGAGAGTTCGGCGCCGCCCAGGGTGATCCGGCCGGCCCGGGGTCCGTAGATCCCGGCGAGCAGCCTGCCGAGCGTCGACTTGCCGGCTCCCGAGGGGCCGACCAGCGCCAGCCTGGTACCGGGCGCCACCTCGAGGGACACCTTGCGCAGCACGTCCACGCCCTCGCGGTAGCCGAAGTGCACCTCATCCGCGTGCACGTCCCGTCCGTCGGGCGCGAGCGCGGCGTCCCCGGCGTCCGGTTCGATGTCCCGGACGCCGACCAGGCGGGCCAGCGACACCTGGGCCACTTGCAGCTCGTCGTACCAGCGCAGGATGAGCCCGACCGGATCGACGAGCATCTGCGCGATGAGCGCACCCGTCGTCAGCTGGCCGACCCCGATCCAGCCCTGCAGGACGAACACGCCGCCGACCATCAGCACGGACGCGAGGACCGTCACATGGGTGACGTTGAAGATGGGGAAGAGCACCGACCGCAGCCAGAGTGTGTAGCGTTCCCAGGCCGTCCATTCCTTGATCCGGCGCTCCGACAGCGCGATGCGGCGCTCGCCGAGCCGGTGGGCCTCGATGGTGCGTCCGGCGTCCACGGTCTCCGCGAGCGCGGCGGCTACGGCGGCGTACCCGGCGGCCTCCGATCGGTAGGCCGATGGCGCCCGCTTGAAGTACCAGCGGCAGCCGACGACCAGCAGCGGCACGGCCAGCAGCACGGCGGCCGCGAGGGGCGGCGCCGTGATCACGAGACCGCCCAGCAGGAGGGCCGCCCACACCACGCCGATCGCCAGCTGGGGCACGGCTTCGCGCATCGCGTTGGCGAGCCGGTCGATGTCGGTCGTGATCCGGGACAGCAGGTCGCCCGTCCCGGCCCGCTCCAGGACGCCCGGCGGCAGTCCGACCGACCGGACGAGGAAGTCCTCGCGCAGGTCGGCCAGCATCCGCTCGCCGAGCACCGCGCCGCGCAGCCGCACCTGCCGCACGAACCCGGCCTGCACGATCAGGGCGAGGACGAACAGCCCGGTCGTCAGCCCCAGATGGAGCTCACGCGCCCCGTCCGACACGCGCTCCACGAGTCCGCCCAGCAGCCACGGGCCCACCATCGAGGCCACCACGGCGACCGTGTTGACGGTGACGAGGAGCAGGAGGGCACGGCGGTGCCGACGGAACAGTTCGGTCACGTAGGCGCGGACGGTCGTGGCGGCGCCGACGGGCAGGGTGTTCGCCGTCGTCGGGGCCGCCGGGTCGTACGCCGGTGGCGCTACGCCGATCATGCTGTCTCCTCGATTTCTTCCAGTTCGTCCAGCTTTTCCAGCACGCCGCTCACGACGGCCTCCTCGTCGGTCTCGCGCGTCACGACCGCCCGGTACCGGGGCTCGTCGTGCACCAGTTCGCGGTGCACGCCGACCGCCGCGACCTCGCCCTCATGGACGAGGACGACCCGGTCCGCGCGGTCCAGCAGCAGCGGCGAGGAGGTGAACACCACGGTGGTGCGGCCCGCCCGCAGATCCCGCACTCCCTCGGCGATCCGCGCCTCCGTGTGGGAGTCGACGGCCGAGGTCGGCTCGTCCAGGACGAGCACCTCCGGGTCGGTGATCAGCGACCGGGCCAGCGCGAGCCGCTGGCGCTGGCCGCCGGAGAGGGAGCGGCCGCGTTCGGTGATGTGGGCGTCCAGCGGATCCTCGGCGTCCAGCGCCCCCTGGACGAGTGCCGCCAGCACGTCCCCGCACTGCGCGGCCTCCAGCGCCTCCTCCGCCCGGACGTCACCAGAGGCGGGCACGTCGAGCAGCTCGCGCAGCGAGCCGGACAGCAGCACCGGGTCCTTGTCCTGGACGAGGACGGCTGTCCGTGCGGTGTCGAGCGGCAGTTCGTCCAGCGGCACGCCGCCCAGCAGCGCCGATGTGCCCGCTTCCGAGGCGTGTCCGCCCAGCCGTTCCGCCAGCCGGCCGGCGGCGTCCGGGTCGCCGCACACCACCGCGGTGAGCCGGCCGGTGGGTGCCAGCAGTCCGGTGGCCGGGTCGTACAGGTCACCGGAGGGCAGGTCGGCGGCGCGCGATCCGCCGGTGTCCGTGGCGCGCTCCAGCGACAGCACGCGGGCGGCCCGTTGGGCCGAGGGCCGCGAGAAGGAGTAGGCCATCGCGATCTCTTCGAAATGGCGCAAGGGATAGGTGAGGACCATGACCGAGCTGTAGACGGTGACCAGTTCGCCGACGCCGATCCGGCCCTGGCGGGCCAGATGGACGCCGTTCCAGACGACCGCGATCAGCAGCAGCCCCGGCAGCAGCACCTGGATGGCGGAGATCAGGGACCACATCCGGGCGCTGCGCACGGCCGCGTGACGGACTTCCTGCGAGGCGCGGCGGTAGCGGTCGAGGAAGAGTTCCTCGCCGCCGATGCCGCGCAGGACGCGCAGGCCCGCGACGGTGTCGGAGGCCAGTTCGGTGGCGCGTCCGGCCTTCTCCCGCTGGAAGTCGGCCCGCCGGGTCGCACGGGGCAGGAGCGGCAGCACGGCGAGTGCGAGGACCGGCAGGCCGATGGCCACCACCGCGCCCAGCGCCGGCTGGTAGACCACGAGGCCGACGCAGACCAGCACGATGGTGACCGCCGCCGCGGTGAACCGCGACCAGGCCTCCACGAACCAGCCGATCTTCTCGACGTCGCCCGTGGAGACGGCCACCACCTCGCCGGCCGCGACGCGCCGGGTCAGCGCCGAGCCCAGCTGGGCGGCCTTGCGTGCCAGGAGCTGCTGGACGCGGGCGGCGGCGCCGATCCAGTTGGTGACCGCGGAGCGGTGCAGGAAGGTCTCGCCGAGCGCGTTGCCGACGCAGGCCAGGGCCAGCAGCCCGCCCGCGAGGGCGAGCCGGGCACCGGAGCGGTCGACGACGGCCTGGATGGCGAGACCGACGCAGAACGGCAGCGCGGCGACGGACATGAAGTGCAGCAGCCCCCACGCCAGCGATTTGAGCTGCCCGCCCAGCTGGTTCTTGAAGAGCCACCACAGAAATCGGGGACCCGAGCGTGCGTCCGGCACACCTGGGTCGGGATACGGAAGGTCTTGAATCTGCATGACGTCCCAGTGGCTCGTGTCAAGGGGTGGAAGGGACCGCGAACGGCGGCAACAAACCGTGAAAGGTTCGCGTCGGTGCGTGGTCGGAAGCAAGCGGTTTTCCGCCCCGCCGCACAGAACCGGCTGCACTCGGTGGGACCATGGAGCGATGCGGAGTGATGGTGCGTGGCGTGCGGTGGTCGTGCCCGCGGCCCTGGGCCTGACCGCCCTGGCCGGCTGCGGCGGTTCGGGTCCGGCGCATCCGGGTGGCACGGAGACGAGAGCCGCGGGCAAGCCCGCCCACACCCGCCCGGCCACCGCCGACCCGACGCGCATCCCGGATGTCGGCGACCGGCTGCGCCGGCGGATCCCCGCCGACTCCCGCCAGGTCGTGGCGGTCTACGGCGACGGCAAGAACTCCGCCCGGTCCACGGTCGTGCTCTACACCAAACGCGGCTCCACCTGGGACCGCACCCGCAGTTGGCCGGCACACAACGGCAAGAAGGGCTGGACCACCGACCACCACGAGGACGACGACCGCAGCCCCGTCGGCGTGTTCACGCTCAGCGACGCGGGGGGTGTGCTCCCGGACCCGGGGACCGAGCTCCCGTACACGCGGTCCGCCGCCTTCGCGGCCCCGCGCTGGTGGGCCAAGTCGTACTGGCACGACTTCGACTACGTCATCGCCATCGACTACAACCGCGTCAAGGGCACCCCGCCGAACGACCCGGTCCGCCCCGAGGGCGCATCCAAGGGCGGCGGGATCTGGCTGCACCTGGACCACGGCAGCGGTACGTCGGCCTGCGTCAGTCTGTCCAAGCCGGCCATGCGGTACCTGTTGCGCACGCTCGATCCGGATCGGCATCCCGTGGTGGTGATGGGGGACAGGGCGGACCTGAAGGCCTCACGCCCATAGGGGAGGCCTCATTGCGGGAGACCCCCAACTCGCCGTAGAACACCGGCCATGAAGAGACGGATCCTCATGTCCATGCTCGCCGGAGCGACCCTCGTGGCGAGCACCCTCCTCGGGGCGAGCCCCGCTCGATCCGCAGACACCCCGGTCCCGGCCGAGTTCGGCACCGACTGGCACGACCCCCTCACGGCAGCCCCGCCGGTCACCAAGCCCGCCGGAAAGGCCTGCCGAGTCACGCTCGCCGAGGCGCAGTTCCGTGACTTCACCCCGTACAAGGGCACGTACACACCGCCCGAGGGCTGCGGCGACCGCTGGAGCAAGGTCGTGCTGCGCCTGGACGGCAAGGTCAAGGGACGCCAGTTCGACCGGCTCGGACATCTGCACGTCGGCGGGGTGGAGATCTTCCGTACGTCGACGCCCCAGCCCTCGCCCGACGGCATCGAATGGTCCGTGGAGAAGGACGTCACGCGCTACAGCGACACCTTCCGCGGCCGCCAGGACGTCGAGATGCTCATCGGGAACGTCGTCGACGACACGTACACGGGGATCATCGACGTCAAGGTGACCCTGACGTTCTACCCGGGCAAGCCGGCCGCCCCCGACCAGGTCCTGACCCTCGACGACGGGTCCACCCTCACCACCCCGCGCAACAGCGAACGCATCGTCGCCGAGGTGTACGCCACCGGCTCCGGCGGCGGCTGCGAGGAGTACTGGTACCTGACGGTGCCCGACGCGGCCCCGTACTCCTGCCAGGCCGACGACGGCCCCTACCGTGAGGTCCAGATCAAGGTCGACGGACAACTCGCGGGCATCGCCGCGCCGTTCCCGACCGTGTGGACCGGAGGCTGGTCCAATCCCTTCCTCTGGTACGTCGTTCCGGGACCGCGCGCCTTCGACATCAAGCCGATCGAATACGACCTGACACCCTTCGCCGGAATCCTCAACGACGGCCGCCCGCACCGCGTCGAGGTCTCCGTCGTCGGCGTGCCCGAGGGGCAGAGCGGTTGGAGCGCGCCGGTCAACGTCCTCGTCTGGCAGGACGCGAAGAGCACGCACGTCGGCGGGAAGCTCACCGTGCACAAGAGCGGGGACCTCGCCAACTCCTCGACGTACACACCCGGTTCCGAGCACCGCGTGGACACGGAGGGTCATCACCGGCTGACCGTCGCGGGATACGTCGACACCTCGCACGGCCGGGTGACGACCACCGTGAGCCGATCGCTGGCGAACACCTCCACGCACCGCTGGACCGACGGCGAGAATATGGACGCGCTCGACGCCACCTGGGCGGACGACGAGTCGGTCACTGTCGACGGGCGCGGCCCGGCCCGTACGACGCGCACGCAGCGGACGTACACGATGGACGGCACGACCACGCTCGGCGCGGGCGACCGGCTGCGGACCGTGCTGACCCTCGGTGACCGTGCCGCGGTCGTCGAGTCGCGCGGCGGCCGGCGTACCGCTTGGTCGCGGCTCGACGACACCTACAGCGGCGACGCGACGTACACCGTGAACGTGCCCCGCGACCAGCGGCACGCGGTCGGCACGACGAGCGAGCGCTACCGGATCCACGGCTCGTCCGGGTGTTACGACCGCTCGTTGACGACCGTCCAGGGGGTGCTCACCGAGGATCGCGGCGGCTGCTGAGGCGAGTTGTGTGCGATGCGTCACAGGTGGCGTGATTTACCTGGCTGAAACGCGGCGGTCTTGTGTGGGATCAACGGTGCCCCCAAAGTGATCGGCACGGAATCCGCTTTCCGTATCGCAGAAGTCCCGTCCCCGGCTTCTGCCGCCATCCGTCCCCACAAGGAGTGCCTGTGCCGCCGTCCGTACCGTCGCTGCCGCGACGCGTCGCACGCATGCTGCGTACCTCTCTTTTCGCGCAGGTCGCCTGCGCACTCGTGCTCGGAATCGTCGTAGGAAAGCTGTGGCCCGACGCGGCCGCGGAACTCCAGCCGCTCGGCGACGGTTTCACCCGGCTCATCAAGACGATCATCTCCCCCCTGGTGTTCTGCGTGGTCGTCGTCGGCATCGCCAAGGCCGGTGATCTGAAGGCGTTCGGCAGGATCGGACTCAAGGCGCTGATCTGGTTCGAGGTCGCGAGCACGCTCGCCCTGATCATCGGACTCCTGGCCGCCAACATCGTCCAGCCCGGCTCGGGGATGAACGTCGACCCGTCCACGCTGAACACCTCGGCGGTGGATGCGAAGACGGGCGGCGGTTCGCTGCCCTCGACGACCGAGTTCATCGTCAACGCGATTCCCACCAGCTTCGTCGGCGCCTTCGCCGAGAACGAACTCCTCCAGGTGCTCATCCTGGCCTGCCTGGTCGGCGCCGCGCTGCTCCACCTCGGCCACACCAGGGTGCCGAAGGTGCTGCCCGCCATCGAGCAGGCCCAGGAGATCATCTTCGCGGTCGTCGGCTTCATCATGCGACTCGCCCCGATCGCGGTGTTCGGTGCCATGGCCGTCCTGATCGGCCAGTACGGCCTCGGCGTCATCGAGACCTACGCCAAGCTGATCATCCTGTGCTATGCGGCCGCCGCGCTCTTCATCGTGCTCCTCGCCGTCGCGCTCAAGGCGGTCACCGGACTCAGCCTCTGGAAGTTCCTGCGCTACATCCGCGAGGAGATGCTGCTCGCGCTCGGCACCGCCTCCACCGAGTCGGTCATGCCGCGCGTGATGCTGAAGCTGCGCCGGGCCGGCGCCCGCGACGACGCCGTGGGTCTGGTGCTGCCCACGGGCTACTCCTTCAACCTCGACGGCGCCTCGCTCTACCTGTCCATCGGCACGCTGTTCATCGCCCAGGCCGTGGGCGTGGACCTCAGCCTGAGCCAGCAGATCACCGTGATCCTGGTGCTGATGCTGACCAGCAAGGGCATGGCGGGCATTCCCGGTTCGGCCTTCCTCGCCCTGTCCGCGACCGCATCGTCGCTGGGTGCCATCCCGGCCGGCGCCGTCGCGCTGCTCCTCGGCGTGGACCGCATCATGGACTCGATGCGCGTCGTGACGAACCTGCTCGGCAACTGCGTCGCCGTCTTCGCCGTCTCCCGCTGGGAGGGTGCGCTGGACGCCGACAAGGCGAAGAAGGTCCTGGACGGCGAGATCGTGTTCTCGGCGGAGGACGAGGACTCGGAGAAGCCGGAGCTCGCGAAGTCGGAGCCTGGGAAGCCGGAGCTCGCGAAGTCGGAGCCTGGGAAGCCGGAGCTCACGAAGCCGGGGCCTGAGAAGCCGGGGCCTGAGGAGCCGCAGCCCGAGGGACCCGCCACCGTACCGGCCCAGACGGCCAAGGAGACCGCCTCCGAGGCCGGTTGAGGTCCCACGCCGGACAGCCGGGCCGCGGCCACCGCTCCAGCAGTACGGAGCGGTGGCCGCGGCCGTTTCGCGTACTCAGCACCGCTGGGCGGTGGCCCCGTCCATCAGCGTGTCCAGCAATCCGCCCAGCACCGCACGCTGTTCATCCGTCAGCGGCGCCAGAATCTCCTCCGCCGCCGACCGCCGCGCCTCCCGCAGCTCCCGCAGCGCCTTGTGCCCGTCGTCCGTGAGCTCGATCCGGATCACCCGCCGGTTCGTCGGATCGGGCGCGCGCCGCACTTTCCCGTTCGACTCCAGCCCGTCGACCAGAGTCGTCACGGCACGCGGGACCACCTCGAGCCGCTCCGCGAGGTCGGCCATGCGGGGCGGCGCGTCGTAGTGCGCGAGGGTGCGCAGCAGCCGGGACTGCGCCGGGGTCACGCCGAGGCCGCGCCGCTCCAGATGGCGCTTCTGGATCCGGTGCACGCGGCGCGTGAGTCGCAGCAACTGCTCGGCGAGCACACCATCGGAATCGGGGGTGGTCATGCGGGAACAATATCAGGACCCCGCTCATTGTGAGTAGAGGTAACAATGAGCTAAGCTCCGTCAGTCCTCACCGTCTCACCCTCCGTAGGAGCCATGCCCCGCGACGACATCACCTGGACCCCCGCACCCGGCACCTCGACCGAGCAACCCCGGCAGGTGCGCCGTATCCTCAAGCTTTTCAAGCCCTACCGCGGCCGGCTCGCGGTCGTCGGCCTGCTGGTCGGCGCCTCGTCCCTGGTCACCGTGGCGACCCCGTTCCTGCTGAAGGAGACGCTGGACGTCGCCATCCCCGAGGGCCGCACCGGCCTGCTGAGCCTGCTCGCCCTCGGCATGATCCTCAGCGCCGTTCTCACCAGCATCTTCGGCGTCCTGCAGACCCTGATCTCCACGACGGTCGGCCAGCGCGTCATGCACGACCTGCGCACCGCGGTCTACGGCCGCCTGCAGCGCATGTCCCTCGCCTTCTTCACGCGCACGCGGACCGGCGAGGTCCAGTCCCGCATCGCCAACGACATCGGCGGCATGCAGGCCACCGTGACCTCGACCGCCACCTCCCTGGTCTCCAACCTGACCAGCGTGGTCGCCACGATCATCGCGATGGTCGCCCTCGACTGGCGCCTGACCGTCGTCTCCCTGGTCCTGCTGCCGGTCTTCGTGTGGATCAGCCGCCGGGTCGGCAGTGAACGCAAGAAGATCACCACGCAGCGCCAGAAGCAGATGGCCGCGATGGCCGCGACCGTCACCGAGTCGCTCTCCGTCAGCGGCATCCTGCTCGGCCGCACGATGGGCCGCTCCGACTCGCTCACCCGGTCCTTCTCCGGGGAGTCCGAGGAACTGGTCGACCTCGAAGTGCGGTCGAACATGGCCGGGCGCTGGCGCATGGCCGTCATCTCGATCGTCATGGCCGCCATGCCCGCCGTCATCTACTGGACCGCGGGCCTCGCCCTCCAGACGGGTGGCCCCGAGGTCTCCATCGGCACCATCGTCGCCTTCGTCTCGCTCCAGCAGGGCCTGTTCCGCCCGGCCGTGAGCCTGCTGTCGACCGGCGTCCAGATCCAGACCTCGCTCGCGCTCTTCCAGCGCATCTTCGAGTACCTCGACCTGCCGATCGACATCACGGAGCGGGAACGGCCCGTTCGCCTCGACAAGATCAAGGGCGAGGTGCGCTTCGAGAACGTCGATTTCCGATACGACGACAAGGCCGACGCCATCCTCGACGGCATCGACATCACCGTCCCCGCGGGCGGCAGTCTCGCGGTCGTCGGCCCGACCGGTGCCGGCAAGTCCACGCTGGGCTATCTGGTGCCGCGGCTGTACGACGTGACGGGCGGCCGGGTCACCCTCGACGGGGTCGACGTCCGCGACCTCGACTTCGGCACCCTCGCCCGCGCGATCGGCGTCGTCTCCCAGGAGACGTACCTCTTCCACGCCTCGGTCGCCGACAACCTGCGCTTCGCCAAGCCGGACGCCACCGACGAGGAGCTCCAGCAGGCGGCGAAGGCGGCCCAGATCCACGACCACATCGCCTCGCTGCCCGACGGCTACGACACCGTCGTGGGCGAGCGCGGCCACCGCTTCTCCGGTGGCGAGAAGCAACGTCTGGCCATCGCCCGCACCATCCTGCGTGACCCGCCGGTGCTGATCCTGGACGAGGCGACCAGCGCGCTGGACACCCGCACCGAACACGCCGTCCAGGAGGCCATCGACGCCCTCTCGGCCAACCGCACCACCCTCACCATCGCGCACCGCCTGTCCACCGTTCGGGGTGCCGACCAGATCGTGGTTCTGGAGTCCGGACGGGTGGCCGAACGCGGCGCGCACGAGGAGCTCTTGGAGCGGGACGGACGGTATGCGGCCCTGGTCCGCCGGGACGCCCAACTGGAGCCGACAGGATGACGATATGTCGGGTTTATAGGCTTTAGCGGGTTACCGTGCCCGCATGCAGATCAACAATCCGCCACGGAGCACGATCCGACTGACGCGCCGGGGCCGTCTCGCCCTCATCGCGACCGGGGCCGTCGTGGCCGGCACCGCTGTGGCGGTGCCGCTGCTGACCCTGGCCGGTGACGGGGAGGAGAAGCCGCCCGCCCTGGTGATCCCGGAGGGCTGGCGCGCGGGCCAGGTGTACCAGGCCGTCGACAAGGCCCTCGCCCTGCCCGCGGGCACCACCAAGAAGTCCCTCGGTAAGGCCGCCCTGAGGCTGCCGAACGACGCGGAGGGCAATCCGGAGGGCTACCTCTTCCCGGCGACATATCCGCTCGAACACGGCGGCAAGAAGGCGACGCCCGAGTCGCTGCTGTCGTTCATGGTCGACACCGCGAATCGGAAGTTCAACGGCGCCCCGGTCGCGGCCGGCGCCCAGCGCAACGCGATGAACGTCTATCAGGCGGTCACCGTCGCGAGCATCGTCCAGGCCGAGGCAGCCACCAAGGCCGACATGGGGAAAGTGGCCCGGGTCGTCTTCAACCGCCTGGAGCGCGGCATGCCGCTGCAGATGGACTCCACCATCAACTACGCGCTGGGCCGCTTCACGCTGAAGACGACGGACGCGGACACGCGGATCCAGAGCCCCTACAACTCGTACCAGCGCATGGGACTGCCGCCCACGCCGATCGACAACCCGGGCGAGGACGCGATGCGCGCCGTGATCAACCCGCCCCCGGGCGACTGGCTGTACTTCGTCACGGTCAAGCAGGGCGACACGCGCTTCACGGCCGACTACGCGGAACACCAGCGCAACGTCGCGGAGTTCAACGCCCAGCAGAAGGCGAGCCCGCAGTCCAGGACGTGAGTCAGGGCGCGCGGTGTGCCGTGCGCCTCGCGTCGCCGGTCGGGCCGGGAGGGGACATCACGCGGCGACCGCCTCCTCGGCCAGCAGCCTCCTGATGTCACGTACGGCCGCACGCCCCGCCCGGTTGGCGCCGATGGTGCTCGCCGACGGGCCGTAGCCCACGAGGTGGATCCGCGGATCGGCGACCGCACGGGTGCCGTCGACGCGGATGCCGCCACCGGGCTCGCGCAGCCTGAGGGGTGCCAGATGGTCGATGGCGGCCCGGAATCCGGTCGCCCACAGGATGACGTCGGCGTGCACACGCCGTCCGTCCCGCCACTCCACCCCGTCGGGTGTGATCCGGTCGAACATCGGCAGGCGGTCCAGGACACCGTCCGTCAGCCCCTGCCGGATCGCGTCGTTGAGCGGCAGCCCCGTCACCGAGACGACACTCTTCGGCGGCAGTCCCTGCCGTACCCGCTCCTCGACGAGCGCGACCGCCGCCCGGCCCGCGTCCTCGTCGAAGGGGCCCTCGCGGAAGACGGGCGGCCGCCGGGTCACCCACGTGGTGGCCGCCGCATAAGGGGCGATCTCCAGCAGGTGCTGCGTGCCGGACGCGCCCCCGCCCACCACCACGACCCGCTGCCCGGCGAAGTCCTCGGGCCCCGGGTACTGCGCGGTGTGCAACTGCCGTCCCCGGAACGTCTCCTGGCCGGGGTAGCGCGGCCAGAACGGCCGGTCCCAGGTGCCGGTCGCGTTGATCAGCGCCCGCGTCGACCAGTCCCCGGCCGAGGTCTCGACCAGCAGCCGCCCGTCCGCCCCCTCGCGCACGGCACGGACATCGATGGGCCGCCGTACCCGCAGGTCGAAGGAGCGCTCGTACGTGTCGAAGTACTCGGCGATGACCTCCGAGGACGGCCGCGCCGGATCGGCGTCCGTGAGTTCCAGGCCGGGCAGCGCGTGCATGCCGTGCACCTTGCCGTACGTCAACGACGGCCACCGGTACTGCCAGGCGCCGCCGGGACCGGGGGAGTGGTCGAGCACGACGAAGTCGCGTTCCGGCTCGAATCCGGTGCGGCGCAGGTGATAGGCACCGGCCAGTCCGGCCTGGCCGGCGCCTATGACGACTACCTGGATGTTGTTCACGGTTCTACTAACCGCACCGGGTGCGTGGATCTTCCCGACAGATCAGCGCCCGCCGGCCACGAGGACCGGCGCACCGGTAGGCGCACTCTCGACCAGCCCTCGGGCCGCCAGCTCGGGTATCACACCCTCCCCGAACCAGTACGCCTCCTCCAGGTGCGGATACCCGGAGAGCACGAAGTGCTCGACGCCCAGCGCGTGGTACTCCTCGATCCGGTCGGCGACCTCGGCATGGCTGCCCACGAGGGCGGTGCCCGCGCCGCCCCGGACGAGACCGACGCCCGCCCACAGATTCGGGTAGATCTCCAGCTCGTCGCGGGAGCCGCCGTGCAGGGCCAGCATGCGCCGCTGGCCCACCGACTCGCTCCGCCCGAGCGCCGCCTGCGCGGCCGCGACGGTGTCCGCGTCGAGGTCGTCGAGCAGCCGGTGCGCGCTCGCCCACGCCTCGGCCGACGAGTCGCGCGAGATCGTGTGCAGCCGGATCCCGAAGCGGACCGTGCGGCCCTCCCGCTCGGCGAGCGACCGGATCCAGTCGATCTTCTCCTTGACCTGCGTCGGCGGTTCGCCCCAGGTCAGATACACATCCGCGTGCCGGGCCGCGACCGGCCCGGCCGCCGCCGACGAGCCGCCGAAGAACAGCTGCGGCACCGGGTCCGGCGGCAGCGCGGTCAGCCCGCCGTCGACCTGGTAGTGGGTGCCGTGGAAGTCGTACGGCTCCCCGCGCCACACCCCTCGTACGACCGACAGGAACTCGTCCGTACGGGCATACCGCCGGTCGTGGTCGAGCCGGTCGCCGAAGCGCCGCTGCTCGGCCGAGTCGCCGCCCGTGACGACGTTCAGCAGCAGCCGGCCGCGCGTGACGCGCTGATAGGTGGCCGCCATCTGCGCGGCGAGCGTCGGCGAGACAAGCCCCGGCCGGAACGCCACCAGGAACTTCAGCCGTTCGGTGTGCTGGGTGAGCGCCACGGTCGTCAGCCAGGCGTCCTCGCACCAGGTGCCGGTCGGCGTGAGCACCGCCTCGAAGCCCAACTGCTCGGCGGCCTTGGCGATCTGGGCGAGGTACTCGATGTCGGGCGGACGCACCCCGCGGACCGGCCCGGCCTGGTTGGGCCCGTACGCGTGCCGGTCGACGAGGGTGCGGCCGTCGCCGCCCGTCGGCAGGAACCAGTGGAGATGGACGGTCATGTCACGAGCCTTCCGAGGGGCGGGGCGTGGTGGTCGACGGCGGGAGGTCGCCGTTGAACCGTGGGTCCGTGAAGTCGGCGAAGTCGACCTTGCGCGGGATGAGCTTCAGCTGGGTGAAGGTGTCGGCGATCTCCTGCTCGGAGGCGATGAGCGGCTTGTCGACCGCGACCTCGATCCGGGTGGTGTACGTGCGCTTCACCGCGGCCAGCGCCACGTCCTCGGGCAGCCCGGTGTCCTTCGCCCAGACCTCCGCCCACTCCTGCTCGTGGTCGTACACCCACGTGTAGGCGCGCCGCAGCCGCTCCAGGTAGTCCTTGACGGCGGCGGTCTTCTTCTTGTCCGCAAGCGCCTTGGGCGCCGCCACCTGGAAGGTGAGCCCGTTGGTCACTCCGTCGCCCGTGGTCAGGACACGACCCTGCTCGGCCTTGAGTACCTGCGAGGTGTACGGGTCCCACACCGCCCACGCGTCCACCTTGCCGGAGGTGAACGCGGCCAGTGCGTCGGCCGGCTGGAGGTACTTGACCTTGATGTCGCTCGGGCTCAGCCCGGCCTTCCTCAGGGAGGCGACCAGCTGGTAGTGCGCGGAGGAGCCCTGCGCCACGGCGACCGACTTGCCCTTCAGATCCGCGGGCTTCGTCAGCTTCGAGTCGTTCGGTACGAGGATGGTGTCGCCCTTGGACGTGCCGTGCCAGGCGGCCACCACCGAGATCTTGGAGCCGGCGCCGGCCGCGAAGACCGGCGGGGTGTTGCCGACGCCGCCGATGTCGACGGCGCCCGCGTTGACGGCTTCCAGCAGGGGCGGGCCGGAGGTGAAGGTGGACCACTTGATCTTGTAGTCGAGATTCTTGAGTTCTCCGGCGGCCCGCAGGATGGCCTCGGAACCGCCCTTCTGATCACCGACGTTGAGCGTGAGAGAGCCACTGCCGTCGGTGTCTCCACCCGCCGAGGCCGCCGAGTTGCCGCCGCAGGCGGTCAGGAGCAGGGCCAGGGGGAGGAGCAGCGCTGCGGGGGCGAGGCGTCGTCGCATGGTGGATCCGTTCTGGTGTACTGAGGGTGGTGGAAGGGGAGTTCAGGCGGCTTCGGCAGCGGTGTCGACGCCCAGGCGTTCCAGGAGGTCGGAGCGCAGCTCGGCGAAGCGGGGGTCGGTGATGTCACGCGGCCGGTCCAGGTGGATTTCCCGCTCGTGCGCGATGACACCGTCGTCCATCACCAGGACGCGGTCGGCGAGGAGGACGGCCTCCTCCACGTCGTGCGTGACGAGCAGCACGGCGCACCCACGGCGCTGCCACAGCTCACCCACCAGACGCTGCGCCTTGATCCGGGTGAGGGCGTCGAGGGCGCCGAACGGCTCGTCGAGCAGCAGCAGATCGGGCTCGCGGACCAACGCCCGGGCAAGCGAGGCACGTTGGGCCTCGCCGCCGGACAGGGTCTTGGGCCAGGCGTCGGAGCGCTGATCCAGGCCGACCTCCTTCAGGGCCCGCTCGGCGACGGCGCGCTCGGGCTTGCCCGGCAGGCCGAGCAGCACGTTGCGCCACACCTTCTTCCACGGCATCAGCCGCGGTGCCTGGAAGGCGACGGCCTTGCGGCGGGGTACCAGGACGGTGCCCTCGATGTCCCGGTCGAGGCCGGCCAGGATGCGCAGCAGGGTGGACTTGCCGCAGCCGCTGCGACCGAGCAGGGCGACGAACTCGCCCGGGCGGACGTCGAGTTGAAGCTTGTCGATGACAGCGCGGCCGTCGAAGGAGCGGGTCAGCCCCTCGACCCGCACGGCATACGGTGTGGTGGTCACCGGCCGGTGAACGTCGGTCGCCATTGCAGCAGCAGCCTTTCGAGGGAGCGGACGACGAAGTCGGCCAGCAGGCCGAGGAAGGCGTAGACGATCAGGCAGACCACGATGACGTCGGTCCGCAGGAAGTCCCGCGCCTGGACCATGAGGAACCCGATGCCCGAGTCCGCGTTGACCTGCTCGGCGAAGACGAGCGCGAGCCAGGCGATGCCGAGGGAGTACCTGAGACCCGTCATGGCCCCGGGCAGCGCACCCGGCAGGACGACATGCCGTACCAGCCCCCACCGCGAGAGCCCGAGGGACTCCCCGGCCTCGATCAGCTGGGCGTCCACGCCGCGGATACCGGCGTACACGTTGAGGTAGAGCGGGAAGGTCACGCCGAGGGTGATGATGGCGATCTTGGGGGCCTCGCCGATGCCGAACCAGATGATGAGCAGCGGGATGAGTCCCACGAAGGGCACGGTCCGCAGCATCTGGACGGGAGCGTCCACGAGGTCCTCGCCTTTCCGGAACAGGCCCGAGACGAGGGCGAGTCCGGTGCCGACGACGGTGCCGAGCAGCAGTCCGGCCGCCACGCGCCGCAGCGAGGTGCCCATGGCGGAGGGCAGCGAACCGTCGGCGATCAGATCTCGGCCGACTTCGGCGATCCGGCCCGGCGAGGCGAGCACGTCGGGGGTCAGCACGCCGGTGCTGCTGAGGAGTTGCCACAACGCCAGCAGCAGGAGCGGGCCGGTGGTGCGGCGCAGCCAGCGGGGGGCGCGGGTACGGCGGGAAGGGGTGGGGACGATGGGTTCGAGGCCGGGCGCCGACCGGAGGTCGACAGGCTTGGATATTTCCGAAATATCGGGTTCGGAAGAGCCGGGCGGGGCATGGCTGATGCTCATGAGTGCTCCACGGGGAGGAGAGCGGCCGGTGAGGAGACACGCCTGGGCGGCGCCGCCACGTCTCAGCTCAGGGATGAGTCAGACGTGCAGGTACGGCGGGGCGGAGCAGGCGGGAGAGAGGTGAGAGGGCGTCAGCGGCCGCGACGACACGCGGCGGAGGCCACCCGCAGCAGGTCGATGTGACCGCGCGTGGTGAGCAGGGCTGAACGCAACATGTGCCCGAAAGTAGCCAGATGGCGTGGCCACGGTCAATGGTGTCTCGCGGAGTGGAACCCTCGTATCAGGCGCCGGGCGGAAGGATCGCGTGTGAAGCGCGGCGCGTGGGTCAGTATGGGAAGCATGTCAGACGCTTTCACCACCCGAGTCCTGAACGTGGCCACCGGTTCCACGGAACGCGTCACCGACCTCACCGGCGACTGCGAGGCCTTCCTGCGGGAGGTGGCCGCCGGTCGCGACGGCCTCCTGAACCTCTTCGTACCGCACGCCACCGCCGGCATCGCGATCATCGAGACGGGTGCCGGCAGCGACGACGACCTCCTCGCCGCCCTGCACACCCTCCTCCCGGCCGACGACCGCTGGCAGCACCGCCACGGCAGTCCCGGCCACGGCCGCGACCACGTCCTCCCGGCGATCGTCCCACCCCACGCCACGCTTCCCGTCGTCGGCGGGAGGCTGGAGCTCGGGACTTGGCAGTCGGTGTGTCTGGTGGACACCAACAAGGACAACCCCGAGCGGAAGGTACGTCTCACCTTCCTCGGCTGACGAGGTTCACGGCTTCTGCCCGGTCGGCCGGTCGGCGTAGTCCTCGACCAGGTTGCCGATGAGCGAGAGCAGGGCGTCGGCGCGGTGCCGGTCCTCGCGCTGGGCGCGCAGGGCCTGGTCCAGCGCCCGGAGCCGGTCCAGGGCGGCCGGGGCCCGGTCCCGCACCTCGTCGAGCAGCGGCGTGGTGATCAGGTCCAGACATTCGGTGAGCAGCCGACGGGTGGCGGGAGAGGGCGGGTTGGGGTCGGGGGCGGCGAACCCCGTGGTCAGGTACCGGACCGGGTCGGTCAGGCTCCAGCCGACTACGGTGCCGTGCTGGACGAGGAGGGCCACGTCGGGGGCGATGCCGATGCGGGCCTCCAGTGGCTCGTCCAGGACGTCGAGGTCGCGCAGGCAGGTGAGAACGGTATCTCCGGGGGCACGGCAGAGCTCCGTGGTCACCTCCAGGCGGAAGTCCTGGGCCTTGTCCGCGCGAAGGCCGCCCGGGTGGACGGAGGGTGTGGCGGGAACGCGGCCGGAGTCCTCGGCGTCGGCGGCCTCACCGGGCAATCGGAACCCGGCGCCGACCAGTTTCCGGCCGGCCTGGTCGAACCGGAGCTCGTCGGGAGCGTCCCACAGCCACTCCCGGCTGCCGAAAGTCTCCACGAGGAACCGCTGCCATTCCTTCACGTCCGCGTACTCCGCAATGCGCACACATTGGCCCGGGAAGTCGAAGCGCGGGGTGATGCGCACTGGATCGTCCGTCACCGTCGCATGCCAGTCGCCGTCGAGGGTGATTCTCATGGTGAATGCCGTCCGGGAAAGAGATTGCGCCCGTGCTTTTCGCGAGGGATGCGTCGGACTTGGGTTGTTCACTGCTGACTTTGGTCGGTTCCGGAGTTCCGATACGCGTCCCAGGCCGCGCGCACGGCGGTTTGGAGTCCGGCATCGTCAAGGTCGCCGGGTTCGGCCAGGTCAGGATCGACCGAGTAGTCCTCAAGAATCATGAACACCCGGTCGAAGAGAGCGCCGAGTGCGCCCTGGACCCGTTCCCCGTTCGCCCGGGAAGCGCGTCGGGCCTCCCACCAGCCATGTGCGAAGTCCGGGGCGCTGCACGTCCCGTCGGTGAACGCGTCCAGCAGCGCCACTTGCCGCGCCGCCGCACTGGTCGGGTCGACGTCGTCGAGGTGGGACCACGCCCTGTGCTCGGGTGGGTGAGCGGCTGCCACGGCCGACAGCGAGGGATGACGTTCCATGAGGGCGCGCGCATAACGGCCGAAGCGTGCACGCGCCGTATCGGCCCCCTCGCTGACCGCTGCGGCCATGAAAGCAGCGGTTCCCGCGATCAGTGCGTGGCCCGCTTCCGGGAAGAGGACGGCCCCGTGCGAGTCGGGGGTGCGGAGCAGGAAGGGTGGGCGGATACCCGTGCAATCTCCGGGGGCGGAGAGCCGGGTTGTCGTACCGGTCGGCGCACCGGGGGTGTCGGCGAGGCTCGTGCCGAGGATGTGTGATGCGCCGACAGCGCGACAGCCGGCAGTGATCCGACGGGCCAACGCCGCGTCGATCTGTGCGCCCGCAGGTACAGGGGCCACCGATTTGTCGCGCAGCCAGGACGAGGTGAAGGCGCCGTCCGTACCGAGTACGGCCCTCAGGTCCGATGACTTTTCGTTTTCTGAATCGGTCACCACAGAAACCCTTTGTCGATGATTCCCTGGAACTGTTTGTCGCCCAGTTCCCAGGCCGACCAGAATCTACCATCGGCGTGCAGCATGACCATTTTCTGGGATGCTGGATCGATGAACCCGACCGCTGGCCCCTGATTTCTGTAGTCGAAACGGTATATCTTCGTTCCGTCTGCTGTCATGTGCTCCCGCATGGCCTCTTGGAACCGCTGGAGGTTGGCCCCGTTCAGGTTGCCGGGATTGTCGAGGAAATCCCCCGCGTGAGCATGGAACTTCTTACTCATCACCTTCTGGCTGGAGAAGTCGGCCTTGTCCGCCCACGCGCCTCGAGGGCACGGGGCGAGCCCCAACGGGTCTGTCCAGGAGTATGGATTGTCGACGTAGGCGGCGGGGTTGGGCGCAGGGCCGAGCCCGAGCGGGTCCGGGGAGGTGTAGCGGCCGGTCTCGGGGTCGTAGTGGCGGAAGTGGTTGTAGTGGAGGCCGGTCTCGGGGTCGTAGTACTGGCCGGGGAAGCGGAGCGGGGTGTAGGCGCTGCTGTCGCGGGCCCAGGCGGTAGTGCCCCACAGGGTGGCCCGTGAGCGCCATGCGATGTCGCCGGTCTCGTCGATCAGTTCGGTGGGGGTGCCGATGAGGTCGGTGGCGATGGCGAAGAACCGGCGGTCGATCTCCTCCTGGCGGTCGTCAGTCGTGAGGATGCGTTCGGTCTGGGCCAAGGGGACGTCGGCATGGTGGTCCCAGGTGAGGGCGACCGTGTTGCCAAGTTCCGGTTGGTGGCTGGTCTGTTCGCACAGAATCGAGCCGTCCCAGGTGAAACGGACCTCCTCGACCACGCTCTCGCCGTCGTCAGCCAGGCGCTGTTTGGCGGTGCGGCGGCCCAGCGGGTCGTAGCGGTACCTCCACCGCGTCCCGTCGGGGGTGGTCACGGAGGTGAGACGGTCCTCCGTGTCCCACTCGTAGCGCCAGGTGTCGGGCTTGCGGGACAGACGGGTCTTCTGTCGCAGGGTGACACGGCCCAGGGCATCGTGCTCGAAACGGACGTCTCCGGCGCGGGTGATGGCGGTGCCGGTGTAGGCGCGCGGTCCGGTGGCCTCGTTGCCAGGGTGGCGGGACGGCCAGGAGGCCGAGGCCTGGTTGCCGACCGCGTCGTAGGTGTACCGCTCCGTCCAGCCGTGGGCGCGCACTGCGGTGACCCGGCCGATCGGGTCGAGGTCGAAGGTGCGGGTGCCCGACAACTGGTCGGTGACGGAGGTCGGATGGCCATCGGCGCGGTAGGTGTAGGCGCGGCTGTTGACGGTGTGCGCTCCGGCGGTGATGTGCTGCCCGGTGAGTCGTCCGGCCTCGTCCCAGGCGTAGGTCATGGTGATCGCGTCGCCGAAGACGCGGGCGAGCTCCCGGCCGGCGGCGTCGTGGGTGAAGTCGACGTGGTGACCGCCGGTGGTCAGGCGGTGCGGTGTTCCGTCGGCGCCGTAGGCGTAGGAGGTGACGTGACCGGTGGGGGTGGTGCGGCGCGTGCGGCGGCCCAGGGCGTCGTAGGTGTGGACGAGGGGACGGCCGTCCACCAGTTCGGTCTTGACGTTCCCCCGCCGGTCGTACTGGTACCGGATTTCGCTGTCCGGGCCGACCGCTTCCAGCATGCGCCCGGCCCTGTCGTAGGCGTAGGTCGTCACACGGCCGTCGACGTCCTTGCGGATCACCTGCCCGAGCTGGTCACGTTCGAACGAGATGGTTCCGCCGAGCGCGTCGACGCGGTCGGCGAGCTGCCTGGCGGCGTCGTAGTGGTAGGTGAGGGTGCGGCCGTCGAAGTCGGTCTCGGAGACGACGTCGCCGGCGGCGTCGTACTCGTAGGTCCAGGTCAGCCCTTGCGGGCTGGCGACGCGGGTGAGGCGCAGGGCGGCGTCGTGCTCGAACTCGTAGCGTGCGCCGTCGGGTCCGGTGCGGGCTACCGGCAGGTCGAAGTGGGTGTACTCGAAACGGGAGACGCCGCCCGCCGCGTCGGTGTGGGTGAGGCAGTTGCCCTCACCGTCGTAGGTCCACGATTCCGTGCCGCCGTCGGGGACCGTGCGACAGGCGAGTTGCCCGTCGGCGTGCCACTGAAGGCGGGTGACGCCGCCCGCCGGATCGGTGACGCGGACCGGGCGGCCCAGGGCGTCGCGCTCCGTGCGCATGGTGGAGCCCGCCGGGTCGGTCACCTCCACGGGCAGCCCCGCCGCGTCGCACACCACGCGGGTGGTGCCGCCGAGGGCGTCGGTGATCGAGGTGAGCCGCCCGGCCTGGTCGTACGTGTAGCGGTGGGTGGCGCCGCCCTCGTCGGTGACCGATATGCGGTTGCCGCGTTCGTCGAACTCCTGGGTCCTGCGGGATCCGTCCGGGCCCACGACCTCCACCGGCAGGCCGAATGGGCCGCGCACGGCGCGCAGCACGTTCCCGTCCGGACGGGTGGCGGACACGACCCGGCCCTCCTCGTCGTAGGAGAAGGTGGTGGTGCGGCCCAGTGGGTCCGTGCGGGACAGCAGATCGCCGCTCGGACCGTAGCGGAACCGGGTGGTGTGGCCGACGGGGTCGGTGGTGGCGATCACCCGGCAGTGGTTGTCGATGACGTGGCGGGTGGTGTGTCCGCCGGCGGTGGTGAGGGTGGTGGTGCGGTGGCCGGTCTCGGGGTCGGGTTCGGTGTAGGCCAGGGTGAGCTGGACGTGGCCGGCCTCGCCGCCCTCCGCCACGACGCGGTCGCGGTCGTCGTAGACGTAGTCGTAGCGGCTTGCGTTGGAGTCGATCCAGGCGATGACGCGGCGGCGGTCGTCGTAGACGAAGCTGGTGGTGGCTCCGGAGGGCTTGGTGACGGCGGTGAGGTTGCCGTCCTGGTAGCCGTAGCTCATCAGGGGCAGATCCGCGCCGCCCTCGCCCGCGCCGGCCAGGGACAGGGCGGTGACCAGGCCGTCGCCGACGGACAGTTTCACGTGGTGGCCCGCCGAGTGGACCAGGGCCAGCGGCAGGCCGTCCTCGCCGCGGTCGACGGTGATCGTGTGGCCGTTGCGTTCGGTGATGCCCGACAGCCAGGCCCGACCAAAAGGTCCCCGTGAGCTTCCTTGCGGGCAGATGATGGGCGGACACCTGCGAACTGCGGGGGCCGCGTGGTTAATTCCGGGTGCCGGGGACCGTGGGCGCGGTCGAGGTGGCGGGAGCTTGGGAGGTGTCCTCCGTCACGGCCGGGGCCTGGAAGGGATTCTTGTGCGGAGGCGGGGATGCCGTCGTGGCCTGGAGGGGAGTCGGCTCCGGGTCGGAGAACAGCGGGGTCGTGTCGATGAGACGTCTCGCCTTCATTGTGGGCATGCCAAGCAGAGCGGGGTGCGGAAGAACCGCTTCCGATGCCGGAAGCGGGCGACCGCCTGCTGCGCCCCGACCGGCGCGGGCGCAGCAGATCTCAGAGATTGGTCAGCTTGGTGTACGGACTCAAGATCCGTGTCTGTACCGAACCGAAATCGACGAGAACCGCGATCCCCTCCTCGATGCCGGTCACGCGGCCGAGGCCGTACACATCGTGCGTGACACGGCTTCCTACGGTGAAATGCTTGGGAGTTGGCGCGACCGGAGCCTGGAAGGGGCTGGTCGGCAGATGGCGCTTGGGCATGGGTGACTTTCTCATTGTCACCAGTATGCGCCTGCCGGACCGGCACGACGGGCGAGATGCTGCCACTTGCCATGATCGAACCCATGCCAGGAGGCCGGCCGAGGTGTGCACGATGCCGGACGGCATCGGAGATCTCGCCACGAAGTGTGTCGGGGACGGCATGCGGAGCTATGTCACCACGCGGTTCGAGCAGGCGGAGGACCGGAACGATATTGTGATCATTCCGGCAAACGCGGTGACCGTCGCCGACCCAAAATGCTCGCCACCCCGACGGAAGCCCCGCCCGCCCACAAGCCGCGCACCCGCCCGCCCACGAGCCGCGCCCCGCCCGCCCACGAGCCGCGCCCCGCCCGCCCACGAGCCGCGCCCCGCCCTTCACGAGCCGCGCCCGCGCATGCGGCCGCGCAGGTGGTCGCGCGCGCCGGGACAGCCTCGCGCACCCCTCTTCGCCCGCGGACGCGGCCTGGGGTAGGGTCCCCACCGTTTCCAGTTACCGACTGGTACGCCGGTGCGGGGAGTGTCGGAGGGGCGGCAAGACGATGGAATCCGAGTTGGGTGATGGCGGATCCGTGGACCTGGACGACACCCGGTTGGAGGCGATGACTCCTGAACCGCTGCTGACCCGGGACTACGAGACGCGTCCCTCGCTCGTCTACGAGCGGCTGAGGCAGCGGCACGGCCCGGTCGCGCCGGTCGACCTGCTGGGCGTACCCGCCTGGCTGGTCCTGGGTTACCGGGAGGCGCTCCAGGTGCTCCAGGACGACGACGGGTGGCCGAAGGGGCTGGAGAGCTGGCGGGCCCGCTCGGAGGGCCGCGTGCCGGCCGACTGGCCGCTCGGGCCGTCCCTGGAGGTCAACCATGTGCTGATCCAGGGCGGTCCCGGATACCGGCCGCTGCGGGCGGCCTGGGACGCGGCCCTCAAACCGTTCCAGGACACGCGCCACCCCCAGGCGAAGAGGCTGAAGACGGCCGTCACCGCCTACGCCGACGAACTGATCACCTTGGTGGGTCAGGCCGGCGCCACCGGCCTGGCGGACCTGTCCGCTCAGTTCTCCCGGCCGCTGCCGCTGATGGTGGCCAGCCATCTGCTCGGCTTCCCCGGTTCCCAGGGCGACGACGCGCTGATGGACATGTGGCGGGTGCTGGACGCGGGTCCGGACGCGGAGCCCGCCCTGGAGCGGCTGCTGGCGACCCTGGCCGAACTGGCGGCTATGAAGCTCAAGACGCCGGGGGACGACTTCCCGTCGTACCTGCTGGCCGCGCACCCCGACCTCTCCCTCGACGAGCTGGCCCGCGAGCTGTTCATGCTGCTGGGCATGACGTCCGACCACGTCGGCATCCTCATATCCAACACGGTGGTCGAGGTCATCTCGGGTGACGGCGGCGCGCGTGCCAGCCTGTCCGCCGGGATGGTCAGGGAGACCATGAACCGGGTGGTCATGCGCAAGCCGCCGCTGGTGAACTTCGTCCCGCGTTTCGCGGCCAAGGACACTCCGCTCGGGAACTACACGATCCGGGCGGGCGACCCGGTGTGGGTCTCCTCCGCCGCGGCGCACGCCGACCCGCTCTTCGCCGACAACGTGGCGTCGAACACCACGGTCAGCAGCCGCGCCCACCTGGCCTGGGGAGCGGGCCGCCGCCAGTGCCCGTCGCGCGAGCTCGCGTCGACGGTCGCGGCGGTCGGTGTGGGCCGCCTGTTCGAGCGGTTCTCCCACCTGGACCTGGCTCTCCCCGTCGACCAACTGCCGTGGCGTTCCTCGCCGTTCATGCGGGGCCTGCGCTCGCTGCCCGTACGGTACGAACTCGCCTCGGTGCCCGTGCGACCGTTGTCGCACGACCCGGCGTCGGAGCCGGCCGAGACGGTTCTGCCGGACCCGTCCGCCCGGCAGCGCTCATCGCTGTGGCGCTATCTGACGGGCCTGATCCGCTCCGGCCGCTGACGCGCGGTCGAGTGGCAGGGAGGACGCCGACGAGCATCCGTCTCCACTCGACTTCGACGCGGCGGCGTTCCGCCAGGACCTCAGCGCGGTGCCAAGGCGCTCCACGCGTCGTCGTCCAGGGCGAGGCACCGGTCCGTCTCGGTGCGCGGCGGCATGACGGGAACGTCGTCCCTGGTGCGCAGCGCGGCGGCGCCCGCCAGGTGGCCGAGGCGCAGCCGGGAGCGTTCGTCGCGGTCCTCCAGCACACCGGCCAGGTAACCGGCCGCGAACGCGTCGCCCGCGCCGACCGGTTCGACCACCTTGGTGGGCAGTGAGGGCACGAACGTCCGGACACCGTGGGCGTAGGAGGTCGCCCCGTGCTCGGCGTCCTTGACCACCACGACGGGTACGGAGTCGAGCATGCCGGCGATGTCGTCCGGGCGTGCGGTGCCCCACAACGTCTCCGCCTCGTCCCGTCCGACGAACACGAGGTCGGCGGCACGAGCGAGCGCCAGCAGACTCGGCGCGGCGTCCGCGCGGCCGTCGCGCCAGAGCGCGGGGCGGTGGTTGACGTCGAAGGAGACGACCGGTCCCCGCGGGGCGCGGCCGTCCCGGCCGGCGAGCAGCGTCTCCAGCAGCCGGGCGCAGCTGTCCGAGAGGGCCGCGGCGACGCCCGTCAGGTGCACGATACGGGCCCGGCGGAGCGCGGGCTGCCGGGCCAGCTCCGGTCCCATCCGCGTCGCGGCCGATCCTCGGCGGTAGTAGTGCGTGCGCGTGTGCCCCGGGCCCGGGTCCTTGAAGTAGACCCCGGTCGGACGCTCCGGATCGGTCTCGACGGCGCTCACGTCCACGCCGCGCGCGGTGAGTTCGGCCAGGATGCGACGGGCGAACGGGTCGTCGCCCAGGCGGCTCAGCCAGGCGGCGCGGTGCCCGAGTCCCGCCAGCCCGCAGGCGACGTTGGACTCGGCGCCGCCGATGGCCATGCGGAGCGCGGGCTGCTCGGCGAGCGGGCGGGCGTCCGGTGGACTGAAGACGGCCATCGTCTCGCCGACGCACACGACGTCGGCGACCTGCTCCTGGCTGTCGGTGGCGGAGGGAGGAGGCATGGGCACGGGGTTCTCCTGGCGGGCGGTGCGTGAGTACGTACGCGACGACGGGCGGCGTGTTCCGCAGGGGCGGCGAGCGGGGCCGCGCGGGCCCGCCGGGCGTCACGTCCCGGCCGCGAGGCGCAGCATGACCTTGCTGCTCCCGCTTCCCGGGTCGGCGGCGACGGCGAGTGCCTCCTCGGCCCGTGCGAGCGGAAAGCGATGGGTGATCAGCGGGGTCACGTCCAGGCCGTCCCGCAGGGCGCGCAGGGCGTCGTCGATCTCCTCGACGAAGCGGTACGAGCCGATCCAGGTGATCTCCCGGGTCACCAGGTCGCCGAGGGCGGCGGGAACGGCGGTCCCGGGCAGGTTGCCTACCTGGACGAGGGTGCCGCCGCGGGCCGTGGCCCGCAGGACCGGCCCGAGTGCGGCCGGGGCGCCGGACGCTTCGAAGACCACGTCCACGTCCTCGGGCAGCCGGTCGCCGCCGGAGAGGTCGCGGGTCTCGTCGGCGCCCATGGCGCGGGCGACGGCGAGGGAGGACGGCGCCAGGTCGGCGGCGATGACCGTGCCGGCCCGGCGGAGTCGGGCGGCGGCCACGACCAGGGAGCCGATCGGTCCGCAGCCGTTGACGAGGACCGTACGCCCGCGCAGCTCCGAAACCCGGCCGACGGCGTGCAGCGCGACGGCCAACGGCTCGGCGAGGGCGCCCTGCTCGGTGTCGACACCGTCCGGCAGCGGCCGGATCTGGGTCGCGGGGACCGCCCGGTACTCGCTGAACCCGCCGTCGGTGTGCGGGTCGAAGGCGGCCGAGCCGAAGTAGCGGACGTCCGGGTAGAGGTTGGTCCGTCCGGCGATGCGCTCGGGAAGGATGCCATCGCCGACCAGTTGGGCCGGGTGGACCGTCACGGGCTGTCCCGGGCCGAGGCCGGTGACTCCGGGGCCGAGCGCGGCGATCCGGCCCGCGACCTCGTGCCCGAGCACGAGCGGGTGCGCGAGTGCGGCCGTGCCGGAAGCCCCGTTGTTCCAGTACGCGATGTCGGACCCGCAGATCCCGCCCCACTCCATGGCCAGCAGCACCTCGCCCGGACCGCGCACGGGAAGGGCCCGTTCGTCGATGCGTACGTCGCCGGGACCGTGCACGACCACGGCCCGCATACGGGCGTCCGCCCTCATACGGCGTCCTCCAGCCGGACGAGATCCCGTCCGCGTGTCTCGGGCGCGAGGAACGCGCTGACGAAGGTGATGAGCGAGTAGACGACGAGCATCGCCGCGATGGGCCACCAGCTGCCGGTGACGGCCGTGAGCGTGGCCGCGAGGACCGGGCCGATCGCGGTGGCGAGAATCCCGCCGATCTCCTTGGCGAGCGCGAGCTGGGTGAACCGGGTGCGGGAGCCGAAGAGTTCGGCCATCGCGACGCTCTCCAGCGAGAACAGACCGAGGACACCGACGTTCAGGCCGAGGACCATGCCGAGCATCACGCCCGGTGTCGAGCCGGAGGTGATCAGCAGCATCACCGGGAAGGCGAGGACGGCGGTCAGCAGCGTGAGGGTGAGATAGACCGGGCGGCGCCCGAAGCGGTCGCCGAGCAGACCGACCACCGGCACGGTGGCGAAGCCCAGCAGCGAGCCGTACACGATCGCATCGGTGGGGACGGACCGGTCGACCGCCAGGTGGGTGGCGATGTAGCCGACGAGGAACGTCTGGACCAGCCCGGAGTTGCCCGCCTGACCGAACCGCAGCCCCAGCGCGAGGAAGAACGCCTTGCCCTTGCGCTGGCGGATACCGGCCGCCAGGACGTCGCCCTCGTGCGCGTCGGCGGTGGCGATCGCGGACTCCACCTCGTCACGGGCCAGGGCCACGCCGTCCACCACGTCGGGGCGCTCCTCGAACACCGGGCTCTCCTTGAGGCCGCGGCGCAGCCAGACGGCGAAGAGCATGAGCCCGAAGCTCAGCAGGAAGGGCAACCGCCAGCCCCACGACAGCAGTTGGTCCTCGCTGAGCACGGCGAGCAGCACGGCCCACAGGCCGGAGGCGGCGAGCGTCCCGGAGTTGGTGCCGAGCGACACCAGCGAGGAGATCAGGCCGCGCCGCCGGACGGGGGCGTACTCGGCCAGCAGCACGGTCGCCCCGGCGATCTCGGCACCCGCGCCGAAGCCCTGCACCAGCCGCAGCACGACGAGCAGTACCGGCGCGAGGATGCCGATGGTGGCGTACGTGGGCAGGGCACCGATGAGGGTCGTGGAGGCGCCCATCAGCAGGATGGTGAGGTACAGGACCTTCTTGCGGCCGATCCGGTCGCCCATCCGCCCGAAGTAGACGGCCCCGGCGAGCCGGGCGACGTATCCGACGCCGTACGTGGCCATCGCGGCGATCAGGCCGATGGCCGGACTGACGTCCGGGAAGAAGATCTTGTCGAAGACGATGGCGGCGGCCAGCGAGTAGAGCTGGAAGTCCATGAACTCCATGGCCGTGCCGAGCCAGCCCGAGACGGCGGCCCGGGCCAGGTCGCGCGTGGTGCGCTGCGTTGTTGGTGTCTGCTGAGCGGCTGTGGCGCTGTCCTTCATCGTGAACTCCGTTGTTCGGGGACTGCGGTGCGGCTGTCGACGTATTGGGTCGACGTATGGGGGGCTCAGATCTCGACGCGTCCGGCCCGCAGGGCGGGGAGCCGGGCCGCGACGGCGGCGGTGAGGGCGTCGTCGTCCGCGAGGTCCGCCGCGCCGAGGACGCGCAGCAGCGCGCGCACCGTCTCGGACGGGCGGGCGGAGGGCGCCCAGCAGGCGGCGAGTGTGTCGGCGGCGGGGTCGGTGAACGCGTCTGCCCGTTCGGTGCCGAGCACCCAGGCGGCGAGAGCGAGTTCGAGGACGGGGGTGTGCGTGCCGCGGGCGCGCAGTGCGCGCAGGGCGGGCAGCCAGCGCTCCGTGACCTTCAGCGATCCGTCGGAGCCGATCTGCCGCAGCAGGTGGCGCATCCCGGGATTGCGGAAGCGTACGACGAGGTCGTCGGCGTACCCGACCGGATCGGGGCCGCCCGCGGGGAGGGTGGGGGAGACCTCCGCGCACAGCGCCCGTACGAGTCGCTCGCCCCAGTCCGTCGCCATGGTCTCGGCGATCGTGGTGCGGCCCGCGGCCGTGCCGAGGTAGGCCAGAGCCGAGTGGGAGCCGTTCAGCAGCCGCAGCTTGGCGAGCTGGTACGGCGCGACGTCCGGGACGAACAGGGCGCCGTCCCGCTCCCAGGGAGGCCGGGGCGCGGCGAAGGAGTCCTCCAGTACCCACTGCCGGTACGGTTCGGCCGTCACGGGGAGGGCGTCGCGCACCCCGAGGGCGGCGACGGCCGCCGCGCGGTCGGACTCGTCGGCCGCCGGCACGATCCGGTCCACGACGGTCGCGGGAAAGGCGACGGCTTCGGCCATCCGCTCCAGGACCCGGGCACGGTCCGGCCAGGCGGACGCACGCACGAAGTCATGGACGATCCGGCGCAGCGCGGCGCCGTTTCCCGCCATGTTGTCGCAGGACACGACACTGATCGGGGCGGCGCCCGCGCGCATCCGCGCCGCCAGCCCGGCGGCCAGGCGCCCGACGACCGTGGTGAGAGGCCCGTCGGAGTCGGCCGCGAGGTCGGCGGCGACGGGTGCGGCCGCGGTGTCCAGCCCGCCGGTCGACGCAGAGCGGTGGTAGCCCTTCTCGGTCACGGTCAGGGTCACCACCGTCACCTCGGGATCGGCCAGCAGGGCGTCGACGGCCTTGGCATCGGGTCCCATGGCCAGCGCGTCGACGACCGCGCCCACGACGCGACTGCGGTTTCCGTCCGGACGGCGTTCGGTGAGCGAGTACAGGCAGTCCTGACCCCGCAGCGCGCGCACGGTCCCCACTGACCGGGGCGCGACCGCGCTGATGCCCCAGGGCTCACCGGAGAGGGCGGCGGCCTGCTCCGTGTACACCGCCTGGTGCGCCCGGTGGAAGGCACCGAGTCCGAAGTGGACGACACGGGCGCGCAGTTCGGCCGGATCGACCGGGGGCCGCAGCTCGGGCGCGAGCCGGGGGAGCACCGTACGGTTCAGGGCGTCGGCGCTCACCAGTCGTGCACCGACCCGTCGAGGCGGCGGGCGACCGGAAGGTAGCGCCGCTGGTACGGGAAGCGCTCGGCCGCTTTCTCGTCGTACTCCACGCCCAGGCCCGGCTCCTCGGAGGGGTGCAGCATGCCGTCGGCGAAGGTGACACCCGTGCGGAACACCTCGGCCGTCTCGTCGGGGTGGCCCATGTACTCCTGGATGCCGAAGTTCGGCACCGTGATGTCGAGGTGCACGGCGGCGGCCATGCTGACGGGGGAGAGGTCGGTCGCCCCGTGGGAGCCGGTCCGTACCTGGTAGAGCGCGGCGAGGTCGAAGATCCGCCGCAGATGGGTGATGCCGCCCGCGTGGACGACGGTGGTGCGTACGTAGTCGACGAGCTGCTCGGTGATCAGGTGCTGGACGTCCCAGATCGAGTTCATCACCTCGCCGACCGCGATCGGCGTCGTGGTGTGCCGGCGGATGATCCGGAACGCCTCCTGGTTCTCGGCCGGCGTCGGATCCTCCATCCAGAACAGCCGGCAGCCCTCGACGCTCCTGCCGAAGCGGGCCGCCTCGATCGGGGTCAGCCGGTGGTGCACGTCGTGCAGGAGATGGAACCCGAAGCCGAAGCGTTCCCGTACGGCTTCCAGATAGGTGGGCGCGAATCCGAGATAGGCCTCGGTGTCCCAGGGCTGCTCCTCGGGCAGCTCGGTCGCGGCCGGCTCGTAGACCTTGCCCTTGCGGATCCCGTACGTTCCCCCGACCTCGGGCACGGCGGCCTGCGCCCGTACGGCCTTGTAGCCCAGCTCCAGGTAGCGCTCGACGTCGTCCAGCAGTGCGGGTACGTCGGTACCGCTGGCGTGCGAGTAGACGAGCACGCCGTCGCGGGACGGGCCGCCCAGGAGCTGGTGGACGGGCAGGCCGGCCGTCTTGCCCTTGATGTCCCACAGGGCGGTGTCGACGGCGGCGATGGCGGTCATGGTGACGGGCCCGCGCCGCCAGTAGGCGCCCTTGTAGAGGTACTGCCACATGTCCTCGATGCGGGCGGGATCCCTGCCGATCAGCAGCGGGACGACGTGATCGCGCAGATAGCTCGCGACGGCCAGCTCTCGACCGTTGAGCGTGGCGTCACCGAGTCCGGTCACCCCGTCGGTGGTGGTGATGCGCAATGTGACGAATGTGCGGCCGGGGGAGGCGACGAACACCTCGGCGCGCTCGATCTTGCTCACGGGGGCTCCTTGTCGCGAGGGGGGCGCGAAGTGGGGCGCGAGTGGAGTCGCGAAGTACTTGTATACAAGCATCTGTCGCGCAGTCGAGCAATACTTGTGGCACCGGTCTACGTACGATGTGCACATGGCTCAAACCAACGGGCGGCGGACGAGTCGGCGCGACATCTACCTGAAGTTGCGTCAGATGGTGCTGACCCTCGAACTCGCCCCGGGCGCCAGCCTGTCGGAGAACGAACTCGCCGCGTCGCTGGGTGTCAGCCGCACGCCGGTGCGGGAGAGCCTGATCCTGCTGGCCCAGGAGGGCCTGGTGCAGGTCTTCCCGAAGATCGGGTCGTTCGTGTCCCGCGTGGATCCGGCGCAGGTCGCCGACGCGCAGTTCCTCCGGGAGGCGGTGGAACTCGCCTCGCTGGAGGACCTGCCCGAGCAGCTCGACCCCGCGGTCGTCGAGGAACTGCGGGACAACCTGAAACGTCAGCGGCGCGCGGACCTCGGCCTGGAGGAGTTCTTCGCACTGGACGAGGCGTTCCACCAGGGCCTGATGCGGCTGAGCGGTCACGGCGACGTCTGGACCACCGTGGCCGCGGCCAAGGGCCACCTGGACCGGGCCAGGCGCCTCGGCCTCCACGAGAACGTGTCCCCGGCCGGGTTCGCCGCCCAGCACCACGAGATCTTCGACGCGGTCCTCGGCGGAAACGTCCCCCTCGCCCGCACCGCCATGCGCACCCACTTGCGGGCCGTCTTCAACGACATCGAACGCATCCGCGCGCACTCACCCGAACTGTTCGCCGACCACTCGACCGTGCCGGTGCGACGCAACGTCGTGGTCTGGGAGTGACGGCGCCGGGCGCCTGCGGGGCCTGAGGGTCTGCGGGGCATGCGAGGTCTGCGGGGCCTGAGAGGGGCCTGAGGGGCCGCTCATCCGATGTCAACCACTCTTGCCCAGGCGGGCGGCGAGTCCGGCACGTACTCGGGGTCGTCCTCGTCCCACGACCGGCCTGCCTGGTGCCGAGGGAACAGACCCACCACCGTCCGGCACGGTGGTCGCGTGTCCGGCCAGCGCGTCTGCCCGTCGGTCAGGATCACGACGACATCGGGGCGGGGCCGCGCCCGGAGCGCCTTGGCGAAGCCCGCGCGCAGATCCGTACCCCCGCCGCCCACCAGCGGTATCCCCTCGGCACGGCACAGCGGGTGCACCACCCGGGCCGCCGCGTCGCACGACACCACGCTGACCAGGTCGCGACGGCCGCCCACGGCACGGGAGATCGCGGCGACTTCGAGGAGTGCGCTGCCCAGTTCGGCGTCACTGACCGACCCGGACGTGTCGATGACCACGCAGACCCGGGGCGGCCGGCGCCGCAGGCTCGGCAGCACGACGCCGGGCACCCCGGCCGAACGCCGCGCCGGCCGGCCGTAGGTGTAGTCCTCACCCACGCCGGGGCCGGAGGCCGCCGAGCGGACCGCCGCTCCCAGCAACTCCCGCCACGGCTGCGGCGGGTGGAACGCCTCCTCCGCCCACCGCTTCCACCCTCTCGGGGCGTTCCCCGGACGGGCGGTGATGCCCTGTGCCACCCGGAACCGGACCGCGTCGCGTTCCTGTTCGCTGAGGCCGTGCGCGCCGTCCGGTCCCAGGTCCCACTCCCGTTCCAGCCCGTCGGCGCCGCTGCCGCAGTCCAGCCAGGCCCAGTCCTGGGTACGCGGACCGAGCGTGAACAGGCGCAGGTAGTCCTCCATGAGCTGCCCGGCGGGCAGAGCCAAGGCGGTCGGCTCGACAGCACCTTCGGGCCGGAGCAGCCCGTCACCGAACACGTCGTCGTTGATCTCGCAGTCCGCGGCGATGTTCATCCGCAGCCGTTCCCCCGGGCCGGTCAGCCCGCGCTCCCGCGCGACCCGGTCACCACGTCCGTGATGGTCGCGCAGCAGGTGGGATACCTCGTGCACCCACACCCCCGCCAGTTCCTCCACGGGCGTCCGGTCCACGAACCCCGGCGAGACGTAGCACCGCCAGTGCCGGTCGACGGCCATCGTCGGTACCCACCGCGACTCCACGGTGTGCAGGGCGAACAGGGCCGTCGCCAGGTAGGGCCGGACCCGGGCCGCGTACAGGCGGGCGGCGAAGAGCTTGTCGAGGTCCAGGGCCCCCGGTGCGTCCGGGATCACCGGCCGGCCCTCGCGGTGACCGCCGCGCTCCGGGCCGCCACGTCGTCCGCACGCCGGGACAGGGACACCGTTCCGGCGAGGCGTTCGATCGCTGCCGGAACGTCCCAGTCCGGCCGGCGCAAGGCGGCGAGTGTGTTCGCGGGGACGACCACCAGGTCCGGGGCTCCGGTGTCCACCGCCCGGACCAGGAGCTCCCACGCCGCGTCCCAGCGGGACTTCTCCGGGCGCCCCCGGACCGCCTCCACCACACCGTCCAGCACGGCCTGGCGCAGATCCCCCCGCTCGGGCAGGACGGCCCCCGCCGGGTCGGCGAGCAGCACCTCGGGGTCCGGGAGGTCCATCCGGTCCACGCTCGCCAGCAACTCCAGCCCCGGACCGTCCCCCACGGTGCCCCTGACCAGCAGGGAGAGTACGTCCCGGGAGGAACCGGCCGCGGTCGCGAACGCGATCAGGCACAGGGTCATCTCCCAGCTCCGGGGCGACGGCCAAGGGCCGCCCCGGCGCGTCTCGTTGCTGGGCAGCCGGTGCACGAGCCCCGGACGGGCGGCCAGGAGCCCGCACACCGCGCGGCGCGCGAAGTCGACGGCCTCCGGCAGCCTCTCCGGTTCGAGTCGGGGCAGGGTCGCCCGGGGCCACGTCCCGCCGAGACCGCGTACGACGACCTCGTGGTCGTGGGTCCACTGGAGGTGGACGAACCGGTTGGCCAGAGGCGGGCTCAGTTCCCACCCGTCGGCCGCCGAGGAGCGCGGATTGGCGGCGGCCACGATCCGGACGCCGGGCGGCAGCCGCAGGGCGCCGATCCGCCGCTCCAGCACGAGCCGGAGCAGGGCGGCCTGAACGGCCGGCGGCGCAGTGGACAACTCGTCCAGGAACAGCAGCCCGCGGCCGGCCCGTACCAGTCGTACGGCCCAGTCCGGCGGCGCCATGGGCACACCGTGCTCGGCGGGATCGTCTCCGACGACGGGCAGCCCCGAGAAGTCGGACGGCTCGTGCACACTCGCGATCACCGTGGTCAGCGGAAGGTCCAGGGCCGCGGCCAGCTGTGTCAGAGCAGCGGTCTTGCCGATGCCCGGCTCACCCCACAGCAGCACGGGCAGGTCGGCGGCCACGGCCAGGGTCAGGGTCTCCAGCTGGGTGTCGGGGCGCGGTTCGGTGGTGGTGTCGCGCAGCAGGCTCAACAAGTCGTCGGCGACGTCGAGTTGGGAGGTGTGGGCCGGGTCGGAGGGAGTGCCGGTGGCGGCGAAGGGCGTGTATGTGGGCATGTCTGATCACCTTTGGGTTTGGTTGTGAGGCGAGTGAGTGTGGGGGTGGGGGGAGGACGCCGGGGCGGTGTCTGGCGAGTGGGTGTGAGGCGGGGGCCGGGCCCCGGGGGCGATGTGTGGCGAGTGGGTGCGAGGCGGACGGCTCCGGGGGCGATGTGTGGCGAGTGGGCGCGGGGCGGGGGCTCCGGGGGCGATGTGCGGCGAGTGGGCGCGGGGCGGGGGCCCCGGGGACGATGTGCGGCGAGTGCGTGTGGGGACAGAGGGACCCGGAGTTGGCGTGTGGTGAGTGGGTGTGGGGACGGAGGGCCCCGGAGTCGGCGTGTGGTGAGTGGATGCGTAAGGGACGCAGGTCCCGGGTCAGCGGAAGGTGCCGTGGCGCGGACGCGAGCGGCCGATGCGGGGACGGCGACGGTCCTCGGGGCGAAGACGGGCAGGTCCGGGTCCGGTCAGACCCGCCCGGAACAGCCCGTAGGTGATCCGCCGCTGTGCGGCCGCCTCCAACTCGTCCCGCAGAGCGCCACCGCGCAGCAGTGCGTCGGGGCCCAGCAGGGCCTCGACGACGGCCAGCGCACCGGCGATGTCCCCGTGGTCCAGGCGTGCGCGGACGTCGGCGAGGCACTCCGGATGGCGGTGTGCCGCGTCAATGGCCTGCAGGCAGGGAAGCGGAGTACCGGTCAGCGCGGCCAGCAGCTCCTCCCGCCGGATCTCGGTCGGGTCGTGGTCGAGCGGCGCCAACACCCCGTCGACCAGGCCGATCCGGTGCTGAGCTCCCCGGCACTCCACGAGGCGCGCTGGTCCTGTCGGGTCCGGAGCCCGGGACCGGCCGGCCGGTGAATGATCCGGTGCCAGTGCCGAGGCGACCAGGGGGTGCAGCCGATCGACCTCGATCAAACCGGCGCGGATCAGTTCCAGATCCGGCAGCACCCAGGTCGCCGCGTCGGGCAGGACCGGCGGCGCGGAGGCGTCGCCGCGCGTGGGCGCCGCCGTAATCCGCAATTCGGGTGGACCGGTACCGTTCTCGTCCGCGATCAGGCGCAGGACCAGCCGTTGTCGCGCCCCGACCCGCACGGCGACGGCACCGCCGGTCCGCCCCTCGGCGTGGAGCAGAATCCCCGCCTCGGCCGCCCACCGGTCGACGGCACATCGGCTCCCTTGCGGCACGCTCCCCAGCGGGTCCGGGGGCGGCGCAGGAGAGTCGGCCGGCAGATCGGCCCCGGACCGGATCCGCAGCTCATCGGTCCGGCGCGCGTCCCACAGGTGGCGGTGCAGGTCGAGGCGGAACCGCCGGTTGGGGCGGGGATGCGGATGGCGGCGGGCATCGGGCCCGGAGGCGGATCCGTCCCACAGCGCGAGGCTGATCCGCTGACCGGCATCCGCCCAGGCCGGCGGAGTCCGGACTACGAGGTGCACGGGGCCTGCGCCGTCACGCCCCACAGCGTCGTACCGCGCCAGAGAGACGGTCAGTCCTGGACGCAACAGCCCGTCAGGACCGATTCTCGGCATGTGCCAGCGCAGCAGGTCAGGAGCCAGATGGCGGAGATCGGCCCGGAGTTGGGCCACGAGTGCCTGGCCGTGGGTACGCGCCAGGGAACGCAGACTGAGATCTACATCGATGCCTGCGGCGGCGCACGCCCCCGCCCAGTCCCCGGCGAGGCGCCGGCTGGTCGCGGTCTCGATCATGGACGGCGGCACGGCGAACTCACGCACGCGCTGCCAGAGGGAAAGGCGGGAATCCCCGTTCGCGGTCCGAGTGAGCATCAGCACTCACCTTGCGCGGTCGGGGCCCCCAATCTGTCAACAGAATGAGTCGTCATCGCGGGGATCGTAACGCTCCCACCTCGAACTGTCAGGTGCTTTTCGCCCCCCAACTGGGCGGACACTCGCGTGGGATGAGCGAAGGCCCGCCGGTCAGGCGGAAGCCCCGCCGCGGTGTCGCGTGCGGGCGATCAGCCACATCAGATACGGCGCCCCGACCGCCGCGGTCAGCACGCCGACCGGCAGTTCGTTGGGCGAGAACACGCGCCGGGCCAGCAGGTCCGCCGTGGTCACGATCAGGGCACCCGTCAACGCCGAGCAGAGCAGGGGGATCTGGGTGGTGCGGGTGAGGCGGCGGGCGATCTGGGGCGCGAGCAGCGCCACGAAGTCGACCGGCCCGGCCGCGCCGGTCGCCACGGACGCCAGCACCACGCCGAGGGCGGTCAGCCCCAGCCGTACCCGGCCCAGCCGGACACCGAGGGCGGTGGCCGTGTCGTCGTCCAGGGACACCGCCCGCTGGGCCCGGGCGGCCCACAGCAGCGGCGGAATCAGGACGAGCACCGTCAGGGCGAGAGGCGCCGCCTGGTCGTAACCGCGTCCGTTGAGGGAGCCGGTGAGCCACACCTTGGCCTGCTGGGCCACCAGGTAGTCGCCCTTGGTCAGGAACAGCCGGGTCAGTGATCCCAGCGCGATCGAGACACCGATCCCGACGAGCACGAACCGCGTGGCGTGCAGGCCCTTGCGCCAGGCGAAGGCGTAGACGAGCACGGCGGCGGACAGCCCGCCGACGATCGCGACGTACGGCAGCGCGGTGGGGGACGTGACGCCGAAGGTCATTGCGGTCACCGTCGCCGCGCCCGCGCCGTGCGTGACGCCGATGACGTCCGGACTGGCCAGGGAGTTGCGGGCGACCGTCTGGACCAGCGCCCCCGCGATCCCGAAGGCGGCACCGACCAGCAGACCCGTCACCAGGCGGGGCAGCCGCAGCGTGCCGACGACCAGTTCGTCGGGGCTCGGCTTCCCGAGCAGGACGCGGACGACCTCCGTGGGGGAGACGAAGGACTCGCCGACGCAGAGCGAGGCGACGACGGTCACCGCCAGCGCGGCCACGAGGACGGCGGCGATCACGACGGCCCTGCGGTGCAGCAGGAAGCTGTGCTCGCGCACGCGGACGACGGAGTAGCCGAAGGGACGGGCCGCCGCCGTGCCGGTCCGGTCGAGTCGCGTCATGCCGCCACCGCCGCCTTCCGCCGTACGAGCGCGATCAGGAACGGCACGCCCAACAAGGCCGTCATCACGGCCACCGGGACCTCCGAGGGCGGGAAGAGGACGCGCCCGAGCACGTCCGAGACCAGGATCACCGAGGGGCCCAGTACGGCGGCCATCGGCAGGACCCAGCGATGGGCGGCGCCCACCAGGGCGCGGGCGATGTGCGGCACGGCGAGCCCGACGAAGGCGATGGGACCGGCCGCGGCCACCGCGACCCCGGTCAGCACGGTCGCGGCGAGGGCGCCGAGGATCCGCACCCGAAGGACGTGGTGGCCGAGCCCGCGGGCCACGTCGTCGCCCAGGGCGAGCGCGTCCAGGCCGGGGACCGTGACGGCGACCAGCAGCAGTCCCGCGACCAGGAACGGCCACGTCTGCGCCACCACAGAGCCGTCCCGGCCGCTGATCGAGCCGACGTCCCAGAAGCGGAACTCGTCCAGGACCTCGGCATCGGTGGTGACGATTCCGGACACCACCGAGGCGAGGAAGGCGTTCATCGCGGCACCGGCCAGGGCGAGTTTCACCGGGGAGGCGCCGCCGCGCCCCCCGCTGGCGACGGCGTACGCGGCCACCGCCGCGACCCCCGCGCCGACGAACGCGAACCAGACGTATCCGCTGAGCGTGTGCACCCCGAAGAAGGCGATCGCGCAGACCACGCCGAGCGAGGCGCCCTGGCTGACACCGAGGACGCCCGGCTCGGCGATCGGATTGCGGGTGAGGCCCTGCATGACCACGCCGGCGATCGCCAGGGCGAGCCCGACCATCACACCGATGATCGTGCGGGGCACCCGCAGCGCCCGTACGACCTGGGCGTTGTCGCCGGTCCCGCCGTGCAGCAGGGCGTCGAACACCTCGGTGGGGGCGATCTGGCGGCTACCGACGGCGAGACTCAGCAGGACGGCGAGGAGCAGCAGGAGCACACCCGCGGCCAGCAGGACGACCCGGCGCCGCGTGGCACGGGACATGTGCTACCTCTTCATGTGATGCACGTGGTGTAAGTGATGCATGTGATGCGGTGATGTGCCTACTTGGTCAGGTACTTGTCCAGATCCGCGACGACCTGCTCGGCCGCGGTCACACCGAGTCCGAGGTACCAGGTCTCGTCCGGTACGTCATAGGCGTGCCCGGCCTTGACAGCCTTCAGGTTCTTCCACAGCGGGTTGCCCTGCGCACGGGACTTGTCCGTGGCCTTCGCGTCGCCGTACACGCCGGTGAAGATGTAGTCGGCGTCGGCTTGGTCGATGTTCTCGGCGCTGACCTCGGCGGCCAGGTCCTCGATGTCCTGGTTCTTCGGGCGGGGGATGCCGGCGTCCTTGAGGAGGGTGCCGATGAACGAGGCGTTCGCGTAGAGGCGGATCACCCCGTCGGGCAGGTAACGCACCATCGAGACGGTCGGCTTGTCGGCGCCGAGCTCGGTGCCGAGTGCCTTGACCTTGCTGTCGTAGGCGGCGAGCTTCGCCTTGGCCTCGGCGGTCTTGTCGAGGGCCGACGCGTTGAGGAGGTAGTTCTCCTTCCACGTGAAGCCGGGCCGGATGGAGAAGACGGTCGGGGCGATCTTCGACAACTCGTCGTACTTGTCCGCGGCACGCAGTTGGCTGCCGAGGATGAGGTCCGGCTGGAGACCGGCGATCGCCTCGAGGTTGAGGTTGTTGATGGTGCCGACGTTCTTCGGCGTGCCGGCGTCCTTCTTCAGGTACGACGGCAACTCGGGGGAGCCCTCGGTGGGGGCGAGCCCGACCGGCTTGATGCCCAGCGACACCACGTTGTCCAACTCGCCGACGTCCAGGACCACCACGCGCTTGGGCTGGGCCTCGATCACGGTCTCGCCCATCGCGTGCCGCACGGTGCGCGGCCACTCGCCCGGCTCGGCGTCGGTGCCCATCGCCGCGGTCTTCTCCGCGGCGGACCCGAAGTCCTCACCGCCCTGCGCCACGGCCTTCTTGTCACCGCCCCCGGCGGATCCCGCGTCCTTGCCGTCGTCGCCGGAGCCGCCGCACGCCGCGAGGGTCAGCGCGGCGGCGACGCCGAGAGCGAGGGCGGCCGGACCGCGACGCCGAGGGAACATCACAGGACTCCTTTGTGACACCAGTTCATGGCCATTAGGCCAGGCTCACCTTATCCGGGTGCTCGCCGCGGCCGAGAACGGGTCCTGTGTGCTTCCTGTCACGAAGTTGTGGTGTCACCGCCGACGCGTTTCCTCTACGACAGAGTGCCGGCGACCACGGATGCCGCCTCGGCGATCAGCTTGTTGTCGTAAGTGTCCTCCTTCTCGCTGCGGTTCGACATGATCGCCATGACGACGGGGTCGGCGTGCGGGCGCCACACCACGGCGATGTCGTTGCGGCCGCCGTAGCCGCTGCCCGATCCGGTCTTGTCGCCGACCACCCAACCCTTGGGCACCCCGGCCCTGATGAGCTCGTCCCCGGTCTTGTTGGTCTTCAGCCACTTCGTTAGCTGGGCCCGTTCCGGCTTGCGGAGGACGTCTGAGAGGACGTACGCGCGCAGGTCCTCGGCGAACGCCCGTGGGGTGGTCGAGTCCCGCGTCTCGCCCGGGACCCAGTCGCTCAGCCCGGTCTCGATGCGCTCCATCACGGTGACGTCGTCGCCCAGCTTCCTCAACTCGGCTTCGAGGCCCTTCGGTCCGCCGAGTGCCTCGAAGAGCAGGTTGGCGGCGGTGTTGTCGCTGTAGCGGACGGCGGCGTCGCACAGCTCGCGCAGGGTCATCCCGGTCTCGACGTGCTGTTCGGTGATGGGGGAGTTGGGGAGCAGATCGTCCGCGGAGTACTTGATCACCTCATTCATTCCACTCAGGGAGTACTTGCGCAGGACAGCGGCGGCGGCCATTGCCTTGAACGTGGAGTGGTAGCCGAACCGCTCGCCGTCCCGGTAGGCGACCTCGCGCCCGGTGCCGGTGTCGATGGCGTAGACGCCCAGGCGCGCGTCGAACTTGCGCTCCAGCCCCTTCAGTTCGGCCACGTACGGCTGCCTGGCCGCGCTCGTCGGTACCGTCGCGGCGGCCACCGGCGACGCGCCCTGGGAACCCTCCTGGCCGCAGGCGATGACCGGGACGAGGGCGAGCGCGGCGAGCGCACCGAGAACGGTGCGCCGGGCACGGGTGTACTGCATGGTTCAACCTCCGTTGGGTGGCGGTGAGTTCCGGGACCACCCTCACCGTCGGCCCGTCATGCGGTCCAATACGCTTACGCGCGACTCCATGCCGATCTGGCATAGAGTGCGGGCCGTGGATCTGGTGGGAGCGTGCCGAGCGTTCGTCAGCGTCAGCGAATACGGCGGCTTCACCGTCGGCGCCGCCGCTGCCCGGATGTCGCAGTCCGTGGCCAGCCGCCGCGTCGCCGCCCTGGAGGAACGCTTCGGCCGACCGCTGTTCGAGCGCACCTCGCGGCGGGCCGTGCTCACCCCCTTCGGCCGGGACATGCTGCCGGTGGCCAGACAGCTCGTGCAGGCGGCCGATGTGCTGCTGCACGAGGCGGAAGCCGCCAAGCGCAAACCGTGGCGGCTCGCCGTGCCCGGCGTCTGCCCCACAGCCGGCCTTGCCCGACTGGTCGCCGAGGCGCGCGGGCAGGGCTTCACGCTCGATCTCCGCGTCGCGGCACCCGCACAGCGCAGGGAACTCCTCCACGCGCAACAGGTGTGGGCCGCCCTGCTCGCGGTGCCGCCGGACGAGGCGAGGTGGTCCGTGCCGCTCGGGCTGGCCGGCGTCCGGGATCCCGGAGTGAGACGTCTCTACCTCGAAACGCTGCGGGTCGGGCGAGCCACTCCCGGCCCGGCCCGCCGTATCTGGATCCAGCCGGAGGACGACGTGCCGCACATCCGCGACCCGCTGACACGACTGCGCGACGCGGTCGGCCTGCGGCCCGCGCAACTCGTCGTCGCGACCGACCTGACAAGCGCCGCGGCGGAAGTCCTCTGCACCCGCGACCTGTTGCTGTGCACCCCCGCGCAGGCCGAGGAACTCGCCCTGACCTGGCGGCCCGTCGGCGAGCTCGCGCTCAGCCGGGGGTTCGCCCTCGCCGCCGCGGGAGACGGCAATCCACAGCACATCGAAGCGCGCCTGGGCCACGCCATCGCCCGCTGCCTCGGCGCGGACACCACGGGAGAGGAAGCGACTTGAGCACCGAGGCACTGTTACGCGACATGCGCCGGCAGCTGCGTGACGGCGGTCTGCACGGCTGCATGCTCGTGCGGGATCTGCACACGGGGGAAGAGCTGGGGATCGAGCCGGACACCCCGCTGCCGTCCTCGTCCCTGGTCAAGGTCCCGCTCGCGCTGGCGACCTTCGAGCGCATCCGACGGGGCGAACTCGACGGGGCGACACCGCTCGACGTACCCCCCGGGCGGATCACCACGCCCGGCCCGATCGGGCTGAGCCGGTTCCGCCACCCCGCCCGGGTAGCGGTCGACGACCTGCTCTACCTGAGCATGTGCCTGAGTGACAGCCAGGCCGCGGAAGCGCTGTTCGGCCTCACTCCGCCCGCCCGCGTGGCCGACCTCCTCCACGAGTTCGGCCTGCGCGACATCACTGTCCGGCACACCGTGGACGAGCTGACCGACACCCCCGTCGAACGCTTCGACGCCGCCGACGTGCACCTCGCTCACGCCCTGGCCATCGAGGGCGGCACCAGCGGCCGCGGACACCGGGTGCCGCACCTCGACACCACCCGCGCCAACACCGGCAGCGCCCGCGCCTGGGTCGAACTGCTCCAGGCCCTGTGGACGCCGTCGAAGGTCCACCCGCAGGTGGCCGAGCAGGTACGCGACCTCATGCGGCACAACGTGCTCCGGCAGCGCCTCGCCCCGGACTTCAGCTCCGACGCCACCACCTGGTCCTCCAAGACCGGCACGCTCCTCAACCTCCGTCACGAGATCGGCGTCGTCGAGCACGCCGACGGCCAGGCGTTCGCCATCGCCGTCCTCACCGAGTCACTCGTGCCGGCCAGCTTCCAGCCCGGCGCGGAGGCCCTCATGGCGCAGGTCGCCCGCACGCTGCGGGATCACCTTCGGCAACTGTGACGGTCGAGCCTGCCCGGGGGACGATCGCACTCGTGCTCCCGGGCGGCCGAGGGACTTGGGCATCCATCGAGCGTGGATCAGGCCAGGGAGCAGGTGGCGCCGTTGAGGGTGAAGGCGCTCGGGCTGGGATTCGCGGTGTCCCGGGTCGCCGCGAAGCCGAGGGTGACGGAGCCCGTCGCGGGGATCTGCGCGGTGTACGCGGCGGAGGCGACGCTGACCTCGGCGCTGCTCTGCGTCGCGGTGCCGCCCCACAGGTTGGTGACGCGCCGGCTGTCGGGGAACGTCCAGCGCAGAGCCCAGCCGTTGATCGTCGAGCCGCCGGTGTTGCGGACGACGATCTCGCCCTGGAAGCCGCCGGACCACTGGCTAGTGCCGCGGCAGGCAACGTTTGCCCCGTCGCGACGCCCGGCACGCTCCCCCACTGCCCTAAAGGCGTGGGAGGTGCCCCCACTCGCCGCACCGGGCACAGACCCAAGTACATCCAGTACGAGGGACTGCGCCCGGCACGCCGAGAGCACGCACCGGACGCCGCTCCTTGACGGGCAAACGTTGCCTGCCGCGGCACTAGTCATGCGGCAGCGGCCCTCGCCGTGCAGCTGGCGGTCGCGGACGGGGAGTTCGCCCCGGCCGGGCCGGCGGCGACAAAGCCGAACGTGGCGCTCGCACCCGGCGCGAGCGTGCCGTTCCACGACGCGTTGGCGACGGTGGCCGTGCCGTCGGCGGCCGTGGTGAGCATGCCGTTCCAGACCTGACTGAGACGTGCGCCGTCGGCCGGTACGACGGTCGCGGTCCAGCCCGAGACGGGGGAGGTGGACGTGTTGGTCACCGTCACCTCGCCCTGATAGCCGCCCTGCCAGCTGGAAACGGCACGGAAGGACGCGGTGCAACCGGGCTCACCGCCGCCCGGCCCGCCGGGGTCGCCCGGGCTGAGGAGCGCGGTCAGGGCCGGATACCAGCGGGCGGCGATCTTGTCGTCGCCGGAGGCATTGGGGTGGACGCCGTCGTAGGTGTCGGTGGCGGTGCTGAAGCCCGTCCACTGGTCGACCACGGTCACCGGGGAGCGGCTGCTGCTCGTCGCCCGGGCCCAGTCGGGGATCCGGGCGTTGAAGTCGACGACACGCTGCGCGCAGGCCGAGCAACTGCTGGGGTTCAGGGGGATGAGCTGCGCGACGAGGATCCTTATGTCCGGGTTGGAAGCCCGCATCTGCCCCACGAGCTTGGTGTAGGCGGCGAGGATGCGGTCGGGAGCGATGCTGCTCCACACGTCGTTCGTACCGAAGTGCATGACAATGATGTCCGGGAGGGTGGCGGCCAGTCGGCCCGGGAGCAGGTTCTGGTCGGCTACGTTGGTCACCAACTCGCCGCCGTGGCCTTCGTTGTCACCGTCGTGCGCCTGCCCGCAGCCCTGGGGAGGGAGGGTGCCGACGAAGTCGATGTCCGTGTATCCGGCGCTCTGCAGCCGGTTCCACAGCACCGCCCGCCAGCAGCCGGGCGAGCCGGTGATCGAATCGCCCAGCGGCATGATCCGTACGGGGTCGGCGGCCGGGGCGGCTGCCGCGCGGGGGGCGAGTGTCACCCCGAGGGACAGGAGCAGGGCGGCCAGGAGGCCGAGACCTTGAACGAGCCATAAGGGCAAGCGGGGGGTGCTGCGCATGGTGTTCCCTTCCCCGAGTAGGTGGGAGCGCTCCCATATCCCATCAAGCCATCGTTGTCATTGGCACGTCAAGACGTTAGGGGCGGGGAGAGCGATCCAGCTGCAACCGGCCGACCGCAGCATGTCCGTGCCAGGGGCAGAGCGGCGTAGGCGTCCGGGCGACACAGCAGCGGAAGACCCCGCCTCGCCGCCCACTCCGGCGCCCGGAGATCACGAGTCGAACGGGAGCCGCCACCTTCACGGCAGCCGACGGGGGAAGGACGCCAGGGCCGAGGCCAGGCCGGCCGCGTCGGTACCGATCTTTCGGTACACGGCTGACAGCAGCTGTCGTACACCTTGCTCCGTGAGGCGCAGTTCCTTCGCGACCACCGACGTCGGGTGGCCCTGGGCCGTCATCTCGGCCGCCTTGCGCTCGGACACGGTGAGCGTGTCCGTCTGCGCATAGCGCAGGGGCAGCGGCCGCAGCCCGGCCGCGGACAGTTCCTCCCGCGCCCGGGTGGCCAGGGCCTCGGCACGGCAGTGGACGGCGCCCTCCAGACCTTCATAGAGCCGGCCGGCGGCCTCCTGCAGCTTTCCGTTCCGGATGAGCGCGGCACCGTGGCCGACCAGCGCGCGGGCCAGCTCGTAGGCGGCCGGTGACCGTTGCAGGTGGTCGACGGCCTCCGCGTACAGGTCGAGCGCCGCCGGTCCGTCGGTCACCGCCGCCAGCGTGTGGAGAGCCTGCCCGATTGCGGACGCGGCACCGAAGTCCCGGGCCCGCTCGACGGCGTCCTGGGCATGGCGGACCGCCTGGTCCGGGGCGGTGCGGGCGAGTGCGGAGGCCAGGTGCAGCTGCCAGGGGCACCAGGTGGGGTTGTGCCAGTCCCGCGCCTCCACCCAGTTCCCGACGTCGGACAACAGGCGTGCCGCCTCCGGCAGTCGCCCCTCCGCCAGCAGCAGTTCGGCGTACACCGTGCGGGGATCGGGGAAGATGACCGCGTTCGGCACCACGTCGCCGTAGTGGTGGTGGTCGGCGAGCCGGCGCGCGTCGGCGGTCCGCCCACGGGCCAGCAGGCTCTGGATGAGAATGCCGATGGCGAACCACTGGGCGGGTACCGCGCCTTCGACGCGCTCGGCGGTGTCCAGCCCGGCCCGTACGAGTTCCTCCGCCTCGAGGAGGCTGCCGCGGCGGTAGCGGATATAGCCCAGGAGCGTCTGGCCCTGCGCCAGATGGGAGCCGCGCCAGCCTTTGTGCTCGCACTCGGCCATCCCCTTGGCGAACAGCTCTTCGGCCCGCCATGGCTGATCGCAGTACATGAACAGCAGGGCGACCGCGACGGGCACCTCGAAGCCACGGTTCTCCTCGGTCCAGCTCATCCCTCCGCGCAGGGCCTGCTCGGCGTACCCGAGGGCGGTCCGCCGCGGCTCGCCGCGCACGAGGGCGTCCCACGCCCGCAGGCCGAGGATGTAGCGCTCCTCCAGTCCGCGGCCGGTCAGCTTGTCGGCCAGCCGCGCCAGCCGGCGTGAGCGGGCGGACGAGTCGGGCTCATCGGTGCGAAACGCGCTCCATACGAAGTGATCGGCCTGCATGCGTAGTTTGACTCGCGGATTGGTGGCCCGCCGTGCCTCGTCGCCGGCCACGGCCGCGGCCTCGGTCGGCCGGTCGGTGTGGGCCAGCGCCTGGGTCAGCCGGTAGACGATGGAGGCGCGGAGGGCGGGGTCGATTCCGGACTCCTTCAGCGCCTTACGGAGATGGCGGACCGTGGCCTTGGGGTCGATCAGGAAGGTCGAGCAGGCCAGATCGTGGAGAAGCTCGGCGCGGTCCTCCGCAGGGGGCGGTTCCCGCAGTGCTCGGGCCAGCACGCGCCGGGCGGCCTCCGGGGCCCCGGCGCGGAGATGCTCACGCCCGGCGGCGCGCAGGCACGCGACCGCCTCGGGGCTGCCGTCGCAGGGAACCTCCAGCAGGTGCCGGGCGGCAATGGTGGGGTCGGAACCGGCCACCTGGGCGGCGTAGGCGGCCGCGTTGTGCATGCCGACCCGCAGGCTCGAGGGGATGGCGCGGTAGATCGTCGTGGCGATCAGCGGGTGGACGAACTGCAGGCTGTCCCCGGGCCCGTCGCCGTCCGCGAGGATGCGACAGGCGCGCAGCTTCTCGATCGCCTCGGCGGCTTCCTCCCTGCCGAGCACTGCCATGTCGGCGGCTTCCTCGCTGCCGACCACCATCACGTCGGCGGCGAGCTCGGGCGAGAAGGACCCACCCAGTACGGCGGCGGCCCATGCGAAGCGGACGGTGCTCGGGCCGAGCCGTTTGAGGCGCTCGATCAGTCCCGGGCCCTTGACCGCTGCGGCGAGTTCACGCATCACGGGCAACTCGTCCTGGGTGCCCTTCACCTGCCGCTCGCGGAGCCTGATGGCGAGTTCTACGGCCTCGAACGGGCTTCCGCCGGTGACCTCCCAGCACTCTCCACAGAAGTCGTCCTCGGCTTCCTCACCCACTTCGTCCCTGATGATCCGTGCCACACCGGCCTCACCCAGCGGAGACAGGAGGTGCGGGCGCTTCTCGTGGCGTTCGACGAGCGTGCGGAAAGAGGTCGCGTCGGGCGGAAGTTCGTCGGGCCGGTAGGCGACGACGATCAGGAGCGGGAGGTCCGCGACCCGGGGCGCGAAAGAGGCGATCCAGTCGAGGGATTCGGCGTCGGCCCAGTGCACGTCGTCCAGGAGCAGCACGACAGGCGCGTTCACCATCGTGAGGCGCGTCATGACCCAGTCGAGGCCGTCGCGCACTCCGGTCGGGTCAGGCACCCGAGTGGGGTCCGTCGCCTCGAGACCGAGCGCGGCGCCGACGATGTCGTACCAGCTGCCCAGGAAGGCCCGACGCTCCATGTCGCTCATCCGGGCCAGAGTGGGCTGCATGAGCTGGCGGACGACGCGGAACGCCAGCCCCTGCTCCTTCTCACCGCCCTTGCCGGAGAACACCGTGAATCCGTGTGCGGTGGCGCGTGCCCGCGCCACCGCCATGAGTGTCGACTTGCCCAGCCCGGCCTCACCGGTGAAGGCGAGCAGCCCGCCGCGCGGCACCCGGAGCACGCCATCGACGGCGTCCCGGAGCTCCGACAACGCGCAGTCGATCGCCTGCAGTTCCTCCTCGCGCTCGAGTGGAGGCCGGTGTTCGTTGATCGGTTGCCGCAGCCCATGGGTCATGTGGTCTACCGCTTCCTGTCGTTGCTCCCCCGGACGGGGCGAGCGTACGTCCATGTGCTCGCCCCTTGGCCGGGTTGAAACGGGAGGCCGACAGGGAGGGTGAATTTTCCGCAGAAGCGGCTCGAGTCCCGTCCTTTCGGGTAACCTGCTCCGCTTCGGCCCCTCTCGGGGCCTTTGAGACGCGGACGACCAGTCGGGCCGAGGATCAGGACACGGCGGATGCCGCCATCGTGTCCGCGTACCGCGGCACGGTACGGGACCAGAAGTAGCATCCGCGGATCCAGCCGGCCATGCCCTCCACGTAGCCGACGCCGGCTGGGCTCAACTCCGGCCTGATCTCACCGTAGAGCTCCTCGAACTCGCTGATCGTGCTGTTGATGTGCCGTATGGCCAGCGTGACGGCCACCGGCAGGGAGCACCGGTGTGCGCGCTGGTAGGCGAGGGCCAGGTTGATCATGCCGCCCGCACGCTGTTCCTTCACCGCGGAGTAGAGGTCGGGGATCCACACCGCCGCGTCGGCCGACAGCCGGCTCAGGCGCCGCATGACGGGGTGATGGAGCTCTTCCGGGGTCAGTTCGCACGGCTGCGCGGCCTCGCACAGCGGGTAGAACGGCTCGACGCCCGCGATGAGGGACCGTATGGACCGGCACAGCCCGCTCCCCACGGGCGCGGACTGGTTCTGGGCCACCCCCTCGTACAGCAGGCCGTGCACGTACTCACGGCTGTTCCATGCCCATCGTGTGGCCTGAGCGGGCGTGCACCGCTCCTGGACCTGTCGGTGGAGATCGGTCAGGGCCGCCCCGAGAGGGGTGCGGGGCGATTGGCCATCCCGCAGAATCTCGACGCTCTCGCACAGCATGGGCAGCAGATGGCCGGGCGACCGTCGGCCGACGTCCTCCGCCCGGTCGTCGAAAACGAACTGGTAGGCGATCTGGTTGGCCATGATCTGGAGAAGGCCGGAATCCATGGTCGGGCTGTTGTAGGCCGCGAGTTCGGCGGGGCGCGTATAGGAGATCATGGCCGCCACCGCCGGATCATCGGTCAGCCCCCATGTGCTCAGCCATTTCTTGACGCCTGCCGCCGCCGCGGATGCGTGGGGGTTGCTCTGGAACGGGAAGGGCATGTAGAGGTTCGCGTCGATCAGTTCCCTGAGATCGACGGCCGGAATTCCATCCTGCGCGGCGAGCGCGATTTCCTCATGCGTCGTCGACATCGTTGCCACCTGCCGTTCGGGAGTCGTGGACGAGTGGTACGACAGTTGTCCGGGGCGCGCGGGAATCCGCTCGGGACGATGTGCCCACCGGCCGCTTCGACCGAGGTTCGCAGACCATGACCAATCCCCTCGGCCCCAACGACGCCGCGGGGCGCAGCCGTTCGACGTGGCCGGGCAGATGGCGCAGCCCCCAGTGACGGGCGATGAACGCGACGACCACCGTGGCTTCCGCCATGGCGAGCGTCTCTCCGATGCATTTCCGACTGCCCCCACCGAACGGAATCATCGCTCCGGGCGGGACGGCGGCGGCCCGCCCGGGCAGCCAGCGGTCGGGGAGAAAACGGTCGGGGTCGGGGAACAACGCGGGGTCGTGGTGCAGGAGGTACGGGCTGAACATGACGGTGGCGCCCTGCGGGAGACGATGACCGGCGAGATCAGTCTCTCGCGTGGTGACGCGGGTGAAGAGCCAGCCGGGCGGGCGGTGGCGAAGGGTCTCGGTGAGGACGCACCGAGTGTGGAACAGGCGCGGCAGCTCATCGAGGCCGGGCGGCCGCCCCACGGCGAGTACGGCGTCGACTTCGGAGCGCAGGCGGCGTTCCTCCTCCGGATGCCGCGCCAGGAGGTCGAAGACAGACGAGAGACACAGGGAGGTGCTCTCGGCTCCGGCGAACAGCAGCGTGATCACCTGGCCGTGGACCTCCTGTTCGGTGATCGCCGTCCCCTCGCCGTCGCCCCGCGCGGCCGCCAGCAGGGTCCCCAGCACGTCGTCCCGGTCGTCGGTGGGAGTGTCACGCCGGCGCTCGGCGATGGCCGCGGCGACGATCGCGCGCAGGCGGTCGGAAGCGTGCCGGTAACGCCTGTTCGCGCGGGTGGGAACACGGAACAGGGCGTCGACCGGCATTACCGTCCGGACGAACATGCCGCGGACGACGGTGGCGAGGCACCTGCGCATCTCGGCGGCCGTCGCGGCGTCGAGCGAGTCGGAGAAGAGGACGCGGCTTACCACCCGCGTCGACAGGTCCAGCATGGTCGCGCTGATGTCGACCTCCTGCCCGGCCCGCCACTCGCGGCACACGGACTCCACTTCTTCGCCCATCAGTTCCACTTGATCGGCGACGCGCGCCTTGCGGAAGTCAGGTTGGAGAAGCCTGCGCTGGCGCCGGTGATCCTGATGGCGGCAGGTGCCGACGCCGTCACCCAACAGCATCCGCAGCCGGTCGTAGAGGGGGCCGCCCTTGTCGAAAGTGCGCGGGTCCATGAGTACCTGGTGCACCAGGTCCGGGTGACACGCCATCCAGGCACGCTGCGGACCCAGGCGTATCTCGACCAGATCCCCGTGAGCGGACAAAGAATTCAGAAAAGCCAGCGGACGACGGGCCAACTCGATACCGTGGCCGATGAATGGGAATATGCCTGGAGCAGTGCCCACTGTCCAGGCTCGCTCTGGTCCAGGATCGGAGACGCTCATCGAAATACCACCTGCCTCAGTTGACACACGGGATTTCGGTGCCGATGGCACCGACTTGATGCTCGCCTCATGTCCTGCCCATTCAAATCTGCAGTGGGTTCGACGAATCCTTTCTCCGTTGGGGCGCACAGATGCACAACGGGGCGTAGAGCGAATCACGGTTGCTGCATACACTCAGCTGAATGTTGCACGAAGAAATCCGTGTTCTCCAGAAGTACTTCTGGAGAACACGGCAGGCGTGGGCCGCGCGAGGTGACCTGGCCTATTGGTCCGGTGCCTCCACGCCCGGTGTGGCGGCGGGGTCGGGGTTGAAGGTGCGGTGGAAGCTCTCCGGCGGCGCCAGATAGGTGGCGGCCAGACCACCGGTGTCGATGACGATCTGGTCCACGGCGATCGCGGGATCGACCATGAAGAGCCTCAGGACGTGCTCGCCGGGCGCGGCGACGGTCACGGTGGCGGTCAGTTTCTCGACGCCCTCCTCCACGTTGCGGGCCCAGGCGTCACCCCGGTTGCCGGTCGCGACGGCCTGCCCCGACAGCACTGTGACCGGCTGGTCGTCGAGGGCGACGGCCAGCCGGCGGTGGCCGCGTTCGTCGAGGGAGGGCAGACGGAAGACGGTGACGCGGAAGGTGCCGGCGCTCGTGAAGCGCACCCGGTATCTCAACTCCGCCGCCCGCGCGGCGAAGTCGCCGGTGATCGGCTCCGCCGTCGACGGCACGGCCTCCACGGCGCCGGTACGGCGGCCCAGCCCGCGCACGGTCCGCCAGCGGGTTCCGCCGCGCGCCACCCGGTGGTCGAAGTGCACGGCGTCGATCGAGACGTATCCGTGGGCCTCGACGAACCCACGGGCCCGCCGACGCGCCCGCTCCCCGTCGTTGACCACGCGCAACGGCACCTCGACGCGCCGCCCGGCACCCGTGAAGGCGACCGTCGCCTCCAGCGTCCCCTCGGGAACGCGGGCCCAGTCGATCTCCACCCACATCCGCGTCTGCTCGGTCAGGGAACCGCCCGCCGCGCTCAGCCGGACCCAGGGGTGACTGGCCTCGGCCGTCCAGTCCAGGCTCACGAAGCCGGTGTTGAAGACGTCCACGAAGCGCCGGTCCCGGGTGTAGGAGGAGAAGGACAGCGGCCGTTCCGCGCCCGTCTCGTTCCCCTCGGCCACCACGCCGAGCCCGGAGGCCTCCTGCCGGGGGACCCGGGTGACGCTCGGACGCCCCGGCGCCTTCGGGATCTGCGAGGGGTACGGATTGACGATCCCGTCCCATTTTCCGCCCGCGATCTCGGTGTTGTATCGCTTGGTGATCGCCGCCTCCTCAGCGTGGGCGGCCTCGGCCAGGTCCGCGAAACGGTTCGTCCCCGCCCCGCGCCCCTGACGGACCGCGAGCGCGTTGCGGTCCGCCCAGTAGTACTTCAGGTTCATCAAGTACGCGCCGTGCACCGGGTATTCGACGAGCTCGTAGTAGGCGTCCCGGTAGGCCTCGGGCAGCTTGGCGCCCAGGGCCCGCGCCCGGTCCAGCAGCCGGGCGTAGGCGGCCAGCCGGCGTCCCGCCTCGTCGCCGTGGTGGACCACGGAGAACATCGCGCGGTCGATGAACTCCGGGCGCCGCTCGGCCGCGAGGCGGTAGTACTCCGTACGGATCGCGGCGATCTCCCGGCCGTGGCGGTGCCCGAACTGCCGGCCGGCCCACTCGGCCAGGAAGTCCTGCACATCGTCGGCGTCCCAGCGGTCCACGTCCCAGGCCATGTCCAGGGAGAAGGACAGCCCGGTCTCGATCGACTTGATGTCACCGACGTTGAAGATCCACATCCGATCGACACCGTGCTCGTACACCCGGCGCAACTCCTGCCAGACCTTGGACAGTTGGGCCGTGTCCAGCCACAGGTAGCTCCTCGGGCGGCCCCAGTAGGAGAGGTGGTAGTAGATGCCGTTGCCGCCCGATCGTGAGCGCTCCGCCTCGTTCGGCAGCTGGCGCATGTTGCCGTGGTTGTCGTCCGGCCAGATCAGCGTGACGTCGTCGGGGACCTGGACGCCCGCGTTGTACAGCTCCAGAACTTCCTTGTACGGGATGAAGATCTGCGGCTCGGCGCCCTGGCCGACCTCCTCCGCGAGGATCCGGCGCTGGTCGGCGATGATGTCGTTCATCACCACGACCTTCTCCGGAACGGTCGTGGCGTACTTCGTCTCCAGCGCGCTGTCGTGCAGGCCGCGCATGCCGAGCGTCCAGCTGCTCTCGTAGGCCGCGTTCTGCCTCGCTCTGGCTCTCCAGTAGTCGGAGATGACACCGGGGTTCACCGTGTAGTCGTACAGCGGCGGGGTGCCGTCGGCGGCGGGGTGCTCCTTCGCCCACGGCTCCCACTCGTGGACCCCGTTGCGCAGCAGGGCCTCGGGGTGGCTGGAGCCGACGACGATGCCGTAGCGGTCGGCGAGTTCGGGGTTCTCCCGGTGCTTGTTGAAGAAGTCGGAGTACGGGTGCATGGCCGGCCACAGGTAGTTGACCTTCAGCCGGAGCAGCAGTTCGAAGACGCGCTTGTACGTCTCGGGCCCGATGTTCTTGTCCGGCTCCTGGGTGCGATGCGACCAGGTGGTGAGGTTCTGCTCGTCGTTGATGAAGATGCCCCGGTAGCGGACGGACGGCTCGTACCGCTTGAGAGGCCCCGCCGGCACGGTCACGGTGTCGCGGCGTACGACGGGCACGTCGGCCCACCAGTACCAGGGCGAGATCCCGATGCGCTCCGAGGTGTCGTAGACCCCGTAGATCGTGCCGCGCCGGTCGCTCCCGGCGATGACCAGGGCACGGTCCACCCCGGGCAGCGGACGCTCCACCACCTGCGTCACCGACGCCTCCCAGCGCCCCTTCACGCCGGAGACGTCCAGGCGCCGGTCGGCGACGAGGCGGTCGATGACCGGGCTCGCACCGAGGGTGCCCACGAGGACCAGGCGCGCCGCACGGCCGGGCAGGGTCTGCCGTAACTCGGGCCGCACCCCGCTGACCCGTTCCATGTCCGCCACCAGGTCCCCGGCGGCGCGGACCACGGCGGGATCGTCCGCCGCGTCAACGAACACGTCGACCGCGGTTCCGCTTTGCACCATGGGGAACGCGGGCCGGTCCGGGGACGCCGCCGCCTGGGCGGCTGCGGGGAGCACGCCGGGGAGCAAGGGGGCGACTCCCACGGCCGCCATTCCTCGCAGGAACGACTTACGGGTCCACGGCTGTGCAGGGCCCAGTGGTTCGTTGTGCGGCACGAGACGCTACCTTTCCGCGCCGGGCCGCCCGCGGCGGCTCCTCGTGCGGGCCGTGCGGCGGGGCCGAGCGCATGGAGCTGGGAGAAGGTCGAAGTACGACGGGATGGCACGCGTGTATTGGCATGAGCAGGCTAGAAAGCGCTTGCTACTGCTTCGTACGGCACCTTAGGTCAGGCTTCTGCGACGCGTCCAGAGTCGTGCGGGTGCGGATGGATCACCTGGCGGCCGTGGCGGGACGGCCGCGCTCTGGATCGGCGGTTGCCGCGGTTACGCGGCCCTCACGCGGGGCGTACCGCGCCTCGGATCGCCGACTCGCCGGCGTAGAGGATCGACTCCTCGCGTATGTACGCCCCCGGGCCCGGCGCGTGGATCATCGTGCCGTTGCCGATGTGGAGGCCGACGTGGCTGAGGTCGTCGTAGAAGAAGACCAGGTCCCCCGGCCGGATGTCGGCGAGTGAGACCGCCGTGCCGGAGCCGGCCTGGGCGAGTGTGGTGCGGGGGAGCGCGACGCCCGCGGCCTTCCAGGCGGCCTGGATGAGGCTGGAGCAGTCGTACGAGTCCGGTCCGGCCGCGCCCCAGACACACGGCCTGCCGATCTGGGCGCGGGCGAAGGCGAGGGCCTTGGCGGCCTGGCCGGTGGGGGCGGTGGGGGCGGCGGGAGGTAGTTGGTTGGTGTCGAGGGCGGTTGGGGCGGGGAGGGCGGGGGCCGGGAGGGGGGTGTTGACGGGCGGGGCTGAGGTCGGAGGCAGGCTCGTGGCGGCGGGCGGGGTTGGGGCGGTGGTCCAGGCTGTGTCGCCGGGCATCCCTGTGGCGACGGGCAGGCCGGCGTCGGTGGGCAGGGGCGAGTCAGAGGGCCAGGCTGGGTTGCTGGTCAGGCCTGGGGCGGCGAACTGACTCGTGTCGACGGCCATGCCCGTGCCGTAACCCGTCGGCTGCTGGTACTGCCACGTCGTCTCGATCGGTTGTGTCTGTATGGCCGGCGTGCCCCAGGTGTCTTCGGCCGGCGTGCCCCAGGTGTCCTCGGCCGGCGTGCCCCAGGTGTCCTCAGTCGGCGTCGGCTCGATCGCCGCGAGCGGGGTGCTCATCAGCGCGGCCTGAGAGGTGTTGGAGGCGTGGGCGGCCAGCAGGTCGCGGGCCGCGGCGAGCTTGCCCTGGACGCGTTGCTTGGTGGTCCGCAGGGGCGACTGCGCCGGCTCGGCGTCGGCTGCGGGCAGCGCCTTGAGGGTCTCCCGCGGTGCCTCCGGAGCGGGCGGCAGTGCCGGGACGGACCTGGCCGTCAGCTCCGGCGTGAGGCGGTCGGCCGTCGTCCGCTCAAGGGCGGGGAGGGCGTTGCCCGGGCGTCCCGCGGGACGCTCGGCCGGACGCGCGGGCCTGGACCCGGCCGGGCGGGCGGGCCTTCTGTCGGCGGGCAGGGCCGCCGGGACGGTCGGACCCAGTTTCGCGCGGCCCACGTCGAACCACTGCCGAGCCACCTCGGCCGGCGCGGGGCCGGTGTCCGCGCGCGCCTCGCCGATCGCCGAACCGGCGGGCGAGGGCCCGTCGCCGGTGGCTGAACCGGCCGGCCCGCGCCCGCCGTCGGTGACCGCACCACCGCGTCGGCTCCCGTCATCGGTGACCGCACGACCGCGTCGGCTCCCGTCATCGGGGACCGCACGACCGCGTCGGCTCCCGTCATCGGGGACCGCACGACCGCGTCGGCTCCCGTCATCGGCGACCGCACCGCCGCGTCGGCTCCCGTCATCTGCGACCGCACCGCCGCGGCCGCGTCCGCCGGCGTCGACCGAGCCCGCGCGCTTGCGTGCCCCCGTCTTGCGGGTCGCGTTGTAGTTCCCCGTGGCGGTTTCGGCCGCGTCGTAGAGACTCGCGACCCGCTGCTGGACCTCGTCGCGGCTCGGTCCGTCCTCTGCCGTCGAGGGTGTGGCACTCGCGTTCTGGGAGAAGAGGGCCACGGAGGTGAGAGCCGCTGTCGCGAGGGCGGAGTTGCGCATGCCCGGGAGGCTGATTCCTCCGGGACGCGGGTTTCGCTCCGGCGCCATGGAGACGCACTCCTTCCGTGGTTCGCCGATCGAGCCGGGTGTCCGCTGCGAAGGAGGCGGACGGTGACTCGACCGAGGTCGCGCGACGCGGCTTGGGTTCGCCGGGGGGACATCGTGCGGTTCGGTCGCCAACTTAGCCAATTTGTGTGGCTGGTGTGAAGATTGAAGGGTGAAATGTCTGATACGTATCTGTGACCTTCGTCCTGATGGTCCGGCAGCTCTTGAGAACGTCGGTGTTCATCCCCTGTCCCGCTGCCTCCGCCACGCCTCGTAGTGGTCGAGCACCGTCTGCTCGATGGGGCGGTAGGTGATGCCCAGTTCACGCACGCTCCTGCTGTTGTCCACCCGGAACCGGATGCCGAGGTGCTTGCGGATGTAGTCCTGGGTCAGACCGAAGGCGGGGCCCAGGATCCGTACCGGCCAGTGCGGAAGCGGGGCGCGGGGGAGACGGAGGTCGCGGGGATACCGGGTCCGGATGATGCGCGACATCTCGTGGAACGACGTCATCGTCTGTGCCGCGACGATGTAACGCCCTTTCGCCTGCGGGTTCTCCGCCGCCGCGATGTGCGCGTCGGCCACCTCGCGTACGTCCGCCGTCGTGAAGCTGAAGTCCGGTGCGCCGTAGAAGAAGTAGCCCTTGAACAGCTCCTCCAGGAGGAACAGGCTGCCCGATTCCGATGCGGGGGCCAGCGAAGGGCCCAGGATCAGACCGGGGTTGACGGACACCATCCGCCAGCGGCCCTGGGCCGCCTCCGCGTCCCAGGCGGCCCGTTCCGCGACCGTCTTGGCGTAGTGGTACGGGTTGTTCTCCACCGTGCTCGTGGTGTTGAAGTACCTCTCGGACAGCACCTGGTCCTCCATGTCCAGGACGTCGGCGTAGTTGCCGAAGATCGCGCCGACGGTGGACGTGAACACCAGCCGTTCCACCGTCGGGGTTCTGTCCACGCTCGCCAGTACGTTGCGTGTGCCGAGCAGCGCCGGGTCGACCATGTCCCTGCGACCGTCCTTGATCTTCTCCGGCATGAAGAACGGCGACGCCACATGGAAGACCACGCGGCAGCCCTTCATCGCCTCGTCGAAGGACCCCTCCCTCAGCAGATCCGCCTCGAACAGGGCCAGCCGGCCGGGAAACTCCTCCCGCATGCGCCGCAGCGGCCCTACCTTCGCCGGGTTCGCGATGCTCCGTACGGTGGTGCGGACCTCGTAGCCCCGCTCCAGCAGCCGCCGGACCAGATGACTGCCGACGAAACCGCTGCCGCCGGTCACCACGACGGTCTTCTCCCCGCCTCCAGCCACGCCTTCACTCCTCGGAATCAGAACGGGAACGCAGTCCCGACCGGGCCGGCTCGGGACGGTGGATGCCGCGCGGCCGATAGCCGAGTTCGTCGGAGCGGCCCAGCAGGTCGGCGAGGTACCAGATGATGGCGAGCCACATCTCGGTGCCCTGGAGCCCGGATTCCGGGCCGGGTCCGGCGGTGCCGGGGCCGAAGCCGAAGCCGCGTCCGTCCCGCCAGTGGGGGAGGGCCGCGGACAGCTGCCGTTCGGCCCAGGCGCGGATCTCGGCCGTACGGTAGCCGTCGCCGCCGCCCGTCCCGAGCTGCCGGGTGCACAGCCACAGGGGATGGGCCACGTCCAGTACGTTGCACGCGTTCTCCCGGCCCGCGCCGAAGTACCGGGAGTCGCGGGAGTGGTCCAGCACGGCGTCCACGACCCGCTCCGGGTGCGGCACGGGCAGCCCGAACTGGGCGAACGAGCCACGCGTCAGCCGGTAGTAGCCGTTGACGACCTGGAGCCGCCCCGCCTCGGACGAGGACGACGACGGGGTGCCCGGGGTCCCCCACATGCCCGTCCACGGGTCGGCACGGGTGAGCAGCCAGCCGAACAACGCCTCCAAGGTGCCCGGTTCCGCACCGCCGTCCTCGTCGCCCCGCAGATTCCAGTGAGCGCCCGTGGCCCACGCGTCGATCCAGGCGCCCGCACCCCACGCGCCGTCACGCCAGGGCAACGCCTCGAGCCGACCGACCAGTTGACGCGCGGTCATCTCCCGCACCCCGCGCACCGGATGCGGAAAGGAGACGCGCAGGAGGTCGAGCGCGTATCCGACGCAGAGGACGTGGTACAGCGCCGCTCCCTCACCGGGGAAGCCCTCGTCCAGCGACAGTGGTTCGTCGAACTCCGGCACCAGGCCGGTCAGCGGGTCCTGGAGCGCCCTCAGCCGCCCGGCGTGCTCGTCCGCGGCCAGCTGCTCGGGAGCGCGGCCCAGCAGCAGGTCGGCGATCTCCACGGCGTCGCAGTGCGCCCGCACCGTGGGCGCGGCGCCGGGCCGGTCGACATAACGGTCGCCGTCCCAGCACCGGGCGAGGAGGTCGGCGGCCTGGGCGCGGACGGTGTCGGCGAAGCGGCTCAGATCCGTGCCGGCCGCGGAGGACGGCTCGGCGGGCGCGCTGTCCCGCCGGTCACGCAAGGGCCGGGCCGGGTTCCCGGCGGCCACCGTCCAGGCCGGGAGATCCTTGGTCACCACCGCCCCGGCGCCGATCACACAGTGGTCGCCGATGGTCACGCCGTCCACCACGACCACCTGGGAGCCGATCCACACGTCGTCCCCGACCTTGATCCCCCGGCTGGTGAGGGGCTGTTGGTGGACCGGCCGGTCGGGAGCCATGGAGTGGTTGAAGCCGAGCAGGGAGGTGTGCGCGCCGATCCGTACCCCGCTGCCCAGGCTGACGCTGCCCCGCACGGTCGTGAACGGGTTCAGCGTGCAGTCCGCGCCGGTGGTCAACTCCCCGGTGACGTAGGCGTGAGCGGCGATGTACGAGCCGTCCCCGAGCCGCAGCCGGTCCGGGAACACCGCCGCCGACTCGGCGACGTAACACCGCTCGCCGATCTCGCTGTCGCCGCCGACCGACCGTTGCCGCTCCCGCTGGGCCAGACGCTGCTCGTCGGTCGCCTCCTCGGCGAACAGCCACGGACAGTGGTCGAAATGCCGTACGGACTGCTCCTGTGCGTGATCCATGGCCGCACGCTAGTACCCCGACAGGCAACGTTCGCCCCGTCGCGACGCCCGGCACGCTCCCCCACTGCCCTAAAGGCGTGGGAGGTGCCCCCACTCGCCGCACCGGCCGAAAGCCCAAGTACATCCAGTACGAGGACTTCCGGCCGGCACTCCCCCAGAGGGGGGACCCCCAGAGCACGCACCGGACGCCGCTCCTTGAAGGGCAAACGTTGCCTGCCGGGGCACTAGGCAATGGGAGCCCGCGGCGGAAGACACTCACCGGTCCGCGAGCCCGCCCGGCCTGACCAGCCCCGTCTCGTAGGCCAGCACCACGGCCTGGGCGCGGTCGCGCAGGGACAGCTTGGCGAAGATCCGGGCCACGTGCGACTTCACCGTGGCCTCGCTCAGCGTCAGGTGGGCGGCCAGCTCGGTGTTCGACAGCCCGCGGCCGAGCAGGGTCAGGACCTCCAGCTCGCGGGGCGTCAGGGCCGCGAGATCGGGGGGTACGGCGGAAGGGCGCTCGGGTTCCGAGGCGAAGCGTTCCACCAGGCGCCGTGTGATGGACGGGGCCAGCAGGGCGTCGCCCGTGTCGACCAGCCGTACGGCCGCCGCCAGGTGCTCCGGGGTGACGTCCTTGAGCAGGAAGCCGCTGGCCCCGATCGACAGCGCGGTGTAGACGTAGCGGTCGAGGTCGAAGGTGGTCAGCATCAGCACCCGGCAGTCCGGGGTCTGGCGCAGGATGCGCCGGGTGGCCTCCAGGCCGTCCATGGTCGGCATGCGGATGTCCATCAGCACCACGTCCGGCCCGAGTTCGCGGGCCCTCGCCACCGCCTCGGCGCCGTCGGCCGCCTCGCCCACCACCTCGATGCCGCGCGCGTTCAGGATCAGCCGGAAGCCGGTCCGGATGAGGTTCTGGTCGTCGGCGATCAGTACGCGGGGAGCCCGCTCGGCGGCTGTCACGGGCGGTCCAGGGGGATGCGCGCCCGGACCCGGTAGCCACCGCCGAGGCGGCGCCGGGCGTCCAGGTCACCGCCGTACACCGCGACCCGCTCGCGCAGTCCGAGCAGCCCGCGTCCCGTGCCCTGCCGCTGCCGCGGTGCCGTCCGTCGGCGCGGTTCGCCGGTCAGCACGCTGGGACCGGTGTTCAGCACCTCCACGCGCAGCGCGTGGTCCGCGTACCGCACGGTGACCTCCGCCTTGCCCCCGTCGCCGTGCCGGAGCGCGTTCGTCAGTGCCTCCTGGACGATCCGGTACGCGGTCACGTCGATCCCCTGCGGCAGCGGGCGCGGCTCGCCGGATATCCGTACCTCGACGGGGAGCCCGGCGAACGAGATCCGGTCGACGAGCGAGCCGAGCCGGTCCAGTCCGGGCTGCGGTGCCAGGTCCACAGGGCTTCCCACGTCGTCGCCCCCTTCCTCGTTGCCCTCGTACTCCGCGTCCTCGCCGCTCGGCGACGGCGCCAACAGTCCCAGCAGATGCCGTAGATCGGTCATCGCGCCGCGCCCCGCGTCCTCGACGGCCCGCAGCGCCGCCGCGGCCTCGTCAGGCATCGTGCCCAGCACCTCCCGGGCGGCGCCCGCCTGGACGACCATGAGGCTGACGTTGTGGCTGACGATGTCGTGCAACTCCCGGGCGATACGGTCGCGTTCGGCCGCGATCGCCGCCTGCGCCGCACTCTCCCGTTCCCGCTCCAGCAGCCAGCCGCGCTCCCCGACGGCCGCCTGCCACCGGCGCCGCGTACGCCACAGCGCCACCGTCAGCCACACGACGGCCGCGCATGCCACCCCCAGCGCCGCGATCAGCGCGTTCGTCTCCCCGTTCCACACGAGGATCACCTTGGCAGACCCTCCGCGGATCCGCATCAGCCTGTGGATTTCGGGCTCTGCATCTCCAGGATGAGGGGCGGCCGAACTGCCATCCGTGGAGGGATGTTCAGGCCGCGCTCCCCTCCGTAGCGTCTTGTACATGATCACAGGGGAGAGCATCACCGGGGAGACCGGGGGAGAGACCGCCGCCGTCGTACGGCTCGACGGTGTGCGCAAGGAGTACGGCGAGACGATCGCGTTGGACGGTGTGTCGCTGGAGATCCGGGCCGGGGAGGCGGTCGCGGTCATGGGGCCTTCGGGCTGCGGCAAGTCCACGCTGCTCAACATGATCGCCGGCCTGGACCGTCCGACGGGCGGCACGATCGTCGTGCACGGCGAGAACGTGGGGGAGCTGAGCGAGAAGGGCCTCGCCCTGTACCGGAGGCGCCGCATCGGCATGATCTTCCAGTTCTTCAACCTCGTCGACGACCTGTCGGCGCTCGACAATGTCGCCCTGGCCGCGCAGCTGACCGGCACCCCGGCCCGGCAGGCCCGCCGCCGCGCGCTGGAGCTCTTCGAGGAACTCGGCATCGCCGACCGCCGAAACGCCTACCCGGCGGTGCTCAGCGGCGGCGAGCGGCAACGCGTCGCCGTGGCCCGGGCGTTGATGAACCGCCCGGCCCTGCTGCTGGCCGACGAGCCGACCGGCGCCCTGGACAGCCGCTCCGGCGAGCAGGTGATGGACCTGCTGCTCGACCTCAACCAGATCGGCCAGACGCTGATCCTGGTGACCCACGACGAGCACCTGGCCCGCCGCTGCGCCAGCCGGCTGGTCGAAATCACCGACGGCCGGGTGACCGGCGAGCACACCCTGGAGCCGTCCGCATGAGGGCCGTGTGGCGGGCCGCACGCGCGGCGGTGCGGCGGCGCAGACTCCAGACACTCGTGATCGGGCTGGTCACGCTGACCTCGACGGCGGCGATCGTGGTGGCGCTCGGCCTGGTCGACGCGGCCTCCGCGCCGTTCGACAAGGCCTTCGCCGAGCAGCGCGGCCCCCATGTCATCGCGGCCTTCGATCCCGCCAAGGTCTCGGACGCGCAGCTGGACCGGGCGGTCCGACGGCCAGGCGTCGAGGCCGCCGCCGGGCCGTTCGCCCAGGCCACGGTGGACCTGCCCCGCGAGACGATGAACTTCGGCCTCGGCAACGACCTCACGATCGTGGGCCGGGACGACCCCGCCGGTCCCGTGGACCGGCTGGACCTGTGGGCGGGCCGCTGGGCGACCGGGCCCGGCGAGGTCGTCCTGAACCGGGACCCCGACTGGGCCCCGGACGACCTGGGCAAGAAACTCCGGGTGCCGTCGGGCCCGGACCTCACCGTCGTCGGGTTCGCCTTCGACCTGAGCGGGACCGCGGACGCCTGGGTCGCCCCCGAGCAGATCGGGGCCCTGCACCCGACGGCCACCCAGATGCTGTTCCGCTTCACGGACGCTTCGTCACAGGACCGGCTCCGCGCGACCCTGGACACCGTCACCGAAGTGCTGCCGCGGGACGCGCTGACCGCCTCCCGGTCGTACCTCACCCTCAAGGACCAGATCGGCAGTTCGGCCCGCGCGTACACGCCCTATCTCATGGCCTTCGGCATCCTCGGCCTGGTCGTGGCGGTGCTCATCGTCGCCAACGTGGTCAGCGGCGCGGTGATCTCCGGCTTCCGGCACATCGGCATCCTCAAGGCCCTGGGATTCACGCCGGGCCAGGTGGTCGCCGTGTACCTCACGATGATCTCCGTCCCCGCGGTCGTCGGCTGTGCGCTCGGCACCGCCGTCGGGAACCTGGTGGCGCGTCCCTTCTTCGAGTTCGTCTTCATGGGGCCGGACGCCGGAGTGCTCCACGGCAACGTCTCCGTGGCGCCGTGGGTGAACGTCCTCGCCCTGCTCGGCATGCCCGCCGTGTGCGCCCTCGCGGCGCTCGCCCCGGCGGTGCGCGCCCACCGGTTGTCCGCGGCGCGCGCGATCAGCGCGGGCAGCGCCCCGCGCGCCGGGCGCGCCCGGGGCATCCAGCGCCGGCTGGCGGGCAGCAGGCTGCCGCGCTCGGTGAGTCTGGGGGTGGGTCTGCCGTTCGCCCGGCCGGGCCGCAGTGCCCTCACACTCGCCGCCGTGGTCCTGGGCGTGACCACGGTGACGTTCGCGACGGGCCTGGCCACGACGATGACGCGGTTCGGCGACGCGGGCCGGGACGCCTTCCAAGTCACTGTGTACGTGGGCAAGTACAAGGACGGCAAGGAGGTCCGGCCGACGCGCGGCGACCTCGCCCTGCAGTCGCTGCTGCGGTCCCTGCCCGGCGCGGCCGAGGTCACCGCACGGGCGGACGTCGAGGTACGCATGGCAGGCTCCGCGCAGAAGGTGATGCTCGAAGGCCGCCGGGGTGACCGGCCGCAGCTGGACAGCGTGCTGACCGACGGTCGGTGGATGCAGCGGACCGGCGAGGTCGTCGCCGGGTCTGCCTTCCTCCGCCAGAACGACCTGCGGGTCGGCGACCGCCTCCGCCTGGAGAAGGGCGACCGGCACGAGTCGGCGGTGATCGTCGGGGAGTACATGCACAACGATCGTCGACTCGTCGTCACCGACCAGTCGACGCTGACGGCCCTGGCCCCCCAGGAGGATCCCATCGCCTATCACGTCAAGCTCCGCGAGGGAGCGGATCCGGCCGCCTACGTACGCGCGGCCAGGGCCGCCGACCCCGGGATCAGTCCGGACCCGGTCGGCCCCAACGCCACCACGCAGACCATCGTCGGCTCCGCGTCGGTCCTCACCCTGATGCTGGCCGTGGTCGCCGCGCTCGGCGTCTTCAACACGGTCGTCCTCAACACCCGCGACCGCCGGCGCGACCTGGGCATGCTCAAGTCCATCGGCATGACACCGCGGCAGGTCACGGCGATGACGGTGACCTCGATGGCGGTGCTCGGCGCGCTCGGATCCCTGCTCGGCATCCCGCTGGGCATGGCCGGCCACCAGCTCGTCGTCCCGCGGATGGCGAACGCCGTGGACCTCACCCTGCCCTCGTACATGACGGACGTCTGGCAGGCCCCAGCCCTGCTCGCCCTGGCCCCCGCGGGCGTCGCGATCGCGGCCCTCGGGGCGTACGTCCCGGCACGCAGAGCGGCACGGCTGACGATCGCGCAGGTCCTGCACAACGAGTGAGTGTGTACGGAGCGGATCGCCCTCAGCCGGCCGGACGTTCAGTCGGCGCGGACGTTCGCGGTGAGCAGGCGGAGCAACTGCTTGGTCAGGGCGTCCTGTTCGGGGGTGAGGCCCATGGCGTCGCCGATGGCGAGCGGAACCGTGTGGGCCCGCTCTCGGAGCCGGGCCCCGGCGTCGCTGAGGCGGAGGGAGACGGAGCGCTCGTCGTCCGCCCGGCGTTCGCGGTGGAGCAGGCCGTTCGCCTCCAGGCGCTTGAGCAGGGGCGACAGGGTGCTGGACTCCAGCTGGAGTGCGGCACCCAGTTCGCGTACCGAGATCGAGTCCTGCTCCCAGAGCACGAGCATGACCAGGTACTGCGGATAGGTCAGCCCCAGCTCGTCCAGGAGCGGCCGATAGCGGGCCGTGACCGCGCGCGAGGCGGCGTACAGGGCGAAGCAGAGCTGGTCGTCCAGCAGAAGCGATCCCTCGGCCGGTTCGGGGGCTGGGCTCATGGCGGGCTCCTGCTTTCTGTCTGGCTTTCTGTGCTGGTCATCCGCGTTCATCACCCTATCGTTCTAGTCCTCTCGATTCTATCGACAGCAAATATATCGATCGCAAATAAGTTGCGCACTACTTAGTCGCGAGCTACTGTCCACGGTGTGCCGCTCCTCCGGAACGGAATCCCCGCCGGAGCCTGCCCGCGGCATCCGATCCGAGGAGATCGCCATGACCGACATCACCCCCCACCGCCCCGTCCTCGAGCCCGCCGCCCAGGCCTTCGTCGAGGCAACGGCGAACCCGCCGTACCTCTTCGACCTCAGACCGGCCGAGGGCCGCAAGGCCGTCGACGAGGTGCAGTCCGGAGAGATCAGCAAGCCGGACATCGACGAGGAGTGGATCACCGTGCCCGGCGGCCCCACCGGCGAGGTCCGCGTCCGTGTCGTCCGCCCGGCCGGGGCCACCGGCGTCCTGCCGGTGATCCTCTACATCCACGGCGCCGGGTGGGTCTTCGGCAACGCCCACACCCACGACCGGCTCGTGCGCGAACTCGCTGCCGGCGCTGGTGCCGCGGTCGTCTTCCCCGAGTACGACCTCTCGCCCGAGGCCCGCTACCCGGTCGCCATCGAGCAGAACTACACCGTCGCCCGCTGGATCGTCACCGAGGGCGCGAACCACTCCCTCGACGCCACCCGCATCGCCGTGGCCGGCGACTCCGTCGGCGGCAACATGGCGGCTGCCCTGACCCTGATGGCGAAGGAACGCGGCGACGTCCCCCTCGTCCAGCAGGTCCTCTTCTACCCGGTCACCGACGCGAACTTCGACACCGGCTCCTACCACCAGTTCGCCACCGGCTACTTCCTGCGGCGCGACGGCATGCAGTGGTTCTGGGACCAGTACACGACCGACGAGAAGCAGCGCGCCGAGATCACGGCCTCCCCGCTGCGGGCCACCACCGAGCAGCTCGCCGGACTGCCTGCGGCCCTGGTCATCACCGGCGAGGCCGACGTGCTGCGCGACGAGGGCGAGGCGTACGCGAACAAGCTGCGCCAGGCCGGTGTCCCGGTCACGGCCGTCCGCTACCAGGGCATCATCCACGACTTCGTCATGCTCAACGCCCTGCGCGAGACCCACGCGGCCGAGGCCGCCATCAACCAGGCCGTCGGCACCCTGCGCACGGCGCTGGGCACCGCCTGACCGCCGCCGGCCCTCCTCACCAGCGCGGCAGCTTCAGCTCGTACTCCGGCTGGATCCGGCGCATGTAGCCCGTGTCGTCGCGGCCGCGCATCCCGGACTCCACGTACCGCCGGTGCAGCCGGTCGAGGGCGTCGTGGTCGAGTTCCACACCGAGTCCGGGTCCGGTGGGGACCTTGACCTCGCCGTCGCGCAGTTCCAGCGCTCCGGGGACGATCACGTCGTCGGCCGAGTTCCACGGGTAGTGCGTGTCGCAGGAGTGGTCGAGGTTCGGGATGGCCGCCGCGACATGGGTCATGGCGGCGAGGCTGATGCCCAGATGCGAATTGGAGTGCATCGACAGGGCGATCCCGAACGCCTCGCAGACGGCGGCCAGTTCACGGGTGCGGCGCAGTCCGCCCCAGTAGTGGTGGTCGGTGAGCAGGACCTGGATCGCGTTCTGCTCGATCGCGGGCTTCAGGTGCTCCCAGGCGATCACGCACATGTTCGTCGCGAGCGGCATCGGTGAGTCCTGCGCGACCTCGGCCATGCCGGAGATGCCCTTGGCCGGGTCCTCCAAGTACTCCAGGACGCCGTCGAGTTCACGGGCGACGTACTTCGACGTCTCCACCGTCCAGGCCGTGTTGGGGTCCAGGCGCAGCGGCTGCCCGGGGAACGCCTCGGCGAGCGCCTTGATCGCGGCGATCTCCTCGTCGGGCGGGAAGACCCCGCCCTTCAGCTTGAACGAGCGGAAACCGTACCGCTCCTGCATCAGCCGGGCCTGCTCGACGATCCCGGCCGGGTCCAGCGCCTCGCCCCAGTCGTCGCCGATGGCCGCGCGGCCGTCGAGCGCCGGGTGTTCGGCCCACTTGTAGAAGAGGTACGCGGCGAACGGCACGGAGTCGCGGACCGTGCCGCCGAGCAGGTCGACGACCGGGCGTCCGAGCAGCTTGCCCTGCGCGTCGAGGCAGGCCACCTCCACCGCCGAGGTGGTCCAGCCGCGCTCGTGGGAGCTCGGCACGGTCGGCAGCAGGGCGGAGTCGATCGCGGCGGAGACGGCCGTCGCGTCGAAGACGTCCATGCCTACGACGATCTTCGCCGCGGCCTGAAGCCGCTCCAGGCGGGCGATGCCGCCCGGCGACTCGCCGAGGCCCACCGTGCCGTCCTCCAGCACGAGTTGGAGGATCACGCGCAGGGCGAGGGGCTCGTGGACGCCGTTGGAGTTGAGCAGCGGCGGGTCGCCGAAGGCGATCGGGGTGACGACCAGTTCCTGGATACGGGTCATGCTCGCACCACCTCCAGACCGTGGTCGATGAGTTTCGCGAGCCGGGCGACATGCTCCGGCGTCGGGTCGATCAGGGGCGCCCGGACGCCGCCGACGTCCAGCCCGCGGAGCGTGACCCCGGCCTTGACCAGGGACACGGCATATCCGGGGACCTCGTCGCGGAGTGCGACGAGCGGGGCGTAGAACTCGTCGAGAAGCGTGCTGACGGCCGCCTCGTCGTCCTGCGCGAGCGCGCGGTGGAAGGCGAGGGCGATCTCCGGGGCGAAAGCGAACACCGCGGAGGAGTAGAGGCCGACGCCGATGCCCCGGTAGGCGGGCGCGGTCATCTCCGCGGTGGGCAGGCCGTTGAAGAACTGGAAGTCCTCGGTGCCCGGTACGGCGCGCACCGCCCGGACGATGCGGTGCATCCGCTCGATGTCACCGATGCCGTCCTTCAGTCCGACGACGTTCGGCAGGGCGGCGAGCTCGGCGGCCGTGGACTCGGCGAGCCGGGCCGTGCCGCGCTGGTAGAAGATGACCGGCAGCGAGGTCGCGGCGGTGACCTCCTCGACGTACCGCACCAGGCCCCGCTGCGGCGCGCTCACCAGGTACGGCGGCAGCAGCAGGATGCCGTCGGCGCCGGCGCGTGCGACGCGGGCGGCCTGGTCGCGGGCGACCGGCGTGGGACCGCCCGCGGCGGCCAGGACGGGCACCCGCCCCGCGGTCGTCTCGACCGCGACCCGGGTGGCCCGCTCGATCTCGTCGGAGGTCAGCGCGTGGAACTCACCGGTCCCGCAGGCGACGAACACGCCGCCCGCGCCGGCCGTGACGCCCGCCTCGATGTGCCGGCCGAGCCGTTCCTCGTCGAGCGACCCGTCCGGAGCGAACGGCGTGACCGGGAAGAACAGCACTCCTTGGAACTTCATGTCTCCCTCGTAACTACGAGTGTGTGTGGGGGGGGTCGGGACTACGAACGCGCGGGGCCGGCGTGGATCAGCCCTTGGTGGCGCCGGCGGCGATGCCGGTGACCAGCGAGCGCTGGAGGAGCACATAGACGATCAGGCTGGGGATCAGGGCGATGACCGCACCGGCGAGCACCACCCCGGACGCGACCTCGGGGTCGGTGCGCAGGATGGACAGGGCGACGGTGACCGTGTAGTCGGTGGGGTCCTTGGCGGCGATCAGGGGCAGCAGGTACTGGTCCCAGATCATCACGAAACCGAGCACGCCGGCCACGCCGAGGGCGGGCTTGCACAGCGGCAGGATGACCTGCCACAGCATGCGGAGCTCGCCGACGCCGTCGAGCCGGGCGGCCTCCTCGATCTCGGTCGGGATGTCCTTCATGAACTCGGTCAGCAGCATCACGGAGAAGCCCCAGGCGCCGAGCGGCAGGATCACGCCCCAGGCGGTGCCCTTCAGGTCCAGGCCGACGACCGGCACGTGGCCGAGGACCAGGGACAGCGGGATGGCGATGACCTCCTCGGGGAGCATCATCGTGAGCATGAACAGGGTCAGGATCAGCGCCTGCCCGCGGAATCTGTGCCGGGCCAGCGCGTACGCGGAGAGGACGGACACCGCGAGCTGGAGCAGCAGCGCGCCGCCCGCGATGACCAGGGAGTTGGCGAAGTAGTCCCAGATGCCGCGCTCGCCCGCCACCTTGAAGTTCTGCAGGGTGCTGTCGTGCGGGAGGAAGGACAGCGACGAGCCGCTGGCGTGCGCGGTGAAGGCGCCGGAGACGATCGTCAGGAACGGCGCCGCGAAGATGCCGAGCGCTATGGCACAGAGCAGGATCCGCAGGGCCCAGGAGACACCGGGCCGGTCGTTCCAGCCGAGGGCGGTGTCGAAACGGGCGGGCGTGGCGCGCTGCGACTTGGCGGCCTTCCCCGCCGGAGCGGTAGGCGCCGGTGTCCGGAGCGGTTCGATGGCGGGCGCGCTCATCGCACGTCTCCCCTCTTGCGGAAGTAGTTGACCGTCACGGTCAGCAGCAGGGTCACGCAGAGCAGCACCACGGAGGCCGCGGAGGCGCCGCCGATGTCGTTGCGGGTGAAGCCGAGGGTGTAGGCGCGGGTCATCCAGACCTCGGTGGACCCGGCCGGGCCGCCGCCGGTGAGGACGTACACCTCCGTGAACACGCGAAGTCCGCGGATCGCGGCGAGGGTGAGGACGATGCCGAGCGCCGGGCGGATCGCGGGCAGCGTCACATGGCGCAGGCGCTGCCACAGGGAGACACCGTCCATCGCGGCGGCCTCGTACAGGGTGCGGTCCACTCCGGCGAGACCGGCGAGGATGATCACCATGTTGTACGGGGCGAGCATCCAGATGGCCATGACCATCGTCGCCCACAGGGCGGTGTTCGGGTTGTCGAGGTACTGCACGGGCCCCAGGCCGAGGAAGCTGAGGCCGTGGTTGATCAGGCCGTCGGAGGTCGGGTAGTACAGCAGCCGCCACATCTCGCCGACCACGGCGGTCGCGGTGACGACCGGCAGGAAGACGGCCGTACGCACGATCTTCAGGGAGCGTGCCTGGCCCTCAAGGAGCAGGGCGAGGAAGAAGCCGACGACGATGGCGCCGAGCGACTGGCCGAGCCCGAGAAGCAGGGTGTGGCCGATCGCGTCCTGGAAGCGGTGGTCGGTCAGGACCCGCGTGTAGTTGTCGAGGCCGACCCACTTGTCACCGAGGAAGGGCCGTACGTCGAAGAGGCTGAGCCATATGCCCTTGCCCATGGGCAGGAACTTGAAGACGAGGGCGAGCAGCAGGCCGGGGGCGAGGAACACCCACGGCAGGACGGCCCTTTTGCTGAGGACCCGGGCTCTGCGCGCCGCGGGTGGGGTCACGGTAGCGGTCATTTCGACAGGTCCTGGTCCTTGAGGTCACCGGCGAGGGTGTCGTTGAGTTCCTTCAGGCTCGAGCGGACGTCGCTGCCGCAGTACGTGAAGATCGCGTTGAGGCTGTCGGCGGTGTCCTGCTTGATCGGGGCGAAGTCCGGCGCGTTCGGGAACTGCTCCGAGGCGTCCTCGTATGCCTTCTGTACGACGCTCCAGCGGGCGTCGTCGCGCACCTTCGCCGCGTCCAGCGTGGAGTTGACCGGGATGCGGACGACGGGCTGGTTCTTGCCGCCGGTCATCGCGATCCGCTGGCCCTCGGGGGAGACGAGGAACGCGGCGAGCGTCTGCTCCTGCTTCGTCTTGCCGGTCTTGGCGCCGAAGTAGACGTTCTCGCCGTCGGCCAGCACGTCGGAGCCGGCCGGACCGGCGGGGGCGGGCAGGACCTCGTACTTGTCCTTGCCCAGCGCTTCGTCGAAGGTGGTGATGTTGTAGGGGCCGGTGAGGTACATGCCGGCGT